>NZ_CP040058.1:95000-1335000 GCF_005280655.1 Anaerostipes rhamnosivorans
GGAGCAAATATCCTTTGATCCGCAGATCTCTGAATGGGGAAACCCGGCGGAGGATTCCTCCGTCAGCGTATGGTGAATTCATAGCCATGCGCGGGGAACCCGGGGAACTGAAACATCTAAGTACCCGGAGGAAGAGAAAGAAACCTCGATTTCCAAAGTAGCGGCGAGCGAAATGGAAAAAGCCCAAACCAGGATGCGTGCATCCTGGGGTTCGGACTGCAACATGGGATTATGTATGACAGGAGAGCGGCCTGGGAAGGCCGGCCAGAGAGGGTGAAAGCCCCGTATCCGAAGTCAGAAGTACCCTAGCAGAATCCAGAGTACCACGAGACACGAGAAACCTTGTGGGAATGAGCGGGGACCACCCCGTAAGGCTAAATACTCCTTAGTGACCGATAGCGCATAGTACTGTGAAGGAAAGGTGAAAAGGACCCCGGGAGGGGAGTGAAAGAGAACCTGAAACCCTATGTTTACAAGCTGTGGAACCTCCTTTTGAGAGGAACTGCGTACTTTTTGTAGAACGGTCCGGCGAGTTACCCGTACTGGCAAGGTTAAGGACTTAAGGTCTGGAGCCGAAGTGAAAGCGAGCGTTAAGAGCGCGTTTTAAGTCAGTGAGGGTAGACCCGAAACCGGGTGACCTATCCATGTCCAGGTTGAAGCTTCCGTAAGAGGAAGTGGAGGACCGAACCCACATCCGTTGAAAAGGGTGGGGATGAGGTGTGGATAGCGGAGAAATTCCAATCGAACCCGGAGATAGCTGGTTCTCCTCGAAATAGCTTTAGGGCTAGCCTCTGGTAAGAGTCTGGTGGAGGTAGAGCACTGAATTGTCTAGGGGGCGTCAAAGCTTACCAAAACATATCAAACTCCGAATGCCATACAGATGATGCCAGGGAGTCAGACTGTACGAGATAAGTTGGACAGTCGAAAGGGAAACAGCCCAGACCACCAGCTAAGGTCCCAAAGTACGTGTTAAGTGGAAAAGGATGTGGGATTTCAGAGACAACTAGGACGTTGGCTTAGAAGCAGCCATACATTGAAAGAGTGCGTAATAGCTCACTAGTCGAGAGATCCTGCGCCGAAAATGTCCGGGGCTAAAACACGACACCGAAGCTGTGGAATGTATTGATACATTGGTAGAGGAGCATTGTAAACGGGATGAAGCCATACCGTAAGGAGTGGTGGACTGTTTAGAAGAGAGAATGCCGGAATGAGTAGCGAGAGGAAGGTGAGAATCCTTCCGGCCGAATATCTAAGGTTTCCAGAGTAAAGCTGATCTGCTCTGGGTAAGTCGGGACCTAAGGCGAGGGCGAGAGCCGTAGTCGATGGACAACTGGTTGAAATTCCAGTACCGCATAAAAACAGAACTGTGGGGACACAGAAGGGAAATGGGAGCCAGGAATGGAAAGACTGGCGCAAGCAGAGGAGCCGTATGGGAGGAAAATCCCTCATGCAAGGCAAAGCTGTGACGCGGACCGAACAAAAGTAGGGAAGCCCAGGCCCCCGGCTGTCAAGAAAAGCCACTATTGTTTTTTATGCGCCCGTACCGTAAACCGACACAGGTGGATGAGGAGAGAATCCTAAGGCCGACGGGAGAAGTGTTGTTAAGGAACTCGGCAAAATGACTCCGTAACTTCGGGAGAAGGAGTGCCATCGAAAGATGGCCGCAGAGAATTGGCCCAAGCAACTGTTTAGCAAAAACACAGGTCTATGCAAAACCGCAAGGTGAAGTATATGGGCTGACGCCTGCCCGGTGCTGGAAGGTTAAGGGGAGGGCTTAGCGAGTGATCGCGAAGGTCTGAACTTAAGCCCCAGTAAACGGCGGCCGTAACTATAACGGTCCTAAGGTAGCGAAATTCCTTGTCGGGTAAGTTCCGACCCGCACGAAAGGCGTAATGATTTGGGCACTGTCTCAACAACACACCCGGTGAAATTGAAATACCAGTGAAGATGCTGGTTACCTGCGCCAGGACGGAAAGACCCCATGGAGCTTTACTCCAGCTTGATACTGGGATTCGGTACTGCATGTACAGGATAGGTGGGAGGCTGTGAAGGAAGGACGCCAGTCCTTCTGGAGCCGCTGTTGGGATACCACCCTTGCAGTATTGGATTTCTAACCAACAGCCGTGATCCGGCTGGGGGACAATGTCAGGTGGGGAGTTTGACTGGGGCGGTCGCCTCCGAAAGGGTATCGGAGGCGCTCAAAGGTCTTCTCAGAATGGTCGGAAACCATTCGCAGAGTGCAAAGGCAGAAGAAGGCTTGACTGTGACACCGACGGGTGGAGCAGGTACGAAAGTAGGACTTAGTGATCCGGTGGTATAACGTGGGATTGCCATCGCTCAACGGATAAAAGCTACCCTGGGGATAACAGGCTTATCACTCCCAAGAGTTCACATCGACGGAGTGGTTTGGCACCTCGATGTCGGCTCATCGCATCCTGGAGCTGTAGCAGGTTCCAAGGGTTGGGCTGTTCGCCCATTAAAGCGGTACGCGAGCTGGGTTCAGAACGTCGTGAGACAGTTCGGTCCCTATCCGGCGCAGGCGGAGGAAATTTGATAGGAGCTGTCCTTAGTACGAGAGGACCGGGATGGACGGACCACTGGTGGATCTGTTGTATTACCAAATGCATAGCAGAGTAGCCAAGTCTGGAAGGGATAAACGCTGAAGGCATCTAAGCGTGAAGCCCCCCTAAAGATAAGATTTCCCATAGAGTAATCTAGTAAGACCCCTTGAAGACGACGAGGTAGATAGGGCAGAGGTGGAAGTGCGGCAACGTATGGAGCTGACTGTTACTAATCGGTCGAGGCTTTAACCAAAGAAGGTAAGGAAGATGTTTGATGAAAGGTTCTGTATGTAGTTTTGAAGGTATATTTTGTATCTCAACATAAAAAATGAAACATAAGAAATAAAAACTGTATTGGTTCTTACTTCTTAGTTTTTGTTTTTTGTAAAGATTTGGCCCGGTGGCTCAGCCGGTTAGAGCGCCGCCCTGTCACGGCGGAGGTCGTGGGTTCGATTCCCATCCGGGTCGCTTTTCCTTATTATTAAGGATTTATATATAAATTTGGGATCATAGCTCAGCTGGGAGAGCATCTGCCTTACAAGCAGAGGGTCATAGGTTCGAGCCCTATTGGTCCCATTTTTTATCAGCCGTTGTGGCTCAATTGGCAGAGCAGCTGATTTGTAATCAGCAGGTTACCGGTTCAAGTCCGGTCAACGGCTCTCATAGAAGCATATAAAATGCATTTTTATGTTTGAGTTTTATGCTGAAATGGTATAATATATGAGTATGGTGGGATTCCCGAGTGGCCAAAGGGGGCAGACTGTAAATCTGTTGGCAACGCCTTCGAAGGTTCGAATCCTTCTCCCACCATTTTAGCGCGGGGTGGAGCAGTCTGGTAGCTCGTCGGGCTCATAACCCGAAGGTCGTTGGTTCAAATCCGGCCCCCGCAACTTCCAGTTGCATTTAAGTGTGCACATATTAAAATAAATAAGGCTGGTCATTTATGGTCAGAATTATTTATTTTTAATGTTTTATAGGCAGAAATGCCTTGAACAGAGAATTTCTTTATTCTAAGTACACGGACTGATTAAGTTAATACACCTGCCCAGATAGCTCAGTCGGTAGAGCAGAGGACTGAAAATCCTCGTGTCGCTGGTTCGATTCCGGCTCTGGGCATCTTAAAGTTCTGATATGATCAGGACTTTTTTTTGTTCCATAGGAAAGTTCTCTCTATGGAACAAAAAAGCCCTCCGGGCATGATGCACACAAATGCGTGAGGAAAAAGGTCTTGGAATCTCCTCTGTGTCTATGATAGAATAGGATAAAATGAGGCTAAATAAAACATATGAATTATCCTATTTATGATAAATTAAAACAACTGAATAAGGAAGACGTTTATCCATTTCATATGCCAGGACATAAAAGGCAGAAGCAATCTATTATGGAAGGCGATGCCGTCTTTGCGCTGGATACTACAGAAATCACTGGTTTTGATGACCTGCATCATCCGGAAGGCATGATTAAAGAATCAATGGAGTATGTCCGACATATATATGGAAGTAAGGAAAGTTATTTCCTGATCAACAGCAGCACTGCGGGGATTTTGTCGGCTGTAACTGCGGCTTGCAGATACGGGGACAAGATTCTAATCAGCAGGAATTGCCATAAGTCTGTATATCATGCGATATCCCTGCTGGGCCTTCGTCCTGTCTACTTATATCCAGACATTAAACAGGATATTTGCACTGGTATTACATCATATCAGGTTAGGGAGATTCTCAACCGGGAAAATGGGATCAAAGCTGCGGTAATTGTATCTCCCACTTATGAAGGGATCGTTTCAGATATTAGAGGGATTGCCAAAGTGCTCCATGAACGTAACGTTCCGCTGATTGTAGATGAGGCCCACGGGGCCCATTTCATATTCCACAGTAGATTTCCGGAAAGCGCGGTTTCACAGGGGGCGGATGCAGTAATCCAGAGCCTGCACAAGACTTTGCCTTCTTTGACACAGACCGGCCTTTTACACATTTGCGGCAGCCGCATAAGAAAAAGAGAAATAGAACAGGCTTTAACTACATTCCAGAGCAGCAGTCCATCCTATATTTTAATGGCATCGATTGATTACTGCGTCAGGAAATGTGCTGGCAGCCCCCAGCTTTTTGAGGATTATATACAGAATTTGAAAGAGATTCGGACAAGGCTGGACCAAATGAGGCATCTCAAGCTATTGAAAACAGATGATCCTGGAAAACTGGTGATCCAGACCGGAAATACAGATTTGACCGGAAAAAAGTTGTTTGATATTTTAAGGATGCAGTATAAAATGGAGTTGGAGATGTCCGAGATCCCGTACGCAATTGCAATGACCAGCATATGTGACTCAAGGGAGGCATTGGACCGGCTGTGCAGTGCACTGATAGAAATAGACGGCAGCTTGAAGGATACTGAAGAAAATCATGAAACTTTTAATATAATAAATGAGTTGGTTTTGACTCCTTATGAGGCAAAAATCAGGGATAGAAAACGGATACGCTTAGAGCAGGCAGCCGGAGAGATCAGTGCGGAATATGTATTTTTGTATCCTCCGGGTATTCCTGTGATCGTACCGGGAGAGAGGATTTCAGGAGACGCCATAAAGAAAATACTGAAGTACCGGGAACAAAAAATGAATCTGATCGGCCTCGATGAGGAGCATATTTATACAGTGGATGAAAGGGTTTGACATGGGAATATTTATAACAATGGAAGGACCGGACGGTGCCGGGAAGTCTACACAGATTGATTTACTAAGAGGCTACTTATTGGAGAGAGGGTATGATATAATAGTATGCAGGGAACCAGGCGGTACAGTTATCAGCGAAGCGATCCGGGAAGTCATTCTTAATAAGGATTACAAAAACATGGGGCATATGACGGAGCTTCTTTTATATGCGGCGGCCAGGGCCCAGTTGGTGGAAGAAGTGATACAGCCTGCTCTGGAGGAGGGAAAAGTGGTCATCTGTGACCGGTTTATTGAGTCCTCGGCAGTATATCAGGGAATCGCAAGAGGGATGGGAATTGATCTGGTATATGAGATCAACCAGTTTGCAGTGGGCAGCACCATGCCCGATATCACTATTCTTTTGGATATTGATGCTGAGACTGGCATCGGAAGAAAGAAAAAGCAGGCAGAACTGGACCGGATGGAATCAGAGAAGCTGGAATTCCATAAGAAGGTTGTAGAGGGTTACCGGCTTTTGGCCGAGAGAGATAAGAATAGAATGGTTAAGATTGACGGAAGGAATTCCATAGAGGAGATTCACCGTCAGATAAAGGGAGCAGTTAATAATACCTTATTAAGGGATGGAAGAGGATGCGATGAAGAGTTTTGATAACGTGGTTGGGCATAAGAAGATTATTCAACATTTTGAAGAGGCTGTTCAGACCGGGCAGATTTCACATGCATATCTGTTGAATGGTGAAGACGGTTCAGGAAAGATGACTTTGGCGAAGGCCTTTGCCAAAACGTTACTGTGTGAATCCCATGACGGCTGTGGTGAGTGCACGGCCTGCCGCCAGGTGGATACAGGGAATCACCCGGACCTGATTTACATTACACATGAAAAGTATGAGATCCGCGTGGATGAGATCCGAAAGGGAATTAATGAGACGATCGGCATTAAACCGTACAGCAGTGACTATAAGATCTATGTTGTGGATGATGCGGACCGTATGAATGTTGGAGCCCAGAATGCTCTGCTAAAAACGTTGGAGGAACCGCCGGAGTATGCAGTGATCCTGCTTTTGACAAACAACAAGGACCGCCTTTTGGAGACGATTCTGTCACGGTGTGTATGCATGTCACTGGGAACGGTTCCTGAGGATCAGATCCGTGAGTATTTGCAAAAGAATACAGATGCAGATGAGGACATGGTTGATTTCGCAGTGTCGTTTTCATTGGGGAATTTGGGGAAAGCTATCCATGTAGCCACAACAAAAGAGTTTCACGATATGCTCAATGAGGCACTGGGGATGCTTGGTTATATCCATCATGTTGAGCTTCATGAGATGATTTCTTATCTGAAGACATTGACTAAATACAAAGAACAGATTTATGATTTTCTTGACATTATGACAGACTGGTACAGGGATATGCTGATTCTGAAAACTACAGGGTCTGTCAATCACCTGATTTTTAAGGACAAGTACCGCCAGCTGAAGGAACAGGAGATTTATATTACATTTGAAGGCCTGACCCATATCATGGATGAGATACAAAAGGCCAGAGTACGCCTGAACGCGAACGTGAATTTTGAAGTGACCATGGAGATGTTGCTTCTTACGATGAAGGAGAATGGAAAAGTATGGTAGAAGTAGTTGGGGTGCGTTTCCGGACTGCCGGGAAAGTATATTTTTTTGACCCAAAGAAATTCGATATAAAACAGGGTGACCATGTTATTGTGGAGACTGCCCGCGGTGTGGAATACGGCAGGGTTGTCATTGCAAGAAAGAAGGTAGAAAAGGATTCTATCTCCGACGAATTAAAGCCAGTGCTGAGAATTGCCACAAAGGAAGATAGGGAAGCTGCCCTTGAGAATATGAAAAAGGAAAAAGAAGCGTTTTCAATCTGTACCCAGAAGATCCGTGAACATAAACTTGAGATGAAACTGGTAGCTACAGAGTATACGTTTGATAACAATAAGGTGTTGTTTTATTTTACGGCAGATGGAAGAGTTGACTTTAGGGAATTGGTAAAAGACCTTGCATCTATCTTTAGAACAAGGATTGAGCTTCGCCAGATTGGTGTGAGAGATGAAGCCAAGATGCTGGGAGGGATCGGAATCTGCGGTAGAGCACTGTGTTGCAGTTCTTATCTGTCAGAGTTTATTCCGGTTTCTATTAAGATGGCTAAAGAACAGAGCCTATCTCTGAATCCAACAAAGATTTCAGGGGTCTGCGGGCGTCTGATGTGCTGTCTGAAAAACGAGCAGGAGACTTACGAATATTTGAACAAAAAGCTTCCGAACATCGGGGATGTGGTGAAAACTGCGGACGGCCGTACCGGTGAAGTACAGAGAGTCAATATCTTAAGGCAGAACGTGAAGCTGATCGTAGTAGATGACAATGGGGATAAAGAGATCGTTGAGTATAAGCTGGATGACCTGAACTATCACCCAAAAGGCGGAAGAAAAAGACGGGGAAAGGGCAATCAGAAGAATTATGAAAATTGAGCTTCAAGATGGGGAACGTCTGGACGATCTGGGCATCAAGGGTTATCAGATCATTCAAAAAAGAGATGGATTCTGTTTTGGAATGGACGCGGTTCTTTTGTCCTCCTTTGTCAAAGTAAAAAGGGGAGGGAAGGTACTGGATCTGGGTACTGGAACCGGTATTCTTCCTATTCTTCTGGAGGCTAAGACACCGGGCAGACATTTCACAGGGCTGGAGATCCAGAGTGAGATGGCCAGGATGGCAGAGAGAAGTGCTGCAGCAAACGGCCTGGAAGAAAAGATTGAGATCGTAGAAGGCGACATTACCAAGGCTTCTACGATTTTTTCACATGACAGTTTTGATGTGGTCACATCCAATCCGCCTTACATGGTTGACGATCATGGACTCAAGAATCCTAATGGGGCAAAAGCCATAGCCAGACACGAGATCCTGTGCAAGTTTGAGGATGTGTCAAAGGCTGCCAGGGTCCTTTTAAAGCACAGCGGAAGTTTGTTTTTAGTTCACCGGAGCTACCGGCTGGCAGAGATACTTCACTGCCTGAGAGAAGACGGCTTGGAACCAAAGAGGATCCGTTTTGTCTATCCCTATAGGGATAAGGAGTCTAATATTTTTCTTCTGGAGGCAGTGAAAGGCGGAAGATCCAGAATGAAGGTGGAACCGCCTTTGATCATCTATGAAAAACAGGGCCAGTATACAAAAGAAATTTACGAGATCTATGGATGGAAGCCAGGGGAGGTTTAAATGGCAGGAACATTATATCTATGTGCGACACCGATCGGTAACCTGGAAGATATAACATTCCGGGTATTGGAAACTTTAAAAAACGCAGACCTGATTGCCGCAGAAGATACCAGACACAGTATCAAGCTTTTGAATCATTTTGAGATTAAGACTAAAATGACCAGCTATCACGAATATAACCGGGTGGAGAAGGCACGTTACCTTGTGAAACTTTTAAGTGAGGGAAAAGACATCGCGTTGATCACGGATGCAGGGACTCCGGGGATTTCTGATCCGGGGGAGGAATTGGTGAAGCAGTGTCATGAAAATGGGATTCCAGTGACAGCCCTTCCCGGGGCATGCGCTCTGATCAATGCCCTGATCATTTCAGGACAGCCTACCAGACGGTTTTGCTTTGAGGCATTCCTGCCTGCAGATAAAAAGGAACGGGCTATGGTTTTAAGCCAGCTGAAGGATGAAACAAGAACCATAATCCTGTATGAGGCTCCCCACCGTATGATGAAAACTCTGGAGGAGCTGTATGACGCATTGGGCAACAGAAAGATGACAGTCTGTCGGGAACTGACAAAGAAGCATGAGACAGCGTTTGTTTCAAATATAGAAGAAGTGATTGCGTATTATAGTGAGCATCCGGTAAAGGGAGAATGTGTTCTGGTGATCCAGGGGAGGACCTTTCAGGAGATTGTGAAAGAAAGTCAGGAACAGTATCAGGAATTGGACTTGATGGAACACATGGAAACCTATATGAAAAGAGGCTACACGCAGAAAGAGGCTATGAAGCTGGTAGCCAAGGACCGGGGAGTTGGAAAGAGGGACGTGTACCAAGAATTGCTGAAATATAAAGAGCAGTAATTTAAAAAGAGACATATGAACGTTCATATGTCTCCTAAATATCATCTTTCATTTTATTCTGCAACATTTAAACCAGCAAGCTTGGCTAATTCAATGATAGAACTTTTTGAAACTTTTTTGCCTTTGTACTCAACGAGATCATCCATTTCGCCAGTAAAGATGTCCGCTGGATTGTACTTTTTCAATATGATGGTATCTTCGTCAACGAAGATCTCAAGGGGATCCCTCTCATTCACATCCAGATTACGTCTTAACTCAATTGGTAAAGTAATACGTCCTAGCTCATCAAGCTTTCTTACAATACCTGTACTCTTCATATTCGCTTCCCTCCTTGCAAATTAGTAAACTACTATACCTAACAATATCATACCTCAGAAAGCTTGTCAAATCCGGGCTTTGAAGCATATTACCTTAACACAGGGAATAGGATAAAGTATGAAAGAAAAAGGAGTTTTCCTTTGATCAATTATATATGGAGTGTCTTAATTTTAGCAGGTATCTTAATAGGAAGTATTAACGGCAATCTGAATGCAGTTTCAGACACGATTCTGGATTCCTCCAAGGAGGCTGTACAACTCTGTATTCTTATGTTCGGTGTTGTAGGGGTATGGTCCGGCATTATGAATGTTGCGGTTTCTCTCGGGCTGGTGAAAAAGCTTGAGAGGCTGATCGCGCCGTTTTTAAGGCTGCTGTTTCCGAGATTAAGGGATAAGGAAGCGAAAGAATACATCAGCACGAATATCGTGGCCAATCTTCTGGGACTGGGCTGGGCAGCCACGCCTTCAGGAATCAAAGCGATGAAGGCTCTGGATAGAATCAACCCTCATAAGGGAACTGCAACCAGAGAAATGTGCATGTTTTTAATTTTGAATATCTCCTCCCTGCAGCTGATCCCTGTCAACATCATTGTATTCCGAAGTCAGTACGGCAGCGTAAATCCAACTGCGATTGTTGCCCCCGCTATAATCGCGACCTTCTGTTCAACCATTGTGGGAATCTTTTTTGCAAAGATCATGGAGAAATTTCAAAAAAGCACTTGATTTATAGCGTCAATTTGTATATGATGAGAATAGGGTAAAGGGAGTAACCAAATAAATAGGCAAAGCTGCCGAAAGGCAGTGACGCAAAGCTATAGGGGCTATATTGTATAGGGAGTACAGTCGTGCCAGCCAGCTGCCTCATAAATTATTATTTATGTGTAGATTGAGAATCCATAGGATTTTCGGTCTTTTTTATTTCATATAATTAATGGGGGTATAAAAATGAATAAAAAAGTAAGGAAAGGTCTTGCGATCCTTGCAACATTTGTGCTGACTGTATCTTTTATTGCAGGAAACGGCGCTTTTAGCAGTGTATATGCACAGGAGACAGGAACAGCGAGTACAGCAGATCAAAACACTTCTACATCTGAAGCTTCTTCTGCGACAGAAGAAGTATCTACAACAGCCACGGAGTCTGCCACAACAGCAGAGCCAAAGGCCAATACAGAGAGCACTGCCAAATCCACCACGGAGCAGAGCACTGCATCTGTAACAGCAGTTCAGAAAAAAACAGCCGCAAAGTCTGTAAAAAAGGCTTCAGAGCCTGCAGTGACAAACGGCGATTTTACCAAATATTTAACTAAATTTGCATTTACCGACCATGAAGGAAAAGAGTTTTCGCAGTCACATCCTGTCACAAAGGACAGCAATGTGATCATCAGGTATGAGTTTAAGATCCCCAATGATATAACAATCCAGGGAGGATCCACTTTTATCCTGAAGATGCCAAACGTTTTTCACCTTGATGGTTTAGGCGGCGTTGCGCAGAAGCTGAATAAACAGCAGGCGGGTAATGTAGAAGACGTTCCCAACTGGAAAGTCAACCGTGACTCTACTATCATGGTCACATTCCCAAAGACATTGACAGAGTCTAATATTGAAGGATTCATGGAGATTAACTGCAGCGTTGATGCAGATAAATTAAAAGACGAGACCATTATTTTTGATCTGGGACAGCTTGAGGGATACGGAGAAGAATTTGAGACTGACTATAAACCGGAAGTAACGAAGAAAAGCCCGGAAGTGGCAAAGTCAGGCTCCTTAAACAGAGAGGACCAGACTGTCACATGGACAATCACGGCAAAACCGGATGCATCCGATAAGAACCTGGAGGGCTACACACTTACCGACGTATTTTATAAAAATGCCCAGACAGGAACCGCAAAGTATCAGTCCTATGTAAAAGGTTCCATGAAGCTTGACGGAGTCCAGGCAGCAGATCCTGAGGTCTCAGACAATGGATGGAAGTATACATTTGGAAAGGTCAGTGACGGAAAGCACACTCTTACCTATAAGACAAAATTAACAGATGAGTTTTTCGACATTCATTATAATAGCGGCGGCGCTGCTGATTTATCCGGAGGTGTTGCTAACACTGTTACCATAAAAACGAAGGATGGAAAAGGTGAGGCTTCAGCCAATGCTTCTGTGAAGGCTGTAAGATATGCGTTCTGGAAAAATAAAAGTGCATCCAACAATGTAGGATATGATGAAACAGAAAAGAAACCCTATCTTGGATTTCAATTAAAAGGCAATTATGATGCAGCGGGCAAGAAGCTCCCTGTAACTCTTACAGATAAGCTTCCGGAAGGAACAGTCCTAATGGAAAAGGATGGAGAGCTCATCGTGCAGTATGGCAAAGACACAGCATTGAAGCTTACCAAAGCATCTGGCCAGACACTTGAGGTGAATGAATATACTTATAATGAATCAACAAGAGAATTTAAGATAGCTCTGGATCCCGATGCCAGCGGCAAAGATGTCTTTGTTAACTACAAGATCTGGCTGTCTACAGAGACGGCAGTCAAAGCCGGAAAGATTAGAAATACGGCAACGATGACGGTTGGTGATCATGTGAGTATTTCTGATTGGGAAGATTCTAACTGGGGAGTCGGCTATCAGGAAGGCAAACTCGGACTTAAAAAATCTGGTGCCTTTGCCAGAGTGGATAATGATAATACCATCAAATGGACGGTTACCATTAATGAAAATCCTACAAAGACGGTAAATACAGATATCAAATTTAAAGATGTCCTGCCGGAAAGCCTGGAATATGTAGACGGCTCTTTTAATGCAAATTATAAAGGCAAAAATGATAAAAACGTCCAGGTAAATGGAAACGAATTAAACTATACGATCAAAGACCTTGGAAAAAACAAATGCACCATCACGTATACTACAAAGATCAAAGGCGGTGCACTCCAGTTTACTCAGAAAGCAGACGGAAGCTCACCTTCAATCTCTTTTAAGAATCATGTGTATCTTGAGTGGGATGGAAACAAACAGGATATTATAGGAACTGGAACAGTCAACATCCAGACATTTGTAACAAAAAAAGGAAGCTATAACAGCAGTAAGGATCAGTTTGACTGGACCATTTGGCTCAGATCAAAAGGTCTTTATATCCATAACATGACGGTCACAGAAAAACTTCCTGAAGGCCACAAGCTGGTGGAAGGAAGCCTCAAGTACGGAAGTACAGTTCTTGGGACAGAGAAAAGCACGGGACAGCCGTACTATGAAGTGAGCGGAAACAATCTCATCATTCATTTTCCAGAATTGATGCTGCCTACGGACCAGAATGATCTGACACTGAGCACGGAGACGGATGAGACAAAAGAAGAGACAAAACCGGAATCTGTAAAGGCGGTAAATGAAGTCAGCGTATCCGCAGATGAGTTTAAATCAGAATTAACAGCAAAAGCAGAAGTAAATGTAAGTTATACTCCGAATGTAGAAAAGACAACATCATATAAAAAAGGAAACTTTGTAGAGTGGACGGTCAATATCAACAAAAATAATGCGGTCCTGACAAAACAGAAAGCGGAGTTGACAGACACACTCCAGCCGGGGTTGGTCTACAGAGAAGGATCTGTAAAACTCTATGATGTGACAGATGGAAATAAAAAAGTCGCCGATGTAGCTGAAGATTATGATGAAACATCAGGAAAGATTGTGTTTACACTTCCGGAAGGCGTCGATCTGGCCCATCAATATAAGATGGTTTTCATCACAGATGTGACAACAGCTACAAAGAATGTAAAGAATACAGTCACATTTGATGCCAGTGCCAAAGAGACAAAAGCTACCAGCGGCAGTGTGCCATTGATCTTACAGGGCATGAACAGCGGGCTCACAGGAGACAATATCCGTTTCATCCTCAATAAAACGGATTCTGAAAATCAGGCTCCTTTGGAAGAGGTTGAATTCCAGCTTTACGATCATAACAGAGATAAAGTGGGAACTCCTCTGACCACAGACGCAAAGGGCAGGATTGCCTTTGATGCAGGACTGAAATATGGAAACACCTATTATCTGAAAGAAACAAAAGCGTTAGACGGTTATGTTCTGGACCAAAAAGAA
This sequence comes from Anaerostipes rhamnosivorans, assembly GCF_005280655.1. NCBI lineage: Bacteria > Bacillati > Bacillota > Clostridia > Lachnospirales > Lachnospiraceae > Anaerostipes > Anaerostipes rhamnosivorans. The sequence goes on from NZ_CP040058.1 coordinate 108,712, forward strand.
TATGAGCTGACCATCGGAGAAAAAGACTCAGGTCAGGTCCTTGTGCAGTTTGACGGCAAGGATTACAAGTTTACTACAGATGAAAACGGAACATTAAATTTTGATTTTACAGTAACCAACGATGCAAAAAGAGGCTCTGTACTGCTTAAGAAGGTTAGCAGTGAGAATGCTTCCGAGTCACTGGAAGGGGCGGAGTTCAGCATTTACAAGGAAAACGGTGAACTGGTAGCACAAGGACTCAGGACTGATGCCCAGGGAATGATCCAGTTTGATTATTTAAGGTTCGGCAGTTATTATTTTCAGGAGACAAAAGCACCGGAAGGATATAACCTGGACGCAGACACAAAATATACTTTTGAGATCAATGACCAGGCCGTGGAGACTCCGGTGACTGTTGAGGCTGAGAATCTCCCGACAAAGGTTGCTGTGCTCAAATTAGATGCACAGACAAAGAAGGCTCTCTCAGGAGCAAAGCTTCAGATCATCAAGGTTCAGGAAGATGGATCAGAGCAGACCGTTGAAGAATGGACTTCCACAGAAGAGGCTCATCAGGTTACAGGGAAACTAATCCCTGGGGAAACGTATTTTCTGCGGGAAACAGAGGCTCCATTTGGATATGAGCTTGCCGAGGATGTAGAGTTTACAGTCGAAGCCGGAGGAGAGCTCCAACAGATCGAGATGTACGACGAACCGTCACCGGAAGATCCATACTATGGAGACAACGAGGAAGAGACATCATCAACTGAGACAACGACAACCACAACAACTTATGAAGAACCAGAAGATTCCTATTACAAGGAAGAGAATAAGACCTCTAAGACTTCCAGTGAATCAGTGACCACTGTAACAGAGTCTGAGGTTTCCAGAACTGGAGACAGAAGTTATACAGCTTTATTCATTTTAGCTGCGGCAGGCGCGGCAGGTGCGGTATGGATCCTTGTAAGGAGAAGACGCAGATAATAAAACTTAACAGGAAAAGGGATACTTACTGAGGCGGACAGTTTCATAAGTATGAGTTATTTACCACTATTTCCGTCGCGCTTTTGAAATGCGCTCCTCCAATAGTGGTAAATAACTATCGTAGGTGGCGCCTTTTGTCTTGCAACAGCCATCTCCAGCAGACATTACGTCCATTTTCACCAGTTCGGAGGCCTTGCATTCGAAGGGACGTTAGTTTTTCTTCTTGAAGTAAAGACTCGTAGGCGGTGCGCATTGCGCAGTGAGGCTGTCTGAGCGTCAGCGAGTTCCGAACGGGCCGCCGGAGAGGCTTTGCTGAAAGTTAGAAAATCTTACGTCCCTGAGACAGCAAGCCGGAGAACTGGTGAAAATGCATCCCTTTTTGTTCCATAAGATAGTTCCGCAGGCGTGATGCACATATATGCGTAAGGAAATTACTTGACTTATTTTGGTAAACATAATATGCTTAAAGTAGCAAGTAAATAGGCAAACCTGCTGAAAAGCAGTGACGCAAAGCTAAAGGGCCTTGGCGGTAAAGCCGTGGCAGCCAGCTGCCTCATAAATGATTATTTATGTGTAGATTGAAAATCCATTGGGTTTTCAGTCTTTTTTGTTAATCATGAGAAATGGGGGATCTATTATGTTTAAGAAGAGAAAAGTAAGAAGAAAAGCGGCACTGATCTTTGTGGCAGTGTTCACGGTTGCGGCAATCCTGGGAAGCAATCACCTGAAGGGGTTGTCAGCGCAGGAAGAAGAGATGGCTCAGAACACAGGAACCACGGAACAGATGACAACAGAGGGTACAGAGTCAACAACGCAGGTCACCGAAGCAGAGAAAACCACAACGGCGGCCACAGAAAAGACGACAGAAGTTCAGGCCACAACACAGGCTGACACAAAAGTCCAAAAGGCGGCAACAGCTTCAACTGCAGAGACGAAGAAAAGGACTGCTGTTAACAAGAGTAAAGCTTCCAAAAGCGCTGTTATAATAAACGGAGATTTTACAAAGTTCCTTACAAAATTTGAGTTTAAGGACCAGAAAACAGGAGAGTCATTTTCTGACACTCATCCAGTGACAAAGGACAGCAGCGTTCTGATCCGCTATGAGTTTAAGATTCCGAACAATGTAAATATTGAGGGAGGCTCTACATATAAGCTGAAGCTTCCGAGTGTTTTTCATTTAGAAAACCTTACCGGTACGGCGAGAAAGCTCAATGAGAGCCAGCAGGCAGCGGTAGATGAGGTCCCGAACTGGACCATTCACAGTGACAATACGATTACGGTAGCATTTCCGAAGACGCTGACAGAATCCAACGTGGAAGGATATATACAGATCCAGTGCAGTGTGGATGCGGAAAAACTGGTTGACCAAGTGATCATCTTTGACCTGGGACAGCTGGAAGGCTATGGGAAAGAATATAAGACCGATGTGGAACCAGAGGTAACAAAGAAAAGCCCTAAGGTGAAAAAGTCAGGAACCCTGAACCGGGATGACCAGACCATCACCTGGAGTGTTACGGTGACTCCGGACGCAGGTGATAAAAATCTGAAGGGATACAAGCTTACCGATACATTTAAGAATCCAGAAGAGCAGGAATTTGTCAGCGGCTCCATGACGCTGGATGGGACTCCGGCTGCAGATCCCACACTGACGGAAAAGGGGTGGGAATATACATTTGGAGATGTTTCAGATGGGGATCATATAGTCACATATAAAACAAAGATCCCGGACAAGTATTTCGAGGACATGAAATACAATCAAAATGGATCTGCCCAAATCAATAATAATATAACGAATACTGTTAAAATAGAAACAGCGGACCAGAAAGGCGAAGCAAGTTCCACAGCTTCTGTCCGTGCGACACAGTATCAGTTTATTAAGACAAAAGATGAGAATGGTGCAAGGGGATATGATGAGGCAACGGACAGAACCTGGCTTGGGTATAAGCTGTCAGCGATATATGATAATGGAGGAAGGATTGTAGAACCGGTGTTGATCTCCGATCAGCTTCCTTCCGGCACTTACTTGAATGAAGAACAGAATACGCTGAGAGTTAACTACGGGGATAAGGATATTATCCTCAAAAAGGTCTCTGGCTCCGAGCCTGGAATCAACCAGTATACTTACGATGAGAAGACAAACATCCTGAAAATAAAGCTGGATCCTAAACAGACTTCCGCCAATGTTTATTATAAGATCTGGTTGGATACAGAGGGAAACCATGGAGAACTTTCTTCTAATCCCAAGAATAACGCAGTCATAACAATCGGTAACAATATTGAGTTGACTGAGTGGGAAGATGGATTTGGCTGGACTCCCGGATATGAAACGAAAAAAATAGATCTGAACAAGTCTGGCAGTCTGGTAAATAAGGATGGAAAGCAATTTATCGACTGGAAAGTAACGATTAACAAGAACCCTTCGAAAAATGTGACAGGGAATGTCGACTTTACAGATACTCTCGGAGACGGCTTGGAATATGTCAGCGGCAGCTTTAAAGCCAGCTATGGCGGTAAGGATTACACTGACCCTGTAGTCCAGGGCAACATCATTAAATATACGATTAAGAATCTGGGTAAAAATGTGTGTACCATCACATACCGCACAAAAATTACCAGCGATCTTGATCTGAAACAGATTGGGGACAGCACTACTCATACCGGGACAAAGTTTAGTAACCAGGTCAAGCTTTTCTGGGAGGATAAGGACAAAGAGACTTCCGGGCAGGGTGCAGTGACCATTAAAACAGACCTTAAAAAAAGCGGTGCTTATAATGCCAAAGAAGACAGATATGACTGGACGGTCACAGCAAATTCCTACGGTCTGGCATTTCAAAACTTTGTAATGACAGATAAGCTTCCGGAACATCATACTCTCGTAGATGGAAGCCTTAAGTTTGGAAATACTGTGCTCACGAAGGATCCAAACGCAACGGCGCCATACTATGAGGAGAACAATGGAACGATTGTGATCCATTTTCCGGGAGATCAGATTTTTACATCTGCCTCTAAGATCACACTGAGCACAACGACTGACCAGCCGAAAGAAAAGACAGTCACAGCCGTGAATACGGTCAGTGCGGCAGCGGATGAGATCAGCGGTGAATTGACTGCGAAAAGTACCGTAACCGTAACATTTACTCCGAGTGTGGAAAAAACTACATCCTACAAAAAAGGAAACTATGTAGAGTGGACTGTTGATATCAACAAGAATCACAAAGTGCTTACAAAGCAGAAAGCTAAGCTTACAGACAATCTTCCCGCAGGACTTACATATAGAATGGGTTCCGTAAGTTTGGTAGATAAAAGCAATAAGGATACAGTGATTTCAGGCGTTGAGGCAGAGTATGACGCCATTGACGGTAAGATCGTATTTACCCTGCCGGATGGTTTGAGCCTCGATCACTATTATCAAATGAAGTTTATCACAGATGTTACCACAGCCACCGGGGAGATCAAAAATACGATCACTCTGGATGCCAGCGCAGAAGAGGTTTCTTCCACAACGGAAGAGATCCCGCTTATTCTGGAAGGAGCCAGCAGTGGCTTAACCGGTGACAATATCCGCGTCATCGTTCAGAAAAACGAGGCCGGCACTACGTATCCTCTCGAAAATGTAGTATTTCAGTTGTATGATTCCAATAACAACAAAGTGGGTGATGAAAAGCGCACAGACGAAACTGGAAGAATTGCGTTTGATGCAGGCTTAAAGTATGAAAATACTTATTATTTAAGAGAAGTCCAGACTTTAGACGGATACGAACTCCCGGCGAAGGATTTTAAGTTAGAGATTGGACAGAAAGTGACAGGGCAGAGCAAAGTTGCCATTATATTTGACGGAACTACATACAGCTTTGAACCAGACAGCACTGGGACCTTAAACATTAAGCTGGGGATTGATAATATGGCTAAGAGGGGTTCTGTGGAACTTCTGAAAGTAAACTCTGAGGATGCCGCGGAAGTGCTGAAGGATGCGGAATTCAGTCTGCATAAGAAAGATGGCACGCTGATTGCTGAGAATCTGAAAACAGATGACCAGGGTAAAATTAAATATGATTATTTAAAATTCGGAGATTATTATTTCATGGAGACGAAAGCTCCAGAGGGATTCAAATTGGACAGCGGTAAAAAGTATGCGTTTACCATCAACGATGAAGCCATAAGTACACCGATCGTTATAACAGCAGAGAACGAAGCTAAGTATGGCTCTGTGGAGCTTAAGAAGCTTGACAGCGAAGATGAGACAAAGACTTTGGCAGGAGCGGAATTCAGCCTATACACCAAGGATGGAGTCCTGTTGGAGGAGGGCCTTAAAACTGATGAGAATGGTACACTTAAGCGTGGACATCTGAGATTCGGAGATTACTATTTTCAGGAGACGAAGGCACCGGAAGGGTATCACCTGAATGGAGATACAAAGTATGAGTTCACCATCAACGATGAGTCTGTGGAAACTCCGGCAGGGGTTTCTGTGGTGAATGTTCCGACGAAGGTTACCATCTCCAAACAAGATAGTGAAACAAAGGAACCTTTGGCGGATGCCAGGCTCCAGATCCTTAAAGTTGAAGCCAATGGCGCAGAAACCCTGGTTGAGCAGTGGACCTCTGACGGTACAGACCATGTGATCACTGCAAAGCTGGCCGTCGGACAGGAATATATTCTGCGGGAGATTGAAGCTCCGTTTGGCTATGAGAAAGCTGCTGACATCAGGTTCACAGTCAGTGAAGATGAGGAAATCCAGAATATTACCATGCTGGATGTGGCATCTGATGACGATGAATACAGAGGCAGTACAACAGAATCTTCCACCACATACACAGAGACAACATCCTCTGAGGATGAAGAGGATTCTTATTACAGAGACGGAGGATCCAAGACCTCCAGCAAAGTAATTGAAAATGAAACCACGGCCACGGAGGTGACCAGTACTGGAGATAATTCCAAGACGGCACTGCTTGCAGCCATTGCGGCAGCAGGAATCGGAATCATCTTGTTTGTAGTACGAAGAAGGAAGTATAAAAAATAACAGAAGTATATGCAGAGAAGCAGGCTGATGAACGCCTGCTTCTTTTTTAGGTATATGGGACAAGGGTTTGTGGATATATTATAGTATGAAGAAATAAGGCGGGACGTGAATGTGATTGTATCGCTATCCGGCATTATCATCCCCTTGATTTTGTTTGTTATTATTTTATATGGACTGATATCAAAAAAGGAAATGTACCAGCCGTTTCTGGAAGGGGTTCAGGATGGATTTAAGGTGGTTCTGGAAATCGCGCCGACACTTATTGCGCTTTTTCTGGCAGTCCAAATCTTCAGGACCTCAGGAGCATTGGATCTGCTGGTGTCTGCATTAACTCCGGTGGGAAAACTCTTGAGGATACCAAAGGACGTGCTCCCGGTAATCTTCGCAAAGCTGTTTTCATCCTCAGCGGCCACGGGATTCCTTCTGGATATCTTTAAGAATTTTGGTCCTGACTCAACTCAGGGGGTGCTGTCATCCATTATTTTAAGCTCCACAGAGACATGTTTTTATACAATGTCTATCTACTTCTCAGCAATACATATAAAGAAGACGAGATATACGCTTACCGGAGCTCTGCTGGCAACCTTCGCGGGAGTTATGGCAAGTGTGATCCTGACGGGGATGCAGTAAAAAGGAAGCTGGAACATTTTTGTTCCAGCTTCCTTTTTAATTGTTCTTTGTTTCATAGTAATTCCGGAAATACTCCATGATCCGGATCAACAGCCGTTCGTCATCGTCATTCAGACGGGAAAGTACGTCTTCCAGCATATCCCGGTGAAACTTACGGTGGTGCGCATAGGCCTCTTTTCCCTTGTCAGACAAGGAAATATATACGATCCTCCGGTCCTGTTCCCCGCGTTTCCGGATCACATAGCCTTTTTTCAAAAGGCTGTTGATGGCAATGGTCAGGGTACCAACCGTGATGTTCAGAGCTTTTGCAATGGAAGACATGTTCTTCGGACTGCCGGTTCCAATGGCATCGATAATATGCAGTTCTTTGTTGGAAATGTCTTTGAACTCTTCTGTAATGACAGCCTTTTCCTCCTGATAGGATATCTCATGGAAAAGGCTGACCACGATGTCGTTCAGCTGCTCTTTCGTCACGGTAAGTATTCACCTCACTTTTATTTTACATGGTTGTGTGCTTCGCTGATCACTTTTGCCAGTGCTTCTTTTGCCTCTGTAGGAAGAGCGTTGTACCCGCCGTCTTCCGTATCCTTCTCGAAGATGAAGTTCAGACGCTCTGTCATTCTTGCTTTCAGGGTGTTCACGTAAGTCTCATCATCAAAGTCAGGAATATAACCCTCAACATCGATGGTCTCCATATTACTGAAAGGTCCCCATGGTTTGAACTGGGCATTGCCCTCAACAACCTGTTCCAGAACAGATAATGTGACGCTCGGCGTGATATCTTTGCCCATAAAATCACCGGTATTTAGAATATAACATTCTACATGGCGGTCTTTTACAAGGGAACGGAACTTCTTATAGTCATCCACCAGCGGATAAGTACGGAATGGGTTTGCGTATGGTTCCACCACCAGACGGTTCGGATCCACTCCAGGGGCCAGGCGCTCAGCGTTAGTACGTTTTGTGGCGAGAGTGGCACCCATAACGGCGGCCAGATGAGATCCATTGACCTTGATGATCGGCGGGATAGTCGGATCCTTCATGATCCAGAAAATACCGTTGACCGGAGATTCAATCTTATCCACACGGTTGGCAGACCAGAGTTTGGACTTGATGGCACGGCCGTTTCCGTTCCGGATATCCTCAGTTACAAGGACGATATTGCCTTTGTCATCTCTGGTAGCAGAACAGTTCTGTGCTGTCAGGAGATATTTATTGTCCTCGCATCCGGTTGGATAGTCAGCGGTCTTGTCAAAGTAGGTAGGCTCCATGGCGATGGTAGAGCCGGTCTCTGTATTAATAATAAATGCATCGTCATGCAGAACGGTAATATCATATTTATTATTGTGGACCGCATGAGTTAATGTTGATTTTCCTGACCCGGATAATCCAAAGAAGGAAGCCACATAGCTGTGGTTCGGGCTTAGGCGGTATTCTTTCTGTCCTCCGTGGCAGGAAGCGTATCCATTTCTGTTAGCGATGGCCCATGCAATGGTAAGGGTTCCTTTTTTATGTTCCCCAAAATAGCGCATTCCAAGCAGCGCCGCACAGTTGGTCTGTGTATTGAAATAAGTAAGTCCGAGCGGATGTTCCGGATGGCTCCACTGCGGATCTGAGAAAATGTAAATATCAGATTCACTGCCGATCGGACGGGACTTTTTATACATCTTGTTGTATTCGTCAGACTCATACTGGAAGTTGAGCATCCAGGAGTAGAGAATATTTTCTTCGCCTTCAGGGATCAACAGATGCGCTTTTACCATAAATTCAGGGTCAAGACCGATGTAAACCTCTGCGTGATACATGGTCTTTTTGCGTGTATCGTAAATTGCATCCATGACTTTCAGATCCAGGTCGTTGGTATCCACATTGGGACTTCCGGCAATCCTTCGGGCTGCCGCGCAGCGTCCGGTGACAGAACCGTCATTAAACAGCAGGACCTTAGAATCCTTTTTCAGGCCAAACTCTTCTCCTCTGTAAACCGGCATGTCAGTGACAATGGTACCTGGAGAATTTTTCGCAAGCTCATAGGCCTGCTTCAGGTTTACGACCTCAATAACATTGTTGCCGTAAAATGCGGCCTCGATGATGGAACGGGTTTTTGAGAATCCCGGTTTTCCTTTTCCAATTTCGTCATGGGTGTAACGTGCTTTTGTTGACATAATCTTTCCTCCTAAACTTATGTGTTTTGCAGGTACAAAGATCGTACCCGGATTTACAGGTTCTCGTCGATGCGTTGTTTGAGTATACGAAAGCTGTTAGGTCCGGCATCTAATATGATTTTATGAAAAACTTTTTCATCATAAGCATTTCCAGATTTCTGTTTATAGTAATTTTTTAACTCCATGAACTCCAAATAGCCGATATAGTAGCATAAATAGTTGGCTGGGTTCTGAATGACATAGCGGTAGAGAGCTTTCATGCCAGAAGTACTGATGGTGCCGTACTGCTGCATATATTTGACAGCCTGATCAACGCTCCATCCTTCGTAGTTGACACCCAGATCCACTCTGGCGCTCAATGCCATATTATATAGATAATTGTCCGGCAGGAGCTTTTTTAAAGGCTCAAGCTCAGACTTCATATCAAGATAGCTGTAGGAATCCATCTCCACATAGGTTGCCCATCCTTCGCTGTAGCCAGGGTAATCCAGGATATAGCGGATTGGATGTTCCTTCTTGCTGTGGAAATAGGTCGTCTGGTACAAATGTCCCGGATAGCCCTCATGGGCCAGTGTCGGGTACAGGGATTCCTGCCCGGTCTGTGCTTTGTTAATGTAGATGACATTTTTCTTATAGTCATCGATGGCAGGTATCATGTAAAAGGCCGGACTGGAGGTCTCCTCCAGGGAAGAATGGACATACTTGATTTCACAGTCCACATCCGCGGCAGCAGGATACTTTTTCTTGATCTTTTCTTTTAACTGCGTCAGGATCTTTTCTGGTTTCTTACTGGAATATTTATTCAGGTCCAGATCTAAGAACGCGTGATAGATGGAAGGGTCCTCTTTAATGATCTCTGTCATCTCCGTCTGAAGATATAAGAGATGGTCTTCCGTAGCTTTGATCATCTGTGGCACCGTTTTGTCTGAACCAGTCTTGTAGGACGCAAGAGCAGAATAATATGCCTTCCCATTCTTGAAGTGGGCATATCCCTTTTTGTTCTTACCGTTTCCTTTCAGATTCTTTAGGTCACTGTACAGATTCTCGTAGGCTGGGATTACTTTTTCTAAGATCAGCCGGCGGTTTTCTTTCCGGTAATTTCTCTTTTGGTTTGTGCTGAGACCTGGGACAGAATCGATGTTGGTGTTAAAAACCTCGATCATGTAGTTGTGGTCCGTAGCCCGTGTAAAATCGTTGATTTGTTCTAAGACGGCATCTACATCCGTATCTGACATGAAATATCCCCGTTTGACCTGTTCCTTTTCGTAGCGGATCACCGTATCGAAGTAGGAGCTGACTTTGGGGAGCAGAGAGAGATAGGTTTCTACATCCTCCTTGTTTCTTAAAGGAAACTCGCAAAGGGTCACCGGAAGCTGTGCCTGGGAACCAAGAGTGGGGCCTAGGACTGTCTGCAGATAGGGATAAGGGGCGAGTTTTTGCTGCCGCTTAAAGTAATCCATCAGATAGTCATAAGACTGTTTCTGGCTTTTGGATAGCTTCTTGTAGTTAAATCCCTTGAGCTTTTGTATCTCCTTCTTACAGTTGGCTTCGGCCTGGTCAAGATCCTTAAGGTCTATGTTGCCCAGATTGGCCTTTTTGGCCTTGATGCCGTAGCGCTCTGGATGTGCAAGGGTATAATGCAGATTGACCGTGTTGGAATTGACGTCTTCCTTGAAAAGCTGGTTCAAATAGGAGTCAAACTTCTGCCGGTCCGATGCTTTGTCTTTGGTGGATTCTGATTCTTCTGCTGTGGAGGTGCTGCCGGGATCTGATCCTTTGGAACAGCCGGTAAATGCCACCATGACAGCCATGGTAAATGCAAGAAACTTACGATATGTATATTTATGCATAAGAATCCTTTCTGAATAGAATCTCTTAGATACTATTATACTATTTTTTGAAGGAAAAAAATAGACTATCTTTGCAAGATGTACTATAATAAAACACAGTATAATGCGAAATTGGAGGAGAAACATGAGCAAGGAACCATATTATATAACAACTGCGATTACTTATACATCTGGCAAGCCTCACATCGGGAATACTTATGAGATCATCTTGGCAGATAGTATTGCCAGATATAAAAGAATGGAAGGTCATGACGTATTTTTTCAGACCGGTACCGATGAGCATGGACAGAAGGTGGAATTAAAAGCAGCCGAGCAGGGTGTGACACCGAAAGAGTTTGTGGATGACGTGGCAGGAGAGATCAAACGGATCTGGGATTTGATGAATACTTCTTATGATAAGTTTATCCGTACAACAGATGCAGACCATGAAGCCCAGGTACAGAAGATTTTTAAAAAGCTGTATGAGCAGGGTGATATTTATAAGGATCACTATGAGGGACTTTACTGTACCCCGTGTGAGTCATTTTTCACAGAAAGCCAGCTCGTGGACGGCAAATGTCCTGACTGCGGACGGGAAGTCCAGCCGGCCAAGGAAGAGGCGTATTTCTTAAAACTCAGCAAATATGCGGACAGGCTCATTGAGCACATCAATACCCATCCGGAATTTATTCAGCCGGAGTCCAGAAAAAATGAGATGATGAACAACTTCCTGCTCCCGGGACTTCAGGACTTGTGTGTGTCCAGGACCTCCTTTAAGTGGGGAATCCCGGTAGATTTTGATGAGGGGCATGTGGTCTATGTATGGCTAGACGCACTGACCAACTACATCACTGGTATCGGATATGACTGTGACGGAAACAGCACAGAACAGTTCAACAAGTTCTGGCCGGCGGACCTGCATCTGATCGGAAAAGACATCATCCGTTTCCATACAATCTACTGGCCGATCATCCTGATGGCACTTGACCTTCCGCTTCCAAAGCAGGTATTTGGACATCCGTGGCTGTTACAGGGTGACGGTAAGATGAGCAAGTCAAAAGGAAATGTTCTGTACGCAGATGATCTGGCTGATATGTTCAGCGTGGATGCGGTGCGCTATTTTGTCCTCCATGAAATGCCGTTTGAACATGACGGTGTGATCTCATGGGAGCTGATGGTTGAGCGTATGAACTCTGATCTTGCTAACACCTTAGGCAATCTTGTGAACCGCACCATTTCCATGTCCAACAAATACTTTGATGGAGTCGTGGAAGATAAGGGTGTTGTGGATGAGTTTGACGACCAGCTGAAAGCTGTGGTAACCGGTGCCAGAGATAAGGTCCAGAAAAAGATGGACGTGCTCAAGGTGGCAGATGCCATGACAGAGATCTTTAATGTATTCAAGCGCTGCAACAAGTATATTGATGAAACCATGCCGTGGGTGCTGGCAAAGGATGAAGAAAAGAAAGACCGTCTCGCAACGGTATTATATAATTTGGTGGAAGGTATTTTAACCGGGGCAGCATTGCTGGAGCCATATATGCCAGAGACTGCAGGAAAGATCTTAAAACAGCTGAATGCGGAACCTAGAAGCTTTGAGGATCTGACCACATTTGGCCATTATAAGAGCGGTACGAAAGTGACAGAAAAGCCTGAGATCCTTTTTGCGCGGCTTGATGAAGAAGAGGTGCTCAAACAGGCGGAAGAGCTGATGAACAAGCAGGCACAGGCGGCAGCAGGTCCTGTGATCGATATTGAGCCAAAAGAAGAAATCACCTTTGACGAGTTCGGAAAGATGCAGTTCCAGGTAGGTGAGATCATTGCCTGCGAGGAAGTCAAAAAGTCCAAGAAGCTGCTCTGCTCCCAGGTGCGCGTGGGAAGTGAAGTGAAGCAGATCGTTTCTGGTATCAAGGCCTATTATAAGCCGGAAGAGATGGTCGGCAAAAAAGTCATGGTCTTAGTAAACTTAAAGCCTGCTAAGCTTGCAGGTGTTTTATCTGAGGGAATGCTTTTGTGTGCTGAGAATGAAAAGGGAGAACTGGCCCTGGTAGTGCCGGAAAAAGACATGCCAGCAGGGGCAGAGATCTGCTAGAAATATTGATAAAAGAAAAGAACCTTGTGCAGACTATGGGCAGGGTTCTTTTTCAATAAGATGTTGATAATTTACAAATATTGTTATATTATTTAGAGAGAGCAGCTGTTAAAGGGTGGATGGCCTTCATTCTACATAGGATGGAGGTGGTGGCTATGAAACATTTTGACTTTAAAGATTTAATGTCTTTTGGAATGTTTCTTCTGGCATTGCTGACATTCATATATATGATATGTCATTAATTTAGAAAAGCGAAAAACCACCCTTATTACCTGGTCGTTATAAGGTGGTTTTTCATGTACTTTTATAATGGCCATCCCAGATTGGGACAGCTGCTCTTTACTGTATATTTACTATATCACAGACAATCATCTTTTTCAACGTGAGAAGGAAAAAATAGGTTATGATAGTTGAGATTACAGAAGAACTGGAAAGCGGGCTTACAGAAGCTGAACGGCAGGTGATAGAGTATATCAATCAACATGAAGATCAGTTTTTAAAGCTGACGATCACTGAACTCGCCGAAAAGAGTTTCACCTCCCCTCCGACTGTCTCAAGGGCTGTGAGGAAGTGTGGGTATAACGGTCTCTCGGAGCTGCGCTATAAACTTTCTGCAAAGATAGAAGATATGGTGGAGGGAGAGATTGTCAATGAGATTTTTCAGAAGTCTGTCACGGAGTGCATGAAAACCATTGAGATACTGAAAGCGGAGACGATTCTCAAGGTGGTGCGTTTTATTAAGACTGCCCGAAAGATTTATATCATTGCTAGAGGTTCTACCGCATGGATTGCCAAAGATGTGGAACTGCAGCTTCAGCTGCTTGGGTATAATGCCTATATGCTGTCAGATTCAGAGGTTATGAAAAAGTCGGATAAGCTCTTCAGGCAGGGAGACCTGATCATTATTTTTTCTATAAAGAACAGTACGCCGGAGCTGCTGTTGACTGCCCAAAATGCGAAGAAGGTAGGTGCAAATGTGGTGACCTGCTGCTGTCTGCCAAAGACAGATTTAGAAGATTATTCAGACTTGTCTGTCCTGGGATATAACCAGAGAAACAAAACCATCGAGGACTTTGATATCGTATCCAGGCTTCCATTGCAGATCATTGCAAGAACGCTGATTGATTATTTGAATCTTTGAGGATGGACTAAAATTACTGTTGACAATAATTACTAAAAAGGGTATTATAAAAGCAGTAAGAAAATAGAAGTATGTCCACTGTGACAGAGAAACCCCCGGAGACCATTACTCTCCGGGGGTTTTTTATTAACTGTCTTTTCTTCTATGATCCAGCCATTTATGGATGTAGTAATTTACTATAGTTGACATGACTGACATAAGAAAACGAAGTATGTATTCCACTGTGTCACCTCCTTTCAGCTGGAAAGAATCGACAGCAATTTCATTATATAATTAATCTTTTGTTTTGTATATATAAACTGTAAAAAAAGTAAATAAATAGTAATAATGCAAGAGCGTGAAAAGGGAGATACTGGGTTTTCACGCTCTCTTTTTGTGTAAACACAGTCATTTCTCCGGTATTTCAACTGATATACATCGACAGCGTCATCCTTAACAAGAAAACATTTTCAGCGCTGCCCTGCTATGATGGATTTATAAAAGAAAAGGAGGAATGGCAATGGTTGGAATTTTGATTGCAACCCATGGAGGATTCGCGGAAGGACTGTTAAATGCGGTGGAACTGATCGCTGGAGAACAAAACCAGGTGAAGACCATCGGACTGTATCATGGTGACGGAATAGATGAGCTTGAACAAAAAATCAGGACGGCAGTAAAAGAGCTGGACGATGGTGACGGAGTACTGGGATTTGTGGATATCTTAGGTGGTAGTCCATCCAATATGGTGATGAAATGTATGGCGGACACAAAGAATTTTAAAGCAATCGCAGGCGTCAGCATGGGAATGGTGGTACAGGCTGTGATGATGAGAGATCAATGCGGCTTAGATGAGCTGGCTGACCTATGCGAGGAAGCAGGAAACCAGCCTGTAGTGCTGCTGCATAAGCAGTATGAAGAGATGCTTGAAGATACAGAGATGGATGAGATCTAGGAGGGAAAAAGATGCAGGGAATAGTTTTGACAAGGATTGATGACAGACTGATTCATGGACAGGTGATGACTTCATGGCTCAACTTTACAAGTGCCAACAAGATCATGGTCATTGATGACCAGTCAGCGGCTGATCCATTTATGAAAACTGTTTTAAAAAATGCGGTTCCGGGAAATGTGGGGCTTGGTGTGTTTACAGCCCAAAAAGCTGCCGCAAGGTTGAAGAAGGGCTTCAAACCTGAGGATAAGGTCATTATCTTAGTAAAATATCCGAGGACCATATTAAGCCTTATGGAGCAGGGAATCGCTTTTGACCATTTGAATATCGGCGGTATGGGAGCAGGCAAGGGAAGAGAAAAATTTTATAAAAACATATCCGCTTCCGAAGAAGAAAAAGATATCCTAAAAAAAATCATAGACAGCGGCTGCCAGACAGAAATCCAGATCATAGCGGAAGATGCAAAAGTAGATGTGGCAAAATTACTATGACATGTTCCACATGATTTCCGTTCAGGTAGGCGGTGCCTTTTTGGTAATAAATTTTTCATATCCAACAAATAAACTGGCGTTATTCAATGAAGGTTATTCAGCAAAATAGAGACAGTGATAAATAACTTCTATATATTTTAGAAAAGAAAGGTGGATTTATTATGAGTATTTCAGTTGTTCAGGCAATTCTCATTGGAATTGTATATTATCTGGGAATCAACGGAACCCCTTGGCTTACCCTTCTGGGAAGTACGATCATTCAGAAGCCTCTGGTTTCCGGTGTCCTGGTAGGTTTTATCCTTGGTGATCCAGTCCAGGGAGCTATCATCGGTGCGGCGATACAGCTTCCATTCATCGCTTATATCTCAGCTGGGGGAGCGCCGCCTACAGATCCAGGGCTTGCAGGCACTATGGGAACTGCATTAGCTATGGCAGCCGGCGTTAAACCTACAGCGGCCATTGCTCTGGCAGTTCCGATTGGGCTTTTGGGAACCATCATCTGGGTGGTTCATATGACGGTGGATGTATTTTTTGTACATATGATTGATAAGGCAGCAGAAGAGGGCAATATGAAAAAGGCCAAATTCCTTCATATTGTACCGCCGCAGATCTTTGCCTTTGTGATCGGATGTATTCCGGTAGCCCTGGGCTGTTACTTTGGATCCGACGTGGTGACAAACATTATAAATGCACTGAGCGGAAGGCCTCTCCAGGCACTGGAGGTTATCGGCGGACTGCTGCCGGCCATTGGTATTGCCATGAACTTGAGAGCTATCAGTAAGCCGGGGATTCTCCTGTGGTATGTGCTTGGCTTCATCATTGCGGTTTACTTGAATCTGGATACTATGCCGATCGCGATCATTGCAGGTATCGTAGCTTATATCTACACTGGTGTGGTAGCACTCGCAGAGGAGAAACAGACTGCCATAGCAGTTGGAGCAGCCGGTTTTGATGACGATTTTGACGATGACTTTGAATAGAGGAGGAAACTTAAATGGCAGAGGATAAGAAAATTCACTTAAGTAAAAAAGATGTGCTGAAAGCATTTTGGAAATGGACATTTTTTTCACATTCAAATTATAACTATGAACGTCTGCAGGCCAGTGGTGTTCTCCAGTCTATGTCCCATCTTCCGGAAAAATTATATCCGGGAAACCAGGAGGAGCAACAAAAATTTATGGAGCGCCACATGGCATTTTATAATACAGAGCCCCATTTTGGAGGGATCATCAACGGTATGGTCGTGGCAATGGAAGAAGAGCGGGCCAACGGCGCCGATATTACAGACGATGCCATCAACAGTGTAAAAACAGGTCTCATGGGGCCTATGGCAGGCATAGGGGATACTCTGTGGCAGGGAACTCTTCAGCCCATTCTTCTGGCAGTGGGTATCAGCATTGCCACAGGGGGAAATGTAATGGGAGCAGGGGCGTTTGCAGCTTTAATGGCAGGTATCATGCTGCCGATTGCTTACTTTATGTACATGAGAGGCTATAAGACAGGGAAGAGTGGAGTTGAGGCGATTCTTGGCGGAGGTAAAATGAAACAGCTGATCTCAGCCGCATCCATTATGGGCGCTACCGTGCTTGGATCCCTGACAGCGAACTACGTGTCGGCAGAGTCTCATATGAAGATCAAGGTAGGGGCCACCAAGCTGGCTCTCCAGGCGGATGTTCTGGATAAACTGCTGAAGGGTATGATCCCACTGGGAATCACGCTGTTTACCTTATATTTATTAAAGAATAAAAAGATGAAATCCACTTATGTCATGCTGATTCTGGTTATTATCGGCGCAGTCTTCGGATTGACAGGAATTTTAGGATAGGACAGGAGGAGCTATTTTGAACGGCAAAATGAAAACAGCAGTGTTTACAGATATTAAACAAGTTGAAATTAAGGAATGTGAAAAGCCATCTCCATCAGGAAATAAAGTTCTGATCAAGGTAGATGCCGCGGCCATCTGTACTTGGGAGCAGAGGGTTTACACAGGGGTGAATAAAGTAGTATTTCCTTTTATCGGAGGACATGAGATCGCAGGCCATATCGAAGCGATGGGAGATGAAGTGAATCAGGATGAGTGGAGTGTCGGTGATCAGGTCGTGGTAGGAGTGACACTTCCGTGCAGAAACTGTTATTATTGCAAAACTGGAAATGAGCAGAGCTGTGAGCATTTTGACCACAGCGCTCATCTGCCGGGGCTTCCTTACAGAGGTATGGGAGGATTCAGTGAGTATCTTCTGGTCTCCCCAGACTGTATGTTCAAGTACAGCAATGCAGCACCGGAGGAAGCGTGCATCATAGAACCGGTATCCTGTGTGGTACACAGTGTAGAGACAGCCCGGGTCAGCCTTGGGGATACAGTGCTGGTCATTGGCTGCGGCATCATGGGACTGCTGCATACGGCCATTTGTACAAAAAGGGGAGCCAAGGTTATTGTATCTGATGTAAATGAAGAAAGGCTTGAGATGGCCAAGACACTTGGGGCTAAGGCCGTCATAAATCCGGCGGCGGAAGACTTGAAACAGAAAGTAGAGGAGCTTACAGGGGGGATCAAGGCTCAGGTGGTCTTTGACACGACACCCATACCGTCAGTGGTAGAGGATACATTTCAGTGTGTCAGCAATGCGGGAAAGATTGTCCTTTACAGTTCCATACATCCGGCAGAGCCGGTTCTGTTTGATCCTAACTGGGTTCACGGAAAGTCTGTTCAGATCATGGGAACGGCTAATTCCAATGATAGAGACTTTATGAGAGCGGCCCAGATGGTATCCGGGGGAGTGATCGACTTAAAACCTTTTATCAGCGGAGTGTATCCGGCAGAAAATATAAAAGATGCATTGGAATCAGCGATAAAAGGGGATAAATTCCGCAATATTATCACATTCTAATTACATACGGTAACACCTGATTGTTTTTCTCCACAGAAAAACAGATGTTAAAAGGAGACAGCGATTGCCCTCGCTGTCTCCTGAATTTTTATATAAAAAATGAAAGGAAAATGTTTTAGTACTGATACTAATCGTTATCCGGCATACCATAACGGTTTGTGCCCTGCACCCCTTGTTTAACAAAGAGAATAATAAAATAAATTACAACGATCAGGGCCAGAATTCCGAATACAATGGTTGCAAGCCCAAATCCGCCGGAGGCAGCTTCCGCACTCATCAGCAAGGATGCGGTTGTCAAGGTTAAGCTGACCATAAGTAAAATGATCGGTATATATGCAAGCAAAACCAACCAACCTGAATGGTCTACGTCATGCAGACGGCGTACATTCAATGACAGTCCGGGGATAAAAGTGATCAGTGACCACAGCGAGTTAACAGCGTTTGTATCTAACATCCTTGCAAGAAAACCAACAACGATTGATACAATAAACTGTCCCAGGATTGCCCACCAGAAATTAGAACGGGATGTCCTTCCTTTAAAATCGAAATAGCGTTTCCAATACGCTTTATAAGCGTTTATCATAGTTAAATCCTCCTCTTTTTCTTTTGTGTAATAAATGATGAAATTTTCCTTTCCTGAAATATTATAGAGATAAACCTTATTAATTTCAAGTTCTATTGGGACCGGCGGTATTCCAGAGGGCTTACACCATAATAACTTTTAAACTTCTTAGAAAAGTTTCCGCTGTACCGGTAGCCTGTTCTTTTTGCAATCTCACTGACAGAAAGATCTGTGGCAGAGAGAAGGCCGGCCGCCATTGCCATTCTCAGGCTGCTGGTATATTCCCCGATGGTCATATGATAATGCTTCGCAAAACCAGCCTTCAGCTTTTGCTGGTTTAGAAACACCTTCTTGCTCAATTCTTCAATGGTAGGAGGATGAACTGCCTGCTCCGTCAAAATATCGTGGGCCTTCTGAATGGCCAAGATATCTGAGGCCGTAAGCCTGAAGCTGCGTTTTTTTCCAATTTGTATCAACCCAAAATCAAGCTGGTGCTGAAACATATTATCTTTAGGTTTTTTGACTTCCTCTGTCAGAAGTGCGATACATTCCAGGATCTTGCTCTCCAAAAAAAGAGGAGACAGACGGCCGGAGACAGACAGGCTGTTAAGCTGGTGGATAACGGAAATGACAGTATGGGGCAGATAGCGGTAAGTATGATTTTGTTTAAAGTCACTCAGGGAAAGGGAATCAGGGAAAGGCACGGAAACAATCTCGTCCAAAAAGGCTTTGTGGACGGTTATCTCTGTCCCGTGAAAATGCTGTCCCTTGTGCCAGGCCTGTTTTCCTTTCAGATTTTTTTCTGCCACAAAAAAAGAAGAAGGAGTAAAGGATGATACTTGCTGATTTTTCAGCTGAAACTTTGTACTTCCCTTATATACGGTGCCAAACCTCAAAAGAGATTCCGGATTGTCAAACTGAATCTGAAAATCCTTAGGTATCGTATAATCTGCGATTCCAAGCTCATAATAACCAGGACGGGAATAAAATAAAAAATACCCGTTTTCCGGTGCTGATACGTTTTGATATAAAGTACAGTGTCCATGGGAGGACGGCTGAAATGAAAGCTGGTTCAGCACTTCCTCCCGGAAAGCTTTACTGGAGGTTATGGTCATTTCATAGATTCCTTTCCGAGTTATTTTATTGGGTGTCAGATTTATTCAAATGGATGAATAAAATAAAAATCAATTGAAAAGCGAGTACGGGTTAGGTACAATACGTTGCGAGGTCGTTAGGTAGGACTAACCAAAGATAGTATACAGGAAGAAAGGGTAAAAGTACAATGAGAACGCAAAAATCAAGGTTAATTACAGTCATTTTAGTTATGGCAGCCCTGGCAGCATTGCTGGCGGGATGCTCAGGTGAAAAAGATCAGACAGATAAAAAAGAGGAATCAAAAACCATCACTGTGACAGATGCCAAAGGAAAGGTTGAAATACCTGCAGATCCAAAGAGAATCGTTGATATCAGCGGAAACAGTGATATACTCTCAATTCTCGGTTATTCTGTAGTCGGAACCGCCAACTCAGATGCGTATGACTATACAAAGTTCCCATCCTATTTAGAAAAGAAGCTTTCCGGTGCTGAGATCCTGGGCTACAGTATGCAGGACAAAATGGACGTTGAGAAGATTCTTGCTTTAAAGCCTGACCTGATTATTATTTCCTCAGTTCAGGAAAAAATGTATCAGCAGCTTTCCAAAGCGGCTCCTACAGTTATGCTGAAGCTGGCTCAGACAGACTGGAAAGAAGATGTGCTCAAGGTAGCCGATATCATGCAGAAAAAAGAGAAAGCCGAAGCATGGCTTGCAGACTATAAGAAAAAAGCCCGGGAAAAGGGACAAGAAATCAAAAAATCCTACGGAAAGAATAAAAGCTACCTTTCCATCCTTGCCAGTGGAGGCCAAATCTTTGTGTATGACAAGGCCGGGATCGGAAGTATCTTATATGAAGATATGGGATTAAAAAGACCGAAGGGACTGCCGGAGCAGAAGGATATCAGTCTTCCGGTAGTATCCTATGAAGGGCTGGCGTCCATTGAGGCAGATTATATTCTTGCCATAGGAACCAAAGATGATATGGCCGCGTTAAAGAAAAACTCTGTGTGGAAAGAACTTCCTGCCGTGAAGAAGGGACATGTGGCAGAGCTTCCCGCAAGCCCTTACTTTAACCAGGGATACAGTTCCATTGGGCGTCTCTCATTTTTGGATGAAGTGAACGGTTTAATGGAGAAGATGAATGAGTAAAAGGGTTTCTGTGTTTACCGCAGTTTCCGTTATCCTTTTGATAACTGTAGTGCTGCTGGCTGTTTCCTTTGGAGCAGAGAGGCTGCCGTTTGAAACGGTGGCCTCGGCGCTCTTTAAAGGTGGGGATTCACTGGATATAAAATTGATCAGGGAAGTCAGGCTGCCTAGGGCCATCGCCGCTGTATTGACAGGAGGGATGCTTGCCAGTGCGGGCGCTGTGATGCAGGGAGTGACCAGGAATCCTCTGGCCGAGCCGTCCATCATGGGAATGACGCAGGGGGCGTCCCTGGCTGTGGCAGCTGCAAGTGTAATACCGGCAGTATCCGGTCTTTTTGGTTTGACAGCATCGGCCCTTATTGGTGCTTTTCTCGGCGGGATTCTTGTGCTTGGATTTTGCCTGCGAACGACAAATTTAAGTGTCTCAAGGCTTCTGCTGGCGGGGACAGCCCTGGGAACTTTTTTTCTATCGTTATCCTCCCTGATTGGGATTCTGGGAAATCGTTCACAGGAGCTTGCGTTTTGGGTAGCGGGAGGATTTAAGTCCATCACATGGGGTCATGTGTGGCTTTTACTATTTGCAGGAGGGATTTCTTTGATTCTGTTTTTCTTTCTGGCAGGCAGCATTAACATCCTGAGCCTTGGAGATGAGGCGGCCACAGGACTGGGTGTCCGTCCTGAAAGGATCAGGCTTTGGTCGATTCTTCTGCTGATTCCGGTTTGTGCCGTCTGTGTGGCCAGCGCAGGAAATATTGCCTTTGTTGGATTGGTCATTCCCCACATGATAAGAAAGATATTCGACAATGACTACAGAAGAATGATACCGTTGTCTTTCTTAGGCGGAAGTGTGCTGATGGTATGGGCGGACCTGGCCGCGCGTCTGGCAAACCAGCCATATGAGACTCCGGTAGGGCTGTTTACCTCTATATTAGGTGTGCCAGTATTTCTGTGGCTGATTAGAAAGGAGCAAAGCAGATGAAAAAAAGGCAGCGTACAGCAGTGGCCCTGGTGGTGTTCTTGTTTCTGGCCGTGTTTGTGGGAGACTTAATGTATGGAAGCTACTCCATGACGGCAAAAGATGTTGTAATGACGCTTTTCGGCAAAGGGGACGGCATGCAGAATATCGCTGTACTTGATCTGCGGCTCCCAAGAGCAGTGACAGCGGTTCTAACCGGAGCTGCATTATCTGTCTCAGGCTGTATTTTGCAGAGTGTCACCAAAAATGATCTTGCAGAGCCCGGGATCATCGGTATCAATGCAGGCGCGGCACTTGCGGTTGTGCTTTTGATTTCTGTACAGAGCACCAGCTATTATACGGCACTGGGCTTTGGCACTGTTCTGCTCATGCCCGTAGCAGCAGCGGCTGGTGCTTTTATAAGCTTTCTGTGTATTTATCTTCTGGCCAGGGATAATGGGAGTGTGAGGCCTGTAAAAATGATCTTGGCAGGTATTGGTGTCAACACAGGGATCAATGCCCTGATCACTCTTTATCAGCTGAACATGTCAAAAGGAGACTATAATCAGGCTCTGGCATGGATTGGTGGCAGCCTGTGGGGCAGCAGCTGGATGTATGTTGCCATGACTGCGCCCATTATTATTGTGCTGATCCTCATTGTCTTTTACAAAAACAGAACGCTGGATGTGATGGATCTGGGTGATGAGCTGGCTATGGGATTAGGGGTTCAAGTGGAGAGAGAAAGAAAGATTTTCCTTGTTCTCGCAGTCTGTCTGGCTGCCTGTGCCACTTCTGTGGCCGGGAATATTGCATTTGCCGGACTGATCGGACCGCATTTAGCAAAACGTCTCGTGGGGCCTGTGCACAAAAGACAGATTCCTGCGGCAGCATGTTTAAGCAGTATTTTAGTTTTGGGAGCGGATACACTTGCGAGGAATCTGTTTTCACCGCTGGAAATACCAGCGGGTATCATGATCTCCCTGATCGGAGTGCCATATTTTGTTTATCTCCTGATGAAAGAAAGGTAAGGGTGTAAAATGGAACAACAAAAGATTCAAGTGAGGGATATCACTGTCGCCTATGAGCAGACCATCGTCATACCAAAGCTGAATCTGAATATCCCTGGTGGGAAGATCACCATCGTAGTCGGCGGCAATGGATGCGGAAAGTCTACACTGATCAAATCTGTGGCCGGGATACTGAAGCCCAAAAAGGGCGAGATCTTTATCAATGGTACAGAGATCAAAAAACAGGCTCCCAGGGAGACCGCTAAACAGATGGCAGTTCTGCCCCAAAGCCCGCAGGTACCGGAGGGACTTTTAGTAAAGGAACTGGTGGCATACGGGCGGTTTCCTTACCAGAAACCTGTAGGCGGACTGACAGAACATGACCATCAGGTGATCCGATGGGCGATGGAGGCAACAGGCATCCTATCGCTGAAAGACCGAAGGGCAGATTCTCTTTCAGGCGGACAGAGGCAGAGGGCCTGGATTGCCATGGCGCTCGCGCAGCAGACGGGAATTCTTGTACTGGATGAGCCAACCACTTATCTGGATATGTCTCACCAGCTGGAAATACTCTCTCTATTAAAAGAATTAAACCAAAAGAACCAAACAACCATTGTCATGGTGATCCATGAAATCAATCATGCATCCAGGTTTGCAGATCATATCATTGGAATGAAGGAGGGGCAGATGGTGTTTGAGGGAACACCTGCGGATGTGATAACAGAACAGAATTTAAAGACACTTTATGGTATACGGGCTAAGCTTACACTCAGTGAGGACGGCACATATCCGGTTTGCACGGAGTATGAGCTGGAATGAGCATACGGGGGAATAAAGCAAATTTTGTTATCATAGCGGCGGGGCAGATGATCTCTCTGTTCGGCAGTGCCATCCAGCGGTTTTGTATGTCTCTCTATGTACTGGAGCTAACCGGGAGTCCAGGTATCTTTGCAACGATCCTTTCAATTTCTATGCTTCCATATGTTCTTCTCGCGCCGGTAGCTGGAAATATCACAGATTCCTTCAGCAAAAAGAAGATCATGGTCTGTACAGACATCTTCAGCGGCATTGTTATAAGCTGTTATGCAGTTTTTTTATTTTCTGGACATGACCGGCCAGCTGTCATAGCTGTCACGATGATCCTTTTGTCATCTGCGAGTACTGTGTATTCACCGGCGGTGACAGCCTCCATCCCTCTGTCTGTTTCAGCAAAACAGCTTTACCGGGCCAACGGCATTGTACAGCAGATCGGATCCGCTGCCAATTTTGCAGGACCCGTCATTGCGGGGATGCTGTATGGTTTTCTGGGGATTCGTTGGATCGTCGTTTTAAATGCAATCAGCTTCTTTGCCTCAGCATTGATGGAAGGATTTCTGCATCTGCCGGAAAAAAAGAGCGGTTCCAAAAACAAGATCTCTTTTTTGAACAGTGTGAACGAAATGTATCAAGGGTTTTTGTACTTAAAAAAATGTCAAACGATCGTATTAAGGATTATTTTCTCATACGGTCTGTCCAACCTGTTCATTGTTCCGGTTTTCTCCGTAGCAGCACCGCATTTTGTAAAAAATGTGCTGGGTCTTTCTTCAGAAGTCTATGGATCTGTGGAGGGGATCACAGTGCTTGGGATGATCACGGGGGGAGTACTGATCGGTGTGTTTCCCAAGAGTTTTTCCATGGCTGTGATCCACAGAGTGCTTTACCTGATGCCGGTTTCCTTTCTTTTTATGTGTCTGACTGGATTTGTGTCCCAAAGCCCGCTGATGAATCTATGTGCTTTTGGGGCAGGAGGCTTTGCTGTCATGCTTTCTCTTGGGCTGTCCAATGTGATTTCATTGACTTACATGCAACAGGCAGTCCCCGGATCTATGATCGGAAAGACCAGTGCGTTTTCCACGGCAGCAGCGACAGCCACGATACCTCCCGGACAGTTTTTGTTCGGACAGATTCTAGAAGCAGGTATTTCGGTTCCCGTGTTGTTTCTTTTTGTATCAGCGGCAAGCCTTGGGACTGCATGTTTTGTAAAACAGGCAATAAAAAAGAATTAAGAAATTTTAAAAAAGTTCTTGCATTTTGTATTTAGTTTTGCTATACTATCACTTGTCTGAAAGATGCGGGTGTAGTTCAATGGTAGAACTCCAGCCTTCCAAGCTGATCACGTGGGTTCGATTCCCATCACCCGCTTATAAGAATTATTGAAGAACTGTCTGTTTTTACAGGCAGTTTTTTTTGTTCCATAGGGAGTTGAAGCGGATTTGTCCCCTTTGTTCTTCCATAGGAAAGTTCTGCGAACCTCCCTATGGAATAAAACCTGCTAACAAAAGTCAAGGACTTTTCAGCAGATTATTAAATTATTTCATCCGTCTATTTTTTGCATGCTAAAAAGGCTGGCATTGTGCTCCAGCCTGCACAAACTCATGTTTTCGCAATCTATTGATAAACAGCAGTTACTCTTGCATAATAAATCCGCAGAAATTTATTCAAGCCAGCAATTTTTGCATGTTTCTTACTTTTACCTTCGCTTTCCTTTTTTAAGATATAGTTGTATACAGCATCATCTTTTGGAGCAGGATGGCTCTTAAGAACTCTCATCACCTCATATCCCACCTTTCTGAGTGTTGAAGAACCTCGTTTCGTTATCTTGCGTTTTGAACCGATAAACTGCCCTGATTCATATGCTGGTGGGTCAATTCCTGCCCATGCTATGAGTGCCTTTGCGCTGTGTAGTCTTCTCACATCCCCAATCTCTGCAATCAGCTTAACCGCAAGGACTTCGCCAACTCCGCCCATTTCCCTGACCGCCTCATATTCAGGCAGGGACTTCACAAGTTCTTGCATTCGTGTTAAAATCAGAGACAGAGAACTATCCACAGTTCTCAATACTGATACAGCTTCCTGTACTAACATTTTGGTGGATGGGGTACTGGAAGATAGTGTGGGAATACCACTTGAAGCTAATTCATAGACTGCCTCAGCCTTGGATCTGCTTCGGTGGTATTTCTTTTCTTTTGCCCAAACAAGATACTCCTTAGCAAATGTTTCAAGACTCATGGATGTGATGAAATCAAAGTGCCAAAATTTCTCCACAAAGTCGCTAAGCTTGTCCCTGCCATTTGCTTCATTCCAACTGTTAAACATCTTCTTAATACCCGGCATCACATAATCCAGGATATGCGTCAACTCCTGCAAAGCTTTCACATGAAGCTCCATATAGTACCGGTATCTGCGTCCCAGAAGTTTAAGCTCCGCATAGGTTTCTTCATCACCTTCATACTTTTGCAGCTTGAACCATTTCTCAATTCCGTAATTCGCAATCATTATTGAATCAAGTTTGTCGGTCTTTGCTCCTCGGATGCTGTTATCCTTCGCATACTTCTTCATTGCAAACGGATTAATGACAGATATGAAATACTCTTTTTCGTGAAGGAACGTTAATACAGGCAAATGATAAATGCCCGTAGCTTCCATCACAATACGTATCTCCCCATCTAATTTTTGAAGCAGATTGTGAAAGCCTTCCAAATCCTCTTGCACATGCTGCATTTCAAAAGGGCTGCACACTATTTCTCCGCATGGCTTAAGTACGCAGACGGTGCTTTTCCCTTTCGATACATCAATTCCTACGCTTATCATCTCGAACCTCCTATAACTGTTATTCGTCATTGTTCCAGCCGCACTTATTACCATCCAGTTTAGTTGGTTACACGGGAGCGAATCCCTACCTGCTTAATCGAATGCTTATAACAAGGGGTTGGTTAACGGTTTTATTCACGGATGCAAAGATCCAAAAAAGCCCACGTAAGACCAATGACTCCCCTTATTATAAATAAAATAAGTGCAGGTGTCAGAGTTAATTACTCTCTAACAACTACACTTTTATGGTACTAAAAGCCCTGCGGGCATTATGCACACAAATGCGTGAGGTAACTATTTGACTGCGTCAAATCGCATTTGGCGCGCAAAGTTGCCAAGCCCCTCAAAGAGTGAGGGGTTGGGGTGTTGAAGTGGGCTTGCCCACTTTGTTCGTTATAGAGAGTTCTTATATAAATTGCTCTGTGTTTATGGTATACTTAAATCGTAAGTAGTAAGTAATAAGTATCCGGGGAAGGGGATGTAGCTTATGAAAGAGTATAGACTGTCACAACAGACTGCCATCGTAGGATTTGACACTTTGGAATCCAACCATCTGACACAGGCCAAAAGCGCCGTGATCAGGGGGATTGCTGCCGCGACGGCTTTGGAACCATTGATTCCGGTGATAGAGAAGGGAGAGTCTGCTGTCTTTAAAGATCATCTGGCGAAACTGATACAAAATGTAAAGGGACTGGGGAAAAAAGAGGCAAAAGCAATAGAGAAAGAGACAGCCGCGTCTTTAAAAGGAGATGGGGTCCTAGAGGAAGTTCCTGCGTTGATTGCCTGTGATATGAACTATGAAACAGCAGGTGTAAAGATCATGGAGTACCGGAGCGATGAGACAGAATACAGAAGAGTTGTAGAAAGCATCCGTGCCGAGATCTTGGAGGACGGGAAGCCTTCTGCGGAGAGCCTTTGTCTGCTTTGGCTGTTCCGTGAAACCTTTTTGATCTCTGAATTGTTTTCCTCTACCGAACAGGTTGCGGTGAAACAGCGGATCGGTGAAGCATCAACAGAAAATGAATGCTACAGGATGTTGTTTGAAGCAGAATTTCACAGTGTATTTAACAGTTTTAGTTCCAGTTTTTTAAAAACAAAGAAAAATCTATTCCAAAATCCCTATCTTGAAGGCGTGAACCTCTTGTTTCCTTTTTTAGAACGCAGAAGTGCTATTTTTATTGATCTGGTGGTTTTAGGTTCAACGGTCAAAAGCCGGAGGGAGGCAGTGCTCTGCTATCTGGCTGAAAGAGGGCACTATGCACAAGAGGTCAAAAACGGACCTGAGACGTTGCTGCTCATAGACAACAGCTATTACCGTATATTTCCCATGACAAAAGCTTATTATAAAATACCGGTGCAGGGCGTTAATTTAGTTCCGGCATATGTGTAGGTGCAGTTATGTCAAGGCAGAGAACCATGGAAAAGATCCTTTCTTCCGAGTATGTGACCATCGGAGAATTAGCCCGTATCACTGGCTGCCGCTACAGCACGTTAAAGTATTATACGGAAGAAAAAATCCTTCCGTTTGAACAGGAAGAAGAGAATCTAACCCGCAGATATAAGAGAGAAGAAAGTGTCGCAAGGATTGGGAAAATACAGGAGCTTAAAAGACAGGGAAGAACCATCGCTGACATGAAAGACATATTGATATAAGAAAAAGCGAAGGCCTGAAATGCACCTAATTATGAAGGTGTATTTCAGGCTTTTAAAGAGTCAGGGGCTGGGGAGATGAAGTAGGCCTGACAACGTTGTTTTAGATTGATCATCATTTTAACTATTGGTTAAATTCTCCTGAGGAAAAATAAAAAAGGATTCAATTGTAGGAGTTTCATTGGGCTGATACAATGAAAAGAGAAAAGGAGATGGGCTTATGAAGATCAATGAAATGATTCGGGAACTGCGGATAAAAAAAGGTTTAACCCAGGAACAGATGGCTTCTCTGCTGGGGGTTTCCGCCCCTGCGGTCAACAAATGGGAAAAAGCAGTGTCCTATCCAGATATCACACTGCTTCCTGCATTGGCACGGTTACTGGAGACAGACCTGAATACCCTTCTGTCCTTTAAAGAAGAACCAACCAAAGAGGAAATCACAGATTTTCTCAATGAACTGGCAGCGGATGTTTCCAGTAACGGAGCGGGACATGCATTTCATATGGGAATGGAAAAAGTACGGGAGTATCCATCCTGTGATCCGTTGATTTTGAATGTTGCGGTCACACTGGAAGGAATTTTAGGTATTTACTACAAGGAGGACTGTACTGATTTAAAGAATGATATTGAAAAACTGTATGAACGGGCAGTCCAGAGCACTGATACAGAGGTCAGGGACCGGGCGCGTTCTCTGCTGATCTTTAAGTATATAGACCGGGAGGAATATGACAGAGCAGAAATATTCCTTAAGGAGCTGCCGGAGGAGTCCATGATGGATAAGAACCAGATTCGGACAAGGTTGTATATGAAACAGAAACAGTGGGAGGATGCGGGCCGTGTCCTGGAAAGCAGACTTTTGAAGAAATTAAATGATATCCAAGCTGCGCTGATGGATTTGATGACCATAGCCTTTGAAGAGAACAGGCCCAAAGACGCAGATGAGATCGCTGATATATCAAGGCAGGTGGTGCGTTTGTTTGGGTTGTGGGATTATGGGTCTTACTCAGCACAGTTTCAGCTTGCATTCGCAAGGAAAGATACCGGTCAGTGTATCACCATACTGAAAGATATGTTTCCGGCAATTCTTAAAAAATGGGAGCCGGGCCAATCGCCGCTGTACAGATACACAGGCAGTAAGTCCAGCACGGACCATTTTGGAAAGTCGATACTTCCAAAGATCTTAAGCGAATTTGAAGACCCTGAAAATGAGGAGTTTCATTTTCTACAGGATGAGCCAGAATTCAGGCAGCTTATCAGCGCATGGAAAGAAAAAATATGACAGAATCTAAAAACAATCAAACTGCTGAAGGAGGTTTCGCAGTTTGATTGTTTTTTCGTTTAACACCTGATATTAACTGTAAAGCCCAAAACTCAACAGATAGGCTACAAGTACAGCCGCAGGTCCTGTGACAAGTCTTGTAAAGAGCATGGCGGGTACGCCGGCGCTCACGGTATCGTCCTCAGCTTCCGCCAGGGTCAGCGCTACAGGTACAAAATCACATCCTACCTGAGAGTTGATGGCAAACAGTGCAGGAAGAGAATAAGCGATGGGAATGGTTCCTTTCCCGATCTCTACACCGAGGAGTACACCTACCACCTGTGCGATCACCGCACCGGGTCCAAGGACCGGGGACAGGAACGGAATGGCACAGAAAACGGACAGCCCCAGAAGGCCTGGAAGACTTCCGGCCAATGGTTTGATGGCATTTGCCAGGAGATCGCCGATGCCGGTATAGTTGATGATACCAACCATGATGCTGACGAAGATCATGAACGGCAAAATGTTTTTCAGGACAATATCCAGAGTGTCCCGGCCGGCCTGATAAAATACATTCACAATACTTCCAATGCCGCGGCCCATGCTGGTAATAAAGTTAAAAAATTGATTTCCTCCAGAGGCGGGGGAGGATTCTTTTATCTCAGCCGGTTCTGGGACAGCCTGCCCGGATACTTCAGGTTCAGATGGAACAGCCTCACCGCTTTGGGTAATACAGTCCAGTGTAGTGCCGGAGACAAAATTATCTTCTTTGATATATTTGCTGAGCGGCCCGGACGGGGAGATGGGGTGGATATCGATGGTCTTTACTCCCATTTTCGGATAAACACCGCACCGGAGCGTCCCGCCGCAGTCTACCACTGCGATGATGATGGTGTCGGGTTCCACTTTGTTGTTAAAGGCATCCACTACCGGGACACCAAGCAGCGACGCAATTTTTTCAGCCAGAGGATGAATGGAGCCTCCGGTGACAGAAGCGACGACTTTCCTGGTTTCCGTTTCATAGACAGTCAATGGCCCGCCCCATCCGCTGGAGCCTTTTGTGATCGTTACAGATGGTTTCATTTTGCTGCACCTCCTTTATTTTTTGCCATGATCTTTTTCGTGAGGAATTCAGTGGCATTTCCACGAATAAAGATAACGATGACGCCGGCCAGCAGGTAACGTACGGCCAAAGGCATAGTGGAGTAGCCGAGCTTTGTAATGCCGGCTGCGATACCGGTCCAAACAAACAGTTCTCCGGCATTTCCGTGTGGAAACAGGCCGGTGATAGGGTGCGCAAAGGAGAAACAGGCATCGATAAAGGCAGGTTTCTGGTCTTCCTCCACGAACCGTCCCATAGTATAGCACATGGGATTGGTCAAAAAGAAAAGGGAGATTACAGGCAGCAGGGTGTAACGGAGCAGGCGGAACCGGGTCAGTTTTTTAGAGAAATTCATGACCCTGTCCTCTCCTACCAGAGTGATGATGGCATTGATACAGGTGAGCAGGATCAGAAGATTGGGAAGAATTCCGGTGATCAGGCCCATCAGGTTTTCTCCTCCTGCGGATACGATCCCGGTAAATCCTTCGGCTAGTTTTACAAATACATTCATAAATATATCCTCCTTAACATGGACAGACAGCAGTTTTCCGTTTACCGGAAATTTGTTCTAAGGCTGAGGCAAAAGCGGCCTTATCATTTTTCCGTTTCATCAGGGCAGTGACAGAGCAGGCAGGACATCCGATATAGTCATTTTTTTGATTGAATCTGGAAAATACAGTCCGTCCTTTCATTTCATAGTAATCTACAATCTCATCTGATTCATTGACCACGACCAGCACGATAACGCCCGGGCGGAAGGTCAGGCCGGATTTGGCAGTTCCGATGGCCAGAAGATTCGGTGTATGGCGGTAGGCCTTCTTCAGGTCTTCAATGGACTGGTACATTCGTTTGATCTGAAACCAGCCGAAGGCGGCCTGAGCTACCATTGTGACCATCAAGATCCCAAGAACATAAGTAAACATAAAGTGGTTAGCACCTCCTTGATATGAATAGATTGACAAGAAGTTTCACGTGAACTCTTAACATGTGTTGATACTATCCTGCCCTCAAAGTGAAGTCAATTCATCTGATTGTTTTGGAACATATTTTACGATTGCACAAAAATAAATACAAAAAACCAGAGTGTTCCATAACATTTGTTCCATGTCTTCACTTTTGGTTGACGAAGGTGAAGGAAGGTAATTATGATGGGGTTGAATTTCAATACAAACCTGAATTATAAGAAAGAGGTGCTAACTATGCAAACACGAGCGATCAGACTTTATGGAAAAGAGGACTTGAGGCTGGATACATTTGAACTGCCGCCTATAAAGGAAGATGAGATTTTGGTAAAGGTCATTTCTGACAGCGTCTGTATGTCCACTTATAAGCTGTCTAAGCAGGGGGCAGCCCACAAGAGAGCCAGGCCGGATCTTAAAGAGAGGCCTTCGGTCATCGGGCATGAGATGTCAGGAGTTATCATAGAAACAGGCGCGAAATGGAAAGATCTATACCAGGAGGGCCAGAAGTTTACGGTGTTGCCCACGGTCACTGAAAACGGCCGGATGAAAACAGCGGGTTACTACTACGAGACTTATGGGGGAGACTGCACCTACTGTATTCTTCCCCGGGAAGTTATGGAGCACGGCTGTCTGATTCCATTTAATGGAGACTCCTTTTTTGAAGCTTCCTTATCAGAGCCCACGGCCTGTATCATTGCCGGGTATCGGAGAATGTACCACACATCGGAGGAAGACCATGAACACCGTATGGGAGTGAAACCCCAGGGAAGTCTTGTGATCTTTGGAGCGTGCGGACCCATGGGGCTAGAGTGTATTGACTATGCCCTACAGCTGGAAAACGGGCCTTCTAAGATTGTCGCCGTTGATATGTCCAAAGACCGGCTTAACAGAGCAGAAAAAATGCTGGTTCCTGACCCGGAAAGCGGAAAAGAGCTGTATTTTGTGAATGCAAATGAATGCCGGGATACGGCAGAGGAACTGAAAGATCTGAACGGTGGCAGAGGATATGATGATGTGTTTGTCTATGCTCCGGTGGAAACTTTGATCGAGCAGGCGGACCGGGTGCTGGGAAAAGACGGGTGCATGAATTTCTTTGCTGGCCCTGTGGATCAATCGCTTTCAGCCAGGATCAATATGTACAATGTGCATTATTCATACACCCATCTGGTGGGATTTACCGGAAGCACCAATGAGGATCTCCATGACGCCCTGAAGCTGATGGAACAAAAAAGAATCCGCCCTACGGTGATGGTAACACATATCGGAGGATTAAGCAGTGCCATTGAGACTACTCTGCATGTTCCGGAGATCCCGGGCGGGAAAAAAATGATCTATACACAGATCGATCTGCCGCTGACAGCTATTGAAGATTTTGCGGAGCTTGGCAGGGAGAATCCACTGTTTGAAAAGCTGGCAGTATCATGTGAGGCCCACAACGGATGCTGGAATGCGGAGGCTGAAAAGATTTTGCTGGATGAATATAATGTAGATCTGACACGATAGGGAGGAAGGGAATGTTAGTTACTTTAAAGGGATTATTAGAAGATGCTAAGAACAAAAAACAGGCGGTTGGGGCATTCAACGGAACCACATTGGAAGGAATTCGTGCCATAATCGGTGCAGCTGAGGAGTTTCAGAGGCCGGTGATCCTCCAGCATGCCCAGAGTCATGATACGATCATAGATTTAAATGAGATTGCCCCGCTGATGCTGCACTATGCAAGGAGTGCCTCTGTGCCGGTGGCAGTGCATCTGGACCACGGAAGCACCTTCAAACGGTGCATGGAGGCAATACGGGCAGGGTTTACTTCTGTTATGTATGATGCGTCTGCCAAGCCGTTTGAGCAGAATCTCATGGAGACGGCAGAGATTGTTAAAGCTGCCCACAGTGTGGGAGTATCTGTGGAAGCAGAACTTGGGCATGTGGCAAATATCAATGAGGATCCCGGGGAGGACAACATTTATACGGATCCTGCTCTGGCTGAGGAGTTTGTGAAGCGTACTGGAGTGGACTGCCTGGCCGTTGCCTTTGGCACAGTGCATGGTCTTTATGTAAAGCAGCCAAGGCTGGATCTTTCCATTGTAACTCAGATCAGTGAAAAAACCGGCATTCCCCTGGTCATGCACGGGGGCTCTGGGGTATCCGGAGACAATTACCGCAGAGCCATAAAAGAGGGAATCTGTAAGATTAACTATTATACATATATGAATACAGCGGGAGGGAACGCGGCTAGAAGCTTTGTAAAACAGTCCGGAGAACATCTGGCCTATGACTGTCTTACACTGGCGGCCACGGAAGCTATGAAGCAGGATGTGATGGCTGCCATGAGAATATTTGGAATGGATGAGTGACCTGCAGATCTGCTATAATCGTGTCAGCAGAGGGAATACAGTCAGTGTGGGAGGGAGAATGATGGCAGATGCAGAGGAAGTCAGGATGCTTGCTGAGATCACCAGGCTTTATTATGAGGAGGAATGGACACAGCAGAGGATCGCTAAAAAGTTTAATATGAGCCGGTCCCTGGTTTCGAAGCTGCTTTCTAAAGCGAGAAAGATCGGGATTGTAGAGATCATTATCCATGACGAGGAGTTTCACCCGTACAGGAAGCTGGAGGAGGAACTTAAGAAACGGTTTCAGATCAGAGAGGTAGTGTGCGTCAGTGTGGAAAACAGTGAAAATCCGGTAAAAACAGTGGGTGCGGCAGCAGCAAAATATGTGGCGAGAAAGCTGTCTACTGTGAAGTATGTGGCAATGACGGCGGGAACTACCACCCGCCAGATCGCTGAGAGCTTTTCATCGGGAGTGCCCTTTGACCATGTGACATTTGTACCTATGTCGGGAGGATTGGGGGAAGAACGGTGGGAGATCCAGGCCAATGTGGTGTGTGAGCGGATGGCAAAGAACAGCGGGGGGAACAGCCTTCAGCTGCATGCCCCCATTGTTTTAGATTCCTATGAGGCAAAGGAAATGCTTTTAAAGCAGCACTTTATTAAAAGTGTTATGGAAAAAGCCAGAAATGCGGAACTGGCTGTGGTGGGACTTGGCAGCTCACCTCAGTATTTTGAGCTGACCGAATCTTATCTGCACGGGATCAACCGGGAGAAGGATGACATCAGCAGACGCCTGGTCGGTGACATTTCTTATAATTATTTTGACAAAGAGGGAGAACTGATAGACTGTAAATGGAACAGGCAGCTCATCTCTTTAAATATTGAAGAGATCAAACGGATTCCGGAAGTGATTGCTGTGACAGAGGGGACAGAGAAAGCGGCAAGTCTGTATGCGGCTCTCAAACATAAGATCGTGGACGGGCTGGTGACCGATGTTCATTCCGCCAGAGAGCTGATCGAGATGGATCGGAGAAGGCTTATGGGAAAGGAAAATTAATTTTAAAATAGACTGTTTGGAAAATCGAAAATGATTTTCCAAACAGTCTATTTTACATTTAAATTCCATTACAGATAGGTTTGCATAAGATTTAGAATTATTTTAATTATAAAGTATAAAATAGCAATGTATGATATGAATTTGCCGGTCTTAGCTCCAAGATCACCGGGATATCTCATAGCTAAAAGAAGTCCCAGAAAGCTTAATATCAAATAGAGAAATAAACTATAATGTAGTCCGTCCAGAGAAATGATTCCATTTTGATTGCCTGACCAGATCGGAATTCCAAATCGCGCAAGAATCATATCTCCATAACAGGTCATAGGTGGAAAAGTAAAACCAAAAAACAGAGTAATGACACTGAGGACAATGGAATAAGTTCCAAGGCCAGATTTTCTGCCACTATTATATCGGTTGACCAGACAAGCTGAAACCTTAAAAAAAGTATAACCCAAAAGTCCTCCAAGGGTATTTGCAATCAGATCATCAATGTCTGCCAGCCTTCCCACGAAGAAAAACTGAATGCATTCGATGAAAAGGGACAAAAGCAATATAATTAGCACTGTTTTTTTCAGACTTCGTTTTTCAGTCTGCTGCATTAAGGGGACAAATACTCCCATGGGCAGGAACAACAAGATATTTAATATGATGTAAGAAAGGTCTTCACCGATAAAAGGAATCAGATTATAGTTATGGGCTCCATTGAGACTCCAGGCATCAAAAGCAAACATGCCCGTGACAATACCAATAAAAATAAGATATACAGTAAAGAGGTACTGCAAAAACCAATCGCCGTTTTTAAAAGTTTTTGTCTTACCCATTACTTTTAATACGATTGCAATTAATGCATAAATAATCAATCCAGCGATCAGAGCCTGGGCAAGCAGTATAGCGCCTTTAGAAAAATTTTCTTTCATGATTAATCCTCTTTCTTCCATCGGAGCACAGACAATAATGTCAGGTAACAGCCAACCGCCAGGAAAAACAGCACCGTAGTGAGCCTTGTACGAATAAATATATTCTGGTGCTTCTTGTATAGTGCTAAAAGAATCCCCTGACTGATGACAAAAGCTGAAAACAGCCAACCGAGATAAACTGTAAGATTCTTAAATGTGACGAAAAACAGCCCCTTTTCTGTTTTAATGATATAATCTCGGTATAATTTCCTAATAACCAACAGAAAAGCTAAAGCAGATGAAAGAAAAATCAGAAAAGTTTGCCCAATGGAAAGGTTATATAGATTATGTTTTTCTTCGGGCGGTATGATATATTCATAGCCGGTTTCTTTCACAATTCTTTTTACTTGCTGGACAACCTGATGATATTCATTTTTATTATCATAATGTAGATACCCTTCACACTTGTCAGATAAAAGAATCTGTTTAAAATCCAGAGTATCCTGAGGAGATAGCTTAATGCTAGGCATGATTAAATAATTGTCTAAATTGATAATTTCTTCATCAACCTTGACATTTGTTTTTTTGTCTAGAAAACCTATTATTTTACAGCGGATATTTTTAGTTGCTAGATACGAGTTTTCAACAATAGAATTTAGCTTAAAAATATGTTTATAATTTGCACCCGCCACAACAGGAACGATCTGATTAGAAGTTTTTTTATATGCAGATTGATTAAAAAATTCTCCAGTTTGTATGCTTTGATCGAGATTTTGTCTTTTTGCATAGAGTTCTGAAACCTGCATAGATTTCAAGGGTGTGATCAGCACATCATCTATTTTTTGGTTTCCTTTCCTGTTAATGAAACTTTTGCTGCCTTGAAATTTTTTTGTATAAATAAAATCTTGGTTTGATATTTCATAATAATCAATATTTTTTATATTCATAAGATGTTGATATACCTGTTTTAAAATATTTAAAGAATCTTTTTTTCTTAGAAAGTTTTCATAACGGTAACCTTTTCTGTCGTAATTGTCAGTTAGCAGCCAATCTCCTTGGCTGCTATTTTGAGAAATTGAGGAATTATTTCTTTCGACAATTAAGGCATAAGAATAGACAGATGATCCAAAGACAAATATGATTATAATGGTCACGAAAACCAGATAATGTTTCAGTCTGTTATTAAAATCCATAATACACACTTGAAGAATACAAATCAATCAGACAGCAATTTTTTGTGGCCCATCCGGTACTATTCTCCACTTTGCCTTTTCCCCATATTCTTTTTGAAGTTTTCCAACATCCTGTTGAATAGTCTGCCCACAATTTAACTGTAACATAATGCTTCTGGTTTGCCGTTACATACCCCTTGCCGTTTCCTTTAAGATAACCTTTTTTCCAGTTCTTGTTTGCTTTTGCTTCTTTAGCCGTGATTTCCTTAGTCGAAACCCAATGTTTTGATGCCTTGACTCTTTTATCCATGGCGAAGGCAGAAGTAGATGAGGAAAATATAGTTGTTGTGATTAATAAACCAATTAAAAGTCTTTTCATGTCAATACCTTTTTTTCTTTAAATATCAATAGTTTCCATTATATGCATATAATCTTTGTACACTATACCATCGATGGAGCTTTTAGTCAAGACTAGAAAAGGCGTTAAGTCGTTTCCGTTTTATGAATACTATTAATGCTATTAAAAGATAGGAGAATCAATCTTTTGATTATAGACTTATAAGAAACGTATTCAACATCTCATCACAAACATTAAGTACTTCTTTTATCTGGTTGTTTTCAAGACGATCATAATGGATCCCACATTGGATACAGACAGGTTCGTGCAGGTTTTCCCAGAGGGCATTGGCCCAGCGTGTACTCACATATCCGTCTTTATGTCCCGGAAACTGTAGAGTTTGAATATTTCCATTATACCCCATAAAACTCACCGCGCCAATATGAGTGCGGCTTCCGCCTGCGATAAGAACTTGGATACCCTCATCGAGATGGGTCACATGGGCACAGATCTCATACCCGAACAATTCTGTCTTCAGCAAAGTCTGCTTTATCATTTCATTTTCCTTCCCATCGCTGAAATCCTTCAAATTCTACTCCGAACTGATCTAAAATCTTGCCGGCCACGTGCCTTGTCATATCCGCCACAGACTGAGGATGATTGTAATAACTCAGCACAGGGGGCAGGATGACGGCGCCAGCCTGGGAAACTTCATACATATTTCTCAGGTGGATGTTGCTAAGAGGACACTCCCTGGCCACAAGCACAAGTTTCCGGCGTTCCTTCAAGGTCACATCGGCGGCCCGGAGAAGCAGGCTGTCACTGTACCCGCAGTGAATCCCCGCTAAGGTTTTCATACTGCATGGAACAACGATCATACCGTCCATGGGACAACTGCCGCTGGCCGGAGCGGCACCGATATTGCGGTTATCATAGACTGTATGGGAAAGGCCCTGGAGATCCTCTAAGGTTAAATTGGTTTCCAGTGAGAGGGTTCTTGCAGCACTGTCTGTGCAGATTAAATGAGTTTCTATTCTGGAAGCTTTTAATGCCCGCAGTACTTCCACGGCCAACGGCATGCCGGATGCCCCGCTTATGCCCACCAATAATCGTTTTTTTCTCATATTCTACACCTCATGTTCCTTCTGTCCAGACATCCACGGGCTGGGATCAACGTCTAAAAACTGTGCTCTTTGGAACCGCTTTTTTAATGAAAAGGGAACAGTACAGTCAAAAATGGTCTTGCAGGCGATCCCATGATCCCGGATACTCGGTGAAAAGTCAGGATCATTGGATGGATCCAGCGGATGACAGCGGACACCGGGGATGGTGATGATATCCGCATCACCCTGGAACCTGGTGTTCATAGCCCATAACACATCATTCATATCAAAACAGTCCACATCTTCATCAACGAGGAATATGTGCTTCAGTTCGCTGAAGGCAGAAAATGCCAGAAGAGCAGCCTGTCTCTGGCGTCCCTCATCGCTGGCTGTTTTTTTGCAGAATTGCAGGACTGCCATATATTTGCCTCCCCCGGCAGAACAGCAGTATACATTCTGAAGACGTCCGGGCATGGCCTTTTCGATCATTCCGATAATGCTGGCTTCTGTGGGGATTCCTGCCATGGATACATGTTCTTCGCTGGGACCGATGCATGTTTGTAAAATAGGATCTTTCCGGTGTGTCACAGCCGTCACCTTGATCATCCAGCATTGACTGCTGGCAGGACCCGTATATCCCGGGAATTCCGGCATGGCGTAACCTGTATGGCTGTTCTGGTCCTCCTGCACACGCACTCCGGGAATCACTTCTCCTTCAATAACATACTCTGCATTGGCAATGGCATGTTCCTTGACAGTGAGACAGCGGCATAACTTTACAGGTTCCCCACGAAGGGCACCGGCGATGGACAGCTCATCGAATCCCAGCGGTGTGGTGGGCGGTTCAAAACAGGAGCCAACCTCGATGGCAGGATCCACACCGATACTGACAGAGATCGGCAGCCGCTGGTTAAGCTCCTCTGCCCGCTCTGCCATGGCGCCGATATGCCGCGCACCGGGAGTAAAAAAGATGGAGAGTTCATCTTTTCCCTGAATACAGAGCCGGTGGATGGTCACATCACTGAGACCTGTGTCTGGATGGGAGGCATAGCACATGCCAAGGGTAATATAAGGTCCAGCATCCACTGGTGTGTTGGTCGGGGCCGGGACCAGCTTTCTCAAGTCAAAATCCGGGGAATCCGCCCGGTGGACCACCTCCTGGCACTGTGCTTTTCCATGGATCACCACTGGCTCTATGGGATGTCCGGCACATTCAAACAGCTTCCAGCCAAGCTTCTCAGGGGGACAATCCAGAAGGGAAGCCACTCGTTTGCGGCTTGCCAGAAGACCGATGGCGGCTTTAGCCCCAGGATGTCCTTTTACTCTGTGGAACAGCATAGCCGGCCCTTCCTTTGTAGGGCGCTTGACAGTCCCTCCTGCTCCCACATGGCGGTAGATACCGGAAAGCTCTGCCATAGGTTCCACAGGAACATGGGTTTCCAAAAGCTGTCCGGGCATTTCTTTTAATCGTTCAATAGCACTTCGAAGATCAGTAACTTTATCAGACATAAATCTTATTCCTTTCTTGTATTTCATGAATTTTATGTGAAACAGGGGCCTTTTGTAACCATATTAGCAAGGGGCAGGTAGTGAATCAATTCGATTTGTAGTATAATTGATTCCATAATGGAATGAATAGGAGGCAGCCATGACCTTTGAACAATTAAGTGATATGATCGCCGTAGTGGAAAATGACACGTTTCTGGAAGCAGCAGAAACCTTGAATATATCTCAATCAACTCTGTCAAAAAAAATCATTAAGCTGGAAAGAGAGTTGAATGTAAAATTATTTGATCGGAGTAAAAGAAAAGCCTCGCTGACTGAGGCCGGAAGGATATTCTATGAGGAAGCCTGCCGTCTGAACCAGGACTATTTTGAGATGCTCACAAGACTGAAGCCCTATCAGGGGAACCGGAGGCAGAGACTCTGTATCGGTACACTGCCGATTTTGACCCAATATAATCTGACGGCCCGTTTAAAATTGTTCACGGAGCAAAATACATGGATTGATTTTTCTTTTGAAGAGACAGAAGAGGCGCAGCTTTTGGTAGGGCTTCGCCAGAAAAAGTATGATTATATTATTGCCAGGGAGAATCTATTCTCAAAGCTTGGATGTGTCTCTGTTCCGCTGGCAGAGGATGAACTGATGGCCGTTCTCCCTGAAAACCACAGATTATGCAGCTGTTCATCTGTAAAGCTGACGGATCTGTACGATGAAAAGTTCATATTAATGAATGCGTACACATCCATACACCAGCTTTGCATCCAGATTCTGAAAGACGCAGGCATTACTCCTGAGATTGTTCGGACCGGAAGGGTAGAATCCATTATCAGCGGCGTTGCAGTGGGCGAAGGTATCAGCCTGCTGGCAAAAAGCAACTTCCGGATCTTTCAGGCCGGCCAGGTAAAAGTTGTACCGCTGGATCCGCCTACGAAATTATCTGTTGTCCTTGCAAAGCTTGCGGGAACAGCGCAGACAGATGCCATGAGGATCTTTGCAGACTACATGTGCAACGGGTGTGAGGTATAATACTATCATCACACCATCCGCTGCCTTTATTCTTTTACAGTTTTCTGATCTGTAGTGCCATTTCCATAATACAATCTTTTGTCTGCTGGCAAAATCCCAAGCGGTCATAAAAACCGTGATCCATACCCTGGTAACGGATCACCTCACACGGTATCCCAGAATCCCACAATCTTTCAGCAAATAAATCATTGGATAAGCGGAAATAGTCAAATTCGGCTTCGATGATCACCGCTTTTTTTAGTTTGGACAAATCATTTGCATAAAGCGGAGAAATCGAAGGATCCTTCACATCTTCTCCGTTGGCTGCGTACAAATCATGAATGGTATTGTTTAAAATCCGAAAGCGGTTGAGTCTTGTGATTGCATGATTGTAGTGTTCAGGGATGACTTCATATTTATGATAGTCCCAGTAGTCCGTATCTTCGGCATATGATAAATCCAGTGCACCGTACACCGGCATGGTCAGCGCAACTTTTTTTCCTGTTTCAGAAAGGGAGCATGAAACTGCCAGATTGCCGCCGGCACTTTCGCCGGCAGCAGTGATTTTGTTTCTGTCCAAATTCCATTCTTCCGCATGGTCCCAGATCCAAGAGATAACCTCTTTGCAGTCATTGAGAGCCGCGGGGAACGGATTTTCAGGAATCAATCGGTAGTCCACGGAAATGACAGTAGCTTTGGACTGTTCTGCCAGAAACTTGCATTGATTCTCAAGAACCTTAGTACTTCCCCCGAGGAAGCCTCCGCCGTGGAAGAAAATCACAGGTTTCTGCATTTGCCCATTTGGTAAACGAAAAAAAGTTACAGGGATAAAGCGGTCAGAAAGTCTGATCAAAAAGGGCATTTCTTCTACCAACTCTTGTGTGATGTCCAAATTCTCAGATCCCATTTCAAGCCTCAGGGAAGAGAGATCCATAAAAGGTGTGAAGGGGGCGTTCTCATAGCCTGTCAGAAAAACTCCGGACTTTTCCACCTTCCCGATCACAGAAGGATCGAGAAGGTGGTCCCTGTTACAGCAGGGAATTTGTTTCAGTCTGCAGCAATCGTTACTTTCAGCATAAAGAGGGATCGTTTTTTCTTTAAACATACAGATCTCCTTATAATGATTCTATGAGCAGCAGATCTTCCTGGGAAGAGACGGATCCCTCCCGGAGTAAGGTCATTTTTCTCTCAGAGCCGCCGGATGTATCAACAATGATGACCGTAGGGTCAAACCCTGCTTTTTTAATCTCATCTATTTCAGCTGCAGCAATTAAATCTCCAGGCATGACAATATCACCAGTCTTTACATGAGACGTAAAGTATTTACCATCTAATTTTACCGTGTCAATTCCGATATGTATTAAAAATTCTTCCTGGTTTTCACTTACAATGCCATAGGCATGCAAGGTTGGATAAACGGCGGCCACAGTTCCAGCAACAGGTGCGGTGATTTGTCCATTTTTGGGAATTACTGCAATACCTTTTCCAAGGGCCTCAGAGGAAAATGCAGGATCCTTTACTTTGTTCAAAGGGAGAACCGTTCCGTCAGCAGGCGCATGTACTTTGATTGCCACAGCCTTGCATGTGGATGTACCGAGCTCTGTATGATCTGCCGTGATATTTGCATCAGCCCGTTCTGATTCCGGTATCATAGAATCATTAAAACCGAAAAGATAAGTAAGAACAGCGGAAATCAGGAAAGCACCAAAATAGGCAATTATAAACCCGGTAAATCCGGCACCGAAGTAAGCAGGGAAGGTTGGAATGGCAGCGACGGCTACAGCCATAGCCCTGGC
This sequence comes from Anaerostipes rhamnosivorans, assembly GCF_005280655.1. Classification (NCBI taxonomy): domain Bacteria; kingdom Bacillati; phylum Bacillota; class Clostridia; order Lachnospirales; family Lachnospiraceae; genus Anaerostipes; species Anaerostipes rhamnosivorans. Next base: position 151,424 of record NZ_CP040058.1, read on the forward strand.
ACCGCAGGCTCCTGCAACGGCACCACCGATACCTCCTCCAATGATAGCAGCCGCAAATGCTCTGCGATATTTTAGTGTAATTCCATAAATTGCGGGTTCAGAAATCCCGAAGAATCCCATGAGAGCCGCAGGGGCCGCAATCTGTTTCAGCCGTTGATCTTTTGTTTTCAGCCATACACCGAAAGCGGCGCCTGACTGGGCGATAATGCTGGGACCAAATACAGCCAGGATAGTATCAAAACCAAACTTTTCAATGTTGGAGAAAATGATCGGGAATAATCCCCAATGAATTCCGAAAATAACAAGCACCTGAGCAATGGCGCCGATGAAACCTCCCGCAATCATAGGGTTAAATCCATACAGATTCATGTAAAAGCCTGCTATCGTATTACTGAGCATAGAGCCAAGAGGTCCAAAGACGGTAATCGTCACAGGAACTACAATTAGGAGAGAGAAAAACGGAGCAATCCGGCTTCTGATCTTCTCAGGAAGCAGTTTTGCGAGGCCTTTTTCTACATAGGAGAGCAGTAAGATTGCAAATATAATCGGGAATACGCTGCTCTTAAATGTAGTAAGCTGTACAGGAATACCTAAAAAGCTGATAGCCTTTCCGGCATCATAAAGAGCCGTCAGATTCGGATATAATAATGCTCCGGCAATTGTTACGGACACAAACATATTTGTCTTAAAGCGTTTGGCACAAGTGATCGCCAGCACCACTGGAAGAAAATAATATAGACTGTCCGCAGCTGCATTTAAAATCTGATAGGTTCCGCTGGCGTCTGTCAAAAGACCGGATGCAGTGAGGATGCTCAAAAGTCCCTTTAAAATACCAGCGCCGATCAGTACGTCAATGAGGGGAGTAAACAGACTGGAGATGATCTCCAGAGCTGATCCTAAAAACCCTTTCTTTTTCTGACTGCCGGCATCCGAAGAAGCAGAAGAACTCTGCGGAAAGATCCCCTGGAGTTCTTCATAAATGTACTGGACCTGGGGACCGAGTACAATCTGGGTCTGCCCTGCTACATCCATCACAGATAGAATACCATCCAGCTTATCAAGACTTTCCCGGTCGATTTTGCTGGAATCTTTCAGGTCAAGGCGAAGCCTTGTGGAGCAGTGGGAATAAGAAATCACATTTCGCTTCCCGCCTACTTTCTGCAGAATTTCTTCTGCCATTTGTTTGTTTGTCATGTTGTTTCCTCCTTAAGATTGAAATAATTTATCTTAAGTCTTGCCTGCCCGAAGCAGTCACAATCTTAGCAACCGATGATTTACAGCTTTCTGCTCTCTGACAGCAGCCGTTCAATATGAATGGTCAGATAGACCTGTTCACTTTTTGTAATAGTATAGTCATAACTTTTATGTATGTAAGAAGCAATCTTCCGGGAACATTGAAATGCTTCCGGCATGTTTTCCTGAACCTGAGGGTATAAAAAAGATGCTTCTTCTGCCGGAGGCTCATTCATCATAAGCCGCTGGGAAAAGAATTTTAAATGCAGTATGAACCTTGTATAGTTCAATGAACTTTCATCAAAATCAATTTTAAACTCATATTGTACAATGCTGCAGATTCCTTTGATCAGCCTTGTCATGTCGATAACAGACTGGATCTCTTGTCCGTTAAGTTCTGCATTAATAATATGCAAGGCAACAAAACTGGCTTCATCTTCGGGGAGCTCCACCTTGAGAGTGGAATTCATCAGTTTGATTGCTTCCAACGCAATCTGATATTCCTGGGGATAGAAACGTTTGATTTCCCACATCAACTGATTTTGGAACAAAAGTCCTTGTTTAAAACGTTCTACCGCATAATACATGTGGTCACAGAGAGTCACATAGATATTCTGATTTAATTCCTTAGAAAGCTTTTGTTCTGCATGCTGCTTAATCTGATCCGCCAGATAAAAGTAATCAATAGGAATCTGTTTTAACAGCTCCGAAAGTCTGTTTCCTGTAGCTTCTTCTTCCAGTAAGAAAATTCGTTCAATTTTTTCTGTCTCCACCGGATCCCCTTTTTTCTTCTGAAAACCCAGTCCAAGGCCGGTGAGAATAATGTCCTGTCCCTCTTGGTTTTTTGAAAATATGACATTATTGTTTAAGACCTTTTTAACATGAAAGCACTCCTGCTCCATTATTTTCCCTCCCTCAAATATAAAAAGAGACCTAAATTATAATAAGACATAATTCATGCCTTATTATAATTCAGGTCTCGCCTATTCTATGATAGTCACGATCCCTATCGAATTGTTGATACAAATTTATCACAGCTGCCGTAAACTGTCAACTGGATGTTGAGAATTTGTATAAATGTGATAAAAACAAACTTTGGTCAGATATTACAACATGATAACCGTAACACCCATATCTCCCTCGCCGAATTCTCCGTCTTGGTATCCAGAGATCCGTTTTTGTTTTTTCAGAGTCTTTAAGTAGTTATGGATACCTTTTCTCAGGGCTCCTGTTCCCTTTCCGTGAATGACGGTAATCTGTCCAAGGTTTGCCAGACAGGCGTCATCAATAAACTTATCCAGCTGGGAAATAGCCTCATCTACAGTCATGCCCAGTACATTGATCTCCGGGCGGATGCTGGAGGACTTGTTGATGGCAGTCCGCCCGCTGTTTCTGGCTTCGTTTCTTGCATTTTCCCGCTTCACCTGTTTTACGCTCTTCGTGATCTCCAGATCCTTTACATTGATTTTAGAGCGCATCATGCCCATCTGTACATATAAATCCCCTTTGGAATTGGGCAGTGTCTGGACAGTACCGTTCAGAGACAGGCTGGTCACATAGACCTCATCCCCAATCTGGAAATCGCCTGGCTCATGCTTTTTAGAAGCCCGTTTTTTGGAGCGGTAGGCCATATCTTTTTCCAGGCCGGACATCTTGCCACGCAGGTCACTTCGCATATGCTCCATTTTTCTGTTTGCATCTTTCCCAGACTGTTTCTTTAACTTGTTATACTCTTTAATAGTCTCATCGGCAGTATCCTTAGCCTCAGAAATGATGCGGTAGGCCTCTTCCCTTGCCTCTCTGAGCAGCTTCTCTCGTTTTTCCTTGATGTTTTCCTGCCGCTCTTTCAGGCTTTGCCTGAGAGATTCAATCTCTTTTCTGTATTCAAAAATCTCTTCCTGTTCCTGCTCAATCGTCTGTTTGCTCTTTTCCAAGTCAGCCAGGATGGTCTCAAAGTCTTTGACCGACTGGTCAATCTGGCCGGAAGCATGGTCAATGATGTGATTATCCAGCCCAAGCTTCTGGGAAATAGCAAATGCATTACTCTTGCCGGGAATCCCGATCATCAGCCTGTAAGTTGGAGACAGTGTCTCCACGTCAAACTCACAGGAAGCGTTTTCCACACCCTCAGTGGAAAGTGCAAACATCTTAAGTTCACTGTAGTGAGTCGTCGCCATGGTTTTTACGCCCCGGTCATGCAGATCCGTTAAGATAGAAATAGCCAGTGCGGCGCCTTCCACCGGGTCGGTTCCCCCGCAAAGCTCATCCAGCAACACAAGAGAATTCTTGTGGGCTTTTTGGATGATGGAGACAATGTTGGTCATGTGAGAGGAGAAGGTACTTAAATTCTGCTCAATGCTCTGCTCGTCTCCGATGTCCGCAAATACTTCCTCATAGATTCCCAGGCTGGATCCCTGGAATGCAGGAATATGAAGACCCGCCTGTCCCATGAGCGTAAACAGCCCAACGGTTTTCAGAGAAACGGTCTTACCTCCGGTATTGGGACCGGTAATGACCAGCATGGAGAAGGCGTCGCCGAGAGTTACGTTAATAGGCACCACCTTCTTAGAATCCAGCAAAGGATGGCGCCCCTGTTTGATATTAATGACACCGTCTTCCCTAAAGATCGGTTTGCTGCCGTTATAATCTTTGGCATACTTGGCTTTCGCGAAGATAAAATCCAGCTGAATCAAAAGCTTTTGGTTCTGGGCCAGTCCGTCCAGATCGTAGGAAGCCTGTTCACTCAGCAGGGATAAAATACGTTCGATCTCAGTCTGTTCCTGTCCCTCCAGTTCTTTCAGCTGGTTGTTCAGTGTGACCACGGCCATCGGCTCGATAAATAAAGTAGAACCGCTGGAGGACTGGTCATGGATCATTCCTTTAAACTGTCCCCGGTACTCTTGTTTGACCGGAATACAGTATCGGCCGTTTCTCATGGTGACAATGGCATCCTGCAGCATGTCTTTGTTGGCAGAAGAACTGACCATCGTTGTCAGCTGGCTGTGGATCTTCTGGTTGGTCAGCTTCATGCTCCTTCGAATATCTTTTAAGGCCGAAGAAGCATCATCACTGATCTCCTCAGGGGAAATGATACAGTGTCTGATATCCTTCAAAAGACCGTCCATAGGCACAAGAGACTCAAACACAGAATCCAGAGAATCGGCATCTGCCATATCATCCTTCTGCGCCCCGTAGGACAGAGCGTTTTTCACCGCCTCCAAAAGACCTGCGATCTCTAACAGTTCCCCGGCACTTAATGTCCCCTTCATTTTCAGGCGCTTCAGAGAAGCACCCAGATCCTGGACGCCGAAAAAAGAAATGCTCCCCTGCTTATATAGCCTGGTCAGAGCATCCTGGGTCTGTTCCTGGGCCAGAGAGATCTCTGGTTCCTGTGTCATCGGCTGGAGAGTTTCGCAGGCTTCTCTCCCAAGCTCGGTAGTCGCATAGGCAGCAAGCCGTTCGATGACTTTGTCATATTCTAATGTATTTAAAACTTTTTGATTCATAATTATTCCCTCAGATTCATTGAAAACCATTATTAAAGAAGGTTTTCCTTTTTTGATTCAGAAAAAGTGTAGCATAAAATATGGGGCATGTAAACGAGGCAGACGGCAATTTTACAGTGGATTTTCAGGGGAGTTTATGTAATAATAGGGAAAGTAAAAGAGGTGCGGGCTCTAAGGCGGCCCTAGAAAGGTTAAATTATGAGATATATAAGTGAGCTGCATGAAGGAGATATGGTTTCAGAGGTATTTTTGTGCAAGACAAAGACATCGGGCACATCAAAGTTTGGAAAGACCTATTATTCTCTTTCGCTCCAGGATAAAACCGGAATGATCGACGGAAAAGTATGGGAACTGAACAATGCCATCGGCCATTTCGAGGCTATGGATTATATTATGGTGAAAGGGAAGGTTACAAACTTCCAGGGGAATAACCAGTTAAATATTGAGATGATCCGGAAAGCAGACGAAGGAGAATACCAAATCTCCGATTACATGCCGTCTACAAAAAAAGATATTGATGAAATGTTTGACGAGCTTTTAGGGATGATCGAAAAGGTGCAGAATCCCTTCCTGAAAAAGCTTGCCCTGAGGGTCTTCGTAGAAGACAAAGAATTTGCCAAGAAATTCAAGATACATTCTGCGGCCAAAAGCGTACATCACGGATACATCGGAGGGCTCTTAGAGCACTCCTTAAGTGTTGCAAAGCTGTGTGAACAGTATGCAGTCCTGTACCCGCAGTTAAACAGAGACCTGCTTGTCACCACAGCCTTGTTTCACGACATCGGAAAGGCAGAGGAACTGTCCGCATTTCCGGAAAATGACTATACAGACGAAGGCCAGCTAGTGGGACATATTGTCATGGGGACCATCAAGCTTTCCAAGCTGATGGATGAGATCCCGGGATTCCCCGCAAAGCTTGCCAACGAGGTTAAGCACTGCATTCTGTCCCATCACGGAGAGCTGGAGTTTGGTTCCCCGAAAAAACCTGCATTGGCAGAGGCGATTGCACTGAGCCAGGCAGATAATTTTGACGCTAAGATGGAGACATTTTCAGAGATTATCGAGAAAAAACAGGAAGGCCAGGAGTGGTCCGGTTTCCAGCGTTTATTTGATACAAAGATCAGAGAGACATCCATTTAGTCAGACTGGATGGTTATATATAAGAGGTGCCTATGAAATTTAAAAAGAATCAATTAGTGGAAGTAGAAATTGATGATATGGGCAATGAAGGAGAGGGCATCGGCCATGCAGACGGCTATGCCCTCTTTTTAAAAGATGCCGTTGTGGGGGACAAGGTCCTGGCCCGCATCATCAAAACAAAGAAGAATTATGGATTTGCCAGAGTAGAAAAACTTTTGGAGCCCTCCCCTGACCGGGTAGAGCCAAGATGTCCGTCCGCTCGTCCGTGCGGTGGATGTACTCTCCAGCATCTGTCCTATGAAAAGCAGCTGGAGTATAAGTTTAACAAGGTGAAGAATTGTCTGGAGCGGATCGGCGGGATTGAAAATGCCGCTTCTTTAATGGAGCCGATCTACGGAATGGACGAGCCTTATTATTACCGCAACAAGGCCCAATTCCCAGTGGGACGCAACAAGGACGGAAAGTTAATCACCGGATTTTATGCTGGAAGAACCCACTCCATCATTGACTGTATCCACTGCTCGATCCAGCATCCAGTAAATGAGGAAATACTCACTAAGGTTCTGGAATATATGGAGAAGCATCACGTGGAACCTTATGATGAAGAGCGGCATAAAGGGCTGGTGCGCCATATTATGACCCGAGTTGGGTTTGTGACAGGAGAAATTATGGTCTGTCTTGTGGTAAATGGAAGCAAAAAGGACCTGTCGCACCTTTCGGAACTTGTGGATTCTTTAAAAGAGATTGACGGGATGACAAGCATCTGCGTCAACAGCAACCGGGAGAAGACGAACCGAATCCTGGGGAACAAAGTAGAAGAAGTCTATGGGCCGGCTTATATCTATGATTATATTGGAAATGTGAAATATCAGATTGGGCCGCTGTCTTTTTTCCAGGTGAATCCGAGACAGACGAAAGTGCTGTATGAGAAGGCACTAGAATATGCCGGACTCTGCGGGGATGAGACTGTGTGGGATCTTTACTGCGGTATCGGTACGATTTCTCTGTTTTTGGCACAGAAAGCAAAACAGGTTTACGGAGTTGAGATCGTAAAAGAAGCGATTGAGGATGCAAGATTGAATGCTGATATGAACCATATGGAAAATGTTCAGTTCTTTGTGGGGAAAGCGGAAGAAGTTCTGCCCCGGGAGTATGAAAAGAACGGGGTTTATGCAGATGTAATCGTTGTGGATCCTCCCAGGAAAGGGTGTGATAAGACACTTTTGGATACTATGGCGGCGATGGGGCCGAAAAGAATTGTTTATGTCAGCTGCGATCCGGGGACCTTGGCTCGGGATTTGAAGATGCTGGGGGAGAAACAGTATGAAGTAAGGAAAGTGGCGGTTGTGGATCAGTTTGGGTGCACATCTCATGTTGAAACCGCCGTGTTGCTGGTGCGAAAACCTTGATTCTACGGGCGTTTGTGGGATTGTTTGGAGAAAATGGAGTTGTGTTTTCCGAGAGGTAAGATGGATAAGCTCCCGCAGATAGGGGGACGGGGTAATGCCATGTGAGTATGAGAAATGAGTTTTGTTTTGTGGAAAGATACCACGAGGCAAAACCCATACTTTGTGGCGATATTAAAGGTTGCAGTTAAATATTGTTGTAATATTTTTCCGGTATGTATTTTATTACATTGGGGAAAATGGAGAAATATAAATGAAGATATGGATTGAAATGAGCCGGGATATAGAACATGGTGGTAATGAATGGGGATTTACAGAATGTATATGGGCACCGACGTATAAGAAGGGCAAAGCCGGAAATAAGTCGTGGCTATTTTGGGAGAATGTAAATAGGGTGAAATCTGGTGACTTTATTATTCATCTTAGAGGTAAAGGGAAAGAGGCAGAAATTGTTGGGTGTTCTATTGCCAAAACAGATGGTTATAGGACTGAAGAACGCCCACCTATCGCTGGCGGATGGGACTATTGTAATAGTTTTTATAGAGCAACATTAACTGATTTTTTTAGATTTAAAAATTCTATTAATCTTTATCAGTTGTTTTTTGACAAAGAAATAGATTTAAAAAACTACTATGAGAAAAAAAGTAAGCCTAAGAACTTATTTTTTACAATACAATCTGGTAGACTGCAATGCTTAAATGGCGGATATCTTTCAGAGGTTGATGAAGCTCTTTTGGAAATAATATTAGATGGTGTACAAAAGTTTACTGATGAGTCTGTTTTTATTGGTGTATCAGTATCGACATCTACGATCTTAAAACAAATTAAAGCGCGAGTTGGGCATGATCGCTTTGCAACAAATGTAAAAAATAATTATAATAATCGGTGCTGTTTTCCGGGATGTAAGATTGCAGACAAAGAATTTTTGGTTGCTTCTCACATTGCAAGATGGGCGGATAACACTAATAAGCGAGGAGATACTTCAAATGGACTATGCCTATGCCCTATTCATGATAAAGCTTTTGAAATAGGATATTTTTCATTGGATGATAATCTTAGAGTATGTGTAGAAAAGAGAATTGATCATAGTCAAATATTTAAGGAATACATTTCCAAGTTTGTAGGCATGCCAATATCTAAAGGTCATATTGAGCCAGATCGCGAAGCCCTAAGAGAGCATAGAAAAAGATGTAATATCTCGGAATAGAATTGATAATTATTATATACATAATCAAATAAATTGGAAAGAGTATTGTGGAACAGCAGGGTGGTTATGAAGAAGCAGAATATGGAAGCAGATTAATAGCGGAATTATACAAAACAGATGACGATAGATTTTGGCAAAGGTTTCACGCCGACTAATCTTAAATATATGATATAGTTTTATCTGACCTTTCCAAATAGCCACGCACTGCGTGGCGAATTGAGTTGGACACATTACCGCCTGCTCTTGCGCGTGGAAAATGAAAAAGCCCGTGAGTTCTATACAGAAGAGGCCATAAAATCGAATTGGAGTACACGGCAGTTGGAAAGACAAATTAATTCTTTCTTTTATGAAAGGTTGTTGTCCAGCCAAAATAAAGAAAAAGTTTCAGAGGAAATACAGAAATTGGAGCCCACAAAAGTGCCAGAGAATGTTATCCGCGATCCATATGTATTAGAGTTTCTGGGATTAAGCCCGAATGATGATTTTTATGAGAGTGATCTTGAAGAAGTATTGAATTAGGGAGATAACCCACCGATAGGAATTGTTCTTTGTGCGGATAAAAGTGAATCTGTGGTAAAGTATACATTGCCAGAAAATGAAACACAGATTTTTACGTCAAAGTATAAGCTATATCTTCCAAGCGAAGAAGAACTGTCACAGGAATTGCAAAGAGAGTACCGGGCATTGGAAAATGATAAAGAAAAATCAAAATAACCTTACTTGAATAAAATTTAATTTTTGTGGGAGGGATAAATTTATTCATAAAGGAGTAATTTTTATTAAAATGGGGTAAGAGGGGTTAAATTAACGAAGTAATTTACCCCACCAGTATGTTATGAAAAAAGGATGGGGAAAGAATAGACATTGAAATGACCGTAGATAGGGAAGATGTGTCGGAGAAAGTAGAAGCGATAAAGGATGCGTTTAAGCATTTTGAAGTCATCTAAAAATATGAGTGTATCATTAGAAATAGTGGTACGCTTTCTTTTTTATGAATTTGTTTTTCGCTGACCAATCTTTATATTAAACTACCTTATAAATAGAATTAGAAGTGTCACTTTACTATTATTGACTCAAACAAAAGAATCAAATATAATATAGTAAAGTGCCTAATTGTTAATTTAATAAAGGGCAATTCAATAGAGGTGAAGATATGCTTCAGAATAAAGATATTGAAACTTTGAGAGTGTTGTTTAGCAGTCATAATTATGTTATGACTACTGCGGAACTTACAGCCTCAAAGTTATACTATGCAGATATAAAACGACTTTTAGACGAAGGATTGATTGAAAGAGTCAGGCGAGGTTACTATCACTGGGCTCAGGATTGCGGAGAAAGTGAAGTTGTCATTATCAATCGATTGTTTCCCGATGCAGTGCTTTGTATGGAGACCGCCCTATTCTATTATAGATACAGTGACAGAAATCCTGCTGAATGGAGCTTTGCAATAGATAAAAATGTTTCTAAGCGTCGAACAAGAATCGATTATCCGTTTATAAAGGCATATCGTGTAGAGGCAGGGTTGGTTACGCTAGGCGAAATCGAGGGTGAAATTGATTTTCACAAAGTCCACATTTATGACCGTGACCGTACTATTTGCGATGTGCTACGAAATATGAAAAAGATGGATATGGAGATTTTTAATAAAGCGGTGCAGGGCTATGTAAAAGACCCGAAAAAGAATATACCGAATCTTATGGAATATGCGAAAGTTCTGCGTGTACAAAAGCGTGTAAAAGAATTGATTGGAGTGTGGCTGTGATGGCAGATATTGCAGCATTAGTACTTGGTAAGCTAGAAATAAGGCTAAGACTTGTGGTATCAGTTAACAGCAGTGCCTGTAGCTTTTTATACAGGAGGAATTTTCGAGAAAACCCTCGAAGTCAGAATATGAGGACTATCTGGTGCTAAAAGGCGGGTTATTCATCTATACTATTACGAACTTTGAAAGCCGAGCTACTATTGATGTTGATTTCCTACTCTGTGGATATTCAAATTCAATAGATAGTGTTAAAAATATGATCTGTAAAATCATTTACACACCGACAGGCAATGATTATATTAAGATGACTGCAAAAGTTTTGAGGAGATTTCTCCACAGAGAAAGTATCACGGTATCAGTACACAAATTAGAGGACAGATAAAAAATGTGCGAGTACCTTTTAATGTAGATATAGGTGTGGGAGATGTTATCGTACCAAAAGCAGAACAGCGTAAAATTAATACGCAGCTTCCAGACTTTGAAGCACCTGTGATAAAAACTTATTCTATTGAAAGTACCATAGCGGAAAAGTTTGACGCAATTTTGTAACGCTTCGAACTGACAGGCAGAATGAAAGATTTTTACGATATTTATTAACTTTCAAGTACATTCGATTTTGATGGGGCAAAATTGCAAGCTGCGATCTTTGAGACCTTACAGCGGCGTGGTACATCATACGATAGAGATAGCTTTAAACGGATTGTTGCACTTGCCGATGATAAGGATATGCAGAAGCGGTTGAAATATTTTTTGAAAACCAAGAAAGAGAGATATTATGGAGATAAGATTCCTAAATCAATCAGATGCCCCAGAATCCGTCAGCTACATTTACGAAACCAGCTGGAAATACGCATACAAAGATATCATTCCCCAAAGCTATCTTGACAACCTTGAAAAGGGAAAATGGTGCGAGGCCATTAAAAATCCTGATTTGTGTTCGTTGATTTTGCTGGATGATGAAAAAATGATTGGAACGGCCTCTTACTGTCCATCAAGATTTATAAGCATGAGCGGATTCGGTGAAATTGTCTCTCTCTATTTGTTACCGGAATATTGTGGTCAAGGATATGGAAAATTCCTTCTGCGCGCTGCCATTGATGGACTGGCCAAAATGGGATATAAAAATGTCTTTTTGTGGGTTTTGGAAGAAAACAGGAGTGCGAGATCTTTCTACGAGAAGTTTGGCTTTTACAACAGCGGTGATTGTCTGAAGGATAACATAGGTGGAAAAGAATTATTGGAATTACGATATATTTATACGTAATTGAATGGATTTCTGATCTAATGACTGATGCTCATGTTTTAATTGATACCTATGCAGCCCAAGTTTATGGAAATTATGAATGAAGCAGATTGAAAAAGGACTCCGGAAGTGAATCCAGACATGAAAAAGTGTACATAGAATCAGAAATGAGGTAAGTAGATGCAAAGGATTATTGCAGCGGCCATAATCAAACATGATAAGGTTTTAATTGCAGAACGTAATTATGGTTCATTAAAAGAATATTGGGAATTTCCGGGTGGGAAGGTTGAAGGCGATGAAACTGATGAAGAGTGCATCTGTAGGGAAATAAAAGAGGAATTTGGAGTAGACATTCAGGTATCTTCATATCTTGGGCAAGCAAAATTTCAAATAGAAGAAAATAATTATGAAATCATTTTATATGAGGCAAAGCTGTTGAGCGATCATCTTAGATTGACGGTACACAGTAAAATCAAATGGGTATCAAGAAATCAATTATTTAAAAATAAATTGGCGCCGGTGGATATTACCTTGGCGACACAATGCTTTGGGGGTGTTTAAATGAATTATTTTTTTGTGTTTCAGAATGAAACCTACAAATGGGAACACAGAGGGGGTTATTTATGGGCACCACAGTACGGAAGGATAGGACAACGAGTATCTCATTATGAAACTATGAAATCTGTCAAGCAAGGGGATATAATTATCCATAGCTTGAAAAAGAAGATTGTAGCCATAAGCAGAGCAAAAAAAGATGTGTATGCTGCGAAGAAACCTGTAGAAATAAAAAATCCATGGCAGGATCAAGGATGGCGAGTGGATGTGGATTATATAACCTTTGCGAAGACGATTGAAACCTCAGATTACAAGGATGAACTTTTAAGACTACGACCTAAGACGAATGCTCCTTTCAATAGAAAAGGTCATGGTAATCCAGGTTATCTTTTTCTGGCAAATAAAGAAATGTACGATTTTTTGTTACATAAGATATTAGGAGTTCAGACAGACGATAGTGAAAAACAGAAAATTATTAATCTGTTAAATTTATGCAATGATCTAGGGCAAGAACAAATAGACCTGCAAATTCAGATGGATTTTGAAGAAGTGAAAGCAACACAATTGACACAACAACAGTTGGCCCGGCACGCAAAGCATTCAAGACCTCCAAAAACTCAGAAAACAGAGTCAACTGTATATTATCGCAGTCCGTACATTAGAGAGCTGGTAAAAACTTTTGCAGAAGGTAAATGCCAATTGTGTAAATTAAATGCTCCATTTTATGACAAGGACCATAAACCATATTTGGAAGAACATCACATCAAATACTTGTCGGATGGAGGAAGTGATACTATGGATAATGTTGTAGCTATTTGTCCTAATTGTCATCGAAAGATTCATATATTGGAAGATGAAGAAGATAGAATGATACTATTCCAAAAGGCAGAAGAGAATCAAAAACGCTATGAAAGACTGCTAAGATATGCAGAGGGTATTGAAGAGTCATCTTGCGGAGCAATGACCGAAAGGATATAATCATCCTATAGTAATGTTTCTGCAGGCAGGCCGAAAGGAGAGCCAGATGACCGGCTGTGTAAAACGAACAAATCAATTAAAGATCTTACGCTGCAAGGTGATCAGCATGATCGTATGTCTGGTACTTCTAGCGGCAGCGGTCCGTCCTGTAAGCGCGGCGCAGACAGAAATTGTCCGCGTCGGTTTTTTTGCTTTAGATGGATATCATATGCAGGATCAGTATGGGGACCGCAGTGGATATGGCTATGAATATCTTCAGTATATGGGAAAGTACTCTAATTTTGTATATGAATATAAGGGCTATGATAAAAGCTGGGAGGAAATGCAGGATATGCTTGAAAGAGGGCAGATTGATATGCTTACCTCAGCCCAGAAAACAAAAGAACGGATGAAGAATTTTGACTTCTCCGACAGACCGATCGGAACAAGTAAAACCCTTCTTACCGTAAAAGCAGGAAATACAAAATATATGAATGGTGATCTCCGTAAATTAAACGGAATGCGGGTAGGAATGTTGAAAAAAAACAGCAAGAACGATAGTTTCCGAACGTATGCCAAAGAGCAGGGAATTTCATATAGAACAGTGATTTTCAATAGCAGTAAAGAAATGCTGAAGGCGCTGCAGAGCGGTAAAGATATTGACGCAGTCGTAACCAGCAGCCTAAGAAAAATAAAAAATGAATGGGTTGTGGCATCTTTTGACCCGTCACCGTACTATGTAATGGTAAAGAAGGGGAACCACAAGCTTTTGAACCAGGTCAACGATGCCATCAGTCAAATCGAGCTATATAAGCCTAATTTACAGACAGAACTATATAACCGTTATTATTCTGCGGAAAACGGCGATGATGTATCCTATACGGCTGAGGAGAGAAGCTACATCAATCAATTTGTCAGGAAGAAAAAAACTTTGAAAATATTGCTGAACACAGACAGAAAACCATTTTCTTATTATGAAGATGGAAAGATAAAGGGGGTTTTGACAGAGATTCTGGCTGAAATCATGGAGCGCACTGGCATACCATATGAGATTATTCCAACTAAGACCAGGGCGGAGTATGAAAGGAAGCTGCTTCAGGGTGGTACTCAGGTTTGTTTTGATAACCGATATGATTTGAATAAAGCCGAACGGGAAGGTTATGAGTTGACAGAGCCGTATCTGGAATCTACGATTTCCCGCATTACAAATAAAAAGTTTACAGGCACACCTAAAACCATAGCAACGGTAAAGGAATCAGATATTGCAGAGGGTTATATATTCAAATACCACAAGACGAATAAAGTTCTTTATTTTAAAACACTGGACGATTGCGTCGATGCCGTGTTATCCGGCAAGGCGGATGCCGCTTATCTCTACACATACACAGCCCAGCAATATATTTATGAGGATGACCGGAACCAGCTTCAGGAAACACTAATTCCCAATGACACGGTTAAGTTTGCGATGGCGGTTGAGCAGAAGGAAGATCCTGTTCTATTTTCGATCTTAAATAAAGCAGTACTCAGCATCAGTGATGAAGACATTGACCATATTGTGCAGGAGAAGATTTCTTATCCGGTGAAAGAATTTTCGGTAAGGGGATATTTCTACAGCAATCCATGGGCCTGGGGTGTGGCAGGACTTGCGGTGGTACTGCTGATCTCAGGAACTGTATTTTGGGTGTATAGGCGAAAGAACCGAAGACTGGAACAAGAAAAGAGCAGGGAATTCGAACGTTTTATTACGTATGTGTGTAGGGCAAATGATGCCGTCATGGAATACATTTTAGAAGACAATAAAATCTTTTCTTACCAGATGAACGAAGGTCATATTCTCAAACAGGAGGAGATGCTTCTGTTGGGCAGTCAGCTGCATCATAATATTCATCCGGAAGACTGGGAGAATGTGAGGGATAAATGTGATTTAATTAGAATCCGAAAGCTTGCCGAATCCGGAGGGGAGATTTATTTTGAGTGCAGGAGCCGAAGGAAATCCAGCCAGTATATGTGGTTTTCTTATACATTGCAAGGAATTCCGGGGGACGGCACTGAATCGGACAAGGTTATGGTATTTCTGAAAAATATCCATCAGGCGAAAAAGCAAGAGGCAGAGAAACGCCAGGCGCTGGAGGACGCTCTGTTATCGGCGCAGCAGGCGGGCAAGGCTAAAGGAGAGTTTATGTCCAAAATGTCTCATGAGATCAGGACGCCTCTGAATGCCATCATTGGTTATCTACAGATCGCCAAAGGAGCCGTAGAAGAACGAGAGAAGATAAAAGATTGTCTGCAGAAACAGGAGTACGCTGCCCAGCATCTTTTAGATATTATCAATGATGTATTGGATATTGCGTCAATTGAAAGTGGTAAGATAAAATTGGAAAACGCGGTTTTTAATATACAGGAACTGCTGACAGAGACGGCTGCGATTTTTGAAAGTCAGGCAAGGCAAAAGGAGCTTGAGTTTGGAATGAAGGTGGAGGGGATCACCAATAGTTTACTGGTCGGCGACCGGCTCAGGGTTAATCAGATATTAATGAATCTGTTGTCCAATGCAGTGAAATTTACATCTGCCGGAGGAAAGGTAGAATTGGAGGTTTCTCAGAAGGCAGTGATCGAAGGCCGGGCGCACCTTCAGTTCCGAATTCAAGATACTGGAATTGGAATGACAAAAGAATATAAGCAACGGATCTTCACGCCGTTTGAACAACAGGATGCCGGCACCGCAAAGCTTTATGGAGGAACCGGGCTCGGTCTTTCCATCACAAATAACCTGGTCAATATGATGAACGGAACCATCCATGTGCAGAGTGAGGAAGGGAAAGGCAGTATTTTTACCGTAGGACTGTCATTTCAAATTGCAGACACAGAGACGTCTGTTGAAAATACAGGTGCAGATCAGACCAGAAAGATAAAAAATTCTGGTGAGGATATATTTTCAGGCATGAGTATGATTCTGGCGGAAGACAATGAGATGAATCGGGAAATCGTAAAAGAAATCCTTAAGGATACCGGCTTGAATATCACATGTGCTGAAACCGGCCGGGAGGCGCTGGAGATTTTCGAGAACTCCACGGATGGAACATACCAGATGATCTTGATGGATATCCAGATGCCTGTGATGGACGGCTATGAGGCAGCACGCCGGATCAGGGCATGCGGTCATTCCCAAGCCAGGAAGATTCCTATCATTGCCTGTTCGGCGGATGCGTTTACGGAAGATGTAAATAAGGCATTGGCGGCAGGCATGAACGATCATATTTCAAAACCTATTGATTATGAAAAGCTGTGCCATATATTAAATCAATACTGTACGGAGGCAGAACTATGAAAGACTTTAACAGAGAAAACCTGATGTTTTCCCTCTGTGGTTTAAACTGCGGGTTATGCTCCATGAAGATAGACGGGTACTGTCCTGGCTGCGGAGGAGGAGCTGGAAACCAGTCCTGCAAAATCGCGAAATGCAGTATAGAGCGGGGGAAGATAGAATACTGCTTCCAGTGCGGGAGCTATCCCTGTGAAAAATATGAAGGCATTGATGAGTATGATTCATTTATCACACACCAGAAACGGCAGATTGACTTTAAAAGGGCCAGGGAAAAAGGGATGGATATTTATAATGAGGAACAAAAGAAGAAGGCAGAGATCTTACATGAGCTTTTAGACAATTATAATGACGGGCGCAGGAAAAGTTTTTATTGTACGGCGGTGAATATGCTGGAACTGGAAGAGGTTGAGGCAGTGATGGAGGAGCTTCATCGTGACATAAAGCCGGGAGAAGAAAACCTGAAAGAAAGAGCGGCCACAGCGGTAAAGTTATTTCAGGATAAGGCAGCACAAAGGCAGATCGTACTGAAACTGAAGAAAAAGCCACGGAAAAAGAAATAGAAATTACATAAGACAGAGAGAAGAACCAAACGCTTCTCTCTGCCTTTTTCTGCTTTTTCTGATTCCATAGGAAAGTTCTGCGAACCTCCCTGTGGAATAAGCAAGCCCTGCGGGCATTATGCACACAAATGCGTGAGGAAACTATTTGACTACGTCAAATCGCATTTGGCGCTCAAAGTTGCCAAGCCCCTCAAAGAATGAGAGGTTTGGGTGTTGAAGTGGACTTACCCACTTTGTTCTCTTATCTTTTAGGGACGCCCGCAAAGCCTCCGTTGTGGGTTACCTTAGCTTCATAGAGAGCCTCATCTGCTGCCTTGGCAAGGTTCACATAGGTGTCTCCGTGTTTTGCCACAACAGCTCCGGCGGACATAGTGATGGAAGGCATATTTCTCCGGGCCGCCTCTTTCGCCAGTGACACATTGATATCATCCATGATCTTTTTTGCTACGGAATAGTCCTCTGTCCTGGATACAAAGATCGCAAATTCATCCCCGTGCAGACGTGATGCCAAATCTATGGTTCGGATACGTCCAATGATCATCTGGGCGGACAGTTTAATGACTTCGTCACCGACAGAATGGCCGTAATTGTCGTTGACTGATTTGAAGCGGTCACCGTCGATCATAATAAGGATTCCGCGCTCATCCGGGTCCATTTCCTCTATCAGATCTGTGACGCCTTTTCGGAATGACTTAAAATTCATCATTCCGGTGAGATCATCGATGGCAGCCGCTTTCTGGGCAGCGGATAAAGCAATCTCCAGTCGTTTCTGGGTCTGGCCCAGATCCACATAGGCTGCGTGCAGCTCCCGGTTTTTCTGGCCTTTACTGATGCGTCCCAGAATATAAATAAGCAAAAGCTCCAGTGCAAGAAGAGGAAGCAGCCATATTTGAACGGTACTTTTCAGCATAGAAGAAACCGGGACAAGAATCATAAAGTTATAATCCTTTCCCTTCAGCAGATAACCATAATAACTTTTGTTCTTGATTTTCAAAGTATGGACTTTGGAGGTCTGGCCTTTCAGCTTCGAGAATTCCTTATCAAAGTCTTTCTGAAAGGTATAAAATGCAGATGCAGAGTCCAGCTGGTCTTTCAGTTTTGAGCGCTCTTCCTCTTTCATATCCCCGGCATCTTTAAAGGCCTTCAAAGCCTTTTGATAGACAGCCTTGGTCTCATCTAAATCGGCATAAAGATCTCCGCCCAAGTAGTCGGCATTGCTGCTTCCAATCACAGTTCCTTTGTTGTCAAATATCATCAGCTGTTCGCTGTCATATTCTTTTAGAGAGGAGACAAGATCCTGGATATCCCCCATTTTAATATCATAAGCGAATACGGTTTTCTGGTCTGGCTGAAGCTGTGAGATGGTGGAGAGGATATAGTGATTGGCATAGCTCATATACGGAGGAGTAAAGACAACCTTTCCTTTGCCGGATACTGCATCTTTATACCATGGACGTTCGGTGGCCTTGTATCCAGTGCTTTCATATTCTGAATAAGGTGTATCCCAGCTGTAGAGGTAGCGCCCCTTATAATACATATAAAGACCGTCAAAGGTATCACCTTCAATGTCCTTCATCTTAGAGTCAATACCTTTCAGATAATTCCAAATATCATTGGGATTCGGGTTATTTTGGATCTCCCTTGACAGCAGCTGTGAAAATAATTGAAAGGAGTGGCTGTAATTTTCCATGACCTCTTCTGCCTGTGCCTGGGAATGATTCGCGTGCTCAGACAAACTTTTTGCTACATACTGAGATTCCCTTTTACATATAACAGTCACAGCCAATATATTGACGATCAAAAAAATAACAACACCCCACCGCCGCTTTTTACACCACTCAACAGTATTCATTACAATATCCCCCCTGGATGAATGAAATCATTTACTAAATTTTTAATATTTATCTAATATTTTAACATATAATCACGACTGGGTCTAACATAGAAATGGATTCGATAGGAAGAACATAAAAGAAGTCATATGGACAGCTGCATTGACAAAGAGACCGTTGGTTGATAATATCCATGGAATGATGGATTTGGTGTACGAAAAATGTGAATAAAGGGAACGAAGGGAGGCCATATGATTCAGAAAAAAGAGATTGACAGAGGAACTGGTTTTGATTGGGGGCGTACATCCGGGGACTATGCCAGATACAGGGATATTTATCCGCAGGAGTTTTATCAGAGACTGCTGGACCGGGGGATCTGCACTGCCGGACAGGATGTCCTTGACATAGGCACAGGTACTGGGGTTATCCCGAGGAATTTATATTCTCATGGAGCAAACTTTACAGGGATTGATATCTCTGAACAGCAGATTGACCATGCCAGAGAGCTTGCGGCAGAAAAAGATATGGATATTAGGTTTTTGTGTACTCCTGCGGAGGATGTGCCGTTTCAGGCCGGCTCATTTGACGCGGTGACGGCATGCCAGTGTTTTACCTATTTTGACCATGAAGTTCTGGCTCCTAAGATTAGTGAACTGTTAAAGAAAAATGGAAGTTTTGCGGTGCTGTATATGGCCTGGCTGCCGAAAGAGGATGAGATTGCCGGAAAAAGTGAGGAACTGGTTTTGAAATATCATCCCTTATGGACCGGATGCAACGAAACCAGGCATAACATTCAGATACCGAAGGTATACCTGGATTATTTTGAGCTGGAGTCAGAAGAAGTGTTTGACTTGGAAGTGCCTTTTACGAGAGAGGGCTGGAACGGGCGGATGAAAGCCTGCAGAGGGATCGGTGCATCCCTTCCTGAACAGGAAGTGGCGGCGTTTGAAAAAGAGCATATGAGGCTTCTTGAACAGACGGCACCCCCGCAGTTTCATGTGCTTCATTATGCAGCGGTGACGATTCTCCGGAAAAGAACGGATGTATAGAACTCTTGGTTTCTAGGTTGTAAAGTATACGTTGAGCCTTCATATTGACAAACCCTGATGTTCCTGATAAAATCACTAAAAAAATAACAGCTTATATCCTTTCCACCGGGTAAGGATGTTCTAAGGCATGAAAAACAGTCGCAGGTCTGACGCAGCACTGCAACAGAAGACTGTTTTGAGTGCCTTTTTATTTTAGCAAGCTGGGAACACAGTATCAGGGAGGTTTGTATGGAAATAACTTTTGTAAAGAAAAGAGAATTATTTGACGACGCAGAAGATATCAGGGAAGAAGTGTTTGTAAGGGAACAGGGATTTATAAATGAGATTGATGAGACAGACAAAAAGGCAGTACATGTCGTGTGCTACGACCAGGGTTATCCGATCGCTGTGGGACGCTACTTTCAGGGAGAAGAAGAGGGAGTGTACCACATAGGCCGGGTTGCCATACGAAAGGAATACAGAGGCAGGAATATTGGAAGATTTATCATGAAAGCTATGGAGGACAGCATCCGTCAGGAAAAGGGGAAAGTCATTCATCTGTCTGCCCAGGCCAGAGTGCAGGAGTTTTATGAAAAATCAGGATATACAGTGAGAGGCGAATCTTATATGGAGGAACACTGTCTGCATATTCCTATGAAAAAAGAACTTGGAGGAGAAGAGTAACATGGGGATTCATTTTTACCTGCCGCTGGGGCTGGTCATCATATCAAATCTGATCTATCACAACGCAGCAAAGAGTACTCCTGCCAATGCAAATACTTTTTTATGTTTAACAGTGACATACTTAATCGCTGCAGCAATCTGTGGAGTTGTTTATTTTACAGGAAAAGGATCTTTGGCAAAGGACATTCATATGATTAACTGGAGCAGTTGGATATTGGGCATATCCATTGTGGGGATTGAGCTTGGTTATCTCCTCATGTACCGTTGCGGCTGGGAGATCAGCAGGGGAAGCCTGGCTGCCAATGTCTGCGCCACGATAATGCTGCTGGTGATCGGTATCCTGTTTTACAAGGAAATTCTGTCGCCTGCTAAGTTCGCTGGAATTGCTTGTTGTATTATCGGACTTATGCTGATAAATTATAAGTAGAAGATAAAAAAGGAGAAACAGTCATGATGAAATCAGATGACAGATTTAAGAGGATCTATAAACAGGGAAAGATGACGGTGACAGAGATATGGGTGGACCGGGTAACTGGTGTGAATTATCTGTACCACGTAGATGGCTATTCAGGCGGATTGACACCGCTTTTGGACAGGGATGGGAAGCCGGTAGTCTCACCGGTTATAAACAGATAACAGACAGATGAAGGGGAAGATATGCCGGTAAAATTAAAGGACTGTAAAAGAGCAGAGACGCTGTTTGGAGATTGGCCGGAGGGGATACTAAAGTCGTGCCTCCAGGGGATTATGGGGTGTGTTTATGCAGATTATGCACAACAGCCTGAGTCAGCTATGGCCATGCTGGGAGACTTTTGTTTTCTGGCGGGGAGGCCGGATGAAGAGCTTGTACGGTTTAAACCCGATGAGTGCAGCGGAGATTTTATGATCATGGTGCCTCAGTCCAAAGGGTGGGCGGCGATAATCACAGAAGTTTACAAAGATAAAGCTAAGCCTGTGGCCAGGTATGCGTTTAGAAAAGAACCGGGAGTGTTTGACAGGCAGAAGCTCCGTACTGCGGTGGATTCCTTAAGTAGTGAGTATACGGTCAGGATGATGGATGAAGAGTGCTTCGATGAATGCCGGAGGCATTATTGGAGCAGGGACCTGGTATCCCAATTCCCGGATTATGAAATGTACCAGAGGCTTGGTCTGGGGACCGTGGTGCTGAGACAAAAAGAGATTGTTGCAGGGGCATCCTCCTATGCATCTTTCCAAGGCGGGATTGAGATCGAGATTGATACGAAGGAGGAGTACCGGAGACAAGGGCTTGCATACGCCTGCGGGGCAGCATTGCTGCTGGAGTGTATGGACAGAGGAATCTATCCCAGCTGGGATGCACAGAATTTATGGTCTGTGGCACTGGCTGAAAAACTTGGATATCATTTTGACCATGAATACACTGTCTATGAGATCTGGGGTTATGGAGATATATAGTCAATGGAGAAAAGGTATCCGATGTGCAACTTTAAAAAGCTGTAGCAATCACATAAAAGACAGAGTATCAGGAGTAAGAGTACAATGAGTTTTTCGGAAAAAGTGAAAATAGAAGCAAAGAAAAAAGCAGGTTTTAGATGTGTAATCTGCCAGGAGCCATTTGTGGAAGTGCATCATATTATTCCTCAGAAAGAAGGGGGAGAAGATACAATAAATAATGCAGCGCCGCTTTGTTCCAGATGCCATGACCTTTATGGAGATAATCCTTCTAAAAGAAAACAAATCCGTCAAATGAGAGATCATTGGTATGAGGTAATGGAAAAAAGAAACACGGGCAAGCTTAGCGACCTAAATCCAATTCGTCCGGACCATGAGAGAATCAATGCATTGAGAGATAAAAGTATTGCTATCCAGCATACAGTATTTGCAGAAGAAAATTTTCAGACAGCAGCGAGGATGTTATATAAACTGATCTATACCGCTCAACAGAAGTTCCCCAATCAAAAACGTATATTATACCTGGATATTGAAGGGCATAGAAATAATGCGGGCGGCTACGACAGAGATATGCTAGAATTACAGAAAGAGTTCATGCTTGATTTTCTATTGCCATATCTTTCGGTTGCACATCTGCCTTTATGCAGTGTTGAAAACACAAAATTGCAAGAGAATGAATTGTTTGAAGATCTGGCTATTTTTGCAGAAGATGAATAAAGTTGAATGGTATAAATGTCGAAGCTTTATTTAAACAGTTACGAAAGGGGAAGAAGTTTGACAAAAGAGAAATTAGCGTTAGAGATCATCCAGAGGCTGAAAGAGGAATACCCGGATGTAGGATGTACCTTAGACTATGATCAGGCATGGAAACTGCTGGTGAGTGTACGTCTGGCGGCACAATGCACAGATGCCAGGGTAAATGTGGTAGTACAGGACCTGTATGAGAAATATCCCGATGTGAATGCACTGGCGGAAGCCGATGTAAAGGATATTGAGGAAATTGTAAGGCCCTGTGGGCTTGGGCGGAGCAAGGCAAGGGATATCAGTGCGTGTATGAAGATTCTTAGAGATGAATATGACGGAAAGATCCCGGATAACTTCAAGGATTTGTTGAAGCTGCCAGGTGTTGGACGGAAAAGTGCCAATCTGGTAATGGGGGATGTTTTCGGTGAGCCGGCCATTGTCACGGACACTCACTGTATCCGCCTGGTAAATCGCATGGGCCTGGTGGACCAGATCAAGGATCCCAAAAAGGTAGAAATGGCCCTCTGGGAGATCATTCCGCCTGAGGAGGGCAGCGATTTCTGCCACAGGCTGGTATTCCTTGGAAGGGATGTCTGTACGGCCAGGACTGCACCCCACTGTGAAATATGCTGCCTGCGGGATATCTGTGCAAAAGCAGGGGTTTAGCACAACAATAAAATGACGGGGAGAAAGGAGGAAGCCTGCATGAAGAATACTAAGCTGCTGAAGACCAATGCCGCGGTCAGTATTATTTTGATCATCGGCTTTCTGCTTACTTCTATATTCAGCTATAAGGCCAATTATAAGGCATCTCTGGACAATATTGAACAGGTATCGGCTCTTACGTCAGAGGGTATTTATTATCAGATGAGAGCTCTCTTTGCAAAACCGGTGGATGTCTCATTGACTATGGCACACGACAGCTTATTGACAGAACATCTGTCAGAAGAGGCCTCCAGGACAGGTAGCAGCTATGAAAAAAGGACAAGAGAGTATCTGCGGGCTTATCAGGAGAAGTATCACTATGACTCTGTTTTTTTAGTCTCTGCAGCGTCAAGGCACTATTATAATTTTAACGGGCTTGATCGGACGCTTTATAAGAGTGATCCGGAAGACCAATGGTATTATGATGTGCTGGAAAGTAAACGTGAATATACCTTAAAGGTTGATAATGACCAGGTCAAAGGTGCGGATAATAAGATCACTGTTTTTATCAACTGTAAAATAAAAGACATAAGCGGAAACGTCATTGGCGTAGTTGGTGTGGGAATGAGGGTGGATTCTCTCAAAAAGATTCTTCAGAAGTATGAAAAAGAGTCCGACATGGAAGCTTATTTCATTGACGATGAAGGGATGATTCAGATCTCAACTGCATACACAGGCTATGAAAAAAAGGATTGGTTTAAAGAGTGCGGAGATGAAGTAAACAGAAAAGAGATTCTCAGCTGGAAAAAAGAGAATTCGGATCTGAACATCTGGACTGGACAGTCTACGGACGGCAGTGGAAAAAGCTTTATTTCCACCCGGTATATACCGGAACTGTCCTGGCATCTGATCATAGAACAGAAGACAGGCAGGCTGATCGATGACATGAAGCAGGAGATTTATCGATCTGTGCTTATGATCGTGCTTATCATTCTAGCCGTTTTATTTATCATTACATCGGTGATTAAGAACTTTAATAAACAGTTGACCCATTTGATGAACGAAAAACAGACACTGTTTAAAAATGTGACGGAACAGCTTTATGAAAATATCTATGAGCTGAATATCTCAAAGAACTGCCCGGCAGGAAAAAGTACCGAGCGGTATTTTGAGAGCCTGGGAGCAGGAGACATACCCTATGACCAGGGGCTTAGAGTGATCGCCGAAAAACAGATCAAAGAGGAATTTAGGGAAGGTTATGTCAATACCTTCACCCCGGAAAATGTTCTGAGAGAGTATGGAAAAGGAAATTATCATCTTCAGTATGATTTTATGATATCGGAGGACGGATCTCAGTACTATTGGATGAGGATCGATGCCTATACATTTTTATCTTCAGAAGACCGGTGTATCCATATGTTCACTTACCGAAAGAACATAGATGAGGATAAGCGCAGGGCTCTGCAGATGACAAAGATGGCGGAGACCGACGAGATGACGGGTTTTCATACAAGAAAGGCCACCGAGCGGTGCATAGAAAAGCTTCTTACGCAAAATAAAGATGCAAAGTATTCATTCTTCATTTTTGATATTGATAATTTTAAGCAGGCAAATGACCAGTATGGGCATGTTTTTGGCGATATGGCCATTAAAGAATTTACCACAGTCATACGCAGACATTTCCGTGAGAATGATATTCTGGGCCGGATTGGCGGCGATGAATTTGCGGCTTTTATCCCGGTGGAGGACATGGGATCTGTGGAGGCTAAGGCAGAAAACATAGCCGCTGACCTGGACAGAACCTTCACAGATGGAGTGTCCAGCTGGAAGATGTCAGTGAGCATCGGTATCTCCATTGCGCCTAGGGACGGTATGGACTTTGTGTCACTATACAAAAATGCGGATGCGGCTCTCTACGAGACAAAACAGAGAGGGAAAAACGGATACACAATTTACAGAGAATAAACAACAATATAAAAGGGAGTAAATCGTATTTTGATTTACTCCCTTTTGTAAACAGATCATTCTAAGAGTTACGCTTTAACAGGGATAAAGGGAAACGTTTTCTGGAGGTGCTTACTGTATTGGACCCTGTAGTTTCAGGCTTCCATCTGGCATAGAGGGTGTGGTGTTCTGTGCTTCCGTGAGGGATGATCTCGATCTGTTCACCGTTGAATGGATCATCATACCATCCAAGAAAGGAAGTGCCTGGAAGATTTCCGGGAGGATTCAAAACCAGGTCAGGAGAATCGGCTGTATATGATACTGGATTGGGGTTGCCTGCGCCCATCAGGTTTTCATAACGGATTTTATAATGCGCGGGTGCCAGAAGAATCAGTGTGCGGTCGGAGTTCAGACTGAATTCCCAGCCATGGAATCCATGGGAAGGCATACGAAATTTTTCGACGTCCGAGGGTTGCAGTCCAAAATATCCAGAGACAGAGGCACCGATGGTGACCGGGGCTTTTTGTTTGTCAGGGGCAATATACCCAGAGGCCTCCAGGTGGATGCAGGCGTTGGGGTGAAGGGCGGTCTGCAGATAGAGCAGTGAAGATTTATCTTGGAGGAAGATGCTGTCATAAAGGTTCTGTCCTCCATCAAGGACCAGAGAACTGCCATTTCCTAGATAAACACCAGTACCTTCTTTCATGGCAAGGTTCTGGGAAATCACGGTAGTACCTCTCAAGCTTACAATATTGTCAGGGCCCTTTGACAAGATACCGCCGCCATTTTCAGAGAGGGCAGTATTCTCCTCCACAATACAGTCGAATAGATTTGTATCCAAAGATCCTTTCTCCGAATGCAGGAACAATCCCCCGCCTGATTCTGCCTGGTTATGCTGAAAGATGGTGGAGGACAGCGAGAGGCTGTTGGTCTTGTCTTCAGCCTCTGAATGGAAGGACAGTCCGCCGCCGTATTTTCCAGAGGTATTCTGGGAGAGGTCAGTCTGGGACACATTCATAGAACCGGTGCCGTATGATCTCAGGAAAATACCTGCTCCGTCAGAAGCCGAACTGTTTCCGGAGATCCTGCTGTCTGTGACATGGAAGAAAAATTCACTCCTTCCGGTAAGGAAAGCAATGCCTCCTCCGCAGGAAGATGCCTGGTTACTTGTTATTACGGCGTTCATCAGTGCCAGACGGATGGGTGCGTCCACGGAGGTATTTCTGAAAAATAGTCCGCCGCCTTTTCGGCCGGAGTTGTTTTTACATACAGAACTTGTTGACAGTGTGACGGAGGCGCCTGTGTCGGATACTAGACAGAGGCCGCCTCCGTTTTCCTGTGCACTATTCTCATGAAATATGGCACCGTCTAAAATATCCAGCTGGTCCTCATCGTTGGAGGCATGAAAGAAGATACCGCCTCCGTAAGAAGCAGAATTCTTTGAAATGCGGACCTTCCCTGAAACAGTGAGGGCAGAGGCAGAGCCCTGATCTTCCCGGAATCCCGAGAAATTAATGCCTCCGCCGAAACCGAGGGCCGTGTTGTTCTCTATGGAGGCTGAGCCAGAAATGGTCAAAGTACTGCCGATTTGTTTTTTGTAGGAACGCAGATAAATCCCCGCACCGTGTGCCGCCGTGTTGTGAGCGATCAATGAACTGCCTTGGATGGAGAAATAATCTTTGGGATGTCCGGCGGCGGCCATGACAGCTCCGCCGCAGATCCTGGAAGAACAGCCGCAGATCTGCGCATTGTCTGTCATGAGAAATTCATTTGCATGGGAGCTGTTCCAGGAGAAACAGACTCCGCCGCCCTCTGTATAGGAAACATTGTCTTGAAGAACCGCACCGGATTTCAGGCGCAGTGTGCCCCCGGAGACTAAAATTAAGGGTCTGTTCGCTGGATCTTTACAAGAATGAAGCTTTTTTTGGCCGTCCAGTGTGATGTCTTGAAGGGTGAGACTGCCTCCTTCGGCCACATGAAACATAGAGGAAGGGAAGGAAGCGTCTTTATAAAGAGAGAGGGGCTTATCACCGGACAAACCGCTAAGCGTCATGGAATGGTGAATCATGATCTGGGTGGAAACAGTGAAAGCCGAGACAGCCTGGACCTGGGGTTCTTCGGAGGCCACAGCGTCAAGCAGCTCAGACTGGTTGGAGACGGGTCTCAAAATTATCACCTGCTTTTTCTTATTAATGTTATATTCAGTATATGCAGAGATAGGCCGAATGGGGACAGAGCCTGGAATGTTATCTAAAGAAAAAAAAGATGTCCAAAAATTTATTTCTTGGACACCTCTTTTTTTGATCAATTAATTAAAACATTTTATCCTGAGGGAACAGGGATTTCACGTGTTCAACTTCTTCCTTTGTAGCAGGTGCTGCTGGAACATAATAGTGATGGTCCCTTGCGATTTGATAAAGATCTTCCTGGGACATCTCACACTGATTTCTCATCTGTTTTAATGTCTGTTTTAATTCTGGGTTTTCTGACTGTGCGATCATTTCTCCGTAGCGTGTTAATTCGCCGTTTACGCTTGCGAGGGTATCCGCTACCATTGTTTTTTCATCTAACATTTTGTCTCCTCCTTACTTTAAGAACTGCATTAATTTTTGTTTGCTGTCCAGTGCTGACTGAGCGGAATCCTTAAAATATTTTTTTACGGAAGGATCCGTTGCTGCTTCGGCATAAGCCTGCATTTTGCAATGTGTAGTATCAAAGCCGCCGATTAAGTGCCTGAGATTTTGTAAATCTAACATAGATAAATTTGCCATTGTAATGCCTCCTTTAATATTTGTTACTTCTTTAGTATCCCAAACAATGATGATCATATTCTAATTACAAACAGCTGTATAAATTTGATTGATTTTGTAATAAAATAAAAGTAAACAGGTAGGTATATTTTTTGATTTTAAAGAACTTGTCGGGGGACAATATGTCGCGTTTTTGCGGGAATGGGGATTTGTATGAATAAAAGAATAATGCAGGGATTGACCTGGGTACTGTTGTCAGCAGCGCTGTTGGTTTCACCACTTTTTTCAAAACAGGTGCTGGGTTCTGAAAATAGGGATTTAGAGGTATGTCCGGCATCAGACACAGACCGAGACCGAGGAAAGATTTATGTTGACGGGGTTCAAGGAAATGATGATAATGACGGAGAGGCTGAGACAAGTGCCTGCCGTACAATGGAGAGGGCATTGGATAGGGCAGAGACAATCCCGAAGGACAGTGTCGATATCCTAGTAAAAGGTACAGTCTCTGTGCCGGGAGACTTAACAATTGGTTCAAAAAGGATTTATATAAAGGGAAATGGAAACGGCGGGCTGGCGTTTTCAAAATCATTAATTCTTACATCTCATACGGTGTTTCAGGATATCTGCCTGGACTTTGAAGAAAGTGTTTCGCTAGAACCTATAAAGATCAAAGATACATATGCCGCATTTTTAAATAACGTTAAAATAAAAGGAAAACCAGACATTCTCTATGAGGGCGCTGATATTCTTCAGATTGCAGACGGCTCCTTTGGAAGTGTAAAAGACTCCGGACAGAAAGGGAAGCTGGAGTTAAACGGTGGCACGATCGGTACGGCTGACGGATGGGATTTGTGCTCAGTTTCATCTGATGCCGGCCATACAGTAACCGTGGGTCAGGGAATCTGGAATATCCAGACGCTAAATCTCATATCCATATGCCGGGATTTTGTGGTCAATGGGAATATCCAGGCAGGGAAGATAACAAGGACCGGTACGGACGTGTCATTGAGCCTTTTAAGCGGAAAAAAGATCATGGCGGACAGCTTTGATCCAGGGATACTGCTTGAGATCCGGCAGGATAAAGGAAAAACCAAGACCGGGGAGTATCTGGTATGTAAAAGAATTGATTCCATTCATGCGAAAACGGAAAAAGGATATTATTTTATCATACAGGATAATGGGAGCTGTTTTTCCGCCGTGCTGCGGGCAGGACTGGATTCACTAAAAGTAAATCCCGCCTCTGTTTCATTATATCCGGGGGAAAAGACTTCTCTAAAGGCAGTATTTATGCCGGTGGCTGCACAGGATATTTATGCTGTGGACTGGACATCGTCCAATGCAGAGGTTGCAAGTGTGGACGCATATGGGAATGTCACTGCCCGAAAGCCAGGGCAGGCTGATCTGACAGTCAAAGCTTTGAGTGACGGGTCAAAACAAGCTTCCTGCCGAATCACCGTTCTTCAGAGACACTATCAAATATTCTATGTCCTAAACGGAGGAACGAACAGCAAAAATAATCCCGCTTCGTTTACAAAGGCTGGGTTTTCTCTTAAAAAACCTTATAGAAGGGGATATGAATTTAGGGGCTGGTATGCAGACAAGAGGTTTAGGATTCCTCTGCGTTCCATAGAGATGAAGAAGAATTATACTGCTTACGCAAAGTGGAGCAAAATAAAAGTTTCAAGGCCTGCCATTACTTCCTTAAGAAATCCGGTTTCAGGGAAGTTAACAGTGAATTACTCAAGGCTTAGCCATATTTCAGGATATGAGATTGTCTGCTCCAGAGGGCGTGACTTTTCATCCAAAGACAAAACAGTGAGGACCAAAGCCGCTGCCAAGACATTGACAGGACTTCAGTCTAACAAAGGCTATTATGTAAAAGTCAGGGGTTACAGATATGACTCCATGGGAAGCAGGGTCTATGGGTCATACAGCCCTGCACGGATAGGGAATTCCATTCATTATCATTTAAAAAGGGGCAAAAACTCAGCCGGTAACTTGATCCGTTACTTTAAAACGAAAGTGACACTCAAAAATCCGGTAAGAAAAGGATACAGGTTCAAAGGCTGGTTCACAAATAAAAAATGTACCAGGCGGATCCGCGTTATTCCAAAGAATAGGCAGAAGAACTATCATCTCTACGCAAAGTGGAGAAAAAGACATTAAGATCAGGTTGAAACAGGAGGTTTAAAATTGGAACATCAATATAAGTGGGAAAGAACGGGCAGCAGAGATTTTTCTAAAGTCTATAGGTTAATGACGGAGGCATTTCCTCCAAGCGAGATAAGAAATGAGACAGGCCAGAGAAGTCTGCTGGGACATCCAGGATATCAGCTTTACACTGCAAAAAAGGAAGAGGAGGTGCACGGTCTTTTGGCTGTGTGGGTATTTGAGACCTTTGATTTTATCGAACATTTTGCGGTGGACTCTTCTTTGAGGGGAAACGGCCTGGGAGGCAGACTGTTGAAAGATTATTTACAGTCTGTGGGGAAAACGGTATTTCTTGAAGTAGAAGCGCCGGTAACAGAGCTTGCAAAGCGGAGGATCGGATTTTATGAAAGGTCCGGGTTCTATCTCAACGATTTTGATTATATACAGCCGGATCTGCAGAAGGGCCACGAGCCTCTGCTGCTGAAGAATATGACATATCCCTCCAAGTCTTCTCCGGAAGATTTTGAGTATATGAAACAGCATATTTTTGATACGGTATACAAGTCATATCTCAACACTTGATTTTATCATAACTCATAAAATCAAGCCTTCCGTGTGATACTTTATAGGAGTGGATTTATAATCTTAGAAATCACAGGAGGGAATGAAACTATGGAACCAAGAAAACAGCGTATTTTTGGCTATGTCAGGGTGTCTGCCAGAGACCAGAATATTGATCGGCAGATGGTCGTCATGGAAAAGCTGAAGATACCCAAAAACAATCTGTTCATTGATAAGCTTTCTGGCAAAGACTTTAACCGGCCTAATTACAAGCGGATGGTTAAAAGGATGAGAGCCGGTGATGTTCTGTATATCAAATCCATTGACCGTCTGGGCAGGGATTACACAGAGATCATTGAACAGTGGAGGATTATAACTAAAAAGAAAAAAGCAGATATTGTTGTTGTGGATTTTCCGTTACTGGACACTAGAAAAAAGGATAAAGACCTGACCGGAACGTTTATCGCGGATCTGGTCCTGCAGATTCTTTCTTATGTGGCCCAGACAGAACGGGAAAACATCAAACAAAGGCAAAGAGAAGGCATTACGGCGGCAAAAGCAAAGGGTGTGCGCTTTGGACGTCCTGCCAAAGATGTGCCAGAAGATTTCTTAGAAATTTACGAAAAATGGAAAAAGAAAAAAATCAGTCTTCGAGAGGCGGCAAGAAGGCTTGAGGTAGATCATAATACCTTTAAAAAATGGGCATCCCAGATTACGGTCTGACACCTGTACTAGTATCTGTGCCTGGTGAAAAACGTAGACTTTTTTCCACGGCGAATAAATTACATAACAATCTATAAAAAAGCCCAGAATTCCGAGGAATTCCGCTTTTGCAACAAATTATAGCATATGTTTGGAAAAAAGTCTGCTTTAATCACCAGGCGTACTTTTTGTACAATAATATATGTGAGCAGAGGATGGGAGGATATAAAGTATGGCAGAACAGCAACTGTTAGATTTTTTAGCAGAAAAAAGTGGATGTGCATATCTTTCGGAACTCCGGGATGGGACAAAAAACAGAGAGATCAGCCGGATTCTGGACAAAGTAGACGCAGATAAGTTCAGTATGAAGGACTGGAAGGATGCCATAGAGTATTTTACAGATGCAAAATTAAACATACAGGATCAAAAAAGTGCAAAAGTATTTCTGAAGAAGCACTTCTCAGGAAAATACAGTAAATAATTTCACAATTTTATATTTTTGCATAATATAAAAGAAAAAGGAATCGTATTAGCATGAGCTTTTGTGAAAATATATGGGATCCTGATCAGGAAGAAAGCATAAAGATCCAGGGCGGCACGATAGAACATATCATGCGGGCCGGGACTGTGGATTATGTGAAAACAGTGTGCTTTCTTCCACAAAGTAAGAAGAAACAGTCCGTTGTCATATTGATCGCAGATGACCATACATTAATTCAATGCAATGACGGGAAAAGAATCACTTCCAGGGATCTGAGGGAAGGTATGAGAATTGACGCATGGATCTCTGTGTCGATGACAAGAAGTATCCCGCCTCAGACCAGAGCCTATAGGATTATTGTAAAGAGCAGCCCCTGTGGAATAGCGGTCACTGACGGAAGAGTGGCTGCGGTTGATCTACACAATAATTTTCTATATACAGGAGTACCAGGAAAGCCTGAGAGTCAGATCCGTTTTGTGGTCACAGAAGACACTGCGCTCCTAGACCGCTGGGGCAGCAGGATCCGGCTGCGGGACTTAAGGCAGGGCGACCGGGTGCGCGTAGAGCATGCTGATTTTATGACTGCCAGTATCCCTCCTCAGACAAACGCATTTATGATCCAGAGATATTAAAAACTTACCAAACAGACAGCAGACCGCTGTCTGTTTCCTCTTTTTCTGGGCAAAAACCAGAGATCAGTGTTATAATAAAAAGACTACGGAAAGGAGACCGGGGTATGCGGACAAGAAAAGAAGTGATTGAATTTTGCAAGTCCCTGAAGCAGGTTTACGAGGACTATCCGTTTCATGACAGCAACTGGACGCTGATGCGGCATGAGGCAAATAAAAAGACATTTGCTTTTATCTTTGAACGGGAAGGGCATATTTGGGTCAATATAAAGTGTGATCCGGAGTGGATCTTGGTATGGAGAGAGACTTACGATTCTATTGTGCCGGCCTATCATATGAATAAAAAGTATTGGAATTCCATCATCCTTGACGGTTCCGTACCGGACGAAGATATAAAACGGATGATTGGGGAGAGCTATGATTTGATCAGAGCGAACATAAGGAGGCAGAAATGAATACAAGAGAAGCGATAAACCAGAGATGTTCTAGAAGAACCTATCTTCCGGAATACCTAAGGGAAAAAGACGCCAAGCCCTTGTTTCAGATGATTCGGGAGATCAACACGGAACAGGGACTTCATTTGCAGCTCATCACAGATGAGGGCAACATATCAAAAATAAAAATGAGCTATGGCATGTTCAAAAATGTTCATGGTTTTATTGCGATGGCTGGGAAAAAGGATGATCCGGACCTGAAGGAGAAACTGGGCTATTTTGGTGAGAAGCTGGTGCTGCTGGCTACGGCTGCCGGTCTTGGGACGTGCTGGGTCGGAGGTACATACAAAAAGGAGAGCTGTGTATGCAGTCTGGAGCGGGATGAGAGCCTGGAGGCGGTCATCACCATAGGATATGTGGAAACAGATAAAAGGACCAAAGAAAAGATGATCTCATCCTTTGTTAAGAAAAAGGGAAAAAAAGCAGAACAGATGCTTAAAGCGGATGAGAAGGTACCAGACTGGATCATGAAGGGAATGGAGGCTGTGGTAAAGGCGCCTTCCGCTATGAATAGACAGCCCGTAGAATTTCTTTGGCAGGATGGGAAGCTGAGAGCCTGCGTGGAAGTAAATAATGGTTTTGAGGAGATCGATATGGGTATCGCCAAGCTTCATTTTGAGCTGGGAACAGGAAAAGCAGGTTACTGGGAATTAGGAAACGGAGCGGAATTCCGTTGTATCTAAGTATTTAAAACAGGATGGATGAAAGATGAGCCAGATTAAATTTTCAACACTATGTTATATAGAACAGGATGATCAATATCTGATGCTGCACCGGACAGTGAAAAAGCATGATGTGAACAAAGACAAGTGGATCGGTGTAGGCGGACATTTTGAATATGGGGAGAGCCCTGAGGACTGTCTGTTAAGAGAAGTGAGGGAAGAAACGGGACTTAAGCTTACCTCCTTTCAATTCAGGGGGATTCTTACCTTTCTTTGCGATGACTGGCCTATGGAATATATCAGTCTGTTTACGGCCGATGGATTTGAAGGGGATATGATCTCTTGCAATGAAGGTATTTTAGAATGGGTGGATAAGAAGGAGATTATGAACCTGAACTTATGGGAAGGTGACAAGATCTTTTTTCATTTGCTGGCCGAGAAGGAACCCTTCTTTTCCCTGAAGCTCGTGTATGAAGGGGACCGGCTGAAGCAGGCATGTTTAAACGGCAAAGATATGGAGCTTTTTGACATCCTCACCTCAGACGGGGAAAGAACCGGAGTGGTCAAGGAGAGGTCCATTGTGCACAGGAGCGGGGATCTGCATGGGACTTCCCATATCTGGCTGGTGCGTCGGAAAAAGGACGGCCTTGATGTCCTGCTCCAGAAGCGCAGCGCCCAAAAAGATGCATTTCCGGGATACTATGATGTGTCCTCTGCCGGTCATATGGCTGCGGGAGATGATTATCTGGACACTGCGGTGCGGGAACTTTACGAGGAGTTGGGAGTGACGGCAGAGCCTGAAGAACTTAAACTCATAGGAATGAGGGATTCCGTGGTTAAGGATGTTTTTCATGGAAGGCCATTTCACAACCATGAGCTGAGTGCAATTTATGTATATGAGACGGAACTTGCAGAAGGAGAATTCCGTCTGCAGAAAGAGGAAGTGGAGTCTGTACGCTGGATTGATTTCCTGGATTTTCAGGAGCAGGTGTTGAAAAAAGAGATCAAACACTGTATTTTCCTGGATGAGATCAAGCTGCTGGGAGAAGCCATGGGCTGTAAGGTAATTATTTAGAATAGGGAAAGGAGAGAAACTGACAACGGGCAGCTTCTCTCCTTTTTATTATTCCTTAATCAGTTTTTTAATCTCTGATTCCAAAGTACTTTCCTCCATGGCACCTCTTGCCCCGGAGACGATCTCTCCGTCCCGGTTGACAAAATAAGTTGTGGGCAGGGACTCGGCCTGATAGTTATAGGCGGCTTCCTGTTCGGTATCATAGTAAACAGGGAAGGTATATCCCTGGTTTTTGATAAAGGAGGAAGCTTTTTTCTTGGTTTCCCTTGCGCCGTCTGTCATGTTTACCATAAAAAAATCAACTTTGTCAGAATATTTCTTATACATGGCCTCAAAGCCCGGCATCTCTTGTTTGCACGGAGGACACCAGCTGGCCCAGAAGTTTAAGACAATGGGTTTCTTGCCAGTCAGAGAAAAAAAGCTGACGGATTTTCCCTTGGCATTTTCGGCAGTGAAATCTGGCGCTGTGACAGCCTCTTGTTTTTCGGTATCTTCATCGGAAGAAGTCTCCTCAGTTGATACATTTGCCGTATATTTTTTGCTGAGGTTCTGGTAAAGGATAAAAGCTCCGGCTAAAAGTAGGATAAGTATGACGATGATCCCGATCAGTTTTGTTCTTTGTTTCATAGATTCCTCCTAAAATGTCAAGATTGATAAAAAGCGGTCCATCATTCCAAACATCATCATGAAGCCCACGATAATAAGCAGAATACCGGATATTTTTGTAATAATGCCGTAGTGTGCTTTGATCCACCCGAAGGCGGTCATGAGACGCTCAATGATAACGGCGCTGATGATGAACGGGATACCGAGGCCCATAGAGTAGACGAACAGCATAAGGATGCCCTTGGCCGCGGAACCCTGCTGGGATGCCATCATCAGGGCGGAACCCAGGAATGCACCTACACACGGTGTCCATCCGATGGAAAACACAATGCCGAATAAAAACGATGAGGCAAGAGAATGTTTTTTCACTTCCATCTGGCTGCGTTTTGTCTTGTTTAACAAGCCTATGTTAAAAACTCCAATAAAATTCAGCCCAAAAACAATCACGACCAGCCCAGTAACAATGTTTACAATGGTTTTATGCGAGGTCAGCAGACTTCCAAGAGTGCCTGCGAAGGCACCCAGAAGGATGAATACGAGGGTAAACCCGGCTACAAATGTTATGGCATTGGAAAGAGCCCTGTGTCTCGGCCGGTCTGTGGCCTCACCTGCGAAATACGAGATGTAGATGGGGAGCATCGGCAGAAGACACGGTGAAATGAAGGTTACGATTCCTTCTAAAAATGAAATCAAATACTGCATAAATTCTCCTAGATATTAAATAAGTCGTTGAATGCCTCACTCATGGTCGGATGCGTATAAATGGTATCTCTCAGTACAGTGTACGAAAGATGGGCATCCATGGCGAGCTTGATCAGGTTAATCATTTCATGAGATTCGGCGCAGAAAAGATGTGCGCCCAGAATCTGGTTGGTTTTGGCATCGATCACAGCTTTCAGAAGCCCAGTTGTCTGTCCGAGCACATTGGCTTTCGGGATTGCGGCTGCAGGGAGTTTTGTAATTTTGATCTCATAACCCTGCTGTACAGCTTCTGTCTCACTCAAGCCTACTCTGGAAAATGGTGGATCTAAAAAGACGCTGTACGGCACGGCACCCCGGTTATTAATGGTGCGTTCTTTGTCGCCAAGGATCTGTGATTTTACGATACGAAAATCATCCAATGATATATAAGTAAACTGAAGACCACCCACTACATCTCCCATGGCATAGATGCCTGGAGCTGTTGTCTGTAGGAATTCATCTGTTTTAACTGCATTTCTTGGAGTCAGTTCAACGCCTGCGGCGTCCAGATTCAGGCCTTTTACATTGGGACGGCGGCCTGTGGCGATTAAAACAGCATCCGCTGAGATTTCCTTTGGACCGTCCGGTGTTTCCACAGATACAACGGCCTTTTGGTCGCTGTCGTGAACTGAATTGATCTTAGTAGAAAGCAGAAGTTTTACACCGCGCTCTTTTAGGCTTGCAGCGACAGCGTCTGCAATATCCCGGTCTTCTCTCGGAAGAAACACACCGCCGTCCTGGATGACCGTCACTTCAGAACCGAAATTCCGGTAAATGGATGCAAACTCCATGCCAATATACCCGCCTCCGATGATGACCAGCTGTCTTGGCAGCTCATCCAGGGAGAGCATAGTCTCGCTGATGTAAACATGGCTGCTGTCAGACAGGCCTTCGATCGGCGGAATAAAGGGACTTGCCCCGGTGTTAATAAAGATCTGTTCTGCCTCCAGTTCTATCGTCTCATCCTGCAGGACTACTTTTACATGGCGGCTGTCCACAAAGGATGCCTCACCGTTATAGACATCTGCATTTTCAAGGTCAGCGACCTTATGGTAATTTTTATTCCTGAGTGCATCCGTAAGTTTTGTTTTCTTTGCCACGGCTTCTTTATAAAGCTTTGCCTTTTCTTCAAAGGAAGAATCAAGTTTGGCAGAAAAAGCTGCACTTGTTACAAAAGACTTAGAAGGGATACAGCCCACGTTGATGCAGGTTCCTCCGTACATTTTGTTATCCTTCTCAATGAGTGCTGTTTTCTTTCCGCTGGCCGCCAATGTTCCTGCCAATGTCTTTCCGCCTTTTCCAAAACCAATGATCACTGCGTCATATTTTTTCATACTTTATTCTCCTTTACTGTGGATGGGCCAAAAATCTTCTGATCAATGGTCTCGATGGTTACCTGTTTTAAATAGTCCCTGCACAGATCATCTAGTTTTCCGTAAATGTCATCCATGATGCCTGCCATGCCGGAAGCTACCAGGCAGGGCAGGTTGCTGTCGCCGCTGCGCCATGAGGATGAAACAAACTGTACATCCAGAGCACTGCTGATGTCTTTCAAAGTTACTTTGGATGGATCCAGGTCAAATAAATATCCTCCCACCACGCCTTCTTTGGTAGAAATGAGTCCGTTCTTTTTCAGCTTTCCCATGATCTTGCGCACTCTGGCCGGATTCGTACAGATATTGGCCGCCAGCTTGTCGCTGGATACGCTCTCTCTTTTATGGTTTAAAAAAACCAGTGCATGGACTGCTATTGTAAATTCGCTATTCATATGTTGATCCCCCTCTGTCCGTCAAATATGTATTTATTTGAGTTACAGTTTATATTGTAATCATAACAGTTACAGTTAGGGGTGTCAATAGAAATTCTAATTTTTTCATTAATGTGTCAGGTTCTTGTCCAGACCGTGATATACTATGCCTAAAAGGAGGTGGCTTCCATGATTCTCAGTGTAAGCAGGCGTACAGATATCCCTGCATTTTACGGGGAGTGGTTTTTAAACCGGCTGAAGGAAGGATTTGTGCTTGTGAGAAATCCAGTAAACCCAAAACAGGTGAGCCGGATCGCATTGAACAGGGAGACCGTGGACTGTATTGTTTTTTGGACTAAGAATCCTAGAAATTTTATGGAGCACTTGAAAGAATTAAAGGATTACCCATTTTATTTTCAGTTTACTCTAAACGGATACGGCGTGGAAATGGAACCGGGGATCCCGGATAAGACGAAATGGATGATTCCTTTGTTTCAAGAACTCTCCCGGCAGATTGGAAAAGATCGAAACATTTGGCGCTACGATCCGGTCTTGATTAGTGAGCAGTATTCTTTAGAATGGCATATCCATAAATTTGAAGAGATGGCGGCGGCTCTGGAAGGGTATACGGACCGGGTCGTCATAAGTTTTCTTGATCTTTACCGGAAGATTCAAAAGAAGCTTGCGCATATGGGGGTAAGAACTCTAACGGAAGAAGAGATTGTTTCTTTCGCTGAGGCATCAGGAAAGGCGGCTCGAAAACACGGTATGGAGATCGTCACCTGCGCGGAAAAGTATACCCAAAGGTACAACCTTTCCCGCTTTGGAATCCGTCCCGGTTCCTGTGTGGACTACAGGCTTGTGGAAAAGGTCATAGGAATGGACATTTCTGTGGATAAAGATAAAAACCAGAGACCGGAGTGTGGATGTGCTGCCAGTATTGATATTGGGGCCTATGACACCTGCCCCAACGGATGTGTCTATTGTTATGCCAACAAAAGTGAAATGGACGTAAAGCAGAAAATGGATAAATACAGTCCCTGGGCATCTCTGCTTTGCAGTGAGCTGGATGCATACGACAGAGTAAATGACCGAAAGACGGAAAGCTGTGTGCAAGCCCAGTTAAGCTTATTTTCATCCAGGCATTTGTGATATTGAAGGCAAGGGTTTCTGGCAGGGCAGCTGCCATGTTATAATAAAAGAAACGAAAAGGAACAGAGGTGAATTCAGATGGATGCTTCCGAGAGGACAAAATATAAACTGGCAGAAGCCGTCAAAGATCTGATGGCAGAGACAGCTGTGGACCGGATCACGGTAAAACAGATTGTGGAGCGGTGCGGCCTTACGAGACAGACATTTTACAGGAATTTTAAAGACAAATATGATTTGGTGAACTGGTATTTTGACAAGCTGGCCATTGTGTCGTTCAAGCAGATGGGAGTGAGCCTGACTCTGAAGGAAGGGCTGATCAAAAAGTTTGAGTTCATCAAGGGAGAGCGGCATTTCTTTACTGCGGCCTTCAAGTCAGAGGACCACAATTCACTGCTTCAGCACGACTATGAATTTATCTATCGGTTTTATACAGACATTATAAAAAAGAAGATACAAAAGGAAATCTCTCCAGACATCCGGTTTCTTCTTGAGATGTACTGCCGCGGTTCCATTTATATGACAGTCCAGTGGGTCACCCAGGGAATGAAACGGAGCACCGGGGAGATGGCAGACCTTCTGATTCGAGCTCTGCCGCCGGAGCTAGCCAAGCTGTTAAAGGACCTTTAGGTTACACTTTTTTGAGACTGTCACATTTTTGACACTCTGCGGAATCTGTCACTTGTCCGGCAGCCTCGTGGAAGCTAAACTGGCATTAAAGAGACAAATGACCAGTGGTATGTTAAGGAGGTTGCTATGGCAAAGCGTATCGTATTAAATGAAACATCTTATCATGGAAAGGGCGCGATCAATGAGATTGCGGCAGAAGTGGGGGCCAGAGGGTTCCAGAAAGCTTTTATCTGTTCTGACCCGGACCTTGTAAAGTTCGGTGTGACAAAGAAGGTGACTGATGTACTTGATCAGGCAGGGTACGGCTATGAGGTCTATTCCAATATCAAGCCGAATCCAACGATCGAAAATGTACAGACCGGGGTTGAGGCTTTTAAGGCATCCGGAGCAGATTATCTGATCGCCATCGGCGGTGGTTCATCTATGGATACCTCCAAGGCCATTGGAATCATCATTGCTAATCCGGAGTTTGAAGATGTCAGAAGCCTCGAAGGTGTGGCTCCTACAAAGAATCCTTCGGTGCCGATCATCGCTGTCCCCACGACTGCGGGAACTGCAGCAGAGGTCACCATCAACTATGTGATCACCGACGTAGAAAAGAAGAGAAAGTTCGTCTGCGTAGATACACATGATATTCCGGTTATCGCTGTGATCGATCCGGACATGATGTCCTCCATGCCGAAGGGGCTGACAGCAGCCACAGGAATGGATGCCCTGACTCATGCCATAGAGGGATACACTACAAAAGATGCCTGGGAAATGACTGATATGTTCCACCTAAAAGCGATTGAGCTGATCGCAAAGCACCTGAGAGGCGCAGTGGAAAATACAGACGAGGGACGTGAGGGAATGGCCCTTGGACAGTACGTGGCAGGTATGGGATTTTCCAACGTAGGACTTGGCATTGTACACTCAATGGCCCATTCTCTTGGAGCAGTCTATGACACCCCCCACGGTGTTGCCAATGCGATCCTTCTCCCGGCTGTCATGGAATACAATGCAGACGCCACGGGAGATAAATATATGTACATCGCCAAAGCCATGGGAGTGGAAGGCACAGAAGAGATGAACCAGGAAGAATACAGAAAAGCTGCTGTAGACGCAGTGAGACAGCTTTCTGTGGACGTTGGAATACCGCAGGATCTGAAAGAGATTGTAAAGGAAGAGGACATCCAGTTTCTCTCAGAATCCGCGGCGGCAGATGCATGTGCGCCGGGAAATCCAAAAGACGCAAGCTTAGAAGATATTATTGGAATTTATAAATCCCTGTTATAGAAAAGGGATGGAATATAGCGGTAACAAAAAATACGGGACGTCATCATGGGACTGTCCCGTATTTTTAGTGTTTGTTAAAGAACCGATTGAGAAATTCCTGCTTTTTCAGGTTTAGTGAGCACAGGTCTACTTCTGTATTCGTCAAAAAATCGGTATAGACACCATAGACTCCAAGCTTCATATATTCCCTGGTTTCATAGACACTGTTGACTGTGTGGGTAAATGAATAAATGCCGGCTTTATTTAATAATTCCATCCTAAAATCATTGACACTGCTGGAAGGAACGGTGACGGCTTCAATTCCGTTAGCTTTACAGAACCGTATCATTTTGCTGAACGCTACATCCGTCTGCTTGTAAGTGGTATATACAACGTGGCGGAAGGCATGAACCTGTTGAATGGCATGATACATGGGCTGATTGTAGATCTGTACGATGACCCGGTCAAGAAGATATTCCTTCTTCATATCTCTAGCAGTCCGTACGATAACGGAAAAGTCATCTTTTGCAGCGGCAGCATCGCTGTCTTTTGTATCGGTCATTATGTAAGTGTCAGGATATTGGTCCATCAGTTCAAAAAGTTCTTTTAATGACACTGAGGTATATTTTCCGTACAGCTTAATCTTTTTAAATTGAGAATAAGATACAGGACTGCCGCCTTTGCTTTTCGGATCACTTAAATCTTTCCCCCAGTAATGTCTGGCGACCATGACATGATCAGTGGTCTGCATCAGATCCACTTCAAATACCTTAAAGCCCTTCTGATAGGAGTTTAAAAAAGCATCCTTGGAATTGGTATATTCCTTTCCATCAATCTCGCCCAGTGCATGTGCGATGGCACGGTGCTCATACCATTGTTTGGTGTTCTCTGTTTTTTCTTCAGATGTAGTTTCTTTGTTGGCCTGTTCCGCTTTTTCTGCTGCTTTCTGTGTCTTGTTTTTATAATCTTTGTAAATGAAGACACAGGAGAAAATGATGATCCCCAAAACCGCAAGCATGGACAGACGAAGGGCCATATTTTGTGCTGCCGCACGTAAATGGCGGGGCTGATGTTTTGCCTTTTTAACGGCTCTTTTGACAGATTCTGTTTTTAGTTTTTTACGGCTTAGCATATCATTTTTCCTTCGTAAAGAGATTGTAATGTATTTGTAATAATTATGTTAAATAATAATATAACATAAAAGTAACAGAAAAGCATCAGCCCTGTCTATAATTATTTTATGCTGGAAAAGTAATTTCTGGCGATTCTCTGAC
Source organism: Anaerostipes rhamnosivorans (assembly GCF_005280655.1). Classification (NCBI taxonomy): domain Bacteria; kingdom Bacillati; phylum Bacillota; class Clostridia; order Lachnospirales; family Lachnospiraceae; genus Anaerostipes; species Anaerostipes rhamnosivorans. The sequence continues at coordinate 193,532 of NZ_CP040058.1, forward strand.
AAAGTTTTAACATTCAACGGTGGATTTCCGAAAGAACTTCATGGTATACCCAAAAGGGCATCCCGTATTCCATACCCTGCGGGTGGACGCGCTGCGCGCGATAAGGTATACCCACAGGGCACACCGTATTTTATACCCTGCGGGTGGACGTGCTACGCACGATAAGGTATAGTAAAGATACTGATGCTAGTTAACCTTTCAAACGATTCATAGGAATCAAAGTATCCAAGGAGGAAATCACTATGGCAAGTATTATCGCAAGCCCAAGCCGTTATATCCAGGGAAAAGGGGAGATCAAGAACCTGTGTACATATGCGGAAAACTACGGAAGCAACCTTTTTGTACTGACAAGCCCATCCGGAAGAAAAAGGGTGGAACCTTCCATCACAGAAGGACAGAAAGATGCCAAGATCACTTATGAAGCATTTAACGGAGAGTGCTGCATGACAGAGATCAACCGTGTCATGGATATGTGCAAGAAGGCAGGAAGCGAAGTCATCGTGGGAATCGGCGGCGGAAAGATCCACGATACTGCAAAGGCAGTGGGTTATTACATGAAGAAGCCAGTGATCATCGTGCCGACCATTGCATCTACCGACGCTCCGTGCAGCGCACTGTCTGTGATCTATTCTGACGAAGGTGTATTTGAGAAATATCTGTTCCTTCCTGCAAGTCCGAATATGGTGCTGGTAGACACCGACATCGTCAGCAAAGCACCGGAACGCCTGTTGGTAGCAGGAATGGGAGACGCTTTGGCAACGTATTTTGAGGCGAGAGCATGTAAACAGTCCGACGCATCCAACTGTGTAGGAGGAAAGATCACACGTGCGGCAATGGCTCTGGCAGAGCTTTGTTATGAAACCCTGATCGATGAGGGGATTGACGCGAAACTTGCTGTCCGTGAGAATATCTGTACAAAAGCAGTGGAACATATCATTGAGGCAAACACCTATCTTTCCGGTATTGGATTTGAGAGCGGGGGCCTGGCAGGGGCACATGCCATCCACAACGGTCTGACCGCGATCCCGGAAACCCATGAGTTATACCATGGAGAAAAGGTAGCCTTCGGAACTCTGGTACAGTTGGTCCTGGAAGGGGCAGATCAGGATGAGATTCAGGAAGTCCTTGGTTTCTGTCAGGAGGCAGAACTTCCGACGACCCTTGCAGATCTGGGAATCAAAGAAGTAAAAGAAGATCAGATCATGGAAGTGGCACGCCTTGCATGTTCTCCGGATGACACTCTCGGCAACATGCCGTTTGAGGTGACACCGGAGGATGTATATGCAGCCATCATTGCAGCAGACGCACTGGGAAGATATTATTAAAAATTCTGTTTATTGCACAGATGCCTTCCTGTAAGGAAGCACGCGGCACATAACAGGATCAATACTGCGGCCATCAGCAGGGCGCAGTGAAGAAAGAAGGCATCCGGCAGGATGGTGATGACAGGGTCAAAAGCCTCATCAAAGATCCAATAGTCGTTGGAAAAGGCAAGCTCGTGAAATGCCACGAAAGCCCTGTCCCATCCGGCCGCCCAGATCAGGACTCCGAAAATAAGAGGGAGCAGGGCGGCTATAACGGATGCTTTCTTTAAAAAACGAAAATCCTTTTTTTCCCGCTTCCATAAAAGACCTACAAGGATTATGATAAAAGAAACCAAACAGGCGTATTGGAGGCCGGAAAAGATACGTTTGACATCCTGAAAGTGGATCTTTCCTTCCTTTGACATAGGAAGAGAGGGAAACTTCAGGTCTTTTTTATAAAATACAGAATTATAATCAATCAACCGGTCATAATTTTCTCTGATCCGTTGTTCAGAGAACCCTGATTCCCGACTGATGTGCAGCAGATTTATGTCAGAATAGTAAAGAGGCCGGAAGTTCAGCGTAAATATAACCGAAAAAGTGATCAGGAAGATTGATAGAGAAACCGTAAGAATAAACTGTTTCATGATGCACCGCCTTTCATGAAACCCATTATAACACAAGGAAGTACTATGATAGCAATTATTTCACCTGCAAAAAATATGAAAGTCAGAAAAGAGAAACGAAGGAATCTGACAGATCCTGTCTTTTTTGAAAAGACAAAGCAGATTTATGAAGAATTGAAAAAACTAAAGCCCTGGGAGATCGAATCCTTGATGAAGGTAAATGAAAAGATCGCCCTGCAGGCTTTTTTAGATATACAGGATTTTAAAACTGGGGACGGCAGCGCAGCTCTGATGACCTACGACGGCCTGGTATTCCAGAATGTGGGGGCAGGAGATTTTACCGGATGGGATATGAAATATGCACAGAAGCATGTAAGGGTCTTAAGCGGGATGTACGGAGTGCTGAGGCCAACGGATGCCATCCATCCGTACCGTCTGGAAATGGGATGTAAGGTAAAGGTAGAAGGGAAAAATCTGTACCAGTTCTGGGGAGATGAGATCTACAAGGAGCTTTACAGGAAACAGGATGTGATTCTCAATCTGGCTTCAGAAGAGTACGCAAAAACTGTGAGAAAGCATTTGGAAGGACCTGATCATTTTGTAGATGTAGAATTCCTCACCATGAGAGGCGGAAAACTTCGGACCATCGTGGCGTGGGCCAAGATGGCCAGAGGACAGATGGTCCGCCATATTGTAAAGAACAGGATTGACCGGCCGGAAGATATCAAAGATTTTGACTGGGATGGATATGAATATGAACCGTCCCTGTCTTCGGAATCTAAGTATGTATTTATCCGGCGGGATTTAAAGTGTTAATTGACGATCAGGAATCCAAGGTTTAACAGAGCCGCAAACATACACCAGACGAGATACGGGATCAGAAGAAAAGCAGCTTTTTTGCTGTATTTCCGGTATACATAAAACATCAGTGCGTTAAGCAGGTTCAAGGCCAGGATCCACACAAAGGAGAAAAAGACCAGCCCGTATTCAAAGAAAATGATCGGCCAGAAAAACAGAAAGAAGGATACGGCAAGGAACAGCTTGAGCCCCTGCTTTTTTTCCTGCTCCGTTATGTCTGACACCAGCAGGGTATAAAGGCTTAATCCCAGCAGAATATCGAGAATGAGCCATACGACAGAAAAGATCCATGGGGCCGGGACGAAGGGAGGTTTATTCAGCTGACGGAAGACCTCATCCATCCGGGGTGTCAAAAGTCTTGATAGCAGGCTTACCAGAATCGGGAATACAATGCAGAGTTTTAACAGCTGCTTTTTTGTTAATTGTTTCATAACACACACCTGGGGCTTTTTACATAGTCTATGCAGCAAGGGTTGTATATCTTGACAAAAAAAGTTATTATAGTGGGAAAAGGAGAGATGCAAGATGGAATTAAAGTGTCCGAAGATATATAAAGACGGAAAATATTTGGCTTACGGCGGCGACCAGGAATGGTTTCCAGGCACTTTCCAGCGCCGGGCAGGATGCGGCAGCGTCACCGGCACCAATATAGCCGTCTGTGAGGGACTATTCTCCGGGAAGATCAAGGATCCCGAATCTATATCCTACGAATCATATCTTGAACTTATGGAAGGCATGTACAGTTATATGACACCCGGCTTTATGGGGTATCCTCTGATCGGAAAGTTCAAAAAGGATTTTCTGAGCTTTGCTTCCCACAAGGGCAGGGAGCTTTGCGCCAAAAGCATGTTTTTACCCAGAGACAGACAGGACTGCCTTAAGTTTATCAAAGACGGGCTCTATCACGGCCATCCCGTCGCACTGTTGATCTGGAGGCACTCCAGAAGGGAATTCAGGGAAGATAACTGGCACTGGGTGACAATCACAGGGTACGATGAGGAACAGGAAACATTGATCTGGTCCAACTGTGGGGAGAGAGAAGAGATCCCTGTAAAGGTTCTGCTGGATGACTCAGCCAGATACTATATTGGCCTGGTCCGGTTTGAAGAAAAAAACTAGGGAGTTCCGATTTTTACAATTCATTCAAAAATAAAGAGAGTAAGCTGTTATCCATCAGCAAGAAACAGAGACGAGAGATGGGAACAAAGGCGTTCACGGGAGATTATGATATCATTAATCCGGCGGACGCCTTTTCTTTTTGATAAGAGTGGTATGTATGTAACCTTATTGTTCTCTGAAAGTGATCTCCCCGTCCTTTGGATCTTCCACGATTGCAAGAGATTCCAGATGCACACCCTTATCGCGGATGATCTTACCGCCGTCTTGGAAGCCTTTTTCAATGACGATTCCGCAGCCTACCAGGTTGGCTCCGGATCCATTGACAAGATCAATCAGTCCATTCAGGGCCTGTCCATTGGCCAGGAAATCATCAATGATCAAAATATTGTCATCCGGGGACAAGAACTTCTTTTCAACAAAAATATCAAATTCCATGCCCTTTGTATAAGAAATTACCTTAGAGGTCAGCAGATCTCCATCCAGGTTTTTTGACATAGATTTTTTGGCAAATACCACCGGGATATTGTCAAAATACTGTGCGGCGATGGTGGCGATGCCGATGCCGGAAGCCTCGATGGTTAAAATCCGTGTGATATTTTTAGGAAATAATCTCCTGAACTCTTTTCCAATTTCCTGCAGCAGCCCGATGTCCATCTGGTGGTTTAAGAAACTGTCAACCTTGAGGATTCCCCCAGCTTTTAACACGCCATCATTTAAGATGCGTTCCTCTAATAATTTCATAAATTTCTCCATTCCATTCGACTTTTTTATCATTCTAGCACCAAAAGCTGTCAAAATCAATGAGATCAGGGAAGAATTGAGTTGTAAAAAAAACATGTCTACCTTATAATATATAAGAATATAGGTTATTTTATAAATTCATATAGAAATATTAGGAGGAACGCCCGTGAACCACGAGAAATTTCTTGTCCTTGATTTCGGGGGACAGTATAATCAGTTAATTGCAAGGAGAGTCAGGGAATGCAGCGTATACTGCGAGATCAAACCTTACACAGCCTCTCTTGAAGAAATAAAAGAATATAATCCAAAAGGAATCATTTTTACCGGAGGACCAAACAGTGTTTACGGAGAAGATTCCGCTACCTATGAAAAAGCGATTTTTGAGCTGGGTATCCCGATCCTTGGTATCTGCTACGGCTCCCAGCTGATGGCTCACGTGCTGGGAGGAAAAGTTGAGACAGCGCCGGTCAGCGAATACGGCCACACAGAGGTAGATTTAGATAACACATCAAAATTATTTGACGGTGTAGGTGAAAAGACGGTCTGCTGGATGAGCCATACAGACTACATTGCGGAGGCACCGGAAGGCTTCAAGGTCACGGCATTCACCCCGGTATGTCCTGTAGCTGCCATGGAAAATGAAGACAAGAAGTTTTATGCGACCCAGTTCCATCCAGAAGTTATGCACACGGAACAGGGAAAAGAAATGATCTACAATTTCTTATATAAGGTATGTGGCTGCAAAGGGGATTGGAACATGGATTCTTTTGTAGAAGATATGATCCAGTCCATCCGCGAAAAAGTCGGAGACGGAAAGGTTCTCTGTGCATTGTCAGGCGGTGTGGATTCGTCAGTGGCAGCAGTCATGCTTGCAAAAGCAGTTGGAAAACAGCTGACCTGCGTATTCGTTGATCATGGTCTTCTCCGCAAAAACGAAGGAGATGAGGTAGAAGCTGTCTTCGGCCCGGACGGACCATACGACTTAAACTTTATCCGTGTTAATGTCCAGGATAGGTTCTATGAAAAGCTGGCTGGTGTGGAAGAACCAGAGCAGAAACGTAAGATCATCGGAGAAGAGTTTATCCGTGTTTTTGAAGAAGAAGCAAAGAAAATCGGAACTGTGGACTTCTTAGTTCAGGGAACCATTTATCCGGATGTGGTAGAGAGCGGTGTAGGCAAATCTGCCACCATCAAATCCCATCATAACGTGGGAGGACTTCCTGACTATGTAGATTTTAAGGAGATCATTGAACCTCTCCGGGATCTGTTCAAGGATGAGGTGAGACAGGCCGGAAGAGAACTTGGCATTCCTGAATACCTTGTCATGAGACAGCCATTCCCGGGACCTGGGCTTGGTATCCGTATCATCGGAGAAGTGACTGCGGAAAAGGTTAAAATTGTACAGGAAGCAGATGCAATCTACAGAGAAGAGATTGCGAAGGCTGGAGTGGATAAAGGCCTGGGACAGTATTTCGCAGCACTGACAAATATGAGATCAGTGGGGGTTATGGGAGACGGAAGAACCTATGACTATGCGATTGCCTTGAGAGCAGTGAATACGTCAGACTTTATGACAGCCGATGCGGCACAGCTTCCTTGGGAAGTGCTGGCTAAGGTGACGACACGGATTGTGAATGAAGTGGATCATGTTAACCGGGTGATGTATGACTGTACGGGGAAACCACCGGCTACGATTGAGTTTGAGTAGTAGACAGGGAGCCGGGAAGCCGCTTAGAATAGTGTTCCATCCTTCAGGAGGATAATTAAAAGTAATAAGTTTTTCTGCCACCAGCCAGTTTACTGGTTGGTGGTATTTTTGTTGACTTTAGTCTATTGAGCAGGCAACGAAGTGTCTGCGAAATAAAAAACCACCTGCTATGCAGGTGAGTCGAGGGATTGCTTAAGCTTCAAGCAAAACTCCTACTATGATAAGATTTAAGAAGGTTCGCCAACCAAAAAATAAGATCATAGGAGGGATTCAATTGGACAATAATAGACTATCACATACAACGTGGAATTGTAAATATCATGTAGTCTTTGCACCAAAGTATTGGAGAAAGATAATCTATGGACAGATCAAGGAGGATATGGCAAACATACTGAGCATGTTATGCAAACGAAAGGAGATCGAGATCATAGAAGCGGAATGATGCAGGGACCGTGTCCATATGCTGATCAAGATACCACCCAAATACAGTTTGTCACAGATCATGGGATACCTGAAAGAGAAAAGTTCGCTCATGATACTTGACCGGCATACAAATCTGAAATACAAGTATGGGAATCGACAATTCTGGTGTAGAGGATATTACGTAGATACAGCAGGGAAAAATGCTAAAAAGATAGAGGAATATATAAAGAAGCAGTTGCAAGAGGACATTGAATACGACCAAATGATCCTGAAGAATACATCGACCTGTTTACGGGTGAGCCAGTAAAGTAGAAGGAAGAGAGGCCCGTTAACGGGCAACCGGAGAACGAAGTGTGGTTGGCGGACCGGGTTGGAGCATCTTTAGAAGCAAGACAAGTAACGTTACCTTATAGGGAAAATACTACCGGCTGAGCCGGTAGTATTGATTATGTAGTCTTTCACTCTAGTTTATGAAACGCTATTGGTCTCATCACATTCAGGTTTCTCTGTTGCCGTTGGTTTTTATAGTAATGTATGTGCATCGTAATCCCCCGCATCATATTGTCTTTGTTAGTAAAACAGCGACCATAATACATTTCTTTTTAAAAAATTATCACTAATTCTCGATCGCTCCGTTGTCTATACAGTGCGTCACCCCCTTGACATGTTCTGACTTAGTCTTCACTTGATGGAGCATTGTATCTTCTGGTTCTAGTAGATGCGCAGTCCCTGCTTGACGTTTATGTAAATCCTATGATATAAACTAAGCTCATCTCAGGTGCAATTGGTGCATCATCTAGATTTTCATAGCAGTGCACCTGTTTCGAATCTCTTTTGTTGGGTGTCTTACCCAACGGTAGTACACGGAACAGCTGATTTTAAGAAATGTACACAACCTTTCTATAGGGTATTTCTTTGTCTAGGACAATTTTCTAACAGACTAATAGACACACAGCTTGCGTACCAGAGATAGCAAGTCTCTTTTTCTAGCTCTTTAACTTTTTTACAGGTCATTTTCCATTTGCAGATCTATCTTTTGCAGATTCAGCTCTTAGGCTTGCATGTGAGCCCGCCCTCCCCTTTGTTCTTCAAGCACGGAGCGGCCTTTTCTTCATACTTCATGACCCAGTTATGGAACTGCCGATAGCTTCTAAAGTGTTTTTTACCACAATGTGCAAATAATATAAAAGTTAACCTATTTCTAATTGTTTCTAACTGTTCTGATATAAGACATTTCGCAAATGTTTATTAGTTTTGGTTTATTAACTTTTTTGAATCCATAGCAAAAAATAGGTTTTACAAGAAAAAAAGTTACATGAACATTATATTAAAAATATACTTTTATATAAAACGCTTTTGATGCACTAGATACTTAAACTTAATTAAAACTATTTGCTACTCAATACGGAACTAATATGCTTGCGAAGATAAAATCTAATAATTTTACATTATTAGAGATAAAATTAGTATAGAAACATTCTGAATTGAGGTGTAGACCATTTGCTTAATGAAAAGTTTATTATTAATCGAATTAACGGATTATGTGAGACTCACAATATGAGTATATATGCATTATCAAAAAAATCTGGAATTAGTCAATCATCGTTATCGAATTTAATGAATAGGGGAAGTATGCCTACATTTAATACACTAAATAAAATTTGTAGTGCTTTTGATATTACGTTATCACAGTTTTTCGCCGAGGAAGGGATTAGACTAAATTTAACGAATGAACAAAAAATGGTGTTAGATGTATGGGATTCACTATCAGAAGGTGAAAAAGAGAAAGTTACTTTATTTGTAAAAGGAATGACATCAATCTAGGAAATAATCTAAGTAATAAGATTATTTTCTTTTTTTGGTTAGATAAATATGTATACTAATAATGGTTACAATTTACGCAGGAGAAAAGTTAATGGACAGTTCAATATATTGGGGAGAATTATAGATGTGAAGAAGTCGAGCAGGAAAATTTTTAAGTTGAATTAACGGGTGTAGAGGGGAAAAAGTTGTCTACTATACAATGAAATATGAAAGAAGTAGGAAAAATAGAGAATGAGCAATAAAAATTCATAATTTTAAGTGCATTGAATGTGGAATTAATTGTAAAGAAAAGTATGGTGATTGGGGACAGGATATATATAGATTCATCATACTAGACCTTTCAGCTCATTGATAGAATAATTCATCGAAAAAAAGGAAAAGTTTTACCAATTGATGAGTTAAAGAACTTGGATTTATTGTATAGTAATAAGCAATAAACTAACTATAAAGGAGATAAAAAATTAGGTAATTGTTATTCATAATTTTACGGAGGATACTATAATGAAAAATAATATGGTGAGCGGTGTAGCATCTATTCAAGAAATTTTTAATTTTGAATTTGAAGATAAAAGTTTAAATGGTGTTATTGCTGAATTTGGCAATCGTAGAAATGTATATTTATCCATACCGAAATATCAAAGAGAATATACATGGGAAGATAATAAAATAAAAACTTTTGTTGATGATATATATATTAATAGCAAATTTCTTGGAATCATAGTATTAGAAAAGAATAGAAAACATAATTGTCTAGATATAGTTGATGGACAGCAAAGAATTACGACTCTAATATTGGTTTGTGTTTGTCTTTATAACATTTTACAAAAGGAAGAGGAAACAGTAAAAGCGAATGAAATTATGGCAGTTCTAGAACATCAAAACAATCTTATTCTTTGGAATGATTCAGTTGGAAAGTTTATACATAAACGAGAAAACGAATTGTATATAAACGTATTAGAAGAGGATGATATTTATCGTCAAGGTGCTAAATTTAAAGAAGCATATGACGTTATATATAAAAAAATTAAGTCATATAAAAGTGACATTAGTAAAAGAGAGTGGAAGACAAAATTAATCCAAATGGTGATGCACGTTTTTGATTGTCAAATGGTGCTATTTGTAAATGTAATATCTAAAAATGAGGGATCTATAGAAGAAATATACATTGATATTAATGAAAAGGCCCAAAGGCTGGACGAAGAAAGTATCTTTAAAGGCTATTGTTTTTCAAAAATTAAAGATTCGTCTATGCAAGAAAATTTAAAATGTCAATGGATTGATATTAAACAAGATTTTTATAAAATAAAAGATTTACATTTTAAAGATTTAAGTTCGCTCTTACATAAATATCTTTTGATAAAAGAGCGAACTACTAGAATCAGCGAACATTTGCATATTAATGGAAAGCATTATCTTGAAGATAAACATCCTTCTGAAATTGTACATTTATTAAAGGAATTTAATCTTTTTGAAAAAAATCTGTATATTTATAAAACAAATATTGACAGTAAGACATACAGGTTTAGTGATTTAGCAAAAGTTAAACGAACTATTGATGATGATTTGGACTTCCTTAAAAAAATCTCCAATTACATATTATTTGCAAAACAAAATATATATAAATTAGCCTTCTTACATTATATTGATGTTAACTTAACAATGACTACAAAAGTCAGTCAAGTAGATTTACAGAGTTTCTTTAGATTATATTACGTTTATTTCTTTATATGTGTAGATATCTTTCAAATTAGGACAAGATCTTATTTACCCATTAAGGTAATAGAGGCGATTGACGAAAATGAATCAATTCTTGAAAGCTTATATGAAGAGATAAGAATGATATTAGAACAGAAAAGTGATTCTGTACGATTTGTTATTAATAAAGGCAACTTTAAATTATTATATTCCATTCTAGATACTGTAGAATCAAAAAGATCAAATAATAAACTTATAGAAATAAAGTTAAAGTCGTATTCTACAAAAACAATAGAACACTTAATAATTAATGACTCGCTAAAACTTAACTGGAAAAGGAAGCAAGGCGATGAGTATAAATTTAGTGAAGAACTTTATCTAGAATATAAAGAATTTAAGGACTTAGAAAATAATTTAATTCTTGTATCTAATAAGGATAATGAAGCTATGGGTACATTTGATATTATTACAAAAATAGGTTATATAGAAAAAAATAATTTAGATAAATCTAAACACATTAGTATTTATCTAAATTATATTAAAAGCCTAAATTCTTATAAGCTTTTAGTTGAGGCAAAGAATGAAGATTTAAGTAAGATTGAGGTATTAAAGAGATATAAAGACTTTTTATCTGATTATTTTTCAACAGAAAAAATCAACACTCTTAGTAGCAATTTATATTCTGTTTTTAGACGAAAAATTTGGGAGTTATAAGTATACAATATGAGCTTTAAATGCTTATATTATGTTAATGAATCTCTTAGATTGAGGATATAAGATTATTCTTGTATTAGAATTATAATTAAGATATAATAAAATATAATGCCTGCATAAATATTTTGTTGCGGGCATTTTCAAATGGAAGGATTACGTATGATTACAAAGAAGGAAATACAAGATACTTATAAAATAGTTCAAAGACTATATTTAGAAGACGAGATCCCATGGGTTATTGGTTACTCTGGGGGGAAAGATAGTACTGCCACGCTACAGTTAGTGTGGCTTGCTTTATCTCAATTGTCTGTAAAAGAGAGAAATCATAAAATAATACATGTTATTAGCACAGATACTTTAGTAGAATCACCAGTAATTGCAAAATGGGTTGAGAATTCGTTAACTTTTATCGAAACAGAGGCCCAGAAGCAAAATATGCCCTTTAAGAAACATAGACTTACACCAGAAATAAACGACACTTTTTGGGTTAACTTATTGGGAAGAGGTTATCCGTATCCTCGTGTTACCATGAGGTGGTGTACTGATAGATTAAAGATTAAGCCCTCTAATAAGTTTGTTCAGGATGTTGTATCAAAATATGGAGAAGCTATTTTATTATTGGGGACCCGTAAAGCTGAAAGCAAAAATAGAGCTCAAAATATGGAATATTATGAAAAGATGAGAGTTAGAAATTATCTAAGTCCTAATGGAAGTATACAAAATGAACTTGTCTTTTCACCTCTCGAAAATTGGAGTGACGATGATGTTTGGTATTATTTATTGCAATATAAAAATCCCTGGGGGTATTCGAACAAGGATCTAATGGGATTGTATAGAGGGGCTTCTGCAGATGCTGAGTGTCCTATTGTTATGTCATCAGATACACCAAGTTGTGGAAAGAGCCGATTTGGTTGCTGGATGTGTACTATGGTTGAAAAAGATAAGTCAATGGAAGCCATGATTATGAATGATTCACAAAAAGAGTGGATGATGTCATTACTGGAATTCCGAAATGAAATTGGTGATATAAAAAAGGATAGACAACGTCGAGATTTTAGAAAAATGAAAGGAAATGTATTTCTTTATAACGGAAGATTAGTACACGGACCATATAAAAAGGAAATAAGAGAGTCCTGGCTTAAAAAATTATTAGAAGTACAAGAGCATATAAATAAAAATGGACCTGAAGAGTTTAGGAATCTTAGTTTGATAACAGATGAGGAATTAAATAAAATAAGACAGATTTGGCTGGAAGAAAAACATGAATTTGAGGATAGATTGCCTAAAATATATCAAGAAGTTACAGGTAGAAAATTAAATCTAAAACACCACTTTAGGAGTGCATATAATGATAAGGAATGGGAGGTTTTAAAAAATGTTTGTTTAGAGGAAGAACCAGAAGAAGAATTGGCCTTTGAATTATCATATCGATTGCTGGATATAGAAAATAGGTTTTCTACTTTACAGAAAAGAAAGGGGATTTATAATAGTTTAGAATCAGAAATTAAAAAATGTTTTTATAAAAATGAAGAAGATGCAGAAAATTATGCATTTAAAAAATTAAAAAGAAAAAAGGAAATGGGAGTATCCTTTGACCTGAAGGCGATAAGGGAAGAAGAACGGGCTGAATGGGAAGAAGATGGAGGAGCTTAAAATGAAGTTAAAAAAATTGGTACTCCAGAATATAGGTGTTTTTGTAGACAGGAATGAAGTTAATTTAGACTGCGATAAACCGATAATTTTAATAGGGGGAATGAATGGACGTGGAAAAACTACGATTTTAGAGGCGGTCTTATTCGCACTTTACGGTCAATATGTGGGGAACCTGTTAGGTAACTCTTTAAAACTTACTGATTACCTTTATAAAATTAGTAATACCAGAGGTCAGAACAAAGATTGCTATGTCAAGATAGAATTTGAAATTCAGACAGAAGACACACTGCAAAATTATACTGTAAAGAGGAGCTGGAATGCAGGGCTAAAAAATATAAGGTTGCAGACAGAAGTATGCAAAAATGGATTAAGAGATAATACTCTTTCACAAAATTGGGACATGTTCATTGAAGAAATCCTTCCACACGCTATAGCACCATTTTTCTTCTTTGATGGGGAAAAGATTGCAGAACTTGCATCTTCTGAAAATGATGAGCAGATAGGTAATTCCATTAAGGGTTTGTTAGGAATAGACGTAATAGACAGGCTTATTCAGGATTTAGAGGTTGTAGAAAATAGAAAAGAAAAAGAAATAAAGAATAATCTTTATTCTACAGAATTAGCAATGGTTAATCAACAAAGTGAAGATATTAACCGATTAATTATCAAATTAAATCAAGAAATTAAAAGTAATCAGAAAAAAAGTGAGATTTTACGATTGAGATTAAAAGAATTAGAGGAGAACTATTCTATAATAGGAGGGAGTTATGCCGAGAAAAGAAATTATACAGAGAAGGAATATCAGACTTTTCAGGAAAAAAAGAAGAAAATTGATAATGATTTAGTTGAGTTAGCCATGGGGGATCTGCCATTAATTTTGTGCAAAGATCTGTTATATTCAATTTTTGAAAGAGTACAAGAAGAACGTGAACAGAAAGAATTACACTTACTTGCCCAGCGTTTGCCTTTAATATATGAGGAATTCTGTAGTAAAAATAATAGTATTGAGAATATAGCAAGTTTTTTGAATTTTGTTAAAACGAAGGCAACAAACGAGACTTACATTTATAAGTTTGAAGATGATGCATATTTCAGATTAAAGAAGTTAAATAAATCATTTAAATCTTCATGTTCTAAGGCCTTAACGCTTATAGAAGAGAAAAGAAAGATTGAAAAGAAATTAGAGGATTTAGAAAATTATCTTTTAATAAAAGTAGATGATAAACAAGTGAATTCTTTATTTCAAATTATAAAAGATAAAACTGCAGAAAAAGCTATTATCGACGAACGTATAGTGCAAGAAAATGGGGAACTAGAAAAAAGTTTACAACAACTTAAAACAATTAATAATAATAAAGACCGTTTATTAAATAAAGTTGTTGAAGGATATGAAAACTCTGATGAGGCAAAGAGAATAATTAATTATATTCAAAAACAGATTGGGTTATTGAAGAAATATAAATTAGAAGTTCAAAAGCTAAAAGTTAAAGAATTATCGCAGCAAATGACAAATTGTTTCAAAAATTTAATTGCAAAAGAAGGATTAATAAATGATATTATTATTAATTCGGAAACTTTGAGCTTTACATATTACAATAGCGAAGGGCAAAAAGTCAACAAAATGGCTTTATCTGCAGGGGAAAAGCAACTATTAGTAATTGCAATGTTATGGGCATTAGCAATTTGTTCAAAAGTCGAATTTCCTTTGGTTATTGATACTCCCCTAGCACGTCTAGATTCAGAACATAGAAATAGTTTAATTAGGAATTATTTTCCGTACGCAAGTAAGCAGGTTATTATTCTTTCCACAGATCAAGAAATAACAGATGATGATTATTCTCAAATAAAACCATTTGTGGGAAGAGAATTTACGTTAGAATATCAGGAAGACGAAAAGAAATCCATAATAACAGATGGATACTTTGGGAGAACATAACATGATTGTAAAACAAATTAAATTATCAAACCAAGATAAAGATAAATTATCAAGATTAAAAGGAAAAACAGGGATAAAAAATTGGAATATCTTATGTAGATGGGCATTATGTATTTCTTTAAAGGAGCCCTCAATTCCAAATGATACAGAGATTTTACAAGAAAGTAACGTTGAAATGTCTTGGTCAACTTTTGCAGGAGATAATAATGAGATCTTTGAGGCTTTAATAAAAGCTAGATGTATCCAAGATCAATTGCCGACTGATACGGAAACATTAGCGAAATATTTTAGATTGCATTTAAGTAGAGGAATATCGTATTTGTCAGGTACAAATATGATAAAAAATATAGATGATTTAATTTTATTGGCGTTAGAAGAAAGAAAGGATAAAAATGAAGATGAGTATTTATCTTGATTATAATGCTAGTGCACCAATTGATAAATCGGTTCTTGAAGTTATGATAGAAACTTATATGAAAAGCTATGGAAATGCTGATAGCCGAACACATATATATGGAAATCAGGCGAGTGCTCAAGTGGAACGTGCAAGAGAGCAGGTTGCTGCTTTGCTAAAGATTAGAAGAGAAGAAGTTATATTTACCAGCGGTTCAACGGAAAGTAACAACATGGCCATATTAGGAATGAGAAATTATGCTATCCAAAATAATAAAAGACACATAGTGACATCAACAATCGAGCATAAATCTGTTTTAGAGCCGATCAAACAACTTATGAAGGAAGGTTTTGATGTTGATTTTGTTAAGCCTAATAGAAGTGGTCGAATTGAGGCGAAAAAAGTGTTGGAAAAAGTTAGGGAGGACACTTTTTTAGTAAGTATAATGCATATAAATAATGAAACAGGGACAATTCAGCCAGTAAAAGAAATTGGAGATTATTTAAAAAGGACAGATACTTGGTTTCATGTTGATGCAGCTCAAAGTTGCGGGAAATTGGTAGTAGATTTACAGAACTTAAATTATGATTTATTATCAATTTCTGCACATAAAATGTATGGACCCCAAGGAATAGGTGCCCTTATTAGAAGATATAGAGACGGAAAGAAGCCTCCATTAAAAGCAATTATGTATGGAGGAGGACAAGAAAATGGCCTAAGACCGGGAACACTGCCAGTAGCTTTAATTGTAGGGCTAGGACATGCATGTTCATTGAGTTTAAAAAATTCAACGGAATATTGCAAGTTATATAAGCAAAACGAGAAGGATATACTTGAGTTATTGCAGAATAGTGGAACTAGATATATTATTAACGGAGATTTAAAATATGCATCAGGTAATACATTAAATATTAGCTTTATTGATATTGATTCTGAAGCTTTTATGCTATTAGCCAAAAATCATGTAGGTGTTTCTAATGGTTCGGCATGTAATTCCTCCTCACGATATGAGACGAGTTATGTGTTGAAAGAGATGGGGTTAGATCAGAAAGTTATAGAAGAAGCAGTACGTATTAGTTGGGGAAGAAAGAAATTAGATTTCTCAGAATTGCAGAAGGTATTAATTAAGGTAAAAGCATGTCAAGAAACTTAAACCAATGAATATATACCTAATTCTATTCCTTAAATATACTGACTTATGTAAGTATAATTTCTTTAAGTTAGAGCATTTAATTTTTGAGAAATTATATATGTCTTTTTGACTATCTTTTTATATCTTCCTAAATGTCCGCAAAGCCTTATTTTATCGGCTCTACGGGCATTTTGCTTTTGTGGTAAACCTCGCATATCTAGGTCTATCTTCTTATATTTTCCCTGTCAATCGTGGTTAAAATCGTGGTAAATACTTCTATGCGATTAGACGCTGAACCTCTGATTTTGCGGTATCTATGGACGCATGAGCGTACCAGTTCATTGTGATACTAATGTTTGAATGTCCCATGATATACTGTAAATCTTTTGGGTTCATGTTCTTGCTTGCCAGTCTTGTGCAGAATGTATGGCGTAGCGTATGCGGTGTGATATGTGGCAAGGGATTGTCCTTGTGGTGCTTGTTATATTTCTTTACCATACGGACAAATAAGGCGTTGTAATCAATCGCAACTTTGGGCTTGCCTTTATGATTGACAAATAAGAAATTGCTCTGTCCGTCTATCACAAATGGTTCTGCCTTTGGGCGTTTCTTCATAACTCGTTGAAATGCCTGTATTGTTTCTCTACTTAATGGCACTTGTCTTATTCCGCTTTTCGTCTTAGGCGTTTCAATATAATAGCCCTGTTCCTTGCTCTTTAGTAACTGGTGGTCGATAATTACAACTTCATTCTTGAAATCAATATCAGCTACTGTCAGTCCGCACAGTTCCGAGATACGAAGTCCAGTCTTTAACAGTATCAGCACATCATCATAATGGTTGTGATACACATTGTCTGTCTTGATAAATGAGAGTAAGGCTTGTTCCTGTTCCTCTGTCAATGCGACTTTCTCTTTGGTATCATTTTCTAGGACTTCACTTAACTTGAAATCAAAGGGATTTTTCCTTACGCAATCGTCTTGTATGGCGATATAGAATGACGCTTTTAACGAGCGTTTATGGTTGTTAATGGTATTGTAGGAAAAGCCTTTGTCTTTCATGCGTAACGCCCATTCTTTAGCGTCAGAGGGCTTGATTGTATCAATACTCCTAGCACCTAACTTGTCCTCTTTCAATAACCGCATGAGTTGTTCCCGTTGTTTCTGTGTGCTTTTCTTCACATTTGCCCTTTGTGCGTTCTGTTTGGCATAAAGTTGGCAAAGCGTCATTTTCTTGCCTGTGCTGTCGATACCGTCCTCAATATCCCGTCTTATCTGCTGTTCCAGTTCTCGAAGTGAGGGTTTTTCCCGTTTTCCCTTTGGTGTCGGGTCTGTGGGTGTCAATCTCCAAGCATACACATATTTTGTGTTTCCAAATGCGTCCACATATTTATATAAGTATTTTCCGTCTGTTCGTTGGCTCTCTCCAGTATGCAGGATACGACCTTTGTTATCCCGTCTTTTTTCTTTCATGGTGTCTGCTCCTTTCCTTGTTGGAAAGAGCCTTGATATGACTTGTGTTCATCATAACACATACAAGGCTCATTTGCATTAGATTGCGTCCAATTTGTCAATAACCTTTTCAAACTGTCGGCGTTTAATCTGTATGCGGTTGCCATTCATAATGAGCCAGCCAGCGTCCTTGTTTTCCTCTGCCAATCGTCTTAACTTGTTTTCTCCGATACGGAAATACTTTGACGCTTCTTCAATGGTAAGGGTGTATTTTTCCCATACGGGAATATCGTTGTTGTTCATCAGATACCCCCTTTCCCATGTTTCGTGTCATACTGGATATAGGGGATAAGGTCGGTGCGGTTTATCCTCTGTAAATGGGCGGTTAATTTACTGGAAAGGGAATTGCTGTATCTTGCCCTATCAAGCATAGTTCCTACTTTTTCCAGTCCACCTAATGCGTCATGTTCTTCTAAGAAATAAAAACTTTTGACAGCGGAAATCACGCCACCCTCTGTGAGCCATTGCTGTGTTTCCTCAAGGGAATTATGCTGTTTTGGTACTTGCAGTTCCAAGACTTCCACAGCCCCCAAAAAGCGTTCCCAAAATCGACACATTTTCCATCTGCTTTTATTACTTTCGTTTCTGTTTGGTACGACAAAGCGTAGGTTGTTTGCCAGCAGTCCGAAAGCCAGTTCCCCAAGTTCCAGCGGTCTGTCTTTGAATGTCATGGCAAAAACATGAGCCTTATCATCACGCAGTTGCATTTCTGTCCGTTTCCAACTGCCAACTTCATCAAGTGTCTTATTATGTTTTGAACAGACTTCCTTATCCTTATCATAAAAGCGGTAGGACAATCCCGATTTTCCAGCACCGATATAAACGGTCTTTGCAGTGTCGAAATCATCAAACTTGCTTTCGTCAAAGTGGTAGCCCTCACTATTCGAGATAAATTCCTCTTTTTCACATTTCTTCTTTATCTGCTCTATGGTAAAGAATGGCTTTTCGTTCCTATCATCAATGGCAATATCAAGTCTTGTGAAATGGAAGTTATCCAGTCCGTATCTTCGCTCACAGCGTCGGAACATATCCCCAAAGGTATAATTCCTACTGTCGAGAATACGGAAAATATCATCACAACCTCTGCCAGTCATAACAAGATAACAGCCTAGCCCTTGTGGATTGTCCTCTGTCTTTCTTGCGTCCCCCGATACATAAATATCTCCAATCTGCCAGCGTGCCTGATAGGTCTTGAATTTAACGCTTGCCGGATAGACATTGAAAATGTCAGTCGGTAAACCTAAAATGTGCATGATAACATCTTCTGCGGTTGCAGTATCAAATACAATGCTGATGTAATCAATCTTAACGGATAAATTTTTGTGTGTAGTTATAGTGCATTACTCCTTTCGTACTTCCCGTTTTTTTGCGAGGTAAAAATCGTGTTTTTTCCTTTATTTATCACAGTTTCTAGGTACTATGACATGTATGCGCAGGGCGGTGTTACATATACGCCCTTTATGAACGCCTAAAGGCGTTCCCTTTCTTCCTGTGTCTGATCCGTTCTTAACGCTCACGAGCCTTGTAAGACTCGTGGCTAAACGGAACAGCCCCAGTCAGAAACCTTATTTTCGGTCTGATAGTCCATGCTTATTCATGCTATCAAAATGAAAATACATCTTTTCTATGCTTACTCAAGCGTGTGATTGACCCTAGCGTGCTTAATCACCCTATCTAATACGATAATAACGCCATTAGAATTACTTGTCAAGAAGTTTTGATTGACTTTTTAATAAATATTAAGTATGATATGCTTATAAACACCGAGAAAAGCAACGAAAGGAGCGGTTATACTAAGTTATGGAACATTACGAAAAGAAAATCAGTTTCTTAGGAGAGAATATACAGACCATAAGAAAACACAGAGGAATGAAACAACAGGAACTTGCGGATAAAATCGGTATCAATATGCAGAGCCTTTCCAAGATTGAACGGGGTGTGAATTATCCTACCTTTGACACATTAGAAAAGATAATGGACGTGCTGGGAGTAACGCCCAATGAATTATTATCAGGAGAATGGAAGTATATTGACCACACCGAACCATATATCATGGATATTATCAAACGGGAACAGGACTTCAATGTTTCCTTAGATTATCTGTCTGAAAATGAATTTTTCAATGATGAAAAAGAATGCAGATTTTACATGGAAACCAAACTCATACAGTATATCCATAACTACATTACCAATGAGGTTACGGAGTTAGAAGAACTTATGGAAATCAAGCAGTTGATACAACGTCAAAAAATAGAACGCATGATGAAAGTACATAAGGAAATGCGAGGGTTAGACCGATACAGAGAACAGCCCAAAGAGTATAAATACCATGACCCTTATGATGACTGGATATTCCGTCAACTTGCGGACATAGACAGCAGAAATAACATTCCCGACACTTCGCCACAGTTAGATTTTGATGAAACGGACTATGAAGATTATCTGAAAGAGAAATGGAACAGAGGTCTTTAATTTTCCTCTTGAATGAAAGATACAGCAAACAAAAAGCCCAGTAAAGAGTGCAAAGCACCACCAATGGTGGCATGGCTCTTGACAGGGCTTTTTCTTTTCTGTGGTTGGTAATCAAGAGGAAGAAAGAAAAAGTGTGTATTTTTCAAGACAGAAAAATGTCAAGGGGGGGTGTGCTGATTTTTGTTGTGGCGGATATATGGAACTGTTATAATATGGATATGTTTAAATTACGTTATAAGCAAGAATATTCTGCTGATTTGTCAAAAAACATCATTGCAACTGCCAGTTGACATATTTCCATATCTAAATGGTGGCTATGCAACTGATAATATTGCTAAAATTACACCATGAAAGAAAGGAGTGTTAGCTAATGAATATGGCAGACAGAATACAATATTTAAGGAAATCAAAAGGAATATCACAAGAGGAACTTGCGGATAAAGTTGGAGTTTCAAGGCAGGCTGTTTCTAAATGGGAAAGTGAACAAAGTACGCCTGACTTAGAAAAAATAATTATAATGAGTGATTTTTTTGGAGTAACAACTGACTATATCCTAAAGGGAATTGAACCAGTAGCAGACAAAGAACAAAAAAATAAAGAGCTTACGAGTAAGGTACTTTATATATCATCAACAGCTTTTGTTGCTATTGGGCTGTTTTGTGCATTTGGTAATTGGTATGCAGAACAAACAATGGAAGCAGTTTGGGGTTCAATGATTATTCAAGCTATAGGGATTGTTGGATATTTTATAGCGAGAATACTATCGGAAGAAAAATCCCCCTTTTATGTAAATTGGCTTAATATAATCGGAGTTGCTTTTATGCCTATTTCTATGATTACAGGATATATTTCAGGATTGGTTTTCAAACTAGAAGGGTGGATTGCACCTTATCCGATAGGAATATTTCATACTTTAGTTTTCGTGTTAGTATTCTTTGTAGTTGTGATTGCAAGCTATATTATTCTAAAGAAACAAACAAAATAGTGATTACCTTTATTTTGCAAAAGCAGTTAGTCTTAGGATTGACTGCTTATTAATAAAAGACACCACTTCAATGTGTCAATGGTGTCTTTTTAGTGCTATTTTATCGTCATATCAAGGCTCGTTCAATCGTGGTATATTCGTGGTAAAATGAGTGTTTTTCTATACTTCGAAATGCTTGAAAGTGTAATATTTATAGGGATAATCAAAAATCAGATATAAAGTTTAATGTAAATATGAATTGTTTTCGGACTATATTTTAACTTACATCTTGTCCGAAAGCTTTTTGTATAATTAAAAAATGAATTCAGCCTTCTCTATGTATTATGACAAGTAATCTAAAATCATTTGTTTCACAAAATAATTTTTCATATAAACAAACATATTACTTCTAAATTCAGTAGGAAAGGGCGGCACAGCAGGATGTTAACTAAATCACAGATAAAGGAATTGTCAAATCCATCTTCTTATGCAAAAGGCAGAAATCTGTACCAGTCTGACTATATACTGAATTTTTCAGTTGGTGAACAGGATGGGATCGCATATATTGATGCAATTATACAGGGAAGCGGAAGAAATAAATATGAGGTTAATCTTGAATATAATTTAGAAATTGACGATCTGGAAAATGCATATTGTGAGTGCCCGGCATTCCGTGAGTACTATGGCCTTTGCAAACATTGTGTAGCGGTGCTGTTGGAATATAGAGACTATGTAGAAAGACAAGAAACTATCCTGGAATACAGTCACAAGCAGAAAAGCATCCTTGAGAAACTTCAAGGCATGAAGGGAATGAACACAAAGCCAGCATCGGCGGAAATCGAATACAAGCCAAAGACAACTCCGGCGATAAAACAGCTGCTTTCAAGGCAGCAGTTACAGAATACACTGCCTATGATCCAGGAGGAGCTTTATGGACAAGTGCGGCTTGAACCATTTTTAATATGTCAGGATTACATGATTGAGGTGGAATTTAAAATAGGGACTTCCTATATGTATGTCTTAAAAGATGTGTTCGCCTTTGTGGACGCTGTGGAAAAGAAAGAAAACTATTCTTATGGACAAAAGCTGCAGTTTGTACATGACATGAAAGTATTTGATGAGGATTCCCGTAAGCTTGTGGTGTTTTTGGAAAACTGGGTAAAACAGAACAAATATAATTTTCTTGAGATTCCCTATTATGATGATCCATACACAGATTTCACAACGGTTAATTTGAGAAGAGTGCCGTTGAAAACAGGAGATCTGGAGCAGCTCATCGAGGCCATAGGGGTCAAGGAGTTTCAGGCGGATATCAGCAGAGCACAGGAAAGCGTGTGGAGGGTGACAGACGAGCCGCTGGAACGTTCTATGAAGATCACTGGGAGAGAACAGGGAATTGACGTAGAGATCAATTATTTAACAGGCTATCAGTGTGTCAATTCTAATATTTATTTTCAAAGAGGAAAAGTATATAGAATTCCAAAAGAGGATATAGAGCCCATACAAGGTTTTTTATCCTGTATGGCGGAGCTTCCTACGCGCAGAGCATTTATAGAACAGTCGGATGTACCTGCCTTTTGCAGAGAACTGCTTCCGGTGTTGGAAAAATTTTTTGAATGTACAAAGCAGGAGTTTGAGGAAGAAGACTACGGTGTGGTTCCTGTAGCTTTTGAAATATATCTGGATGCACCGCAGAAAGACTTTATTACCTGCAAGCCTATGGCAGTCTATGGACAAAGGAAATATAACATTTATGACAACACCCAGGAAATTGAAAGACGGGATCTGAAGAGAGAGATGGAAGTGGCTAAAGTCGTCTCAGGATATTGTAATGCTTACGATGAACGGGAAAAGCTTATGGTTCTGGCAGATGATGAAGAAAAGTTGTACGAACTGTTAGTATACGGGATTTCCAATCTACAGAGGCTGGGAGAGGTCTATATTTCTGATGCGTTAAAGAAGATTCATGTTTCTCCTGCACCAAAAGTTGTAGTGGGTGTATCTCTCTCAGGAGATATGCTGGAGCTTAAGATGACAGCAGGAGATATGCCTAAGGATGAGCTTTTGGAGATCTTATCAAGGTATAATAAGAAAAAGAAGTTCTATCGCCTGAAAAGCGGTGATTTTGTAAATATGGACGGGGAAGGAATCAACGCGCTGCTGGAGTTGAAGGAGGGGCTGCATCTTTCGGACCGGCAGTTTAAAAAGGATAAAGTGACTCTGCCCAAATACAATGCCATTTATCTGGATGAGGAGCTAAAAGAATGGCAGACTGTTTCCGCCCAGAAGAATAAAGAGTTTAAAGCATTGATCCGGAATATGAAGACAGTAGAGGATAATGACTTTGAGATTCCGGCCGGGCTTCAGGATGTACTGAGGGAGTACCAGAAAAAAGGTTTTTTGTGGATCAAGACATTAAAATGTAATGGATTCGGAGGTATTCTTGCGGATGATATGGGGCTTGGAAAGACACTTCAAGTGATTGCCTTTTTGGAATCTGAGTATCAGGAAGGAAAAGAAAATAGAAGGAGCCTGATCGTGGCTCCTGCGTCTCTCGTGTTTAACTGGCACAGTGAGATCTGCAGGTTTGCACCCGGTCTACCGGTACAGATGGTAGTTGGAAAGGCGGGGGAGAGGAAAGAGATTATAAAAAATGCCAGTGACAATATAGTTTTGATCACATCCTATGACCTTTTGAAAAGGGATATCGATAGTTATCAGGATATCACATTTGGCAATCAGATCATTGACGAAGCACAATATATTAAAAACCATGGAACCCAGGCCGCAAAGGCAGTAAAAGCTGTAAATGCAGGTTTTAAACTGGCACTTACGGGTACACCGGTGGAAAACCGCTTAAGCGAATTGTGGAGCATCTTTGACTTCTTAATGCCAGGCTTCTTATATTCTTATAAAAAATTCAGAGAGGAGTTGGAACTTCCGATCATACAGGATAACAGTGAAACTGAGATAAAGAGGCTACAGAAAATGATCCGGCCTTTTGTACTGCGCCGTCTGAAGAAGGATGTTTTAAAAGATCTGCCGGATAAACTGGAGAAAAGTTATTTTGCGAAGATGGAAGGGGAGCAGCAGAAGCTTTATGATGCACATGTGAAACGCATGCAGATCATGTTGAATAAGCAGACAGAGGAAGAATTCCAAACCAGGAAAATTCAAATATTATCAGAATTGACAAGGTTAAGGCAGATATGTTGTAGTCCTGAATTAATTTTTGAAAATTATAAGGGAGAGTCCGCAAAAAGGGAGTTATGTATTGACCTGATAAGGAATGCAGTCAGCGGAGGACATAAGATTTTGTTATTTTCCCAGTTTACATCTATGCTTTCACTGTTAGAGCAGCGGCTTACAGAAGAACATATCTCTTTCTATACGTTGACTGGAGCTGTCAGTAAAGAAAAACGTGCGAAGATGGTTGAAGCATTCAATCAAGATGATACCTCCGTTTTTTGTATCTCCTTAAAAGCGGGGGGAACCGGATTAAATCTTACTTCGGCAGATATTGTGATCCACTATGATCCGTGGTGGAATCTGGCTGTACAGAATCAGGCGACTGACAGAGCCCACAGGATCGGACAGGAAAATGTGGTTATGGTTTATAAGCTGATCGTTCAGGGTACGATAGAAGATAATATTATGAAGCTTCAGGAAAAGAAAAAAGAACTGGCGGAGCAGATACTTGGCGGGGAAGGATTAAGCACGGCAAGTTTCAGCAGGGAAGAATTAAGGGAATTATTAAAGTAGATCAATAAACAAAACACGGAAACAATGATAGTATCGTTTCCGTGTTTTTGTTTCTCTTTAGTTTTTATAAAAATTCTCTATTCTTTCCCATCCCAGCAGTAAGTACAAAGCTTCTCAGGATCGATCCCAACAGATTCAATCATATCATCCAGCCTGTGATACCGGAGTGAAGTGAAATTCAACTGATCACATATTTCATTGATCATTCCCTGGTATTCCGGCGTATCTGGATTAGAAAACTTCTCCAGATGGACATTTTTGTAATCCCCTGCAATCTGCTCAATGATCCTCCGTGTGATCAGGTCCATTTCGGAGCTGGAGCGTGAGAAGTTCAAATATTTACATCCATATAAGATCGGCGGGCAAGCAGGGCGGATATGGACTTCTTTGGCACCGCTCTGGTAAAGGAATTCCGTGGTTTCCCGCAGCTGTGTTCCTCTCACAATAGAGTCATCAATCAACAGAAGGCTTTTATCCTGAATCAAATCATGAACCGGGATCAGCTTCATTTTGGCGATCAGGTTTCTTTTGCTCTGGATGGTCGGCATAAAAGAACGCGGCCAGGTAGGAGTATATTTAATAAACGGTCTGGAAAATGGAATTCCGGATTCATTGGCATAACCAATAGCATGGGCGATCCCTGAATCAGGAACTCCGGCCACGGTGTCCGGTGATGCATCATCTCGCTGTGCGAGTTTCTTACCACAGTTATAGCGCATTTCTTCGACACTGATTCCTTCATATGATGAGGATGGATAGCCATAATAAACCCAAAGGAAGGTACAGATTTTCATATCCTCACCTGGCTTCGCCAGGGTCTGGATTCCCTCCGGCGTCAGAATAACGACTTCTCCGGGCCCTAGTTCACGGTCTGCAGTATAACCAAGGTTCAGGTATGCGAAGCTTTCAAATGAAATGCAATATCCGTCTTCCTTTTTTCCAACAGCAACCGGTGTACGGCCCATTTTATCTCTTGCAGCATAGATCCCTTTTGGTGTAAGAAGGGCAATGGTCATGGAGCCGTCGATGATCTCCTGGGCATGCTGAATTCCTTCCACAAGGTGCTCTCTCTGATTAATGATGGCTGCCACCAGCTCTGTAGCATTGATGTCACCGCCGCTCATTTCTAGAAAATGCGTGTGGCCTGAATCAAACATCTGCTTTATAATCTCATCCGTATTATTGATCTTACCGACGGTCATAATGGCATAGGTGCCATGGTGGGAACGTACAATCAATGGCTGCGGCTCATAGTCAGAAATACATCCAATACCCATGTAGCCATGCATTTTGTTGACATCTTTATCAAACTTTGTACGGAAAGGAGCATTCTCAATATTGTGAATGGCCCGGTCAAAACCATCTTCCTTACTGTAGACCGCCATACCGGCACGTCTTGTTCCAAGATGAGAATGATAGTCCGTCCCAAAATATAAATCAAAAACACAGTCTTGTTTTGAAGTTACACCAAAAAATCCGCCCATAATTTCCTCCGATTTGTAATTAAAATAATATTGATGCATTTATTATACCTTATCGCGCAAAGCGCGTCTACCCGAAGGGTATGAGATACGGTGTGCCCTGTGGATATAAGTTTTTCTCCATTATCTCCAGTCGGCTCTGGAAAGGCCTCCTTCCGACAATGAAGAAAAACTATCGTGGGGTGGTACCTTCTGTTTAACCATCATCCTTCTCCAGCAGACACTACGTCCATGTTCTACATAATTGGAGTGATCGCGTCTACCCAAGGCAGAACAAGGACAGTTTTAATTAAAGGAAGTGCAGCTTTCATAATTCTTGCGGTTTTCTTTGCTTTAATGTTAGTATATTAATAAGACACGTCTGGTAAAATAAGAGGAGAGAGATCACTATGGGGAAACAGGGTAATAAGGATAAAATTATAAAACTTCTCATGGAAAACAAAAAAGCGCAGACTGCAGAGGAAATCGCAATTAGCCTGAAGATCCAGCGGAATACAGCCAGTGCTATTTTAAATGAACTTGCCAGAGAAGGAGTTATTCAAAAAGAAAAAACAAGACCGGTAATGTTTTCTTATATTGAGAAAGATTTTATGCCCTCTGATGACCCATTCGTTTCCTTTATCGGAGCCGGAAAAAGTTTGAGAGAAACAGTGGAAAAGTGTAAATTGTCAGCGGCATATCCAAAGAGAGGTATGCCGGTTTTATTGCTGGGGCCAAGCGGCGTGGGGAAAAGCCTGCTGGCGGAATACATTTATAAATATGCAAAGTATGTTCATACGATACCGGAGGATGCACCGTTTATAGTGTTAAACTGCGCAGACTATGCAAATAATAAGGAATTGCTGTCTTCTATATTATTTGGATACAAAAAAGGAGCGTTTACCGGGGCAAATAGTGATACAAAGGGGCTGATTGAAGAAGCCAACAAAGGATACTTATTTTTGGATGAAGTGCACCGCCTTTCTCCGGAAGGGCAGGAAAAGCTATTCCATTATATTGATAAAGGGGTAGTATCCAGGATTGGAGATAACGGACATAATATCAAATTGAATGTCAGGCTGATTTTTGCAACAACAGAAGGAAAGGAACAGATGCTGGATACATTCTTAAGAAGAATTCCGGTGGATGTGACGTTACCTGCATTTCATGAAAGAACATTGGAAGAAAAATATCAGTTGATTATTCATTTGATTCATCAAGAGGCATCCATTATGGAATGTGACTTTCTGGCCAGCAGTAATATTATCAATCACCTGTTGACGTTTCAGGGAAAAGGGAATATCGGAAGTCTGCGCAATATTATCAAACTGTCATGTGCCAAGGCATATAATAAGTCAAAAAATAAAGCAGATATGATACCGGTGAACTTGAGACATTTATCAGATACGCAGCTATTTATGGGAAACACTGGATCTGTCCATTATGTGAATGAGGATGTTGAAATTCTGGCAAATGAAAAGGCGGTTCAAGTAAATGCGAGAACAGAACAAGTAAATATCTATTTCCCGGCAGAGACGATTGCTGCTACCGTTTATGAATATTTAGAAAAGAAAATATCAAAGGTTCAGTTCAGAAAAACTATATATAATGAGATCAACCAGATGATAGAGGATGTCATTTACCAGGAAATTGACCCTTTTATCCAAAATCTATATAATCAGGCCATCGAAAATATCTTGGTTTATCTTCAAGATAATTATGGCCTGAAATATAATGGGATCATGGAAATGGTGTTTGTTAAAATATTATATGCCCTGAATAATCAGAGTGAGAAGCTTGATGACACCCGATATGAAATAATTGTGAATAAGCTGCAGCCAGTGATGTATCGCTACTATAAAATGGGTCTGATCTTTAATGAAATGGTCCATCAGAATATCGACTATGAGACAAATCCTTGGTTTGTGAGGTTATTTGCCATGCTTTATTTTTACAGCGTGGCAAAAGAAGACAGGGAATACACGAACGCTATTATTGTATCCCATGGGCCGGCTACGGCGTCCAGCATTGCCAGTACGGTAAACCGGGTATTTGAAACTTACATTTTTGAAGCCTTTGATATGGCGTATGATACGCCGAAAAATAAGGTTGTTTCAAGAATTAAGAAGTATTTAAAGAATACGAATACATCCAAGGGTCTTTTGATCTTCGTGGACATGGGATCTCTGTTAAGTATCAGCAAGGATTTAAAGGATGATGTGGAGGGAGACCTTGGGATTGTAAACAATATTACGACGGAAATGGCTTTAGAGGCAGGAGAATTAATTTTGAACCACGAGGATCTGCAGGATGTTATGGATAAAATCATCTCCCATCATGTTACTAAGAGATCTTATGTGCCGAGCAGGCAGAAACCAAAAGCCATTGTCTTATGCTGTATCACAGGGTTGGGAACTGCATCCAAAATGAAGACACTCCTCCAGGAATGTTTAGAGGGAATGGAACTGCAAGTAGTGGAGGTATCATTTTCTGACCTGCAGAAGAAAGGCAGCCAGTGTGATATTTTCCGAAAATATAACGTACAGTTTATTGTCACGACCAGTAAGGTGAAGGTGGAGGACTACATTGCGATCCATTTGAATGAATTGATTGATAAACGGGGTGAAGAGGTCATCTATGCTACAATTGGCAAGTATTATGAAAAGGAAAAGGTACATAAATTTATCGAAAATATTGTCCGCAGTTTTACCATGAGAAACCTGATTGGCCAGTTAACGATCCTTAACCCGGATAAAATTATGAATGATGTGGAAGAGGCGGTGACCAGGCTTGAAATATTGGAGGGAACTCATTACCCTATTGATTTAAAAAAGATGCTTTATATCCATATGTGTGTGATGGTAGAGCGCTTAATATTAGAGAAAGGGTCGCTGCCGGACGATAACTCGACACAAGATCTAAAGTGTCGGGAAAGCTTTATGAAAAACTTAAAAGAAAGCTTTTCTGTCTTGGAAGACCAGTATAATGTGTCGATTAACAATCTTGAAATTCAAATGATCTATAATCTAATTCAAAATATCTGAAAAAATCCAGAATCATAAAGCTTGTATTTATGCCATTTTTATAAATACAGGCTTTTTTATTTTACCTAAAATTAAAAGTTGGCATGGAAGTTGCTTTATATAAAAGTGAAGGTTGATTGATGCGGGACATCAGAGTGCAAGTGTCAAGTTTCCTTACGATATAGATCTGGAAAGGAGGAGAAATGGTCGGATTAATTATTGCAACACATGGAAACACGGGCGTTGAACTGGTAAAGAGCGCGGAGATGTTCTCAGGCTCATTGGCAAATTATGAAACATGGGCTTTGAACCCAGGAGATAATATTGAGCTTGGAGAAAAAAGGATGGAACAGTATGTGAAAGAGCTGGATGAAGGTCAGGGAGTTCTCATCATGACGGACTTATTCGGAGGTACTCCATCAAATCTGGCGTTAAAGATTTCCATGAGAGAACATGTGGGAGTACTAACAGGTGTGAACTTTCCAATGCTGATTCAATTTATATCAGACAGAGAGAAAAGTTCAATGGATGAATTGATTACAAAATGTGAAGAGTCAGGAAAGAGTGGAATTATGTGTCCAAGCAAGTCAATGGAGGCGAGGAGGAAGAAAGATGGCAGATATTAAGCTGGTAAGAATTGATTATCGTCTGATTCATGGACAGGTTGTAGCAAAATGGTTAAAAGTGAATCCTGTAAGAAGGATCGTACTAGTTGATGACGTGCTGGGAAATGACGAGTTTATGAGTGATATCTATAAGATGGCGGTACCGAAAGGAACCGCTGTGGATATTGTAACCGTGGATAAAGCAAGAAGTGTCCTGGAGAAGACAAAGGATAGCGTCTTTCTGATTTTCAAGGATATCAACACGTGTTATCGTGCGGTTCAAGACGGTATGGAAATTCCTTCCGTGAATGTGGGAGCTGCTCCGGTTGAAAACGAAAGAAAGCTGATTACCAGCGGGGTTGCGATTTCAGAAGAGGAAATGAAGAGATTAGAAGAGTTAAATGCGATGGGAATAGAGATTACGGTTCAGCCGATTCCTGAAATCTCCGCTCTCAGTTTTGACTCAGTTAAGAAAAAGATGTAGGAGGTAGAAGATGAATACGATAGTTATCGCTGTCATAATGGGTGTGATGTATTGGTGGTGCAGAGGAATGATTTTCTCTTACTTTGGTTTTTTGTTTATATCAAGTCCGGTTACCGTGGGCCTTGTGGCGGGTGTTTTAATGGGGCATCCGATTCAAGGTTTAATCATCGGCGGAGGTATCGCCCTGGTGTTTGCAGGTATTATAGCACCGGGCGGCAACCTGCCGACCGATGAGTGCCTGGCCGCGACCTGTGTCATCCCTATTGCTATTGGGTCAGGTATGAGTGCTACTACCGCCATCGCATTGGCTGTGCCGATCGGACTGCTGGGATCATTTGTGACTAACTTAAGAAAAGTCGTGAACACGTATTTTGTGAAGAAGGCCAATGATTATGCGGAAAATGGAAACGCAAACGGCATCTGGAGATGTGCGACGCTTTATCCGGTACTTCTGGCAATCCCTTTATTGTTCCTCCCGGTATTTGTGATCAATCTGGTTGGACAGGACGTAGTTGTGAACGTGATGAATGCGCTTCCGACCTTTGTTATCCATGGGCTGGAGGTTGCGGGAGGCATCCTGCCGGCTTTAGGGTTTGCCCTTATCATGAATATGATTGGAAAAGAAAAGTTAATACCATATGTATTTCTTGGATATATCCTCATTGCGGTTGGAGGTATTAATTCTTTGACAGCAGGAATTATTGCAATCTGCATTGCGTTTATTTATGTATTCCAGAAGAGAGAAATTATGGAGGAGGTAAATGAAAATGAGTAACGAACTAAACACGACGGAACAAAAACCGGCATTGACAAAAAAAGATTTAAATAAAGCAATGTTCCGGTGGTATATGTCGGCTGAGATGCCGTTGAATTTTGAAAATATGCAGGGAATTGCATTCTGCGGAAGCATAGCGCCGATTCTGAAAAAGCTTTATACAAAGAAAGAGGATTTATCGGAAGCGTTAAAACGTCATCTCTTGTTATATAACTGCAATGTGACAGCCGGGGGACTGATCCTTGGTACGACGATCGCCATGGAGGAGCAGAAGGCAAAAAACCCGGATGGGATGCCGGCAGAAGCGATCACGGGGTTAAAGACTGGCTTGATGGGACCGGTAGCTGCCCTTGGAGACAGCTTTGACTGGGGGATCATCGGTACTCTGTTCAAAATTGCGGCGGCAACCTTAGCGGCAGCCGGCAATCCTCTGGCACTTGGGGTTTTACTCATTTTTGTTATGTATTGTATTGTGGAGCTGGTGTTCTTTACAAATATGACTTACAAAAAGGGAAGAAGCTCCATTAAGACAATCATGGGATCCGGTCTGATGCAGGATGTGATC
Organism: Anaerostipes rhamnosivorans; assembly: GCF_005280655.1. NCBI lineage: Bacteria > Bacillati > Bacillota > Clostridia > Lachnospirales > Lachnospiraceae > Anaerostipes > Anaerostipes rhamnosivorans. The sequence goes on from NZ_CP040058.1 coordinate 225,278, forward strand.
TCCGGTGCCAATGTCCTGGCTATGTTTATGATGGGAGCTATGACAGCGTCCATGGTCACACTGACAACTCCGCTGAAGATCAGCAGTGTTGTGATCCAGGACAAATTAGATGGGATATTCCCAGGAATCTTCCCATTGGCAGCCTTATTCCTGCTCTTTTACTTAGTAAGATATAAAAAGATTGGAACAGGTAAAATTGTCATCGGGATCATTGTTGTTTCTATATTATGCGCTCTGATCGGTATTTTTTAAAGTCGCTGAAAACAGGTTCATCATATTTCAAAAGGAGATTGTACATATGAAAGAGTTAAATGTCGCTGTTGTAGGAGCCGGAATTTACGGGATTAATCATGTAAATGCATATACTTGGAATCCAAATACAAATCTTGTTGCGGTGTGTGATCTAAACAAAGAGATTACAGATAAAATTGCCCAGGAATATAACGTTAAAACATACAATGATGTAAACGAGATGTTAGATCAGGAAGAGATTGACGCAGTATCCATCGCAACTCCGGATGCATTTCATATGGAGCCGGCGCTGGCGGCCATCCGCCATGGAAAACCGATTCTGGTGGAAAAACCGTTGGCGACATCCTCCGAAGATGCGAAAAAGATCATAGACGAGGCAGAAAAATATAAGGTGAGGGTAGCGGTTGACTATCACAAAAGATGGGACCCGGCAGCAATCAATGTGAGAAATGAACTTCAGAATCCTGAGACGGGGGCTCCGATCCGCGGTTATATGAGCATGGATGATATCATTGATGTTCCTGCGAAATGGTTCAACTGGGCAGATAAATCCAGCCCTGTTCACTTTCTGGGAACGCATTGTTATGACCAGATCCGCTGGTATATGGGGTGTGAAGTGGAAGAGGTATATGCTGTGGGAACAAAAAAGGTATTAAAATCCAGAGGTGTTGATACCTATGATTCCATTCAGGCAATTTTAAAAATGGAAAACGGTTGTTATTGGACCGTGGAGAATTCATGGATCCTGCCGGAAGGTTTTGCGAAAAATAATGACGGAAGAACACAGATTCTTTGTGAGGATGCAATGTTTCGGATTGATTCCCAAAACCGCGGAGTAGAAATGTTTAATACACAGAAACAGCGTACGCCCAACTCTTATTTTATTTTAAATAACTGCGGCAGGCCCAGCGGATTTGGAATAGAACCCATCAACGATTTTGTTTACTGTCTTCAGAATGATATCCCTTTTATCGCAGACGGCAACGATGGACTGCAGGCTGAGTTAATAGCAGAAGCAGTGCATCAAAGTCTGGAAGAGAATAAGGCAGTGAAGATAAAGAGGGATTAAGGCGGAGAGTATAATATGACAATTTATGAGGGAAAAGATTATAAAGATTTAAGTAAAAAAGCAGCAGAGATCATTGCTGCCGAAATACGCATTAATCCAGGAGCTGTTCTTGGGCTGGCGACAGGATCTACTCCAGAAGGCGTGTACGAGCAGCTGGTGGAGTGGTATGAGGCAGGAGAGCTTGATTTTTCAAAGGTCACGTCCATCAATCTAGATGAATATAAAGGCCTTGACGGAAGCCATGAACAGTCCTATCGTCATTTTATGTACCAACATTTTTTTGATCATGTAAACATAAAGAAAAACCGGACATTTGTACCTGACGGAACAGAGATGAACTCTGAAAAAGCATGCATGGAGTATGAAGAGATCATAACCCAGAATGGCGGTATAGACCTTCAGATTCTTGGACTGGGCGCCAATGGACATATTGGTTTTAATGAACCTGGCGAGGTTTTTATTCCGGAAACGCATTGTGTTAAATTGACACAAAACACGATTGACGCGAATTCTCGGTTTTTTGAATCCCGGGAGGAGGTTCCAAAAGAAGCTTATTCTATGGGAATCAGGGGGATCCTTCAGGCGAAAAAAATTATTCTGATGGCAGTCGGAAAGCAGAAGGCCCAGGCATTATATGATGCACTTTACGGTGGGATTTCTCCGGAAGTACCGGCATCAATCCTGCAGCTGCATCCACATGTCGCCGTATTTGCCGATGGGGAAGCGCTTACCGTGGTGAAAGAAAACAGGCCATAGCGGCTGTTGCAACTGCAGCTTATAGACAGTAGGACAAAGTGGAGGGTTGGTTATCCTCCACTTTGTTCTGTTTTAATCAAATATAATCAGAGCCATAAATACAAGATCAGTGTCACCCGTGTTGGCCAGAGCATGCCCGTGATTATCCGGTGTAAATGTCACATCTCCTGCCTTTACCGGGCGGACTGTGCCATTATCATCGTAATCGCCCTGTCCTGAAAGGATGTAGTAGGTCTCACTTTCGCCATGGTGTTCATGGTAGCCGAGGGTGCAGCCTGGTTCGATAATGACTTCTGCGTATAAACCGCATTTTCCGTTTAACTCTTTTTCCCCTAAAACATGTTTGATGATAACGTGTCCTTTTCCTCCGCACATGTTTTCTACTGTTTCTGTTTTCATAATATAAATCTCCTTTCAAGCTGGATAAATAGACAAAAAGGCCCCCAAAAGAGTTTTCGTCTTTGAGAACCTTTATGAACTATACTTCCTAAAATATAATCCCTGAGCAGGGGTTTGTCAAACTATAATTGATTTATTTGTCCGGATTGATTATAATACAAGCATAGCAACAGACAACAAGGAACATTCAAAAATCTAATATACAGGGGTGCTGGCGTCATGCCGGCTGAGAGTAAGGCAAATGGAGCCTTTAACCCTTATACCTGATCTGGATAATGCCAGCGTAGGAATAGAACAGCACAAACTGTGACAATTACCCCGTTGGATTATCCAACGGGGTTTTTTAAGGAGGATGAAAAAGATGAATGCAAGTGTAGCGATTCAGACATTGCCGGAGGCGGCTAACGATGAGGAATTGATCCGTATTGTGGATGAGGTTATTGACTACATTAAAAGTACAGGACTTTCTTATTATGTGGGGCCGTTTGAAACTGCCATTGAAGGAGATTACGATGAACTGATGGATGTGGTAAAAGAGTGCCAGCATATTGCGGTGAGGGCAGGAGCGCCGTCAGTGGCAGCTTATGTAAAGGTATCCTATAAGCCAGAAGGAGATGTACTCACCATTGATAAAAAAGTTACGAAACACCACCAGTAAAATACTGCCCGCGGCGGCTATTCTTATCATATTGGCGGTTTGGCAGTTTGTCAGCGGGGCTGGCATGGTTTCAAAGTTTCTGCTTCCATCTCCATTGGATGTGCTAAAGGCATTGGTCAGTGATTTTCCGCTTTTGATGGTCAATGCGAAAGTAACGGTGATAGAGGCTCTTACCGGGCTGTTCATGGGCGTTGCCATTGGATTTCTCATGGCGGTTTTTATGGACCATTTTGATAAGCTTTACAAAGCATTTTACCCATTGATCGTACTGACGCAGACGATACCGACGATAGCGATCGCACCTCTTTTGGTATTGTGGTTTGGTTATGAAATGCTTCCAAAGGTGATCCTGATTGTAATTGTGACCTTTTTCCCGATCACGGTAAGTCTGCTTGACGGTTTCCGTTCGGCAGACCAGGACACGATCAGCCTCATGCGTTCTATGGGGGCTACAAGTCTGCAGATTTTCCGGCATGTTAAGTTTCCGGGATCATTGAGCCAGTTTTTTGCGAGTCTGAGGATCTCCGTGTCCTATGCAGTAGTAGGCGCTGTTATCTCAGAATGGCTGGGAGGCTTTGAAGGTCTGGGAGTCTATATGATACGAGTGAAAAAGGGGTTTTCTTTTGACAAAATGTTTGCGGTGATTTTCATCATATCAGCAATCAGCCTGCTGCTCATGTGGGCAGTGAATCTGCTGCAGAAGAGATGTATGCCGTGGGAAGAGAAGAGTTAGAGGATCGATTAGGAATAGAGAGGTTGGTTTTATGAAAAAAAGAATAGTGGCAGTTTTGCTTGCTGCAGTTATGATTATGTCCATCACAGGCTGCCAGAGCAAAGAAAATGGATCAGAAAAAAGTGAAGGTAAATTGACCAAAGTTACCTTTGTCCTGGATTGGACACCGAATACCAATCATACAGGAATTTATGTGGCAAAGGAAAAAGGATATTTTAAAGATGCAGGGCTGGATGTGGAGATTGTACAGCCGCCGGAAGACGGAGCAGAAGTTCTGGTGGGATCAGGGAAAGCCCAGTTTGGGATATCTTTTCAGGACAGCATGATGCCTGCGGTTGTGGGAGATGACGCGCTGCCAATCACAGCTGTCGCGGCAGTTTTACAGCACAACACATCTGGCATTATTTCCAGAAAAGGTGATGGTATCAGCAGTCCCAAAGGCCTGGAGGGAAAGAAGTATGCCACATGGAATCTGGAGATTGAAAAGGCAACCTTAAAACAGACGGTAGAAAAAGACCATGGGGATTTTAGCAAAGTCAAACTGATCCCTAGCACTGTGACCGATGAGGTTTCCGCACTGAAGAGCAAGAAGGTAGATGCCATCTGGATTTATTATGGATGGGCCGGCATTGCGGCAGAGGTTGCAGGATTGAAAACAGATTATTTTGCATTTAAGGATATCGATCCGGTATTTGACTATTATACTCCGGTCATCATCGGCAATAAGGATTGGATGAAGAAGAATCCGGAAACTGCCAAGGCGTTTCTGGCAGCTGCAAAAAAGGGTTATGAGTTTGCCATAGATGATCCCAAGAGTGCAGCCGATATTCTCTGCAAAGCGGCACCGGAGCTGGATTCTAAACTGGTGGAGAAGAGCCAGGAATACATGAAGGACCAGTACAAAGCAGAAGTTAAACAGTGGGGATATATGAATCCTAAGAGATGGAATGCCTTTTATAATTGGATCAATGAAAAGGGGCTTTCTAAAACAAAGATTCCGGAGAACACCGGATTTACCAATGACTACTTGGAGTAAAGAAAATGTCAGATTTAATTGTAACAGATGTTACACTTGCATATGAACACGAAAATGTTATCGAGGACATCAGGATTGAACTCCATGACAATGAACTGGTCTGCCTTCTGGGAGCAAGCGGTGGAGGAAAAACGACTTTGTTTAATGTGATCTCCGGGCTTAAAAGGCCTGATCAGGGGAACGTTTTGTTAAACGGCAGGGACATTACCGGACAGCCAGGGCATATCAGCTATATGCTGCAGAAGGATCTGCTTCTCCCTTACCGGACGATTGAGGACAACGTGGCGCTGCCACTGCTGATCCGGGGAGAGAAGAAAAAGGATGCCAGACAAAAGGTGGGTGCATTTTTCCAGGAGTTCGGGCTTGAGGGAACGCAGAAAAAGTATCCGAAACAGCTTTCCGGAGGAATGAGACAGAGAGCCGCTTTGCTTAGAACATACATGTTTTCGAAGGATGTGGCCTTACTGGATGAACCTTTCAGCGCACTTGATACACTGACAAAAAGCGATATGCACAGGTGGTATCTGGATGTCATGGATAAAATCCATCTGTCCACCTTATTTATAACGCATGATATTGATGAGGCCATTCTACTGTCAGACAGGATTTATCTACTGACGGGAAAACCGGGGAAGATTACAGACGAGATCACAATCCAGGAGCCCAAACCACGGAGACAGGACTTTAATCTTACGGCGGAATTCCTGAGGTATAAGAAAGAGATCTTGAACAAACTTTAGAGAAAAAATGTTGATATAAAGCAGGCCCCTGAAAAAGAAATTGATATTCAGGGGCCTGCTTTATGATTGTATGGTTAAGATAAAGGGGTTATCCAAGTAGAGAAAATCTTACATACTTAAGACAAAGCAAGCCGGAGAACTGGTGAAAATGTCATATTCACAGGGTATGAAATACGGGATGCCCTTTTGGGTATGAGTTATTTACCACTATTTCCGTCACGCTTTTGAAATGCGCTCCTCCAATAGTGGTAAATAACTTTCGTAAAGTGGCTCCTTTTGCTCCTATCATTTTACGTTTTGTGTGTTTTCTTTAAACGTTACATATTCGTTCAGGCTTACTGACAGTTCGTTAGAGAATAGATGAAATTTATAAAAACAAAAGGTGCCATCCTACGATAGTTTTTCTCCGTTGTCGGAAGGAGGCCTTTCCAGAGCCGACTGGAGACAATGGAGAAAAACTCATACCCACAGGGCATCCCGTGTCTTATACCCTTGGGGTGGGCGTGCTTCGCACGATAAGGTATAGTTTATTTTGTGAAGTATATGTTTAAAAAGTTCATTGGGTTTCTGTCGACCTGTCATAGTGTAAAAATCATGGGGAGTCGACAGTGTAGATAAAATAAGGGAAAAGACTAAAATGTGAAGAGAATTGAAGTTTATATTTGATGGAGTTATAATAATATTAATGAGGTCGACAAAAAGAGCTTAGAAAATGCCTGTTTTGTGTGGGTTTTATGAAAGCGGGTTTTAATAGATACATATTGGAATGTAAAGAGAAAAAAGCGGTAGTCAATCTGATTTTCCCCGATCACGTTAAATTGAAACATATTGGAATATTTAGAGTCCACCAGCTTCGACAGGCAGCTCAACATCATATGTGATAATAGAACCATAATGGAACGTAATGTCATATAATGAATTAATAGTCCCTCTACACATCAAGGGAACTAACGGCATTCTAGATGAAAAAAAGTTTCAACAGTAAAAACTAATTGATAATATGATAAAACGATCAGAGAAGAAGCTATAAAAGATTAAAAATCTATAAGATCGATGCTTATTTTGGTATAGGTTAATTGAATAATGATTAATAGATCTACAAACGGATGCACAGGCTGCATTCGTTTTTTTGTTCCAGAGGAAAGTTCTCTAAACCTTCTTCTGGAATAAAAAAATCTGTGTATGGTATGTATACAAATACTTAAAGAAACTTAAATAGAATCTAATTCAAAGATAACTGAGGGTTCGAATGTTCATTTTTAAGTACAATATTTGCACAACCATTTTAAAATAGAGTGACATTAATTGCTATTTTCTGAGAAATACAAAGAGAATATAATTGAAACATAAATAAAATAAAACCAATCAGGAGGAGCAGACATGTACGAAAAGGAATTGATCATTAACAACAAAACAGGGCTTCATGCCAGACCGGCAACGGAGTTATCTACATTATGCCGGAATTATGAGAGTGATATAACAATCAAGACAGAGAATACTGAAGTTGATTCCAAAAGTATTATCAGCATTTTATCGGGAGGAATCTGCAAAGGGACAAAAATCAAGCTTGTAGTAAGCGGAACCGATGAAAAGGAAGCAGGAGAGAAGATCAGTGATTTTATTCAAAATTTAAAGGAGTAGATTTCTTTGGAATTAAAAAGCAGGCCAGCGTATATTTTAAAAATTATACTAGAACAAAAAAAGGGTTATACTGTCGACCGCATTATTGAAAAACTAAACATAACCAAGAGAACCTTTTACTATGATTTTGAACTGATTAATGATTGGCTGCAAAGCAGGGAGCTGGGAAAGCTGGAGATTCAGTCTAAAATCATCTGTGTAAAATCTAATAAAATCGAAATGTTACAGGCCGAGATGAGAAAAAACGGAGGCTATTATTATTCTGTACAGGAAAGAAGGATCCTGGAGCTTTTGATGATACTGCTTTCCACTGAGGTTGTGACGATCGAGAAAATGCAGAACCTGTTTGATGTCAGCAAGAATACCATCTTGAAGGATATCAAAGAGTGGAAAAAACTTCTGGGAGACCAGGATATTGCTATTGCGAGTTCAATCAAATTTGGGTATGTGCTCCAGGGAGAAGAGTTTGCAATTAGAAAGATTGTTGGAAAGGAAATAAAAAAATTAGAGAATTTCCAGCCAAAAGATATTCTAAAAAAATGGATGCAGAAATCTTTAGTAACCATAACAGGGGAGGACTATGATTATCTGGAGATCGCAAGATGCCTGATCAAACAGTATGAACAAGATGAAAATATAAAGCTGGTTCTGGAAAATGAAGAACTGGAATGCAGTATGATCCTGATCTCATGGATCAGGAGTATGGACGGTTATACAATGAACCTTCATACAGAAGAGAAAGTCACTCTGGTTGAGACAAAACCGTATCAGTCTCTGAAACACAGTTTTGAAAAACTAAAGGTTTACAATTTAGAAATTCCTGAATCCGAGATATATTATATTGCTACGCTTTTATTAGGTATAAAAGTTGCACAATTTGTTTCTCAGGATCAGGAGGACTTGTATATATCTAATTTTACTAAGGCATTGGTTGTTAATTTTGAACGTATTGCCTGTATTTCTTTTGATAATAAGGCCCGTTTAATGACAAGGTTAAAAGGGCATATAAGACCGCTGTACTATAGATTGAAATATGGGGTTCAATCTACAAATCCATTGGTCCAGGATGTTATGAGAATGTATCCGGAAATATATGATTTCACTGAGAGAGCAGTGAAAGAGATGAAAGATGATCTGGCAAAGGTGCTGACATCAGATGAGATCGCATACCTGACAATCTATTTTATAAGCGATGAAAAGTATCAGACGATTCATAAAAAAAGCAATGTCTCAAAAGTCCTGGCACTCTGCGCGGACGGAATGGCAACTTCAACGCTGGTAAAAGAACAGTTAAAAACACTGTTCGGCAGCGCGGTAGACATTAAGCTGGGTATTATTTCTGAAGCTAAAAAATACGATTTGGATGAGTTTGCGCTGATCATTTCCACGGGGTATTCAGAGCTGCTGGCACAGAGAAAGAATATCGTGTTTACCAATGTTGTTCTGGAGGACGCTGATAAGAAAAAGATCATCCATGTTATGAACCGTTGTGGAGTGATAGGTGAGTATGACAGAACAATTCAGAGGATTATAGCGGCAGCCGCCCAAAGCACAAGCGGCACCGTAGATGAGAATGAACTGTATTTTAACGTTCTGCGGATTTTATTTGAGGTAGATAACAGAAAAATCGACCAAAAATTGAATTCGGTTGAGGAATATATTCAAAAGAAAAGATATTCTCTACTGTCTGCACACAGCAGCAAAGAACAGCTGCTTATGCAGGGGTGTAAAAAAGCGGTTGGAGAAAATGCGTGGAAGCGGCTGTACAGTAGGTTATGTAACATGATGAACCATAACAAAATAAAATTTTATGAGATTACCGAAGATGTTGTAGTGCTTCACTGCCCAATGCGCGGAGACCTAAATGTAGAGATAAACTATGAAATTGTTGTTTCAAAGGAAAGGATAAAGATATCTGAGGAGATAAAAGGGAAAATATTTATTTTCTTTGTAACCGTAGATCAAAATACACATTTCCCTGTACTGGAGGAGATTTATAATTATTGTGACAGTGAAAACGGGAGAGATTTATTGCTTGCTGTGAAAGGAGCAAATGAGTAAAGGAGGATTCTATGGAGAAAAGATGTATTTATTGCGGGCAGCCGATCACAAAAAAGCCAGTTATTGTTTGGATGAAAAGGGAAAAAGAAGAAGCACAATGCTGCAGTACGGACTGTTATAACAAAACATCCAGATTTATAAAATGGGACAAAACCTCGAGGCTCAAAGCCTATGTGATTATTGGGATCTGTGCCGTTCTCAACTTAGTATTCATGGGTTTCTCCATGAAAGGCTGGTGGACGCATATACCGTTGATCGTCATAGGAATCTGTCTATGTAAGTGGCCGCTGGTATTTATGCATTTTCATAACTACGAAAGATTTGGAATTCCAAAAACACTTAGGTATGTCCGCCTTGCTTCATGGTTTCTTATTGTGTTTGGATCTGTCATTACGGCATGGGACATGTTCTCTTTATAAAATAGGTATAAAAAATGTAAAACATAAGAAATAAAAAATGAATAAAACTGCTCTTTTTGATGGAATAGACCAATGATAAAATATACTTAGAAGTTAAGTTATCGATAACCAAATATTCTGTTTAAATCTAAATATGGAAAGAGGTGACGATTTTTGAAACTGCTAGATGAAGAACTTGTAATCTTGGATGCCGAAGTTAAAACGGCAGAAGATTGTATTAGACTTGGCGGAACTAGTTTTTATGAAAAAGGGTATGTGAAAGACGGATATACACAGGCTGTGATAGACAGAGAGAAAGTATATCCCACCGGTCTACCTGGAAAAGGAGTGGCTATTGCGATTCCACACACAAACAATACATATGTGAATAAACCGGCAGTAGGGGTCATTATTCCCAGAGAGCCCGTAAAATTCTGTGCAATGGGAACAAAGGATGTGTGGCTGGACTGTGAAGTGATTATTCCTCTGGTAATTAAAGATTCGGATATGCAGATTAACATGCTGAAACAGATGATGAAGATTATTCAAGATGGAGAGCTGTTAAAGAAGATCAGGGATTCCAAAGATAAATCAGAGATCCTTTATTGTTTAAAAACTTTAGAGAGTTAGAAAGGAAGGGAAATTATGAGGGCAATTAAAGTATTATCAGTATGCGGTTCAGGGACAGTGAGTTCAGCAATGCTTTCTTCAAAATTAGCAGATATATTTGAAGAAAAAGGATACGAGATGGAAGCCACAGAGGTCAGCCCGGGCGGTGTCCCCGGAGCGATGCAGGGAGGAGGCTATGACCTGATCGTTTATACAAGTCCTGTGGAGGGCAGCTATGGAGTTCCGATCCTAAATGCCACAGGCTTTCTTGTGGGGATCAATGAAGAAGAATTCATCGAAGAATTGATGCAGGAGGTAGAGAAATTAGAACTGTAGCATTGAGATACAGGTAGACATTTCACCAAGGAGGTTAAAAATATGTGGGACACACTGAAACTGTTTTTTGATACATTCGGCAACTACATAACCGTGCCGATCATCATATTTATCATATGTTTAATATTTAAAGCTCCGATAAAGAAGGCCTTTATGTCGGCTGTGCTGATCGGCGTTGGTTTAAAAGGAATGGCGTTTATAACCAGCGCGTTCGGCACCGTATTGTCAGCATTAGTAACAAAACTCATCGAACAGACAGGCATCAATCTTCCGGCATTGGATGTAGGATGGCAGGCCATTGCATCGGTGGCTTACTCCACAGATATTGGAATGATGTTTATCGGGGTGGGGCTGGTCTTTCAAATCGTGATCTTTCTTGTAAAGATCACAGATATCTTTCAGCCGTCAGATCTGTGGAACAATTACTCAATCATCGTGTGGGGATCGCTGTTATACCAGATTAAAGGGAACTTGGTGATGGCATTTGTTCTTATGCTTTTTGTCAATCTGGTGGTGTTGCTGCTTGCTGAAATTGTGCAAAAGAGATGGTCAACATACTACCACTATCCAGGCTGTGCAATGATAGCGCCGCATCATATGGGGGATGTACCGCTGTACTTAGTTTTAGATTTTGTACTCGGAAAACTCGGTGCAGATAAGATTAATTTAAGGCCGGACGCGATCAAAAAGAAAATCGGATTCCTGGGCGAACCTATGTATGTAGGGCTGATCGTTGGCTTGATTCTTGGGATTGTTGGAAATATCTCGACTTTAAATGAGATGACTTCATGGGGTCAGGTTGCAGACGTTGCGGTCACCTGTTCTGCGGTAATGGCAATTTTTCCTAAGATTGCTGGATTATTTGCATCAGGATTTACTGTCATCACGGATTACTCAAGAAAAACATTAAAGAAATCAAAATATGGAAAGGACCGGGAGTTTATCATCGCAGTAAATGATGCATTGGGATATGGAGAAGCAGCCACATTGACAACAGGCCTTCTGGTGATCCCGGTGGCCTTGCTGTTAGCCTTCGTTCTTCCCGGCAATATTGTCCTTCCTGTAATGGTTTTACCTTCACTTCCGTATATGGTGGAAGTACCGGTTTCTTTATCAAACGGTAACATTTTTAAATCCTGGATTGCGGCATGTATCGTGTTCTGTGCAAAGCTGTTAATGGCATCTTCCTGGGCGGCTGTATTTACAGATATTGCAGTGAAGGCTGGTTATGAAGTGACTGCGGGCACTGTCTTGATTATCGGTTTTATTCTGTCAAACTGTACTGCAGGACTGATTACATACGCATTTTTGACCATGAATCCAATCGTGATTGGAGCTGTCATAGCAGTTTATCTCGTGTGCTTCGTATTATTTAAGAAGAATAAACAGAAGGTCTGGGATTATTTAGAATCCAATGCAATGGGAGGAGAACGCGCAGCAGCTGAGGCCTCGGGCGGCCAAACGGCATAAGCTTTGAAACAAATGATATTCTAAAAACGAAAGGGGAATTTATGAAGATCGTAGTAGCAGGGGACATCATTGTGAGCAGTGAATTGCTGGCAGAAGCTGCAGAAAGCCTGAAAATAAATGATGACACTGAGATTAAAAAGATCGTCTGGAAAGCAGATGACCGGAAGGAGTTTCAGAAAAAGGCGTTAAACATTGAAACAAATGGGCCTGATGCAGAGGAGATCCCGGAAGAACTGTATAAGGAAATTGAGGACGCGGATATTTTACTGGTCCACTTCTGTCCAGTCCCGAAAAAACTAATCGAGATGGCTCAAAATCTAAAGCTCATCGGAACCTGCCGCGGGGGTCTGGAGCATATAGATGTGGATGCGGCAACTGAAAAAAATATCCCGGTAATTCATGTGATCAGAAATGCGGAGGCAACCTCAGATTTTGCTGTTGGTTTAATGTTTGCTGAGACAAGAAATATTGCAAGAGCCCATGCAGCAATGAAACAGGGCGTCTGGAGAAAGGAATATGTTAACTCAGGTTATACCACTGCCATGAGAGAAATGACTGTGGGAATCATAGGACTTGGACATATTGGCCGTTTAGTGGCAGAAAAAGCAGCCGGAATCGGAATGAATATCATAGCTTATGACCCGTTTGTGACCCAGGAAGCTATGGACTCCAGAGGCATTGCAGTAACCATGAAAGAGAAAGAAGAAGTGTTCAGAGAAGCGGATATCATATCACTTCATTTAAGGGTAACACCTGAGACTGAAAACAGTATTAATGAAGAAGTTCTCAGTCTCATGAAACCAACAGCGTACCTGATCAATACATCCAGGGCCAAGGTTTTAGATAAGGCAGCGTTTCTTGATGTCTTAGAAAACAAAAGGATCGGCGGAGCGGCATTGGATGTATATTGGAATGAACCATTAGATCAGGATGATCCGCTTCTGAAATTGGATAACATTACTTTAACACCGCATAATGCCGGAAATGTTGTGGATGCCCTGCCAAAATCTCCAAAGCTTCTGGCAGATACGATCAATCATTTTTGGGAGACAAAAACCAGCGATATGGCAGTCAACTTAAAACAGATCACACGTTAAAAAGGGGAACGAAATGTTGTTAAAAAAAGAAAGAGAATTGGTTGTAGAGTACGGTAAAAAGATGAGTTCTGCCGGCTTAAGCAAAGGGACAAGCGGAAATATCAGTATTTATAATGCAGAAGAACAGTTAATGGCTATCAGCCCATCCGGTGTAGGGTATTTTGAGACCGTCCCAGAAGATGTAGTTGTAATGGACTTGGAAGGAAAGGTTGTTGAAGGTGATAAAAAGCCCTCCAGTGAATGGGGATTACATACCATCTTTTATGTTAATAAACCTGACGCAAGGGCAGTCGTGCACACACATTCGACTTACTGTACAACATTCGCATGCTTACATATGCCGCTCAGGGCTTTGCATTATGTGATCGGAGGCGCCGGAACCGCAACAGTGCCATGTGCGCCATACCGTACATTCGGAACTCCCGAACTTGCGGAGGCAGCGATTGGAGCCTGCAACAAAGGAAAAGCTGTTTTACTTGCGAATCATGGCCTTTTAACATGCGGACCTAGTATTGAAAAAGCCTTTGGCCTGGCTGTAAATATGGAATTCTGCGCGGAAATGCAGTATCGTGCAATGTCAATTGGTGAGCCGGTTATTTTAAGTGACGAAGAAATGGACGTTGTTATGGAGAAATTCAAGTCATACGGACAGCCCAAAAAAGACAAAGAAGAACAGAAGTCCAATTGTTACTGATGGAGGGACAGTGTATCAGAATGAAGATGAGAAGAGCTGTTTTGTATCAACAAGAAGATCTAAGAATTGAAGAATGCGAAATGCCTGAAATCGGGGACGGGGATGTACTTGTCAAAAATAAGGTTTCCACCACATGTGGGACTGATGTGAAAATATATAAAAGAGGGTACCCATTATTGAAGCCGCCTCATCCTTTTGGTCATGAATTCTCAGGCGTCATCGCCAGAGTGGGCAGAAATGTAAAGAATTTCAGGGAGGGAGACAGGGTAGCTGTGCACAATACAGCCCCCTGCGGCCAGTGTTATTACTGTAAAAAAGGGTTTCCGTCTATGTGTGAAGATATGATGTTTAACAGGGGAACCTATGCAGAATATGTGAAAGTACCGGGGAGAATCGTGGAGCAGAACATGTTTATACTAAAGGATTCCATTTCACATAAAAGCGCGTCACTGATGGAGCCGTTTTCCTGTGCTGTATACGGGATTGAAGAGTGCCCGATTCATTTAAGCGATGTGGTAGTGGTAAATGGGGCGGGTCCTATTGGCCTGATGTTTGCAAGACTAGCAGTTCTAAGAGGCGCACATGTGATCGTCACGGATAAAGCAGAGAATCGATTGGAGCTGGCAAAGAAACTGGGGGTCCATGAGGTATTAAATATTTCAGAGATTGAGGACAGTGTCAGTGCGGTAAAGGCGATGACCGAAGGCAGCAGAGGCGCAGATATTGTGATCGAGGCAACCGGCCTGATCGGCGTATGGGAAAACAGTGTCAAGATGGCCAGAAAAGCTGGTTTTGTCCTTCTGTTTGGGGGCACAAAGGAAAATAGTATCCTGCATATTGATGCGACCCTTCTGCATTATTCTCAGATAACGGTCAAAGGCGCATTCCATACAACGCCAAGACATGTCAGGAGTGCATTGGAATTGTTAGAAATGGGAGTGATCCGAAGCGACGATTTTATTCAAAATGAATATCCGCTTGAGAGGTTAGAAGAGGCGGTTCTTGAACATGCAGCCCAAAAGGTGATTAAAAACTGCATTGTTTACTAGACACAAAAGGATGGTGATAACATGTATTCTATTAAACTTGGATGTGAAAAAATGTATTGGGGAAAGAATGCAGTGCAGCAGCTGAAAACATTAAATGGACCTAGAAAACGGGCATTTATTGTCATGAGCGGGGACATTCTTATGGAGGTTGGTTCTTATAAAAAAGTAACGGATATATTAGAAGAAGCTGGTTTTGAGTACGAAGCCTACACAGAGGTGGAACCGGAGCCAAGTTTTCAAACGATATTAAAGGGTGCGGAAAAAATGAAGGCCTTTGAGCCGGATTGGATCATTGGATTCGGCGGGGGATCGGCGATGGACGCAGCAAAAGCTATGTGGGTATTTTATGAGAATCCTTCCTACAAGACATTGGATGAGACGATTCCTCCGAATACGATTGAAAATCTGAGGGTAAAAGCAAAAGTCTGCTGTATTACCACGTCCGCCGGAACAGGTAGTGAGGCGACCAGGGCGGCTCTGATCAAAGATATTGAGCAGAAGAAAAAATATTCCGTCAGGGATATGAACGGAAGACTTGTCCCGGATGTGGCTGTTTTAGATCCTGAGTTTACGGCCACAATGCCAAAGAGTTTAACGGCTGCTTCGGGAATGGATGCCCTGACACATGCCATAGAGTCTTATGTGACCCCGGCTGCAAATTCATTTTCCAAGGCAATGTCATTGGCATCTTTTCTTTATGGGTATGGAAGTTTAGTAAAGGCGTATGAAAACCCGGAAGACGAAGAGGCAAGGGCGGATATGCTGGCGGCATCCTGTATGGGAGGAATTGCATTTTCTAATTCCGGATTAGGGATTGTCCATGGGATCGCACATTCCTTTGGAGCAGAATATGGAGTGCCTCATGGGCTTGCTAATGCAATTGTGCTTCCTTATGGTTTAGAATATAATAGCCAGGATATACAAGTAAAAAGAATGTATGATGAGCTTGCAATGTATATCGGAAAAGCTTCACTGGCAGATGCGGTTGCAGAGTTAAGTGAAAAGATAAAGATTCCAAAATCCATGAAAGAAAAAGTGGAGGAGGACATTTTTGTCAAGAATGTGGATAAGCTGACACAAAAAGCTATGGGTGACGTGGCAGCCCCATTTAATCCGGTTTCGCCGACAGCGGAAGAGATGAAAAAATTAATTCTCAAGGTATACTATGGGTAAGTAAAAAATAAAGCACAATAAAGAGCGGCCTGTAATCTGACCGTTCTTTATTGGTTAATAGATAAAGTGTTTTGTTCAACAGGAAAAGACCGAACTGACTAAAGTTTCGTGGCAATCATTTTACAAAAAAGCTACTGATATAATAGTAAATGCTGCCACCCTTTTTTGTCTGCACATTTGTCTTTTTTTCTAAAAGTAGTTTGTCTTTTTCTAAACGGTATCGGTACATCATATCTTCTCCCAGTACATAGATCTTATCATCTTTTACTTCCATCTGATCAATATTATGATCTAATGTCAGCAGCTTGCTTTGCATTTTCTTAGGATTGAATACTGTAATATTGTTACCCGTTCCATGCATATCGTTGTGTGTAATTAACAGCTTATGTTTATAAGGCTTAATTTGTTGCGGATTATAATAAGGTAAATTAATTTTTCTGATTTTTTGATTTTTAAAAGACATTCTTACCAGATAGCTCTCAGGATTATATTTTTTATCTTTTGGAACAGTGAAGTAAAGGTATTTATTATCTGAGTAAAAAAATGTTGTTTCACTGCCAATATCACTAATATCTTTTTCCCATTCGATCCTGAAATGATCTGGATTGATTTTTATTAGATAGCTTTTGGTATTATTCTGTTTGCTTTGATTAGCGGTAACATAGACTCCGTCATCACAAGAGTAAATAAAATTATAATTACGGATAGTTGATGGTGTATTGATTCTTTCTACCTTGCCAGTCTTTTTATGGTATTTGCTGATTGATGATGTTCCATTTAGCATATTTGTTGTATAAATAGAATCTGTGGAAACAGCAAAGCTGAACAAACCAGGTTTTTTAAAATTCATTTCGGTAACTGTTCCATCTTTTAAATGATATTCCAATACAATCTCCAGCTCTTTGACATAGGGCACTCCTTCTGGAATTGCATATACATTATTGTTCATGACAACAGGAGGGGTAAAAAGACTCCCGTAATCTGCATATGGTATCTTATGCTGACCTATCCTCTTGAAATTTTTATCATAAAAAGATAAAATACTTTGATTTTTCTGCTCTGTTGTCTCGATTACACAAAATTCAAAATTCCTAAAGCTGTTCTGTTTATGACTACAGGCAGTAGAAAAGATTATAATACATGTCAGTAAAAGTAAAATAATTTTTTTTATCATAGAGTCTCCTACTATTTTCGGTAGAGTAGCATTGTTTCTGAAGATGCAACTAACTCCAAAGGATGAACTGCAGCTCCATACTCTGATCGGTTCATATTAATTTTATATTTGTCTTTAAAGGCAGCCCAAACTAACTGGGAACAATAAAATTTCTTTCTGGTTTTCACATTAAGATAGTTATAATTGTAAGGTTTGCCTATTTTATTTTTGCACCATTCTGCTGCTGAAGCACTTTGATTTAAAGACGCCCTTTTCGCCATTACACCATAACAAGTGGTTTTACTTTTATACCAGTTATTTTTTCCTTGCGTCACACCTTTACTTAGGGATTCTATTACAGTATTAGGGCTATATATGATTGCAGCATGCCCAGTCGGAATTAACCCTTTATATTTATCTTTGGTCACAAGAATGATCCCTTTTCTTTCAGGATAACCTTTTGGATTAGCTCTTAGAAGGTTACTATTAACAGTGTTATTTTCTGAAACGACCGGCTTTTTGTTAATCGCGGCTTCAAGTGATTTGATGCCTTCTTCATTGAAAACTTCATTATTAGTATCATCAGCCCTAACAGTTGTTGCAGAAAATAAAATAAGTGATGCTATTAATAAAATACTTTTTATTTTTGAAGATGTCATTTTTCTATCCTTTCTCTGATGAAAGTAAATATATATATACCCACAGGGCATCCCGTATATTATGGCCTTCGGGCGTGCGTGCTTCGCACGATAAGGTATGAGTTTTTCTCCATTGTCTCCAGTCGGCTCTGGAAAGGCCTCCTTCCGACAATGAAGAAAAAACTATCGTAGGTGGCACCTTTTGTCTTGCAACAGCCATCTCCAGCAGACATTACGTCCCTGAGACAGCAAGCCGGAGAACTGGTGAAAATGTCATAATTAAATCTACTTTCTTGATATGTACAATTACACATGCTAAAATTATAAATATCCATGTGATACTTCTATCTGCTTTTGCAGATGCAGGTTTGGCGGCCACTTGTATTACATGGATTTTGTTGTTTTCATAGACATCACTTCCTTTTCATCATTGCATTGATCCTCATTTATATATTACATAAAATTAAACAAGAACTTTCTTATGTTACAACTATGATTATAGTATATTTTTAGATGAATGTCAAATTATTCCTCACACGGGCCAGCACAAATTGTCAGGCTTTCTTGTACTATTTCAACTATACTGTTTCTACAGCAGAAGGGAGTGAACAACATGGAATGGATTTCCGGTCTTCAGAACGCAATTGATTATATAGAATCCCACTTGACGGAGGAGCTTGATTATCAGGAGGTCGCCCGGCAGGCATATTCCTCTAATTTTCATTTTCAGCGTGTATTTGGGATTCTCTGCGGCTGTACCCTGGGAGAGTATATCCGCAGCCGGAGGCTGACGCTAGCCGGCAGTGAACTGGCCTCCACAAAATGCCGGGTGATCGATGTCGCTCTGAAGTATGGCTACGACAGTCCTGAGAGTTTCAGCAGAGCTTTCACAAAGTTTCATGGAATCAGACCATCTGAGGCCAGATCCCACAAAGCAAGGCTGAGATCCTTTTCACGTCTCTCTGTAAAACTTATCTTAGAAGGAGGAACAGTGATGGATTATAGAATTGAGGAGAAAGATGCTTTTCAGGTGATCGCTAAGAAAAAGAGGTACACCGGAGGCACAGAGATCGGCCAGCAGCAGATTCATAGGACATGGGAGGAATGCGGCAAGGACGGCACAATCGAGGCATTGTGCAGTTATATCCGTCCGGATGGGGTCTTTGGCGAAGCAGTGGCGGGGGTATGTTTTGACAGCCCGGATAAAGGGGATTTCGATTATGCCATAGCTGCTGCATATGATGGCAGTGAAGTAAAGGAAGGATTTACGATAGAAGAGATACCGGCGAATACCTGGATGGTATTTTCCTGTACGGGACCTTTGCCGGGTGCTTTCCAGGATCTCATGAAGAAGGTCTATACAGAAGTGTTCCCTACAAACCGATATCAGCCGTCAGGCGGCATGTGTATTGAATTATATCCCGGGGACAATGTGAAGTCAGAAGATTACACCTGTGAATTGTGGTTTTCAGTAGCGGCAAAATAAATAGAGCAGACAGATGTGAAACGGCCAGTGAGGACTGGCCGTTTTATATTGATTTATAGTGTATTATATAGTAATATAAAATATATGAATGGAGGGACAAGATGGCGACAATTGATTTAATAGTATTGGGGATGATTAAGGCACAGCCTCAGAGTGCCTATGAGCTGCAGAAGAATGTTGAGTACAGGAATATTTCATGGTGGGTGAAGGTCAGTACCCCTTCAATCTACAAAAAGGTAGTACAGCTGGAAAAGAAGGGATATCTGTTAGGAGAGATTGTCAAGGAAGGGAAGATGCCGGAGAAGACGGTTTACCATATCACAGATCAGGGTGACAAGTATTTTCTCACGCTGATGGAAGAAGCTTCAGGAGGAATGGTGAGGCTGTTTTTGGATTTTAATGCGGTGGTAATGAACCTGAATTTTGTCTCAGAGAGCAAGAGAGCAGAGCTCATCGGCCGGATGGAAGGAGGGATTCAGGAACTTAGGGAAGAAATCAAAGAAAAAAGTGAGGAGAGACAGCATGTTCCATTGACGGGAAAGACCATCTTGGATCAGCAGATGCGCCTCACAGAGGTCCTCACCGAGTGGATCACAGAATTCCGGCAGGAATATCTGCAGGAAGGTGAGGATTGAAGGAATAGTAGTAGAATCATAGGAGGGTGAGGAATGTTTGAGTCAAGGTGCGGAGTCTGCTGTAATTCTTGTGATAGAAAAGAGCAGGTCAACTGTAAGGGATGCCTGGAGATGAAGCTTCCGTTTTGGGGAGGTGAATGTAAAGTGAAGGCCTGCTGCGAGGAAAAGACGCTTGATCACTGCGGGGTCTGTCCAGAGTTTCCGTGTGAGATGCTTTCTACAATGGGGGTAGATCAAGGATTTGACCCTGAGCCTAAGCTTCGGCAGTGCAGGATCTGGTCGGAGGAAAACCGCTGATAAATAGATACAAAATATGAGAAGACAGCAAAAGCCAGGGAATTTTTTTTTATTCCCTGGCTTAAAAACTGTTTACAAATCAAAAAAAGCGTTGTATAATACATTCAAAAGTACAAACGTCCGTACATTATAATATTAGGACGGACAGACGGGAGGTGAAACAAAAAAACGGTACGGGAGGCAATGTAGAACAGCAGACGGTCGAGGAGGTTTCAATGTATACAAGTTTAAACAGAGTTCTGAAAAAAGCAGATGAATTAAATATGGCAGTAGGAGCATTTAACACCCATAGCCTGGAAATGCTTCCGGCGATTATTTCAGCGGCAAAGGAGCAGGGTACTCCGGTCATTATACAGACCAGTGTGGGAACGGCAAACTATGTGGGGCACAGAAATCTGGTATCTGTGTGTGAAAGCATGTCAGACCAGGCGGGAATTGATGTTGTGCTCCACTTGGATCACGCAAAAGAGTATCAAGATATCAAAGAAGCAATTGATGCAGGATATAGTTCTGTCATGTTCGATGGATCTTCCCTGCCTCTGAAAGAAAATATTTTAAAGACACAGCAGATTATTGAATATGCAAAAAAGCATGATGTCTCTGTGGAGGCAGAACTGGGCATCGTAGGCGGTACTGAAGACGGGGTGGCGGCCTCCGAGGCAGAGGTTAAGTACACCGATCCGGAAGAAGCGGTCACTTTTGTACAGAAGACAGGGATTGACGCACTGGCTGTGGCCATTGGGACGAATCACGGACAATATAAATCTAAGACCAACATTAACTTTGAACGTCTCAAGGAGATCAAAGAGGCGGTGGACCTGCCGCTGGTCATTCATGGAGGTACTGGAGTTAAGGATGAAGATGTAAGAAAGGTCATTGACCTTGGTATCCGGAAATTCAATGTGGGTACAGAGCTCCTGGTAACATGGACAAAAAAATCAAAAGAGCTTTTCGGACATACTTCAGAAAATGCATCTCTGCGGAATAACGTTGTCCCATGTATTGAGGCAGTCAACGAAGTAGTCCAGGGCAAGATCAAACTATTTAAAAATCTCAATTAAGGCAGGTGAAGCAGATGAGAGCAGGTTATTATACAGGAGACAGAACCTATGAGGTGAGAGAGATCCCGGAACGGGAGCCGAAGGGTGATGAAGTAAAGATTGAAGTGGCCTGGTGCGGTTTGTGCGGAACGGATATACATAAATTTGAGGGGAAGAATGGGGCAAGTCCCGTCATCCCGCCAATCATTCTGGGACATGAGTGCTCAGGTATCGTGACAGCCGTAGGACCGGATGTCCAATACTTTAAGCCAGGAGACCGGGTAGCGGCAGATCCCAGCTTTGGCTGTGGGAAATGTATTTACTGCCAGCAGGGACTTCCGAACTTCTGCCTTGAACGGCATGGGGTGGCAAAGGGATTTTCCGATTATGTCTACCCTCCGGAGCAGAACGTCTATAAAGTTTCAGAAGACCTTGACTTAAGAGATGCGGCTTTTGCAGAGCCTCTGTCCTGTGTGATCCATGGACTGGATTTGATTCAGATACAGGGCGGAGCTACAGTGGCTATTTATGGTCTTGGATCTATTGGAAGCCTCATGCTGCAAATGGTGAAATTGTCAGGAGCATCCCGGATTATTGTGGTCGAGAGGGAGCCGGAAAAGCAGAAGCTGGCACTGGAACTGGGAGCGGATTATGCGGTTGATGACAGAGAGATTGAACAGCTCGCAGAGAGATTGAACATTGATTATGTCATTGAATGTATCGGTCTTAAGCAGACCATGGAGCAGTCATTTAGGATTGCAGGCAAGAACTCAAAGGTCCTGCTGTTTGGCCTGGGTGATCCTGACCAGCCGATCCTGATGAATCAGTTTGAAGCCTATACAAAGGAGCTCAGCATTTATACATCATACTTAAACCCGCATACAACAAAACGCGCGGTAGCATTACTGGAGAGCGGAAAGTTGAATACAGATGCGATCATCAGCGCAAGCCTTTCTCTGGAAGAGATGGAAGAGGAATTAAAAACACAGGAAAATGCAAAAAAAGGGAAAGTAATGGTCCGCTTGAGCGGGAAACATTAAATAGAAAAAGGAGGATTAAGAATGGTACTTTCAGCAGTTTTAGTAGCTTTGCTGGCAACAATGGGGCAATGGTGGTTTTTCGGCCCGGTGACAAAATGTCTGGTATATCCGCTGACAACCGGGCTTCTGACAGGAATCTTCATGGGAGATCCCATGACAGGAATGCTTGCCGGGGCCAACATCCAGCTGATTTATCTGGGATGGATCTCCGCAGGGGGAACTATGCCGAGCAATACCATCGTGGCGGGCATCTTCGGAACGGCAATGACAATTCTTTCAGGGGCGAGTCCCACAATGGCAGTTACCTTTGCGATTCCGTTTAGCATGTTCGGGCTTTTGCTGAACCAGATCTATATGACGGTAAATTCCTTCTGGATTCACAGAGCCGATGCCATGCTGGACAATGGAAATATCAACGGAGTACGGTGGATGAATTTTCTGCCCTCTTGTCTGGTGGCGTTCGTATTATACGGCATTCCCGCTTTTGCTCTGGTCATGTCAGGGAAATCGTGGGGTACGGCATTGATCAATGCCATTCCTAAGAGTCTTGTATCCGCGCTGCAGGTTGTGGGAGGGATCATGCCTGCACTTGGAATTGCTATGTTGCTTAACTATCTTGGAAAGAAAAAATTGGTCCCTTACTTTTTTGCAGGATTTTTCCTTACCATCTATCTAAAACTGGATATCATGGCCATCGCAATCTTTGCGGCAATCATTGCAATCGTCATGTTTATGTCCGATAATAAAAAAGAAGAAGGAACGAAAAAGGTAAAACGCCTGACCTTGAAAAAGAACGAAGAACGTGCAGATTATACTGAGGAGGCTTCTGTAAAGGATTATAAGAAGAAGCTTTCAAAGAAGGACCTGGTTAAAACCTGGATGGCCACTACCAGCACAGAAGCCTGTTATAATTATGAGCGCCTCCAGGCCCTTGGTATTGCAAACCTGATGCTCGGTCCGATCAAGCGTCTCTATGAATCAAGCGAGGACCGTGTAAGGGAGTTAAAGAAGTATATGGTATTTTATAATTCTGAGGTTTTTACCATCGGGCCGATCATCAACGGCATCACGGTTTCTATGGAGGAGGCACGGGCAAACGGAGAGAGTGTGTCTGCAGAAGATATTAATTCCGTCCGCACCGGTCTCATGGGGCCGGTGGCAGGAATCGGAGATACGGTTATGCAGGGAATCCTGTTCCCGATTTTAGCGGGTATTGGCTGCACCATGGCTCTGGACCGGAATTACATCGGACCTGTTTTCTTCACTATTTTATTTGAAGTCCTGATCTTTACCTGTGGTTACTTCATGTTTATGAATGGTTACAAATACGGGAAGTCAACACTGCTGAAAATCCTGAAAAATGGTGTTATTGATAAAGTTACCAATGCATTCAGCGTTGTAGGGCTGATGGTTGTGGGATGTATGGCGGCTACAAGGATCACAGTCAACACTCCATTTAAGGTTTCTGTTGGAAGCGGAGTGGTGAAGTTCCAGGAAATCCTCAATTCACTGCTTCCGGGATTGATTCCTTTAGTCATCACACTGGTCGTATGGAAACTAGTTTCTAAGAAGATCAATGTCACATGGATTGTAGTGGGTATCTTTGTCATTGGAATTGCAGCATCATATTTAGGACTTCTGGGATTTGTAGGATAGAAGGAGAGGAATCATGATACATATCATTTTAGTAAGCCACGGACATTTCTGCCAGGGACTTCTGGAGAGTTTAACCATGGTGGCAGGGGAACAGGAGGCAGTTTCGGCTGTCCCTCTTCTTCCAGGAGAGGCGCCGGAAGCCTATCGGGCAAAGCTTTTAAAGGAAATCGAGGAACATGAGTCAAAAGAAGGGACCCTAATTTTATCGGATGTGACCGGGGGAACACCGTTTAACAGCACTGGATATTTAGCAAAAGACCATAAGATCGGACTTGTCTCAGGCATGAACATGCCGATGCTGATCACGCTCGTGTTTGCAAGGACTGGGGAGAGTACACTGGACGAACTGATCGGAGCTGCCACATCACCGGAGGCACTGGCAGTGAAAGGAATGAATTTAAGTGAAGGAGGTAAGAAAAAGCATGGAAAACTTAGTCTTAACAAGAATTGATGACAGACTGATCCACGGGCAGGTAATGACCGCATGGATTAAGCAGAAAAACGCAGTACAGGTGATCGTGGCAGACGACGAAGTGGCGGAAGATGATTTTATGATTAATGTGCTGGAGATGGCGGTGCCGGATGAGATCGCCATTGGGATCTTTAACCGGCAGGATGCGGCAGAGTTTATGAGCCAGGGACTAGATGCCCCTACGATTCTTCTGGTAAAGGGACCGGAAATCCTCAATTATCTTGTGGATCATGGAATAAAGATCGACGAGATCGACGTGGGTGGAATGGGAGCAAAAGAAGGAAGAAGCGTGCTGTATAAAAATATTTCCACAAACCCGGATGAGAACAAAAACTTTATGGAACTGATCGAAAAAGGGGTCAACGTTTTTGTGCAGGTGATGCCTCAGGATAAGCAGGTCAGCATTGCAGAGTATATAAAAAAATAAAGGAGGTTTTACGATGAATACGGAGAGATTAGATGACAAGGTAACCGTGATCACCGGCGGCGGAAGCGGAATGGGAGCTGCCATGGCAAAAGAGTTTGCAAAGAGAGGTGCAAAGGTTGCAATCTTTGATCTGAATGAAGAAAAATCCCAGAAGGTCGTTGACGAGATCCAGGCATTTGGAGGGACGGCGTCTTTTTACAAGACTGATGTGACCGTGAAGGCACAAATTGATGAAAACACATGCAAAGTCTCAGAGGAATATGGTAGAATCAATTCATGGATCAACTCCGCAGGATTTTCAAAGATGGCTCCGTTTCTGGACAGCAGCGAGGAGCTTTGGGACCTGACGATCAATGTCAATTTGAAGGCAACCTTTTTATGCTGCCAGGCAGCAGTCAGGGAGATGCTTGGCCACGGCGGGACGATCATCAATATGTCCTCATTGTCCGGAAAGAAGCCAAGCTCCTGGCAGACGATTTACTGTGCAAGCAAATACGGAGTGCAGGGACTGTCCCAGTCCATCGCGAAAGAGTTCGCGGACGAGGGGATCCGGGTGAATACCATTTGTCCGGGGATTGTGCCTACTGAAATGTGGGAAAAATTAAAGTACGAATATGCGAAAAAACGTGATCTTGATCCGGAAGAGGTACTTCCGTATTTCAAGAAGAATATTCCGATGCACAAGCTGGTGGATCTGAAAAATGTCACAGATGCGGCGATCTTCTTAACTACGGACAGTTCCAGCTATCTGACCGGACAGTCCATCAACCTGGTCGGAGGAGAGTTGATGGAATAATTTTAGAAATATAGTTGCAGAGAGGTGTAAGCGATGAAACATGAATTGGATTTCAGCGGCAGGGAACAGCTTTACTATCAGATTTATGATTTTATGTATCAGGATATTGTAAGCGGGAAGTATCAGATCGGAGACCTGATACCTGCGGAAAGTGAAATGATGGCCAGCTACAAGGTCAGCCGGGCCACGGTCCGCAAGGCTATGGACATGCTGGCAGACGAAGGGTTGATCGAGAAGAAGCGTGGACACGGCACCTATGTGAAAAGCCTGAAGGCAAAAAGTGATAACCAGAAGATTGTCAATTTTTTAAGAGAGCACCGGGAAGAAACAAGAGTTGCCTCCAAAAAGGTTCTAAATCAGACCGTTATAGAGGCGGACAGTGAAGTTGCAGAGAATCTTCATTTAGAAGAAAAGGCAAAGGTGATTAAGCTGGAGAGAATCCGGTATGCTGACGACAAACCTATGTACATTGAGATCAATTATTTAGACCACCAGTGGGTTCCTGAAGCTATGGAGAGGGATTTCTCCAAGGAATCCCTGAGAGTCTATTATGTGAACCACTGCCATATCAAGCTTGCTAAAGCTGAGGAAAAGATCTATTCAATCCTGGCAGACGAGCGGACGGCCAGGCTGTTAAAGATCGAAGAAGGGGCACCGCTCATTTATGTGAAACGTATCTCGTTTGACGAAGAAAACATTCCAAGAGAATATGTAGAAGCTTATTACCGGGCAGATACCTACTATCTGACAGTTGAATTGGCACTATAAAGACAGACTGTCGTTTTAAAACGGCAGTCTGCTTATTTAGGAGATGTTTATGAAAAAGACGATCATTCTTCTTGCCGGATATCCGGCAACAGGGAAGACATATTTGTGTAATCAGATCCTTGGCAGACACAGCGGTTTTATTGTTGTGTCCCAGGATGAGATCAAGGAGGAGCTGTGGGACCGTTGGGGTTTTGACAGCCTGGAAGAGAAAACGGCATTGGAAGAAAGAGGATGGAAGATTTATTATGAAACATTAGGGGCTGGGATGCGTAAGGGGCAGATAATCATTTCTGACTATCCGTTCAGTGAGAAGCAGAAAGGGAGGCTTGAGGAACTGACTGAACAATATGGATATCAGGCTGTTACGATCCGGCTGCTGGGGGACATTGATGTTCTATACCAAAGATCCAGGGAAAGAGACTTAGATCCCTCCAGGCATTTGGCACATCTGGTGACCAGATATCACTTAGGAGATGTCATGGAGGACCGGTCCAAGGCCGATGCCTTGTTGTCATATGAGACGTTCAGAGACCGGTGTGAACATAAGGGGTATGATAAGTTCCTTCTGGGAGAACTGCTGGAACTGGATGTTACGGATTACAGTTCCATAAATTACAATAAAGTATTAGACCGTATAGATAAGCTGTTAGAATAACTACTGATTTGACAAAATAGAAAGATGCAGGGATACTTATGATAACGAAAACAATCAAATGTTTTGACATAGCACAGATTTGTGATTCCGGCCAGTGTTTCCGTATGCTTAAGAAGGATGCTCAGACATATTCAGTCATCGCGGGGGACAGGCACCTGGAGGTGGCTCAAAAGGGGGACCAATGTATTTTTTACTGTGAAGAAGATGAGTTTGAAAGCTTCTGGAAGGGTTATTTTGATCTGGACACAGATTACATAAAGTACAGAGAGTCCATCGACCAGCAGGACAAATATCTGAAAGAGGCTTCGGAGTTTGGCTCTGGCATCCGTATTCTGAATCAGGATCTGTGGGAAATGATTGTTTCTTTCCTGATCTCGCAGCAGAATAATATTATTCGTATCCGCAGATGTATTGATAACATCTGCGAAAAATATGGGGAAGAAAGGAAAGACGCAAACGGGCATATCTATTACACTTTTCCCACGCCAAAGTCCATGGCATGCCTGCCGGAGGATGCATTAAAAGAATGCAATCTGGGCTACCGGAGCAAATATGTAGTCCGTACGGCTAAAAGTGTAGCAGATGGGGAAATTGATCTGGATGAGATTCGGCACATGAGTTATGGTCAGGCGAAGGAAGAGCTGATGAAGCTGTACGGGGTAGGTGAAAAGGTAGCAGACTGTATTTGCCTGTTTTCCCTGCACCATTTTGAGGCATTCCCGGTGGATACGCACATCAGGCAGGCACTTGACGGATATTATCCAGAAGGTTTCCCAATGGACAGATATAAAGGGTGTGAAGGTGTGATGCAGCAGTATATTTTTTACTATGAACTGATGGGAAAGAAAATAGGATAGGGTTTACCTTATCCAGGAGTTGATATGTTATACGACAAAGATATCCGGGAGCCTCTTTTTGATTTCCTGGAGGAGCGGCATGGGAAAATCAGAATCATCGAGGAAAAGCAGATGGGACGTTCCCGTGCTGATATTGTTATGGTCACGGAGTATGCTGTCTATGGCATCGAGATTAAAAGTGATGCTGATTCCTATGCCAGGCTGTCACGGCAGGTGAAGGATTATGACCGGTTCTTTGATTATAATTATGTTGTTGTGGGTTCCAGCCACGCACTTCATGTAGAAGAGAAGGTTCCAGAGTGGTGGGGAATTATCACTGTGGAAGAGATCGCAGGGGAGGTTGATTTTTACTTACTCCGGGAGCCGGGAATAAACAAGAAAGTTATATGGAACAAGAAGCTGAGTCTTTTGTGGAGGCCAGAGTTAGTACATATTCAGGAGTTAAACCAGCTTCCTAAATATAAGCAGAAAAGCAAGATATTTGTCATTGATAAGATCGTTGAGAAGGTACCGCCTGAACAATTGGGGAGACAGATCTGCAGTGAATTATTTGAACGGGATTACAATGAAATTGAAACTATGATCCGTGAATATAAGGCAGGAAGAACTTAAGAGAGAGTGGTCATTATACCTTGCCAATAAAAGAACTTGCATATTCTCTCAGGCAGGACTATAATAACTTCCATAAAAGAAAATTAAATGTGAAAACACGATGATCAGGACAGAGAGCATCCTTTAGTCTTTGCAGAGAGCCGGCGGCTGGTGAAAGCCGGAAAGAACGGGAAGCCTTACATCACCTGGGAGTGGCTTGAGTGAAGTAAAAGAGTAATTTAAGACGGGAGCTCCCGTTACAGAGCCGGATATTGTCAGATATCCAGAGTGTGCATGATTGTGCAAAAAAGAGTGGTACCGCGGATGATAGATTATTTCGTCTCTTTATGTTTTCGGACATAAAGAGACTTTTTTTTATGTCATAGGAAATTCCTACGGAACCTCCTATGACATAAAAAACGCTCCGCGAGGATCGCACTGCGGCGGTAAGGATTTATGTCGCCAATGCGACCCGCCGCAGGCGGAGAATCCCGCTTGTGGGATTCTTTCTTGTTCTGTAGCTACGCCGGGAAAGGAGTTTTATTTATGGGTTATTACAGTGTAAATTTACCAAGTTATACAATAGGAGAGGGGTGTTACGGCGAGATTCCGAAGACTGCGCGTTTTCTTGGAAAGACCGCGGTTGTCATCGGCGGAAAGACTGCTATGGCAAAGGCCAGGGAAAAGCTTTTAGAGGGAGTGGAAGATTCTGATATGGAAATCTTGGATTTTGTCTGGTACGGGGGAGATTCTACTTATGAGAACGGAAATGCGCTGATGCAGCTAGAAGCAGTAAAAAAGGCAGACATGGTTTTTGCCGTGGGAGGCGGACGTGCATGTGATACGTGCAAATACCTGGCAAATGAAATGGATAAACCGTTATTTTGTTTTCCTACAGTGGCTTCTAACTGTGCTGCTGTTACGGCGATCTCCGTAATTTACAATCCGGATGGTTCTTTCAAGGAATATTACTATCCGAAAGTGGCGGATCATACATTTATAGAATCATCTATTATTGCGGATTCTCCGGAAGAGCTTTTATGGGCAGGGATTGGGGATGCCCTGAGCAAGGAATGTGAAGCAGTGTTCGCATCCAGGGAAGATGAATTGTCCCATACACCTATGATGGGCGTACAGCTCAGCCGCATCTGCACCAGCCCCCTAGTTGAATATGGAAGACAGGCACTGGAGGATCTAAAGAATAAACAGGTTTCTTACGCACTGGAGCAGGTAACACTGGATATCATTATAAGCACAGGTCTGGTATCCAATATGGTCAGCAACGCACCTCATTATTATTATAATTCCAGCCTGGCCCATTGTGTATATTACGGGTCTACGGTTACAAAGGGCGGCCACCAGCACCTTCATGGAGAAGTGGTATCTCTTGGTGTTCTGTGTCTCTTGACATTTGCAGAAGAGCTTGAGGAGAGAGAGCGGATTGCCGGATTCAACTTAAGTATGGGGCTGCCGGTATGTTTTGATGATATTGAAGTTTCGGAGGATGAATTTGAGGCGATGGCAGAGAAGGCCATAACGACCACAGAATGGGAATTTCGTCCGAAAAAAAGCGGGGTCACAAAAGAGAGTTTTATTCGATGTATGAGAGAGACAAATAGGTATGGAAAAGCATTGAAAAAAAGAATGAATTAGAGAAATTACAGAAATAATGTCCATATTCAACGGAACATCTTGAAAAGACCAAGAAAGAGTTGTAAAGTAGAGCTTATCGATGAATGACAGATAGCTCTGCGAAGCTTAGGAGTAGAAGAAATGATTGAGATTAACCAGGACGAATATGACGCATTGACAGAATATATTCAGAATAGATATGGGATGAAGCTTTCTAACAAAAAGAACCTGATCCAATGTAGGATTCAGCATGAATTAGAAAGGCTTCATCTCACTGATTTTTTAGCGTATATGAAGGCGGTACAGGAAGATCCGGAGGAAGAACAGAAGCTGATTGACTTGACTGCCACCGGTTATACTTATTTTATGAGGGAGAGCGGACAGTTCCGTTATCTTGAACAGGAGGTTCTAAAGAAGCTGAAAAACAGCACAGAGGATGAGTCATTCCGTATATGGAGCGCAGGATGTGCTACCGGAGAAGAGTGTTATACCATCGCTATTACCGCCGAAGAGTGCAGGAGACGCGGATGGAAGCTTCCCAAGATCGAGATCACAGGAACTGATATTGCCAGGCACGAGCTTACACAGGGCGAGGAAGGCAGGTATCTTCCAAGACAGCTGGTAAAAGTTCCGGTAGACTGGAAGATGAGATATTTTCAAAAAGATGGCAGCGCATATGCGGTTATACGGCAGCTGAAGGAGATGGTACAGTTCCGTTACCATAATCTTGCGGAGCTTCAATGGCCTGAGAACCAGTACGATGTGATATTCTGCCGGAATGTGATCGTCTATATGGATATTCAGAAGAAAAAAGAAATCCTGAAAGGTCTGTATCAAAGCTTAAAACCGGGAGGATACCTGTTTCTCGGAAATGGAGAGATTATCCGTCCGGGACATGGGAAATGGGAGTTCTTAGGGCACTCTGTATATCAGAAGAAATAAAATGAAACACAGCCTCAGATAGAAAATCTGGGGCTGTAATTATATGGTTCATCGTATTTTTACCTTGAGGTTTGCGTGGTCTTCTTGATAAGGTATAATAAGTAAGACAAGTTATTATGAATGTAGAAATGAGTATAGTATGAAAAGATTAGTGATCGGAATTTTGGCCCACGTGGATGCGGGTAAGACAACACTCTCGGAGGGGCTTCTCTATGAGAGCGGAAGTATCCGCAGTATGGGCCGGGTAGACAATAAGGATGCTTTTTTAGATACCCATGAGCTTGAAAGGGACAGAGGGATCACCATATTTTCAAAACAGGCTGTGTTTGCCTTTGAAGATATGGAAGTCACTCTTTTAGATACGCCGGGACATGTGGATTTTTCTGCGGAGATGGAACGGACTTTGCAGGTATTGGACTATGCGGTCCTGGTGATCAGCGGGGCTGACGGGGTACAGGGCCATACCCAGACACTCTGGCGTCTGCTCAAAAAATATCAGATACCGGTATTCTTGTTTATCAACAAGATGGACCAGGACGGGACAGATAAAGAACTGCTTTTGGAAGAGTTAAAAAAATACTTGGATGAAGGCTGTGTGGATTTTTCCATGCAGGATGGCGGGAATTTTTATGAGAATATCGCGGTCAGCGATGAAAAGCTTCTGGATGAATATTTGGAGTCAGGGAAGATATACACCGGCGGCGTGAGAGAAGTGATTTCAGAGAGAAAGGTTTTTCCATGCTTCTTCGGTTCGGCGTTAAAATCAGAAGGTGTTCACGAATTCTTAAAGGGGATTGAGACCTATACCAGAGAGATTGAATATCCTGCGGAGTTTGGTGCGAAGGTATTTAAGATTTCCAGAGACAGTCAGGGGAACCGCCTGACGCATCTTAAGATCACAGGAGGAGTGCTGAAAGTAAAGGCAGTTTTAAAAAGCGGTGATGAGGAGGAAAAGGTCAATCAGATCCGCATATACTCCGGAGAAAAGTATCAGACGGCAGATGAAGCACAGGCAGGTACAGTGTGCGCGGTCACGGGGCTTACAAAAACCAAGCCGGGTCATGGATTCGGGATGGAAGAGGGTGGTTTTGAACCGGCATTGGAACCTGTCCTGACTTATAAGGTCATCCTGCCGGAAGGGACCAGTGCCAGCGTGATGCTGCCCAAGTTAAGACAGCTTCAGGAGGAAGAGCCGGAGCTTCACATTGTGTGGAACGAAGAACTCCAGGAGATTCAGGTGCAGATCATGGGAGAGGTGCAGCTGGAAATATTAAAGAGCCTGATCGAGGAAAGGTTTGATACTTCTATAGAATTTGGAACCGGAAATATTGTCTATAAAGAGACCATTAATAACACAGTGGAAGGTGTGGGGCATTTTGAACCCTTGAGGCATTATGCGGAAGTACATCTTCTAATGGAGCCATTGGAGCCGGGAAGCGGCCTTCAGTTTGATTCTTCGTGCAGTGAAGATATGCTGGATAAAAACTGGCAGCGGCTGGTCCTGACGCATTTACAGGAGAGGGAGCACCCGGGTGTGCTCACAGGTTCGGCGGTCACAGATATGAAGATCACTCTGGCAGCGGGCCGTGCCCATCTAAAGCATACAGAAGGAGGGGATTTCCGCCAGGCTACCTACAGGGCAGTGCGCCAGGGACTGAAACAGGCAGAGAGTGTGCTGTTGGAGCCGTACTACGAGTTCCGGCTGGAAGTGCCTCAGCAGATGGTGGGACGGGCTATGTCGGATATTGAGCGGATGTCTGGCAGTTTTGAGAATCCCCAGACGGAAGGGGAGATGTCAGTATTGGCCGGAAGCGCGCCGGTATCAGAAATGTGCGATTACCAGAAGGAAGTCATCGCCTATACAAAAGGACAAGGGCGTCTTTTCTGTACTTTAAAGGGTTATGAGCCATGCCACAATGCCAAAGAGGTGATTGAAAAGGTTGGTTATGATTCTGAGAGAGATGTAAAGAATCCTACAGGATCTGTTTTTTGTTCCCACGGGGCAGGATTTACGGTGAGCTGGGACCAGGTGAAGGACTATATGCATCTGGACAGCCAGTTAAATTCAGACGGCGGAAATCTTAACGAAGATGATACGGTACGGCAGACGTACACAGAAGAGGAATTCATCGACACAGAAGAGATTGACCGGATCATTGAGCAGACGTATTTTGCAAACAGAAAGCAGAAGAGCGGGTGGAAGAAAAAGAAACTGGAAAGGACTATTGAAGATTATAAGAGTTCTGTATCCAGGGCAGCGGTCAAGAAAACTTCAGGGAAAAAGTATCTGCTGGTGGACGGTTATAATATCATTTTTGCCTGGGATGATCTGAGGGAACTGGCAAAAGCTAATATTGACGCGGCAAGAGGAAAGCTTTTGGATATTATGAGCAACTATCAGGGGCTTAGGAAATGTGAACTGATCGTTGTTTTTGATGCGTACCGGGTGGCAGGACACGATACGGAAATTCTGGATTACCATAACATTCATGTGGTTTATACGAAGGAAGCCGAGACTGCCGATCAATATATAGAAAAATTTGCGCATGAACACGGACGAAAATATGATGTGACAGTGGCGACCTCCGATGGGCTGGAACAGATCATCATCAGGGGACAGGGATGTTCTCTGCTTTCCGCCAGAGAGCTGCTCGAGGAAGTAAATTTGGCAAGCCAGAAACTACGGGAGGAATATCTCGACAAACAGAAAAAAGAACGCCGTTATCTTCTGGATTCTGTGTCAGAGGAGGAGCGGGAAAAACTGAGGAATCTGAAGGAAACCAATGAATGACAGAGGACTGCCGATGGAATTTAATGAAAAACTACAACAACTGAGAAAGAAAAGCGGACTTACGCAGGAGCAGCTGGCCGAACAGCTATATGTATCAAGAACAGCAATATCTAAATGGGAAAGCGGAAAAGGCTATCCGAATATAGAGTCGTTAAAGTGTTTATCAAAGTTTTTTTCAGTATCCATTGATGAATTACTATCAAACGATGAACTGATAACTCTTGCAGAATGTGAGAACCGTTCTAATCTGAAGAAGATTTACAGACTGATCAGCTCAACGATCGATGTATTGGCGGTGGCCTTTATTGTACTTCCGATTTATGGAAAGCTTGAAGGCGGCCATGTTTATTCTGTGAATCTCCTGACAAATACGATGACATCAAATATCAACAGCTTTATTTATTGGGCCATATTTTTATGTATGATCGGAATTGGGATTTTGAGATTAACCCTGATTCATTTTGAAAGAGAAACATTTTATAACGTTGCCACAAAAATCTCACTTGTGCTGGGGGCGGTTGCGGTCTGCCTTTTTGCCGCTGCGAGGGAGCCCTATGTAACAATCTTGCTATTCTTGTTTTTTGCAGCAAAGACATTCATACAATGGAAACAGATCCAGATAAATAGCTGAAACCCTTTAAAAAGGCCTTTGACACAAAACGTGTCGGGGCCTTTTTGTCATTGTGACGGCAGGTTTCGTGCACTTTTGGATGCATGGATAGATAATTAAACTGCAGCTTGAAAATATATGGTTACAGTAAAAGAAAGGAATATCTACTATGCAAAAAGAATCAAGAAAAAGAACCATTATAACAGGAATCCTGTTTCTAGTTTTTCTGCTTTTCACGGTTATGGTGAAGACAATCGACGTACAACCAGTTGGGCCTGAAGGATCTTTCGTTGGATTTGCCCATATAAATCAATTTGTGTTTGAGTTATTCGGCGTGAACCTGCTTTGGTACAGCATCACTGACTGGCTGGGAGCAGCAGCCATAGCAGTATCCCTGGGTTTTGCGGTCATGGGATTGTCCCAGCTTATAATCCGAAGGGATATCCGGAAAGTGGATGCCAGGATATTATTGCTTGGTGTATTTTATCTTATCGTCGTTGTTTTTTATTTTTTCTTTGAACGGGTGATCGTCAATTACAGGCCGGTCCTGCTTTCTGGGAGTTTAGAAGCATCTTTTCCATCCTCTCATACAATGATTGTAATCTGTATCATGGTCACGGCTATGCTGCAGTTCCACCACTATCTGCGGCATAGGAAAATATGGCTGTGGGCAGCAGACTCAATCTCTGTTTTGATAATCATTGTTACAGTGATAGGCAGGCTTGTGTCGGGAGTACATTGGTTCACTGATATTGTGAGTGGTGTTTTACTCTCAGCTACATTGATTTCACTCTACTGCACTGCTTTAAAATATTTCGGGGAAAGTAAATAAGGAATGGATATGCTGTTGAAGAGAGATTCTCTAGCGTTCATAAGTTTGTAGACTTTTAATTTTCTAAGAAAATAAGTTGAAAGCTATAAATTAATTGACATTGTAGTTTTAAATATCTATACTATTCCTATAGAAATAGTATAGATATTATACTTTGGAGGTGACAGTATGCGTCAGATTTTATGCTTTGGGGATTCAAATACATATGGGCTGATACCTGGAACGGAAGGCCGATATCCGTGGGGAGTGCGGTGGACCAGTTTGTTGGAGGAGATGGTGAATCCGTCCCAATACCGGATTGTGGAGGAAGGCCTCTGTGGACGCACAGCGGATTTCAGTGACCTGAGCCGTGCAGGGAGGAAAGCTACCGATTCTTTTTCTATGATCTTAGAGAGCCATCAGCCGCTGGATACTGTAATCTTGATGCTTGGAACCAATGACTGCAAAAAGGTATATGATGCATCAGAATATCAGATTGGGAAAGGTTTAGAGAAGCTGTTAATAAAGATCAGAAACCATTCAGATAAAACAAAAGTGCTGATCGTGTCACCAA
The DNA here is from genome assembly GCF_005280655.1 of Anaerostipes rhamnosivorans. Classification (NCBI taxonomy): domain Bacteria; kingdom Bacillati; phylum Bacillota; class Clostridia; order Lachnospirales; family Lachnospiraceae; genus Anaerostipes; species Anaerostipes rhamnosivorans. Next base: position 261,320 of record NZ_CP040058.1, read on the forward strand.
TTGAACTTGGATTAGAAGTAGAAGAAAAAGATCCAGAATTTGACCGGAAATCTGTGAAAACATCAAGACGGCTGAAACATGTATACAGGAAGCTGGCAGAGAAATACGGGTTTGAATTTCTGGCAGCATCTGATTACGCACAAGCCAGTGAGAAAGATCAACAGCATTTAGATGAATATGGGCATCAGAAGTTGGCAACTGCCATTTTTAAAAATATTTTTGCTAAGTAGATATTGTACCTTATCGTGGGAAGCACGCCCACTCGGCTCTGGAAAGGCCTCCTTCCAACAATGGAGAAAAACTCTTGGAGGTGGCATACTTTTCTATTGTTCTGTAAAAGAAAAATCCGACATAGCCGGATTTGGTAGTGATAACTATGCAATTATTGTTTATCAAGAAAAAGAAAGATACAAAGCAGGAAGAAACGACATTTCAATACAACACTTGTTTTTGTTTATCCAACGTTTTTAAGCCGTTTCTTTTTTTTATTATAGTCAGTTTTCATGATAAGATCAATGTTTCCGTTTGTTTTTCCCAACCGATCCCCCTTTTTTTGCTTTACCTTTGAAATTGTCTTCAATCCACCATTCTAAGTAGTTTTGTTGCCTTTTTATAGATTAGAGGTTGGGAAACTGTTACATTTTTTGTTTCCGAAGCCTATTCACTAAAGGACTTTGCTGGTATGTGTTTCTAAGAAGGAGTACTACAAAGCAGAAGATGTCCTCCCGTTATAATTATTCCTCGTGGCCGTAAGAAGGCCTTTCCAGAGCCGTTTGGAGTTTATAGAGGATAACTTTTTTGTTCTTGACAGGCTAGCGGTTACTAGCTATACTTGTTGTAACAAGGCTAGTAACCGCTAGCTTGATTTATTCCATAGGAAAGTTCTGCGAACCTCCCTATGGAATAAAAAAGCCCTGCGGGCATTATGCACACAAATGCGTGAGGTAACTATTTGACTGTGTCAAATCGCATTTGGCGCGCAAAGTTGCCAAGCCCCTCAAAGAGTGAGGGGTTGGGGTGTTGAAGTGGGCTTGCCCACTTTGTTCTTTCACAGAAGGAGGGCAGGTTTATGGAAGAGTTTCAGTTAGAAGAATACTTGAGCAACGGGGTAGAACGGATTCTTCGGAATATTGTTAAAATGTCAGATCCAAAAGGAAGTCTTTTTCTTCTAAAATTCATGGCTGCAGAAAAAAGGGCCAGAGTCATAAGGGAAAAATCAGAGATAAGGGGAGAGCATATCCCTCCATTCCTGATTGCCAGCATTACCAGTAAATGCAATCTTCACTGCAAGGGATGTTATGCCAGGGCAAATGGGGCTTGTAAGGAAGGCTTTGATTCCAAGGAGCTTACAGGGCGGCAGTGGGGAGACATATTCGGGCAGGCGGAGAGGCTGGGCATCAGTTTTATCCTGCTGGCAGGCGGGGAACCTCTGATGCGGAGAGATGTGATAGAGGAAGCGGGAAACCACAAGGGAATACTTTTCCCGGTGTTTACTAACGGAACCATGTTTGACGACGATTATTTTAAAATGTTTGCGGAAAAGAGAAACTTACTGCCGGTTCTGAGCATAGAAGGGGACAGAGAGCAGACTGACGCCAGGAGGGGATCCGGGATCTATTCCGTTCTGAACCAGACGATGAAGAATCTTAAGAAAGACCGTCTTTTATTTGGAGTATCGGTCACGGTAACCAATGAAAACCTGCAGGAGGTTACATCGGAGGAATTCCTTGACAGGCTGGAAGAAAACGGATGCAAAGCCGTAGTTTATGTGGAGTATGTGCCTGCGGACGGCAAGACGGAATATCTGGCGCCGGGAGAAAGGGAGAGACAGGAATTTGACAGGAGGCTTCTGAAGCTGAGAAAAAAACAGGAACATATGATGTTCATCTCTTTTCCTGGAGATGAAAAAGCTTCGGGAGGATGTCTGGCAGCAGGCAGAGGATTTTTCCATATCAATGCGGCAGGCGGGGCGGAACCTTGTCCATTCTCTCCTTATACAGACACCAATTTAGTACATACAAGTCTCAGGAAAGCGTTAAGTTCCCCCTTGTTTTTAAAACTGCGGGGAAGCGGCAGTCTGGAGGAATTCCACAGCGGGGGCTGTGCTCTGTTTGAGAAGGAACAGATGGTAAAAGGCTTGCTTAAGGGGGAAGAATTATGACCACAAAAGAGCGGATCATTGAAGAAGCGTTGACGCTGTTTGCAGAAAAAGGATATCAGGGAACTAGTGTAAAAAATATCGCGGATGCGGTGGGTATTAAAGACAGTTCATTATATAAGCATTTTAAGAGTAAGAAAGCAATATTTGATACCATCGTTCAGGAAATGTCAGTCCGCATGGAGCGTATGTCCAGGGAAAACGGCCTGCCCGATGAAAAAGACATGGATGAAGCTGCCGAGCTTTACGGCAGTATCAGCGAAAATGGACTTTTGATGCTGAGTGAAAGAATTTTCCTGTTTTATTTGAGAGATGAGTTTGCGGCCCGATTCCGGAGAATGCTTGTGATCGAGCAGTACAGGGACAAAGAGGTCTATGAAGTCTACCGGGGTCTTTTTATGGATGCGGCGATCTCATATCAGACGGAATTATTTGCTGAAATGATCAAACGTGGAGTGTTTGAGGGAAAAGACCCGGAGGCTATGGCGGTGAATTTTTACGCACCGATCTTTTTCCTTCTGAACAAATACGATCAAGAACCGAGCAGGGAGAAAGAGGCGCTGAGAGCTCTCAGAAAGCAGGTGCTGGAATTTTCAAGACTTTATAAAAAGAGGGTGGAAGACAAATAATCCGTTTTCCACTCTTTTTATGTTGAAATAAGTATCGTTTGGATTTAAAATAACGATAGTTATATAACAAATGTTATTTTAGAGGAGGTTGATATGCCGAGACAGAGAATCACAAAGGAACTGATATTAACAAAGGCCTTTGAACTTGCCAGAGAGCAGGGGTATGAGGCGGTCAATGCCAGGAGTGCAGCCAAGCGGGCAGGCTGTTCGGTCCAGCCTATCTACAGCTGCTATGAAAATATGGAGGATCTGATGGGAGAGCTGTTTTCTTATACAAAACAGTTTCTTGGAAGATACATTGAAGAACATGCAGATAAAAGAAACTTTTTTGAATCTATAGGCCTGTGCCATATAAGCTTTGCAAATGAGGAGAAGTATCTGTTCCGCCTTTTGTTTATGTCACCCTATGTGGAAGCAGAAAATTTTCAGGAATTTTATGCCCGGTTTATGGTAGATGGGGTTGAGGAAGAGATACAGGAAAACCTGGGGATTTCCAGGCAGCAGGCAAGAGAGCTTTATCAGCAGATGATGATATATACTCATGGGATCGCCTCCATTATTGCCACGGATGCTGCAGCTATCCCGTATGAAGAGGCCCATAAAATGATTGATGTGGCGTTCTGGGCGTTTTTGGCCCGGATCAGAAAGGAGAAAGATGAAAGTAATCATTCATGATTTAGAAGAAAAAGAGCGGAATCGGCTTGTTCCCGGAGAATCTGAGGATATAAAGCTGGTTGGTAAAGAGGGAGAGATCCGAAATTGCATTGGCTGTTTTGGGTGTTGGGTCAAGACGCCCGGGAAATGTGTCATAAGAGACCAGTATGGGGATATGGGTGAGCTGCTTTCTGCGTGCGATGAGGTTGAGATCATTAGCCAATGCTGTTATGGGGGCTACAGCCCTTTTGTGAAAAATGTTCTCGACCGGAGCATTCCTTATGTGCACCCCTATTTTGTTATTAAAAATGATGAAATGCATCATAAACAGAGATATCAGAAGACATTAAAACTGACCGTAAGGTTTTATGGAGAACAGATCACAGAGGATGAAAAGAGCATTGCGTCAGAGTTGGTGAAAGCCAACGCAGTCAACTTGTACGCAGATGTTCAAAACATTCAGTTTGCTGAAACACCGTCCCAGTTAGGAGGCAGATGAGTATGAAGATTGTAGGAATCAATGGAAGTCCAAAGTATTCGGGAAGCAGTTCGGAGATTATTTTGAAAGAGCTGGAAGCTCTGCTGACGGGACATGAGTATTCAGGGATTTCTGTCCGCAAACCGGAGATAACAGAAGAGATGAAAAACCAGATCTTAGACTGTGACATCCTGGTCTTTGCGTTTCCTCTCTATGTGGACAGCATTCCATCTCAACTGACAGCGGCTTTACAGCAGATGGAAAGTATTTTAAGAGATGCACAGACAGACAAGATGGTGTATGCTGTTGTAAACTGTGGGTTTTATGAGGGCAGGCAAAACCACATTGCCCTAAAGATGATGAAGTGTTGGTGCCTGAAAGCGGGCCTCTCCTGGGGACAGGGTCTGGGGATTGGCGGAGGAGGCATGATTCCAATGTTTACAGATATCCCGGAAGGAAAGGGGATAAAGAAGGGTTTCTCAGAAGCCCTGAAAGAGCTTGCGGAAAATATCACAAAAGGAGGCAGAGCAGAGGACCGCTTTATCTCGCCGGGTATCCCAAGAATCATGTATAAATTGGCAGGGCAGATGGGATGGAGAAAGCAGATCAAGGACAATGGACTGCCGGTAAAAGAGCTGTCCAGACAAATTTCACGGTAAGCATCTTCATGGAGGATGGAAGGATGAGAAGAAAAGACAGGGAAGTCATAAAGGATGAGGAAATCGACAAGATCATTTCAAACTGTTATTGCTGCAGGCTGGGATTTCAAGACGAGGGAAATATTTATATGGTACCTTTAAGCTTTGGGTATGAGAAAAACAACGGCAGGAGAATTTTTTATTTCCACAGCGCTAAAGAGGGAAGAAAGATTGATCTGATTCGCAAAAACCATTATGCTGGGTTTGAACTTGATACAAATTACAAACTGAAGGAAGGAACGAAGGCCTGCAGTTATTCCGCACGGTTTCAAAGCGTGACGGGCAGCGGTAAGGTGGAGTTTATCGATGATCCGGAAGAGAGGAAAAAGGCACTCCGGGCTGTCATGTGTCAGAATACAGGAAAAGAGGAATGGGAGTTTTCTGAGGAAATGCTGGACGTGGTCTGTACATTTAAGCTGGAAGTTGAGGAATTATCTTGTAAAGAACATCTCTAAACCGGAATTTTATGATTGTAAAAAAATTCTAAATAATGAAGATCTATATTTCATGTGAGGGAAAAGTGTTATATAATAATAGTATTCGTTGAAAACAACCAACCATGGAGAATGAATATGGACACGATAAAGTATTTAACAGAAGAAGTACAGAGATTTTGTGAGGACCGGGATTGGGACCAATTTCACGGACCCAAGGACCTGGCCATCGGGCTTTCCACAGAATCCAACGAACTGCTGGATTTGTTCCGTTTTAAGTCTGAGGATCAGATGCGGGAGATGATGAGACCGGGAGCTTCTAGAGAGCATATATCAGAGGAGCTCGCTGATGTGTTCTTTTTTCTTCTGCGTTTTTCCCAGATGTATGGATTTGATCTGAAGGACTGCCTCATGGATAAATTAGACAAAAACGCAGAGAAATATCCGGAGGATCAAGTAAGGGGGAAAAATCTTAAGTATACGGAGCTTGTCCGCGAAAGATAAAACGGGGATTTTCTCTATGAGCATAGATCACAGACAATGGATTTAGAAGGAAAGGCAGCTTATGCAGAGTGCACACGGCTTATTAAAACAATATTTTGGATATGATGATTTTAGAGAAGGGCAGAAGCCTTTGATTAACGCAGTTCTGGAAGGTCAGGATGTATTGGGCATTATGCCCACTGGAGCAGGGAAGTCTCTTTGTTTTCAGATTCCGGCGTTGTTGATGCAGGGGATTACACTGGTGGTCTCTCCGCTGATCTCTCTTATGAAGGATCAGGTGGCAGCGTTAAATCAGGCCGGAATTCATGCAGCCTTTTTGAACAGTTCGCTGAGTATGGGTCAGTACAGGAAGGCTCTCAGCCTGGCCAGGGAGGGCCGATATAAGATCATTTATGTGGCGCCGGAGAGGCTTGAGACAGAAGGGTTTCTGCAGTTTGCCCTTTCCCCGGAAGTGGAGATTTCCTTTTTGGCCATTGATGAAGCCCATTGTGTTTCCCAGTGGGGCCAGGATTTCCGGCCCAGCTATTTAAAGATCCTTTCTTTTTTAGAGAAACTGCCGTCCCGGCCAGTGTTGGGCGCATATACTGCCACGGCTACGGCGGAGGTAAGGGAAGACATCCTGGATATTTTAAAGCTTAGAAGTCCCTTGGTTTTGACCACAGGATTTGACCGGAGCAATCTGTTCTTCGGAGTGAAAAAGCCCAGGGATAAGTATCGGGAGTTGGAAACCTATATAAAAGAAAAAGAGGAGAAGATGCCGGGCAGCAGCGGTATTGTTTACTGTCTTTCCAGGAAAAATGTAGAGGAAGTCTGTTACCGGCTCAGAGAAGCTGGTTTTTCTGTGACGAGATATCACGCAGGGCTGGCAGATGCAGAGCGGCGGGAAAACCAGGATGATTTTATCTATGACAGGAAACAGATCATGGTAGCAACCAATGCGTTCGGAATGGGAATTGATAAGCCGGATGTGAGGTTTGTGATTCACTATAATATGCCGAAGAATATGGAGAGCTATTATCAGGAGGCCGGAAGGGCAGGCAGAGATGGGGAAGCGGCAGAATGTATTCTTTATTTTGGGGCTTCGGACCAGAGGACCAACCGTTTTTTGATCGAAAGCGGAGAAGAAAATGAAGAACTGGACCGGGAGGCCAGGAGAATCATACTGCAGAGGGACTTGGAGCGACTTCAACAGATCACATTCTACTGTGCCACTAGTGAATGTCTGCGGCATTATATTTTAGATTATTTTGGGGAAGAAAGCGGCACGGAGTGCGGAAACTGCAGCAACTGTCTGGAAGAATTTGAATTTGCAGATATGACGGAGCAGGCAGAGAAGGTGGTCCGATGCATTCAGGACTGCCAAAGAAGCTTTGGTATCAACCTGATCGTGGATGTTCTGAGAGGGGCAGATAACCAAAAGATTCGCCAAAGGGATCTGAATGAAAATCCAGAATATAAGTCTTTATCTGATATGACAGTGCCGAGACTGAAGCAGCTGTTGAACGAGATGATTATGCAGGGATTTTTGGCTTTGAGTAATGATGATTACCCGGTGTTGGAACTGACTGATAGATCGGATGAACTTCTTGAAGGAGCCAGATTAACGATAAAGGTTTCCAAGAAGGAGGAGAAACAGCCGCCGAAATTCAGAAAGAAGAAGGCCGGTGCCGTTTCTGCGCTGGCAAAGGAGGATGTGGAATTGTTTGAAGAACTGCGCAGTCTCAGGATGGAGATCGCAAAAGAGGAAAAAGTTCCGCCTTATATGGTATTCTCGGATAAAACACTGGCAGGCATGAGTTCGGAGAGGCCGCAGACCTTGAATGAAATGCTGGAGGTAAGCGGAGTAGGACAGTTTAAGCTTGAGAAATACGGAGAGCGGTTTCTGGAGGGAATTAAACTGTTTGCTGAAAAAGAAGAGTAAAAAGTAAGAGGAGATTCAAATGGCAGTTAGAAAAATACGAATGGACGGGGACCCGATCTTAAAAAAGAAGTGCAAAGTGGTTCCCCAGGTGGATGATACGGCAAGGCGTCAGCTGGATGATCTGATGGATACGCTACACAGTGTGGATAACGGTGCAGCGCTGGCGGCAAACCAGGCAGGAATCTTAAGAAGAATGATCGTTATCGATTACGAGGGTTATTATTTAAAGTTGGTGAACCCGGTGATTACTGAAAAAAGCGGATCACAGAGGTGTGTAGAGGGCTGTCTAAGTTTTCCGAACCGCTTTGGAAAAACCTTCCGTCCAGCCAAAGTGACAGTAGAAGCGTTGGATGAAAACGGCCAGGATGTGGTATATACGGTGGAAGGAGAGATGGCAAAGTGCTTCTGCCATGAGATCGACCATCTGGATGGCAAAGTATTTATTGACGAAATATATGAGTTTCTAGAGCTGGACGAGTGATATTCAGGGGACGGTTATGAAACAGAAGCAGACGATAGAATATTATGAACAGCACGGGGAAGATTTTATCCTCGGCACGGAACAGAATGATATGAACCCTCTGTATAAAGTATTTGAAAAGTACCTGCCGCCTGAAGGGTCTGTTTTAGATCTTGGCTGCGGTTCCGGAAGAGACAGCAGGTATTTTAAAGAGCATGGGTTTCAGGTGACCGCTCTGGACGCCTCGCCGGCCATGTGCAGGTACGCAGAGCAGATTCCTGATATTGAGGTGAGAAACGGCTTCTTTCAGGATATGACGGACAGGGAAGTGTTTGATGGAATCTGGGCCTGTGCATCTCTTCTACACATCGAAAAGAGTGGGCTTCCAGATGTGTTGAAAAGGCTTTGGTCTGCACTTAGGCACGGGGGTGTGCTCTATGCTTCTTTTAAACACGGGACAGAAGAATATGAAAAAGAAGGGCGGTTTTTCAGTGATCAGACAGAGCCTGTTCTGAGAAAATTGTTCAGTACAGCCGGCTTTGGGATCATGAATATATGGCTGACGGACGATGTGAGGACAGACAGGCAAAAGGAGCGGTGGATCAATATTTTATGCAGAAAACAGGACAAAAAAATCGTATTGTTTGGAGACTCACTGACGGATTACTTTCCGATGGAGTTTTTTCAGGTTGTAAAAGCCCAGGTGTATAACAGGGGGGAAGCCGGGAATACAGCACCGGAGATGACAGCCAGGGTCAGCAGGGATGTGGTGCCTTTCGCCCCAGATATTGTACTCATGCAGGGAGGGGCAAATGATTATCTGCTGCCTTTTTACAGAGGAGCGGAGACGGTGGCAGAACAACTTGTGCGGGCTGCGGACAGGATCAGAAAATACCTGCCGGAAACAAAGCTATACATCCAATCCCTCTATCCTATGAATACCTTGCCGCGCGAAGCGCGCCGTCCGAAGGACATAGAACACGGGATTCCTTTTTGGTCTGAGGGGAAATCAAATCATGAGATCCAACGGATTAATTCCGTCATTCAAAAGCTGTGTAAAGATAGGGGGTATTATTATGTGGATGTGTTTGCCGGGCTGGCCGGAGAGGATGGAGAACTGCCCTTATCCTATACGGTGGACGGGGTTCATCTTTCCAGGGAAGGATATGAACAGGTCTGGACAGTATTATCACAAGTGTTGATAAAAGAAGGATGTATGGGAGGCAGCTGTGGATAAGAATTATAAAAGGGCTGTCCAATTTGCTTAATAAGGCATTCGATAGTATGGCAACTGGTATAGAAGAGATCAAAATACAGCCATTCAAAGAAATATTAATTCTGGCAGTCACAAAGAAGGAGAGGTATCATGGGAGAAAAACGGCTTTCAGACAGCGTTGCGGAGCAAATACTGACAATGATTACAATGGAAAAGAGGTTTCAGCCGGGGGACAAGCTGCCCAATGAAAACGAACTCTCGAAGGAGCTGGAGATCAGCAGGACTACACTGAGAGAGGCAGTCAGGGCACTGGTGGCAAATGGGATCCTGGAGATCCAGAGAGGCAGGGGGACATTTGTGACCCAGGGGATTGATACGGATAATCTTAAGTTTCTCACACCTTTAAAGGATGCCGAGGTCAATGCGGGGGACCTTTATGAGATGAGGCTCATCTTTGAACCGGAGGCCGCCTATTATGCAGCTCTCAGGGCCAGCGACGCAGAACTTGAACGGATTCTCTTCTATGGCCGCAAGGTGGAGGAAAAGATTCAGAGCAAAGAAGACAGGACAGAGGTGGAGCAGCTGTTTCACCGGTCTATCGCAAAGGCCACTCACAATGAGTTCATGAACCAGCTCATGCCCGTGATCTATCAGGGAATCGGACAGGGGGTTACGCTGTCCAGGCAAAAGGAGATGGCAGTAAAGGATACCTTAAATGACCACAGATTGATTATGGAATTCATGGAAGCCAGGAATGCGGAGGGCGCAAGGAGCGCAATGAGAATCCATATCCTGCATGCGATGAAAGAGCTTGGCATATGAGTTTTTCTCCATTATCTCCAGTCGGATCTGGAAAGGCCTCCTTTACGGTGTGCCCTGTGGGTTTAAATTATGGAGGATTCTGTCTACATAGACTTTTCCTTTCAGGAAGGCTTAGGCCTTCTTTTTTTTATGCCATAGGATAGTTCTTCGAACCTCCCTATGGCAAAAATGAGGCAGGCCTGCCTATTCTGCTCTGCTTATTATGCGTGAAAATATCAATGGTTTTAAGAGTTCATCACAATATTCATGTGAAATATAAACAAAAAGTGTGATTAATTCAAATTGTAATTATGCAATACGTAAAATATAATGAACCTACAAGGAGGGAGCAGAATATGTATTTGGATGAACGTAGTGAATTAATACTAAGTGATATTTTAGTAGAGAATAAAATTCATACAGAAGAATTAAAAGAAAAATATAACATTTCATTAAGACAGCTTATGTACAGTGTAGAGAAAATAAATACATATTTGACTGAAAAAAGGGCAGAAACGATCACCAAGAATAGAATGGGTGAATTGTATGTATCAATCAAGTCCAGGAAATTATTAGATCAATGGTTGAAAGAAATAAATTCTCAAAGCTATGTTCCATCTGAATTAGAGAGAAGTCAATTAATTACGTTTATGGTGATCACAATAGAAGAGGAATTATCATTACAACATTTTGTATCTGAATTAAAGGTAAGCAAAAATACAATTTTAAGTGATTTAAAAATCGTAAAGGAAAATCTAAAAAAATATTCATGTGAATTAAAATATACAAGATTAAAAGGATATTTTATCAAAGGAAATGAATTTGAAATTCGCAAAATTTTAATAGAACTAGTAAATCTAATTTTAAATATACCTTATGGAAAATATATGGTCGAACGTATTACTAAAGTTACAAATGGAGAACTTCAAAAAGTCACAGATTGGCTGGAGGCCATTGAAAGAGATTTAAAAATTTCTTATACAGATGACAAGATGGAGACAACGCCTTATACAGTGGCATTGATATACAGAAGAATTGAATTTGGGCACTACATTCAAGAAGACGATATGATCTTTCAAGAATTATCAGACACGAAAGAATATGCATTTGCCGAGAGATTGTTATCTTCTATTGGAAAAGTACCAAGGCAAGAACGTTTTTTTATAACATTACAATTACTATCGACTAATTTGGTTGGAGAATCTGTTTTATCAGAAAATCAAATGCAAAAAATGAATCAAGCAGTGAAAGAAGTTATTTTAAAGTTTGAAAATCGGGCTTGTATTATGTTTCAAGATCGAGATCGGTTAGTGCAAATGTTAGTGCAACATATGAAGCCGGCATATTACAGAATAAAATATAATCTGACATTAACAACCAACTTGTTAGATCTGGTAAAAATAGAAATGATTGAGGAAGAACTACAGGAAATTTATTTATTGCTGAAACAATGTATGGAACCTATAGAGAGACTGGTAGAATGTAAGATCCCGGAAATTGAAATGCAATTTATCACAATGTTCGTTGCAAGCTGGTTCAGAAAAGAGGGACAGAAATTAGTAGAAAAACCTCGTGCGTTGGTTGTATGTCCTAATGGAATTACAGTGTCAAAAGTAATGCACAGCTCATTAAAAGTTTTATTTCCTGAATTTGATTTTCTTAAATCTATTTCAGTAAGAGAATTTGAAGAAATGGATGATAGTACATATGACCTGATTTTTTCACCAGTTCGATTAAACACAACAAAAAAAATTTTTATTGTGGAGCCAGTGATTACAGTAAGTGATAAAAAGACGTTACGAAAAAAAGTGCTGGAAAATGTATATGGAATTAAAATGGTCGATTATGATGTAGATGAAGTATACAAGATAATGAAAAAGCACGTGAAAAGCGGCATAAGCTTCAATCAAGAAAAAAATATAAAAAGAGAATTAAAGAATTACTTTTCTATTAAGATTGATGATAACGTTGAGCAAAAAAATGATTGCGAAGATATCAATTTAACAGATTTAATTCATCAAAATTATATTCAAATAAAGAAACAGGTTTCAAGCTGGAAAGAGGCAATGGAGATTGTAGCACAACCTCTATTAGACTACGGACATGTTACACCAGAGTATGTAGATCGAGTTATCCGCCAATACAATGATCTATCAATCCATATCATTTTTGGCGGGAAGATTGCAGTTCCTCATGGAATGCCTGATTTTGGCGTAAATGAATTAGGGATGTCCATGTTAGTAATAAATGACCCAGTGAAATTTGGAGGATTGGATGTCCATGTATTTATGATGTTAGCGCCTGAAGATGAGAAAAGACATCTAAAAGCAATGCTGCAGATGACAAGCCTTGCAGCAGATGAAAACGGAATTAGAAGATTAGTTGAAGCAAATGACAAAAAAGAGATCATAGAAGTATTAAAGCAATATCAATAATTGGTAACGATTCGTTGACGAATTGAATGGATGACGATCCATATATATAACAACAAACAAATAACAAGGAGAAAGAAATGAAAAGAATTGTTTATTATGGTATTCAGGATATTAGATTAGAAGAAGCAGAAATTCCTACACCAGGTCCTGGAGAGGTTGTAGTCAAAAACAAAGTTACATTAACCTGCGGGACTGATTGTAAAATGTTTATGCGGGGATATCGTTATCAGCCGCCACATTTAATTGGTCATGAGGCATCTGGAGATGTTGTTGCAGTAGGTGAAGGTGTGACAAATTTTAAAATCGGGGATAGAGTAGTGGCTCACAATACAGCGCCTTGCCATAAGTGCTATTGGTGTAAAAAGGGACAACATTCAATGTGTACTGACCTGCCATCAAATCTAGGTGCATATGGAGAGTATCAGCTAATTCCAAAAAATATTGTGAATGAGACAATGTTTAAATTACCAGATGATATGGAATATAAGCAGGCAGCTTTGACAGAACCTCTTTCATGCGCGGTCTATGGGATTTCAAATGTCACAATTGAATTAGGAGATACAGTTGTTGTGAATGGATGCGGGCCAATTGGACTTATGTTTATCCGATTAGCATATCTAAGAGGAGCCAGAGTTATTGCATGTGACAGACAGGAAAATAGACTGGCCCTGGCAGCAAAATTAGGTGCAGCTGAGACGATTAATATTGATGAGAAAGATCAGATTCAGGCGGTTAGAGACTTAACAGAAGATAGCAGGGGCGTAGATGTAGCCATTGAAGCAGCAGGATTGCCGCAGGTATGGGAAATTGCATTTAGACAAGTTAGAGCAGGCGGACAAGTATTGTGCTTCGGAGGAACTAAAAAAGATACAACGGTAAATATTGATTGCACAAGGATGCATTACGAACAAATTACGATCAAAGGTGTATTCCATACGACGCCCCAACATGTAAATGCTGCATTTGAGTTGTTAAAAATGGGAGCAATTCAGGCAGAAGATTTTGTAGAACATGAATATAAAATCGAAGACACAGAAGCGGCAATTAGAGAACATGCAGCTGGAAAAGTAATTAAAAACTGTATTGTTTATGATGACTGATAAGGAGACATTATATGTCGATATCTAAAAACCTAGTAAGAAAAGAATATATTTACGAGAATCTTACTGTAAAAGATCAAGAAGAAGCGTTCGATGTCATGGGAGGAAGGCTTGTAAAAGATGGAATTACAAAAAAGAGTTATGTACAGGCATTAAAAGATCGGGAGAAAAACTTTCCAACTGGTCTGGCTACATCAGGAATTGTAATTGCAATGCCGCACACGGACAGCAACCATGTAAATGAAGCATGTATTACGATCGCACGGTTAAAAGATCCCATTACATTTCATGAAATGGGAAACAAAAACAATCTTCTGAATGTAGAAATGATTTTTATGCTTGCGCTAAATGACCCTACAATGCATTTGGAAATGCTTCAAAAGATTATTGGAATGTTTAGCAACAAAGAAATTTTAAGTCTATTAAAAGAAGCAAAAACATCAGAGGAAATATATAACGTAGTTGTTAAAGCAACTGATGTTTCACTGAAAGGAGATAAATTATGAAGACAATCGTTGTAGCATGTGGAGGCGGTGTCGCAACTTCCCAGACTTGCGCGGTAAAACTGGCAGACTTATTAGAAGAGCACGGAATCAGCAGAAGTGATTTTCAAATTGAAGCTATTAACATTAATTCAATGCCCCAATATGAAAAAGTTGCTGACATATATGTATCAATTTGTGGAACTGAGGATGCAACGTATGATTTACCGACGTTCAGCGGTGTTCCATTTATTACAGGTATGGGAGCTGAGGAGGAATTAGAAAAAATATTAGAGGAATTAAAAAAATAAATAGGAGGAAAAACTATGGGTTTATTACAAGCTTTTTTTCAGGGCTTAATTGATTTAGGTGCAAGTGTATTTCTGCCTATTATTGTAACATTGATTGGAATTGTTTTAGGAATGAAGCCGGTAAAAGCGCTTTCAGCAGGTTTAACTTTAGGTGTCGCATTAGTCGGAATGAACCATGTCATGGCGTTAATGACAGATTCTGTAGGTGCCGCCGCCCAGGCATTTGTAAATAATACAGGTGTTCAATTAAAGGCACTGGATATGGGATGGGCACCAGCACTCAGCCTTTGCTGGACATGGCAATATGCATTCTTAATGTTCCCGGTACAGATCGTGATCAATATTATTTTGCTGGTTGTAGGATTTACAACTTGCCTGAATGTAGATATGTGGAATGTCGGCAATAAGGTATGTACAGCGTTTTTGGTAGCTTATGTATCTGGAAGTACGGTACTCGGTTTTGCATGTGCAGTGATTCAGATTGTCTTTGAATTGAAAAACGCGGATTGCACAAGATATCGTCTTCAAAAATTATCAGGTATTCCCGGAATTTCAATGCCGCATCCAATGTTTTTAGCAGGAATTTATTATTATCCATTGACTCATTTGTTGGATAAAATTGTTCCAGATACATTAAACATTGACGCAAAAAAAGTAAGAGATAAGATTGGAATTTTTGGAGAAAACCATATCATGGGATTCATTGTCGGCTGCTTTATTGGAATCTTTGGCGGATATGGATATCAGAAAGTATTACAATTAGGGGTCCAGGCAGGATGCGCTCTGACATTATTCCCAATGGTCGCAAAGCTATTTACAACAGCGCTTACACCTGTTAGCAGCGCAGCAACAGAATTTATGAAGAAAAGATTTCACGGAAAGAACATTACAATTGGAATGGACTGGCCGGTAATGGCAGGCCGTTCGGAGCATTGGTTATTAATGATCTTAGCAATTCCGGTGATCTTTATCTATGCCATCTTCTTACCTGGAAATATTGTATTACCGTTTGGCGGATTAATGGATATTTGTCTTATTGTTCCATTATTTTATCTGACAATGGGGAATATGTTGAAAATGGCGATCGGAACCTTAATTGGAATTCCAATTCATTTATATGTGGCATCCTATTTTGCGCCTCATTTCACAAAATTGGCACAGGTAACGGGAGGCGCCGCGGTTCCAAAAGGTCAGATGTTAGCATGGTTTGGAATGGATATTTCAGAATTAAGATGGGTATTTTCAGCGGCATCAGAGAAAAATATCATCGCAATTGTATTTTTAGTAATTACAATCCCGTTAGCAATTTACTATTTTAAATCAATAAAAAAAGAAGATTTACAGTACGCAAAAGAATTGGGAATTGATGTAGAAGCATAAAGCTGGAGGGATCATTTATGCATGAGAAGAAGTTAAAGAAAATAGCCTTTGTTATATTGACATTAATGGATGCATTATTTTTGGTGATTAGTGTTTTGAACTGGGATATGATGTTGAGTATCTGCTGTTTTGTCTTGGCTATATTGCTTACATACTTATATGAAGATGTCGGATTCGGAGAATTCTATTATGGGAAAAGAATGAGAAAAGAATATAGAGAAGCAAAAAGAGCAGCTAGAAAAGAAAAAAAGTAAGGAGACCGGAAATGAAAAAAATTATAAATGATCCACTATCAGTTGTTGATGAAAGTGTAGAAGGGCTTCTATATGCATATGGCGATTTTTATGAAAAGGTCCCTGAAGTAAACGGGATCATATTAAAAGAGAAAAAGAAAAAAGTCAGCATCATTTCAGGCGGAGGAAGTGGTCACGAGCCTATGCTATCCGGACTTGTTGGAGAGGGTATGTTAACTGGGGCAGCGATGGGAAGCGTATTTGCTTCCCCGGACCCTAATACAATTTCAAAAACCATAATTTCTGCAGACCAAGGAGAAGGTGTGCTCTGCCTTGTATGGAATTATGCAGGAGATACGATGAATTTTATGGTTGCTCAAGATTTAGCAATGGCAGCTGGAACTGCAGTTGAACAGGTCATCATAAATGATGATGTTGCATCTGCACCTAGAAATGACAAAGATGGCCGACGGGGAGTTGCCGGAATGTTGTTTGTTGCAAAAATAGCTGGGGCAGCAGCAGATTTAGGGTATTCATTACAAGAGGTAAAGGAAATCGCCCAAAGGGCAAATGATAACCTTCGGTCTATCGGAGTTGCGCTGACACCATGCTCTATTCCAGGGAACCCGCCTAATTTTAATATTGGAGACAATGAGTTTGAATATGGGATGGGAATCCATGGAGAGGCTGGAGTGAAACGAGAAAAAATGAAAACTGCAGATAACATTGTGGAAGAAATGTTGGCAGATATCATAAATGATTTTGGCTCTCTTGAAAATAAAGAAGTCCTGGTACTTGTCAATGGAATGGCGGCAACGACTAGTTTAGAATTAAATATCATGAACCGAAAACTCAATCATATTTTAAAGGAGAAAAACGTTCAGGTGTATGACAATGTAATAGGTTCATTTTGTACATCGTTAGAAATGGCGGGTGCTTCTATCTCAATCATGATGTTAGATGAAGAGTTGAAAAAGCTATATAATCAGCCTGCATATACGCCATGCTATTATCACAGGGGGAAATAAAGAGGTGACAATCATGAAGGAATTGACTGTAGAACAAACAAAAGAGATGATGTTTTCTGTTGCGGATAAAATGATAGAAAGCAAAGCAATGTTGTGTGAGATTGACGGAAATATTGGAGATGGAGATCATGGACTTGGCATCGAAAGAGGCTTTACGTCTGTGAAACAATTTCTGCAAGATAAAAATCCTGAAACTATATACGACATTTTCACAGGAGCAGGGATGGCAATGATGAATTCCATGGGTGGAGCATCAGGGGTTATTTTTTCAGCAATTTTTATGGGGATCGCACAGCAGCCGAAAGAAGATACCTTAAGCCTAGATGCATTTATTGGTATGTGTGAAAGTGGACTGAAAAAAATCAAAGTTGTCGGGAAAGCAAAGAAAGGCGACAAAACTATGATTGATGCTTTAGAGCCAGCGGTGGAGGCCATGAAAAAAGCACCGAAGGATTGCGGATTCCCGGAATTATTACACATTGCTTATGAGTCGGCGCTGCAAGGTGTTGAAGATTCCAAAGGGTATATCGCGAAATTCGGAAGAGCAAAATTCTTAGGAGAGAGAGCGCTTGGACATGAGGATGCAGGGGCTGTTTCAGTTTCAATTATTTTTAAATCAATGAGTGAATATGCTGCAACTGTATAGGTGAGGAGAAACATGCGATGAATATTTTGAAAAATCCATTTTTTGAAGAAGCGATCGATGCTTGTAGGTATTTCTGGGAAGCTGGATGGGGCGAGAACCATGCTGGAAACCTTACATATTTATTATCTGACGAACAAGTTCAGGAGATAAAAGAGGACGAAGATGTAAAAAAAACAGCACCAACACAAATTGCTATGACATTTGAAGCGAAAGAGTTAATTGGAAAGTACTTTTTAGTGACAAGAGCAGGAGCATTTTTCAGGACAATTCATAAACATCCAGAAAAAGATTTAGGAATTGTTAAAGTAAACGAGGATAGTGTAGATATTATTTGGGGATTTGAAAATGGGACCATGAGACCGACAAGTGAGTTCCCTGCACATTTATTATGTCATCAGGCAAGGCTGAAACAAAATCCAGAGAATCGATTGGTTATGCATTGTCATCCGACACATACAATCGCAATGACGTTTGCTCATGAAATTGATGAGGAGAAATTCACAAGAACTATGTGGAGCTTAAATTCGGAATGTGTACTAGTCTTCCCGGAAGGATTGGGTATGCTGCCGTGGATGGTATGTGGAGAAGGTGCGATCGGACCAGAAACTGCAAGAAAAATGGAAAAGTATCGAATTGTAATTTGGCCTTACCATGGAATGTTTGCAAGTGGCACATCTTTTGAAGATACAATTGGTTTAATAGAGACTGTTGAGAAAAACGCGCAGGTATATATGTTAAATGGCGGAAATATAAAAAACGGTTTAACAGAAGATCAGGTAAAGGAATTAGCCCAGGTATTTGGTCTATGGGATTGATCTCCTTTGATCACAACTTTAAATATCAGATTAAGCAGCGAGACTGTTTGAAGTTTTATGAATGGGCAGAGCCGATTTTTCGGTATCTGCCCATATTTGTATGATACAGGAACTTTCTGTCTATCAGCAATCGCTATGGTCTTTACAGACTTTTGTTTCTTTTATATTCTTTAGATACATCATATGTATATATTGACATTAGACATCATATGATTTATAATACAACAAACAAGAGGTATGATGTCTAATGTTAAAAGGAGGCTATGATTATGAGAAGTGACCGTATTAAGAAAGGTGATACGAAAGCCCCCCAGCGTTCTCTGCTGTACGCGCTGGGACTTACGGAGGAAGAGATGGAGAGACCGTTGATCGGAATTGTCAGTTCAAAGAATGAGATTGTTCCGGGACACCGGAACCTGGATAAGATCGAAGAGGCGGTAAAACAGGGAGTTGCCCTGGCAGGAGGCGTGCCGATTGTATTTCCGGCGATAGCAGTCTGTGACGGCATTGCCATGGGCCATGAGGGAATGAAGTATTCCCTGGTTACAAGAGAACTGATCGCGGATTCCACGGAGGCCATGGCCTGCTCCCATCCGTTTGACGGATTGGTTATGATCCCTAACTGCGATAAAAATGTTCCGGGGCTTTTAATGGCGGCGGCCCGGCTGGATATTCCTTCTATTTTTGTGAGCGGCGGCCCCATGCTGGCGGGAACGATGGATCGGCACCGGATCAGCTATTCTACTGTATCCGAAGCAGTGAGCAGACATCAGACAGGGGAGATCACGGGAGAAGAACTGAAAACTTGTGAACAGAAGGCCTGCCCTACCTGCGGTTCCTGTTCAGGTATGTTTACCGCCAACAGTATGAACTGTCTGACGGAAGTGCTGGGAATGGGGCTGCCGGGAAACGGGACCATACCGGCCGTTTACTCGGAAAGGATCAGGCTGGCAAAAAAAGCGGGCATGCAGATCATGGAGCTGGTAGAAAAAGATGTGAAACCTTCAGATCTTATGACGAAGAAAGTCTTTGAAAATGCCCTGGCTGTGGATATGGCTCTGGGGTGCAGCACAAACAGTATGCTCCATCTGCCGGCGGTTGCCCATGAGTGCGGGATTCATCTGGATCTGGCTATGGCAAATGACATCTCTGAGAAGGTACCGAACCTGTGTCACTTGGCGCCTGCCGGGGAAGCTTATATAGAAGATCTGAATGAAGCCGGGGGAATCCCGGCGGTCATGCATGAGTTAAACAAACTGGGCCTGATCCATACAGATCCGCTCACCTGTACCATGAAGACGGTTGAGGAAAATATCAGAGGAAAAGAGATCAAGAATACCGATATTATCCGGACGGTGGATGACCCGTACAGCAGGACCGGGGGAATTGCGGTATTGAAAGGGAATCTTGCACCGGATGGCTGCGTGGTCAAAAGGTCCGCGGTGGCGGAAGAAATGCTGCACCACAAGGGCAGGGCCAGGGTCTTCGACGGGGAGGAAGATGCTCTCAAAGCTATTTACTCAGGTATTGTTGTACCTGGAGATGTGGTAGTCATACGATATGAAGGTCCCAAAGGGGGACCGGGTATGAGAGAAATGCTGAATCCCACATCTGCCATTATGGGCAGCGGTTTGGGAGACAGTGTGGCATTGATCACGGACGGACGATTTTCCGGAGCTACAAGAGGCGCTGCCATCGGCCATGTGTCACCGGAAGCGGCGGTGGGAGGAACCATCGCGCTTGTACAGGAGGGAGATCTGATCGAAATCGATATCCCAAACCATACGGTCCAGCTGCTGGCAGATGAAAATGAGATCAAAAAACGAAAAGCTGCCTGGGTGCCAAAAGAACAAAAGATTCAAAAAGGGTATCTGAAAAGGTATGCAAGAAGTGTGACTTCGGGCAGCAGCGGAGCAGTATTAGATTAATAAATTTGGAAAAGAAAAAGATGACAGAGGTTTTTTGGAACTTCTGTCATCTTTTTTGCGCTACTTAAAAGAGATAGTTAACGATAGTTCGTTAGCGACATTAACCAAAAGAAACAGGAAAATCAGGTTCATTCTAAATTTAATTTTGGTTAAATCGTGGAAAAGAGATTAGTTCGCATGGAATCTATTGAAAACCAATTGACAGCTGGAAATGATTCTTGTATGATGCAATTGTAATTAAAGAACAGTGTTCCGGATAACGGAACAAAAGAAAGGAGGCAGTATGAAAACGTTAGTTTATTCCGGGCCAGAGAAGGTGGAAGTGCAGGAAAGACCCCCGGCAGAACTAAAAGAAGGGCAGGTCCGCATCAAGGTACGTTACTGCGGAATCTGCGGTTCTGACATTGGGATCTTTGCAGGCAAACATCCAAGAGCAAAGGCGCCGCTGGTGCTGGGGCATGAATTTGTCGGGACCATTGAGGAGATCAAGGGCGGTAGCAGCAAATTTAAGGTGGGTGACCGGGTGGCACCATACCCGCTTTTATCCTGCGGGGAATGTTTTGCCTGCCGCACTGGCATTCCGCATGTGTGCAGATCATTGAAGCTGATCGGGATTGATACGGACGGAGGGATCGCAGAGTATGTAAACTGTGATGAGGATGTGCTGTTTAAGCTTGATGATGGTCTCTCTGACCGAGCAGCGGCAGTGATAGAACCGCTGGCGGTCATCATCAGGACCATGCACCAGGCAGATTTTCAGATGCTTGATACAGCAGCAGTCATCGGGGCCGGACCCATCGGAGTGCTGACAGGAATCGTACTGAAAAACGCGGGTGCCTCCAGGATCATCATTTCCGATGTAGACCGGGAGCGGTTAAAGATCTGCAGGGATTTCGGTTTTGAGACGGTGAATGTTCTGGATCAGGACCTGGCAGAGTATGTGGCGCTGCAGACCGGCGGAACCGGTGTGGATGTTGTGTTTGAATGCAGCGGCTCTGCACCGGCGGCAGGGCAGATGACAGAGATCTGCAGGATCGGCGGGAAGATCTGTCTGACGGGAGTACATAAGGAGCCCCATGCGGTGAACCTTCAGGACGTAAATTTCAAGGAACAGACCTTGGTGGGAAGCCGTGTATATACAAAAAGAGAGTTTGGACAAGCGGTGCAATATGCCGGACGGATAGCGGATGATTTAGAAAGGGTCGTCACTCACATAGTGGATCTTAAAAATGCAGATACTGTATTTGAGCTGATCCGTGATCCGCAGGAGAGTACATTGAAGGTTCTGGTGGACTGCAGCGTGGAGAACGAAGATTGAAGTCAGGAGGATGAAAGATGAAGAAATTATCAGATGCGACGTTACTGCCCCAGTCAGGCATCAGGCGGATGTTTGATCTGGCGAAAAACAAAGAGGACACCATCAGCTTTGTTTTGGGAGAACCGGATTTTGATACACCGAAGAATGTCATCAAGGCGGCCCAGAAAGCACTGGAAGAAGGACAGACTCATTACACGGACAATGCAGGCATCCTGCCGCTGAGACAGGCCATAGCAAGAGAGACAAAAAAGTATGACCATGTGGCATACAATCCGGAAAATGAGATCCTTGTGTGTACAGGCGGAATGGAGGCGCTGTACCTAAGTATGGCAACGCTTCTGGACCCGGGGGACGAGGTGCTCATTTCTGATCCATGCTACGCAAATTACTACGGACAGATCAGTATGAACCACGGGGTACCTGTACCGGTTCCTGTATATGAGGAGAATGGTTTTAACTTTACCTATGAAGCACTGTCTGAGGCTGTCACGGATAAAACAAAGGTCATCTTGCTGAATTCGCCCTGCAATCCCACAGGAGCTGTGGCAGGCCGGAAGGTCATGGAAGATATTGCGAAAGTAGCACTGGAGCACGACCTGTATGTGGTTTACGACGCCGTATACAAACACCTGTTGTATGAAGGCGAGTATGTAAACATCGCAGCCCTGGACGGCATGAAGAACAGGACCATTTATATTGACTCCTGTTCAAAGACCTATGCAATGACAGGATGGAGAATCGGATATCTGGCAGGGCCGGCGGAGATCGTGAGCCTGATGCCCAAGCTTCAGGAAAACGTTCCGTCCTGTGTCACAACCTTTGCGCAGTACGGTGCGGTGGAGGCCATCAACAACGGGCAGGCATCCATAAAGGAAATGTATGACCAGTATGCAGAGAGAAGAAAGGTACTTCTGGAATGCATTGAAAAGATCGGAAAGATCTCGTGCAGACCTCCCAAAGGAGCCTTTTATGCCTTTATCAACATCAAGGAGACAGGACTCGGCTCCACAGAATTTGCGGAACAGCTGCTTGAAAAAGAGGGAGTTGTGGTAGCGCCGGGATCTGCCTTTGGAGAACAGGGTGAGGGTTACATCAGGATTTCCTATGCGACCTCAGTGGAGACAATAAGGAAAGGAATGGAACGGATTCAGAAGTTTGTAGAGAGTTTATAACCAGGGAAGGAGGATATTAATCTCAGGATTAATAGCAATCGTATGAAAAATGAATCAAATACACAGTTAAAAAGAAGCCTTGGACTGAGTACCGTTATGCTGTCTGTCATCGGTATGGTCATCGGCTCCGGAGTGTTCTTCAAGCCTCAGGCGGTCTATACGATCACAGGAGGTGCGCCCGGCATCGGACTGCTGATCTGGGTGTTCGCAGGACTGATTACACTGTTTGGAGGATTGACCACGGCAGAGCTTGCGGCATCCATTCCTAAAACAGGAGGGCTGGTGTCCTGGGTTGAGAAATGCTTTGGACAGGGCCTCGGATACCTGCTGGGCTGGTGTGAGTCGGTGGTCTTTTGGCCAGCGAACGTAGGGGCCTTGGGAACGATTTTTTCCATCCAGGCATTAAAGCTCATTGGAGTGGACAGCAAATTTACGATCCCGTTTGCAATCTTTATGGTGTTTTTCCTGATCGTATGTAACTGCCTGGGAGCAAATGTGGGAGGAATGATCGGAAACGTGTTTACAGTCGCGAAGCTTGTGCCGCTGGCCGTGATCATTCTCATGGCATTCACCTCCACGCAGAGCAGTCCGGAAAATTTGACACCGTTTATCCACACGGGGGATTCGTTCATAGCGATCTTTGCAACTGGAATGTTGACCTGTATGTATGCCTATGACGGATGGATTCACGTTGGAAATGCTGCCGGGGAAATGAAGAATCCGAAAAAGGATCTTCCGAAAGCCATCGTGCTGGGATTGAGCATTGTCATCCTCGTATACGCAGTCATCAACATCGGATACCTTCTCGTGATACCGGCAGACCAGCTGGCCAACACAGCGACACCGGCAGCGGATGTTGCAGCTAAACTTCTGGGCGGAAACATGGGAGCTAAACTCATCACTGTGGGAATCCTGATTGCGGTATTCGGTACTCTAAACAGCAATATTATGATGGGAATGAGGATTCCATACGCCATGGGTGTGCAGAATAAGCTGCCATTCAGCAAGCAGTTTGCCTATCTTCATCCCAAATATGCGACTCCGGTAGTCAGCGGTATCTTCTTATTGGCAGTCACATCAGTGATGATCATTTCAGGGTCCTATAATTCGCTCACTGATATGTGTATGTTTGTCATCTGGATTTTCTATACCATCGCCTTTTATGGAGTGATCAAGTTGAGGAAGGATGAACCGGACCTGAAACGGCCATACAAGACGCCATGTTACCCATTGGTTCCGATTCTGGCTATTTTAGGCGGACTGTTTGTAGTAATCATCACCGTTTTCACCCAGCCGGTCAACGCATTAGTAGGCGTAGGGCTGACGCTCCTGGGGCTTCCGATCTATCTGTCCAGAAAGGATAAGTTTAAGGATCTGAGCCATTTGGATGAGGAGAATGAGGGGACATCAGATACTGACTGATTCATGTGACGGGCCCGCAGATTGTGGTATAATAGCTGTAATAGACAAGACTCAGGAGGATATTATGGCGAAAGAAACAGTACAGTCTGTAGAGCGGGCATTTCAGATCATAGAATTGATGGCAAGAAATGAAACAATGGGCATCCGGGAGATTCATCATGAGACGGGACTTACCGTGACTGTGGTCCACAGGATCATGAATACGCTGGTGGAACTCGGATATGCAAAGCAGGAAAAGGAAACAGAAAAGTATTTTCTAACTTACCGGTTGCTTGTAATGGGCAACTATGTGCAGGAGAGAAACAATGTCATTCGTTTGGTGCATCCTTATTTGAAGCAGCTTTCAGATGAATGTAAAGAGACCGTGCATTTTGTTCAGAGAGCGGGAAATAAGATCCGTTATATCGACAAAGTGCTTCCAGCGGCAAATATTTTTGCCACAGGGTCCTACATAGGGCTGGAACTTGAAATGTCTAGTACAGCAGTGGGCAAGGCGATCCTTGCGGAGCTTCCGGAGGAGGAAGTCCGGGAGATCTGGGATCAGAGCGACAATATCATCTTTACGCCCAAGACGATCCAGAATCTGGAGCAGCTTTTAAAAGAGCTGGAACAGGCAAGGGAGACAGGGTTTGCCTACGACTGGGAAGAACGGGAAGCAGGTTTGTTTTGTGTCGGCACGAGCATTCCGGATTATAAGGGAACTTATAATTATGGGATCAGCATATCAGCGCCGATCACCAGGGCAGAGGAAGAGAATTTGAACCGGATCCAGGAAAGACTTCGGGAGACAAAGCGGACCGTGTCAGAGCTGATTAGCGGAAAATAAGAATAAGGTGCTGTAGAAACTGCGGCACTCTGCACCTTTCGGATGTAAATATCATGTAGATAAGTAGAATAATGTGTGTCTTACATGCGGGAGGAGACAATATGGAATATTTTGATTTGACTGGAAAACGTGCCATCGTAACCGGGGCGGCAGGAGGCCTCTGTCTTGGAATGGCAGAAGGGCTTATGGAGGCGGGAGCTTCTGTGTGTATCATAGATATTAATCCGAAGGCTGAAGAAACCACCCTTAAAATGAGGGAAAAGGGATTCAAATGCAGCTATGTGATCGCAAATATCGCAGATGAAAAGGAAAGGGAACAGGCATTTTTAGAGGCCGTAAAGGAACTTGGAGGCACGCTGGACATTATCGTCAATGGAGCGGGAGTCCAGAGACGCCATAATAGTGAGGATTTTCCTCTGAAGGACTGGAATTTTGTACTGGATGTGAATCTGACTGCGGTGTTCAGTCTGTGCCAGATGGCGGCGAAGCAGTTTATAGCACAGCAGACGAAGGGAAAGATCATCAACATCGCATCCATGCTCTCCTTTTTCGGAGGATATACGGTGCCGGCTTATGCCGCTTCAAAGGGGGCAGTCGCGCAGATCACGAAAGCGTTCTGTAATGAATGGGCGTCAAAGGATATCAATGTCAACGCTCTGGCACCGGGTTATATGGCCACAGAGATGAATACGGCACTACTGGATCCCAAGAACCCGAGGAACAAAGAGATAACAGACAGGATCCCGGCCCACAGGTGGGGAACCGGGGAGGATATGAAGGGACCGTGTGTGTTTCTGGCATCTTCTGCATCTGATTATCTGAACGGCGCAGTGATCCCCGTAGACGGTGGATACCTGGTGAGATAGAAAAGGAGGCACGGCATGAAGGTGATTATCACAGACTGTGATCATGAAAACATTGATATCGAAACGAAGGTCCTTAACGAAGCGGGAATTGAATTTGAGCTTAAGTGTGCTAGGACGGAAGAGGAAGTCATAGAGCAGTGCGGCGGGGCGGACATTTTTATAGTCCAGTATGCGAGAATTTCAGAAAAGGTCATGGAAGCCCTGCCAGAGCTAAAATACGTGGTGCGGTACGGTGTCGGTGTGGACACTGTGGATGTGGAAGCTGCAGAAAGACACGGAGTGCAGGTGGGGAATGTTCCCGATTACGGCATGAATGAGGTAGCGGACCACGCATTGGCTATGATGCTTATGTTGCTTAGGAAAGTGTACATGATGGACCGCTTTACGAAATCCTTTGGCTGGGATTATACAAAGGCTATCCCGGTCCACCGCTTTTGTGAACAGACCGTAGGGGTTGCGGGTATGGGGCGGATTGGCCGGAATTTCGCAAAAAAAGCGTCGGCCATTGGGTTCCGTGTGATCGGATATGACCCACAGATGAAACAGGGGGACCGGATCGGGGAAGCGGAGATCGTAAGCTTTGAGGACTTGGTGAGCCAGTCCGATGCCATTTCCCTGCACTGTCCGGCAGACGGAAACAGGGATCTGTTTGACTGGAAAGTATTTGAGCAGATGAAGGATTCAGCGGTGCTCATAAATGCAGCCAGGGGAGGCATTATCAACGAACAGGATCTGGACAAGGCACTGAGGGAAGGGATTATTGGGGGAGCGGCCCTTGACTGTATGAACTCAGAGCCTATGGCTCCGGACTCACCGATCTTTGAAAACGAGAATCTGATCGTGACACCGCATATGGCCTGGTACTCTGAGGAGGCCGCCATGGAGCTGAAACGTAAGGTCGCAAAAGAGTCTGTCCGGTTCGCGCAAGGATTACCGATTCATTATCCGGTGAACCGGCTTGAAGGGGGCAGATATTATGAATGACTTGCTGTGTAAGATTGAGGACATCGGGATTGTTCCGGTCCTTTGCCTGAAGGATGCAGACAAGGCAGAGCCGCTGGCAAAGGCACTGTGTGAAGGAGGGATTCCGTGTGCGGAGGTTACATTCCGCACCGGGGCCTGTGTGGAATCCATCAAACGGATGACGGAAGCCTACCCGCAGATGCTCGTAGGAGCGGGAACGGTGACAAAAAAGGAGCAGGCAGAGCAGGCGGTGAGGGCGGGGGCTAAGTTTATCGTAAGCCCTGGCTTTAATCCGGAGATAGTAGGATACTGTACAGATCATAAGATCACGGTCATTCCCGGCTGTTCAAGTCCCACAGATGTGGAGCAGGCTATGGAGTATGGACTAAGGCTGGTGAAATTCTTCCCTGCAGAGGCAGCCGGAGGGGTAAAGATGCTGAAAGCCCTTTCAGGTCCTTATGCAGGCATGAAGTTTATGCCCACCGGGGGGATCACCGAAGAGAATATGAAGGATTATCTGAAGCTTACTCAGGTAGCCGCCTGCGGGGGATCCTTTATGGCGCCGGAGAAGCTGGTGGATAAGGGGGATTTCATATCTATCAGGGCTATGGCTGAAAAAGCTGTCAGAAGGATGCTGGGCTTTGAGCTTGCCCATGTGGGGATCAACACCGAAAGCAGAGACGAGGCCGCCAAGGCTGCCGGAATGTTTGAGAGTATCTTTGGGTTCCAGAAAAGTGAAAATGATAATTCCATTTTTGCGGGCAGTTATATTGAAGCTATGAAACAGCCTTTTTTAGGAAACAAAGGGCACATTGCAGTGAGGACCAACGATGTAGGACGGGCTGTCGGGTATTTTAAGAGACGGGGATTTGCGTTCCGGGACGAAAGTGCCAGCTATAAGACAGACGGATCGCTGGGTGCCATATATTTCAGGCAGGAGATCGGGGGATTCGCAGTCCATCTGGTGCAAAAATAGATGAGGTGATGAGATGGGAAAAATAATGACATTTGGGGAGATCATGCTGAGACTGTCCCCTCCGGGAAACCAGAGATTTATCCAGGCCTCTTCCTTTGACGTTACCTATGGGGGAACAGAGGCAAACATTGCGGTGGGCCTTTCAAACTACGGGCATGAGGTCCGTTATGTGACAAAACTGCCCGCAAATGCCATCGGTGACTGTGCGGCAGCCACGCTGAGAAAGTCCGGTGTGGACTGTTCCGGCATCCAATTCGGCGGACAAAGGCTGGGCACGTATTTTTTGGAAAACGGGGTTTCCGTAAGGCCTTCCAGCGTTGTGTATGACAGGGCAGGCTCTGCTATGGCGGAGGCAGATCCTTCAGACTTTGACTGGGACCGGATTATGGGAGACACAGAGTGGTTCCATACGTCTGGGATCACTCCGGTGATTAGTAAAAATGCGGCCCAGATTACTTTGGAGGCGCTGAAGGCTGCAAAAAAAAGAGGGATCAGAACATCCTTTGACTTAAACTACCGGGCTAAGCTTTGGACAAAGGATAAGACAGAAAAGCAAAGCATTATGCGGGAGCTGATGAAATATGTGGATATCTGTTTTGGAAATGCCAGGGACGCCGCGCTGGTGCTTGGCTATGAGGAAGACGGACTGGACTTTATCAACGGAGATTATCAGGTCTGCGTGGATGAGGAACGTATGCAGAATGTGAGAAAGACTTATGGATTTACTTATCTGGTCAGCTCGCTGAGGGAAAGCATCTCCGCCTCTGACAACCGGTATGGCGCAGAGGTGGCTGGTGATTCTGGTCTTTACCGGGGAAGGCGGTATATGGTGCATATTGTGGACCGGGTAGGATCAGGAGATGCGTTTGCCGCAGGCTTTATCCACGGGATCATGGAAGGCTGGGCACCGGAAAAGGCGCTGGAGTTTGCCACTGCATCTGCGGCGGTGAAGCACACCATTCCGGGGGATATGAACTATGTGAGTACTGAGGAGATAGAAGCCCTGGCAGAAAGCGGCGGGGCCGGCAGAGTTGTGAGATGATATAATGAAGATAAAGAAGGGCCAGACATGAGGGTGTCTGGCCTTTTTTGTTCCATAGGAAAGTTCTCCCTATGGAACAAAAAAGCCCTGCGGGCATTATGCACACAAATGCGTGAGGAAATCATTTGACTGCGTCAAATCGCATTTGGCGCGCAAAGTTGCCAAGCCCCTCAAAGAGTGAGGGGTTGGGATGTTGAAGTGGGCTTGCCCACTTTGTTCCAGTTGGATCAAATATCAAAGGTCTCAAGGCCCTCAAACTGCATCTTATAATATTTTGCGTAAATACCATCCTGTTTTAGAAGCTCTCTGTGGGAGCCACGTTCCTGGATGGTATGGCTGTCAATGACAAGGATCTCATCGGCATGCTTGATCGTAGACAGCCGATGGGCGATGGTCACGGTAGTTCTGTTTTTGGACAGTTCCTCCAGGCTTTTTTGAATATGGCGCTCACTTTCATTGTCCAGGGCACTGGTGGCTTCATCCAGGATCAAGATCGGCGGGTTCTTTAAGAAGACCCGGGCGATGGATATGCGCTGTTTCTGGCCTCCGGACAGACGGGTTCCCCGCTCCCCTACAAACGTATCATATCCGTCAGGCAGATCCATGATAAAGTCATGGATATTGGCTTTCTTAGCGGCTTCTATGATTTCCTCCATGCCAGCCTCAGGATTGCCATAAGCAATGTTTTCCCGTACACTTCCTCCGAACAGATAGACGTCCTGCTGGACGATACCTATGGAATTTCTGAGGCTCTTAAGAGTTATGTTCCGAATGTCCTGTCCCCCGATGGAAATGGTGCCCTGGCTCACATCATAAAACCGAGGCAGCAGAGAGCAGATTGTTGTTTTCCCT
Organism: Anaerostipes rhamnosivorans; assembly: GCF_005280655.1. Lineage (NCBI taxonomy): Bacteria > Bacillati > Bacillota > Clostridia > Lachnospirales > Lachnospiraceae > Anaerostipes > Anaerostipes rhamnosivorans. The sequence continues at coordinate 291,068 of NZ_CP040058.1, forward strand.
CCGCCGGACGGGCCCACTAAGGCTACGGATTTTCCGGCCTCAATTTCAAAGGAGATATGGTTTAGCACCACTTCATTATCCTCATAGCTGAAGCTGACATCCTCATAGGAGATGTTTCCGGCCGGATTATTGATCGGTGCCGCATCTGTAAGGTCCACGATCTCCGGTTCTGTCTCAATGATATCCTGGAATCTCCGGAAACCGGACAGCCCTTTCTGCATCATCTCAGTCAGTTCCACAAGAATCTGGATGGGACTGATAAAAATACCGATATACAAAGCGTACATAGCCAGATCCGCAGCAGTCATTTCTCCGGCAGCGATGAAGCAGCCGCCGGCCACAAGAGTCACCAGATACATCAGGCCTTGGAAGAAAGTATTGCCTCCCTGAAAGGTTCCCATGGCCCTGTAGTTGTCCTGCTTGGACCGCAGAAAACCTTCATTACCCTGGTGAAACTTTTCCCGTTCGATGTCCTCGTTGGCAAAAGACTGGACAATCCGGATCCCTGCAAGAGAATCCTGCAGTGTGGCGTTGATGTTCCCTATCTTTTTCCGGTTATCCAGAAAGGTGGCCTGCATCCGTTTGTTCTGGAGTGCCGAAAAGAAAATCATGAAAATGACCACAGCGCATAAGATCAGCGCCAGCTTCCACTGGATCATAAACAGGAAGATAAAGGAGCCGATGATCTTTACAACAGAAATAAATAGATTTTCCGGGCCGTGATGGGCAAACTCCGAGATGTCAAACAGATCGGAGACAAGCCGGCTCATCATCTGTCCGGTGTTATTTTTGTCATAGTAGGAAAAAGAGAGATTTTCATAGTGTTCAAACAGCTCTCTTCTCATGTCCCGTTCCATCCGGGCGCCCATGATATGTCCCTGGCAGCTGACATAATACTTGCACAGGGCCTGCAGGATGTAGAAGATCAGGAGGATGGCTCCGATGATAAAAATATTCTTCAGGATAATGGAACTTTCCTCTAAAAACAAAGTGTTTGTCAGCGTGCGCAGTATCTGCGGATATGCCAGATCCACAATACTGATAAAGGCGGCACAGAACAGATCAAAAAAGAAAACAGCCTTGTAGGGGCCGTAATATTTGATAAATTTTTTAAACGTATCCATGGTTTAGGACTCCATTCTAATATAGAAAGTAAAAGTGTCAGTAAAGATTCTAACACAAGGAAAAAAATATGTAAATAAGACAATGTAAAATGTACTTGACATTACATGTAAAGTAAACTATACTCAAGATGTAAAGCAAACTATACAAAAAAGGGCGTGACGTATGAAAACAAGAATACAGGAACTGAGAAAGGAAAAGAGGGTAACGCAGATGGAACTGGCAGAATCTGTAGATGTGACCCGGCAGACGATCATATCCCTGGAAAACGGCAGATATAAGGCTTCACTGGTATTGGCTCACAAGATTGCCCAGTTCTTTGGAGTAACGATCGAGGACATTTTTATATTTGATCAGGAGGAGGAGAATTTATGATAGGATTATTTTGCGCAAGCAATGCGAAAAACGATGAAGAGTATAGGAAAGCAGTGAAGAAAAAACAGAGATACCTGATTTATCTGTTCATAGCAGGCGCGGTGACATTGGCAGTCTCACTTCTGGCCCACAGTTATTGGGATGTTCAGATCAATGAGCATATGCTGGGTGCATATGCAGGGGTGGGGACAGGTCTGATGGCAGCAGCCCTGGTACTGTGGATCCGGTTTCAGCTGGTCTTAAAAAACCCTGCCAAATTAAAGGAACTTCGGCTTTCCAATACTGATGAGAGAAATCAGGAAATAGGCAAGAAGGCATACCGGTTTGCGGCCACTGCATTGATTATAGCTCTCTATGGGACCTGGCTCATCGGCGGTCTCTGGTATCCGGTACTTACAAAGATCGTGGGTGTTCTCGTGTGGGTATTCTTGATCACTTATGTAGTCTCCTACAAAGTGTTTGAGCGCAGAATGTAAACAAATAAAAAGTACGCCTGATATAAGCTGGGCGTACTTTTCAGTTACATAGGTTTTAGATTTTTGTTAAGCCGGCCGACCATCCATAAGATCCGCTTTTCCCGGCCGGCATCGGTCTTTGCATCAAAATAAGCCTTAGTGTAAGTTTTTTTAACAGACGGTGACATTGCCTGAAAGTTTGTATATGCAGGTTCATACTCTTTTAACAGAGCGGATAAAGAAGCGATCTGTTCTTCTGTGACGGCCGGAGATTTCGGGGCATCCCATTGGCCGTTTTTTTTGGCTTTCTCTATTTTTGTTCTGCCATCATCGGTCATAAGCCCTTGTTCCTCAAGGCTTTTCACCAACTTTTTATTTTTTTCAGACCACTTACTGTTTTCTCTGCGCGAAGAAAAATATTTTTTGTAGGTTTTGTCATCGATCTTCTGCATCTTTCCATCAATCCATCCAAAGCACAGGGCCTCCTCAAGCGCTTCACCTGCTTTTATGGTTTTTGGACCGCCTGCTTTGCCGAATAAAAGCCAAATACCGGCACTTGACCGGCCATTGTCAGACAGCCATTTCCGAAAGTCCGCCCGACTGGCGAATTGTTTAGGTTCACTCAAAATAAAGCCCTCCTTTTTTGATCTTAAAGTTTTCGATACCGGTTAAATGCCGCAAACACTTCCTGCTTTCTCGGTTCAGCTAGATTGGACTTCACATATCCACAGTCAAGGATTGCCGCTAGGCCTTTTGTCTCTATGATCCGCATCAGTTCTTCCACAATCTGCCGAAGATCCTTCCGGCCGTCGATCAGATGAAGCTGGGCATACAGAAGTGCATACGCGAGCGCCGTAGTCTGTTCAGCATCACAGAGCTGTTCCGTATATCTTAAGTCTACAGTCTCTTTATTAATTTGGAACGCATCCTTTCCCAGTGTTTTCAACTTGTTTCTTCCGTTTTTCGTAAAGGAACGGTTACTCTGGATGATACGGCAAAATGATGGATTCTCCGGCATTTTTTCTGGGAGCGTCACCAAAGGAAAGGCTTTGGCCTCTTCTTTTGCAAAGGCAGTGATTTCTTTCGGCACGTATCGGTCCATCTGCAGGATATGATCGGCAACCTGGAAATAGGCACCGGAACTTCCGGCAACAATGATGGAAGAGATCCCGTGGTCCTCATACAATCCTTGAACCCGCTCAATGAACGGCGTGATCGGTTCAAGATCCCGGTGGACCACTCTCTGCATCAGTTCGTCCCGAATCATAAAGTTGGTGGCGCTGGTATCCTCATCGATGAGGAACAGGGAAGTTCCGGCTTCCATGCTTTCCACCACATTGGCGGCCTGGGAAGTACTTCCGCTGGCATCCTCTGTGGAGAAGGAAGAGGTATCCTTGCCGTTTGGAAGGTTGTTGATAAACAGAGAAATATCTGTGTTTTTAATACTGCGCCCGTCCTCGGCCCGGAGTTTCACGGCTGTGTCATCGGTGATCACATATTCCCTTCCGTCATTTTTTATATGATTGTACACGCCCAGTTCCAGAGCTTTTAAAAGAGTAGATTTCCCGTGGTATCCGCCTCCTACGATGAGAGTGATGCCTTTTGGGACTCCCATTCCGGTAAGGGGACCGTGATGGGGCAGGTTAAGAGTGACCTTCAGGGAATCAGGAGAATGAAAAGCCACCGCCTGCTTCATCGGGCGGGAAGAAACACCGCTTTCCCTGGGTAGGATGGAACCGTCTGCCACGAATGCGCAGAGGCCCAGTTTTGGAAGCTGCTCCCGGATATACTGTTGGTCTTCAGAAAGATCGGCCACTTCTTTTATGACCCTTTTATTTAACCTATTATAATAGAAGGAAGAGCGCACACATTCCGGCAGGAAATCGAACAGGATCTTAATCAGTTCAAAGGCGGCGATGGTTCGTCCTCTGGCCGGGAATCCAACCTCAAAGTGAACGGAGAGATTACCGGAGGAAGGATCCATGGACAAAGCGGTGCGGGATAAGATCTCCTGTCCGCACCTGCTGACAGAGATAAGCCCGCTTTTTCCGGAGCCTTTGGCTTTGAAGTTAAAAGACTCTAGTTTTTTTGCGAACAAGCGTGTCAGATGATCCTGAAGGGCAATGCGCTTATGAGGCAGGTCAAACAGGGAAGACGGAAATCCGGCCGTTGAGCCGGGAATCACGGCACTCAGTTTGGAAGGAGATGCAAAAGGATCTCCCTGTACGTGGTCAATATTCAGCACATAGCCGTCAAAACGATAGCTGCCTCTTGTGTCTTTATATGTGGGATAACCTTTATGGTCGATCCTCTGTAACAATGCTTTTAAATCATCAGATGTCTTCATAATGAATAAACCTTTCTATCATGGATATTAACACTTCTTAGAGTAAGTATCCCACGATTAAAAAGAGCCGTCAATGCGGACCACGATTTTTTGTTTTATGGACGCAGGGCACACTGTATTCTATGCCTTCCGGGCTTGGCGTGCTTAGCACGTTAAGGTATAATGTTTTTAATAGTATTTACTTATGGATCTGGTTCAAAGGAGGGTTTAGTTATGGAATGTAAGAGAGTTTGGGCAGTCTATTTCAGTGCCACAGATACAACAAAAAAGATTGTCACAGTTTTGGCAAAGGAGGCGGCCAGAACACTGCGTGTCCCGTATCACGAGTATGACTTTACGCTGCCTGGTGCAAGAAAAGAGCTCCTCGTTTTTGAACCTGAGGATCTTGTGGTTTTTGGAACACCGGTCTATGCAGGCAGGGTGCCCAATGTGCTGCTTGGATTCCTAAGGGATTATATCAAGGGAAATCATGCCCTGGCAGTGCCGGTCACAGTCTATGGAAACCGGAATTACGACGACGCGCTGATAGAACTCCGCGACCTGCTGGAACAAAACCACTTTTACACCATTGCTGCGGGAGCCTTTGTGGGAGAACACGCATTTTCCAGGACACTGGGAAAAGACCGGCCGGACCACAAGGATGTCAGCCTGGCCAGGGAGTTTGCGTATGGACTCTGTCAGCGTCTCAAAATGTATGAGAAGGAGGATTTTGTACACCCTGTGTATGTGAAGGGAACGCCGGCACCGTACAGAGGGTATTATCAGCCCCGTGACAGAAAGGGAACCTTCATTGATATCAGAAAAGTGAAGCCTTTGACTTCAGGGGACTGTGATGGATGCGGCATCTGCGCTGAGGTCTGTCCTATGGGATCTATAAACCGTGAGGACGTGAAAACAGTAAACGGCATCTGCATCAAATGCGGGGCTTGTATCAAGAAATGTCCAAGGCAGGCCAGATATTATGAGGATGAAGGATATCTGTACCACAAGACAGAGCTGGAAGAGCAGTATACAGAGCGGGCGGAACCTGAGATATTTTTCTAGACAGACAGTTAGGAGGACGGAATGATAAAAAATGTGATATTTGACATTGGAAATGTCCTGGCGGATTTTGCGTGGGAGCAGTTATTCCACAGACTTGGATTTGAGGGGGAAACGTTTGAGCATATGGCAGATGCCACGGTGAGAGGGCCTTACTGGCAGGAGTTTGACCGCGGGGCCATGTCTGACCAGGAGATCGTAGAAGGGTTCTATTCCTTGGCGCCTAAATACAAGAAACAGATTGATCTGTTTTATGAGCATATTCATGAGATGACGGAGGAATATCCTTATGCGGCTGAGTGGGTCAGAAGTCTGAGGGCAGAGGGCTATTCTGTATACATTCTCAGTAATTACGGCAAAACATCATTTGAGAATCGAAAAGAACCATTTTCCTTTCTCGCTGAGGCAGACGGAAGTCTGATCTCCTATGAGGTGCTGTCAGTGAAGCCGGAAAGAGAGATCTATCAGGCGCTGGAAGAAAGATACAGCATCACCCCTCAGGAGTCTGTTTTTATTGATGACCTGGAGGTAAACGTTGAAGCGGCAAGGAACTATGGGTATTCAGGAATCATATTTAAGAGCAGGGACCAGGCAGAGGAGGAACTTAAGAAGCTCAATCTCATAAAATAATGATTGTGCAAAACCAGGTATATGCTTTATAATTTAAGGGCAGTAAGAAATACAAGGGAAGGGAGGAATAAAATGAAAGAGAGTTCTATGATGAAAAGAATCCTGTTTTTTATAATCGTACTGTCTTTTGGTCTATTTTCTTCCCTGTATATATACTCCCAAGCCCTGCACAACAATCTGGAAAATGAAGTCTTAAGCTCCCTTCAGGAGGTCTCTGGACAGAGCGTGGAGATTTTGAGAAAAGAAATTCTGGGGGAGATCAATCTCCTGGACGGCATCGCCAATGAAATCAGCGATAAAAAGCTTGAGAATCCGAAAAAGCTGGCGAAAAGTTTTCAGAAGGTTTCCGACAAGTACCAGTTTAAGCGGATGGGGATCATTCTTACCGATGGGACCGTATATACAAGCGACCAGAAGGTGGGGAATCTGGCAGACCGAGAGTATTTCAAGTCAGGGCTGGAAGGCATTTCTTCCATTTCCGAGACATTGACAGACCGCCTGGATTCAACAAAAGAAAAGATCAATATTTACAGCACGCCCATCGTCCGGGGAAAGAAGGTGGAGGCAGTATTATATGCAGCCTACCGGACGGATGATTTTAAAAAGGCTTTGTCTATCTCTACATATTATGGAAAAGGCTATACTTATGTTGTGAAACGCAACGGAAACGTTGTGGTGGACTCTGACAATCACAATAGTTTTAAAGATATGTCCAATATCTTTAAGGCTTTGCGCAAGGCATCGGCAGAAAATAAAAATTGTTCTGACCAGCTGAAAAAAGCATTAAAAAATCAAGAAAAAGGCCACATTGAGTTTCTCAATGGGGAGAGAAAGTACATGTACTATGTTCCTACGGAGATCAATGACTGGTATCTTCTGACTGTGGTCCCCACCGAAGTGGCAAATACAAAAGCCATGGCCATTATGAAACTAACCTATGTACAGTCAGGCATTATTCTAGCTTTATTTCTGGCTCTTTTGATTTACATTGTAAGGTCCGAGAAAAAGAAGCAGGTCAAGCTGATGGAGATTGCATATACGGACAGTATGACAGGCGGAGATAATTACCGGGCATTCTGTTTAAAGGCAGAGAAGGCATTGGAAAAAGAGACTGGCAAGATGGCTGTCCTCTGTATGGATATCGACCGCTTTAAGCTGGTCAATGAACTGTTTGGGTTTAAGACAGGGGATGAGATTATTCGTCTGATCTGGCATATTTGGAGAGGCATGATGCAGGATGGGGAACTGGCGGCCCACAGGGAGGCAGACCGTTTTGTAGGACTTATGCACTATCATTCAGAGAAGGAGCTTCTGAGACGTCTGGACCAGTTCATCACACATATTCAGCGGATGAAGAATATGAACTATAAAATAAAGCCGAGTATCGGTATTTATCTGGTAACTGACCGCAGCATGGCCATTGATGCCATGTCGGACATGGCGCTGATTGCTCAGGCCACAGTAAAAAACCAGCTGCACAATTACTACGCCTTCTACAATGAAGAACTGAAAAAACGGATTATTCATAACAAGGAGATGGAGGACCGGATGGAAACGGCTCTGGCTCAGCATGAATTCTGTGCCTATTATCAGCCTAAATATGATACGGAGACAAAGAAGATCGTAGGGGCGGAGGCCCTGGTCAGATGGATCGGAAAGGACGGAAAGATCGTACCGCCGTCTGACTTTATTCCGGTTTTTGAAGAAAACGGTCTGATCGTCGTCCTGGACGAATTTATGTTCCGGGAAGTCTGCAGACAGCAGCGGCAGTGGATCGATGAGGGAAGAGAGGTAGTGCCGGTGTCTGTCAACCTGTCCCGGTATAATATCTTTTACAGCGCTTTTGTACAAAAATATCAAAATATCTTGGAAGAGTATAAGATCCCGCCGGAACTGGTTCCTCTGGAGATCACAGAGAGTGTTATGTCAGAGGATCAGGAACTGCTCAAAAACATTATTGATGAACTGCATGAGATCGGATTCTCCGTACTGATGGATGATTTTGGGACAGGGTATTCTTCTATGACCATGTTAAGTTCGATGCCGATTGATGTTCTGAAGCTGGACAAGAGTTTTGTGGACGACATTGGCGACAACAGGGGAGAAAAGATTATCAGGAGCATTATTGAACTTTCCAGAAGCCTGGGAATTCACCTGACAGCAGAAGGGGTGGAGACGGAACAGCAATATGAATTCTTAAAGAAGCTTCAATGTGATGACATTCAGGGATACTATTTTGCAAGGCCAATGCCAGGAGACGAATTTGAGCCTTTACTAAAGTAAAAGCTCTGAAGTACAGAAAAATATACAATAAATATTAAAAAAAATGAAATTTCCTCTTCCATTTTTGAACCAGACGTAATATAATAGCAAAAGCGGGGCATGGCTCAGCTTGGTAGAGCGCGTGGTTCGGGACTACGAGGTCGCAGGTTCAAATCCTGTTGCCCCGATGAATCCTCCATTTTATGGGGGATTTATTTTTTTGTAAGACAATGAAGCTTGGTTGGCTTTGGTTGGGATTATCCAGTGTGTAACAAATTCTTGAATTTGGAATTGCGCTCTTGGATAATCTTTTTCTTTTCGTCTAGGTTAGAGGTATCGTAGGTATAATACTTTTCATTTGTCTCTGTGGTATGTCCCAACATACTAGCGACAATTGTTTTAGGTGTTCCTTGCATCTGCAAATCAGAACTGGTCGTTTTCCGAAGTTTAGTAATGCCACCACCGTTTATTTTTTGTTCACAGCATAGCCTTGTCATACAATCAGTAATATTTCTTGCAGGAGTATAATATTGATGCCATCCACTATTCTGTCCGTGACAATGGCATGATCCGTAAACTTGCTGCCTATGTGATTCTTGGGATCAATGCCGAAGGGAAAAAAGAGGTCCTTACGATCCAAAACTGGGCACAGGTGTATGGGGAGTTAAGAAATTGTGTTCTTAATTTCCTTTTTTTTATATTTTTGTTGTACCACTCAGAAAAGTGATAGTTGATAAATTTATTACTTTTCTAAGTGGTACACTTGTTTACTTAAAATATGAAGTATGCTAAAGTAAAATTGAAAATATATGACAGGTGTTACAAATGTTAAAATATAAATTCAATGTTGGAGATGCTTTAGAACAGGCTGGCATAAATATGTATAAAGCAAAACCCCAAAGGATTTAATTGAGTATGTTCCTAAAGAGGAAGAGAAAAAGGCTCTTTTTAAAAACTTCTAATATTCACTTTTAGAAGTGGTATGATTATATAGTATCAAGAAAGGATCTAATACTATGCCAACAGCAGAAAAAATCATGGTTTCTATCATGAGTGGAACGTAAGATAAAAATATAAAATTCAGAGACTTGAGAAAACTTCTTGATGTCTTAGGTTTTGAATGTAGAATCAAAGGGGAACATTTTATTTACTCTTACAAAAATCTTCCGGATAATATAAATATCCAGCCACAAGGGAATATGGCTAAGCCGTATCAGATCAAGCAAATCAGAAATTATATTTTGAAATATAAAATCAAATTATAGGAGGTATCCAAAATGTATAAATATGAACGTATTATTTACTGGTCAACAGAAGATGAAGCATTTATTGTTGAAGTACCTGAACTGCCTGGATGCATGGCAGATGGCAAAACGGTACAGGAAGCTATCAGCAATGCAGAAATAATTATAGAAGAATGGATTGAAGTAGCAAAAGAAAGAGGACAACAAATTCCTGAACCAAAAGGTAAATTAATGTACGCATAAAAGGAAAAGAGCAGAACTCGCTGGTTTTTGCTTCATTTATATGTGGAATTGAATGGAGACAAAAGAGACTTAGTCGGTAGTTTTACAGATTAAGTCTTTTTTAGCTGATTTACTTTGATCCGTTTATGCTCTCTATGAAAACCATATCATTTATTGCATAAGGTTTTATAAATCCCTTTATAATTTGATCATGTTCCAGATTTCCATGTGCTAAATCGAATAACCAAATTTTCATTTCCTCAGTAAAATTCATAACGATACCTCCAAAAAATTTAAAATATTAAGAATTACAATCGCTATTCATATTAAAAAAATCGTCATTATTTTTTTGTCTTTTAAATTAAGAACTTTCGACAATGCCAAAATTTCTTTTAGTCTAAACTGTGAACAGTTATTGAATTGAGTTGAAAAAGCTAAAACAAAATAAAGAAGCAACTTAAAAATATAATGGCTTATTATTTGAGTTAATATTTAAATATACGGATATACAAGTTTTCCTTTCTAATCATCTAAGTCGAATGTTACAATTTATTTTGGTTGGGGTATAAAGTCAACCCTTTCCAAAGCATTAATTTTATATCTGATTATGTCATAGAAAATTCTTGAAAATAATGGTGCCTCTTGTTATCTTTATTTTCACGACGTATAATAATATCTTGTGGGGCGGACACCTGTCTGCCGTTTTAACAAGAGTAGAATAGGGAGAAACATATTTATGAAAAAGAAAAAAATAGGTTTGCTGACACGGCTGCTGATCGGTATCGTTGCAGGTATGCTGGTCGGTTCCATAGGAGATCTGTTCGGTGTTGGCGATACGTTTGTTTTTAAAGGTCTGATCCGCCTGTTTGTGACCTTTACGACACTGTTTAGTACATTTTTAAATTTTATCATTCCGCTTTTGATTCTGTCCTTTGTGGCCGTTGGGCTTGCGGACTTGGGGAAAAAGGCAAATAAGCTGTTTGGAGTGACCCTGCTTTTAGCCTATGCATCCACTGTCATCGCGGGGATCGGCGCATTTTTTGCGGGAAAGGCTCTTCTGCCGTCATTGATTCAGAGAATTACAGGAAGTGAGATCCAAACCAAGTCTTTTGAAGCGATCTTTACCATTCAGGCTGACCCGGTCTTCGGAGTTATGACAGCGCTGGTCCTGGCTTTCCTTTTAGGCCTTGGCATCGCCAACAGCAGGAACGATACGCTGCTGCTCTGCTTAAAGGATCTTCAGGAGATTATTACAAAGACACTGAATAAGATCATCATACCGATGATCCCATTTTATGTGGCCGGGCTGTTCAGCAAGATCGCCGCGGAGGGGAAGCTGCTTCCCACCATTAAAATGTTCATCAAGCTGTATGTGATGATCCTGATTTTCCAATGGCTCTACATCGCGTTTCAGTTCCTTGTATCCACATTGTTCACAAAAGAAAATAAATTTAAGAATCTAAAGGGCATTGCCCCTGCCTACTTCACGGCTCTTGGAACCCAGTCTTCCGCATCTACTATACCGGTGAATCTGGAGAGCAGCAAAAATGGCGGGGTATCTGAAGATATTGCGGACTTTGTTATCCCTCTTTGTGCAACGATCCATCTGTCTGGGGATACCATCTGTCTGGTGATCGGTTCTATGGGTATTATGCTTGCCAACGGGCTGACACCTACCCTGTCTATGTTCCTTCCGTTTATTTTCATGCTGGGAATCACGATGGTGGCGGCTCCGGGAGTACCGGGAGGAGGCGTTATGGCAGCCCTCGGGCTGATTAAGTCCATGCTGCATTTTACGGACCCTATGAGCCAGCTGATCATTTCCCTGCACTTTTCCCAGGACAGCTTCGGTACAGCCTGTAACATCACAGGAGATCAGGCCATTGCCTACATGGTAGACAGTGTGGACAGGAAAAACGGAGAAAAGTAATAGGAATGGAAAAAAGAGAGGTTTTATTTACTAATAAGGATTTGAAAAGCTTAATCATCCCGCTGATCATTGAGCAGATGCTGACTGTGACTGTGGGGCTGGCCGACTCCATCATGATCTCAAGCGTGGGGGAAGCCGCAGTTTCCGGTGTTTCGCTGGTGGACAGCATCATGGTCCTGTTAATCAACATGTTTGCTGCCCTGGCTACCGGCGGCGCAGTGGTGGCCGGGCAGTATCTGGGACAGAAAAAGCATGTGATGGCCTGCAAGACCGCAGATCAGCTGATCCTGTTTATTTCAGCCCTGGCGCTGGCCATCATGGCGGGGATCTATGCCATGCGGGGACTGATCCTTCACGGAGTGTTCGGGGCCATTGAGCCGGCGGTCATGCACAATGCGGAGGTCTATCTGCTGATCGTGACCGCATCTATTCCATTTTTGGCAGTCTACAACGGATGCGCGGCGCTGTTCCGGACCATGGGCAATTCCAAGATCGCAATGCAGATGTCCTTGTTTATGAATGCCATCAACATCATCGGAAACGCTGTTTTGATCTACGGCGTCGGTATGGGAGTGGAAGGGGCGGCGATCCCGACACTGGCTTCCAGGGTGATTGCGGCAGTGGTTATTTTGGTTTTATTAAAAAACAGAAACCAAGCCGTACATATCAGCAGAAATTTTCATTTTAAATTTAAGGGATTTCTGGTGGGGAAAATTTTAAATATCGGAGTTCCCAACGGGGTGGAGAACAGTATGTTCCAGCTGGGAAAGATTCTTGTGCTGAGCCTGGTGGCGGGCTTTGGAACTTCTGCCATCACCGCAAACGCAGTCAGCAACATGGTGGCTCTGTTTGAGATCATTCCGGGTATGGCCGTGGGGCTTGCGGTGCTCACTGTGGTATCACGGTGTGTAGGCGCAAACGATTATGAGGCAGCCCGTTATTATACAAAAAAGCTGTTAAAGATCGCCTATGCTTCGCTGCTTATATTTAATATTTTTATCGTTTTCATACTTCCAGTCATCATAAGAGCTTATCACCTTACACCGGAGACTGCGGCCATTACCAGGAGGATTCTGTTGTATCATACTCTATGCTGTGTGACTATCTGGCCGGTTTCCTTCACCCTGCCAAATACACTGAGAGCTTCCAACGATGCGAGATATACAATGGTCGTTGCCATTATCTCCATGTGGATCTTTCGCATCTTTTTCAGTTTTGTTCTGGGAAAATGGCTTGGATGGGGAGTGTTCGGGGTATGGGTTGCCATGACCTTAGACTGGGCAGTGCGTGCTGTGCTGTTCATGATCCGTTACTTCAGAGGCAAATGGCAGTACAAATCCATCTGAGTTTTCCTTGACAAGAGGGAGGATATCGTGTAATTTAATAGATATAAACTATCGGTTTGATAGATATAAGTTATGAATGTAGGAGAACATCATGTCAGCAAAAAGAGAAATGTCAAATGCATATGCTTTTTCATTTTATTTCTGGGGTTATTACTTTAATCCTGGCTTTTTGCGCTACAATGAATCATCTCCTAGAACCAAGTAAAGTTTAATCGTAATAGATTATGTTTAGGACCTGTATTCTTGTAGTAGAATACAGGCCCTTTTTTATTTCATTGGAAAGTACCTCCTATGAAATAAAAAGTCCAACGGACATTATGCACACAAATCAAGGAGGAGAAGGTATCATGATTATTATTTTAAAGAGTGACGCAAAGGATCAGCAGGTAGAGGCATTAAAGCAGGAGATGGAGTCCCAGGGGTTTGCCATCCACGAATCTGCCGGCATTAATACAAAGCTTTTAGGGCTGATCGGGGATACTTCCAAAGTGGATGTGGACCATGTGATGGCCAATGACATTGTGGAGACCGTGCAGCGGATTCAGGAGCCATACAAAAAAGCCAACAGAAAATTCCACCCCAATGACACGGCTGTGGATATTTCTGGGGTCAAGATCGGCGGAGGAAACTTTCAGGTGATCGCAGGTCCTTGCTCCATCGAGACAAAGGAGCAGATGACAGAGGTGGCCCAGCAGGTAAAAGAGTCAGGGGCAGGGTTCCTGCGAGGAGGCGCATTTAAGCCGAGGACATCGCCTTACGCTTTTCAAGGACTTCACGATGAGGGGCTGAAGCTTTTGCTGGAGGCAAAAAAGGCCACCGGACTTCCTGTCGTCACAGAGATCATGGATGCCAGCCATCTCCATCTGTTTGAGGACGTGGATCTGATCCAGGTAGGGACCAGGAACATGCAGAATTTTGAACTGTTAAAAGAACTAGGAAAGATCGACAAACCTGTGCTTTTAAAGAGGGGAATGGCCTGCACCATTGATGAATGGCTCATGAGCGCCGAGTACATCATGGCAGGGGGAAATGAGAACGTGATTCTTTGTGAGCGTGGGATCAGGACCTATGAGACTGCAGTGAGGAATACACTGGATCTGTCCGCCATCCCAATGATCAAAAAGAAATCACATCTGCCAGTGATCGTGGATCCATCCCATGCCACAGGAATCCGGTTTATGGTAGAGCCAATGGCTCTGGCTGCCATTGCGGCAGGGGCTGACGGGCTCATGGTGGAAGTTCACAACAATCCGGCCAAGGCGCTCTGTGACGGTCCCCAGTCTCTGACCCCGAAAGGATTTGACCAGATGATGAAGAAGGTAACTAAAACAAGAGACTTCTTTCAAAATTTATAATCTTTTGTTATACTGGTTCCAGACTAATTGGAAAAGGAACCAGGACAAAGGAGCAGTAAAATGAAAGTGATCGCAGGACTGGGCAATCCCGGCAGGCAGTATGAGAACACAAGGCATAACATCGGATTTGCGGCTGTTGACTATATTGCCGGGAAAAACCAGATAGAATTTTCTACAAAAAAGCATAAGGCGCTCATTGGAAGCGGATACTTAGGAGGGCAGAAGGTCCTGCTCATAAAGCCGCAGACCTTTATGAATTTAAGCGGGGAAAGCCTCCGGGGAATCATGGATTTCTATAAGCTGGACCCTTCGGATTTTATCGTGGTCTTTGATGATATATCTCTGGATGTTGGGCAGGTTAGGATCAGGAGAAAAGGAAGTGCTGGAGGACACAACGGGATCAAGAGCATCATCAGCCATCTGGGCAGCATGGATTTTCCGAGGATTAAGATCGGCGTGGGAGAAAAACCAAAGGGATATGATCTGGCAGATTATGTGCTTGGGCATTTCTCTAAAGGAGAGAGGGAAATCTACGATGATGTGTTCCCGGATGTGGACGATGCGGTAAAGCTTATGGTAATGGATGACATATCCGGAGCCATGAACCAATATAATAAAAAGGCGAGGAAGTAACCGCAGCAGAAAGTAAGGAATGAGACGTGTTAGAGCAGATTTTTGAAAACGATGCAGTATATGGACAGATAAAAGCAGGCCTTGAGCGTCATCAGGGTCCTGTTTTGGTGTCCGGATGTACTGACGGGGCAAAAGCCCACTTGGTCAGTACATTTAAAGGAAAGAAGAAACGCGGAAATTATAAGATCATTGTGACGGCAGATGAGAATAAGGCCAAGGAATGGGCAGAGAATTACCAGTTCTTTGGGGGAGATGCCATCTATTTTCCTGCCAAGGATCCGCTGTTTTACAGCGCGGATGTCCATGGAAATGCCATCGCAAAAGAGCGGCTTAGGGGGATTGAGAGCATCATAAAAGGACAGGGTGGTGTATTTATTCTATCCATTGATGCATTAATGGACCGGGTCGTGCCCCTTTCTGAGATCAAGAAGAACCGGGTGACCATCAGCCTGGAGACAGAAATTTCTGAGCAAGAGATCACAAAAGAATTTACGGCCATGGGATATGAGAGAGCCCCGTTTGTGGAGGCTGCCGGTGAATTTGCCGTGAGGGGCGGGATCATAGACATCTACCCGTTTACCTCGGACTGCCCGTACCGGATCGAGCTTTGGGGAGAGGAAGTGGATTCTATCCGAAGCTTTGACGCCCAGAGCCAGCGGTCCATTGAGGAGATCAAAAGCCTGACGGTTTATCCGGCCACGGAAATCGTGTTAAGTGAGGAGCGGATCACTGCAGGGCTTAAAAAGATCCAGGCAGAATATGAGGACCTGGCGGCGAAGTTCCACAGTGCGTTTGAAACGGACAAAGAGGTCAGGCTGAAAAAGGAATACAAAAGGCTCAAGGAAGAACTCTCCGAGCTTTCCATGCTCATCGGTGTAGAGGGGTATCTTCCGTATTTTTATGACAAGCTTGTATCCTTTTTGGATTATTTTCCGAAAGAAACCACAGTCTACGTGGATGAGCCCCAGCATGTGGAAGAACGGGGAAAAGGCTTTTATCTGGAATTTACTGAGAGTATGAAAAGCCGTCTGGAGGCAGGATATCTTCTGCCAAGCCAGATGGAAACGGTATCCTGTTTTGAGGAGGCGTTGAGCCGTCTGATGAAGCAGCAGACGGTCTTTTTATCCGCGCTGGCTTCCGAGGTGAAGTATGCACCGGGCACAGAGACCTTTTTTATGGAAGCGAAGTCTGTTCAGTCCTACAACAACAGCTTTGAGCAGCTGGTCAAGGACCTGAAAAGGTATCAGAAAAAGGACTACAGGATCCTGGTGGTGTCACCGTCCGTCACAAGAGCTAAGCGTCTGGCGGAGGATATGAGGGAGAATGGTCTTACGGTCACTTATGATAAAAAGCCCTCAGAAGAGATGGCTCCGGGACAGATCGTCATCACCCCTGGGAAATTAAAAAGCGGCATTGAATATCCTGAGACAAAGTGGGTGTTGATCTCCGAGAGTGATATATTCAGCGGAAGAAAAGAAAAACGCAGGAAAAAGGCGGCGTTTAAAGGCAAGGGCGAGAAAATAAAGAACTTTGCTGATATTTCTATCGGCGATTATGTTGTGCATGAAAAACATGGTGTCGGCATTTACCGGGGGATCGAAAAGATCACCGTGAACAATGTGGAAAAGGATTATATCAGCATCGAGTACAAGGGCGGCGACAATCTGTTTATTCTGGCTTCTGCTTTGGACCAGATTGCCAAGTACGCCAGCGCTAATGCAAAGAAGCCCCGGCTTAATAAGCTGGGAGGAAATGAGTGGAAGAAGACCACAAAGCGGGTCAAAGGCCAGGTCAGGGAGACAGCAAAGGAACTGGTGGAACTGTATGCGGTCCGCCAGGCCAAGGAAGGATACGTGTGTGATAAGGATACCGTTTGGCAGAAGGAATTTGAGGAGATGTTTCCCTATGAGGAGACGCAGGACCAGCTGAATGCCATTGAGGATGTGAAGAGGGACATGGAGAGCACAAAGATCATGGACCGGCTTATCTGCGGCGATGTGGGATACGGGAAAACGGAGGTTGCCATCCGGGCAGCGTTTAAGGCAGTGACCAACGGAAAGCAGGTGGCCTATCTGGTGCCCACCACCATCCTGGCTCAGCAGCACTACAATACATTCTGTGAGCGATTTAAAAATTATCCTATGACGGTTCGAGTCATGTCCAGATTCTGCAGTCCAAAGGAACAGAAAGAGACCATGGAGGGCCTGAAAAAAGGAATCGTGGATGTGGTCATCGGGACACACCGCCTGCTGTCCAAGGATATGAAATATAAGGACCTGGGACTTTTGATCATTGACGAGGAACAGCGGTTCGGCGTGGGACACAAAGAGAAGATCAAAACCCTGAAGAAGGACGTGGACGTGCTGTCCCTGTCTGCGACCCCGATCCCCAGGACTCTGCATATGAGCCTGATTGGAATCAGGGATATGAGCATCCTGGAAGAACCTCCCCATGATCGGCGGGCCATCCAGACTTACGTGATGGAATATAATGAAGAATTGGTCAAGGAAGCGGTCCACCGTGAGATGACAAGAGGCGGGCAGGTATATTATGTATATAACAGGGTTAATAACATTGCCGAGATCACCAGTGGGCTCCAAAAGCTGCTTCCGGATGCCAAAGTGGCTTTTGCCCACGGGCAGATGAGGGAGAGGGAGCTGGAAAATATCATGATGCAGTTCATGGAAAAAGAGATTGACGTTCTTGTCTCCACCACCATCATCGAGACAGGGCTGGACATTCCCAATGTAAACACGATGATCATCCATGATGCCAACCAGCTTGGACTTTCCCAGCTCTATCAGCTCAGAGGGCGTGTGGGACGGTCCAACCGGAACGCATTTGCATTTTTAATGTACAAAAGGGACACCTTATTAAAAGAGACGGCAGAAAAAAGACTTCAGGCCATCAGGGAATTTACAGACCTGGGATCTGGATACAAGATTGCCATGCGGGATCTGGAGATTCGTGGCGCAGGCAACCTGCTTGGGGAAGAGCAGTCTGGGCATATGGAGGCCGTGGGTTATGATTTGTACTGCAAGATGTTAAATGACGCGGTACTGCGGCTTAAGGGAGAACTTTCAGAGGATTCTGATTTTGATACAACGCTGGATCTGAACATCGATGCGTTCCTGCCATCTGCCTATATCCGCAATGAGGTGGAGAAGCTGGAGCTCTATAAGAGGATCTCTGCCATCGACACGAGAGATGAGATGGAGGATATGCAGGATGAGCTTTTGGACCGTTTCGGCGATCTGCCGGCGGCAGTGGTCAATCTGCTCCACATTGCACTCTTAAAATCTATGGCACATCACGCCTATATGACTGATGTGAAGCAGAAGGGCGAGAAAGTATCCTTTGAGATGAATCCCAAGGCAAATGTTCAGGTGGAGAAAATCCCGGATGTCTTAAACGAATTTCCGAAGGAACTTTCCGTCAGTGCAGGAGAACACCCTGTGTTTGTCCTGGACTTGTCATCCTCCAAAAAGAGTGAGTGGCTTTCAAAAATTGAACATTGTGTGAACTCTTTGGATGCGTTGATTATCAGATAGTTATGTAGTATAATGCAAAATGGAAATAAATTAAATGGAGGAAACGAAGAATGAAACGTGTAGCGAAAAAGATAGCATGTCTCACGGCAGTCATGGCTTTGTGTGTTGCCTTATTGGCAGGCTGCAAAAAGCAGGATGACAGGAAACTGTTTGAATATGCAGGAAATAAGGTGACCTATAAGGAAGCCCACGTATATGCAAGAATTATGCAGTACAGCGCAGAACAGCAGTACGCTGCATATTTAGGCGATAAACTGTGGTCAACTCAGGTCGGGACCGACAAAAAGGGCAAGAAGATCACAATGCAGGATTCTATCAAAGACAATGTCATCAACCAGATTAAGACCGTAAAGGTGCTGGCAGCCCATGCAGATGACTACAATGTAAAGCTCACATCTGATGAGAAGAAGCAGTTGGACGAATCCGTGAAGTCATTTACCAAAAATGAACTCGGGAAACGTGTGATGAAGGTGACAAACGCAGATAAGGATTACATTAAAGGAATCCAGCAGGAAAATCTCATCGCGCAGAAAGTAATGAACGCCATCATCGAAAAGGCGGATGTGAAGGTGACGGATGAGGAAGCGAAAACTGTAAAAGTATACAAGCTCGCCTTCACCACAAAGAAGACTGATAGCAAGACCGGCAAAGAAGTGGACATGACGGCAAAGGAAAAAGCTGCACAGAAGAAGAAAGCCAAAGAAGCGTTAAAGGCTATCAAAAAGGGCCAGAGCGTCAAGTCTGTAGCCAAGAAGTATAAAGTGGATTCAGACAATGAAGAAAGCTACACAAAAGGAAAAGCTACCCTCGGAACAAAGTTTGAAGAAGCCGCCTCCAAGTTAAAGAAGAACCAGGTCAGCGGTGTGATCGAGACTGATGACGCATATGTCATCATCAAGATGCTGAATCCGAATGTTAAGAGTGCCCTTGCCACATCCAAGAGTACACTGCTGCAGGAAAAACAGCAGGCTGCATACCAGAAGGTATACAAAAAGTGGACCAAAGATGCAGACAAGAAGTGGGACGATGATAAGAGCATCAATCAGAAACTGTGGAAGAAGATCACATTTAAGTACAAAGCAACAACCACAGCAACGGAAAAGACAACAACAGAAGCGACAACCACTGCAAAGCAGAAAAAAACTACAGAGAAGAATAAATAAAACATCTCTGTCCAAAGGCAGCCCTGACCCGGCTGCCTTTCTCTTGTTCCATAGGAAAGTTCTTTGAACCTCCCTATGGAACAAAAAAGCCCTGCGGGCACTATGCACACAAATGCGTGAGGGGTTGGGAGGAGAAGTGGCTTGCCACTTTGTTTAAAAGTAAGAAAGAGAGGAGAATGCGTATGGAATTTAAAGTCGGCGACGTGATCAAGATGAAAAAGTCCCATCCGTGCGGGACCAACGAATGGGAGATCTTAAGAGTGGGTATGGACTTTCGTCTGAAGTGCTCCGGGTGCGGACGGCAGGTGATGGTTTCCAGGAAGCTGGTGGAGAAGAATTTCCGCGGATTTGTGAAAAAAGCTTGCGATTAGCAGGAATTTATGGTAATATATCAACTTGTGATATATAAATTTATCCTTGCTCTTGGCAGAAGACCAAGAGCCGAAAAGACCAGAAGGAGGTGCAGATAACATGAGTAAATATGAACTCGCATTAGTCGTGAATGCTAAGATCGAAGACGAAGCAAGAGCAGAAGTAGTAGAAAAGGCAAAAGCTATGATTACAGACGCAGGAGCTGAGATCAAAAACGTCGATGAATGGGGAAAGAAGCGTTTAGCTTACGAGATCCAGAAGATGAAAGAAGGATACTACTACTTCATCCAGTTCGACGCAGAGACAGAAGTTCCGGCTGTTTTAGAAGAAAAACTTCGAATTACAGAAAATGTATTACGTTATTTAGTCGTAAAACAGGATGCCTAACATTTTGATAGGCAGGAGGAATCCAATATGAATAAAGTGATTTTGATGGGCCGTCTTACCAGGGACCCGGATGTGAGATACTCACAGGGTGAAAGAGCGACGGCAGTTGCAAGATATACTTTAGCTGTTAACAGGAGATTTAAAAGGGATGGCGAACCGGATGCAGACTTTATCAACTGCGTCGCATTTGGACGTGCCGGCGAATTCGCCGAGAAGTATTTCCGTCAGGGAATCAAGATCGTCATTTCCGGAAGGATCCAGACAGGCAGTTACACCAACAAAGACGGAATGAAGGTCTATACAACCGACGTGATCGTGGAGGAACAGGATTTCTGCGAGAGCAAAGCGGCTACAGACCAGTATAACGGGGGAGGCATGCAGACAGCCAATCCTTCAAAACCGCCGCAGCCAAGCCAGGCCGCAGGAGATGGTTTTATGAACATTCCGGACGGATTGGAAGAGGAACTGCCATTTAGTTAAATAGGAGGTTTAATCATGGCTTACAATAGAGGTGATTCTCCGAACAGGAGAAGAGGCGGACGCAGAAGAAGAAAAGTATGTGCATTCTGTACAGAAGCCGATGCCGTTATCGATTATAAAGATGTAGCGACATTAAAGAAGTATGTTTCTGAGAGAGGTAAGATCTTACCGAGACGTATCACAGGAACATGTGCAAAGCATCAGAGAGCTGTCACAAGTGCTATCAAAAGAGCAAGACATCTCGCTTTAATGCCTTATACACAGGATTAATAAAAGACAAGCCGCCGTATCCTTATGGGTATGGCGGCTTTTTTGACCTGACCTGCCAGTCATGCTATAATGAAAAATACAATATTTGAATCCGAGGTTTAAGGAGCTGTACCATGAAAAATAAAAATACAAGTGTAAATATCAGTAAAGATATCATTTGGCCGGTTCTGGCAGGACTGTTGTTTCTGATCGCGGACATTCTGGTATTTTCTATTGATGTGAAGTCAGGTGTGATCCTGGCCTGCTTTGTGTTCGTTTTTCTGCTGTTTTCTTTGTTTTATTATCCCTACCATAAAAAGAAAATGATGCAGGAAACTATGGACTTTATGTTTGAGCAGAGCCGTGTCCAGAATCATCTGATCAAGGAACTGCCCCTGCCCTATGTACTCATCGGCGGGGACGGAGATATCATGTGGTATAATCAGGCGTTTGAGAAGATCCTGGATGGGAAGAGCATATCCAAGCTGCAGCAGATGTTTCCGGAACTGGACAAAAATCTTCTGCCGTCGGAGATGAACCACTCAGTTTCCCATGTAAAAAAAGAGACACTGGAGAAGGACCAGGAAAGGACCTGCTTTTATAAGATCGAGTTCGTCAGGATCCAGATGGACAGCCTCATTGATGAGGAGACGGAGAGCAAGTCAAAGCAGTGGCTCAGGGATCAGTCTATGGTGGCTGCTTACTTTTTTGACCAGACCATGCTCAAGATGTATATGGAGCAGAACGAAAACCAGCGGATGGTGGTGGGGCTGATCTATATTGACAACTATGAGGAGCTGCTTGACAATGTGGACGAGGTAAAGCAGTCCATGCTTCTGGCGTTAGCCGATCAAAAGATCAACAAGTTTATCCAGAATATTTCCGGTATCGTTAAGAAGACGGAGAAGGATAAGTATCTGATCATCTTTCAGCAGAAGTATCTGGAGAAGGTAAAGAAGGAAAAGTTCCATATCTTAGAGGAAGTAAAAAGCATCAACCTGGGCAGCAGCGGCAATATGACGCTGAGTATCAGTCTTGGGATCAACGGACAGAGTTATCAGGAGAATTACGAGGCAGCGTGTACGGCTATGGATCTAGCCCTGGGCCGCGGCGGTGACCAGGCGGTGATCAAAGACGGTGAAGATATTTCTTACTTTGGGGAAAATGCAGCCGTGGTGGAGAAAAACACCCGGGTCAAGGCCAGAGTCAAGGCGCATGCGCTGAGAGAGCTTCTGGAATCCAAGGATAACGTGGTCATCATGAGCCACAAGATACCGGATCCGGATGCCATGGGCGCTGCGGTGGGTCTGTACCGGCTGGGTCTATCTCTGGGAAGAAAAGCCCATATCGTTATGAATGAGGCGACGATCTCCGTGCGCCCTATCGTGGAGGAACTTCTGGCGTGTGAGGAATACGATGAGGATATGTTCATTACCAGCGATACGGCTAAGGAGATTACAGACGACAATACACTGCTGATCGTGGTGGATGTGAATCACGCAAGCTATACAGAGTGTGAGGAGCTTCTCGATCAGACCAACACCATAGTCATACTGGATCATCACAGGAAGGGCAAGGAAACCATCAAATATCCAGTACTCTCTTATATTGAGCCATATGCGTCATCTACCTGTGAGCTGGTAGCGGAGGTTCTGCAGTATATTGCTACAAAACCCAAGCTCTTACCAGTGGAGGCCAATGCCATGTATTTTGGCATGCTCATAGACACGGATAACTTTGTCAACAAGACAGGTGTCCGGACATTTGAGGCCGCGGCCTTTTTAAAGCGCAGCGGAGCCGACTTAAATAAGGTCAGGAAGATGTCCAGGACCAGTCTGGATACCTACAAGATCCGGGCCAAAGCAGTCAGTGACGCTGAGATTATGTACGGTTCTTTTGCCATTGCCACTTTGGTAGGTATCGGAATCGACAGTCCTACAGTAGTGGGAGCCCAGGTGGCCAACGAGCTGTTGGATATTGACGGGATCAAGGCATCCTTTGTGCTCACTGGCGTGGAGGAGCGTGTCTATGTCAGCGCCAGGTCCATCGACGAAGTAAATGTCCAGAAGATCATGGAACAGTTTGGAGGCGGGGGACATCTGACGGTAGCCGGAGCCCAGATGGTGGATGTATCCCTTTATGACGCAAAACAAATCATCAAAGGAACTCTGCAGTTTATGAAAGAGGAAGGAGACATATAAGATGAAGGTTATTTTATTACAGGATGTAAAAAATGTAGGGAAAAAAGACGATATTATTGACGCAAACGACGGATACGCAAGAAATGTGCTCCTGCGCAAGGGGCTTGGTGTGGAGGCAAGCAAGAAAGCAGTCAACGATCTGAAGCTTAAGAAGGCTAATGAAGATAAATTAGCAAAAGAAAGATTAGAAGAGGCAAAGAAGTTTGCTGAGGAGCTCAAAGAAAAAGAAGTCATCTTGACAATGAAAGTGGGAGAAGGCGGAAGAACATTTGGTGCCGTATCTACAAAAGAGATCGCCGAAGCTGCTAAGAAACAGCTTGGATATGACTTGGACAAAAAGAAGATGCACACAGAGCCGATCAAGACGCTTGGCGTACACAATGTGGAGGTCAGAGTGCACCCGAAAGTGACTGCCACGTTAAAGGTGAAAGTGAAAGAGGATAAATAAAGACAATGGATGAGGCATTTATCAAGAAGATACAACCGAACAGCATGGAGGCCGAACAGTCTGTCATCGGAGCGATGATCATGGACCGGGATGCCATCGCTGACGTTTCTGATATTGTCACCAAGGAGGATTTCTATCAGAAGCAGAATGGGATCCTCTTTGAGTCCATGTCAGAGCTTTATAAGGAGGGGAAACCGGTTGACTTGGTCACCCTTCAGAATAAGCTGAAAGAAAAAGATGTGCCGGAGTCCATGAAAAGCCTGGAATTTATAAGGGATCTCTTAGAGGCTGTACCTACGTCTGCCAATGCCAAGCAGTATGCCCAGATCGTCAAGGAGAAGTCTACCTTAAGAAAGCTGATCAGAGTCACCGAGGAGATTACAAAGGACTGTTATCTTGGAAAAGAGGAAGTTCCGCTGATCCTGGAGAAGACGGAGAAGGATGTATTCGGGCTTCTGCAGGAGGCCAGCGGCCGTGAAGATTTTGTCTCCATTGACCAGGTAGTACTCAACACGCTGGAGAGTATAGAGGAAGCGGCAGCGTCCGACGGAAGGATCACAGGGGTTGCCACGGGGTTTGATGACCTTGATTTTAAGCTTACGGGTCTTCATCCGTCAGAGTTAATCATGGTGGCTGCAAGACCGGCCATGGGTAAGACCGCATTTGTCTTAAACATCGCACAGCATGCGGCGGTGAGGAAGAATGTTCCTACAGCTATTTTCAGTTTGGAAATGTCCAAGGAGCAGCTGGTGACCCGTATGATCTCCATGGAGGCCATGGTGGATTCCCAGGCGATCCGTACCGGAGAGCTCCAGGAGACCGAGTGGGAGAAGATTATGGAGAGTGCCGGTACCATCGGGCGTTCTCCGCTGATCATAGATGATACTCCGGGTATCACGGTGGCGGAACTAAGATCCAAGTGCCGGCGCTATAAACAGACATACGGTCTGGGCCTGATCATCATTGACTACCTGCAGCTCATGTCAGGCGGTAAAAAGTCAGAGTCCAGACAGCAGGAGATCTCCGAGATCTCCCGTTCCCTGAAAGCGCTGGCCAGGGAGATGGATGCCCCGGTTATCGCTCTTTCACAGCTGAGCCGTATGGTAGAGCAGAGGAAGCCGCCGAAACCGGTCCTGTCTGACCTTAGAGAGTCCGGTTCCATCGAGCAGGATGCCGATGTGGTCATGTTTATTTACAGGGATGATTATTACAATGAGGACTCGGAGAAAAAGGGTCTTGCGGAGATCATCGTGGCTAAGCAGAGAAACGGTTCCACCGGAAGTGTGGAGCTTGTCTGGTTAGGCCAGTACACCAAGTTCGGGAATAAAGAAAAAATCAGGATGTAGCCTGCAGAATATGTGAGAAACCGTCGTCTTTTAGAGGGCGGTTTTTCTTGTCCGCAAAAGTACTCCCACCTTATAATAAGTAAGAAGAAAGGAAGGGACTTATGAAGGAAAAAAGACGAATGATTTCTGAAGCGGCCAAAGAATTAGGGTTAGAAACCTATACTCTGAGGGCCTGGGAGGAAGAGCTGAAACTTAATATTCCGCGGAATGACAAAGGCTACCGTTACTATGGGGAAAAAGAATTACATACATTTATGAAGATCCGTGATATGAGGGATGAGGGTATGAGCATGGATGAAATCAAAGAAGCTCTGCCGAAGAATGTCATTCCTTTTCCCGCAGGCGGGAGCAGTGTGGGTCCGCAGGATAAAATGGAGCAGTTCCAAAGTGTTATGGTTAAGATTATGGGACGAGCTTTAAATGAGCAGAAAAACCAGCTGAGCAGGGACATTGGGGATCAGGTCTCCAGGCAGGTGGCAAAAGAGATGGATTACCAGTTCCGTCAGAAGGAGGAGTCAGAAGAAAAGCGGTTCCAAAAAATTGATGAGTTGATCCGTCTGCAGCAGCAAAGCCGGGAAGAGATCGCAGCTACAAAAGAAAGAGGCTTCTTTTTCAAAAAGAAAAAAAGAAACCGCGAATAAAAATATTAAATGACTTTTTAAAACAAAAAAGAGATGCCTTTTGGCATCTCTTTTTATGTACCGATTATTCCTGGCTGATAGCGCCAGTTGGACATCCGTCTGCGCAAGCTCCGCAGTCTAAGCATGTATCTGCGTCGATTACGTACTGTCCGTCCCCTTCGCTGATAGCTCCTGCCGGGCAAGTTCCTTCGCAAGCTCCGCAAGAGATACAAGCGTCTGAAATTACATATGCCATATCTATGTTCCTCCTTTAGAAAGTTGTGTATGAAATGGCGGGTGACCCGCCTTCCAGGTACTTTTCATTTTAATATACTTAATATACAATATCAAGGGAATTCCCATGAATTATTGTATTTTTAACTGTAATGTATTATACTAAATGAGATTCTTCCCCGTAGGTTTTATAGGGAAGAGGATCGATTGTTAAGAATGGAGGTAACGTCAATGAATACAATCACAAAGGACATGGTAATCGGTGATCTGCTGGCCCTTGACCAGAATTTCGCGGCCATCTTAATGGCATCCGGCATGCACTGTGTAGGCTGCCCGTCTTCCCAGGGCGAGACACTGGAAGAAGCGGCTTTCGTTCATGGCATGAATGTGGATGAACTGCTTGGAAGACTAAATGAATATATGGAGACAAAACAGGCTTAATGCTCTGTCGCCATAAGGCTTAGAGGACAACCCTCGGAATGATGATTCTGGGGATTGTCCTCTTTTTTTGTTCCATAGGAAAGTTCTTTGAACCTCCCTATGGAACAAAAAAGCGTTACGAGACGTTGCGCAAAGGTATTGCGCATGCTTGTGATGAGCAATCCAATGAGCAACTTTGGGACCCAATTCAGATTGTTTTAGTGGGTATTACAGGGTTACAATTTAAGAGTAATAAGAACGAAATGAAAATAAAAAGAAAAGGAGTGATAATGTTTGAAACGCGACATGATTTACAAAGAGCTGATTCAGCTGGATATGGAAGCGGCCGACACCGATGACTTTTTTAATAAGATGGCTGCGAAACTAGAAGAGCTCGGTTTTGTAAAGGATTCGTTTGTGGATGCAATCAAGACAAGAGAGAAAAACTTCCCGACGGCACTTGCTGTAGAGCCGTATCCGGTAGCGATCCCTCATGCAGACCCGGAACATATCCTGAAGCCTTTTATTGCGCCAGTCAGGTTAAAGGAACCGATTAAATGGTGCGAGATGGCAGCAAACGATGTGGAACACGATGTGAGGTTTGTCTTTATGCTGGGCTTCAAGCGGTCCGATGAACATGTGGAACTGCTTCAAGTGCTGGTGGCCAATTTCCAGGATGAAGATCTGATGAAACGTCTTATGGAAGCCAAGACAAAAGAAGAGTACATGGAAGCGATCCTTTCTATGGAAGGATTATAAGTATCAAATGAAAGTAAATACAATTAGGGGATTATCTCAAGAAAGGAAATAAAAATTATGAAAAAGATTATTGTGGCATGTGGAAGCGGAGTAGCAACATCTCAGACAGTGGCGAGCAAGGTAAACCGTTTATTAAAGGAGAATAAGGTAGACGCACAGGTGGAAGCCGTAGACTTAAAGTCTGTGGACCGTTATATGGATTCCAGTGCAGCATATATCGCTATCACTAAGATTGACAAGGAATACCCGATCCCGGTTATCAACGGTATCGCATTCTTAACCGGTGTGGGACAGGATGCCGAGCTTCAGAAGCTGATCGACGCCTGCAAGTAAGAGAATGGAGAACTACAAAAGACACATTGTAAGAGGATGAAAGGAGAGATTGTATGCAAGCATTAAGTTCAGTTGTCAATTATCTATTAAGTTTGGGGGCGGCGATTTTTGTGCCGATCATTATCATTATCGCCGGACTGATCGTAAGGATGAAGGTGAAGGATGCGGTTTCCGCCGGTATCACACTCGGGGTGGCGTTTACAGGAATGACAATGCTCATTTCCTTCATGACGGATACCATCAGCCCAGCGGCTCAGGCCATGTTAAAATCAACCGGTATTTCACTGCCTATCGTGGATGGAGGCTGGACCACCATGTCAACCATATCCTGGTCCTGGCCGTATGCGTTTTTAATGTTCCCGCTGTTGATCATCATCAATGTCATCATGCTGGTCATTAACAAAACAAATACATTCAACGCCGATCTTTGGAATGTATGGGGTAAGATTTTTACTGCCGTTGCCGTTGTAGCCATCACAAAACCTCATTTTGGAGGGGCAGGATCCATTGCCTGCGCATTTGTGGTAGCAGCTATCCAGATCATTTTTGAGCTGAAAGCGGCAGATATGCATCAGCACAGAATCGAGAAGCTTTCCGGAATTCCGGGTGTAACCTGTACCCATAAGATGACCTTCCTGGCAGCTGTCATGTATCCGATCGACTGTATTTTAAAGAAAGTACCTGCATTAAACAAACAGTTTGACGCAGCGGCATTAAAAGATAAAGTTGGTATTTTTGCAGAGAACCATATCCTTGGATTCATTCTTGGTATTATTTTCGGAGTTCTCGCTAGATACAGTGTAGCAGATACTCTGACCCTGGCGATTAAGGCAGCGACAGCGCTGACTCTGTTCCCGGTTATCACAAAATACTTTATGCAGGCATTGGCTCCGATATCTGAGGCAGTCAGTGACTTCATGAATAAGAAGTTCTCAGGAAGAACGCTTGTGGTAGGGCTTGACTGGCCGTTCCTCGGAGGATCCAATGAGATATGGCTGGCAGTGATCTACTCTGTGCCGATCACATTATTATTCTCTATGTTCCTGCCGGGAAATGAAATCCTTCCGTTTGCAGGTATCATCAACCTTGCACTTGCCGTACCAGCATTCCTTGTTACCGGAGGAAACCTGATCCGTATGATTATTCTCTGCACCGTCTTCGCGCCGGTATTCTTATGGGTTGGTACTGCGTTCGCGCCGTTTATGACTGACCTTGCAAGGACAACAGGAGCAGTATCTCTGAAAGCGGGAGAGATGATCTCCAACAGTTCCATTGATGGACCGATCCAGACTTACGCTTTCTCCCATGTATTTAAGGTACTGGACGGAAACTTTATTCCGCTGGCCATCCTGGTCGTCTGGGTGATCTGTTTTGTACTCTACTACAGAAGCCTTAGCAAAGAAGCACAGCAGGAAACAAACAACTAAACGTTTTAGACATAGAAAAGGGGAAGAATTATGCAGAGGTTTGTCAATGATCCGGATTACGTCGTAGAAGATATGCTCAAAGGGTTTTTAAAAGCCCACGGAGATCTTGTCGCGAAGTCTGAGGCCAATGACCGTGTGGTAAAATACATAAATACACCGGTGGAAGGAAAGGTCGGACTGGTAACAGGCGGCGGCAGCGGACATGAACCTGCTTTTCTTGGCTATGTCGGAAAGAATATGGTGGATGCTGTGGCAGTCGGCGAAGTTTTCTCTTCGCCGTCCGCCCAGGCATTCTATGACGCATTTATGGAGGCGGACGCTGGAGAAGGCGTGGCCTGTCTGTTCGGAAACTATGCCGGAGACAACATGAATGTAAAGATGGCTGTCCGAAAAGCTAAAAAAGCCGGCGTCACTGTAAAATATGTAACCGCAAACGATGATGTGGCCTCATCTCCGAAAGAAACGAAAGAAAAACGCCACGGTATCGCAGGCGGCGTTTTTATGTGGAAGATCGGGGGAGCCAGAGCCGCGATGGGAGGCAGCCTGGATGAGGTGATCGCTTCTGCTCAGAAAGCTGTGGACAACACAAGAAGCATCTGTGTGGGATTAAGTCCATGTGCTATACCGGCTGTAGGGCATCCGAATTTCCAGATTGAAGAAGGAACCATGGAAGTGGGTATCGGACATCACGGGGAGCCGGGCATCAACGTTCAGGAACTAGAGCCTGCCAAGAAGGTCGCCAGGAATATGGCGGAGACCGTAGTGGAGGATCTGGAGATAAAAGACGGAGAAGAGGCGGCAGTGCTGCTTTCTGGTCTCGGCGCAACTCCGGTGATGGAATTATATGTACTGTATGATGAGATTGAAGCGTACTTGAGAGAAAGAGGGATTTCCGTTTATAAAGTTTTGATCGGAGACTATGTGACTTCACTTGATATGAACGGAGCTGCTCTGACCATTATGCGGCTGGATGACGAATTAAAAGAACTGCTGGACCATGAGGCAAAGTCACCGGGCATTGAGGTCAGCAAGTAGCAGCAGATACGATGAAAGAGGGATTCTAGTGTATTTAGACGAAAGAGGCTATTTAGTATTAAAAACAATTGTAAATAATCCGTCTATAACTGGAAAGGAAGTAGAGCAGTCTTTAGATTTGTCCAGGAAGCAGGTCAGCTATACGATGGATAAGATCAATCAATACCTGGCGGATAACGGGCTGCCCAAAATTGAAAGACTGCGCACTGGTAAATTCGTGATACCGATTCCTGTGCTGGAACAGTACCGGACCGAGGATATCGGTATGAAAGACAGTACCTATGTGTATTCAGACAAGGAACGGGGAGCACTGATCTTTTTGATCCTTCTGTGTGCCAGGGAAGAACTGTCAATTTATCATTTTACATCAAAGCTGGACATCAGCAAGAATACATTTCTGATCGACGTTAAAAAACTGGAAGAAAGACTGGCAGCCTACGGGCTTGGTATCCATTACAGCAGACAGGATGGGTATCATCTGGCGGGAAGTGAATTCTGCAAAAGAGAGGCTATGATTCCGATCATACGTCAAATTTTAAACATGCCCAACGGGCAGGAAGCGATCATGGAGATCTCCCAGGTGGACCCGGAGCTCATGAAACAGGTACGGGGACAGATCAGTGTGATCGAAAATAAACTGAAGATCCGCTTTACAGACGAGAGGCTTCGGGAGCTTCCCTACATCCTCTGTCTGGTGCTGATCCGCATCAGAAAAGGGAGGATACTGGAAGATCTGCCGGAATCCTTTCAGCATATCGCAGGAACCAAAGAATACTCTGTTATGGTGGAGTTTGCCAAGGAGCATGACGTGGTATGGCAGACGGAGAAGATCTTTTTTGCAGCGCAGATCCAGATATCCAACTACCACAGTTTTCAGTCGGATAATCTGCGTAGTGAAGTGGAGATCATGGAAGCGGCCAGACAAGTCATCGACAATTTTGAAAAGATCATATGCGTTAACATTAAAGAACGGGATATCCTTCTGGAAGCTTTATTCCAGCATGTGAAGCCGGCGTTTTACCGGGTGAAGTACCACTATCATATCGAACAGAGCATTGTAGATATGGTACTCCCCAGATACAGCTCCCTTCATGCCATGGTCAAGAAGTCTATGAAGCCGTTGGAGGAACTTGCGGGAAACGAATTTCCGGACGAAGAGCTGGTCTATATCACCGCACTTTTTGGAGCATGGCTTCAGAGAGAAGGGATTCTGGACATCCAGGATCAGAAAAAACGGGCTGTAATTGTCTGCGCAAATGGGGTATCAGTGTCTAATTTCTTGTTTTTTACTCTTCGGGAGCTGTTCCCGGAGATTGAGTTTTTGACCTGTCTCTCCATGAGGGATTTTACAGAATATAAGGAAGAGTTTGAGCTGGTCTTTACTATGGTCCGCCTGGAGACTGACAAGCTTCAGTTTCTGGTCAAACCATTCTTAGATGAGGCTTCCAAACATAAATTCCGGGAAAAAGTATTAAGTGAGATCAACGGCATCATGCCCCATGAGGTGGATGTGACAGAGATTTTAAGGGCTGTGGAGCAGCATGCGGTCATTGAGGACCGGGATGCATTGGTCCGTGAGATCAACAGAGTCTTGAATCCGGCCACTGTCCAGGGAGTTTCAGAGAGGATGCCGGAGATGAAGGAACAGCCTATGCTGGCGGATGTGCTGGTAAAGGAAACAGTCCAGGTGTCGGAGAAACCACTGGCCTGGGAGGAAGCGGTGAGAACAGCGTCAGCTCCGCTGCTTTTACGGGGAGATATTGAGCAGAGGTATGTAGAACGGATGATCCAGATCATCCGGGAGGACAAACCTTACATCATGATCGCAGACGGCGTCATCATTGCCCATGCAGGCGTGGAGGACGGAGCCGGAAGGATCTGTATTTCACTGTTAAAGCTTCCGAAAAAGATTGATGTGAACGGTTACCTAAAGGCGGATATTGTTATTGTCCTGGGCACACCGGATGCCACAAAGCATCTGGGGGTTTTATTCCAGCTCAATGAGATACTGGAGGATCCGTCTGCGCTAAAAAAACTAAAACAGGCAAAACAGCCGGAAGACATCCTTAACATTGTCCAAAAAGAAAAGGAGAAATCATTATGTTAGAATCATTAAAGAAAGATGTAGTTGAGATTGCAAAGAGAGCACAGAAGGATGGATTGTGCAAACATCTGTCAGGGAACTTCAGTGCCAGAGATAAAGAAACCGGATATGTGGTCATCACACCGACTCAGGTAGACAGAGAACTTCTCACCCCAAGGGATATGGTAGTCTTAGATTTGGATGCCAATGTGATTGAAAACCTTTCAGGACTCCGTCCTACCAGTGAGTCTTTGATGCACTTACAGATCTATAAGACAAGGCCGGATGTAAATGCCGTTGCACATACTCATTCTATGTATGCCACCACATTTGCAGTGCTGAAAAAACCAATTCCGGCTGTTGTATATGAGGTTGCCAACCTTGGCGTGAGCAAATCCAGAATCCCGGTAGCACCTTACGGACGTCCAGGATCCACAGACCTTTCTGACAGTGTCATTGAACCGGTTCAGGAAGCGGACTGCTTCCTTCTCCAGGGACACGGCGCCGTTGCCGTAGACGGCAGGGAGATCTATGATGCTTACCTAAAAGCTTCCTACATTGAGGAGCTGGCACAATTATACTTCAACTCCCTTGTTGCCAACGGAGGGCAGGAACCGGATTACTTCCCGCCGGAAGAATTGCAGAGCTGGGCTTATCCTTCACAGATCAAATTTCCAAACAAATAAGGAGCGTGAATCATGAAGAAGATTATCAATGAGCCGGATCATTATTTAAAAGAGATGCTGGAAGGCATTTATATTGCGCACAAGGATATGGTCACCTGTACTGACGATGATCTGCAATGCCTTGTAGCAAAGCATAAAAAAGAAGGAAAAGTCGGTATCGCCACAGGAGGCGGTTCTGGACACCTTCCTTTGTTCCTTGGATATGTAGGCGAGGGCATGCTGGACGGATGCTGTGTGGGGGATGTATTCCAGTCTCCAAGCGCAGACCAGATGCTGGCCGTGACAAAGGAGATCGACAGCGGAGCGGGAGTTCTCTACATATATGGCAACTATAACGGAGACATCTTTAACTTTGATATGGCTGCAGAGATGGCGGACATGGAAGAGGATATCCGGGTAGAGACTGTGCTCGGTGCCGATGACGTGGCTTCTGCAGGACCGTCTGCGCCGGGTGAGAAAAGCACCCGCCGCGGAGTGGCCGGTATCTTCTTTGTTTTCAAATGTGCAGGCGCTGCCGCAGACAAGATGATGGATCTGGACAACGTAAAGAGAATCGCAGACAAGGCAAATGCCAATGTAAGGACTATGGGTGTCGCACTGACACCGTGCGTGGTGCCGAGAGTAGGAAAAGCGGGATTCTCCATTGGAGAAGATGAGATGGAGATCGGCATGGGAATCCACGGTGAGACAGGAATCCGCCGCGGGAAGATTGAACCGGCAGACCAGATTGTGGATGAGATGTTGAACCAGATCGTAGCGGACCTTCCATACGAGAGTGGAGATGAAGTGGCAGTTTTGGTAAATGGATTGGGAGCCACCACACTGGATGAACAGTACATTGTGACCCGCCGTATTGACAAGGTCCTCGCAGAAAAAGGCATCAGCGTTCACAGATATTATGTGGGAGAATACGCTACAGCTCTGGAGATGGCAGGATTCTCCATCTCGCTGCTGAAGCTGGATGACGAGCTGAAAGAAATGCTGGATACGGACGCAAAGACACCATTTTTCCGGCAATAAGCAAGGAGGCATGTGAAAGGATGGACAACAGTTATTTAATCAGACTTTTAAAAGAGATCAGTGATATTATGGCTGAAAACAGAGAGCATCTGATCGAAATGGACAGCATCGTCGGAGACGGCGACCTGGGGCTTACTATGGGTGACGGATTTAAGGCTGCCTACGAAAAGGTTGCAGACGGTTCCATTACGGATGCCGGCAAGCTTTTATATCAGGCAGGAAAGGCTATGGCATCTGCCGTACCATCCACCATGGGCACTTTGATGGCGTCAGGACTCATGCAGGCTGGGAAAGTCCTGAAGGGTACGGAGACACTTGAGAATGCAGATGTGGCAAAGCTGTTTGAAGCCTATGAGGCTGGAGTGGCAAACAGGGGAAAGGCCAAGGTGGGAGAGAAGACATTCATCGACGGCATCCATCCAGCAGTGGAGAGCCTGAATGCTGCAGCAGCGGAAGGTGTTTCGCTGGAAGATATGGCAGCAGGGGCAAAAAAAGCAGCCGAGGAAGGTTTCCAGAATACGACCACTATGCTCGCCGTCCACGGACGTGCAGCAACCAGAGGAGAGGCTTCCAGAAGCCTTGAGGACCCTGGAGCTTATGTGGCAGTTTTGATCATGAAAGCTTTTGAGAACAGCACCAAATAAATAACATTTATGTGATCTACTGGACCGGTACAAAAGAGTGCCGGTCTATTTTTGTGTCATAGGAAATTCCTATGACACAAAAAACGCTCCGTGGGGATGCACACAAATGCGCAAGGAGATTAATTGACTTTATTATAATCCCGTTCTGCAGTTGTTATTCGAGTTAATAAATGTTATAATCAAAGTATAAAAAACTAAATATTTAAATAATTAAAAGGGGAGAAACAATGATAGATAGAGATTTAACAGGAAGAGAAACTTTGATCATGAAATGTATATGGTCAGCGGGTAAGGAAATATCTTTGCAAGAGGTCCAGAAAGACTTGAAAGAGATGTATGACTGGGATGCGAAAAGATCTACAGTCCGTACTTTTTTGACTAGTATTGAAGGGAAAGGCTTCATTACAATTGAGAGAAGAGGAAGATATTCTTATATAAAACCTTTGATTAATGAAGAAAAATATAAGAGAGATCAGGCAGAGAAAATGGTGGATTTTTGGTATGAGGGTTCCACAGAGGGACTGATCAAAACATTAATAAGCGGGAAATTATCTGAGGAGGACGAACGGTATCTAATGGAGGTACTGGGGGATTTAGATGAATGTTGAATGGGGTTATATGACAAGCCAATAACTAATAATTTCGTATAAAAGATAAGATAAAATACTAAAGATCAGAGCATATAATTATTAAAAGAGAGGGGGAATCCATATGAATGAATAAAATCCATGCAATACAAGGCGGTCAACCTTATCTGCAGAAGCAGATAACCGTATGGAATGGATATATAAATATGTTATCACTTAAAACGAAAGAGGACAATGAGGAAATGTAGGATTATTAGGGAAAGGATTTCATATGGGATATACAAAATTCAAAAAGGCTTTCATTTGTTTTGCAATGTCTATAATGATCGCTGGATGTTGTGTACTTCAAAGCCAAGCGGCGGAAGAATCTGAGAAGACAGAGACAAATGATGATCTTGATACACATGTAGATGATGGGGTACCGGGAAAATTAGATCAGGATGATTTTGATACAAAAGAAGATTATCAGAACTATTTAGAGAAACATCCAGAAGAGCGGATGAAGACTCGTGCCACTCAAGCATTAGAGAAACCAAATGTACATGCAGACGCTACGCTACGTTATACAATTAATGGACTAAAAAGTACTGCTGCAATTCAGAAAACATATATTGGTTCTACATATGTTTATGTGATACAAAGAAGTGGGGATAATTCTTAATTTATCAAGATGTATTATTAATGGGAGTAAAGCAACGTATAAGGATCATATGTTATTGAAGAATTTTGGACATGGTCAAACACTTGAATGGTTTGAACATAAGAACAAACCGTTCTTTTGGGTGACTTGTAAAGCAAATACTGCATATGATAAGCGCTGGGGAACACAGATTGGAAGACTGGAATATCAAGCCGGTAAGACTGTTGATTATACTTCCATTACACGATTCTCTCATCTAAGTTATGCCAATAAAAGTGGAAAATCTTTTGGTTCAGCAAAACGAGTGGACGCAGCATTATCTAGTGATAAAAGTAAAATTCTTTTTTGGGTAAAGGATACAGATAATGAGATTCAGTACAGTTATTATAATACCGCAAAGTTGAATGCGGCACTGGATAAAAAGGTTTCTGCAACATCTAGATATGTACCTTGCACAGATAATGCTATTAAATCTGCATGTTATGCTTCTTTTCGTCAATCAGGTAACAATAGAGTGTTACCACACGGATCTTGTCAGGGATTAGAATTTTCTGATGCACTGTCAATTTATATTGCAGGAGGTGCCGCAGGTGATACTCCACAAATTGCTAAGATGACAGGCAGTGGTTCTAATTTTAAATTTTCATATCTTGCTGAAATTAAACATAAAAAATTTAACAAAACGGAGACAGAAATTGAAGGTTTACAGTTAAAAGGGGATAATGTTTATTTTGGAATAAGCGATAAATCAAAAGGTAATACAAATCCAGCCTGTATATATTCTATTCCAAAAAGTATTTTTAAGAAATAGGCAAGAGAATGAGTAGCTAAATGGAATGTTACATTAATGGTCAATTTGATTTAAGGAGGTAAAGAAAATGACAGAAAAGAAAATATTAAAATTTTTTACATCGTTTGCTATATGTGCATTCATGCTATGTAGCACAGTATCTTTTAAAAATTTAACTGTAAAAGCGTCCACTCCACAGGAACAGGACAGTGCACCGGGAATTTTAGAAATTGATGACTTTGATACACGAGCAGATTATGAAAAATATATGAACCGCATTCATACTTATAAAGATTATCAATATAAGATTGAAAAAGACGGGAAAGAAAAAAATGGATATAGAATTAATCTAAAAAGATATACTGGGGCTGATAAATCTACATCCGTACCATCTAAGATCTTACATGCTCCCGTAAGAACTATTTCTACAGGAACCTTTAAAAATTGTAAATCTTTAAATAAAATCACAATTCCAGAGGACATTTATATGATTCAAAAGGGTGCATTTACCGGCTGTAAGGCAAAAATTAAGAAACCATCATTTTTGAAAAAACAAAAGAACGGATCATATGCAGCTATTGCTCAGGTTAAAATACCGAGAAAAGGAAAAGACAAGAAAGTAAACTACAAAGCATCAAAAGTAACTAAGATTACGACTTCTATAAAAAATATGAAATTAAAGAAAGGTAAGAAGAAAAAAATTTATACGAGAATCTATGTTTCTAAAAAAAGAAACAAGGATATTTAGATTATTCTATTCTAAAATTCAGTAGCTCCAATAAGAAAGTTGTGAAGGTGAGTAAATACGGAAATATTAGGGCAATCAAAAAGGGCAAAGCTACAATTACAGTAAAACTAAAAACTTCTGGAAAATCCTATAAGATTAAAGTTAAAGTTACAAAATAAAGCATAGAAAGAAAAGTGCGTCTGTGTCACAGTAGTAAGGGTTGGCTGTGACACAGACGTTTTTATCTTGCATGGAAGTTGTTTCCTAAGTATATACAGAACTATGTTATAATTATTATAAGAAATAAAATCAAGGAGGAAATATTATGTTAAATTTTCAGTACTATGCACCTACAAAGGTTGTCTTCGGCAAAGGGACTGAGGGCAGAGTTGGGGAACTGGTTAAAAAAGAAGGATGTAAAAAAGTCCTTGTACATTACGGCGGACAGAGTGCCAAAAAGTCCGGGCTTCTTGACAGGGTCTTCGACTCTCTGAAAGAGGCGGGCATTGATTATGTGAGCCTGGGAGGGGTTGTGCCAAATCCGCGTCTCTCCAAGGTATATGAAGGCATTGAGCTCTGCAGAAAGGAAGGGGTTGATTTCCTTTTAGCTGTGGGCGGAGGCAGTGTCATTGATTCCTGCAAAGCCATTGGGTATGGACTAGCCAATGAATGTGACGTGTGGGACATGTATACAGGGAAGGAAAAAGCAAAAGGATGTGCGCCAGTAGGCGTCGTACTGACCATTGCGGCGGCAGGAAGTGAGATGAGTGATTCCTCTGTGATCACCAATGAGGACGGGTGGTATAAGAAGGCATTAAATACAAATTACGGGCGCTGCCGGTTTGCAGTGATGAATCCGGAACTCACCTATACTCTTCCGGAGTATCAGACAGAGAGCGGGTGCACAGATATCATGATGCACACTATGGAGCGTTATTTTGTGGCAGAAGATACCATGGAGATCACGGACGGAATAGCAGAATCCCTGATGCGTACTGTAATGAAAAATGCAAAGATCCTGCTTGATGATCCTAAGAATTACAATGCGAGAGCAGAGATCATGTGGTCCGGAACACTGTCCCACAATGACCTGACCGGATGCGGCACCAACGGAGGTGACTGGGCGACTCATCTGATCGAGCACGAACTGGGAGGCCTGTTTGATGTGGCCCATGGAGCCGGGCTGGCCGCTGTCTGGGGAAGCTGGGCTAGATATGTGCTGGATGAAAAACCGGAGCGTTTCGCCTCCTTTGCGGTAAATGTCATGGGAGTGGAAGATCAGGGCGATGCAAAGAAAACGGCACTTTTAGGGATTGAGGCTTTAGAAGATTTCTACCGGTCCATTCATATGCCGACCAGCATAAAAGAGCTAGGAATAAGCCCCACAGAGGAACAGATAAAGGAAATGGCCCAGAAGGCTACCGTAGGCGGTTCCTATAGTCTAGGTATGTTCAAAAAGCTACATGCGGAAGATATCGAGAAGATCTATCGTATGGCACTGTAAGAACAGTGCAGAGAAAAACTGTAAAAAGGAACCATTCTACTCTGAGAATGGTTCCTTTTGCTAATGAGGAAAATACTTATAATTCTCCTCTGGATTCACGGTCGATCAATTCCTTCATAATGGAATCGTATTGCTTATCCAGCTTATAGAAAGAAAGAGTGATGACGGCTAAGGCTGCGACAATAACCGGTCCGACCTTATAGATGTTGATGATCATATTTAGTGCAGAGCCAGGCTGTGTCACAGCTCCGGCAGCAGAGCTTATGTACCCTGAGAGGGAGAGAAGCCCTGTCATGGCGGCTGACGCCACACCTGCGCCTACCTTTGTTCCGATGGAACCTCCTGCAAAGATCAGGCTTTCCTGGCGGATATGTGTCTTCCACTGTCCGAATTCCACCACGTCACCGATCATACCAAATACAACTGCGTTTAACGGTGCAAGTCCAATGGCACGGGCTACACAGCTCATGACCATCCAAGGGAAGCTGTACGGATTCAGGAAAAACAGCAGCTGGCCAGCCAGTGCGATGAACGCTCCGGCAAATGCGACGTTTCTTTTTCCGAACTTTCCGATCAGAGGTGCACAGGCAAAGATGCAGGCCACTAAAGTGAGTGTCTCAGTCAGATACAGGGTACTGTACATCCAGGTATCATTGTGGAAAATATATTTACAATAGTAAGGAAGGATGGTTCCTGAAATACCGAAGGATACACTCTGAAGCATCCAGAGGACAAGGACTGCCCAGAAATATTGGTTTGTCACCAGGGCTTTCAGACCTTTTTTCAGCGGAACACTTTTTGTTTTGTCCTTTGCCGCAATGACAACAGTCTCCTTACATTTGAGGAAACAGTTGACCAGCAGGATCAGGGCGAGAACTGCCCAGATGGACATTGTTTTTACCCATGCGGCCTGATTGTCTCCGAAGATCTTTACCAACGGAAGGGTAAAAGTCACGGCAACGATACGTCCGATCGGTGACAATCCCATTCTGACAACGCTTAACATATCCCTTTCAGAGGAGATACGCGTCATCATAGCAGAAAGGCTTCCGTAAGGAAGGTTGATGGCCGTATAGCAGATGGTGGTACAGAAGTTATATGTAACAAACAGGTAGATTCCCTGTACAATTCCTGTTGTATGAGGCACAGTGAAAAGTAGAACGGCTGATAGAGCATAAGGGATGCTCATCCATAGGATCCACGGCCTTGATTTTCCCCATTTTGAATTGGTGTGTTCAACGATCACACCCATGATTAAGTCAGATACTCCGTCAAACAGCCGGGAAAGCAGCATAACCAGTCCGACGGTGGCTGGGTTGATTCCTACATAATCAGTATAAAAAAGTGTAAGCAATGTACCGATCATTCCGAAGATCACATTACATGCCACATCTCCGCCCGCATAGGAAACTCTGGTTCCCCAGCTGAGTCTGCCTCCTTTGATAGAGTTTTTCTCCATTATAATATCTCTCCTTTTTCCAAATAGTGTGCCAAGGGAAGGATGCGCCCGCTATGTTTGGCAGGCCTCCTTCCCGGCAGTTGCTTTACAATACAGGGTTTTCTATACTGTAATTTCAGAAATTTTTACTGGGCGGTGTTCTTCTAATGATTTTTTAGCCGCAAGCCCCATAAGTACTGGCTCAAGACCGTCCATAACTCCAAGAGGGGTGTCTGTGTTTTTTTCGATGGCGTCGATAAAGCATTTGATTTCTTTTGCATAGGCTGCCATGTAGCGTTCCAGGAAGAAGTAAAGAGGTTTTTCTCCTGTCACTCCGTCCGCATTACTGATCACGGCTGAGGATGCGGAATCGTTTGCTGTTACGACCATTCCCTTTGATCCGAACACTTCAGCTCTCTGATCGTATCCGTAAACGGCTTTTCTTGAGTTGTCAATCACGGCGATGGAACCGTTTTTCATTTTTAATGTGATAACAGCAGTGTCCACATCTCCGGCTTCACCGATGGCAGGATCTACAAGGACTGCAGCTTCTACATACACTTCTTCAGCGTCACATCCTGCAAGGAAACGGACCATGTCAAAATCATGGATTGTCATGTCCAGGAACATTCCTCCGGAAACTTTTACATAATCAGCACTTGGCGGTTCAGGATCTCTGGATGTAACTTTGATGATCTGTGTCTCACCAATCTTTCCAGCAGCCACGGCATCCCGGATGGCTTCAAAGTTATGGTCAAAACGGCGGTTGAATCCTACCTGGTATTTTACGTCGCTTTTCTTTAAAGCGTCGACTACTTCCTGAATCTTCTGTACGTCATGGTCGATTGGCTTTTCGCAGAATACATGTTTTCCTGCTTCAATAGCCTCTACGGAGATCGGTGAATGTGTATCTGTGGATGAGCAGATCAGCACTGCGTCGATCTGAGGATCATTTAAGATGTCTTTGTAATCTTTGGTGGTATTTTCAACACCCATTTCTTTTGCCCATACTGCTGTGTCCTCTGACATAAAAGGATCAGCAAGAGTCTTAACCTTTGCGTTTCCTACCTGTGTGCAGATGCTTTCTACATGTACTCTTCCGATTCTTCCTGCTCCGATAATACCTACATTTACCATAATAATAACTTCCTTTCTCATATTTAACTGGTCTGATTTCTTTATGAGTTAATCATATCAGGGCAAAGACTTAACCAAAACTAGTACTTTTTTTGGATTTTATAGTATTTTATTAGTAATATTTTTGTGGGATTATTTTTTGTGTCTTATTTTTGGAAAATGAGGCTGCAGCAAGGCCAAACAAAATAAGATCTAAAGAAAAGACCAAAAAAAGAAACCCAGAA
Source organism: Anaerostipes rhamnosivorans (assembly GCF_005280655.1). Classification (NCBI taxonomy): domain Bacteria; kingdom Bacillati; phylum Bacillota; class Clostridia; order Lachnospirales; family Lachnospiraceae; genus Anaerostipes; species Anaerostipes rhamnosivorans. The sequence continues at coordinate 332,535 of NZ_CP040058.1, forward strand.
TTAAAATCTGGATTTCTCCTTTTGGTTGATTCGTAGTTAAAATTCAGCGATCTGCTGAATTGCATCCTCGGAGAGGATGGTTTGGAAATGTTCATCAAATAAAGCTTTCGTCGCATAAGTATTTGGGATACGCTTGCTGTACTCGGACAAGATGTTGCGGACTTTTGTGAAGTCGAACTTATTATCCTCAGAGGACAGGCACAAATAATAACAGTTATTTTCAGTATCTTTATATAAGCGGCTTTCGTGTGGAAAGCTAATTACCAGTTTTGCTGCATATGCAACTTCTTCCAGAGAGGAGAAGCAGTATACGTCACAGTTGGAATCCATGATGGCAAGATGCATGGCATCAGCCAGATCAGATAAGTCACTGTCAGAAGCCTCGTCAAGAAAATTAAGTACTCCGTCGGAATCATCCAGTTTCAGATCATCGGATGACATCTTGGAATTTACTAACTTCTCGTAACGGTCGTTAAATTGATCAGCATCCTCCACTTTTGTGACGACGAGTATCAGACATTCCTGGGAGACCGGGATCGCTTCTACCATCAACGGAATATTATTGGTCTCAAAACCTAATTCCTGGGAAGCTTTCTTCATGAGTTCTCGGAACAGTCCTTTGGCCTTATCGGAGCCAAATGCCAGCTCGTTGAGCAAAGTCTCTTTTCCAGCAAGGTCAGCTTTATTCAAAGTACATCGGATTTGATTGTCACTGATTCGTTCTATCTTCATAGTCATCACTCCCTTACTTTATATTATAGTATAGTATCAGATTGCATATGTGTAAAGTGTTTCTGAAAAACTTACAAAATTATACAACAATACTTGAATGAATTTACAAAATTTGCTATAATAGATTTACAGCATATGGAAAGGGGCTCTATCGTATGCTGAGGCGCCGCATCTTCATTGCCCTTGGGCGATGTCTTAAGTTTATATATCATAGCACTTTTCTGGCTCATTTCACAAGCATTTCAGAATGGAGATTATCATGGGACATCACAGTGATTTATTGGATTATTTAGAACTTGGATTGGCAGTCCAGGTCGATGGAATACCCGTAGACAATAGTAATCAGGAACAAATGGATCTTATGCTCAGGGAGGATGATTCCTACATGAAAGACTTCATTGACGATGAGAAAGGGGAGATCTGTGCCGTCTATTATCAAAAAGTAACCAATCAATAATAGGAAACCAGGGTCAAAATGTCTTTTTGATCCAACAATTTAAAATGCGTCATCTATACCAATAGTATCTCAATTAAGCCAAGGGATTATTTCTCTTGGCTTAAATAGGATTGAATTCCCTTATAAATGGCCTGAGCGGCCTTTTCTTGATAGCTTTTATCCTGAAGCTGCTGCTTTTCCGCCTCATTGCTCAAGAAACCACACTCTGCGATGACAGTCACATACGGATTGTCTCTGAGCAAAAAGTAATCACTGTTGGCTTTTGCCACTCTGTGGTTTTCTGGATCTAAGTTTTCTACAAGGGAACTCTGGAGACAGTCAGCCAGCTGTTTTCCTTTTTGGGAGCCTTGATAGTAAAATACCTGCGCGCCGTGTACATCGCCGCTTGGATAGCTGTTCTGATGGATGCTGACGACAAGGACTGGTTCAGCGTCAAATATGATCTGTTTTCGGTTTGAGAGATCGGACACCTTTACATTGGTGGTGCTGGTGGCCAGATTGTAGTCACCGTCCCTGGTCATTTTTACCTTGAACTTTTTCTTCTCCAAAATTGTTTTTAATTTTTTTGAGATGGAGAGATTGATATCCTTCTCCAACACGCTGCCGCTGCCGACCTTTCCGGGATCGCTGCCGCCGTGTCCAGGATCGATGATGATGACATTCTGTTTTCCGATAGTCTGATTTACGAAGATCGGAAGAGTGATGGAGGATATGTAAAGAAGAACGACAATACAAAAAACAGCAACGCCTAAAAGTTGTTTGCGATATTTCATTTGGAGACCTCAAGACTTTTGTAATATTATATTCAGGTTAGTGTTGGTTTTATGTGTGACATTTTTTACATGATTTTTGTTCGGCACTATCGTTTTGAGCGGGTCCGGTCTAAATATTCGTTTGTCATTTTTATGACCTGGCCTGACAGCAGTGTGATCGAGATCAAGTTGGGCACGGCCATCAGTCCGTTGAAGGTGTCGGAGAGGTTCCACACAAAGGACAAGTGCAGGATGGAACCTAAGAATATAAAATATAAGAAGACGAGCTTGTAATTCGTCACTGCCCTTTTGCCGAACAGATAGGCCACGGCTGTTTCTCCGTAGAAGGACCAGCCGATCAAGGTGGAGAACGCGAAGAACACAATGGCGATGGCTACGAAAGCGGCTCCGTAGGGGCCGAAGACTGTGGAGAATGCCGCACTGGTCAGAGGTACTCCGTTTAATAGGGAGTCGAAGTGGGAGGTGGTTCCCTGGGCTGCGTCCAGTGCCATTGCGTTTAAGTAGGTGCTTTCTTCATAGACGCCGGAGGTAAGGATCGTGAGGGCTGTGATGGTGCACATGACGACCGTGTCGGTGAATACTTCAAAGATTCCCCACATACCCTGGACCACAGGCTCTTTTGTATCAGAATTTGTATGTACGGTGACGGAGCTTCCTAGTCCGGCCTCATTGGAGAAGACTCCTCTGGAGATTCCTTTTTTCATGGCAAGGGTGATGCCGTACCCGAGGACGCCTCCGCCGGCAGCTCTCGGGGAGAAAGCACCGTGGAAGATGGATTGGAGTGTGGACGGAACCCGGTCAATGTGGACAAAAATGATGACGATGCAGCCGAGTGTGAACAAAGCTGCCATGACCGGAATGACTTTTTCTGTGACGCTGGCAATCCGTTTGATGCCGCCCATGATGACAAAACCCACCATAAAAAGGCCTATAAGGCCGGTGATGACAGGGGAGATGGAAAAGGTGGAGGACAGGGCAGATGACATAGAATTGGCCTGCGCCATGTTCCCAATCCCCAGGGAAGCCAGGATGCAGAACATGGCAAATAGGGAAGCCAGCCATTTGGAGTGGAGACCCCGTTCCATATACACCATGGCGCCGCCGGCCCAGTTTCCGTCTTTGTCCCTGTAGCGGTATTTCATACCCAGGGTTACTTCCGCATAATGCGTCATCATGCCCAGGATAGAAGAAATCCACATCCAGAAGACAGCACCGGGACCGCCTGCGGTGATGGCAGTGGCAACTCCGGCGATGTTTCCGGTGCCAAGAGTCCCTGCAAGAGCAGTGCAGAGGGACTGGAACTGGGAGATGGAAGCGGAATCTTTTGTTTTGCGGACGTCAGACTTTTTGAAGGAGGACAGGAGAGTGGCAGAGATCCAGAGGCCAAAGTGTCTCAGCTGAAAGAATTTTGTCCGAAACGTGAACATCAGGCCGATGCCCAGAAAGCAGGCCAGCATCGGTGTTCCCCATATAAAGGAATTTAACGCGTTGTTCAGATGGCTGACCATTGAAAAAACTTGTTCCATAGGTAAGACTTCTTTCCGGTAATTAAAGCATTATATTCAGTCAAGCAGGTGATTTATGAATGAAGTGCTTCTTCTATATTAAATAAAAACTCTTGAAGACGCTCAACCTGCTGCTTTATTTTTCCTGGAAAGTTTGTTATACTGATTACTAATGGGGTTTTCTCTATAAGAAGGATGGGAATTATGAATACGATTGTGAGAAACGTTGAAAATACAGACAATAAGGAAGCTATTCGGGAAGCGGCAAAGCTCCTCAGAGAGGGGCAGGTTGTAGCTTTTCCCACAGAGACTGTCTATGGGCTTGGAGGCAGCGGATGGATGGAAGATGCCGCTGACAAGATTTATGAGGCCAAGGGAAGGCCTTCTGATAATCCTCTCATTCTGCATATCGGAAGTATGGATATGATTCAAGAGATTGCGTCTTACATACCCAAACTGGCGAAAAAAGCGATGGAAGCATTTTGGCCTGGTCCCCTGACTGTGATTTTACCGAAAAGTGACAATGTCCCGAACCGGGTCACCGGCGGACTGAATTCTGTGGCTGTGCGCATGCCAAGCCACCCTGTGGCTTTAGCTCTGCTCAAAGAGGCGGGGATTCCTGTGGCTGCACCCAGCGCGAATACTTCAGGAAGACCGAGTCCCACAGAGGCAGAACATGTAGTTGAAGACCTGGACGGAAAGATTCCTATGGTTTTAGACGGCGGAAAAGTAGAAGTAGGCGTTGAATCGACGATCGTTGATTTTACTGGAGATGTACCGGTGATCTTAAGACCCGGGAAAATTACGAAAGATGAACTAGAGCAGGTTCTTTCGACGGAGGTGCTTATGGGCACTTTTGCGGTGAAAGAGGATGCGGTGCCGAAGGCACCTGGGATGAAGTATAAGCATTATGCGCCGAAAGCCCAGCTGATCCTTGTCCTCGGAACGGATAGAGAAAAAGTTACTGAAGAGATAACAAAGAGAGTCCATGACTGCCGGAGCAAGGGTATGAGGACCGGAGTCATTGCCACGGAGGAGACGAAGGACGCCTATGACGCGGACGAAGTGATACCGGTGGGGAGCCGTAAACATATGGAGACGGTGACGGCAAATCTGTACCATGTACTGAGAGAGTTTGACCACAGAGATGTGGATATGATCTTTTCAGAAGGATTTGAAGGGGAAGAATATGAAGAGGCGGTGATGAACCGTTTGGCCAAAGCAGCGGGACATCAGATAATCCGTGTTTAAAAGGAGATTAGTTTGAAAAAAATTATATTTGTAAGTACGAACAACACCTGCCGCAGTTTTATAGCGGAATCGGTGCTGCGGAAGTATTTAAAGGACGCCCACAGAAGGGATATCCAAGTGGTATCCAAAGGCCTGGTCGTCTTATTTCCGGAGCCGGTACACACAAAAGCAGCAGACCTGGTCAGAAAAAGCGGGATAGAGATCGTGGATTTCAAGGCATCCCAGCTCACACAGGAAGATGTGGAGACCAGCGATCTGATTCTTACCATGAATGATAAGCAGAAAGAAAAGGTACTGGAAGACTATCATGGATATAAGGAAGTGGCCACCATCAATGAGTATGCTAACGATGAAGGCGCTGTCATCGATCCCTATGGAATGGATGACGAAGACTATGAACATTGCTTTGTACAGATTACACAACTAATCCATAAAATATGGAACCATAAGTTAGGAGGAAATGAAATGATAGGTATTGGAAGTGACCACGGCGGATATGCGTTGAAGCAGGCAGTCATCAAGCATCTGGAGGAAAAGGGACATGCGGTGAAGGATTACGGATGTTATTCTGAAGAATCCTGTGATTATCCTGTGTATGCAAAAGCAGTGGCAGAAGGGATACTGAAGGACGAAGTGAAACAGGGAATCCTGATCTGCGGAACAGGTATCGGCATCTCCATCACAGCCAACAAGATTAAGGGAATCCGTGCGGCACTGTGCGGGGATACATTCAGCGCCAGAGCTACAAGGGAACATAATAATGCCAACATTCTTGCTCTGGGAGCGAGAGTGACCGGAGAGGGACTGGCATTGGATATTGTGGATACATTTTTAGAGACAAAGTTCTCTAACGATGAACGTCATATCCGCAGGATCAACATGATCGAAGAATAATTTTATTTAAGAAAAAACATCGAAACGGCACCTTTTTAGGAGGTGCCGTTTTTTGCAGTATGACGAAAATATTCTTCGTGTGAAATATGATGTTTAAGGATCCATTGTAATAAATCCTCAAACGACATTTTATTTGAAGCTATATTCAAAAATGTATCAGACAGTTCTTCCTGAGTGAATCCTGAATGAGTTGGTTATGAAGTAGAATAATTTGTTCTTTAGTCAATTTTATCATTTGGCAAGTTCCTCATATGCCTGCCTGTTTTTATCAATTAGTCTTTTAGATACAGAAAGAATATCTTCATTTATTGCAGGCTGTTCTTCTTCTCAACACTAAAATATCATATAAAATGCGGTGTGCCCTTTTGAGTATAAAAAGATGAAGAAAAAGAATAAATATCAGGTAATTATGGAAAAATACAGTATGACATTTTCTACAAGATCTCCGTTCCGCTCTTGGACTGCCTCACTCAAATCATGTGAAAATCTGTATGTTTGAAGATATAAAATGAGTGAAAAATTTAAAGAAATCATTTTCTGTATCTGTAAAAGTGTATAGAGGTTTTTTTTGTAGCAATAATATGTTTTGGATGATATAATTACAAAGTGTGGATAGAAACTTTTTAAGGAGGTCTTTATGAAGATCAATAAGGACATTGTACGATCGTTATCTTTGATAACCCAGTTGGGAATCACGATTCTGACATCGGTATTCCTGTGCATGTTTTTGGGCCTTTGGCTGGACCGGAAGTTCTCTACCCATTTTTTTATACCTTTCTTGATTCTGGGTGTCGGAGGAGGACTAAGCGGTGCCTGGAAGCTCATAAGGAATGTCAGCCAAGACGAGGAGGATAACGATGATGAAAGAACTTAAAGAGATCAATCCTATCCTTTTAGAATTGCTGGCCGGACTAGGGATTTACGGTGCAGCGGCCGGTGCGGCCGGCATGGTCACATCGGGAGGTTCTGTATACTTTCTCGGAGGAATCCTAACAGGTCTGTTTCTTGCGGCCTGTCTGGTTCTTAATATGTATCTGACCATTGACACTGCGCTGGATCTGGATCCTGAATCTGCAAATAAGTATATGGTGCGGCGGACACTGGTCCGCAAATTCCTGACCGTCCTTGTGGCAGCGGCGGGGATCAGGATCCATATGCTGACGTTTTCTGGAATCATACTAGGAGTTTTGGGGATCAAGATTGCGGCATATCTGCAGCCGATGATCCACAGCCGGATATCGGGAGGAAAATCCGGCAGCAGTAATGAAGTAAAAAGGAGAATCTATTAAAAAGGAGGGTATGCTATGGGAATGATTCAGGCCCCCATGTTGGCTGCCGCATCGGGCAATGATGTGGACTTCATGGTACACGGGCTGATACCATTGAATTTTTTCGGGCATAAGGTATGGATCACCACCACTCATGTTACAACACTGATCGTTATGATCTTTATCATGGTCCTTGCTTTGATTGCAAGGCGAAGTATCATGAAAGATTACGAGAAGCCCAGCGGCCTTGCAAATGCCGTGGAGATGGTGGTAGAGATGCTGGATAAGCTTGTAAAGAGCACCATGGGAAAACACTGGAAGCCGTTTGCCAACTATATCGGCAGCATCATGTTCTTTATCTTTATCGCCAACACATCCGGGCTGTTCGGGCTTCGGGCGCCGACAGCGGACTATGGGACCACCTTATCCCTTGCGCTGATCACATTTGTAATGATCCAGTACAGCGCATTTAAGACGAGAAAGTTCCGCATGTTTACGGATCTGTTTCAGCCGATCCCAGTGCTGTTTCCGGTGAATGTCATCGGGGAATTTGCGACGCCGGTTTCACTGTCGCTTCGTCTGTTCGGAAACATCATGGCGGGAACCATCATGCTTTCGCTGTGGTACGGCCTGCTTCCTATTTTTGCGAAGCTGGGACTACCGGCATTTCTGCATGTATATTTTGACTTGTTTTCCGGAGCCATCCAGACCTTTGTGTTTGCCATGCTGACTATGACATTTATCGCTGATAAGAGAAATGCATAGACCGGAGAGAACTAACAGGAGTAATAGAAAAGAATAATTTTATTTTTAGGAGGATTTTCTTATGAATATTTCAAGTGAAGCATTTGTATTAGGTTGTTCAGCAATCGGAGCAGGCCTTGCGCTGATCGCAGGTATCGGGCCTGGTGTAGGACAGGGTTACGCAGCGGGACAGGGTGCCGCAGCCGTGGGACGTAATCCCGGAGCAAAGGGAGATATCATGTCCACCATGCTTCTTGGACAGGCAGTTGCCGAGACAACAGGTCTTTACGGTCTGGTTATCGGTCTGATTCTGTTATACGCAAACCCATTATTCGCTAAATTATAATCCGGAGGACGAAAGCCGGCCAGATGTGACCGGCAGCACATGACAAACCGGAGAATTTAGGGAAAGGAGGACAGGACGTGGACAGAATCTTTGGACTTGATATCCAGCTTGGATTTGATGTATTGTGCCAGGCGATCGCAGTCTTTATTATGTTTACTTTTTTATCCTATGTATTGTTTGAGCCGGTCAGAAAGCTTTTAAATGACCGTAAGAAAAAGATTGCAGACGATCTGGATACAGCGGCGGCAGATAAAGAAGAAGCAGCCAGATTAAAAGCTGAATATGAAGAAAAGATCAGGGAGATAGAAAAAGAAGCCGATGAGATTTTAAGCCGGGCCAGAAAGAAAGCCCTGAAAAGGGAAGAGGAGATCGTTTCGGATGCCAGACAGGAAGCGGCAAGGATCACAGAGCGGGCAGAAAATGAGATCGCGCTGGAAAAGAAAAAGGTCCGGGATCAGGTGAAACAGGAGATGATCCAGGTGGCAGTGGCTATGGCAGGAAAGATCATCACAGAAAAAATCGATCCGGCTAAGCAGGATGCCCTTGTGGAAGAGACCTTAAAGGAGATGGGTGATCAGACATGGCGAAGCTAGTCAGCAAAACATATGGAGATGCCTATCTCACCCTGGCAGAGGAAAGGAAAACCCTTGACACTGTCATGGAGGAAGTCCTGGCTGTACGCCGGGTATTTTTGGAGAGCGGGGAGTTAAACCAGATGCTTTCCCATCCAAAGATCGTAAAAGAGGAAAAAATGCGGATACTGGAGACAGCATTCAAAGGCAGGATTTCCGAGGATATGATGGGCTTTTTGTTGGTCATTGTGAAAAAGGACCGATACCGTGACATAATGCCGATTCTGGACTATATCATCAGCCAGATGAAGAAGAAAGAGGGCATAGGGAGCCTTAAGGTTGCCTCCGCTTTCAGTCTGTCCGAAGGACAGAAGGCAGACATTGTGTCTCGTATGAAAGAACTGACAGATTATAAGGAATTTGAAGTGGATTATGAGGTGGATGAGAGTCTGATCGGAGGGCTGGTACTTCGTCTTGAGGACAGAGTCATCGACAGCTCCATCAAAACAAAGCTTCAGACCATGGGAAAAAGTCTGTCAAAAATACAGTTGTGATTATAGGCAAGGAGGCAAGAAAGCAAAATGAATTTAAGGCCAGAAGAGATTAGTTCTGTCATTAAAGAGCAGATCAAACAATACTCTACCAAGCTTGAAACCTCTGATATTGGAACCGTGATTCAGGTAGCCGACGGAATTGCAAGGATCCATGGCCTGGATGAGGCCATGCAGGGAGAACTTTTAGAATTCCCGGGGGAAGTATACGGAATGGTACTGAACCTGGAAGAAGACAACGTCGGAGCCGTACTGCTGGGAGACCAGACAAACATCAGTGAGGGTGATGTCGTAAAAACTACCGGAAGAGTCGTGGAAGTGCCGGTGGGTGACGCGATGACCGGACGAGTTGTGAATTCCCTGGGACAGCCCATCGATGGCAAGGGTCCGATCGAGTCGGATAAGTACCGTCCAATAGAAAGAGTAGCATCAGGAGTTATCTCAAGAAAATCCGTAGATACTCCGCTTCAGACAGGAATCAAAGCGATCGACGCCATGGTGCCGATCGGACGCGGGCAGAGGGAGCTGATCATCGGTGACCGGCAGACCGGTAAGACTGCCATCGCGCTTGACACGATCATCAATCAGAAGGGTGAGGGAGTTCATTGTATCTATGTGGCAATCGGACAGAAGTCCTCAACCGTTGCAAATATCGTAAAGACATTAGAAGAACACGGAGCCATGGATTACACTACAGTTGTGGCATCCACGGCCAGTGAGCTGGCTCCGCTCCAGTATATCGCCCCATATGCAGGATGTGCCATTGGGGAAGAATGGATGGAAAACGGGGAGGATGTTCTTGTCATCTATGATGACCTGAGCAAACATGCCACCGCATACCGTACCCTGTCCCTGCTGCTTAGGAGACCGCCGGGAAGAGAGGCTTATCCGGGAGATGTCTTTTATCTCCACTCCAGGCTTCTGGAGCGTGCGGCAAAGCTTTCAGATGAATTGGGAGGCGGTTCCTTGACGGCCCTGCCGCTCATCGAGACACAGGCGGGGGACGTTTCAGCGTATATCCCTACCAATGTCATCTCTATCACTGACGGACAGATTTATCTGGAGACTGAGATGTTTAATGCAGGGTTCCGCCCTGCCATCAATGCAGGTCTCTCCGTATCCAGGGTCGGCGGCGCGGCACAGATCAAGGCTATGAAAAAGATCGCGGGACCGATCCGTACCGACCTTGCACAGTACCGGGAGCTGGCGGCATTTGCGCAGTTTGGTTCAGAACTGGACGACGACACAAAAGAGCGTCTGGCCCAGGGTGAGAGGATCAAGGAAGTGCTGAAGCAGCCTCAGTATCAGCCGCTGCCGGTGGAACAGCAGGTAGTGATCATTTATGCAGCCACCAGAAAGTATCTGCTGGAGATCAAGGTAGAAGATATCTTAGACTTCCAGAAGGAACTGTTTGAGCTGATCGATACCAAATATCCCGATGTTTTTCGGTCGATCCGGGAGACCAAGGAGCTTGGAAAGGAAGCGGAAGAACAGCTGATCACTGCGATCAAAGAGTGCAGGCAGCAGTTTGAAGCAAAGTAAAGAGGTGAGCTTTTATGGCATCAATTGTTGATATAAAAAGAAGAAAAGCCAGCATAGAAAGCACCGGACAGATTACAAAGGCGATGAAGCTTGTCTCCACTGTAAAGCTTCAACGGGCAAGGGCAAGGGCCGAAGAGTCCAGGACATATTTTGACAAGATGTACCAGACGGTATCCTCGATCTTAGCCCAGTCTGACAATATCGACCATCCCTATTTGAAGGCCAACGGATCAGAGAAGAAGGCGGTGATCGCCATATCTTCCAACCGGGGGCTGGCCGGAGGTTATAATAACAATATCGTAAAGATGATCCGGGACAGCGGGATCTCCAAAGAGGATGCGGTGATCTACGGTGTGGGGCACAAGGCTATGGACAGCCTCGCAAACCGGGGCTACCATATCGCTTCCGACGACTCTGATATGATTGACGAACCGGAGTATGAGGACGCTGTCGATCTTGGAAACCGGGTGCTCAAAGCTTTTGAGGACGGTGAGATCGGAGAGATCTATCTGGCATATACGAATTTTAAAAATACCGTGGTCCATGAGCCGACCATGATCAAGCTGCTCCCTGTGGAGATCGACCCAGAGAAAAAGGACGGAGAGGATTCCAAAACTCTCATGAATTATGAGCCGGAACCGGAGGAGGCATTATCCATGCTGATTCCAAAGTACGTCTGCAGTTTGATCTTCGGTGCGCTCGTCACATCGGTTGCCAGCGAGAACGGCGCCAGGATGCAGGCCATGGATTCAGCAACGACCAACGCCGAAGAATTAATCGACAACCTGAGCCTTGCCTATAACAGGGCAAGACAGGGCGCCATCACGCAGGAATTGACAGAAATCATTTCAGGGGCAGAGGCGCTGGAATAGAAGTAGGAGGAATTATTAAATGGCAGATAATCATACAGGGAAGATCACCCAGATTATTGGTGCGGTTTTAGATATCAAGTTCAGTGACGGGCATCTGCCGGAGATCAATGACGCCATTGATATTAAGACGAAGCAGGGAGAGAAGCTGGTTGTAGAGGTTTCCCAGCATCTGGGAGATGACACCGTAAGATGTATTGCGATGGGACCCACAGACGGTCTGGTGAGAGGGATGGAGGCTGTCTGCACAGGCGGGCCGATCTCTGTGCCTGTAGGCGAACAGACCCTGGGAAGAATGTTTAATGTCCTTGGAGACCCGATTGACAATAAACCGGCTCCGGAAAATGCCAAGAGGCTGCCGATCCACAGAAAGGCACCTGCATTCAAGGACCAGTCCACAGAGACCGAAGTCCTGGAGACAGGAATCAAGGTGGTGGATCTTTTATGCCCGTATCAGAAGGGTGGAAAGATCGGTCTGTTCGGCGGCGCCGGAGTAGGAAAGACTGTACTGATCCAGGAACTGATCCGTAATATCGCCACAGAGCACGGCGGATATTCTGTATTTACTGGAGTTGGAGAGCGGACCAGGGAAGGCAATGATTTATATTATGAAATGAGCGATTCAGGGGTTATCGATAAGACGGCCATGGTGTTCGGCCAGATGAATGAACCCCCTGGAGCACGTATGCGTGTGGGACTTACCGGCCTTACCATCGCTGAGAATTTCCGTGATGAGGGCGGTAAGGATGTGCTGTTGTTCATCGACAACATTTTCCGTTTCACGCAGGCGGGATCTGAGGTGTCAGCGCTTCTCGGACGTATGCCAAGTGCGGTTGGATACCAGCCGACCCTTCAGACAGAGATGGGTGCTCTTCAGGAGCGGATCACATCCACGAAAGATGGTTCCATCACATCTGTACAGGCTGTCTATGTGCCGGCCGATGACTTGACCGACCCGGCGCCTGCTACGACCTTTGCGCATCTGGACGCCACCACTGTACTATCCCGTGCCATCGTGGAACAGGGTATTTATCCGGCGGTGGATCCTCTGGAATCCACATCCAGGATCCTGGATCCAAAGATCGTGGGCGAGGAGCACTACCAGGTAGCCAGAGGGGTGCAGGAGATTCTTCAGAGATATAAAGAACTTCAGGATATTATCGCGATCCTTGGTATGGACGAGCTTTCTGATGAGGAGAAGCTCATCGTTGACCGTGCCAGAAAGATTCAGAGATTCCTGTCCCAGCCGTTCTTTGTTGCAGAACAGTTTACTGGTACGGTTGGAAAATATGTAACTTTAAACGACACGATTCAGGGCTTCAAGGAAATCTTAGACGGCAAACATGATGACATTCCTGAGGGAATGTTCCTGAATGCGGGAAGTATTGATGAGGTCGTGGAACGTGCGAACGCAAAGTAGGCAGGTGATCCAATGGCTGAGAATCTGATGAAATTAGAAGTGACGACCCCGGACCGTTCCTTTTATACGGGAGAGGTCCGCATGGCTGAGTTTACGACCACAGAAGGGAATGTGGGGATTTACCCTAAACATATCCCGATGACGATGATCGTAGCTCCGGGAATCCTTACCATCACAGAGGCAGACGGCACTAAAAAGCAGGCTGCTTTGATGAAGGGATTTGTGGAGATCACCAAAGAGGCGGTGAATATTCTGGCAGAGGTTGCAGAATGGCCGGGAGAGATCGATGTGGAGCGGATGGAGCGTGCCAAGAGGCGTGCGCAAGAACGTCTAAAACACAAGAATGACAGCGATCTTCACCGGGCGGAGATGTCTCTTAGGAGAGCTTTGGTCAGAGAAGAATTGTCAAAGAAGAATTAAATAAATTTATATCAAAATACACCGGAAGCAGTGAAATAAAAACTGTTTCCGGTGTATTTTACCTTGTATCAGCAGACATTCTGTCCTTTTGTTAGAAAGGAAACAGATGAACCGTGTTCCAGAGAATTGCAACGATGATGGATAGCCCTGTAATTTGAGCAAGCTGTTTAGGATTTTTGCAAAATATACAGATTGCCATGAACCAGAGAATCGCTTCCAGCCCTTGGTTGCTGACGTTAAAATATGTGAGATCAAAATTAAACGCCTGTGTAAATAGGATGCCGATAATGCCGGACGATAACATAAGGGAAGTGATTCCCGTGCCTTTGGCATACCAGCATAACACAGCCAAAATCGGCGAGCAAACAGTCAGTCTGACCCAAATCATGATATAATCTACAGGAAAAAAACCAGCGATAAAGTTTGTATAGGCATAATAGCTTATCAGCATTCCTGTAAAAAAGAGAAAAGTGCGGACTCCTGCCCAGACAGGGGTCTCGCTGTAAACAGAGATCAGCAATGCAAGAAACAGCCAGATAGGAAATCTTCCTAAAAAGTTTCTGATATCCAGTAGTTCAAATACATAGGGCAATTCGTTGGAAGGAGAGCAGTCCAGGAATTTAGAAAAAATGCCCATTATGAGACCAAATAGAAAGACCCCAAATGTTGTGAATAACAATTTGCGGATTGGAATATTTTGAACCGGTGGTCGGATATGATTTAAAAATTCTTTCACATTTACCTCTCAGGATACGGCTCAGCGGTTAGCCAGATTATTATTCTGGTACCTTGGATCCAAAGTCACTTCGTCTTCAAACCAGTCAGGTCCTTCATAATCAAGCGCTGCCTCCTCCGATGGGAATTCTACTTCCGCCATCATCAAGCCTTCGTGGTCGTCATGGAATACATCCAGTTCGATGACCAGGGAGTCCGACGTTGGGATCTGGTAGCGTGTCTTGTATATGAGGATCCCGTCAATCTTTTCTTTTAGGTGTTCATAGGCCTGCTTTGTCAGAGGAAATTCATGTTCAGCCCGTTTCATCAGCCCTTTGGACTTATAAGTAAGGATGTATTCGTGGTCAAGTCTGCGGATCCGGATGACCGGTTCCATGCACAGATAACCCTGTTCGATCTCAGAATGAGGATAGGAATCAAGGTCTTTTGGCGGGTCGCTAACGATAAACTTGCGTTCAATTTCCATAGTGGGGTCCTCCTTTTTCCTCATTATATACGCAACAAAGACAGAATGCAAAGGAAATTGACAACCAGACGGAAAGCTTTTAAAATGTGTTAGAAGAATGAATACAGAGAAGGCGAGGAAATTAGAATGCGTTTAAGAAATGTGCCGGGAGCGGCAGACATGATAGCGGCCAGCCCATTTTCAGTCTGTGAGCCAGAAGAGTGGAAAGGCAGATGGAGGGAGATGTTCGGCAATGACCGCCCGATTCATATAGAGATCGGTATGGGAAAAGGGAAGTTTCTTTTGACACTGGCCCATAAACATCCGGAGATCAATTATATAGGGATCGAGAAATTTTCCAGTGTTCTGGTGAGAGCAGTGGAAAAGACAGAAGAATTCGAGGGGGATAACTTGAGGTTGATCCGTATGGATGCAGAAAATCTGGAGGAAGTATTTGAGGAGGGAGAGGTCAGCCGGATCTATCTGAACTTTTCCGATCCGTGGCCCAAAGAGCGTCATGCCAAGAGAAGGCTCACGTCCACGAGGTTTTATGAGCGGTATGACCATATCTTAGCAAAGGATGGGCAGGTTATTTTTAAAACGGACAACAGGGGACTGTTTGACTTTTCCCTGGAGCAGACAGAGGAAGCTGGCTGGAAGCTTTTAAATCACACCTTTGACCTGCACAACAGTGAGTATGCGAAAGAGAATGTTATGACAGAATATGAAACTAGATTTTCCAAAGAGGGCAAGCCGATCTGCCGCCTGGTGGCTTACCGTTAATATTTTTACCAATGTTGCATACTATAATAAAAAAGTGGTAAGATAATTATGAAACAGAAAAAGTGTCAAGTAAAGGTAAATCAATTTTTCTACCAGCATCCGAAGTCCAGGAAATGGTTTTGCCGCCTGGTAGCTTCGCTGGAGGAAGCGAAAGATTGTTTATGCCGGTCAAGGTAAGGAGAAGTATTATGGAGTATACGTTTACGAAAGAAAATTTCCAGGCAGAAGTGTTAGACTCAGATCAGCCGGTACTTGTCGATATGTTTGCAACATGGTGCGGACCGTGCAGGATGATGGGACCGGTAGTGGAAGAACTGGCAGAAGAGTACAAAGACAGCATTAAAGTCGGAAAGCTGGATATTGATGAGAACAGTGATATCGCAGCGCAGTACGGCGTCATGTCAGTGCCTACCTTTCTGGTATTTAAGGACGGACAGGTGGCAGCGAAGGTTGTGGGAGCTGTTCCTAAAGAAGAATTGATGGCGGCAGTAGATAAAGCCAGGTAATTTTGTTCCCATATCAGAGATAAAAAACGGACGGCAGAAGAATCTGCTGTCCATTTTTTATGCCTCATAATGGGTCCTGTCAGTTGTCTTAGTATTCTGCTTATTACGCAATGATAACTCTCGTTAGCGCTTTTGTACTTCTGTTTGACAACGGAGAGGACAGCAATTAAACTAAAAAGCAGAGAATGATAAAGAAAAGGTGGACACATGAATATATTAAATATAGAACATGTAAGTAAGATTTTTGGAGACAAGACCATATTTGACGACATCTCACTCGGGGTGCACCAGGGGGACAAGATCGGGATCCTGGGAGTCAATGGAACGGGAAAGTCGACTCTGTTAAAGGTGATTGCGGGACTGGAGCTTCCAGACGAGGGAGAAGTTATATTCGGAAGGGGGATACGAACAGCATTCCTTCCCCAGAATCCTGAGTTTCCTGAGGGAGCCAAGGTGCTTTCCTACGTGACGGAAGGGAAACAGGATGCGGACGGCGGGGAGCCCGTGAGCGAAGCCAAGACCATTCTTACCAAGCTGGGTATTTTTGATTTTGAGGAATCTGTAAGCCATCTTTCAGGTGGACAGAAAAAAAGAGTGGCGCTTGCAAGAACTCTGGTGGATCCGGCCGAGGTGCTGATCCTGGACGAGCCCACCAACCATATTGATAACGATATGGCCCTGTGGCTGGAAGATTATTTGAACAGATTTAAGGGAGTCTTGATCATGGTGACCCATGACCGGTATTTTCTGGACCGTGTCACCAACAAGATCGTAGAGATCGATCAGGGCAAACTGTATACCTATGACTCTAATTACTCAGGATTCCTGGCTTTGAAGGCACAGAGGGAAGAGATGGAACTCGCCACCGAACGCAAACGCCAGAGTGTGCTGCGCACAGAGCTGGAATGGGTGAAGCGGGGCCCTCAGGGAAGAGGGACCAAGCAGAGAGCGAGGCTTTCCCGCTATGAGCAGCTAAAAGATATGGAGGGTCCTAAGGAAGCGCAGAATGTTGCGATGGATTCTGTCGGCACAAGGCTCGGCAAGAAAACCATCGAACTCCATCAAATTTGTAAGGCATACGGAGAAAAAAGGCTCATAGAAGACTTCACTTACATCATTTTAAGGGATGACCGGCTGGGGATCATCGGCCCGAACGGATGCGGCAAGTCCACCCTGATGAAGATTATCACAGGGCGCCTGGAACCTGATGCAGGAGAGGTTGTCACCGGTGATACGGTAAAGATCGGATATTTCGCACAGGAAAATGAGGACATGGATGGAGATATCCGGGTGATCGATTATATCCGCAATGTGGCGGACTATATAGAAACTTCCAGCGGTAAGATCAGTGCGTCCCAGATGCTGGAGAGATTCTTGTTTACGCCATCTATGCAGTACACACCTCTATCCAAGCTTTCCGGGGGTGAAAAAAGAAGGCTTTATCTGCTGAAAGTATTGATGGACGCACCCAATGTACTGATCCTGGATGAGCCGACCAATGACCTGGATATTGCAACCTTAAGAGTTCTGGAGGATTATCTGGATTCCTTCCAAGGCATAGTGATCGCTGTTTCCCACGACCGCTACTTTCTGGACCGGATTGCGGAGAGGATCTTTGCCTTTGAGGATGGAGGCAGACTGACCCAGTATGAGGGGGGATATTCTGATTATCTGAGAGCCAGAAGCCCTGAGGAGCCAAAGAAAACAAAAGAGAAGACAGAGAAAAAATCATGGAAACCGAAGAATACGAAACTGAAATTCTCCTATCATGAGCAGAGAGAATATGACACGATTGATGAGGATATTGAAAAGCTGGAAGAAAAGATATCAGAGGTGGAGCAGCTAATGGAGGAGAATTCCAGCCAGTATACAAAGCTTGCAGACTTGACAGCCCAAAAAGAGGAATTGGAACAACAGCTGAATGAAAAAATGGAACGGTGGGTCTATTTAAACGACTTAGCGGAAAGAATTGAAGCCCAAAATTCCTGAGAGGTGGAGATCAATGAAAAAGAGATTCGGAAAACGGAGGAGACCAGGTGCTGCCTGTGCGGTCCTTTTATGTTTGTTGCTTGCTGGAAGCGTGCTCGGCTGCCACAAGGAGAAGTCCTTAGAGACAGAGAACCCCAAATACGTCATCGGTATCGTAACCAAGTCCAGGGACAGCGAATACTGGATGTCTGTGTGTTCCGGCATGGAAAAGGCTGCCGCAGATCTTGGCGTGTCGGTCATTATTATGTCGCCTGACACGGAGACGGATGAAAAAGCACAGCAGCAGATGATCGACAGCCTGCTGAAAAAAGACATTGACGCATTGGCAGTGTCGCCTATCGATTCTTATAATGCAAAAGAATATTTAAAGAAGGCAGAAAAGAAGCATATCACGGTGGTTTCCTATGACACCAAAATTATGGAAAAGGGAGTCCCGTACATTGGCATCGACAACGAAAAGGCAGGCAGGGATTTGGCAGAGTATCTGGCAGGGCAGATGGAAGAAAAAGGGTCAGTGGGCATTATCTCAGGAAATCTGAAACAGAGTTCCCACGCAGCCAGGCTCAAAGGATTTAAAGACTACATAGAAAGGAACACACATATCCAAATAGCCTTTACAGAAAGCGGGTACAGCAATCAGAGGATGTCAGAGCAGGAGATCTCAAGACTCATGAAGGAGCATCCGGACTTAAACGGGATCTTTGCCACCAGTGCTGTTACAGCTCTGGGTATTATGGAGTATCTGGAGGATCAGCCGGTACTGATTGCCACCGTAGATGCACAGGAGGACGCATTGGATGCCGTCAAAAAGGGAAGGATCGCTGCCCTGGCCTACCAACCAGGTTATGAGATCGGTTATGAGACTATCCGGTATATTGTGAATGAAAAAAAGGGAATCAAACAGCCAGTGCAGAAGATTATCAAGGCAGATCTAAAAATAAAACCCAAAAACTAAAAAAAGTACATTGAGAAAGGGATCCTCAGGCAACGGAGGATCTCTTTTTTCAGCGTGCACAGGATAAGCTGCCCGGCTTATAAAAAATAAGAATCAAATCTAAAAAAATCCATAGATACACTCCCCAGTTCTGAAAGGTAAAATAGCACTGAAGGCAGGGATAAGTTTATCTGCCGTACAGGACTAACAAGATTGATCAGAAAAGGAGAACTTACCATGAACAAAGTAAGAGTAGGTATTGCTGGTTTAGGAAGATTAGGGAAATTACATGCAGAGAATATCGCATTCAAGATTCCAAACGCGGAACTTACAGCGGCCTGTTCGATCGCGCCAGAGGAATTGGAATATGCCACAGAACATTTCGGGGTAACCGATGTTTATACAGATTTTTATGAGATGTTAGATAAAGCAGACATTGATGTCGTGGCGGTGGTGACCACGAGCGGAGAACACTGCTGGCAGATCAAAGCAGCATTGGACGCTGGAAAACATGTTTTTTGCGATAAACCTCTCGGGGTTACGGTCAATGAATGTAAAACAGCGGAGGCCGCGGTGGAACGCCACCCAGAGCTTACATTTTTTCTTGGATTTATGCGCCGTTATGACCCATCCTACGCTTATGCGAAAAAGAAAATCCAGGAGGGAGCCATTGGTAAGCCGTATATGGTAAAAGCGGCAGGGATCGACCCGGAAGCTCTGGTGGAGGGAGCAGTAAAATTTGCAGCCACCAGCGGCGGTATTTTTATCGACATGGCAATCCATGATATCGATTTAATGCGCTGGCTTTTGGAATCCGATCCGGTGGAAGTCTACGCTGCAGGGGCCACGTTTAAACATCCCGAATTCAGGGAGGCAGGGGATGACGAGACGGGGGCAGCCATGTACAAATGTGAGAACGGTGCACTGGGATTTGTACATGTTGGGCGTACAGCGGCCCATGGATATCATGTGGAGACAGAGATCATCGGAACAGAGGGAAGCCTGAGAATCAGTCCTGTACCGGAAAAGAACCTGTGTATGATCTACGATGAGAACGGAGCTGTGACAGAATGTGTCAGCGGTTTTGCAGAACGGTTTGCAGAGGCATACCTGTTGGAAATGAAGGAATTCATCAACTGTGTCCAGAGCGGCACAAAGCCGGATGTGACCGTATATGACGGCACAAAATCCACACAGATCGGTTTTGCCACAACAGAAGCGTGGAAAAAGGGCTGTACTGCAAAGATCCAGTACTAGTTGACACTTTTTTTGTGCAAAGGACATGTTCCACATGATTTCCGTTCGGCTCTTAGAATGCCTCACTCCAATCATGTAGAACATGGACGTAGTGTCTGCTGGATAAGGATGACAGTTAAACAGAAAGTGCCATCCTACGATAGTTTTTCTTCATTGTCGGAAGGAGGCCTTTCCAGAGCCGACTGGAGACAATGGAGAAAAACTCATACCCAGGAGGGCACACGGTTTTTTATGCCCTTAGGGCTTGGCGTGCTTTGCACGATAAGGTATGACATGTTCCACATGATTTCCGTTCGGCTCTTAGAATGCCTCACTCCAATCATGTAGAAAATGGACGTAATATCTGCTGGAGAAAGGCTTCTGTTAAAAGAAGGGTGACACTTTTCAAAAGTTATTTACCACTATTGGAGGAGCGCATTTCAAAAGCGCGACGGAAATAGTGGTAAATAACTCATTCCCACAGGGCACACCGTATTTTATACCCTTCGGGTGGACGTGCTTTGCACGATAAGGTATAATTTAAATATAGAAAAAATTGTTTATGTAAAGTATGGAAAATAGATATTTTTCAAGCTTTACCGTTAGCCTGAACTGACATTGGCATGTCGGCTCAGGCTAGCGGAGGATATCTGGGCAGGGAGAGGAGGCAGGGCATGATACACAGTATGCGGAGTAAAGTATTCTTAGCGATTATCAGCATCACGCTTTTGACCGCATCAGCGATCACTCTGGTGTTCTACCTGAAGTCTACCCAGATGATCGAAGACAATTATGGACAGAACCTATACGGTCGTATAGAACAGGTAGGAAATGCATTTGATGATGCCATGAAGGAGATCTATTACATCACGCTCCAGACCTCTGATGACGATGAACTTGTGAGCCAGGCAGAGAGTTATTCCCGAACAAAGAAGGTGGGGAGACTGGAAAAGATGTCATCCATCCTGGGCAGGTTTAAAAAACGGAACAGTGATATCGGTTCCGTGTATCTGGTGATGCCGGGGCAGAAGACCATTGTAACGTCAGAAGACTATCCTATTTACGATAAAAAGGTAAAGCGGTCCATCCTTAAGAGTGTGGAGGAGGTTGCCCAAAAGGATCATCCGGTGATTATAACGGATCCGGTAAGAAACCAGAAAAAAGTATTGTCTTTTATTGAACCGCTCACGTCAGATGAAGGAAGGACCATCGGCTATGTTATGTGCAATATCGAGGAGCGGGCCATCTATTATAAATACCTTGATATCCTAAACGACGGCAAATCCTCCGAGGCAGTACTGCTGAACAGGGAGAATGCCATTGTCTCCACAAAGAATGCGGAGTCCATGGGGAAATTATATAAAAACAGCGATTTCCCGAATGTCCAGCAAAACGGTATTGTCAACAAGAGATATCCTGCAGTCATAGGGATCAGTTATAAGACGGTGTTCACCGGATGCAGTTTCTTTATCACTGTGGAAAAAAGCGTGGTGTTAAGCGACCTGAATCAGCTTAAGTATTTTCTATTGGCATTTTTATTCCTGTTTCTTGGGATCTCCATGATTCCTACTTATTTTGCTACCAGAGCCATGTATGAACCGTTAAGGAACCTGACGGAGGCCATGGATGAGGTCAGCGGGGGAGAGCTGGATAAGCGGGTGGAAGTGCACACAAACGATGAGATCGGCAGACTCTCCAACGACTTCAATAACATGCTGAACCAGATTGAAAAGCTCATTGAGCGCCTGATCAAAGAAGAGGGGCTTAAAAAGGATGCGGAACTGGAAGCGCTCCAGTACCAGATTACCCCGCACTTTATGTACAATACATTAAACTCCATAAAGTTTGCAGCTCTGCTGAAGGGCGAAAAGGAGCTTGGGAATCTGATCGGAGATTTTGTGGAGCTTCTGCAGGCCAGCGTCAACAAAAAAGGGACCTTTGTTACGGTTTCTGATGAGCTGCATATCCTGAACAATTATATCCATCTGCAGAAGATTCGGTATGACGGGCATTTTGATGTGGAGTATGAGATTGACGAGAAGGCAGGAAGCTGTTTTGTACCCCGTCTGATCCTGCAGCCGCTGGTGGAGAACTCCATCCTTCACGGGCTTGATATGAAAAAAGATAACAGCCGGATTGAGATTAAAGCTATGATTGAGGAGGAATATCTCTGTATCAGTGTCAAAGATAACGGACGGGGTATGACCCAGGAACAGATTTACGATTTACTGACAAAGAAGACGAAAAAAACAAATGGGCTCAGCGGGATCGGGGTAGCCAATGTCCGCGAGAGACTGGAGCTGTATTACGGAAATAATGCCGGCCTTGGATATGACAGCAATTCTGACGGAACTTCGGCATATCTTTACCTTCCGGCTTACAAAGAGCAGAATCTGTATGCAGTGTGAAAGGAGAAACGCCATGTACCGAACGATCATTGTAGATGACGATTTTTTAGTGCGGAGCTATTTAAAACAGCTGGATGCCTGGGAGAAAGCAGGCTATGAGATCACCGCGGATCTCCGGGACGGCGAGGAGGCCCTGGGTATGATCAAGGAGCAGCCGCCGGATGTTATCGTAACCGATATCTCCATGCCTCTGATGGATGGAATCGATCTGATACGGAAGGTGCGGGAGATGGGCCTGTCTACATATATTATCGTTCTGAGCTGCCATGATGATTTTAATTATGTGAAAGAGGCCATGCGGCTGGGAGCCAATGAATATGTGCTAAAAAATTCTTTAGATGAGGATTCTCTTTTTGAGGTACTGAAAAATGCGGAGCACCATATGGACAGCATGAAAAAGCAGAACACGGATGAGGAGCGGACAAAGAAGCTCATCAGAGCCGGAAGCCAGTCCTTAAAAATCCGGTTTTTTAACGAGATCCTGGCTGGGGACATGAGTCTTAAGGAGAGGGAGGAAAGGCGGAAGGAAGCCGGCATTAAAGGAAAATACATGAACAGCGCTGTTGTAAATATGTTCATACCAGGGTGGATGGGTATTAAGGACGGCCAGTCTCCGGCGGAGACAGAGCAGTATGCGGCGGGATTTATCGAGCGGCTTTCCAAACAGCTGGAAATGCTCCTGGGGGAAGAGAGCTGCAAGGCAGAGACGATCTCTCTGGGCGGAGGAATCTTCTGTTGTTTTTTGGATCTTTCGGATCTAAGCAGGAGCAGTGTGATGAAGCAGAAGCTCACCAGTGTGGCCTCTGCCTGTTTCCAGTGCTGTAAGGAAGAACCCTATGACTATGACATCGGGGTCAGCAACATCTGCATCGGTGAGGGCGGGATCCGCCAGGCGTACCAGCAGGCAAGGGAGACGATCAAGCTGAGTTTTTATGAGGACAGTGATATTCTGTATTTTGACAGCCAGAAGGCTATCGGCACAAAGATGCCAGATTGTGCCCAGGAGCTTCTAAGCCATGCGAGGGAATATGCCGCGGGACGCAGGGAAAAGGAGATGAAGGCGGAATTCGGACAGGTCATAGACATGTGCCGGGAGCTGAGGACAGATCCCAAGATCATCTTCCGGTGGATCCGCAGGCTGGACACGGCGGTAGGAACGGAACACAGCCAGGAAGAGCTGTTTAAGCTGACCCATGTGGAGCAGCTTAAACAGATATTTGAGGACTACAGAAAAAAGATCTTCCTGGGAGTGGGTAAAGAGGTGCCGGAAAGCGCTGGAACGCAGATCAGACAGGCTGTCCAGTATATCAGGGAGCATTTTAAGGAGCAGATAGGGCTCCAGGAGGTGGCAGATGCAGTAGGCCTTAATTTTGCCTACCTGAGTTATCTGTTTAAGCAGGAGATGGGGATAGGGTTTTCTGGTTTCCTTCTGGAACTACGGGTGGAATATGCAAAGGACCTGCTGAAAAATACCAGCTACAAGATCAAGGACGTGGCTTTGGAATCGGGATTTAACGATTATCACTATTTTTCAAAGGCATTTAAACGGCTCAATGGTATCAGTCCGGCAGAGTACCGCAGGAGGTCCTAAAAATAAGACACAAAATCGGGAATATCTATTTTTAGTACAACAAAGCTAAAAATATTCCCGATTTTTTTGATCCTCTACCGTGGTATCCTTTATTCAGATCAAAAAAGAACACGGATAAAGGAGAAGTGCTATGTTTAACAAAGAAAAAGTAAAATTAGGAATTGCCCCGATCGCTTGGACCAACGATGATCTTCCGGATCTTGGAAAAGAAAACACCTTTGAGCAGTGTGTCAGTGAAATGGCATTGGCAGGGTACACTGGTTCCGAAGTAGGAAATAAATATCCAAAGGACCCAGAGGTTCTAAAAAAGGCCCTGAAACTCCGGGGAATGGAGATCTGCAATCAGTGGTTCTCATCATTTTTGATCACAAAGCCATTTGAAGAGGTGGAAAAAGAGTTCCGCGCTCAACTGAGTTTCTTAAAGGCTGTGGGAGCAAAGATCATTGGTGCTTCTGAACAGAGCCACAGTGTACAGGGTATGCTGGATACTCCGATCTTTGGACATAAGTATGTGATGAATGACGAAGAGTGGGAAACCTTCTGTACGGGAATGAATAAGTTAGGAAAAATCGCAAAAGAAGAATACGGCATCAGCTTAACCTTCCACCATCATATGGGAACTGTGGTACAGGACCCGGATGAAGTGGAAAGAATGATGGCAAACACAGATCCTGAATATGTGAATCTGTTATTTGATACAGGGCATTTTACATACTGCGGGGCAGATCCTCTTGAAATGGTGAAAAAATATGTGGACCGCATCAAACATGTCCATCTTAAGGATATCCGTCCGGAAATCGTAGAAAAAGTGAAAGCAGAAAACTTAAGCTTCTTAGATGGTGTGCGTATGGGGGCGTTTACGGTACCGGGTGACGGATGTATTGATTTTGATCCGATCTTTAAGGTGCTTGAAGATTCAGGATATGAAGGATATATGCTGGTAGAGGCAGAACAGGATCCGGCCAAGGCAAATCCGCTTGAATATGCCATGAAGGCAAGAAAATTCATCGCTGAGAAAACTGGATTATAAGAATAATGATATAGAATAGACAAAATGCTGTTGGAGGAACGAAAAGTTCTTCTGACAGCATTTTCTGCCCAGAGAACCTATAATATGGGGTAACTATGTGGCGATAGAAAATAGAAAATTCATTTGTTACAAACAAAAGACCCCGCATGCCTGCGGGGTCTTTAATGAAAAGAGAGGATTAAAATATATATGAAAAACTATGTCTTAAGTATATCAGTTTTATATCCGAATACAATGTATAGAAACTAAACAATTCTAAACATCCTATAAACAAACATTAAGAAAGTCTTGTGTTTCTTATGGAAGGATAGGGTGGCTTTTTATATAGTCCTCCATAATGTAAGCGGCACAGCCGACGATCTGGGCACAGGGACGCTTCTTATAATAATCTTTTGTGCGTTCCTCAGGGACGTAGGTTTCCTTTTTCTGCTCCAGGCCCAGCAGTTCGCGGCAGACGATGGAGCCGTTTACATCTTCAAATGAGCGGGCAAGTTCCTGGATGTGCCTGTAATGCTCTGTCTTGGCTTGGCGGTCAGTGGGGGAATCGTATCCGTACAGGATACCGGCAGCAAGAAACATACCGCTGACGGATCCGCAGACCTCCCGGAGTCTTCCCATACCTCCGCCGAAAGAAGAACTCAATCTCAGTGCGGTCTTCCTGTCCATATCATAGAGGTCCTGGAAGGCCAGAAATACAGACTGGGAACAGTTGTAGCCTTCTTTAAATAAATCCATGGCCTTTTGGGCATATTGACTGGAAGTGAGATCAATGTTCATATGTGGCTCCTTTTCTTTTGCGTGTTGCGGAAACGGTTTTATCAAATAAAAATATAAACAAAAAACACCATCCCCAGCCCCAAACAAGCCAAAAATAGTGTTTTAATACGCGATGAGGGGCTCGAACCCTCGACACCCTGATTAAGAGTCAGGTGCTCTACCAACTGAGCTAATCACGCTTATTTCTTTGTGCGCTGCTTTTTCAACGCAAGGATTATTATATATGATGTTTTTGATAATTGCAAGTGAAAAATGAAAATTTTTTTGTATTTTTTTGTCGGCCGTTAAAAGAAGCCGATATTTTAATCTGATTAAGAGGAAAAGAAGAAGAGCAAAAGCCCCTGGACCCTATACTTTTCCGCATCTTTGTGCTAGAATAAACCCAAAATTTGATTGTGCCCTGGGATAGAAGAAGGAGTGTAAAATTTGAAAAATAATAAATTTGAATCCAATAAAAAGTACTTTACCATATCGATTTATTCGATCGTCGTGATCTTGATCGGATGTATTATTTTCCGTCTGGTGAATAATTGGGCATCGACCATCGGTATCCTGACAGATCTGTGGGATACGATCTTTCCGTTTTTTATTGGCTTTCTGATTGCATACGTTATGAATCCGGTTGTGGGTTTCTTTAATGAGAAAGTATTTGTAACATTATTCGGTGAAAAGAGAAAGAAGATTAATCGGGCAGCGGCGATTCTTACTACCTACATTATATTAGTAGGGGCACTCACCATCTGTCTGATCTTCATTGTTCCTCAGCTCTATGACAGTATCAAAGAGTTGTCCAATCAGATCCCGGTGATCTCTGATAAGATCATGGGGATGCTGGATCACTACAAGGAGAGCGGTTCCGGACTGATGCCTCCTGAATTGATGGACACACTTGAGACCAAAAGCCTGCCGAAGCTTGTGCAGCTGTCCAACCAGATGCTGACGGATGCGATTCCAATGCTCTATAATTTTTCAATATCATTTGTGAAGTGGTTATTTAATTTGTTTATCGCTTTTGTGGTCTCCATCTATATGACAGCAGATAAGCAGATTTTAAAAAGCTCCTGCCGCAGAATCATTTTCGCTGTTTTTCCGTATGATGCAGCTGTGCCGGTTATCCACGGACTGAAAGAGTGTCACAACATCTTTTCCGGATATATCATCGGAAAGTCACTAGACTCCCTGATCATCGGATGTCTCTGTTTCTTTCTTATGAGCATCCTTCATCTTCCCTACACTGTGCTGATCAGTGTCATCGTTGGAGTGACGAACATGATCCCATATTTCGGACCGTTTATCGGAGCTGTTCCGGGCGCATTTATCCTGTTTATCGTGAGTCCGTATAAAGCACTGATCTTCCTTGCGATGATCCTGGTTTTGCAGCAGTTTGACGGACTGGTACTGGGACCGAAGATCCTGGGCAATTCTACTGGTGTCCGCCCAATCCTGATCCTGTTTTCCATTACAGTGGGAGGTGCTTACTTCGGACCTTTGGGGATGTTCCTGGGAGTACCGTTTTTTGCAGTGGTACAGTACTTGATCAATAATTGGGTAAACTACAGGCTATACAAAAAGAATCTGAATATCGATTAGGAGGAAGGACATGAATCCCGTTGTTGCAATGGTCCAGTGCAGATCCTCTGCAGAGCCGGAGGATAACCTTCAGAAAGCAGAACAGTTCTGCCGGGAAGGATATGAAAATAATGTGAAGTTTACGATCTTTCCAGAGTACTTTATGACATATTACCCTATGGACAGGGCAGAGTATTACAAGAGAGCGCAGTCTCTTGACGGACCGTTTGTCAGAGAGATGAAAAAGCTGTCTGTAAAATATGCGCAATGGATTCTGTTTGGAATGAATGAGAAACCGGAGCGGGAAAGCGGCGGGAAGTGCTTTAACACTGCTGTTCTCATAGATGATAGTGGAACTGTGCGTTCAGTTTACAGGAAGGCCCATCTGTTTGATGCATTCTCCTGGAGGGAGTCGGAAGATACAATGCCGGGAGATGCCTTGCCTGAGCCGGTGGATACTCCGTTCGGAAAGATTGGTCTGGGGATTTGTTATGATCTGAGATTCCCAGAGCCGTCCAGGATCCAGACATTAAAGGGTGCCGATATGTTAGTCTACCCATCAGCATGGGTGGACGGACCGGATAAGTTTATGCAGTGGGAGACTTTGCTCAGGGCGAGAGCTATTGAGAACGGCGTGTTTGCCATCGGTTGCTGTCACTACAGCGAAGAACACTATATGGGAAGAAGCCTTGCATTTGATCCTTCTGGTAAAAAGATCGCAAAGGCCGGCTCCGGTGAGGAGCTTATCGTGCTGACAATCGATACAGAGAAAGCGGCACAGGTCAAAAAGCAGGTGCCTTCCTTAAAAAACCGACGTACAGATCTATATGATATTTCCCAGAGAAACAGTGAAAAATCCAAGTAGTAAAAAGGATAGGAGCATAAAAATTCAAACTGGAAGGAGACCGATTATATCGAGAGTATGCAGAGGAAAAATTACCTCTATGTGAGACAGAGCAGGTTCCAGTGCCCTATGACAATGGACGAGCTCAGCGGGAAGATAAAAAGATCCCGTTAAGCAAAGGAAGAATAGAAGGACTGAGAAAATATTATGGCTTTTAGCAGCTCTTTTCATGATCCATATGTATCCATTTATCAAATATTGATTGTATCCACCCCCAAAATACAATAGAATGCAAATATAACGAGGAGGTATTTACATGAATCAAGACTGCATTACAATGGAACACGTGGGCATTGCATTTCAGGACAAAAAGGCGTTGAGCGATGTCAATATAAAAGTATCCGAGGGAGAAATCTTTGGATTTCTAGGACCCAGCGGTGCTGGAAAAACAACGACCATCAAGTTATTGAGTGCACAGCTGACCCAGTATACAGGACAGATTTCTGTCATGGGAATGGAGCCCATGAAGAATGTCAGCGCACTGTACCAGAATATTGGAATTTTATCTGACAACAGCGGTTTCTATGAGAAGATGTCTGTGGAGGAAAACTTAAAGATCTTTGCGGAGATCTACAGGCTTCCGAAAACGAGGATTCCAGAGGTGTTGGAACAGCTCCATCTTGCCGGTGACGAAAAGAAAAAGGCCGAAAAGCTTTCCCGCGGAATGAAACAGCGGCTGCTGTTTGCCAGGGCTATCCTGCACAAACCTAAACTTCTGTTTCTGGACGAACCAACGGCCAATCTGGACCCGTCTACAAGTGAAGATGTACATAATATCATCAAAGACCTGAACAAAAACGGAACGACAGTGTTCCTCACCACACATGACATGGAAGAAGCGGATGAACTCTGCAGCAGAGTGGCATTCCTCAATGAGGGGAGCATCAAAGAGGTCGGTGTTCCTGAGGAATTAAAGATCAAGTATGCAAAAGACAAGGTGCGGGTCCTCTACGGAGACGGCACGGTAAAAGAGTTACCGAAAGACAAAGAATCCATAGCCAGTGAACTTTCCCGTACAGACAAAGAGATTGTGACCATCCATTCAGTGGAACCCGACTTAAAAACTATTTTCTTAGATCTGACAGGGAGGGAATTAGCATGAAATTAAGAGGACGAATTATAAAGGCACTGATGAAAAAGGATTTCCGTATGCTCTCAGGCAATAAAAATGCCTTCTTTATCCTTCTCCTTCCGATTTTGTTTTGTGTGCTTTACACAAAGGTTCTGCCCATCGGAGACCAGGCGGGACAGATCTACCCTCTGGCTCTCTGTGAAGTGCTGAATCTGGTTTGTGCGCCGATCTCTCTGCTCAGTATGATGGTAGCGGAAGAGAAAGAGAAGAATACTCTCCGGACATTGATCATGTCTGATGTGAGAGCCATGGAGTTTCTGGCAAGCAAGATGTTTGTAGTGCTCCTTCTGATGGAAGTGGTCTCTGTTGCAAATTTCCTGATCGTAGGGATCGGCATGAAGTATTTTGCGGGATACCTGCTCATTTCCACTCTGGCATCCATAGGGATCCTGTTTCTGGGAGCTTCTGTCGGCATCATGTCAGAAAATCAGATGTCCACCGGGACGATCTCCACGCCGTTGATGCTCTTATTGATGCTGCCACCGATGTTTGCGGGGATGAATAACGTTCTGGAAAAGATTGCGTTCTGTCTTCCGACAAACGCGTTTGTTGAGATCATGAACAGGGAATATTACCAAAAAGCGGCATTCCTCTCCGGAAGCAATCTGAAGTATTACGCAGTCTGTCTCGTATGGATTCTGATCGGCATTGTAGTGTTTAACATTATCTATAAAAAAAGAGGCGTTGACAGCCAATAGTTTATAATATATTTAGAATTGTTTATTTTCTATATATTGTTTTAAGAGGAAAAGTTGGTATACTTAAGACATAGTTTTTCATATATACTTAATCCTCTCTTTTTAAAATGCTCTGCCGGTTACAGAGCACATATTGTAAGCAGGTTAGTGCCGGAAGGAATTCCGGCACTGATTTTTTATTCCATAGGAAAATTCTCCCTATGGAATAAAAAAGACCTACGGGCGTTACGCATTTTGCGCTCATACAGGAGAAGTCTTTTTGTTCAGCAATGCATAAACACAGGAATCCGTGAGTTCACCGTTTTTATAGATGCTGTCTTTTTTGATTCCTTCCAGCTGGAAGCCGCAGTGTTCCAGCACCTTTCTGGAGCCTGTATTGCGGGCGAAGGGCTCTGCATAGATGCGCACAATCGAAAATGTCTCAAATGCTTCACGGCAGATCCTGCTTACCGCACTGCTCATGATCCCCTGTCCCCAGTAGTCTTCTGCCAGCCAGTACCCCAGCTCAGCACTGTATCTGTATACATCGCTGCCAAGGAAGATGCCGATGCTGCCCACAGCATGGCCGTCTGCACAGATAGCACGGCACAGCTGTCCAGAGTCTTTGTTTTGAATACAGGACTCTACATAATCTGTTGCATCCTTCCGGGTGTACGGATACGGAAAAGCATCCCTCAGATTAGCGGCAATCTTTTTATTATTTGCATGGTGGGCAATATCCTCAGCATCCTCATACTGCCATGGCCTCAGCTCATAATCTATCATAAGTCCCCCTTTCACTCTTCTCAGCACTCCACGATCTTAATATAAAAGCTCCGGTTTCTGGGACCGTCAAATTCACAGAAATAGAGATCCTGCCATATACCGAGCACAGGTTTTCCCTGTGAGATGATGACGGTCTGTGACGGACCAACGGTAGAACATTTCAGATGGGCGTGGGAGTTCCCCTCCATATGCCGGTAATGGCTGTCTTGCTCAGGATAGATTTTGCCAAAACCGTAGAGCATATCGTGGACTACATCGGGGTCCGCGTTTTCATTGATGGTGATACCGGCTGTTGTGTGCGGGGAATGGATAATGGCAATGCCGTTCTTGATCCCGCATGCCAACAGGTCTTCTCTGAGATAGGAGGTAATCTTGATCATATCCTCCGGCCGGGTGCGTTCCAAATGATGTTCAAAAAATGTGTGTCTCATTTCATCACTCCTTTACTTTGTCTCTGTGAGCTTCGCTCTGTTCTGGAAAAGCGTCCTACGCTGTTATTTTACCAGATACACTGCTTAAAATATACCTGTAACAAAGCTTGCAGCTTAAAGCAGCAGACAGAACATAAACGAAAGAACGAGGTATATTGTATTTTTTGGTATTCCTTTCCGTATATTCTTGTTTCATGACAATATTTGTGATATTTTGAAGAAGATTTAACAGTTTTATTACAAAATCCTTACGAAATAAAAGTTACCGGAGGAAGAGAGAGTTGAGGAACTTAAAAAAATATATAACAGTCTGGACCATGGCACTGGCTGTGACGGCGGTATCCATGCCGGTCTCTGCGGCACCGTCTATGTCTGCCGGCACCGAGATCGTCCAGGAAGATAAAGTACAGGAACAAACATACCAGGTCAGATTTGATGCGGCGGGAGGCTATGTATCCAAGTCAGTGCTCCAGGCAGAGGCTGGGGAACGTATACAGGAGCCTGAAACGCCGAAAAGAGACGGCTACGTATTCCAGGGATGGAGAGTTCAGGATACCGCAGGCCAGACGAAGTTCTGGAATTTTGATACCGATGAAATGCCGGAGAGAGATCTCAAGCTGACAGCTGTGTGGGAAAAGGAATGCACATTGGACCGTTCTCAGGTTACTGTGGCAGTTTCTGCACAGGCGAAAGTAGAAGTCAAAAATGCCTCTTCACCTAAGGTTGTGTGGAGATCCGGAGATGAACGTGTGGCCGCTGTGGACAGCAGCGGGAATATAAAAGGAAAGGCAGCCGGAAGGACTTATGTGCAGGCTGTAGTGGGCAGCCAGGTGGTGAGCGCAGATGTACAGGTCACAAACCCATATCTGGCCCAGAGCAGCGGCACAGTGGCTAAAAAAAGGACTTCCAGAATACCGATCAAGGGACTGAGTGCAGACAGCAAGGTGTCCGTAACGGTGAACAGAAGCAGGGCAAATGCCTATATCCAGAACGGACAGCTGGTCATATATCCAAAAAAACAGGGGACGACCAAGTTTTACGTCACAGCAGACGGTAAACAGAAAACTTATAAGGCTGCGGTCACCTCTTATCAGGCGGTAAAAGCCATCGCAAAGGCAAAGAAAGCAAAGGGATGCCGTTACAGCCAGGCAAGAAGAATGAGAAGGGGTTACTATGACTGCAGTTCTTTGATCTGGCGGTGTTATAAACCATACGGCGTACATTTCGGAAGCCGTTCCTACGCACCGGTTGCAGCCAGTGAAGCCAAGTACATGAAGCGGCACAAAAAAGTGATCTCTTATAAGAGGCTAAAGGCCAGCAAGCTTCTCCCGGGAGATGTGATCTTTTACTCTTACACAAGAAATGGAAGATACCGTAACATTTCCCACGTGGCGCTGTACATAGGCAACGGAAGGATCATCCATGCGGCCAACAGCAGAGTGGGTGTCATCGAGGCAAATTATAAATATACCAGGTGCATCAAGATGATCGCGCGTCCGGTTAAATAAATTTTAAGAAAAGAATCGGCTTTCCCTAAGGAAGGCTGGTTCTTTTTGTGTTATACTGAAACCAAATAAGGTTTTGGGGAGGGACGCTACATGAAGAAAACATTGTCCAACATACTTTTGGCTGTGTGTATTGTAGTATTTTTATTCAGCGGCTGGAAACTTATAGGATATTTTCTGGAATATAAAAAAGCAGACGACGAATATGATAAGATAGCGCAGGAAGCAGTCAAGACAAAAGGAAAAGAAAGAGTCATTGATTTTAATAAGCTGTTAAAGATAAATCCGGATACGATTGGCTGGGTCTATGCAAAGGAGACCAAGATTGATTATCCGGTTGTCCTCGGCAAAGACAATGACTATTATCTGCATACAACGTTTGAGGGCACAAAAAACAGTTCGGGGGCTGTTTTTATGGACTGCAATGGGGATAAGGATTTTAACTCAGAACATAATATCATTTACGGCCACCATATGAGAAACGGGTCGATGTTCGCGGATCTTATGGAATTCCGGGAGCAGAGCTTCATCAACAAGCAGGATACCATTACACTCTATACTCCGAAAGGGAAAAAGGACCTCAAAGTCATTTCATCCTATGCCAGAAAAGCAGACAAAAAGATCCCGATCACCTTCGGAGACAGAAAAGATATGAAGGAGTATCTGGAGCAGATCCTGACACAGAGTGATATCCAGTCCAAAATACCAAAAAAGATGGTCATGAAGACAAAAAAACTTTATACATTTGTCACATGCAGCTATGAACAAGACGATAACCGTACATTTGTGCACGCAATTGAGAGCAAAGATTAACGAGGACTTATATGTTCAAATTTTCTAAGAAAAATAAAAAGGAACTTGCAGTCATCTGCACGTTTCTTTTTATTGTCACTTTTATTTTTATCTGGATTATCCAGACCATCGGTTTTCCGATTAAGACGAAGGTGGAAAACGGCCACATCAAGGTGATTGATGTGTCAAAGTATAACAAAAAAGTCAACTGGAAGAAGGTCAAGGACCAGCAGATCAACCACGCTGTGTTAAAGATTGGTTCTGGACTTGCAGAAAAGAAGAAGAAAACAGAGGATCCTATGTTCGGTACCAACTACCGCAATGCCAGACTATCCTCCATCCACTGTGGAGTTTATTACTACTCCTATGCAAAAGACGTGAAGTCCGCAAAACAGGAAGCAAAGCATTGTCTTTCGCTGTTAAAAAAGTATGATATTGACCCCTCGGACCTGAAGCTTCCCGTAGTCTATGACGTAGAGGAAGAAAGTATCATGAAAACGGGAAAGAAAAATGTGACAGCCCTGACAAGGGCCTTCTGCGAAGAGATCAAAAAAGCCGGCTATGAGCCTATGGTCTACTCCAACGCCTATTTTCTGAATCAGTATTTTGACTATGAAGGAATCAAGGACTATAAGCTGTGGGTGGCCCACTATACAAAAAAAGAACAGCCAGATATTTCGTACCAGTATCATATGTGGCAGTTTACGGACCAGGCTTCCATAGACGGGGCCAACACGGAAAGCGGCCACTGCGATCTGAATTATTATCTGGTAGATAAGGAAGGGAATCTGTTATGAGAGAAATAAAGAATGCAGCGCTCATCGGCCTTGGGGCCATCGGAGGTTTCGCAGCGCCAAAACTTTGTGAAGCACTGGGAAAAGAACATTTTAAAGTCATTGCAGGGGGAGAACGCAGGGAGCGCCTGGAAAGAGACGGCATCGTCATCAACGGAAAGCAGTGGAAGTTTCAGACTGCGGACCCATCATGGACGATGGAGCCTGTGGATTTTGTCATCCTGAGCGTAAAGTTTACAGCCCTAGATCAAGCGATTGAAGATATCCATAACATAGTAGGCAGAGATACTGTGATCATGTCCCTTCTAAATGGAGTGGAAAGTGAAGAGCGGATCAAAGCGGCTTATCCAGACAACGAAGTGCTTTACTCCGTGATCCGCATCCCAGCTCTTCATCAGGGAAATGAAATTACGTTTCCGGAAGGTTCGGGCAAAATCTCGTTTGGAAACGCAAATAACGATACATTGTCAGAAACGGTGATGGCTGTCAGGGATTTATTTGAAAAATCAGGGATATCATATGAGATTCCGAAGGATATGCTCAAGAACATGTGGCATAAATTTATGACCAATGTCAGTGAGAACCAAAGCGCTGCCATCCTGCGCGTGCCCTATGGCATCTGGACGTTCAGCGAGGATGCCAATGAATTGAGGGAACAGGCTGCCAGGGAAGTTATCGCTATCGCTTCCAAAAAGGGGATCAATCTGACAGAGGAGGACCTTATAGAACACAGAACTTACTTTGAAGGGGCTCCGTTTTACGGGAAACCTTCCACGCTGCAGGATATTGAGGCGGGAAGAAAAACCGAGGTAGAGATGTTTGCGGGATCTGTCATAAAAATGGGAAAGGAGCTGGGAATCCCAACTCCTTATAACCATATGTTTTATCACTGTATTAAGACTCTGGAGACATGGAATGAACATCAGGCCCGTCACAAGTAAGAGGACGCATGAGATGCAATCTCCAATAAAACCGCATAGCCGAAACTGATGATCAAAGCCGCATAGTAGGATATACTGGCGGCTTTTTCATTTGGCCAGCTTCTCCTGGTATCTTTGTCCAGCCATGTTCTCAAATATCCGGAACGCTTGGAAATGCGTCCGATGGCGATTAAGATCAGGGCGCTGAGCACCAGAAAGCCGATGCTCACAGGAATCAGGATCACAATGCTCTGGATCCTCTGGGCCGTAGTCAGAGTCTGGTCAAGTAAAGCCGAGTGCCCGGTCAGCCCATAGATGATGCTCATAATGACGCTGAAGCCGTTAAATGTAGCGTGAAGGAGCATACAGGAATAAATGCTGCCGGATGCCTCAAGAAGCAGCCCCAGCACAAGTCCCAGAGCAAAGGCATAGCTGAACTGATTAAAGTTCATGTGTGCAATGCCGAAAAACAGTGCCGTCAGAAAAATTCCCTTAATAGGGCGGGCCTTTCTCAAACCGGAATAGATAACGCCTCTGAACAGGACTTCCTCCACGACTCCCGGGAGGATTGACAGTGCTAGGATGGAAAGCCATGGATGCTGTGCGGACGTGGTGATACCGGATGAGACAAAGTCGCGGAAAAACAGCTGGCTTAGGTTGTTGATCAGGCTGATGGCCGGAAGGATCGTAAATCCCAGCAGGACCGTCAGCAGCGCGGCGCTGGGCTTCAGAGGTTTTAAGCGGAGGCGTGTTTTAATATCCTCTCTGCACAGTTTCAGATAGCCTGCCGCCAGCAAAAGAACCAGCAGGTAAAAGACGATCATGAACAGGTAGCGGTCCTGAAGGGCAAACTGCAGCAGTGGGGAGATAAAAAAGTAAACAAACAGATACATCAGGCAGAAACAGCCAGGTGACTTAAAATACTTCATAGATCGATGGCTCCTTGTCAGCTTATTTTGTGCGGATTGTTCCGTTCTTGATCTCTATCTTATCCTGCTTTAACAGACGGCCTACAGCGCGTTTGAATGCGTTCTTGCTGAGCCCCAATTCCCTGTCGATGACATCCGGAGACGCTTTATCCGTAAACGGCAGGATGCCGTCATAGCTTTTGATTGTCTCCATGACCAGCTGGCTGTCTGTATCCATCTGCAGATAAGCCTTGTTCCTTGGGGAAAGGTCCAGCTTACCATCCTCCCGCACCCGGATGACACGGACGTTGACGGTATCTCCTACAGAGAGCTTCGTGTGCAGTTCATTGAGTGGGATCAGTCCGAAATACTGGTCATCTACAGCGACGAAGGTACCGATCTCAGGATTGATGCTGTACACAGTTCCGGAGACCCAGTCATCCTTTTCATAGTCATGTTCACTGCTCAGGGCCTGGTAAATCTTCATGGATGCACACAGCCGTTTGCTTTTATCAATATAAAGCCGTACCAGATAGGAATGGTCCGGTCTTACTTTGGAGGTCTGTTCCTTAAAGGGGAGGAATAAGTCCTTCTCAAGCCCCCAGTCTAAAAAGGCACCGATGTCAGTGACCTCTTTTACGGTGAGCACCGCCAGATGCCCTATGGTGATCAACGGATGGGATGTGGTGGCAATTGGACGGTCCTTGGAGTCCTTGTAGACGAACACAGACAGGCAGTCTCCTATAGCGGCGTCTTCCGGCACTTGCTTTTTGGGGAGTAGGATGCTCTGTTCAGTCACTCCTTTCTGGTCATTTAGATATGCGCCGAAATCGGCAAATTTTACAATATAAAGTTCTTGGTTTTCTCCTAATTTAATCATAGTTCTTCCTTTCTTTGTTTTCCTATTATAGCATAAATAACTTTTCATTTGCAGAAAATGTGATACTATAATAAGAAAACGGAGGGTGAAGCAGTATGCAGGAAAAAGAGCGGTATTCAATAGAAGATTTCATCCAGGTGGTGGAGGAACTCCGGGGAGAAAATGGGTGTCCCTGGGATAAAAAACAGACCCACGAATCCCTGATCCCATGTCTTGTGGAAGAGAGCGGTGAAGTGGTGGAAGCCATTGAGAAAAAGGACATGCTGAATCTGGAGGAGGAGCTTGGGGATGTGCTGCTTCAGGTGGTGATGCATGCAAGGATTGCTGAGGAGCACGGAGATTTTGATTTCTCCGATGTGGTGGACGGAGTGTGTAAAAAAATGATCCGGCGCCATCCACATGTGTTTGGAGATGCAACTTTTGAGAGCAGGGAGGAACAATTATCCAGCTGGAGGAAGATTAAGGAATTAGAAAAGATAGAAAAGAAGCGCAAAGCCCGTGAATTGGCTGAAAATAAGGAATAAAGAGCATTTTGGCTTGACATGCTGTCACCTTAATTATACAATGAATTCATGTAATCGAAGAGCAGAAAATTGCTTATGACGAAATTAGGAGGAATATAATCAATGAACAAAACAGAATTAGTTGCGGCAATCGCAAGCAAGACTGAATTATCTAAAAAAGATGCAGAAAAGGCTTTAAAAGCTTTTACAGATGTTATCGCAGAAGAATTAAAAAAGGGTGAGAAGATTCAGTTAGTTGGATTCGGAACTTTTGAAGTTTCCGAGAGAGCTGCAAGAGAAGGAAGAAATCCTAGAAGTGGTGAAGTGATGAACATTCCTGCTTCCAAAGCTCCGAAGTTCAAAGCTGGAAAAGCTCTGAAAGATATGGTAAACGAAAAATAATCGATCAGATCAGGAAGATAAGCTGCCCTCTTTTTATGTGGGCGGCTTCTTTTATTCCATGGGGAGTTTGCACACAATTGCGTAAGGAAATCATATGACTACGTCAAATCGCATTTGGCGCTCAAAGTTGTCAAGCCCCTCAAAGAGTGAGGGGTCCGGAAGATGAGGTGGGCTTGCCCACTTTGTTATTCCATAGGAATACAAGGAGAGTTATTGATGAGACTAGATAAGTATTTAAAAGTGTCCAGGCTGATTAAGCGCCGGACCGTTGCCAATGACGCGTGCAGCGCCGGAAGGGTGACAGTAAACGGCAAAACTGCCAAGGCCGGGACAGATGTGAAACCGGGAGATGAGATCCGCATCCAGTTCGGAAATAAAGAAGCGGCAGTGGAAGTTCTGAGAGTAGAAGAAACAGTAAAAAAAGATCAGGCAGCAGAACTATACAAGTATATCTGACATTTTCTACATGATTTCCGTTCTGCTCTTAGAATGCTTCACTCCAATCATGTAGAAAATGGATAAGATGGCTGATGGAGGAATCAACCAGTAAGACAGAAGGCACCGTGCTGTTAAAGTTTTTCTTCATTGTCGGAAGGAGGCCTTTCCAGAGCCGACTGGAGATAATGAAGAAAAACCCATGCATGTTTATAGATCTCCTTTCATATAGTGTATAAACTATGAAAGGAGATTTTTTCATGATAGAAGATAGACAACCTATGAAAACACATAAAGTGGATTTGCTGAACCGTTCCTTAGGTGTCATTACAGGAGTGAGGGATGTGGTGTCCTTCGATTTAAATGAGATCATACTGGATACAGAGCAGGGGCTTTTGATGATCAAGGGATTTAATCTGCATGTGAAAAAGCTTTTGGTGGAAAAAGGGGAAGTGGAGATTGACGGAAAGGTTGACAGTTTCCTTTATTCAGATGTGGATGACCACAACGGAGGCAAAAAAGAAGGGCTGCTTGGAAGGCTGCTGAAATAATGCAGGAAGCAGTCTTAGGACAGCTTTACTTCTTCCTGGGAGCCGTCTGGTTCGGGGCATGCCTGCTTCTTGTCTACGACGGCATCAGGAGTTTCCGTATTGTATTCAGGCACAAGATGTGGGTCGTATCGGCAGAAGATGTGCTGTACTGGATCTTTGTGGGATTCTTATGTTTCCGGTTTTTGTGCTGGTATAATTGGGGGGAACTCAGGGGGTTTTTCTTTTTAGGGCTGTTTATCGGCATGGCAGTTTACTATCTGCTGATTAGTCCGAAGGTCCTGGAAGGTCTTGTGTTTTTATTACATAATATAAGAAGAATCTTTGGAACAATATTTCGTGTGGTCCGTCATCCTTTTGCTAAAATCGGAATAAATGTCAGATGGAGATTGAAACGGGAAAGGAAAAACGTTAAAATAGCCTTAATGAGGAAGGGGCACAAAAGAGGTGATACACATGGGGAGAAAAAAGATAAGCAGTTATAAAAAGGGTCACAGACAGCGCACAAGAGTGATCTTATTTGTCGTCATTGTGTTCGTTATTGTGATGTCCATTGCTTACCGCAGGCTGTCAGAAAAGTCAGCGGCGCTGAAAAAAGAGGAAGCACAGCTGGAACAGCAGATCGACAAGGCCAAAGATAAAAAAAAGGAACTGAAAGAAAAGAAAGAATATATCAAGACTAAGGAGTTTATCGAAAAGACGGCACGTGAGAAGTTCGGGTTATTTTATCCTGATGAATACGTCCTCCGGCCCTCAAAGTAATGATAAGATAAAAAGGCAGTGCTGCCGGTTATGAAAAAGGAGAAAGCCTGACGGAAAACGTCAGACTTTCTTTTTTTGTGTCATAGGAAATTCCTTCGGAACTTCCTATGACACAAAAAACGCTCCGCGGGGATGCACACAAATGCGCAAGGAAATAATTTGACTACGTCAAATCGCATTTGGCGCGCAAAGTGTACAAGCCCCTCAAAGAGTGAGAGGTTGGGGAGATAAAGTGGGCTTGCCCACCTTGTTTCCTTTTTTTCTTTCCGCTTTAAGCGGAAATTTACTGACTATAATCAATGATACCAGTTACATATAATGAAAAGCAAAGAGGAGGAAACTATGGAGAGATACAACAAGAGATTGATCAAGATTCTTCATTTCTTTTTGGAAAACGAAAAAAGGATCACCGGGGCCAGCATTGCATTGTCTGTAGGAGTGTCCACAAGAACGGTGAGAAACGATATCAAGGAGCTGAACCGGATCCTGGAGGATCACGGGGCGGAGATCACATCAGAGATTGGACAGGGGTATAAGCTTGTGGTGGCAGATCAAAGAAAGTTTGATGTCCTCAAAAAGCAAATCCAGAAGGAGGAGACCTCGAAGCCATTTCAAAACATCATTCCGTCTGATTCAGAGGAGAGGGTGAACTATATCATTTCCAGGCTTCTGCTTCACTCCCTGAACAGCGGGGAGCGGATTGATTTCTTTGATCTGGAGGAAGAGCTGTTTGTGAGTACATCCACCCTGAAAAAAGATCTCAGGACCATAGACGGGATTCTGAAGAAACATGACCTCAGGATCAGTGACACAAAAAAAGAGGGGATGAGGGTTGTAGGACAGGAGACAAAGATCCGGTTCTGCATCTCCGAATATATATTCAACAGCCAAAAAGTCACAGGGGATCTGGGAAACAAGTTCTATAAAGATATTTTTTCATCTGAGGAGGTGGAGAATCTAAGGGTCATCCTGATGGAGGCGATCACGGACTTTAACTTGAGGCTTACTGATATCGCTTTCCGGAATCTTCTGGTTCACAGCCTGATCATGTTGAAGCGTTTTGAGAAAAAGCGCCATGTGAAATATGAAGAGAATGATATTGAGTTGTTTTCGGGAACGAAAGAATTCCGGTGCGCGCAGCAGATCATTCATGAGATTTATCGGAAACTGGATGTCTCTCTGGGGGATGAAGTCTATTATCTCACGCAGCATCTGATCTCCAGCCAGCGGTTTTTGATCGAGAATCTGGACGGAGACTATGAATATAAGGAAGAGATAGAAGAAATCCTTAAGACCATCCGCCAGGGGACCGGGATTGATCTATCGGATGACAATCAACTGATCAACGGGCTTGCCATGCATTTAAGCGCGGCGCTCCAGAGACTGCGTTTTGATATGAACATCAGGAACGAATTCCTGGACAGCATTAAAAACTTATATCCGTTGGCCTTTGAACTTGCCGTGGTGGCCGGGGAGGTCATTGAAAAGAAGCATAAGCTCAAGGCAAAGGAGTCGGAGATTGGTTTTTTGGCCATGCACTTTGGCGCGGCCCTGGAGAGAAAGGGGTTGAACCAGAAGCAAAAGCCCAAAAAGGTCGTCCTGGTCTGTATTGCGGGTATCGCCACAGCTCTTCTGCTGAAAGAAAAACTACAGCACAAGTTTGGCCAGTACATAGAGATCATCAAATCCTGTCCGGTACAGGAGGTAGACCAGGAGCTGGTCGACAGTGCGGATCTGGTGCTGACTACCGTGGAACTCCAGGAGTTCCAATCAGAAAAGATCAAAAAGATCAATCTGTTCCTAAATGACGAAGACCTGAATCATCTGGCTACCGTGATCACAGACAGCGGTAATCAAATGAAGATGATCGACTACAGCAGCATTTTCAGAAAAGAACTGTTCTTTAC
Source organism: Anaerostipes rhamnosivorans (assembly GCF_005280655.1). Classification (NCBI taxonomy): domain Bacteria; kingdom Bacillati; phylum Bacillota; class Clostridia; order Lachnospirales; family Lachnospiraceae; genus Anaerostipes; species Anaerostipes rhamnosivorans. Next base: position 374,168 of record NZ_CP040058.1, read on the forward strand.
CGGTATGGAATTTAAGGACAAACAGGAGATCCTGGAGTTTATGACAGACGCCATGGTGGAGAAGGGATATATCAACGGAAAGATCAAAAAATCCATCTTTAAAAGGGAAGAGATGGCCACGACAGAGCTGGGAAGCCTGGTAGCGATCCCCCATGCCTTATTTAATGATATGGAGGAAGCGGCAGTCTCTGTCATGGTCTTAAAAAAACCGGTCATCTGGGAAAACGAAAAGGTGCAGGTGATCTTAATGCTGAACATTCCCCAGAGCAAATATGATGTCTGGGAAATTGTATTTAAGAATCTGTACCAGTTCCTGATCGGCAATTCCGGCGTGGCAAAGTTTGTGAAACAGCCGTGTTATAAACAATTTATTGAGGATCTGCTCAAGCAGGAAGAAAAGCTGAAGGAAGCATCAAGGAGGATATAAAGTGGAAAGGCTAATCTTAAATGAAAACAATGTGAAGTTGCAGGTGGAGGCAAAAGACTGGGAGGAGGCAGTGCGGATCGGGGCAGGAATCCTGGTCAGCCAGGGCTGCGCCAGACAGTCCTATGTGGAAGGGATCATAGATGCGGTCAAAGAGCTGGGTCCTTATATTATCGTGGCCGAGGGGCTGGCCATGCCGCACACCAGGCCGGAATGCGGAGCTACGGACATCGGCTGCAGCCTGGTTACTTTAAAAGAGCCTGTCTATTTTGATGGAGACGAGGAGCCGGTGAGGGTCCTGATCTGTTTTTCGGCAGTGGACAGCGAAAGCCATCTGGATATATTAAAAATGATCGTAGGGTTTGTAGAAAAAGGATGGATCCCGGCCATAGCGGCCATGAAGGAGCAGAGTGAGTTATTTGACTTCCTTGAGAAAAACCAGGATGCCGAATAACAAAAAAGACTGCTGTATGCGTACGGTCTGCCGGGCGCATTGGTATATATGACACAAGACAATTCATTTAGAAAAAGGAGGAGAGAACATGGTAAAGATTTTGGCTGTATGCGGCGCAGGCCTGGGGAGCAGCTTTGCCTGCCAGATGAGTACGGAGGCGGTGTTAAAGGACCTGGGTGTAGAAGCACAGATGGACCACACAGACATTTCCAGCGTATCCGGAGCCCATGCGGATATCATCATGGCTGCAAAGAACTTTGAAAAACAGTTTGAGCGGTTTACGATCGACTGCCCGACCATATTTCTGGAACGGCTGGTGGACAAAAATGAAATCCGTGAAAAACTGGTACCTGTGTTAAAAGAACTTGGAAAACTATAAGAGAAGAGAAAGTGAGGAGAAAATATGTCAGTATTGAATTTTATCATCAATAATATCCTGACACAGGCAGCTGTTATTATCGGCTTGATCGCGTGTCTGGGTCTGGTCCTGCAGAAGAAATCAGTGGGAACCGTCCTTTCGGGAACTATGAAAACCATGCTTGGATTCCTTGTGTTATCAGCGGGATCTACTGTAATCCAAGGATCCCTGGCATTCTTTGGGGATATCTTTAACAAAGCGTTCGGGTTGAAAGGCCTTGTCGCCTCCATTGAGGGAATCAACGGACAAGCCATGAACCAGCTGGGGCTTGGAAAAGAAATCGCCATCACACTGGCAGGTATCTTTGTTGTCAACATCATTCTGGCCAGGGTCACAAAGTTTAAATACATCTTCCTGACCGGACAGGCACTGCTCTGGGAAGCCACTCTCTGTATGGTATTTGCATACTATGTAGGACTTAGGGGAATTCCGCTGATCCTTGCAGGAAGTGTTGTGGGAGGACTGTTTGCTACCCTGATGCCGGCATTTGCCCAGCCGATCGTGCGCAAGATCACAGGAAGCGATGATATCGCTCTGGGACATTTCTGTACCATCGGATATATGTTCACTGCCCTGATCGCTAAATTTACCGGAGACGAATCAAAGTCATCAGAAGACATCAAGCTGCCAAAGAGTATGGAATTTTTACAGGATACCTACTTATCCGTCATGGTTGTCATGATTCCATTTTATCTGATCTCCGCAGCGTTTGCAGGACCAGCAGCCTGTGCCAAATATGCCGGAGACACCAACTACATGGTTTATGCATTTCTTCAATCCTTACAGTTTGTCGTAGGTCTTTATGTATTGATGTCCGGAGTCCGCATGCTGCTTGCCGAGATCGTGCCTGCATTCCAGGGTATCTCCATGAAGCTGGTTCCAAATTCAAAACCTGCACTGGACTGCCCGGTATTGTTCCCATACGCACCGAATTCCGTGATCTTAGGATTTATCTTTACAACCATTGGATCCATTATCGGAATGTTCCTGACACCTGTCTTCGGACTTCCAATGATCCTTCCGGGTGTCATGAGTAACTTCTTTGCTGGAGGTACCGCAGGAATCTTTGCCAATCAGGTGGGAGGCCGCAGGGGTGTTATGATCGGCTGTATTGCCCACGGTATCTTTATCATGATCCTGCCGGCACTGCTCTCACCGATGTTAGGACAGATAGGATTTGTCAACATGACATGTACTGACGTGGATACGGTCGTGACCGGATTCTTCTTCATGCTGATCAAGTCCATCGCAGGAATCTTCTAAATAAGAATGGAGGAATCAAAATGTTCTTTTTCAATAAAAAGAAGAAGGAAACGGCTGCTCCCAAAGAGGCGCAGAAAGTAGACAAAGAGGAACTGTTAAAGACTGCTGCCCAAAAAGAGACAGAGCTTGAGAATGCCAAAGATGAAGACAGAGTACAGCTTCTCAATGAGCTTGGCTCCCTGTATTTCCAGGCAGAAGAGACAGATCAGGCGATCTTTTATTATGAGAGCAGCCTAAAGGAAAGCAAAGAATTAGGAAAAGCCTACACGGATCTTATGAAGCTTTATAACAAAAAGCGTCAGGAAGCCCAGGAGGCAAAGGACGAAGAACAAGTAAAACTGTATATGGATAAAATCTCAGAACTCATGACTTTATCCAAAGACGTCATTCGGGGAAAAGCATAAAAGGAGATCAACAGCATGTATAAAAATTTAATTGATTTATTCAAAGAAAATGAAGGAAAAGGAGCCGTAGGAGCATTTAACGTGCACTGCTTTGAAATGCTCCCGGCTATGATCGGGGCAGCAGGAGAGCTGGGTGTGCCGGTGATCTTACAAACCTCCCTGGGAACTGCAAAATACATCGGATTGGAGCCATTGATCGCTGCAGTGAAAGCCATTGCGGAGAAATCCTCCATCAGCGTTGCTTTACATATGGACCACTGCAAAGACATTGAAGCATTAAAAGAAGCCATTGACCTCGGGTATTCTTCTGTCATGTACGACGGTTCATCCCTTTCTCTGGAGGAAAATATCAAGAATACAAAGGAAGTGGTAGCCTATGCTCATGAAAGAAACGTATCTGTGGAAGGAGAGGTAGGTTCCATCGGCGGCGCAGAGGAAGGTGTTGTAGTAGCTAAGGATGACGCTATGTATACGAAACCGGAAGATGCACTGTATTTTGCACAGAGTACCGGGGTGGACGCATTGGCTGTTTCTATCGGTACAACCCACGGCCAGTATAAATCCAAAGCAAAGATCAATTATGAACTGCTCACTGAGCTGAAAGCAAAATTAGGAAGCACCGGACTGGTCCTCCACGGCGGAACCGGGGTTTCTGATGAGGATATGAGGCGCTGTGTCAGAGAAGGCATGAAAAAGATCAACGTGGGAACAGAACTTAACAAATCCTATATTGAAGTGGTGAGAGAAACCTTTACTGCGGACGATGTGACACCGCTCACCTCTCTCAGGAACCTTCTTGGACCTGCAAACGATAAGATCGCTGAAGTAGTAAAAGAAAAAGCATCTTTATTCAGAATTTAGCGGCACTTTGATGAGACCGGGGAAACCTTCCGAGGGATGGTGTCTTCTCCGGTTTTATCTGTTACAATAGAACATAAGGAACCAGTCAATGAGCCGCCGAAGTTTTAGGGAGAAGGAGTTATTTATGGAGAGAAATGAGATTTTAAAAACGGTTGACCACACACTGCTCGCACAGACTGCAGTCTGGGATGAGATCAAGATTATCTGTGATGATGCCATCACCTATCAGACAGCATCCGTCTGTATCCCTCCGTCTTTTATCAAGAGGGCAAAAGAGTATGTAGGTGATCAGATGAAGCTTTGTACGGTCATCGGGTTTCCCAATGGCTATTCCACCAGCGCCGTAAAAGAGTTCGAGACAAAGGACGCTATCTCAAACGGGGCAGATGAGATTGACATGGTAGTAAACCTGGGAGATATCAAGGATGGCAGTTATGACAAGGTAAAAGAAGAAATCCGTCTTTTAAAAAAGGCATGCGGGGATAAGATCCTGAAAGTCATTGTGGAAACCTGTCTGCTGACTGATGATGAAAAAATCCGCATGTGCCAGATTGTCACGGAAGCAGGAGCTGATTTCATTAAAACTTCAACGGGATTCTCCACAGGCGGTGCCACTTTTGAAGATGTGGAGCTGTTTAAGAAGCACGTGGGAGAAGGCGTTGGCATCAAAGCAGCAGGCGGGATCGCCTCTTTTGACGATGCCAAACGTTTCTTAAGCCTGGGTGCCGGCCGTCTGGGAACCAGCCGGCTTGTAAAGATCGTAAAGGAGGAATAGCCCATGGCAGTCATCTGTGTAGGACAGTCTGTCTATGATATTGTCATACCATATGACACAGCGCTTGTTGAAAACCAAAAATACCGGGTAACCAGACGTTTAGAGTGCGGAGGAGGGCCGGCGTTAAACGCGGCTTATCTCTGTGCGGTCTGGGGAGAGCAGACCTATCTTGTCAGCAGGATCGGGGAAGATGATTACGGGAAAAAGATTAAAAGAATTCTTCTGGAAGCTGGAGTCCACCTGGAATATCTTGTGGAGAGGGATAACATAGAAACACCTTACAGTATCATCCTCTCCAACAGCGACAACGGATCCCGTACTATTTTTAACTTTCCCGGAGAAGTCCAGGATAAGCACTATGAGTATCCGGCGCTGGACGTTGATGTGATCTTAAGTGACGGGCATCTGCCGAAGCTCAGCATACAGGCCATCCGCCGGTATCCGGCTGCCTTATCGGTGCTTGACGCGGGAACCTGCCGGGAGAGCACGATGGAGGTGGCTCCCCATGTGGATTATATTGTCTGCTCTGAAGACTTTGCGAGACAGTACACGGGAAAAGCAGTAGATCTGGAAAAACCGGAGCTCTGCCGTGAGATCTTTGGGCAGATCAAGGAGATCAACAAGAGACACGCAGTCATTACCCTTGGAGAAAAGGGCCTTTTATACGAGGCAGACGGGGAACTAAAACATCTTCCGGCCTATCCTGCAAAAGCTGTGGATACCAGCGGAGCGGGAGACATTTTCCACGGGGCATTCGCCTTTGGTCTGGCAAAGAATCTGCCGCTTCTTTCTATTTTAAAGCTAAGCTCCATGGCATCTTCTATCTCAGTGGAAAGCCTAGGAGGGCAGACGTCCATTCCGGCTCTTGATCTGGTGGAAGACAAGTTAAAGGAGCGGGAGCGATGAAAAAAACATTGATTTTACTGGCGGGATATCCGGGAACCGGAAAGACCTATATGTGCAGCAAAATACTGGAACAGGAAAAGGATTTTCAAGTCATCTCCCAGGATGATATGAAGGAGCAGTTCTGGGATGAATACGGTTTTGACAACATGGAAGAAAAGACTGCACTGGAGAACAAAAGCTGGGAGCTTTATTATCAGAGGATAGAGGAGGCCATGCTGCAGGGAAACCGTTTGATCTCCGACTATCCTTTCAGCGAAAAGCAGAAACCGAGGCTTCGGGAGCTCTGTGAGAAGTATGGCTATCAGGCAGTTACCATCCGCCTGGTAGGGGATCTGGAGGTGTTGTTTCAAAGATCCAAACAAAGAGACCTGGACACCAGCCGCCATCTGGGACATGTCGTCAGCCGTTATCACAAGGGAGATGTTTTGTCAGACAGGACCAAAGGGGACTGTTTTGTGGACTATGACATTTTTATGGAACGGTGCAGGACACGGGGATACGGAGATTTCCAGCTGGGAAGACTGATCCAGGTGGATGTGACCGACTATAGTAAAATTGATTATGAAGAAATTTTAGGACAACTGAAGAAATGGCTGTAATAAGCAGAAAAAATCTCATTCTTACATTTAGAATGAGATTTTTTGTATACATTATAGTTATTACATTAACCGTCTTGTAATATGGTTTCAACCGTGTTATGATAATTAGGAAGATAATTAAATAATAGAAGGGATATAAAATTATGGGAGAGAAAGAATTAACAAGCAGAGAAGTTTTGATCATGAAATGCGTTTGGAGTTCAGAAAGGGAATTATCAATCCAGGAGATCCAGGCAGAACTCAGAGAGCGGTTTGACTGGGATGCAAAGAGATCCACAGTCAGGACTTTTATGAGGGACATGGAGCAAAATGGTTACATATCTGTAGAAAGGAGGGGCAGACATTCTTACGTGAAGGCATTGGCCGGAGAGGAGAGCTATAAAAAGAGACAGGCGGAAAAGATGGTTGATTTATGGTTCGACGGCTCAAAACTGAATTTGGTGAAAACACTGACAGGAAAAGTGTCAGAGGATGAGCAGCAATATCTCAGGGGGATTTTAGATGAGTTGGGAGACGATTGAGATACTGATCAGGGTTTTCACCGGGATATTTCTCTGTTCGATCACAGGCAGCGTTTTATTCTTATACTGGAAACTGATCAGCGGACGCCTGGAGAAAAAGGGAAACGCAAGGCTGAATTATGCGATTTTAAAAATTATCATTGTTTCATTTTTTGTTCCAGTCCTTTCAGTCATATTTGAGAGAATCTCTCACGAGACTCTGTTGTTTTCAACTACGACTGTGATCAGGAGAATAACGGAGGTCATTGGGATCGTATGGATTTCTGGGGCAGTGGTTACGTGTTGTTTTTATATCCTTAAGTTCATACAACTGAAAAAGGCACTTTATAATGCTTGTATCTGTGACAAAAAGATCCAGCATATTGCTGGAAACTGCAGGGACAAGCTGGGTGTCAGGCGGAACATTGAAGTCTATCAGAGCTATCAGGTGCCGGTGCCGTTTATCTGTGGATTTTTACGGCCTAAGATCATACTGCCGGAAGAGCAGTACACCAAGCAGGAGCTTGAGATCATTCTGCTCCACGAGCTGGAGCACTATAAACAGAAGGATATCCTGTGGAAGTTGCTGTGTAATCTTATGGCGTGTGTTCACTGGTTTAATCCACTAAAGAAGGAAATCTGTAGGCAGATCGAGGATTGGAGTGAGGTGTATTGCGATGTACATGTGCTCAAAACCTTCGGAAGCCTAAAGCAGTATTTCAATACGATCATTTCGATTGCCACGGGAAAAAGCGGGTACCGCCAGTATCTGGCATCTGCTCTGTATGAAAACAGCAGAGGGCTGGAACTCAGAATGAGAAGAACCGCTTCGATCCGGAAGATGGCGGGGATTCCATGGAAAAGCGCGCAGATCTTCTTTGTATGTTTTTGTACGCTTGGAGTGGCTACGATTTCAGGCGCGTCTTATGGATATTACAGAGGGTATCTGTATCTGGAAGATGCGACCAGCATAAAGATAGAAGAAGAACAGGACCCTCCAAAAGTAATGGGGGAGAAAAAAAGGGCAGGGATGTTTGCGGTGAATCAGAGGACAATGCAGGATGATGTGCCTGGGAAGGAGAAGGACATATGGATTGACTGGTGGCCTGAGGCAGGAGAGAGCTTGATAAGCGGTAAATTCCGGGCAGAAGAGGGGGATACCATTCATATTATGCTAATGACATCTGAAGATGAGAACACAAAAGTGAAAAATAGTGAAATACTTGCAGGTGTTATACAGCCAGACGGAACACAAAGGTTTGTCTCGGATAAAGACCAGTTGCAGCATAGCTTCCAGATTAGAAAAAGTGGAGAATATCGTTTCTTTGTGGAAAATCAAACAGATAAGAAGATTCAATTGGCAGGAGATTATGAATTGATATCTAAGAAGAACAAGTGAGGAATGGAGGTATAGAGATGAGAAAGAAAATTTTTAAATGTTTAGCAATTACCATGCTTTTTGTTTTAATGGCTATCCCGGTTACAGTCTCCGCAGAAGAAATTGATGGTGAAACAGAATATATTTCTATGGAGGAAGATCCAGAGTTAACAGTAGAAACAGTAGATGAAGTTTTAATGCCTGCCTATACAACAAGTTATGCGTTGAATTGGACTGTAGGTAATACAGTCTTTAAACAGACAAAAGAATTTAGCAAGACATCTGGCAGTACAGTCAGCATTTATGCAAAGATAGCACCTACGACAAAAAACGTAACGATAGGCATAAAAAATACTGGCGGAGCAAGACAATATGTAAAGGCTACAGGAACTGTTAACAAAACTTTTAAAATAACAAAGACAGGGAAATATAGAGTTTTTGTTGAAAACAAATCAGGTAAATCCATTACTGTAAAGGGTAATTACAGAAGGTAATGTACCGGTATGGAAGGGTGGTGATAAGAATAGAGAAATTTAGAACCTGTAGTTTTAAGCTTATACATAAGAAAATTATTATAATAAAGATCCATGCAATACAAATGGCCGGCAAACCAGATATCTGCAAAAGCAGATAGCGTATCACATGGACATCTTTATTATAACAGATGCTGCAAATGTATAAAAGGAGAGAACGTTATGATAAAGAAATTTAGGAAGCCAGCGCTCAGTGCTGTTCTGTCTTTCATTTTGATGTTTACATCTGTCCAGTGGGGCGGTATTTTAGCCGCAGCCAGAGATGTAAAAGCGGCAGAAACGAAAGCAGAAGAGACAAAAAACGTAAAAGAAGTCATTGACAGTGAGAGCACAAAGAATTCCACCACATTCCGATTGTCAGGCGGAAAGAAAGAGTCTGTATTTTATGGACAGGATGTGCGGTACGAGGATGAAAACGGAAACTTAAAAGACTATGACCCAAGCCTTGTGGACATCAAGGAAAAGACTAGTGAACACGGCCATAACCTTAAAGATTATCAATATGAAAATAAAGATGGGGATAAGAAGCAGTATCTTCCGAAGAAACTGACGGAATCCACACCGGTGCTGATGGAACATGATCAATACGAGATTTCATTTTCACCGATCACCGGACAGAACAATACTGACAGCACAGAAAGTGATAAGAAAGACGTAGATAAGGAAAATGCATTTGCATCTATCAATAAATTGACAAGGACAAAGCTTAAGAGAGAGAAAGTCCTGACTGCAGAGGATGAAAAGGAAGAGCTGCCAGTCAGCGTGTCCTATGAGTCTGAAGACAAAAACTGCACGTTCTTATATCAGTCTCTGGATACGGGAGTGAAAGAAAGTGTCACATTAAAAGAGATCCCGGAGAGCAACCAGCTGAAGTTTAAGTTCTATGCCAAGGGACTGGAGGCAAAGAAAAATACAGAGGACGGAGGAATCACATTCTATGACAAGAAAAGTGAAGATATCATTGCCTCCTTAGAAGCACCAACCATGAACGATGCCACAGGGGATGGTTACAGCGAGAAACTATCCTATGATATGGAACCGATTCAGGGAGAAAAGGATACTTACGAATTAACATTGACACTGGATGAAGAGTATCTGAAGGATAAGGATAGGAAATACCCGATCACCATTGATCCGACGGTTACCTGGAAAGGGTCAACGGATTTCTGGGATGTGTATGTGATCAACGGAAGTTATAAAAATACAAACTTTTATGATTCAGGCGTCACAGCTATGATGGCGGGAAAAGCCAGCAAGGGAACCTACAGGACTTATCTCAGATTTAAAGACTTTACTGCAAAGATCAAAAATAAGTATGTGGACTCGGCTACACTGACCATGTATGAAACCGGGGACAGCACCAGCGGGCAGACGATTGAAGCCAGAAGGGTGACTTCCAACTGGTCAAGACCAGGTCTTACATGGAGCAACCGTCCAGGATATTCTACCAATTATGGAAGCGTCAAGACAACCGGGACGATTCATAAATCAAGAGCGATCAACTTGACAAAGTATGCCAGAGAGTGCGCCAACGGTTCCATTACCTCTTATGGCGTTATGCTCAAAAATGCCGATGAGACGAAAAAGTACGGGCAGTTTTACAGTTCCAGATATTCCAATGCCAGTTATCGGCCGAAAATGAGCGTGACTTATTACGATGGACCGACCACGCCTACATCTGCATCTGTGACTCCACAGTACCTGAAAAAGGGACAGACACTCACCGCAAAATGGGCAGGGATCAGTTCAAAGTCCTTAAATCGGGTAGAATATCGGGTTGCAACCTATGATCCGGTGAAGAATGCGGAAGTGAACGCCAGTTACCGTGCCTATTCAAGCAGTACCAAGCTTGGAACCACAGCCAGCGGAAGTGCGTCTGTGGCAGACAGCAAGAACTGGCCGGAGGGGTGTTATAAGTTTGTCATCCGGGGAGTAGACAACGGAGGAATCAATGGAACTGGGAAAGGATATATTTTTTACATAGACGGCACGGCGCCGAAGATCAACAGTATGACCATTGATGCCGGAGATGGAAAGGGAGGATCAGAGGAGAATCCGTCTTCCAATGTGACACCCGCTTTAAAATGGAATGTGACTGAAAAATATCTGTCAAAAGTGGAATATAAGGTTGGAAACGGAAGCTATGTCAATGCAGGCAGCGCACTGGCTGGACAGGTTTCCATTCCAGCATCTAATTTTAAAGATGCTGGAACTTATCAGATTACGATGAGGGTCACAGATAAGGCGGGGTATACTGCAGAGACATCCAAATACTACTATTATATCGACAACTCCAAGGCTGCCGACTATAAGCCGTCAGGGACAAAGCTTGTCAATTCTTACGGAAAGAACATCGTTTCCTGGGATAAAAAAGAAGGACTTCCGGGAAGCATTTGTTATGAAGTATACAGAGGAGGGAGTGCTGACTTTGTTCCAGGACAGGCTGATCTGGTCAGAGCCGGAGCAAAGGATTCTTATTGTGTCGATACAATGGCTGGAGACGGAAAAGATTATTACTACAAGGTCCGTTCTGTAAAACTATCAAAAAAAGGGAATGTCATTGGAACCAGTGATTTTGTGAGTGCAGGGCATGCGAAACAGAGTGCCGGATCTGAATTTAAGCAGTGGCTTGGATCTAAAGAGTATAGAGAAACACTGGAATTCAGCACACCAAACGGAAATGGAACCGTAGATAAAGCAGGCGGTAATCTTACCTTTCAGGCGGAAGACTTTACAATTCCGGCAGGCCAGCTTAACATGGGGCTTACCAGGACCTACAACAGCCAGTCTGATAAGACGGGAATGTTTGGAGACGGATGGTATGATACGTTTCACAAAGAAATATATCAGGTCGGAGACAATTTGATATTCGAAGACAGCGATGGAACTTATGTGACATTTGAAAAGAAGGGGGATTCCTATGTTTCCAGGGAGACCAAAGACTATAAGCTAAGCTTTGAGGAAGAAACTTCAAATACGAGAAGTGCATCTGATACAGGCAGCAGTCCGGCTGTGAAACAGTATATGTCTAAAGCAGCGGGGAGTGTTGTAGGAGTCTTCGGAAAGGGACCCTCCAAACAGATTAGTTTTGAGGCCAGCCATAATGTGTCCTCAGATTCACCGGGAGGCCAGTCTGAGCAAAAGACAGTAACGAAAAATATTACTTATGCATGTACCATTACAACTAAGGATAATACCATTTACCAATTTAACAGCAATGGCCAGCTGACTTCAATGAAAGAGGCCAATGATAACTTTATTGTCTATGAATATGACACCAGAGGCCGTCTGAAAACAGTAACCTCCAACAAGATTAAAACGCTGACCATGAAGTATCATGAAGGAGAGAATGCAGATCTTCTAAAAGAAATCGTTTTGCCTGACGGCACAAAGATGGAATATACTTATTCCGGAAGAAAGCTGGTGAAGGCCGTACACAGCAGCGCTGACGGAAGTGAATCTGTGTCATTTGAATACGGGTATGATGCAGCCAGTTTTGTAAATACCATTAAGGATGCCAAAGGAAATGCATATGATATTGTCTATGAAAATAACCGGGCAGTCAAAGTCAAAAAGCCAAATGGAGAGTATCAGAAAATAGCTTACGGAGATGGACAAACCACAGTTTCTAAGCACAAAACGAATGATGAGAAAATAGCAGAAGATTCCATTACCTATGACAAAGCAAATGGAAAAGTTTTAACTTCCACAAATACCGCAGGAAATAAGACATCCTATCAGTATGAAAATACCGACAATGAACTGCTCTGCACAGGGACAACAACAAAAATAAATTATCAGACGGTATCAGATACAGGAAAGATCAATTTTGCATCTGAAGAAGTGACCACAAAAACACAGTATGATGCCAATGAAAATGTGACCATGGAAAAGGACGAGTCAGGACAAGTGACTCAGACCACCTATGGAACCGGTGGAGAGGCGAACCTTCCAAAAACAGAAGTGACGAAACAGGGTGACGCAGTCATTTCAAATGTCTCTTATTCGTATGATAAAAATGGAAACCCTATAAAAGAATCTGATTCCATTGCGGACACAGAGACTGAATGGGATTATGACGAAGATGGAGAAGTCATTTTAGAAGAAGAGTATGAGGAGGGAGAGCTTCAATCCAAAGAAGAAACAGATTATACAGAAAAGGATCACATTATTACAGAAGACAGCACCCTTACCCAGGGAAATGTAAAAGAATCTTCAACAACAGTCTTAGATGCCATGGGCAGAGAGACGCAGACTCAGGATGAAAATACAAAAGAAATCACAAAGTCAGCCTACGATTTCCTTGGCAGGCAGACAAAGGTTCAAAAAGAACTGGACGGCATAACAAAGACAACCCAAAAGACCTATGATGCCAACGGTGCTCTTCTGTCAGAAGTTTCAGAGACAGGCGTGACTACATCTTACAGCTATGACACCTTAAACCGGGTGAAAACAACGACAGAAGTCTCAAAAGACGGAGTTACAAAGACTACAACGACGGATTATGGATATGCCGATCAGGAAATTCATACACTGAATGGAACTAAAAGCTATCATAATCTGGAACTGACGACAACAACGGTGAATGGCACCGTCCAGAGCCAGACTTACACCGACACTTCTGGAAATACAGTCCGGGAAAAGACCAATGGAATTTATACAGACCATGTGTTTAGCGAAGATGGAAAAGAAATCGCTTCCATTCTTCTGGGAACGGACCAGGGTGCCGAGGTCAAAGGAAAGGTGACCTTAAATCTTTATAACCGCGATGGGAAACAGACCCATACCATCCAGAATCCTGTCGTATCTGGTCAGGATGTTTCTGTGGATCCGGATCAATCCATCGTGAATCAAACAGCCTATGACGACAAAGGAAACGAATCATCTAAGACAGATGGTAACGGACATACCATTGCCTACACTTATGATGACCAGAATCGGGTCATCAAGGTATCTCAGGGAGAAAACAGCACTACCGTTTCTTACAGCATGGGCAGTGACGGGGCTTCCACTACAAGCATCACGGATGCCATGGGTCATGAGAATATTGAAGTGACCAATGCGGCAGGACTTAGTGAGAGTACAACAGATAAAGGAAATCTGGGCGAGAGTATTTCCACCAAGTTTACTTATGACACCAATGGAAATAAGACAAAGGAAACCTATGAAAACGGTGCTTACAAAACTTATCACTATGACAAAAAGAACCGTCTAACCGAGACGAATACCTACGAGGCGCCGGAAGCAGGCAGTGATACAGGAACAAGATCATTAAAAACCGCTTATAGTTACGACAGCAATGACCAGCTTCTTGAGATGGTGGATTATCAGGTCAGCGGCAATACAGAAACCGCTTACCGTTATACAGAATGTGAGTATGATGGTCTTCAGAGGAAAACTGGATATGCTGAGATCAGCCAGTCAGAGAAACCCACTGCGGATGAGATGAAAAGCCACCGCATCCGATACAGCTATGACTCCGAAGGAAAGATAATAAAAGTCACGTATCCCACAACAAAGGATGGCGTAAAGGCTCTGTCTTATCACTATACAAAGAATGGATGGCTTTCTGAGATTCAGGCAGATATAAAGAATGGGGCCGATGTCAAAGAAGCGGATGTACGGACTTATACTTATGATCGTTATGGAAAAGTGACAGAGATCAAAGACTACCGCAACATTCTGTCTGCAGGTGACAAAGCGGTGAAAAAAGTTTACACCTATGACGACTTTGACCGGGTTGCAAAGATGGTCTATACGGATCTTGAACATCCGGATACGGTGATAGAATCCTATACCTATTCCTATGACAAGAATTCTAACATTGTAGAAAAGACGCAGGTAAATAACTATCCGAAAAAGGATCAGGAAAAAGTCAACGAGACAAAGGCTTATACTTATGACTCGCTGGGAAGACTTACAAAGACTGTTACTACAGACCATCAAAAGGAAGACAGCAAAAAGACCGTTACCTATACTTATGATAAGGTTGGAAACCGTCTTTCTGAGGAAAAAGGTGATACAAAAACAACCTATGATTATAATGGACTGGATCAGATCACAGCTTCCACCACATGGAAAGATGGTACAGCAAAAGAGAACAGGCAGTATGTCTATGATAAGAACGGGAATGAGATAGGACAGACCAATACAAAGACCGGGGAGATTATTTACCGCACTTATGATGCAGAAAACCGCCTGTCCGAAGTATCTGTCACAAAGGACGGGAAGAATGCTGTCGTGCAGCAGAATCGTTATAATGGAGATGGACAGCGTACCCAGAGGGTAGAAGGTGAAAAGACAACCAACTACTATTATCAGGACGGAGCCGTATCCTACACGACCGATGCCAATGGAGAGCAGACATCCCAGGATCTTTTTGGAACAGACGGAAATATTGTTGGGACCCAGAGGTATTCAGGGGATAAAACTGCATACTATGTGTATACCAAAGACATCCAGGGAAGTACCACAAACCTTTTGAAGGAAGACGGGACGGTAGATGTTTCCTATCGTTATGATGACTTTGGAGAGACGGATAGTGTTGGGGATAATACATCCGAGAATGAAACCTGTTATACTGGCGGACGTTATGATGAGACGACGGGGCTTTATTATCTGAATGCACGGTATTATAATCCAGAGGATGGAAGGTTTTTGTCTGAGGATACCTATCGTGGGGAAGTGAATGAGCCGGATAGCCAGCATTTGTATGTTTATTGTGCTAATAATCCGGTGAACTATGTGGATCCAAGTGGACATAAGTTTTTAGGATATTGGAGTTCAAAACAACATTACTACGCATTTAATCAAAATGCACCGCAAATGTACGCAGGATATAATGATTTTTATGATATGAATTCTTGGGCTGTGGGTGACTTGACTACAAAGAAGATTGAGACTTCACATTGGCGTTTACAGTTTTGGAAAGGTATATATGGGCCACCATATGTACCAGCGGTAGCAAATGGTTGTGAAATCGGTTTATACTATAGAAAATCAACCCGGAGCAAACACTGGAATTGTGCATATGACTCGAACAAAAGGTTAAGAATGAGAATGTCTTTATATGCAAATGGGAAAAAATTATTTACACGTGATAGTAAAACATCGACTGACCAAGGAAAAGCATGGTGGTTAACAGGATTTACTCCTAGACCATATTTACCAAAAAAGAAGACATGGGGAAAAACTACTTTAAAAATGACAGGTACATTGTGGTTTCCTTCAAGTGGAAAATACAGGACACAAATGAGGGATTTATCTAAAAAATTGGCTAAGGCTAAGTTTAAAAACTTGAAGGTAAACGGGTCATTAACGAGGAGGACATTTTCCTGGAAAGGATGGTAGGTTAATATTGAAAAAAGGCTGGATGATATTTATTTTAAGTTTAGTTATTAGTTTTACAACTGGATGTAATAAACAAACAAATATGGCAGAAGAACAGTTGTATGAATCTATTTGTAGACCAAATATCCAAGGTGTAAAGGAAGCTTTGTCGAATGATAAGAAGATTGCTAACAAGAATATCAAACGTCATCGCAAGTTGAAGCCGCTGGATCTTTCTTTGAGAGAAATAGAAAATGAGCGCATCCAATTACAAATCTGCTCCATGCTAATCAAGGCAGGAGCAGATGTAAATGAAATTGGAGAAGATAAGCTTTCTCATTTATGCTGGGCTATTGAAAACAATAGATATGAGATAGCAGAAGAACTGATAAAAGCGGAGGCTGATGTAAATCAAAAAAGTGATGAAGGAAATTCTCCTTTAAGGGCTGCGGTAAGTAATTTGTATCCTTATAACTGTGAAAATAGACGAAAAATAATTGCACAGCTTTCAAATCGTGGTGTGAAACTGGATCGAGAGTTATTTACATATTTTTATCAACATAATGATTATGGAATGAATTATTATTTCGCACCAGAAATCTTAAAATTAATGCAGAAGAACAAAGTAAATCCTAATATACCAAAAGAAGTTCAATATGCAGTACAAGGAGATGACAAAAAGGTACAAAAGTATTTGAAAGAAAACAGATCCAAAAAACATTTAAACAAGAATAGTTTTTTATCATTTGCTGTGGCCTACTGTAATGTGGATACACTGAGTGTTATGAAAGAAGTCGGTTATGATTTCTCATGGAAAGATGAAGATGGTGTGAATTGTTTACAAATAGCAGCCCTATGTAATGATGCAAATGTTGTAAAATTTCTGTTGCAGGAAGGTTTGGATGGTAACAGCAGGACTGATTACTATAAAGCAGATGCTGTCTCCTTTGCAGTTCTTGGAGGGAAATTAGAAAATGCCAGATTATTAAAGAAGGATGGGAATGTGAAGTTTGAAAAAAATAAGAATGATGGAGAGGTAGTTTCATGGCAGTTTATTACGGCATTTGGAAACCAAGAATCCTTTGCAGCGATGAATGAATTGGGGTATGTACCAACTGATATTGAAGTGTATCATGCCTATGAACAAGTGAATGATGAAACTTTCAGGTATCTATTAGACCATCACTATTCAATTAAAGTTAAGGAAGATGGAGATAACTTATTGGACAGTGTATGCTTAGATGATTCAACTTACAAAGCTCAGGAACTATGTAAAAGAGGCTTAAAGGCCTCAGAGGAGAATTTAAAAACATTAATTTGGATTGGAGGCAGCCACTTAGCGAAGGAGATTATGGAAAATGGGATGACGCAAGGAAAGATCAGGAAAAATGTATTGCTTCAGGAATCAATCAACATTGGTGATTTTTCTATGGTAAGATATCTCGTTAAGAACGGTGCAGAAATAAATAAGTATGTGAAAGATGAGACAGAGAATTTTTCATGGACATCAATGAATATGGCATGTGGAAGAGAGAGCATAAAGATCATTGAGTATTTGATAAAGAATGGAGGAGATATTAATAAAAAGGATTCCGATGGGAAAGATTGTAGGCAAATTGCAGAAGAGGCGGGATACACATGGAATATCAATTATTTAAAAAGTAAAAACTGATTTTCATGAGATAATGTACTAAACTTTAAAAATGTGTTTTTATAAGCCATAGCATGGCTAGTTTAGGTGTGTTATGGCTTCTATTATAATAAATGTAATGCTTATGTTGTAATCATATTGAATAATTATTATCATCCATTAGGTACTTGCTACAATAGAACTATAGAGAGTAAAAAGGTCATTTAAGGATATATCAGATATTAATTTAGTTTTATTAAAGAATATTGACCGTGATTTATATTTAGAAGTTTTAAATATTTTAGAAATAGTAAGTGACTCATTTGCTGTTATTCAGCCATTGAGAAACTGTTGGGAGGATGTTGAATATAATGATTTTGATATCGTTAAACAGCTTATGCATTTTCATATAAAAAGCGATCGTGTTTCAAAATATGAAGGAAGAAAGAAACATATCATTCATACTCAAAGAAGGAAAAAGCTCCCTGATAATAGACATTTATTTTATTGCTGTAATGAGAGTATTGCAATATTAAAATCATATCATTCTTTTACACAGATCAGAGAAAAAGAAGGAGAAGTAGATTTCAGCTTTTTTAAAGATGGTTGTGTTATTTTTACTACAATTATTCATGAAAATATGTACTTAGGCGATCAGAAACTGTTCAATAATCTTTTGTATAAGAAAGATTCTAAATAAGTATGACGGTAGGACAAGGATATCGTTATTTTATAACGTTACTTAAGGTTTAAAAGGAGTAAACAAATATGGTTCAAAGTAATTGCAATACACAAATAGTAAGATTTGATAAAGAACTTCTATTCGATATTTTTCTTCAAGCTATAACATTGATTTTATTTTTAATTTGCATTGGTGCTCTTTTGTTTATTATTTATTCTATAATTAAAAAGTTGTTTAAGAAATATAAAAAGAAACAATAAATTGCCTAATATCCATCAAAGGGACCACTCTTGTTAATTCAATTTGCAATTACATATGCAGAAAGGATAGAGTATGAAGAGGTTGATTAAAATTCTAGTAAGTATATGTATTGTAGTTGGACTATTTAATTTATGTCTGTTATTTTTTCAGAAAGTAGGAATAAGGATTAATAATTCATCAGAGTTTAGCAATATGGCAGAGGTCTCCCCACAAACAAATTGTGTTTTAGTCAGAAAAACAAATTCTATTAAGAATTTTCCATTTATTTTTGGAGAACGGCTGTACCTATATGATATTGATAAGAATAGAGAGTATTTAATAGGGAATTGTCTGTTTCCTTTTTATTCCTATGGAGATATGTTGGTAGTCCAGAACAATAAAGTATACTATAATTATTTTAGAGAAGGACCTGGGATTGAATTATACTCAAAAAAATTAAAGGGTGTTGGCACAGGCAGAAAAATATTACAAGAAGTAGGATTATATACAGTCTCTTCAAAAGAGATCTATTATTTAAACATTGAAGAAACAACATTCAAAGAAGAAAAGAATTATCTTTATAAAAAGAATCTGGAAAATGGAGAAATAAAAACAGTATTAAAAGAAAATTTGTCCGATATATTGCGGTTTGATCATGGGTATCTCTATAGTTGGAATAGGTACTCCAAGGAGGTCTTAGAAATAAATGAACAGACCAAATCAATCGTCAGATGCCCACAAAATGAGCCGCCACTGTGGATCGGTTATGTAGATTCGAAACAATTCTTAATTATAGATGAATCAAATATTGTTTTGTACAATAAAAGAACAAAGAAAAAAAGGTATCTGGTTAAAAATATTAAAAGAGAAGATGAGTTACTAAATGAAAAAGCAAAAATTGAGAATGGTTATTTATACTATAGCAATTTAAAATCAGATTTTTACCGTTTAAATATTAAGTCAGGCAAGAAAGAAAAAATAATCTCACTTTTAAGTTTTCATGATATAAAAAAGTACATTAAAAATAATGAACATTATACGGATATTAACTTTTATAAGGATTATGTTGTAATTGATTTAAGTTATTCTTCCAGTAAGATATTAAATACTATGAAGAGGAGATTGCTTGTTTTTAATTATCGAGGAAAGTTAATAAGAAACAAGAAGATGGCTGCATTATTGTAATTATAGGTTAGGAAATAAGTTTTGGTATTGGTAAAGAATGTGTTTGGAGGTTTTTAATAGATAAAGGCCAAGATGGGTACTGGTTTCTTGAGGAAGGAATGAGTTTAAATGATAAAAAACTCAATATTGAACATTCTGGGATGTATTAGTTTCTTTTCTATTCTATGGATCGTTGTATTTTTTGGATTGGGTGAATTTAATCACTTTGTTTTACGTGATGTTAAGGAGGCTAAAATTGTCGTAGAACAGAATCCTAAATATAGTAATATATATTGCTTAGAATGCTTTCAAGAAAATCTATACTGTATGTCAGAATCCAAAAGCAAGATCTTAGTATATGATTTTCAAGGTAATTATGTTAAGACATTACAGTTGCCTTATTCATCAACTGGATATGATTATATATCAATTAATAAAAATAAATTATATATTGATTGTGCAAATGGGGATACATATGAATATGACGGAACAGAACTGACAAAATGTAAGAAAAAAATTTACCTCAGTTAGAAAAAACAGAAGTCATATGTAGGAAAATTCGATATTATATCATTCGGAATAAACTCATGAAAGAAGAGAATAAAAGAGAAACAGTTATACAATCTGAGAACCTGCTACTTTGGTCTGTAAGTAATGCAAATATTACGTCAGTTGTAACAATAATTCTACTTGTGTCTTTATTTTTTATAAAGAAATTATTCTGAAAGATATATGAGAGCAATTTATTTTATGATAGAAAAAATCTGAATAGATAATAGGAGATTAGAATGATATATATTATTTTTTTAGGGATTTGTCTTTTTATAGTTAATAATATTTTCCATAGATTAAGAGGAGGCAGTATTGTAGATAAGAAAATTTTAAGTTATAAAAATAACATAGTATTTTTTATGATGATCAGTTTAATATTTGTGGGGTGTCAGAGGGAACAAAAGCATTTATCAGATCGATTTGATTTAAAACATGACAAAATAGCAGAGTCTTATTATCCTGCCTTTTCCTCTACCATCGTTCAAAATGACCAGTTTGTTTTTTATGAATCGGAAAAACAGGAAATCACTCGAATCAACAAAAAGGACAATAAAAGAACAACCATCATACGGCTGGAAAATAAATCAGAAGAAGAAAACGAAGGCGGATTGGAATTAACAAAAGACAGTCTATATTACGTTCATGATAGAAGTGTTTTTAAAAGCGATTTGAATGGAAAAAATATTAAAAGACTTCTTTCCGCTAAGGAACAGAAAGAAATTGAATCTATTGATGGAATTAAAATACATAACGATAAAATATACCTGTTAGCCGAAGATGATGGGTCTGAGAATGTTTTTCGATTTTACCCTAAGAGCAGAAAGCTTGAAAAAGTTGTAGAAGATGTGAGAAATCTCTGTTTTTATAAAAACAATCTGTATTATACAGAACATGGGGAAGTAGGAATTCATAAGGTTGATTTGGAGAGTCTGAAAGATAGAATTGTACGAGGGCAGGCATGGAAAAATGAATTACAAAATGAGGAGGATGTCGTCCGATATAAAGGGATTATGGTAAATCAAGAGAAGGTATATTATATTTGTCATGGCAAAGATCATAAGATGAGGCTATATCAATATAGAGGTCTTAAAAAAGATACAATAAAACATGGTTTTTCTGATAACGCTTATGATTTTGTTTATAATTCATCAGTAATTATTGGATTTAATACCCATTGGGATAGTCCGGACGAAAGATATATCCAAATTTATAACTTGGATTCTGAGAAAGAAAAAAAGATGAAAATGCCCAATGAGAGCTGGTATCCTTTGCTTGTGGTAGATGATTTGATCTTTTGTTCTTACCCTGATGATGATAATGAATTTTTACGTATGCTAAAAATTAGTTAGATAGTTGGGGATAAAGTTTAAAATGGAAAGAAATATTAGCGGAAGAAGGAAAAAAAGAAATATACAATAGTGGAAAGAAATTAAATATAGGATATTACAGAATCGGGATAAAAACTGCAATAATAATCCATATACATTTTGGATTTGGTGAGGAACTTTACCGTTGACTTCCCTCTGATAATAGCTACATTAAACGGTTACTTAAGATAAAGAAAATTTGCATCCATGGAAAATAAGAAGTTAGAAGAAGGGAATAATAATGAGGACTCTTAGAGTGTTTGCAGTTCTCACAGCGTTCATAATCGTTATACTGTTATGGTTGTTCACGCCCGGTATTGGGGGTAAGAAAAAGGTTACTATACAGAAACAGTTTATCAAAAGTGTTACTTCAGGAGATTTACCTGAAAACTATTCTATCTATTTGGATATCAAAACAAAATACTTCGTACATATTGTTTCTGATAAAGGAAGTATCATAGCAGATTATGCTGAATATTTGGAAAGGGAAAGAGGATATTTAGAAAATGGTGTGTTAAGAAGGTATAAAAATGAAAAGCTGATTTCAAAAGAGAAGTGCACATTCAAACAGTATCAAAAGAGACTTGGTTTTGATTTGGAGGATATCCATAAATCATGGAAACAAAAAATAAGGAATGAGCAATTTGATGAGGTCAGATGCAGAAAAGTAGTAACGATGACAGGACATGACTATACATGGATGTTTAAAAAGGAAACAGAAAAAGACGATTTTACACTTTTTGTTGACACCGACAAATCGGGAAAAAGATTTAATAATCTGGGTATATTATATGATTCAGAAGAGAGAAAAGGGAAAGCAGGGTACATGATGTGCTTTACAGATGAATCTCCGGTAGGTCCAGCTGTCATAACAGATGAAAATTTTAGCGAGGATACACAGTGCTATACCTATAAAGAATTATATGAAAAGTGGCATTTATAACAAGATGATAAGGAAAAAATAATGTTTTATTAAAAACGATACGAGAGGAAACAGATATAATTAATGAAAGAAAAATATTATGAGGTATAAAAAAATTTGGAAAACGCTGCTGATCATTGTCATTATAATTCTGATTTGTATCGCAGGTATGAGTGTTTCTATATACATTATGCTGCAAAGAGATTACGATGACTTTCTGGATAATGATCAGGCAAGTAATGTTATGGTCAGTTATGGGGGCAAGGAGCACACACTGGTATACGACATTATGATTTGTGATTATGACAGAGTGAAAGAACATCTGGAGAAGGGAGAAGATCTGAATCGGGTTGTGGATTCAGTTGAGATGTCACCGCTGGAACTGGCTGCAACACTTCCAAAAATAGAAGATGTATATAAAATGTCAGAACTACTGATGAAGTACGGGGCAGATGTGAATTTCCGGGACAGTCACGGGGCCAATATATTGTTCTATATTCTTTACGATAAATATGATTGTATAGAAGTTTCAAAAGAAAAACTTTGAGAGTACTATTTAAAAAAGGGTGCAGATAAAGATATAACTATAAAAAACATCGATAAAAATGACCCAGACATAAAGGGCAGCACAACTTTGTTGAAATATTGTAAGATAAAGGGATTCAGCCGTGAATTAGAGGTCTTAAAGGGGAATGGTTATGAATAGTCAATCTTTAAAGTTTGTAAGCTTTAAGATAATGATAATCTTATTTTTAGGAATTTGTCTTGGATTCTTGACTGCTGTTCGAACAGAATTGTTGATTATTATGAAAGTAGTTTTAGGCGACGGGATTTTTACTTAACTCAGGAGAACAAAGATATTCCGATATAAGCTATGGAATTGTTAACCTTATCATTACCGCGTTAATGCTATTTGTCATAGGTTTGGTTTTGTCCTGGTATCAGGGATTAGGTTTTATTTCGGTGATCATCTCAAGTCTGCCTGCTATGTATTGTGCATTTATATTGTCATCGTATGGAAAAGATCTATTATGTGGAGCTGGAATCAATTTTTTAGTTTTAGTAGCAGTCTTTTTTCTAATGGGAAAAGAGAACAGAAAACAAAGGGGACTTATTGTACTTTGTAGCTTCGGTGTGGGATGTCTTGTGAATGGCGGTTTTGTGTAATTATAAAAAAGTTCGTGGAAGACTTTTCTGGAATTCGCTAAGCGGTATGAGGATTAGATATAGCTGATGAGAAAAAGAAAATGGATTTTTATTGTTGTACTACTTTTGTTCCTGGGATGGACAGTCTATCATTTTACCTGGGATACTCAGGCTGTTTCAAAGGGAGTGGTATTTAAGATCATTGATTCGCCAAATGGCAGCTATATTGCAAACGCATATCACGGTATTGACAATGCAACGGTAGATTTTTCTGTAATTGTTGAAATCGCAGACAAGAAGACAAAAGTAAAGAAAAATATATATTTTGAGTATCATTGTGAGGATGCAGAAATCAAATGGCTTTCCGACTCTGAAATACAAATTAATGGAATAACATTAAACATACATAACGATGTATATGATTTCAGACATGAATAATAGTCTGTAGAAATTAAGAAAGGCAAATATATGAGGAGTAAATCCAAGATCATTATTATTGGCATTGTCTTTATTTTAGCTATGATATTGTTCATACAACTGGATGTTCCCTATGTAAAAGTAAAGATGAATTATGGACCTGGATTTACTCAGGCAATGAAAAATGAGTCGAGCCATAATGGGATCAAGTATGAAGATACAGGCGAGTATTGGGACTATAAAGAGGAAATTCTACTGAAGAAAGAAAAAGCAGATTATGGAGAATATACTGTTTCTGTTCCTTTCAAGGCTGCACAGAATAGAAAGGAAAACAAGCTTACAATAGGATATCATAAACTGAATAACTGGTATAAAACGACGATTAACATACATCTCGATATAGAACACCAAGACGGACAAGATTATCTCATAGTAAAAACCCATCTGACAGAAGGTGGAAGATTCCAAAAAGACGAGGCGGAGAATCATAAAAGATTTTTACTGCAGAAAAAAGGTCAAAGTTACAATCTAAATTTAGAACAATAAAAGAATGCTATGAAAGCAACAAAATAGGAACTCCACAGATCTCTTAGTACGAACTGTGGAGTTTACTTTTATTATATAATGAATGGAATGTGGGGCTAGTTATTCACCACTATTTCCGTCGCACTTTTGAAATGTGCTTCTCCAATAGTGGTAAAAATGTCAAGAGTTTTTCTCCATTATCTCCAGTCGGCTCTGGAAAGGCCTCCTTCCGACAATGAAGATATCGTAGGATGGCACCTTCTGTTTAACTGTCATCCTTATCCAGCAGACACTACGTCCATGTTCTACATGATTGGAGTGAGGCATTCTAAGAGCCGAACGGAAATCATGTGGAACATGTCATACCTACAGGGCACACTGCATTTTAGACCCCTCGGATGGGCGTGCTCCGCACAATAAGGTATATTTTTCTAAGTTAAAACCGCTCTTTCGTATGACTGCAGGATGGCTTTTCTGGGCACTCAGGTTTTACCGGACAGCAGCAAGGCGGCTTTGGAGGGCAAGGCGGCTTTGGAGGGCAAGGTGGTTTCGGAGGGCAAGGTGGTTTCGGAGGGCAAGGTGGTTTCGGAGGGCATGGAGGTTCTGGAGGGCAAGGTGGTTCCGGCGGATAAGGAGGTCTCGGAGGGTAAGGTGGTTCTGGCGGATAAGGAGGTCTCGGAGGGTAAGGTGGTTCTGGTGGATAGGGCGGCCTTGGCGGATAAGGCATTTCAGGAAAATAAGGCGGCTGCCAACAGAATGGAGGCCAGCAGTATCCGCAGTTAAGAGGTGGGCATGATACCCCGCCGTTGTTTGAGTTACTATTGCTATTGCTATTGTTATTATTATTGTTGTTGTTATTATTATTATTGCTATTATTTATGTTGATTCCTCTCTGATCATAACTTTTTTCATGTGTTTCCCCCGGTGAACCTGTACAGAGACAGATGGAAGCATTGACAGTGACTTGATAATTTTCTATTGTTGAACCGACCGGCTGGTAATTGAGTGCCGTGCTGACAGGACGCATCAAGAGAACTCCGGAAATGGTTCCAGTAAAGGATGCAGTGACAGTAAAACATGTATAGGCACGGCATGACCGAATGGCAATATAGAATTCCTGGCCGATTGACGGAGCTTCGATACTATTTCCGCAAAAATCCATAAAAGAGCTGGAAAAGCCATCCTGGCAGACGCAGAACGGTTCTACAGTTATGCTGGGTTTTCCAACAAAGTTAGACCGGAGCTTGAAAGGTCCCACCAACAGGCGGCCGCATATGGTACGGAGATCATCGGGACAGCCCTCAAAAATAAGATAAGGTATGTTAGAAGCAGAGGGTGCAGAGCCGGTGTTGCAACAGTCAATCTTCGTGTTCCTGCATTGACAGGAAGGGTTTACAACAGAAGGCGTAGCAGGTGTTGCTGTGGAATCCGCAAATTCCCCTGCCAGCGAGAGCAGCTGCAAGACAGCCTGGCGCATCCGTGCAGATTTTGGATGTTCCGTGTCATCGGTACAGTCCAGGAATCTTACCTCACTTGGCGCAATCTGGCCGAGAAGTACCCAAATGGCGATCTGGACTGCCGCATATGCATCGTTGTCATCGAGAACCGGAGAAGCTGCAGCATCTGTACCTGTGAGCTGGAACGTCTGACCGGCAGTGACAGCAGGAAATGTATTTGCCAGAATCCAGGCAAGCATCTGCTTTTGCCGGGCAGTTGCTGCGGGAAAGATCGTTTCAAAAGGCGCGCTTTCGTATGGGACGTCATTATAAGGGCCGTCGGCAAATTTATCAAGGCAGTAGGCATATCGAGTCGTTCCGCCCTGGGTCAGGCGAAACTGGAATATTTGATTATGGTCAGGCCTATCCAGCCGGTATCTGGATTCAGAGGTTGATGGGAGCGAACAATAACTTCGCACTTCCGGATCACCGGTGGCAGTGCCGGTCAGATCTGTATCTGTATAGATAACAAAAGGACGGGACATCGCCTGGACAGCCTTTATTGAATTCGTTGAATTCATTTATAATTCTCCTTAAAGCTTGTTGTAATAATAGATTATGAACAGAAAGAAAGGAACGTTCGGGAAAATCCGACAAGGAACCACCAAAACAAAGTTATGTGATGTGGTCACAGAGACACCGCTGTTTATAAGATATGATAACAACAGATTTATAAAAATAATGAGGTGGAATAAATGAGAAAAAAAACAGTGATCATCGGCGGTGTGGCAGGCGGAGCGACAACAGCGGCCCGTCTCAGGAGAAAAGATGAAACCATGGAAATTGTCCTGCTGGAGCGGGGGCAATACATTTCTTATGCAAACTGCGGCTTGCCGTACTATGTAGGGGACGTAATAAAGAACAGGGACTCTCTGCTTTTGCAGACTCCGGAGGCTATGAAGAATAAGTTTCGTATTGATGTCAGAGTACAGAGTGAGGCGATACGGATCAATACGGAGCAGCAGAAAGTAGCAGTGAGGAATCTGGTCGATGATACAGTGTATGAAGAATCCTATGATTATCTTGTCATTGCAACAGGCTCCTCACCTGTAGTGCCTCCGATCCCGGGCATTGACGGTCCAGATATTTATACGCTATGGACGGTGCCGGACACTGACCGGATTAAGAAGGTCCTGGAGACAAAAAAGCCGAAGACAGCAGCAGTCATAGGCGGAGGATTCATTGGCCTTGAAATGGCAGAAAACTTAAAAAATGCAGGATTAGACGTTAAGATCATTGAGATGCAGGATCAAGTGATGGCTCCTCTCGATTTTGAAATGGCTCAGCTTCTACATGAAAATATAGAACAAAACGGCGTACAGCTCCTGTTGGGAGACGGGGTTGCTTCTTTTGGACAAGAGGATCAAAATACAATCATTACTTTAAACAGCGGGAGAAAAGTGCAGGCTGATCTGGTGCTGCTTTCGATAGGAGTACGCCCTAACAGTGAGCTTGCAAAACAGGCAGGGATCAGGCTCAATGCCAGGGGAGGCATTCTGGTGGATGGGGAACTTAAGACCTCCGCTAAAAATGTATTTGCAGTAGGGGATGTGATCCAGGTTGAAAATTTTGTCTTGAAGGAGCCGTCCATGATCCCTCTGGCAGGAACGGCCAATAAGCAGGGGCGGATCTGTGCTGATAACATTGCCGGGGCAAAGAAAACTTACAAAGGGACCCTCGGCACTTCTGTGGCACAGGTATTTGATCTGAGCGCGGCAGCAGCAGGTGTAAATGAAAAAACTCTTAAACGTATGGGAAAGACAAGAGGGAAGGATTATGAGGCTGTGCTGATCAACCAGAAGTCTCATGCAGGATATTATCCCGGTGCAGTTCCGGTAACATTGAAGCTTTTATTTGACATGGAAGGAAAGATTCTCGGAGCCCAGGCTGTGGGACAGGAAGGAGTGGACAAACGGATCGATGTGCTGGCAACAGCTATGAGAATGGGCGGTACGGTCTATGATCTGGAGGAGCTGGAACTTGCCTATGCACCGCCGTATTCTTCTGCAAAAGATCCGGTAAATATGCTTGGGTTCACAGCAGAAAATGTTTTGGAACATACAGTATCTTTTACCGGTTATCAGGAGCTGGATGAAACTATGAGCCAGGACGGATGGGAACAGAACATGACAGTTCTGGATGTGACGGAAGATATGGAGAGGATGGTATTTCATATCCCAGGATCTCATCATATCCCTCTGGGGCAGCTGAGAGGGCGGCTTGAGGAGCTGCCGAAGGACCGGCTCACCGTTACCTATTGTGCCATTGGTGTGCGGTCCTACAACGCGGCGAGGATTCTTATGCAGAACGGATTTACCAACGTAAAAGTTCTGGAGGGCGGAACAAGCTTTTATCAGTCTATGCATTACCAGAAGCCAGAGGAGCCGGTTTTGGCAGAGATTACACAGGAAGAAAAGAGCAAAACAGCAGGGGAAAAGGAACTTCGTCTGGTGGACTGCTGCGGACTGCAGTGTCCTGGTCCGATCATGAAAGTCCATGAGACTTTGAAGGAAATGGATGATGGGGAGACAGTAAAGGTGTCAGCCACAGACATGGGATTTCCGAGAGATATTGAATCCTGGTGCCAGAGAACCGGGAACACACTTGTAAAAAAAGAGCGGGAAGGAAAGCAGAACATTGTCTATATCCAGAAGGGAACCCAGGGGCGTGATATATGTGCGGCATCAGCGGATCAGAACCCGGCCAATGGCAAAACTATGGTAGTGTTCAGCGGAGATATGGATAAGGCTCTCGCCTCCTTTATTATCGCCAACGGGGCTGCTGCCATGGGCAGGCCTGTGACCATGTTCTTTACCTTCTGGGGGCTGAATGTTTTGAGGAAGCCCGAGAACCAGAAGGTTAAGAAATCCTTGATTGAAAAAATGTTCGGCGCGATGATGCCGAGGGGAAACCAAAAATTAAAGCTGTCCAAGATGAATATGGGCGGCCTTGGAACTAAAATGATGAAAAAAGTCATGAGAGATAAACATGTGGATACTCTGGATACTTTGATGCAGCAGGCCATTAAAAACGGCGTGAAGCTGGTGGCATGTACCATGTCCATGGATGTGATGGGAATCCGGAAGGAGGAGATCATAGACAGTGTAGAATTTGCTGGAGTGGCATCCTATCTGGGAGACGCTGAAAATTCCGATGTAAACCTTTTTATATAAGAAAAATCATCTTTGGAGTTTATAGGATCTTAATAGAAAAACGTTTTCGGATGCAGATAGAAGACTTCCGGAAACGTTTTTTGTTATTATCAAAATAAGTCTTGCCTTTTATAACAGGTACCGTTATAATATATTTAACAGGTACCGTTAGTATAGAATGCAGTTCAAAAAAGGAGATTTATTATGGATATGAATGAGATCATCTACAGAAAACTTACAGAAGTACAATGGCTTATGCAGAAACGTCATTTTAAAAACCATCATGCAGCCGGACCAATGGCTGATCCGGAGCGGGGGCAGGGACGTTTGCTGTCACTTTTAAAGCTTAAGGACGGGATCAGCACAAAAGATATGTCGCACATACTTGGGATTCGGGTTTCTTCCCTAAACGAACTACTTGCCAAGCTTGAGCGAAACGGCTATATCAAACGGGAGCCTTCCGAACAGGATAAGAGGATCGTGCTGAACTGGCTCACAGACAAAGGACGGGAGGAGAATGAAGCTCCGGCGGATACTTATAAGATCTTTGACTGCCTGTCTGAGGAAGAAAGAGAAAAGCTCGCGGAGTATCTGGAACGGGTGGCAGCGGCCTTGGAAAATGAACTAGGAGAGAATTCAGAGGATTTTGAAGAGATGCGCCGCCAGAGGGAAGAGGCTTTCGAGAGGTTCTTTGAAGGAAAAGAAGAGTTTAGGGGACCAGCAGGAAAAGGACCGGATTTCCGTGGCTTCGGACGGTTCGATGGATTCCGCGGACCGGGGCACCATCCTCATCCGCACCCACATCCACATCCTTTCAAAGAAAAAGAGTAAAGAGGTGATCGTTGGTGCATAAAAACAGGATTGTTCCAGGATTCAGGCAGTACGGTGTTTCCTCCGGACGGATTGAAAGTTTTTCTGATGCGTTTATCGCCATCATCATCACTTTGATGGTTTTGGAGATTCCTCTGCCAAAAAGCATGGATGTATCACAAATGCTTGGCTTCGGAAAATCTATCTTAATCTACTTTGCAAGTTTTGTAATTGTGGGAATGCAGTGGAACAGACATCACCGTCTGTTCGGCGGGATCAAAGAGGTATCTGTGAATTTTATATGGAAAAATATGATTTACTTATTTTTATTGTCACTGATCCCTGTCTTTATGAAATGGCTGCTGGAATTTCCCACGAGCCTGATTCCAGCCATGGCGTACTCTGTGATCTATATCTTGAACGATGTGGGGATCCGATGGCTTTTCCGGTCGCTTGGAATAGAGAATCAAATGGCCGGAAATGAGATCCGACAGCAGAGGCAGATCGGCAGACGGCCTCCAGTCCGGCCTGTTGCTCTTTTTCTGTTCTTTCTGGCAGGACCTTCGCTGATCCTGGGTCTCTCCGTATTTTTCCCGGAGATCTCCATTGTCTGTTTCATAGTATTCCCTGTGCTTATGTCACTGGGGAATCTGGCCGCCGGGGATCCGGGGAATATGAGGATTCAAAATCATTAAAAGTAAAAATATGCAGCAGGCAGGCTCCAGGCCCCCCTGCTGCATTTTGTTTTCCAGTGACCGCTTACATCAGGCGATCAGCTGTTTTAGTCCTTTTTTGTCTAGAATAGATACTCCGCCCCGGGACAGCTTTACAAGTCCCTCGGAAGAAAAATATTTTAACATACGGCTGACCACTTCCCTGGCACTGCCGGTGTATTTTGCTATCTGTTCGTGAGTCATCCGAATTGTGTCGGAGCCGGTCTTTCCGCTTTCATCAAGGAGAAAAATGGCCAGACGTTTGTCAAAGCTCATAAACAGGATCTGCTGCATGGTCCACATAACGTCTGAAAAGCGCTCGGTGGCCTGCTTATAAGTAAATGCTTCCGCATAGATATTCTGGTCTACAACCTCTGAATATGCGCCTGCGCTGATCTGGACGATCTCACTTTCTGTTACAGCCTCCATCTGCACCTCAAAGGTGATCGCAGAGAGGACACAGGAAGCGGAAAGAACACAGACATCTCCCTGATCCAGACGGTACAGTGTGATCTCTTTTCCCTCCTCTGAGAGCATGAAGGTCCGCACACTTCCGCTTTTAATGATAAGTACGCCAGTGCATTCGCAGTTCTGGCACCGGATCATCCCTCCTTTTCCATAGTGCACCAGCTGGGACCACTGAGAGAGGTTTTTTTTCTCAGCTTCTTTTAAGTGTTCCCAGAAGGGAAGAGACGATTTTAAAATAGGAACTACTTGGTCTGCATACTCCATTCGTTACCTCCTAAAACTTAATGTAAGATCATTTTAGCTGTCCCGGAGGAAAATAACAAGGGTTCTTTACAGGGAATTGTGCGCCTTTGATCCATTTCAGCAAATTGTGACATAAGCCCCTTGTATAATTAATAGCTGAAGGAGGGTCCAGGATGCCGATTATAAAGAAAAAAGAACCAGTGGAAGAAATCTTCTTCAATGAACTGGAGGATATTACATCATATAATATGAAACAGATGGAACATTGTCTTACCACCATAGGGAAAAGGATGTGTGCGGAACAGAGAGAGGATCTGGAAAAGAAAGACGGGAGAACGATCATAGAGAGTACGATCCTGAAAGAATGTATGCTATGCCAGGGAAAGGAAAAGTGCCAGCTTACCCTGGAGGACCGGGACAAGCTGGGCGCTCTGCTGGAGAAGCAGGGAGGTTTGAGCGTTCAGAATATCCGCTCCGTGTGCAGATGTCAGAGAGAAAAGGAGTGGGTGGATGAAATCAACACCATCTATGAGAGGGAGCTTTTCTTGTACGCCTGCGAACAGAGGTTTATCGAGATGCGCAGAATGATCGGAGAGCAGTACATAGAGGCCGGTAGAATGTTCAGAAGCTTTGCCGCGCAGAAATACCAGCTTTCCGGAGTGCAGCCGATACAGGAAAGGATTGAAAAGGGGCTGAAAGCCCATCATTTGAAAGTGAAAAAAGTGTATATTTATGAGGATGATATGAGAGGGAAACAGATCTACCTGTTTTTAAAGGCGCAGAAAGGCAGAGAGAGGACAACCAAGGAGGTGGCCAGGTGGCTCTCTGTTATCCTGCAGGAAAAACTGCAGCCTCTGCCCAACGGTAAACAGGCCATCGGGGAAACATATGAAATGATGGGTGTCCAGGCGGCCACCAAATTTCACGTTTTGACCGGAGTTATTTCCAGGGCTGAGAAAGAAGATATGAAAAATGGGGATAATTTTTCTATGGGAACGGTTGGGAATCACAGATTTGTCTCTATGATCTCCGACGGTATGGGCACCGGAAATGCGGCAAACAAAGACAGCAAGGCAGTCATTGAGACCCTGGAGGAGCTGCTTGAGGTGGGGCTGGACGAAAAAAGAGCCATCCAGCTGCTGCAGTCGATTTTTGTATTCTGGCCGGAAAAGGAGAGGTACTCAACCTTGGACTATATTCAGATCGATCTGTACGCAGGGATCGGAAGTTTTTTAAAGTTAGGTGCATGCCCGTGTTTTCTGAAACGCAAGGGGCAGGTAGAGATGGTCCAGCTGGACAGCCTGCCGGTAGGGGTATTGAAGGAGAAAAAACTTCCGATACACAGAAAGAAGCTTGAGGCGGAAGATTTTATCCTTCAGGTCAGTGACGGCATCATTGATTCCCTGGGAGGAAACGGTGTGGAACTGCTGATGGAATATATGACCCAAATCAATACCACAAGGCCTCAGGGATTTGTGGATGAACTGATGGAAAAGATTGAGAGCACAGAAGGTTATGAAAAAAAGGACGATATGACCATGATCGGCCTCGGAATTTGGGATAAGTATTGAATCCGTGGATTGGGAATGATAAAGTAGTATTATGAATAAAGTACACAGTTTCATTCAACAACATCATATGATTCAAAAGGGGGACTTCATTGCTGTGGGAGTCTCCGGGGGAGCAGATTCCGTATGTCTGCTCCTGCTTTTATGCGGACTCAGGCAGGAGTATAGCCTCACATTAAAAGTGGTCCATGTCAATCACGGTATCCGCAGTGAGGCGGGAAAAGACCAGCAGTTTGTGGAGAAACTCTGCCAAAGACTTCAGGTACCGTGGATAACTTTTGCAGAAGACGTGCAGGGGATATCCCGGCGGAAGTCCATCTCCTTGGAGGAAGCAGGAAGACTGGTCCGCTACCGGTGTTTCAGATCGGTATTGGAGCAGCACGGAGGCGGAAAGATCGCAGTGGCCCACCATCAGAATGATCAGGCGGAAACGGTCCTTTACCGGATGGCCAGAGGAACAGGCATCCAGGGTCTGAAGGGAATGGAGCCTGTCCGGGGGGATGTGATCCGGCCTCTTTTGTGTCTGTCCAAGGCAGAAATCCTGGACTATTTAAAAGAAAAGAACCAAAGCTGGATGGAAGACGCCAGCAACGAAGATAATACGTATGCAAGAAATAAGATCCGTAATCAGGTGATCCCGGTGCTTACCCAGGTCAATTCAAAGGCGGTGGAGCATATTTTTTCACTGTCGCAGGAACTAGAAGAGTGGAGCAGGTATTTAGATGAGCTGCTGTCAGAGGCCTGGACCAGCTGTGTAAAACAGGATGAAAAGGGCTGCCGCATTGATCTGGAAAAATTTCTTAAGCAGGCAGAGCCGGTGCGCAGGCTTCTGGCAAAGCAGGCCATAGAGAAGACTGCGCAGAAAAAGAAGGATATTGAAAAGGTCCACATTCAGAGTTTATGTGATCTGGCTTTTAAGGAGACAGGAAAATCGGTCGATCTTCCGTATGGGCTCAGGGGTATAAAAACATATGGAGGACTGATCGTGGAGACCGCCCAGGATGAGCAGGAGGACACACCGCAGGGACATTTAATCCTTACAGAGACAGACCGGGATCAAAAAACGGGACAAAAAGATTTTACCAAAATCATTGATTATGATAAAATAGACAATGACATCCAATTGCGGTACCGACGGCCCGGAGATTTTCTCATTTTTTCAAAGGACGGAAAGAGCAAGTCCTTAAACCGGTATTTTATTGATGAGAAGATTCCGAGAGAGGAGAGGGATCATATCCCCCTTGTGGCGGACGGAAGCCGGATCGTCTGGATCATCGGATACCGGCTGAGCGAAATGTATAAGGTCTCAGAAGAAACGAAAAGATATTTAAAATTGGAATACAATTAGGAGGAAAACGGAAAGATGGAACAAGTAGGGATTAGAGAGTTGATCTCGGAGAAGGCTGTGGACAAGAGGATTGAGGAAATGGGAGCTCAGATCAGCAGAGACTTTGCAGGGAAGGAAGTTCATTTGATTGCCATCTTAAAGGGCGGTGTATTTTTTGCCTGTGAGCTTGCCAAAAGGATCACGGTCCCAGTGACGATTGATTTTATGTCTGTGTCCAGCTATGGAGATTCCAGAGAATCTTCAGGAATCGTAAAAATCGCAAAGGACCTGGATGAGCCCATTGAAAATAAAGAAGTATTGATCGTGGAAGATATCATCGATTCCGGTAAGACCCTGAATCATTTAAAGCCCATGCTTCTGAGCCGAAAGCCCAAGAGTATTCAGATCTGTACCCTGCTGAACAAACCGGAGCGCAGGGAAGTAGATGTGGAAGTGGCGTACACAGGATTTGATGTACCGGATGAATTCGTTGTCGGATACGGGCTGGATTTTGCACAGAAGTACAGGAATCTTCCATACATTGGTGTCGCAGAAGAGTAGCAGAGAGGAGACAGTAAGTTGAACCCAAGAAAAGGAAACAGCAATTTTTTGTTCCTTGCAGTGATATTATGTCTGGGGATTATTTATTTTTCCAGGATGATGAACAGCACGGAAGACAATTATAATTACGCACAGTTTCGTCAGGACGCAAAAGCGGGCCAGGTTGTCGGAATCACAATGAAACAAAACAAAGAGGTTCCCACCGGCACTATGACGGTAGAATTAAAAAATGAAGTTTACAAGAACTGCAATATCACAAATGTAGATACAGCGGTAAAGGAGATTGAGACAAAGTATCCGGATCTCTATAAAAAGATGGTTGTAAAACCTATTGACCACAGCGGCGAGTGGATCACGACTCTGCTGCCGAACCTTCTGATGGTCGGCATCCTTGTCTTTTTCCTGGTCATGATGATGAAGCAGAATGGCGGCGGCGGAAAGATGATGGACTTTGGGAAGAGCCGTGCCAAAATGGCAAACCCGGATGGTCCGAAGGTCACATTTGATGACGTAGCAGGGCTGACCGAGGAAAAAGAAGAACTAGAAGAGGTCGTGGATTTTCTGAAGAACCCGAAGAAGTTTATCGGAATCGGGGCAAGGATCCCGAAGGGTGTTCTTTTAGTGGGGCCTCCGGGAACAGGTAAAACTCTGATTGCAAAAGCTGTGGCAGGGGAAGCCAATGTTCCATTTTTTAGTATCTCAGGATCCGATTTCGTGGAAATGTTTGTCGGCGTTGGTGCTGCCCGTGTAAGAGATTTGTTTGCGGAAGCGAAGAAAAACGCGCCATGTATTATTTTTATCGATGAGATTGACGCAGTGGCAAGGCGGAGAGGATCCGGACTTGGCGGCGGACACGATGAGAGGGAGCAGACATTAAACCAGATGCTGGTTGAGATGGACGGCTTTGGAGTAAACGAGGGTATTATCGTTATTGCGGCAACCAACCGTGTGGATATCCTTGATCCGGCGATCCTCCGCCCGGGACGTTTTGACCGGAAAGTGGGAGTGGGACGCCCGGACGTGAAAGGAAGGGAAGAGATCTTAAAGATCCATGCCAAGAAGAAACCGTTAGGCGACGATGTGGATTTACAACAGATCGCGAGGACGACTGCAGGGTTTGTGGGTGCTGACCTGGAGAACCTGATGAATGAGGCAGCGATACAGGCAGCCAAAAACAACAGGGGCTATATCGTAAAAGAAGATATTGATAAATCCTTTATCAAAGTGGGAATCGGTACGGAGAAGAAGAGCCG
Source organism: Anaerostipes rhamnosivorans (assembly GCF_005280655.1). Taxonomy (NCBI): domain Bacteria; kingdom Bacillati; phylum Bacillota; class Clostridia; order Lachnospirales; family Lachnospiraceae; genus Anaerostipes; species Anaerostipes rhamnosivorans. Next base: position 410,248 of record NZ_CP040058.1, read on the forward strand.
TGTAGTTCCGGAGAGTGAGCGCAGGATTACTGCATATCACGAGGCAGGGCATGCTATTTTATTCCATGTACTTCCGGACATGGGCCCTGTATATACCGTTTCTATCATACCAACCGGGGTGGGAGCAGCAGGTTATACTATGCCGCTTCCGGAAAATGACAATGTGTTTAACACCAAGGGCAAGATGCTCCACAACATTATGGTGAGTCTTGGCGGAAGGATCGCGGAAGAACTGATCTTTGAGGATATCACCACAGGGGCTTCCCAGGATATCAAGCAGGTGACACAGCTCGCCAGATCCATGGTGACTGAATACGGAATGTCAGACCGCCTTGGACTGATCAACTATGACACCGGAGAAGGCGATGAGGTCTTCTTAGGAAAAGAGATCGGCCAGCCTCGTCCATATGGAGAACGTGTGGCAACGATTATTGACGAAGAAGTAAAAGACATTGTAGATGACTGCTACAAAAAGGCGAAAGCTATTATAGAAGAACACATGGAAGTTCTGCACAGCTGCGCCAAACTGCTGCTGGAAAGAGAACGGATCAACCAGAGCGAATTCGAAATATTATTTGAAGGAACCGAGGCATAAAAAAGTTCCGCACTGCAATTTGTAAAGGCAGTGCGGATCTTTTTTTAATTTATTAGGTATGAGTTATTTACCACTATTTCCGTCGCGCTTTTGAAATGCGCTCCTCCAATAGTGGTAAATAACTTTCGTGGAGCAGCCCCTTTTGACTCACATCAACCTACATTTTATATGCCTTCTGATTAGTACAATTCAAAAGAACAACAGCCATCTCCAGCAGACATTACGTCCATTTTCACCAGTTCGGAGGCCTTGCATTCGAAGGGACGTTAGTTTTTTTTCTTGAAGTAAAGACTCGTAGGCGGTGCGCATTGCGCAGTGAGGCTGTCTGAGCATCAGCGAGTTCCGAACGGGCCGCCGGAGAACTGGTGAAAATGTCATATATTATTGGATATCTTTACTTTTCTCCGTGCTTCTTTCCGTTTTTCCATAGCATCTACACAGATAGTGCAGGCTGCGTCTCCTGTGATATTTACTGTGGTCCTTGCCATGTCAAGGATACGGTCCACACCGGCTACGAGAGCGATTCCTTCCAGCGGAAGACCGACGCTTTGCAGTACCATGGCAAGCATGATCACACCGGAACCTGGAACTCCTGCGGTTCCGATGGAGGCCAGGGTGGTGGTCAGGATGATCATCAGCTGCTGGCTTAAGGTCAGATGTACGCCAAAGATCTGGGCGATAAAGATGGCGCTGACTCCCTGGTAAATTGCTGTGCCGTCCATGTTGATGGTGGCTCCCAGAGGAAGTACAAAACTTGCGATCTCCTTGCGGGCGCCCAGCTTTTCTGTGCACTCATAGTTAAACGGAAGAGTTCCTACACTGCTGGCGCTGGAGAAGGCAAACAGCATAGCCGGGCTCTGTTCTTTAAAGAATTTCAAAGGGCTGATGCCGCTGAAACCCTTGACTGCGCTGGAATAGACGACAACCATATGGACGATGCTGGTCAGGTATGCCACTCCGATCAGTTTCAGAAGAGGAAGAAGCACCGATGGTCCATTTGCGGCAACCACAGGTGTGATCAAAGCAAATACACCGATGGGGGAAAGATGGATGATAATACTCATGATGTTGATACAGACTTCGGAGAGACTTTCCACCAAGTCCGCCGCAGGTTTTCCCTTGTCTCCTGCTATTATGATACCGAAACCAAAAAATAAGGCAATGACGATGACCTGAAGCATGGTTGCGCTTACTAAGGGCTCCACTGCGTTTGATGGAAAGATATTCACCAGAGTATCGATCAGGGAAGGGGCCTTGGTTGCTCCCTCATACGCTTGAAGGGAAGAACTGTCCATCACATAACCTCCGCCGACATTCAGTACATTTGCGAATAGCAGGCCGAACGTAACAGCGAACGCTGTTGTCACGATGTAAAAACAGATGGTCTTTCCTCCGATGGAGCCTACTTTTTTAATATCCTGCAGGGACACGACTCCCTGAATGATGGAAAACAGGACAACCGGAACAACGATCATTTTGATCAGGTTTAAGAATATGGTTCCGAAGGGCTGAATGTAGTTGTCAGCTATTTTAGGGTGGCCCTGAAGCAGCAGCCCCGCAACGATTCCTAAAAATAGGGCGCTGAGAATCATCACAGTTAATGATAATTTCTTTTTTTGTTTTTTTTCATTCATACTTTCTTTTTCTCCTAGATTTGTAGTGTAACCACAAAATATTTTAAAGGAAAAGGTCGAGAAAAACAATGGGATTAACCGGAATTATTAAAAAAATACTTGCAATTTCATATTTCATACAGTATAATTTTAAATTGTCAGGTGACATGGTGGGATTCCCGAGTGGCCAAAGGGGGCAGACTGTAAATCTGTTGGCAACGCCTTCGAAGGTTCGAATCCTTCTCCCACCATCAGCCGTTGTGGCGGAACTGGCAGACGCACAGGACTTAAAATCCTGCGGGACTTATACTCCCGTACCGGTTCGATTCCGGTCAACGGCATTATCGGAAAATGGCCTCAATCTTAGGATTGGGGCCATTTTTATATTTGAATTATAAATCATCGTATAAATACAACAAACTCTATTGTAAAAAAAAGTAAATAATGATATAATTATTGTAGTAATATTATGCGCCACTGGTTTCCATATCCTTTTCTGTAATACGCCGATTCAGTTTTTTCATCTCTGGTATGACAAAGAGAGCAACGATTACAGCGGATGACATATCAGCGATAGGACCCGCAAAGAGGATCCCGTTTAGTCCGAAAAAAAGCGGAAGGATCAAGATCAGCGGAACCAAAAGCAGAAGCTGGCGGAGCATGGAGAGAACCGATGCTTTCAACGGCTGTCCCGTAGCCTGGAAGTAGTTGGTGGATACAATCTGGAAACCGGCACAGAAAATACCAAACAGATAGATCCTGAGGCATTTTTCAGCAAAGCTTACAAACGCAGAGTTGCCGCCTCCGAAAAGCTGGACGATCAATCCAGGGAACAACTGACAGACCAGCCATCCGATGAGTACAGAAACAGTTGCCGCTGCTACCGCATTTTTAAACAGATGCTTGATCCGGTGGTATTTCTCCGCACCGAAGTTAAATCCGAAGATTGTCTGTGAACCAATGCCGATGCCGATACAAACGGATGCAAGGATCATTGCAAGCTTCATGACAATTCCCATGGCACTCAGTGCCACATCTCCCCCTACTTTGCTTATATTCCCGTAGTATACAAGTGAATTATTCATCGTGATCTGCATGACACAGGCCACCAGCTGGGTTATGCCGGAGGATGTGCCCAGCGCAATGACATTTTTACAGATCGAAGCATCCAGCTTCAGCTCCTTCAGGTGCAGACGCATCTGGCTTTTTTTGCAGAAGTATAGAAACAGGATCAGAGCGGAAATGATCTGTGATGTAATCGTTGCGACTGCGGCGCCTTTGACACCCCAGTGAAATTTAAAGATGTAAATTGGATCAAGGATCGTATTCAGCACAGCTCCGATCAGAATGCCGTACATGGACAGCCTGGGGCTGCCGTCCGTCCTTGCCATATTGGAAAGACATGGTCCGATCACACTGAAAGGTACACCGATTAGAATAATGGAAGCGTAATCTTTTGCGTAAGGCATGATGCTGTCTGTGGCTCCGAACAATCGGAGGATCGGTTCCATAAAAATAAAGCCGATCACGGCCAGTACGATTCCCATGATGATGGACAGCATAAAGTTATTGTTCAGCGTCTTTTCCGCTTCCTGTTCCTTTTTCTGGCCAAGTTTGATAGCGGCGTAAGCGCTTCCGCCGGAGCCGAGTAGTGTGGCAAATGCCATGATGATCGTAATGATAGGAAATGTGACTGTGGTAGCGGCGTTTCCCAGATATCCGACGCCCTGACCGATGAAAATCTGATCTACGATATTGTAAACGGAATTCACAAGGACTGAGATCGTGGATGGAACTGCGAATTGAAGCAGCAATTTTCCTACCGGTTCATAGCCCAGTGGGTTTTCTTTTCTTTGTGTCTGTATTTGAGTTTCCAAATTACTTTACCCTCCTTTTTTCTATATAAGAATATGCATTGTCTGATATTTTTGTAAGCAGCGCCTCTGCCTGATGGATCTCTTCCTGTGTCAGGCCCTTTACCAGGATTTCATTCCACTGTTCCCGCAGATCATAAATCATCTGAAGTGCAGGTTCTGCCTCCCGTGTGGTATACAGGTGATGAATTCTTTTATCACAGTCATCCGGCTCCCGTCTTAAATATCCCTGATCCTCCATTTTTTTAACAGCTTTTGTAACTGTCCCTTTATCAAAATGGCCTATCTGGGCCAGCTGCTGCATACTGATACCAGGATTTTCGTGGATGCAGACTAGAAAGAACTGCTGTCCAGGGCCGATCTCTGTCTTAGACAGGGAAAAGTCAAAAAAGCGCATTCCCTGGCGGTGAATAACAGAAATCATCCTGCTGATTTTTTTCATAGAAACCTCCTCTCAAACAGATAGTTGAACATCCAACTATTTTGGGACAAAAAAATTAGTATACCGGACACGGAAATATCCGAATACTAATTTAACTGTAACAAGTATAACACATATTAGTTGCATATTCAACTAGTTGAAAGAATAAATTATATATAAGTGCATCAAGAAAATACCATATATTGCCAGGAACGGGGCGGGAACACTGGTGATAAAATAACAATATAAGGAGAAAAGGGAATGAACAACAATTCAGGGAATGATCAAAAAAGGAATATATTAGATGAGTTGGGATTACCGGACGCAAAGCTTATACCGGAAGATCAAACATCCAAAGAACTGGACAAGCGTATGAAAAAAATCTTTGATGACGCCAGACGAAACAGCATATTAGAAGATAAACCGGAAAGATGAGACTCTCATATTTTATGCCCTTCGGGCTTGGCGTGCTACGCACGATAATGTATGAGTTATTTACCACTATTTCCGTCGCGCTTTTGAAATGCGCTCCTCCAATAGTGGTAAATAACTTTCGTGGAGCAGCCCCTTTTGACTCACATCAACCTACATTTTATATGCCTTCTGATTAGTACAATTCAAAAGAACAACAGCCATCTCCAGCAGACATTACGTCCATTTTCACCAGTTCGGAGGCCTTGCATTCGAAGGGACGTTAGTTTTTCTTCTTGAAGTAAAGACTCGTAGGCGGTGCGCATTGCGCAGTGAGGCTGTCTGAGCGCCAGCGAGTTCCGAACGGGCCGCCGGAGAGGCTTTGCTGAAAGTTAGAAAATCTTACGTCCCTGAGACAGCAAGCCGGAGAACTGGTGAAAATGTCATACCCACAGGGCACACCGTATTTCATACCCTTCGGGTGGACGTGCTTTGCGCAATAAGGTATAATTTTATCTGTAATTATTTTTTTGATGGAGGCGAAGGGCTATGGAAATTACAAGTTTGCTGCCGGGTGTAAAAATCCTGAAAGAGGACGGGCAGGTAAAAGAAGATGTTTTTATCTCACAAGGAGACAAGATTCAGGTGACGGCATCAGGCAAAACTATAACAGGAATATTTATGCTCGTTGAGTTTGCCCGTTACAGTGAAGAAGATGATATTCTTCATATGGTTAAGGATGAGGAAGGATTCGCGGTACAGTTTGATGAGATCAGCGATATTGTTAAGCTTTAGTTTTAATGGAAAGTGGAATAAAAAAGGCTGCTCAGTTCAAAACTGAGCAGCCTTTTCCATGTTTGAAATATTATGCAAGACAAACGTTGACAGCCTGTAACCCGCGGTTACCCTGAGTTGTCTCAAATGTCACTTTCTGACCGTCTTCTAAAGTTTTAAAACCTTCTGAAGCGATTCCTGAAAAATGTACGAATACATCTTCTCCAGTGCTTTCGTTTGTGATAAATCCAAATCCTTTAGTGCTGTTAAACCATTTTACTGTACCGTTATTCATGTGGTACCTCCTAATATTTTTTATTGTATTTGAAGCTAAAATAAAAAAATCACATATTTTTTGTAAATCATCAAGAAGTAGTAATGATTTACAAAAAATATGTGAAAATCAAAATCTTATCAAAATACTTTTTTATAATATCATGGATTGATATAATTGTCAATCAATTCTGAAAAATACTTTAAGTCCAACAATATCTTCTTCTCATAATCCGGAGAAAACTATAGCTCTGACAACATCTTAATAAGTTCCATTTTATCTTCCGTGGACATTTCTTTTCCGTTTCTGGCAATGAGAGTTTTTAAATCATCGTGTGACGGAGATGTCTTGTCAGATGTGATCCCCTCAGCCATATTATTCAGTTCTTCAACTGTGATCCCTAAATGCCTGCATATGCTAATCACATTGTCAACGCTGGCTTTTCCGGCACCATTTCTTATGATCCCATATAAAGTAGTGTACGGCATATTACATTTGCTGGCGAAAGACCGCAGGTTATAGCCCTGTTCCTTAATGAGTCTGTTTAAGATTTTTGCCTTTTCCATGATTCCACCTCTTTCAATCTCCTTCATTATATATGAGAAAAAATAAAATGTAAACGAATATATTCGGAAAAACGAATAAATATGGAAATCAGAATATTTTAGGTTGACTATACACTCAAATGAGTATATAATTTAAACATAAATTCGGAATTAAGAATATAAGGAGGTGCTTAAATGTATAAAAACTTAAATAGAGCAATGAATGAAGAACATGTTACATATACGCAGATTGCAGAACTATTGGGAAAAAGATATCAAACGATCAGTGATACGGCCAATGGGTCTACAAAAAAAGGGTTTTACTTTCAGGAGGCCTGCAAGATACAAAAGGTATTTTTTCCAAAATATGATGTCCAGTATTTATTTACGAGGGAGCCTAGTTAAATTATAGAACATATGTTTTGATATAGCAAGATATAAAATCAGGAGAGTGATGATGGAAAGAAAAATGGGGCACATACTGGTTGTGCTGTCAGTATGTCTTATCAGTATCCGGGCTGTCCCTCTGTGGGTGGCATTGTTTATGGCACTTGGGGGAATGGCATGGCTGGATAATTAAAACAAAGACATTACAGGAAGATGAACTGTTCTCCGGAGGTGAATAGCATGGCATTTTATGAAAAGGATGGGATCCGGGTTCCCGAGAACCAGGCATTTGATTTTGCTCTGGACAAGCTTATGACGGGGGATATCTGTGAGCAGGATGATTTTGTGGATTGGTTTTTCCAGCCGCTTATGGGCTGGCATTTTTATGAAGATGAAGATGAGACAGAATCTATCGAGGCTGTTACACAGAGCCATATAGACGGTGAGATCCGTTTTCTCAGGAAATTGTAACTACGGGCAATGAGCATCAAATAAAGAAAAGGGATCAGAGTATGGAATTTACAGGCCGTTTAAAGGGTATTTCAAAAGATATGACAACAGGGTATTTCCTCATAACTGTTTCTATGAAAAGGGATATTTTACAAGAGTATGAGGATCTTAGCGGAAAAGAGGTGGATGTAAAGATTGTAAAATATAAGAAAAAAAGAAGCCGGAATGCCAATGCATATTTTCATGTGTTGGTATCCGAAATGGCTGATGTCTTAGGAACCAGTACGGCATATATGAAAAACCAAATGTTGAGAAAATATGGACAGTATGAGATAGTCCATGGACACTTATGGGAATTAATTATGAGAGATGACATAGATGTGAATGAGTTGGAACATTTACACCTGGCGCCCACAGAAAAGACAATTGTCAACCAAAATGGTACGGTATTCCGCTCTTATATCGTCATCGCAGGATCTCATACTTATAATACGGTCCAGATGTCCCAATTGATAGAAAATACAGTCAAGGAGGCTCAAGAACTGGGAATTGAGACCGCGTCGCCAGAAAAGATAAGCCGAATGGAAAAGAGGTGGCGCCGGTGAATTACATATTAGAGATCAGAGCATTTTATGATCAGCTGGAAATAAATCCGCTTCCCCCACCTGCTATTGTTTTATGGCATGCATTGATGCACATAGCAAATAAAACAGGTTGGAAGCAAGAATTTACAGTGGCTGTATCGGTCTTGGAACTAAAAACAGGGTTAAATGCACAGTCCATAAAAAGGGCTAGAAATAGATTGGAGCAAAACGGACTGATCAAATGGAAGAGCCGGGGCGGAAACCGTTCTGCATGTTACCAGATGATATCGCTGCAATACAGAAATACATTTGATGATGTACCGAAGCGGCAGTTGGAATGTGAACTGCAGGATGAACCAGACCATGAACACAATAATAAATATAAACAGAACAAAACGAAACAGATTACAGAAGAGAGGGAATGTAAAAAAATACAGGAGCTGTATAACACCATCTGCGTTTCATTTCCCAGATGTACAAAGCTCTCGGACAGAAGGCGGAGGGCAGTTAAGGCAAGATTGAGGACCTATGGTATGGAGGAGATGAAGAAAGTTTTTTATAAAGCTGAATCCAGTGATTTTCTGAAAGGGAAAAACAGCAGAAATTGGTCAGCAAACTTTGATTGGCTTACATCATACAGCAATATGGTGAAAGTCCTGGACGGGAACTATGACAATAAGAGAGGTGGAGAGTATGACCCTGCAACAACAGATTCAAAAGATGAGAGCGGTACATGTGATCTCGTCAGGATCGCTCGAGACAGGGGGTTCAAAGGAAAATTTGAAGGTTTTTAACTGTCCGGCATGCAGGGATACCGGCTGGATCAAGAGTATAAAGAATGGAAGGGAATATTTTTCCGAATGCCAATGCAGGAAAAAAGAGATGAATCAGAGAAGGCTGGCATTTGCGAATATTCCTGCGGCTTTTTACAGTATGCGTTTAAATACTTTTAATACATCTGTATATAAGTCGGAGCATAGCCGCATTATGATCCAGCTGGCCTGCAAGTGTATTGCGGAGTACTTACATGATTTTGACCAGGAGTACAGACAGGGCAGAGGGCTGTATCTGTTTTCCGAAGCAAAAGGGAGCGGTAAGACCAGAATGGCTGCCAGCATAGCAAATGAGCTGGTTGACAGGGGGTATCAGGTAAAGTTTGCATTATCTGCGGAGATCATTCAAGAAATCAAGAGAACATGGGATAGGGAAAATAACCTATCTGAGAGCAGTTTATTGGACCAGCTCCAGGAGACAGAGATACTGATCATTGATGACTTTGGCACGGAGCAGGCAGCTGCATGGATAAATGAGAAATTCTATCAGATCATCAATGGAAGATATGTGGACCGCAAAGTAACCATATTTACCAGCAATTATTCTTTGATGCGGTTAAGATATGATGACAGGATTACTAGCCGTATAGAAGAAGTATCTTATATTATAGGTTTTCCAGAGGAAAGTGTAAGGGAACAGATTGCCTTTGAAAAAAACAAAGAGATGCTGGCTAAAGTGGAGCGTAGCAGCAAAGGATGAGGACAAAAACAGGGATAGTAGAGAAAGGAACATGTGGTTTGACAGAAAAAGAGATGAATGAAGCCAAAAAGAAATATTTAACAAGGTATAAAAAATCCCATTTGAAATGGCTGTCCTTGTGTGAGCAGGAGAAGTCCATCAGAGCAGAGATCGAGGGTGCCAGAAGCCCGGAGATCACAGATATGCCAAGAGCAGCTGGGACAGCTGATCTGTCCGATTGGATGGTCCGCCTGGAAACGATCTTAGAGAAGATCAATGCGGCAAAAAGAGAGAATTATGGCATCAGGGCAGAGATTGAGGAGAGGATTATTGATATGGACGATGGGATTCAGAGCCGTATCCTATGGCTCCGATATATTGACTTTAAAGAATGGAATGATATATGCACAAGAATCGGTTATAGCTGGAATAGGACACATGAACTGCACAGTGAAGCACTTCGTAACTTTCCATTGGAGAAGACAGTACAGAAAAGGATAGAATAGTATAGATTAAAAATGGTATAGTTATGCTAGAAAAGAAGACAAGATAATGAGCAGGGAAGCATCTGATTTTAAATCAGGTGCTTTTCTTGTGAATACAATGATAGAGAGGTGTAAAATAGTGCCAAGGAGCAGAAGTCCGGATTCAATAAAGGCGGAAGAGATGTATAAAAAAGGTGTAAACCTAAAAGATATAGCGGCGGAAATAGGGAAGTCAACGAGTACTGTGCGGAGATGGAAAGATACCCAAGGCTGGGAAAACGAATGTCCTGCGGAAAATAAAGAAAAGCAGAAAACGAAAGAAGTTACAGATCCGGAAGTGGAAGAAGTCATAAAGAATGAAGAGTTGACAGACAAACAGCAACGATTCTGCCTCTATTATATCAAATGTTTTAATGCCACCAAGGCATATCAAAAAGCTTATGATGTCGATTATAGAACAGCAGCTTCCATTGCGTACAGGCTTATGGAAAATCCCAAAGTCAGAAGGGAGATCCAGAGGCTTAAGAAAGCCAGACTGAACCGAGAGATGCTGAGTGAGGAAGATATTTTTCAAAAATACATGGATATTGCTTTCTCAAATATCACCGATTATGTTACTTTCGGCAAAGGCAGTGCAGAGGAAAGCCCTAACTTTATTGATCTTAAAGATTCTTCCCAGGTAGACGGAAGCCTGATCTCTGAGATCTCAGTCAGCAGAAACGGTGCAAAGGTGAAACTTCTGGACCAGATGAAAGCCATGGATTGGCTGGTGCAGCATATGGAAATGGAAAAAGCGGAAACAGAAGATGACGGCTTTATAGATGCGTTGAAAGCTGAGGTGACCGATGTATGGACAGAAGAATAAAACAAGCTGCATTTCAATTCCGTCCGTTCTCCAAGAAACAGAAACAGGTTTTAACTTGGTGGCTGCCAGGATCCCCAGTCAGCGGACAGGACGGAGTTATAGCAGACGGAGCCATCAGATCAGGGAAAACCTTGTGTATGTCTCTTTCTTTTGTCATATGGGCCATGGAAAACTTTGAGGGACAGAATTTTGCCATGTGCGGGAAAACAATAGGATCCTTCCGGCGCAATGTTTTGTTTTGGCTGAAGCTGATGCTGAAAAGCCGCGGTTATAGAACACAAGACCACAGAGCCGATAACCTGCTGGTTATTGAAAGGAAAGGAAAAGAGAATTACTTTTATATGTTTGGCGGCAAAGATGAAAGGAGCCAGGATCTGATCCAGGGAATCACCCTGGCCGGAGTCTTTTTTGACGAAGCTGCATTGATGCCGGAGTCTTTTGTAAACCAGGCCACCGGGCGGTGCTCTGTCAGCAGATCAAAGTTTTGGTTTAACTGTAATCCGGACGGGCCGTATCATTGGTTTAAAACCAACTGGATTGATCAGAAGGAAAAAAAGCATCTAATTTATCTGCATTTTACAATGGAAGACAATCTTTCTCTGGAGAAGAATGTAAAAAGAAGGTATTGTTCCATGTACAGCGGAATGTTTTATAAAAGATATATTCTGGGGTTGTGGTCTGCTGCGGAAGGGATCATCTATGATATGTTTGACCATTCAAAACATGTGATCCAGTCTCTGCCGGAAATGGCAGGAAGCAAATATATCAGTATTGACTACGGGACCCAGAATGCCACGGTGTTCCTGCTGTGGCAGAGGAGTCTCTCAGGACAATGGATCTGCTGCAAAGAATATTATTATTCCGGCAGGGAGCATCACTGCCAAAAGACAGACAGCCAGTATGCAGATGATCTGGAGGAATTTGCGGACGGGCTGGACATTGACCGGGTGATCGTAGATCCCGCCGCTGCTTCGTTTATAGCAGAACTGAAGAGGAGGAAGTTCCGGATAAAAAAAGCAAACAATGATGTACTGGACGGCATACGGTTTACAGGCAGCATGCTGAATCTTGGCCTTCTCTTTTTCTTAGGGGAGTGTAAAGAGACGATTAAGGAGTTTGCTTCCTATATATGGGATGAAAAGGCCAGAGAGTCAGGCGAAGACAGGCCGGTAAAACAGCATGACCATTGCATGGATGCAGTCCGGTACTTTATATATACAATTGTTAAAAGAGAACGGAAATGGGGTTGATAAGGTGTTACAGGTTTTGGAAAGAGTAGGGCAGGTGATAAGAAAAATGTTAGGAAAAGAAATGGTGAAGGATGCCATCGGCGTTGATGTTTCGGTGTCAGACCGTATGGGGCAGGCTATTGAGCTTTGGTCAATGATGTATGAAAATGAAGCCCCATGGCTGAAAAAAGATGTAATAAGCTGCGGCCTTCCGGCTGCAGTGGCAGGAGAGATGGCAAGGCTTGTCACACTGGAACTGCAGACGGAGATTTCCGGGGATGAATTTCTGAATCAGGAGTATCAGGAAGTAATCAAAGAGATTCGCAGATACTGCGAGTATGGATGTGCAAAAGGGGGACTTGTCTTTAAACCGTATGTGTATGAGGGTCACATTGAAGTCGACACTGTGCAGGCAGACAGGTTCTTTCCTACAGGATATAACAGCAGAGGAGAAATAACGTCGGCTGTATTTGCAGAGACACAGAACAGGGGGAAACAGGTTTTTACAAGACTTGAATACCATGAGTGGAAGAAAAGTGATTATGTTATTTACAACAAAGCCTATGTGAAAAATGATAAAGATGTCTCAGAGAGTCTTGGAAAGGAGATCCCGCTTTCCAAGGTGAAGGAATGGGCGGAACTGGAGCCGGAGATCAGAATAGAGAATGTTGAAAAGCCGTTGTTCTCTTATTTCAAAGTTCCCAGCGCCAATAATATTGACGACCAGTCGCCCTTGGGTGTGTCCATTTATTCCAGAGCTGTCAGTGACATCAAGGAGGCAGACCGGCAGTGGTCGAGGATCATCTGGGAATACGAAGGTGCAGAACTCGCTTTGGATGTGGATAATACAATGTTTAAGAGGGACAGCAGGACAGGAAAGTGGGAACTACCGAAAGGAAGGGAAAGGCTGTTCCGCATGATGGATATGGACGATAACAATGAGAAATATAAGATATACTCTCCTGCGATCCGGGATGTGAGTATGTTTAACGGATTTAATAACATTCTGCGGCGCATTGAGTTCAACTGCGGTTTAGCATACGGAACGCTGAGTAATCCAGAGAATGTGGATAAAACGGCAGAGGAAATCAAAGCCAGCAAGCAGAGATCATACAGCACAGTTTCGGATATTCAGAAGACTTTGCAGAAAGCACTGGAACATCTAGTCTATGCCATGGAAGTGCTGGCACAGCTTAGCGGGCTGTCAGGCAGGAAAGACTATGAGGTATCCTTTAACTGGGATGATTCCATTGTCATTGATAAGGAGAAGGAACTCTTATCTATGCAGCAGGATGCAGCAGAGGGCTTCATCCGCAAAGAATTGTATGTGGCCAAAAAGTACGGGGTGTCGGAAGAAGAAGCTCTTAAAATGATGCCTAAACAGCCAGACAGCCAGGAAGAAAATACATTGACCGAATCGAAGTCATTAAACTACGAGAAAAATTTAGGCGGCTCTGCAGACAGCTTAAAAGTACAAGGGGCAGAAGATTTGTAACAGCAGGGGAAGACCGGATGAGACGGCAGCCTGAAAGGAGGTAATAAGGTATGACAGAATATGCAGACTATAACTATTATAAAGAACAATTCCACGGCATTGTGATACCGGAATCTGCGTTTTTAAGTGAGATGTTAAAGGCTGGTATCTATATCGATTACATTACGTTTGGCAGAGTGCATGATACAGAGATTCCGGAAGAGATCCGGATGGCAGCATGTGCGGTTGCAGATGTAATGTATCAGGGGGATACAGGCAGACAAGAAGTGAAATCAGAGACAGTGGGAAAAGTCTCTGTCTCTTATGTCACAGAACAGCAGGACGGACAGATCAAGGAAAGGACCAGAGAAAAGAAACAGTATACAGCGGCTTATCCATACCTTGTCCACACCGGGCTGTTGAACCGGGGGGTGCGGCAATGATCACAAATACAGATCTGACCATCTACAACAAGGTTTATGACCGGGATACAGGGACAAACCGGTATTACCGAACAGTCTTAAAAGGCATAAACTGGCAGGATACGACGGCAGTGCAGCCGGACGGGAAGGGGATGGCAAGCGCAGATGTGGCAGAGGTCTACATTCCATTTACTGTGGAGACAGAAAAACAGTACCGGAAGCCGGAAAATTTTATGGCAGAGGCGGACAAAAGCAGGATATTTACGTTCAGAGCAGGCGATCTGCTGGTACGGGGTATCACAGAGACTGAACTGGGCAGTACAAAGGATGAGGAATATCTAAAAAATATCTGCGGTGAGGTCCGCACCGCTGCAATGGTAGAATCCAATGACAGCGGCAGTATTGAAATTCAACACTGGAAGGTGACGGCAGAATGAAAACCAATATACATATTCAGTCCGCCGATAAAATCCTAGCAGATATGAAGCTAAAACCGGACGGTGCGGCACAGAGATTTTTTGTCCACGAAACACAGAAGATCATGGATCCATATGTCCCCATGCTCACAGGCAGTTTGAAAAATACAGCCGTGGAAGGAGCTGACCGGATTACATATATCATGCCGTACGCACGTAAACAGTATTATGGAAACAAAGGCAGAGGGCTGCGGGGAAAACTCTGGGATAAGCGTGCCTGGAGTGACCGGGGCCGGGAAGTTACAGTGTCCGTGGCGAAATTTATAGGAGGAAAGCCGGTATGACAGCAGTAGAGGCAATTCGGGAGATCGTAAAACAGTGCCCGTACCTGGATGAATTTTATAAGGGGATCGGGGTGGATTATCTTGGAGGCAACACAGCGTATTATTCTATAGAATCCGTTCCGTCCGAGACAGTTTTAAAAAGAGATATTGTTGGAAATACAAAGAGGCAGTATCTCTTTAATTTTGCCAGCCGGCAGGCCTACGGGGAGGAAGTGAGACAAAATCTTGATAATATCGGATTTTATGAACACTTTTCTGACTGGCTGGAACAATTCTCTGACGCAGGGATTTTCCCTGAGTTGGAGGAGGGTAAGGAAGCAATAAAAATCGAAGCAATCACAAGCGGTTATGCGTTTGATACAGAGCTTAGCAAAGCGAGATATCAGATTCAGTGCCGCTTTCTTTATTATCAGGAAAGGAAGGTATAACAAATGGCATTAAAAAGTGTAAGACAGAGAAGGATGCAGGCAAATTATTTAGATATTGGAAAGGAGGATACACCAAAGTTTGTGCTTATGGGCGCAGGCTTTACTGACCTCAACGAGGAGCCGGGAGCACAGACCAGCTCTAAGAGATATATCAATGATAAATCTACATCAAAGGCGATCACAGGGTATGAATGGCAGGCACCTTATACCGCGGATCAGATCAAAACAGAAGAAGCGATCAAGTATATCTGTGAGATTGGGGAGCTTCAGAAGACGGGAGCAGAAGCAGAAACAAACTATATCATCGTGGATCTGGACCAGAAGGTTGGGGATTCCGGAGATACCTACCATGCAAGAAAAATTCATGTAGCCGTGGAGGTATCCTCTTTCGGAAATGAAGACGGAGAGATGACCTGTGAGGGAAACCTGCTTGGCGTCGGTGACGTCGTGGAAGGTACTTTTGATACAAAGGGGCTTACTTTTACAGAGAAGGGCGAAACACCCTGACACAGCCGTAACAGGGGTGGCGTTGAATAAAACAACGCTGTCCCTTGAGGTTGCGGCGAAAGAAACCCTTGTGGCAACGGTACAGCCTGCGGATGCAGCGGACAAATCAGTGGCATGGTCCAGCAGTGATGAGACAAAGGCAGCAGTATCTGACACCGGAGAAGTGACAGGTATTGCAGCAGGAAGCGCGGACATCACAGTCAAAACAACAGACGGAAATAAAACAGCTTTATGTACGGTGACAGTGACAGAACCGGCGGGAGAATAAAAAACAGATAAGTGAACATGGAGGAGAGAAACATGGCAAAAGTATTTAAGTGGAATGACGCAGAGTTTAAGTTCAGTATTACAAACGCAGATATGATGGAGCGGTTTCATGCTGCAGTAGAACAAGCAGGCAAATGTTTTCAGGAGATTGGAGAGAGCGGGGAGAATGAGACTGACCCGGAGATTATCCGCAGGGAATGCGGCTATATTGACGAGATGTTTGATGAGATCTTCGGAGAGGGTGCGTCGCAGAAGATGTTTGGCGGTGAACCGGATATTGAAGAGCATCTGAAAGCCTTTGGAAAGATCGTAAAGATGAAACAGCAGCAGGAAGAAGGCTTTACAAATTTTGCAGAACAGGAGACAGCAAAGTTTGGAACAGCGGCAGGTCTTAATAGGGAACAAAGGCGTGAAAAAGGACAGAGATAATGAATATCTTGACAGATGGTCTTCCGGAACATGTCTTGGTGGGAGGAAAGAAGTATAAGATCAATTCTGACTTCCGTGTATCTGTTCTCTTTGAGGAAATGATTCAGGATAAGAACATTACGGAGGAACAGCAGCTCTTTATAGAGGAACTGATGAATATTCCGGAATTTGAGGGGGATCATGAAAAAGCCAGTCTGCTTGCCAAGTACAACAGCGGATTGGCTTTATACTATCCCGTGATCCCTGAAGACCTTGAAGGGGCAATTTCCCAGATGCTTTGGTTTTACCAGTGCGGAAAGACAGAGGAACAGAAGCAGTCTGGGAAGGGGAAAAAACAGTCACAGATCTACAGTTTTACTTATGATGCAGATTACATCTATGCTGCTTTTTTAGAACAGTACGGCAAAGATCTGAACTCTGCACACCTGCATTGGTGGAAATTCACAGCCATGTTTTCTGGGTTAAAAGAAGACTGCCTGATCTCAAAGATCATGGGATACAGAGCGGCAGATACAGCTGGCATGGATAAAGAACAAAAGAAGTTTTATAAAAAGATGAAGGAAATCTACAAGCTGCCAGGAAATATATCTGAGGAAGACAGGGCTCTGGAAGCGGAAGTGACACAGGCTCTTTTGAACGGAGGAGATCTTTCACATCTGCTGAATTAGGATGAGAGTACCAAGCGAAGAAGAAACAGTTAAGATGATAAAGAGAATATCTTTAGTAAAGCATCCAGGAAAGATCTGGGTGCTTTTCTTATTCTCCCATAAAATTGTCCGCAGTCATAAAAACAACGTGAGTGGGGACGGTATCAGTATCATGTAATAAGACATAAGGGGATAGAGATTCTTGCCCTCGAATGAAGAATCACAAGACTATAGAAGCGAATAGTCACTGTCGCCTGCCGGGCTGAGGTTTGCGAAGTGTCAAATAGCAAGATCTTTTGATACGAAACAAACATTACAAGGCAGGTGAATATTTTGGCAGACAATAAAATTGAGATAGAAGTTGCACTGAATACAGAGAAAATAGAAAAAGACTGGAGCCGGCTGGCAAAGACATCAGGGAATGAAGCAGAAAAAGCGTCGGCTCAGGGGCAGAAATCCTTTAAAGATACAGAAAAGCAGTCCCAGAACAGTTCAAAGAAGGTAGGAGAACACTGGAAAGCAGCATCGGGTATAGCAAAAAATGCTTTGAAGTCAGGAATGGGCGGAGCTAAAAAAGTTATCCGCAAGACTACACAAATCCTGGTAGATGCAGGTACAGCGGCGGTAAAGACAGGAATAACGTTTGAGAATGCTTTTGCAGGAGTCAAAAAGACAGTCAATGCTTCTGACAAAGAAATGGAGCAGCTGCGCAAAGGCATTTTGGATATGTCTAAAGAACTGCCGGAGAGCGCAAGTGAGATTGCAGCGGTGGCGGAAGAGGCCGGAAAGCTTGGGATCAAGAGTAATGGAATTCTTGGATTTACGAAGACGATGATACAGCTTGGGGATTCCACA
The DNA here is from genome assembly GCF_005280655.1 of Anaerostipes rhamnosivorans. Taxonomy (NCBI): domain Bacteria; kingdom Bacillati; phylum Bacillota; class Clostridia; order Lachnospirales; family Lachnospiraceae; genus Anaerostipes; species Anaerostipes rhamnosivorans. The sequence goes on from NZ_CP040058.1 coordinate 428,056, forward strand.
AGCTTGAGCACAGAAGAAGCCGCGACATCGTTGTCAAAGCTGGCAGACATTACACAGATGCCCCAAACTGAATTCAGCCGCCTGGGATCGACAGTTGTAGCCCTCAGCGGCCAGCTCGATACGTCGGAGAAAAAAATTACGGATATGGCTGTCGAGATCGCTGGTGCAGGACATGAGGCGGGCATGTCAGAAACTGAGATTCTGTCATTCGCAGGTATCTTAAGTTCAGCAGGTCAGGAAGCAGAAGCAGGAAGCACAGCGTTCTCTCAGCTGACTTCAAAGATGAACCAGGCCGCGGCCAGTGGCGGAAATGATCTGAACGAATTTGCAAGAATTTCAGGAACCTCCTCAGAACAGTTTAAAAAAGCTTTTCAGGAGGATGCGGCAGGGGCCGTGGGCTCTTTTCTTCAAGGCCTGGACCAGATAAACCAGAACGGCGGCAATACAGTTAAAACGCTGGAGAATTTGGGACTGTCTGATGTACAGGTGCAGGATACGCTTTTAAAAGCAGCCGAGGCATCGGGTACGTTTACGGAAACTTTGGCAGCTGGAAATCAGGCGTGGAGCGACAATACAGCGTTGCAGGATAAAGCTGGGCAGCAGTATGAGACTACAGAAAACAAGATATCTACGCTGAGCAATAAATTCAGCCAGCTGGGGATTTCTATTTTTGATAATGTGAATAATCCTATCCGCGAAGCTATAGATGTTGTATCCGGCTATGTGGACCAGCTGCAGGAAGTCTTTGACAAAAAGGGACTTGAGGGGCTGGCCGGTGAGCTGGGTTCTATTTTTGCAAATCTGGCAGAAGACGTGGCAAAGCAGGCACCAACGCTTATCAAGACGGCATCGCAAGTTGTGAAAGCATTCATCTCGGGGCTCGTAAAGAACGGACCTAAGATCCAGAGTGCTGCAAAGTCATTGGTAAAATCCCTGGCAGGGGGAATCGCTGATGTTCTTCCCAAGGAAATGGGGACTGCATTTAGAAACCTTAGCAATATACTGATCCAGGTCGCAGATAAGGGAATTACTGTTTTAGCGAAGTCTTTGGGATTTATAGCAGAAAATTTTAAGATTATTCTTCCTTTAATTGCATCAACTGTAGCAGCAGTTAAAACACTTTTGATAGTTAAAAGCGTAGTATCTGCAATTGATGCAGCAAAAACAGCAACGGAGTCAGCTACAGTGACAACAACGCTGTTAAAGACGGCATTGTCAGTTGTAAGTGGAGAAATGAAAGCGGCGGAAGCAGCAACTCTACTGTGCAGTAAAGCTCTTGCAGCTCTCGGAGGGCCAATTGGAATTGCAGTAATTGCAATCGGAGCTTTGGCTGCGGGGATTGTTGCTTATAATTTGACTGTAGACAGAACTAGTGAACTTGAGAAACGCGTTGTTTCTAGACAAAAATCTGTAAATAAGAGTTACCAGGATCTAACAAAAAAACTACAGGAAAATAAAAAAGCAAGAGATGAGGCAATTCATTCAGCTGGGCAAGAGGGAAAAAAGGCAGATAAGTTATTTCAAAAGTTACAGCAGCTTACAAAGATTGAAAATAAATCGACAGGCCAGAAAAAACAAATCAAAACAATTGTAGATCAACTTAATGAGGTCCTTCCGGATTTAAATTTAAATTACGATGCAGAAAACGATAAGCTCAATAAGTCAACAAGTTCTATACGAAAGAATATTAAGGCACAAAAAGAGCTGTTAAAGGCGAAAGCATATGCAAAACAACAAGAAAAAACAATAGATGATATTGTCGAGACTGAAGAGAAGCAAGAAAAATATATAAAAGAACAGGAAGCAGCTTATGAAGATCTGCAAAAGGCCAAGAAAAAAATGGGCGATGCAGAGCAGAAAAGTAAAGACAGTGGTTATGGAAAAGTAGAAGAAGCAGCTTTTGCAAAAGCCCAGAAAGAAGCAATTAAGGCAGAGCAGGCATATAAGGATATTACTGATAAAGTTGATAAAACCAAGAAAAAACTAAAAGAGCTGAATGGAGAATACGATAGTCTTGGAAAGAAAGAAATAGCATCTGAGAATTTTGCTGAATATACAGCTAATATAAATAAACTTGCAAAAGAAGCTGGAATAAAGGCTAAAGAAATTCCAGAGTCTATTGGAAAAGGAATCCAGGATGGAATATATGCGGGCCCTCAAACCGGAAAAGACCTTCTGAAACTAATAGATTTAGATACTTTAAGAAAAGATGTGATTGCAAAATCAAAGGATACAGGAATCGATATCCCAAAGAAGTTGTCAGAAGGGATAGCATCAGGAAGCATTTCTTACAAAGATGCTATAAAGCAGATGAGCAACTTAAGCGATTTTCAAGACGCTATTAATAAAGCAGGGTTAGCTGGAGTTGAAATACCAAAGAAACTCACAGAAGGTATTGCTAATGGGAAATACGCAGTACCGCAATCTATCGAACAAATACAGGCATTAATCAAATTTGATCAACTTGCAAATACTGCTTTTCAAAATGGTGTAAAGATCCCAAAAGAAATTTCCAAAGGGATAGCCTCTGGTGAGATGGCACCGAGTGAAGCAGTAAAACAGCTGCAAGACTACATAAACTTCGATTCAATGATTACAAATTTTGGACTAGCTGGAGATAAATCTGTAAAAGATCTTGTAGCGAAATTAAATAATGGAGACATTTCTTTACAGCAGGCGATGTCGGGGATAAAAAATATTGTGTCTGAAGATGCAAAGCAGGTTCCTTTATCCTTTGGTAACGGAATGATGCAGAATATGTTTGCTGTTGATGAATCTTCCAATCAGATGACTGATACGGTAAAACAAAATACAGAGAATATAGATACAACGTCGGGTGGTACAAATGTTGTACAAACGTTTGGAAATGGTATTACTTTAGGATTACCATTATTGCAAACAGCAACAGATTTATTTAAAACACAATTACAGCAGTCTGTGAATACTGATCTTTCTCCGGAAGCCGGGGTCACGGGGATGTCATATGCTAATGGTTTTATGCCAATACTTTCATATGTTGATACTTCGGCGGGTAGTTTAAAGACGACGGCAATTGAAGCTACGTCCGGTGGAACGATGGCTCCAAATGGAATTAATTTAGGAAAGTCATTTAACATGGCTTTGACAGAACAGGCAGGGGGAGCCAAAACAGCCGGCGGTGCATACAAAAAGAAGGCCAAAGAGGGGGCTTCCGGCGGAACGATGAAGAAGGAGGCTAACTTACTCGGAGGTAGCTTTATTTCTACATTGCTTGCAACTGCCAATAAAGCCCAAATTGCTGGAGAAACAGTCAAAAAAGCAGGTACAAAGGCTTTACAAAACACATCTGGATATAAGTCTGCGGGAGCTAAAGCAGGAGAAGCATATGCTTCAGGCATCACATCTAAAAGTAGTCAAGTTGCTGCAAAAGGAAAAGAACTATCAGATAAAACTGCAAGTGGTGTAACAGCAAATAAAGGGAAAATAAAAACTGCCGCACAAACTGCTGTCAATGGTGCAAAAAGTGTGAGTGTCAGTGGATTTACAAGCGTAGGAAAGAATATTGCAAAAGGGATAGCATCTGGAATCAATAATAATTCAGCAGTTGTATCTGTAGCAGCAGCAAAGGTTATTAGAGAAGCAAAAAATGCTGCAAATCAGGAAGCGGACTCTCACTCACCATCTCGTGTATTTAGAGATCAGGTAGGTAAGTATCTTCCACTTGGCATGGCTGTAGGAATTACTAAAAATACTAGTAAAGTAGTACAAGCCACTAAGGAGATGACACAGGCAAGTATAAATGCTGCTAGAAATGATTTACAAATTCATTCTCCATCCATAAAATTTGATAAGATCGTAGGACGTAATATCCCTAAGGGAATAGCCAAAGGAATCAAAAAGGAGCAGAAGTCTGTCGTTTCTGCGACCAAAAGTATGATTGCGTCTTTAGAAAAAGCAGCAAAGAATCCCTTTGGAAAATTTGAACAGACAGGGACAACGTTTGTAGATAAATTTGAGGAAACTCTTAACAAGAAAAAAGATTCTTCCATAAAAGCAATAAAAAAACTTGTGGATGACCAGGTAAAAGCGCTAAAGAAACAAAATAAGAGCAAAAGCAAAGATTATACAAAAGCTGGGAAATCAATTGTTAGTGCCTATACTAAAGCTATTACGTCAGAAACAAAGAAGCTTGTTACAAAGGCTGAAAAAGAAATTGAGGAGATTTCAAAAAAATTCCAAGAGGATTATGATCATATCAAAAGTCTGCAGGACGGTTTAGAAGATAAGCAGAAGTCTTATGGAAACATTTATGATCTGGATCAGAATATTGCAGATATCAAGCAGTACCAGAATAACCTAAAAGCATTGGAAAATAAAATACCAGACAGCATGATGGAGCATATTCTCGGGATGAATATAGAAGATGCTACAGAATATATGGAATGGTTTAGATCCCTGTCGGCAGCAGAGCAGAAAGCTTACACTGATAAATGGAAACAACAGGAGTCCATGTCAGAAAATTTTTCAAAAAGCTTTTTTGCGGATGATATTTCGAGGCTAAATAAAGAATATTCTAAAAAGATAAATGAGGCCACTGCCGGGCTTGAAAAACAAATGAAGAATATCGGTAAAAATATTATGAGGGGGATGGCGAAGGGCATGAAGTCTGAGACCAAAAACCTGAATAAAACGATAAGAGATATTTGTAATAAGGTAGTTAAGGCGGCAAAAAAGAAACTTGGAGTCAATTCACCGTCCCGTGTTTTCGCTGAGATCGGAAAATATAATATCCAAGGAGCTGAACAGGGACAGGAAAAAGAAGCACCAAAGTTGTACAAACAAATGGAACATGTGGCTGATACCATGGCGGAGAAGTTCGCGAAGGCACAGATGAACATTCCCAGACTGCAAGACAAACTGCAGGCAGCAGTCGCCCGTCAGTCTGCTAAATTCATGGCAAATGTCCAGCCGCAGATTATTTATGCCGGAGGTGGCAGCGATACAACGAAGATAGAAAAGACGGTTTATACAGGACCGGAGAAGATTGAACTTGTAACTACATTAAATGGCAGGGAGATTGCGAGGGGATCTGCCCCGTTTTTAAATCAGGAATTTGAGGCAATTGCAAAGCATCAGGAAAGGGGTGGTTGATATGCGGAACATGCTTGGTGCTAGAATTGGAGAAAAACATACATACAGGGATTGGAACTTGGGATGGGTCGGTGTAACCATTGATTTTCCTGAGGCCAAGACATATCTGGTTGATCTGCCAGGAGGTAACGGCAGTATTGATTTGACAACTACTTTAACAGGCGGAGATGTAAAATACAAAGACAGGAATATTTCTTTGGAGTTTAATTTAAGGGATGAAGATTTTATATACTGGGCAGATGTCACCACAGCGATTGCTGATTATCTTCATGGGCAGAGGTTAAGGATCATCCTGGATATAGATACGACCTTTTATTACTATGGAAGGCTTATGCTGGATACAGAAAAAACGGATAAGGAAGAAAGTAAGGTAGTGTTATCTGGCTCTGTTGACCCATACAAATATGAATTGTATTCTTCCTTGGAGAAATGGAGATGGGATGATCTTTCATTTGTAAACGGTATCATCCGGGAATACAAGGATTTGAAGGTAAATGGCAGCTTGGAGGTCATTATCCCGGGACGCCGGATGCCTGTGGTTCCAATTATTGAGTGCTCTACAGCCATGACAGTGAAATACAATGGTAACACCTTTTCTCTTCCGCCAGGAAAATCGAGAGCATTTGATATAAATACACATGAAGGGAACAATCATTTAATCATTTCTGGCAATGGAAGTATCTCAATCGATTATAGGGGAGGTGTTCTGTAATGTACAGAGTAGAAGTGGATGGTCATACGATTCATGATCCGAGGGATGAGCATTTTATCCTGCCATATGCTAAGTTGGACTTAGAATTAAATAAAACAGGATCTTTTGAGTTCGACATCACAACCGAGAATCCGGGATATGAGTATGTCAGTCCAATGAAATCTGTCATTTCGGTTTATGATGATGGAAAATTAATCTTCCGGGGCAGGAGTACTACAGAGGAAAAGGACTTTTATAATACAGGAACATTGAAATGTGAAGGAGAACTTTCTTATTTTGTTGATACGATTCTCCGTCCCAGGAGCAGTGCATTTATCCGTCAAACAAACCGGTACATTTTCAGCGAGGTTGTAAAAGAGCATAACAATCAGGTGGGAGCAGATAAGCAGTTCCAGCCAGGGATCATAGACGTTGATCAGGAAGAAATATCAAGTATATCATTTAATTATGAAAAACCGTTGGATTTTATAAATAAAAACCTCATTGAAAAATACAAAGGATATTTAAGAATCCGGTATGCGGACGGGAAGAGATATCTTGACTGGGTGAAGCAGTACGGGGACCTCAGCGGGCAGGAGATCCGGTTTGGCTATAATCTGCTGGACTTAAAAAAGACACTAGTTTCGGCGGATGTATGTACAGTGGTCGTACCGGTTGGAGGAAGTGATAAAAAGGTCACAGTAAAAAATGCGGTAGTGGGTGGGAAAACTTACGGAAAAGATTATATACTAAGCGATGAGGCAGTGAATTACTTTGGGAAAATTATTAAAATGCAGGAATTCCCAGACAAGAAATCTCCAAACGAACTTTATACAGAAGGAGAAAAATGGCTTCTTGAAAATATGAAGTCCAGCCTGACTGTGGAACTAACAGCCTTGGACCTGCACATGGTGGATGTGAATATAGATGATTTTAAACTTGGGGATCTGGTCAAAGTGGTCAGCGTTCCTCATTCAATTGTTTTTAAGGATGACCTGCCAGTCATTGAAAAGTACAGCTACGATATTACGGATCCGAGCAAGAATACGATCACAGTGGGGAAAACCTTAAAAGTATTCACGGAGCGTAAAGATCCGGTCATTTATGACAAAGTACAGGAAGTGACTGGTAGGTTTGAAGGTTATGTGGAGACAACGGACGGGAAGATTGAAGAGATCACAAATGAAATCCAGGAATTCAAAACCCTAGTGATCCAAGATTTCACTGCGGTCAATGGATCTATAGAACAACTGACCTCAAAACAGGCAGACTTTGAGACTGCGACTGCAGAGAACTTCATATCTACGAATGCTGAGATTTCTAACTTAAGCGGAGATTTTGTGTTATTTAAGACCGGAGAATTTGACTCTCTGAAAGCAAAGCAGGCAGACTTTCAGACTGCTACAGCCGAACATTTTACAGCGCTCCAGGCCCAGATCGACAGCCTGGATGTAGGAAATCTTGACGCTAAGTATGCGACGATTGAGAATCTAAATGCCGCGAATGCAACGATTAAAAAACTGGAATCAGAAACGGTCAAAACTTCATTTTTAGAATCAAACTATATGAAAACCGTTGATATGAAAACTGAGTTTGCAACGATTACAAACCTAAACGCTCTATCTGCCAGGATCGGTGATCTTGAAACAAACAGTATCGATACAAAATATCTGGATACCAATTATGCAAAGATCGACCTTGCGAATATTGCGGATGGTGTTATTAAAAACGCAATGATCGCAAAAGGGGCGATTGACACCGTACAGATCGCAGATAGTTCTATCACAAGCGCCAAGATTGTAGAACTTGCGGCAAATAAGATTACTTCGGGTACATTGTCTGTAGAACGGTTGGAGATCAGGGGAAGCAGCAAGAGCATCGTTTACTCCCTAAACAATATAACTGGTGCTTTGCAGACACAGAACGTAGAAACGTTGAATGGTGAGATTATGACCCCTAGGACGATCACTGCAGATAAACTGGTTGCCAAGTCGATCACAGCTGGAGAGATAGCTGCTGCGACGATCACAGCGACAGAGATCCTTGGAAATACGATTACTGCGGATAAGTTAAAGGCGGGGACAATTACGGCAACAAGTGGATGTATTGCAAGCTTGGATGCGAATAAGATCACAGTGGGGGTACTAAATGCTGCGAGGATCGAAGCAAGGAGCATTACAGCGGATAAGATAAAAGCAGGCACGATAACTGGTGATGAGATATCCGCAGGGACAATTACCGGGGAACACATCGTTGCGGAGTCTATCACAGCTACAAGTTTGGATGTAAATAGTATCTTTGCACAGGATATTACGGCAACTGGTACCATTACCGGAATAAATCTGGTCGGAGCAACAGGAAGTTTTTCTGGTAATATTACTGCTAATTCGGGGGAAATTGGTGGATGGAATATTTCTATAAATGGAATTTATAAAAATCTGCCTCAAGTTTGTAATATTCAAAATTATAACGCTTCTACACATGATAATTTTACTGGAACCTTTATAGGAAGTAGTGGATACAGTAGTTTTACTGCAAAACCAACAACATATGAATCTATGGAAACCGGGAAACTAGTAAATGGATCTTTAGCAAATAATACGATTATACAGAATGGAAAACTTAAATTATATGAATCACGCTATTCAAAGCAAGAAAATATATGGAATCCTGAATTCGGGGCTTATCTAACGCGGGTTGAAATCGGTGGAAGAACAATAAAAATAAGCGAAAATGATAGTGCAGAGTTTACGGATAGTGGATGGACAGATGTTATCAAAATTGATCCATATTACATAAGCTGTCCAGCTTTAACAATTAGTTCAAGTATTGAAACAGATAATGTTATTACTCTTGAAAGTGATGGGATGATAACTTGTGGCGGGGTTCTCTGCAGAGGCGACGGTATTGGTACTAGCGGCGATATAAGACTTACAGGAACTAATTATCTTAAAGGTTCTGAAGTGAATTTAATAAGATGGACAGGTAGTGAAGTTGGTGTTGGTGATAGTTCTAAAGTAACTGGAATATGGGGCAGCAAAATGAACATGCATTGTAATATACAGCTTAACCCCAATGATAATACAAAATATCTTAATACATCAGGTAATGCCCGTCTCGGTTATCTAACCATGGATGGAAATATTGCATTACAGGATCACAATATGAACGTTACAGGAGAACATGGTTTATATTCAAATACGATGTCTAATTATATTGTACGATACTATATTTCTGGATCAACAAAAAGTACGGCGTTAGGAAATAATAGTTACCAGACCCGTATTTATGGATCTTCTGTCTGGGCTAATAAAGCGATATCCACGTCAGATGAAAGAATTAAAGAAAGTTTTAGTTCTTTGGAACAATATGAAGATATTTTCATGTCTCTTAATCCAACGGCATATCAATTTCTAGAAGGATATGAGCCAACAAAATTAACTCACTTTGGTTTTAGAGCGCAGCAAATTAGAAAAGCATTTTCAAAGAGAAACTTGGATCCTTCTTATTATGCTCTTAATGGAGAAACATCTGTTGATGCAAAGGATTATAATGAGCGAATGGGTATTAATCCAGATTACGAAACTGAGTATGGAATCTGTTATGAAGAAATGATAGCTTTAAATACACACATGATACAGAAAAATAGAAAAGATATGAATAATCAAATAAGCAGAATCGATATGCAGGAAGCAATCATAAACGACCTTCAAACCCGACTCTGGCAGGCAGAAAAACAAATAAAGGAACTCAAACAGACAGCTCAATAAGCTGTCTGTTTTGTTATACAAAGAAAGGAGAACATTATGTTAGAAACTAAGAAAAGTACCACACTCACAGGAATTATTTCGGTTAAGGATGGTGATGCAGATAAGCAGGTTGTCTACCTAAACGCAAATCTATCCGCAGACAGTGGCAATGATAACATTTCACAGACTATCCAAGACAAAGTATTGTATGCGGCAAACAAGGTAGAGATCCGAAAAGATGTCGCAGAATTTACGAAAGAAGTATATCACATTCAGGACCAGGAGGTAACAGAATAGATGAAGATGAGATTAAGCGAAGTGCAAGAAAGATTACAGGGCCTTTTAAATATTTCAGGAAAGAAATTTCCAGCAAAGGTCAGCTATGCGATCATGAAGAACGAAAAGGCTCTGGAATCAGAGTACAAAGTTATAGACGAGCAGAGGATAAAGATCTGTGAAGCATATGCAGAGAAAGATGATGAAGGAAATGCCATAGTAAAAGAAGAGAAATATGTTTTTTCATCCGCTAATCAGGCTGCTTGTGACAAAGAGTATAAAGAGCTCCTGGCAGAAGAAATTGAAGTGGATATTTGCACGATAGATGCAGAAGAACTGGACAAATGTGACGACAGCAGCCGCTACGATGTGCCAACAGCAGCAGATTTCATGACATTGGAATTTATGTTTAAGTAAGGAGGCAGTATGACAGTACAGGAAGCAACAAGCAATATACGGGACGCGGAGTTCGGCGCAGATGTGCGTGAATCGATTGCTGCAGGGATCGAAAGCATTGATGATTTTACACGGACAAATGTGGAAGAGATCAAGACATCTGTCAATGATACAGGACAAAGACAGGAAGATCTTAACAGCCGGTTTGATGAATACATAAAGAACATGTCTTCTGAAAATCCATCGGTTGCAGAAGTGGTAGATGCAAGGTCAAATGCAGAGGGTGTTGTTTCGGAAACATTAAAAGCAAGACTGGACGGTATGGATTCAGTAGTAAAAGCAGTTCAAGAGAGCTTACTGGATCTTATGCATCCGGTAGGATCAATTTACATCACAACATCAGAGATCCCTCCGGAAAATATCTTAGGGGGGAAGTGGGAGCCCTATGCCCAGGGACGTACACTGGTAGGTGTAAATGAACAGGTAGAAAAATATAATACAGCCGGGAACCCGGGAGGTGAAGAATCAGTAAAGCTTACAGTAAATCAGATACCGTCGCACGGACATAATGTGTCAGTGAACAACAGCGGCAGTTGTTCCATCGCAAAATCTGGAGGACACACTCATAAATTCAAAGTACTTAGAAATCAGACCAAGACAGACGGTGCAAGGGATGTGATCCATGTGGATGGAACAGGATCACAGTGGAACTCAGTGATAACAGACAATGGTGCACATACACATACAGTGCCGAACCACAAGCATACGCTCACACAGTCAAATGTCGGCGGTGGGCAGGAACATAACAATATGCAGCCATACATTACAGTATTTATGTGGGTACGGATTTCTTAAAGGAGCGGGGATGTTGGAACAGATACTAGCGATGTGTGGTGCAATCAGCATCATCGGAGGAGCCGGGGCAGTGATCTATAAGGTCGTGCACCCGGCTTTTCGTTTTAAAAATAGAGTTGATCTTTTGGAAGAACATTCACAAAAGGATTATAGACGCCTGGCAAATTTAGAAGAAATGCAGAAACAGCAGAACAAATGCCTTGCTGCTATGCTGAACCATCAGATCACCGGCAACGGTATAGAAAATATGAAAAAGATCAGAGATGAACTTCTTGAAAGCATCATTGAAAAATAAGAAGGGAGATATAAAATGAGAAATTGGGAAAATTGGGCCCGTGCCGCAGGAATCAGAGCGCTGAAGACTGCTGCACAGACAGCGGCAGCAACGATTGGGACCACAGCAGCACTGTCTTCTGTTGACTGGAAAATGGTATTATCTACAGCAGCATTGGCTGGAATTATTTCCATGCTGACTTCTGTAGCTGGGATTCCGGAGGAATAAAGATGGGTATTAAATGGAAAAAAATATGGGCCGATAAACGGAATTATGGCGGCAGACGGAATCTTAAGGATATAGAGTATATCGTTTTGCATTACACGGCAAATGATGGAGACACTGCAGATAACAATGGGAAGTATTTTAAAAATAATGTTGTTAAAGCTTCCGCACATTGTTTTGTAGATGATGGAGTAGTCGTGAAATCTGTACCGCTGCGCAATATAGCATGGGCAGTGGGAGGAACGTATGATCTTTCCGGAGCAGCAGGGAATTTTTACGGAAAATGCACAAATGCGAACAGTATTTCAATAGAGATGTGTGACACAATCAGAGATGGAAAGGTCACTGTTTCTACTAAGACAAGAGCAATGACCATTGATCTGGTTAAATATTATATGAAAAAATATGGTGTCCCTGCATCTCATGTGATCCGCCACTGGGACGTGAACGGAAAGGAATGTCCCGCATATTGGGCTGGTACAGACAATTCAGGCTGGAATAGTTTTAAAAAGGCAATCGGTGGACAATCAGAAACAAAGAAATATACGACAGTAAAAAAGACCTCAGGAAAAGAGGCAGTCTGCTGGCTGCAAAAAAAACTAAATACACTTGCAGAAGGCTCAGAGATTGATGAAGATGGTATCTGGGGTCCCAGGACGCAGTCTAAACTTGAAGCATATTGGCGGCAGCTTAGATGGAAAAAGGGCAGCTATGCCGGAAAGAAAACCTGCAGGGCACTGAATAAAAACAGAAAAAAATAATAAAGCACGCATCTCAGATCCAGACTCAGTATCAGCAGAGCCACAGACATCCCGGATCATCATACGGAATTCTGGACTCTGCTGATACGGTCTCTACAATTTTTTGATCTAATAGTATTTGCAATGATTCTTCAGCGGGTTCCCGCATCATATATTTTCTCTTACAAAATTACTCATTTTTATTTTTCTTTATTCAAAAAGCCCCATATACCAAAAGGCATATAGGGCCATTGTTGCCTGAAAAGGCCGATTATTTATTTGCTGGTGAAACCGCCTGGTAATAGATAGCTTTTGCTTTATTGTCCAGGACAAATGCATCATAATTGATACGTCCTTCTACCAGGGAGCCGCTGATGCCCGGAGGGTCGGCATGGATCTTGTAATCCTCCAGCTTTGTCGGCGCTACGGCAGCGCACGGATGACACATCATGAAACCGAAATCTTCCGGTACCCGATTGACCGGTACTTTGATGATCTGGCATCCGTCTAATTCCGCAATGACACCAAGTTTTTTCATATCTTGTCCGATATCAGTTTCCATAATGATATCCTTGCTTTTTTTCATAAGAGTATAGGTCTTTGGAGAAACCACAATAAAGCGTCCTGTTTCCGGCACTTCTGCAGAATCAAGAGTTTCACTTGCCTCCAAAATCTCATCGTAAATTGTGGCGCTGTCCAATGCTTTCGCAGCCGGCTTTGTTCCGGCTCCGGCACACATAACGCCGTATACATAGCTGTCTACTTCCGGAATCACAACTTCTCTGGTCTGGCGCTCCAGCGCAGATGCCGCTGCTAGCTGGTTGACTGTTTCATCTTCATCCAGCTTATCAATTGCAAAAGTAAAAGCGCGGTCCTTTTTCAGCTGGAATGTCTCTGTGGTGGCGTCCAATCCCTGAACAGCCCCATATCTTGACCAGTTGCTGCCGGTACCCGGACGGTCATAATCATTCATTGAGGCAGTTGACACCTTATATACTTTTACTGTATGCGCGTTGATAAAATCAAAATCCTGATTTGTCAATAATGCTTTTTTACTTTCTGTAGAAAATTTTTCGTCCACGTATGGGGCGAATTTTGTTGCTAAATCGATAGCCATATTTCATACTCCTTCTCTGTAAGATAAAGAAATATCCTAGTCCAGCTTCATGGCACTTCTGAATGGATCAGCTTTCAAGCTGCTGCCTTTGCTTACGCCGGAAGGCCATACAATTTTAGGGGCATCGGAATTCGGAAGCAGTGATTTTAACGCTTCATATTGCTCCTTAAATTCCTCCACTGAAGAATATTTTAAGATATTTGCCAGTTCTGCAGGATATTTCTCTTTATTTAAAAGTTCTTTTATATCTAAAGCCATCTCACGCTGTTTTAATTCTTTTTCCCTTGATTCTACAGGATCTGGTTCATCGGGCTGATATTTTTTCCTCTCCCGTGCCAGACGGTCCTGTACAATACGGTCGATATCCTCCTGCGTAAATGTTTTCGGCTCTGCTCCGTTTTTTCCGGTCGGCTCCGTTGTCTGAGATTCCTCTATATGAGAAATATGATCTTGTTCCATGTTATCCATGTGCTGTTACCTCCTGATGAGTATTTAATGAAGTTAAATATGGGCAGAGATACATCCTGCCCTAGTTTTCTTCCATGAAACTAAGTACCTAAAGAACAGCCCATATATTTACCTTGCGGGTGGGTGTGCTTTGTACAAATAGGTATAATTCATGTTTCATGTATATACTTAAAAACAATATAGAGAAAATAGATGTAACAAAAAAGGCGGGGATCAATATATGCAGTTTTGTCTGCCATATATTTTCCCACACCTTTTTAGGTTTACAGCGCTCATATAGAGTAGCTGCGGTACTTTTACTATTGTAAGTTTCCATGAATGATTTATGTAAGATCTTTTAATTCTATGTATGCCTTACGGAAAGTCCCGTCGTTTTTTTTGGAAACTTTATAGGCTGCCACTTGGGGGCTTAATAGTTTTAAAACTTCTTTTAATTCATCTGTACATTGATAAGATACTTTAATTTTTACCATACTGCTGTTCCTCTGTATCTTGCTTTTAAGTATTATAAGATGTGTTTCCATCTTATATATTATATTATAACAGATGTTAATGCATCTGTCAAGAAGCTTGAAATGAACGATGTATTTGCATCTGTTCATCTGCAGATCTGTATGGTACACTTAGTACGAGGTGACATGTATGAGTATAGCAGAAAATATAAAGTATCTTAGGAAACAGAAACAAATGACACAAAAAAATTTGGCTGAAAAATCTGGTTTAGCGGAAATTACGATCCGACAGTATGAATCTGGGAAATATGTTCCTAAAATGGAATCGGTGTATAAGCTGAGAAAAGCTCTGGACTGCAACATTTATGAAATATTAGATAAGCCTGCAGAGCTTTTGGAGCTTAGTAAGTCTGAATATGAAAAGGTAAATGATCTGCTGTATGTACAGAAGGATCTGCCGGACAACAAGAAAAAGGAAGCAGCCGGAAAGCTTAAAGCAGAATCTGCAATAACCAAAAAATCAAAACAAGAGACAAAATTGTTAAATTTATTTTATCAGCTGAATGAATTAGGAAGAAAAAAGGTTATTGATTACTCAAACGATTTAGTGGACAGCGGGAAATACAAGAAATAAGACACTACAACAGATAGGAAGAATTATAAAGTTAGGAACTAATTCTATGGAGCACAACAATTATTACAGCCATTGGGCGTATGCTGTGCTTCGAATGGTTCCTCGATGCAACAAAAAAAACAGCTTATCTAAGCTGTTTAAAAGAGCGATAGACGGGACTCGAACCCGCGACCTCAACCTTGGCAAGGTTGCGTACTACCAACTGTACTACTATCGCATATTATGTTAGATTCTCTTGCTGAGAACAAAATTTATTCTACAATATTAAGGGCCTGATGTCAACCATCTTTTTTATTTTTTCTACGGTTATCAATTACATAAAGTAAAAAGATGGGAAATTATATTGACATTCCAGACAACATAAGTTAAAATATGGAAATAAGATATCTTATTCTCATCAATTCATATTATCTAGGTATTACATCTATTATCACATCAACCAACAAATCCCCGTCTATCAGGAGGAATTATGCAGAAGTTTGCAGTTGAAGATCAATATTTCGGCCCTCTGCTGCCCTTTATTAAAGACCATATGGTTACCGACATTAACTGGAATGGAAAAGAACTGATCGTGGACGATCTGGACCGGGGGAGACATATCGTTGCTGAGACAGACATTTCAGAAAGTTTTATTAATCAATTTAGTGCCAGGATAGCCAATGCGGTGTCTGCGCCGTTTAATAAGTATGACCCGCTGGTAGAAGCTGAGGTAGACGGTCTGAGAATTTCTATCATTCATGAAGATGTATGTGCAACCGGACGCAGTATTTCGATCCGGAAGTCACCGGCAGTCGTAAGGCTCAGTGAAGACAGCATCGCAGCGGATGATTACTGCAGCGAAGAGATTCTGAATTTTTTGAAGAACAGTGTCCTCGGACATATGAACATTGTGATCGCAGGACAGGTAGGGAGCGGCAAGACAGAGCTTTTAAAATATCTGACCAGGTTTATTCCTGATATGGAAAGAGTCATCACCATCGAGGACAGTCTGGAGATACACTACAGAGAGATTAATCCAGGAAAAGACTGTGTTGCCATTGAAGTAAACGAAGACACTTTTGGATATGTGGATGCAATCAAGGCATCTCTGCGGCAGCTGCCCACATGGATCCTGCTCTCTGAGGCTAGAGGGGAAGAAGTACAGCATTTGATTCAATCTCTCACGACAGGACATTACTCACTTACGACAGTTCATACAGACGATGTAAGGAGAATTCCGGAAAGGATGAAAAACATGGTGGACGATCCAATAGCGTCAGAACGCATCGAGAGAGATGTGTATGGTTTTGTAGATCTAGGCATTCTGATACGGAAAGAACAAAAAGCCGATGGGAGGATCCGGCGTTACCTGGATCAGATCGCTTGTTTTTACACAGACCCGGACGGTGAAAAGATGATCCATATGATCCTAAAGGACAGGAGTATTATAAATAAAGAACTCCCAGAAAAATTAAAGACAAAGTTCCTGGTCGCAGATCCGTTCCACATGGGAGGGAAAACATGACACTAAGCAACAGTCTTAGGAGATCACTAAGGGGTCTCCGGTATATGAAATTTACAAATCTAAAAAAAGAGATTCATGGCTACGGATACTCTTATTCATTCAAAAAATATCTTTTTACCTTATTCTTATCATTTGTTGGAATCCTTTCCGCAGGCAGATTCTTTCATTTAAAACCTTCCTATATCACAGCTCTCGGTTTCATCTATCTTTGTTTTTTTCCAATGATTATCATCCGGCAGTTTCAGTATTTGTATGAACAGCAGAGATTTCGGGATGTGGTGAATTATCTGGAGCAGATGATTTATTCTTTTAAAAAACAGCCCAAAATTATTGTGGCTCTGGGAGAAACAAAACAGCTTTGCGAAGGGAGGATCCTACAGCTCATCAACGAAGCTGAAGATTCCATCAGCCATCCTGGGACAGAAGATGACTTATATCCTCATGCTCTTTCATGTATTGAGCAGGAATACCGGTGTGACCGCATGAAAATGCTTCACGATTATCTGGTGAAGGTCGAAAATCTGGGTGGGCAGTATCAAAACACATTAAATATCATTTTAGATGATGTCAAGGAATGGACAGAGAGGACGTACCTTTTTCAAAAGGAACGCAAGAGTATGAAATTTAAAATTGTACTTTCTCTAGCGGCATCTTTGGGTGTGGCGGGAACGACAGTTATGATGCTTGCCAGCGATGAGACACTGGAAAAGGTACTTGACGGAGAGATTTATCAGCTTGTTACATTTTTACTTCTGTTTGTATTTTTGATGTTGTTTCTAGGAGCGCAGAAGCTGCTTACCGGAACATGGCTTAAGGACACGATGGATGAGAATCATAAGCAGATTGAGAAGGACTTCAGGAAAATGAGAGAGGAAAAAGACGGGAAGCAGCCGTGGATCATTACAGCCGTTAGTTTTCCCATATTGCTGCTTGGTTTTGACTGGCAGAACCTTTACATCATAGGGGCTGTGGCAGCCCTGATCATGTCGGCATGGGCCACGCCGTCCCTGAAGAAAAAGAATGCACAGAGAAGGATCATAAAAGAGGTTAAGCGAAAGTTCCCTTACTGGCTTAGGGGGATTGCCCTCAGCCTGCAGACTGAAAATGTCTATGTGGCAATTAAGGATTCCCTCCAGGATGCTCCATATGTCCTGAAAGAACAGATAGAGAAACTGCTCAGGGATATTGACGAGGAACCGGATTCTATTCTTCCGTACCAGGACTTTTTGTCTGAATTTGATCTGCCGGAAATACAGTCTGCAGCCAGGATGCTGTACTCACTTACCAACTGTGGAAAGAACGATTCGGAAGCACAGATCAATACTCTGATCCATCGGAATAATGTACTGATGGATAAAGCAGAATGGCTGCAAAATGAAAATGATATCGCAGGGATCGGAGTTCTGACTTTCGTGCCTATGATACTGGCAACTCTAAAGATGATTATGGATCTAGGATTGATTTTTGGCAGCTTTTTTACCCTGTGGTCGAATCTGCCGGGATAGAAAGGAGAATTATATGCAGGATTTTTTTGAAGAGTTGGGAAGTATTTTGTTTTTGCTGCTGACAGGTATAGGAATCTGCGCAGTATATATTCATTTTGTACAGTTAATAGATTGAAAGGAGGTACTTATGAAAACGATCATAGAGGAATACGGAAACCTGATCCTGTATGTGATCGCAGGCGCCGCGGTTCTCGGATTTCTATGGGCCGTCATAGCTGCGGCGGGACAGTTTGGAACCGCCTTTTTTGACTCCATCAGCTCCGTCTTGTGTTAGGAGGATACCGTGAAACAGATCATTGAAAATTACGGCAGAGTCATTGTGGTCATCATAACAGCAGTTGGAGCGGTCCTGCTCATTAAAAATGTAGTATTTTCACAGATGCAGGTTAACGGCGGTATCAAGGATACAAACCATATCTCATCCAATGAGTTTTTTCAGAGGCAAGGGAAACCGGAATTATCAGGGGTCAGAGAGGAAGACGGAACGGCAAGGAGGATTGTCATAAAAAAAGAAGACCATCTGGATCCGAGACAGCTTGTGACAGCCAGTGATAAAAAAGACGGTGACCTGACAGGACAAATAAAGATTTATACTGTCAGGACAATGGAAGGTAAAGAAATCAGGAACCTGTTTGAGAGTGAATTCTTGGATACCAGCGGTGAAAAGGAATTCACATTACTGTATACAGTAAAGAATTCCTTTGGCCTGTCTGCTGAGGGAAGAATCAAGGTTTTGGTGAAAAACTACGGAGAAAATCACAGTGAATGAAAATATAAAACAGTTCATTGTATATTATTTATTTTACCGGCTTTGCGGGCAGGTATGCAGTCTGTTTGGCATGCCCGGATTATTTCCCAATGCGGTAAGCGGTATTTGTTTCATGTTTTTTAGCAGAGCTATTTTAGCAGAAGATAAAAGGCAGCCGTTCACTATTACCACTGGGCTGATTCTTTTTACCATTGCTTTCTTTTTCTTGACACAATACCTTACATTCTGGCTTGGCCAGTTGTTTCATGGATACAGTCCGTACTTTGATCAGGAAATAAAACAAAGTCCATTTCTTGTGAAGATAGCTGTGGTTGGGTTCATTAGTCCGGCAGCGGAAGAAATCTTATTCCGCCGGTTTTTGTATCAAGGACTGAAGCCCATGGGTTTGAAAAAAGCTTCTCTGGCATCCAGTATTGTTTTTGGTTTATGCCACGGAAATGCGGTCCAGGGTATTTATTCAGCTTTATGGGGAATGGCATTGTGTTTTCTTTATGAGAAGCACCAGGATTTAAGAATTCCCATGATGATCCATATGCTGGGCAACCTGCTGTCTCTTACGCCGATCCTTCGGTTGAGCCTGGTTGATTCTTATTTTACAGTCTGTCTTACACTTATTTGTGCTTTTGTGGTCTGCATGACGGTAAAGAAGAAAGGGGAGTGGTTATGAAAGCGCCAGTGGAACTAGTGATCAGTATTATCCTGCTTTGTCTGGGAGCATTTGTTATGGCTTCTTATAACGGGGCGGCACTGGAGGAATCCGGTGCAAGGGAAACCCACGAGACATTCATAGAGAAAATTGAAAACAGCGGATTTGATCAGGGAGTCATTAAAGAATGCCAAAAGGAAGCAGAAAATAAAGGCTATGAGCTTTCTGTTAAAAATGATGGATTTTACGAGGACAAGCCAAAGTATAAAGTAGTCCTGATATACCATTTGAGAGTCAGGCTGCTGGGGATTGCCAGCCGGCAGGAAATCGAAGGATATGCATTATGACGGGGAGGATCAGAAATGAAACTGGCGATAGAAACCTTTGTGTGCTGTTTTATTATTGCTGTGGGGATGTTCTTAAATGTTGTCTATTGTGTCAACACGAAGGCAGTCTCCAATGCAAAGCAGTACCAGTCTGCCGCAGTCCATAAGATGGATGCGGCAGACTTCTCAGAAGCCGTGGTGGACCAATGTAAAAAGGAAGCGCTGGAAGATGGATACATTTCTTTAAATGTCTTAAGAGAAGCGATAGACACCAACAGAAGCCGCTGCCGGGTAACCTTAAAATATAAACTTCATGTTCCGCTGTTGGGCATAGAAAAGATATGCCAGATCAGCAGCTATGCAAACAGTGCCATAGAGGAAGAAACATGACAGGAAGGAGTTAAAGATGAAAAGTTTTCTTGAAGATTATGGATTGATTATTGTTGCGGTGATCGTAGTGTTGGCTTTATGTGTATTTGCCAAAGGTACATTTGTGACCCAGTTCCAAAAAGCATTGACAGATACCATCACTACATTTTTTGAGAAATCCGGGGCGAATAGCTCATTTATATGGATTGGATGATGAAACAAGAGATGAGGGAGGAGATCTATGAAAGGGGCAGTTACAGGAATCATTCTGCTGGTAATTTTAATATATTCAGTGTTCATCACTCAAAATATATCTGGCCGGACTGCCAGGAAGACAGAGCTTACGATGGATGTCTCCAATGCAGTTGAACAGACATTGGACAGTATGAAAGAGACAAAATACGAATCCAGGGAACAGATGGCCCAGGCATTTGTCAGGGATCTTAAAGAGCAGATGACCTCGGAAGGAGAGATAGAGGTTGATGTAATCGGAATTGACCATGAGAATGGACTGCTGGATGTAAATGTCCGGGAGACATACCGCACCTCAGATGGGAAGAAAAAGACAATCGAAGTAAGAAAGACAGCAGTGCTGGAACAGCAGCAGGAAGGAACATAAGGAGGCAGGGCAGATGAAGAAATGGGGAAAAAGAATTGTTTCCGGAGTGATCGCCGTAAGCTTGCTTGCCGCGGCTTCTATATCAAGACAGAAGCCAGGCGGGAATACAGTGGAATCGATTGTTCAGGCCGGTACGGAGGCAAGTTTTATGGGCAGCTTACTGCAAGGTGAATACATTGACGTATTCACCTCCTGGCCTGTCAAAGAGCAGAATGTATTTTATGATTCTCTAAAGCCTCAGGAACGGTCTGTATTTTTTGAAGTGACGAATTATCAGATCATAAGACAGCTGACCAAAACAGGACGCAAAAAGAAAGATTTAGATGATTTGTTGCAAAAACTCGGGGCTTATTTTCAGCTGTTGAGAATAGGGAGTGTGGAAAAGGCCAAAGAGCAGACGGTTATAGAATGCATCAATGAAATAGAAAAAACAGAATATCAGTCAGCGGATGAATATGTGAAGCAGTTGATTCCGGAAAAACAAACCTGTTATATGGAATTTTACCTTGCGTTAAATCAGGCTTGGAAAGATAAAAAGGATATCCAGGATGCTGTAGATGAATTGTATAAAAAGCTTGGTTTCAAAGAAGAAAAAAAGCAGGACAGTCCTACAACTGCAGTCATAAAGTCTTCTCGTACGGTACAGCAGAAAGCAGCGGCAAAGGCTGTCTCAGATGGGTTTTCTAATTTTAAAGCTGTCAGTTCCCTAAAAGAGATGAAGGATGCGATTGATTCTGTAAAAAAGGGTGAAAAGCTCGCCGTTCGTGTTGACAAAGGATTTAATGTGACTTCTGCTATTAAAACAAACGGACGGCATGTGAAGCTCTATGCCGATAGTGTAAGTGGACATAACCTAAACAGGACCTCAGCGTACAAAGGAGCCATGATCGAAGTAAACGGGGGTTCTTTAACCCTGGGGGCCTATGATGGAGACGGAAGAGCCAAAAATACTCTGTATATCAATGGAAAAAATGTTACAGCAACAGCTTCGTTGATTGAGGTCACGTCCGGGCAGCTCTATTTGAATAAATACAGCCGTATCATGGATGGCTATTATTTAGCAGACTTTGCTGGCGGAGGCGGTGTTACGCTGGAATCGGGAACATCATGTTATATGTTCGGAGGGAAAATAGACGGCTGTCAGGCAGCTAACAGTAAAGATGTTTCCTCTAGTTCACCGAAATCTTCTCACGGAGGAGGGATCGTAGTTAACGATAAAGCCTCTTTTTACATGTTCAGCGGATCAGTAGAAAGGTGTAAGGCTGTTCATGGCGGAGGGATCATGGTCTATGGCACTGCGAGACTCTACGGCGGTACGATCACTGATTGTGCAGCGGTAAATAAAAAGAACGATGCTCTCGGAGGTGCAGTAAAGGTACAGGGTGCGTTTAGCACAGACGGAAAGACCACATCCGTAACAGGAGATTTCGCAGCCTGGAAGTACACAAGATCCAATACATGGTCAGTGAATGGAAAAGATGGATATGAACAGGCGTCTACGTCTGGTGCCGTCTTAAAGAATAACCAGGCAAATGCAGGTGGTTCGGTATGTATCAATAACGGATCCAAAGGAACCATACAAGACTGCAATATTTACGGTAATCAAAGTACCGGAAACGGAGCAGGTATCTGTCTGTCCAACGGCAGTTACAAAAAGGGAGCTTCCCTGGAGATAAAGAATGGAGCCGGCATTCATGGAAATACCAGCAGCGGCTATGGAGGGGGAGTTTACTGCGCTGATTCAGTTAAGGGATCCATAAGTGGAGGAAGTGTTTATAATAATACAGCGTCATACGGGGCAGGAATTTATCACGAGGCAGAATTCCTCATGTCCGGGGGCACTGTGAGAAATAACCAATCTGCAAACTCCGGCGGAGGTTTTTATGCAAAGGGGAAACTTGTCACTACCGGGGGTGAGGTTGCAGGTAATACTGCAAAGACATACGGAGGCGGTGCGATCATAAAAAGCGCAGGAGCCTCGATCAGTGGAGTCAGGATAAAAAGTAATTCAGCGGCTGTTAACGGTGGAGGGGTTCAGCTGGACGGACAGGCTGTCGTTTCTAATGCAGCTGTGAGCGAAAATACTGCTTCCGCAAAAGGCGGAGGAATATCAGTGAGCACCGCCGGGGGATTGCAGATGAATAAGGGGACTGTCAGTGGTAATACCGCAAAAAGCAACGGAGGAGGTATCAATGCTGATGGTACTTGTAAAGTAAACGGCAGTAATCTTACTGGAAACCAAGTAAACGGTGATGGCGGAGCTGTCTATGTGGGAAGCGGTACATTTACAACGTTTCAGGCAAACCAGGCAGTAAACATTGAGGGAAATAGTGCAGCAAAAAACGGAGCGGGGATTTATAATAAAAATGTAACCGTACTTAACAACAATGCACATATTTTAATAAATCAGTGTAAAAACGGTTCAGAGCACAATGTATTTCATGCAGGAAGCCAACTTTTGGTGGAGGGAAATGCTGAAATAAAGCAGGAAGTTTATTTAACCAAAGACAGATTTATCACGGCATCCAGTAAGTATTTTTCCAGTGCGAATTCTTTGACTATGAAGATTTCAATGGATAGCTCCAATGTGAGAAACGGGTATGCGGTTGTAAAAGGGGATATTCCGGATACTAGGGACAGCAGCTATAAAGCTGGTGATACATTGCTCCATAATCAGGCAGCAGAAGGTCGCTTTGCTTATACAGGTACATGCTATGGTTTGCGGCCGGGTAATTTAAAGAAATCGTCATCAGGCTGTGTTCCATATAGTATTGTTTTAAGCCAGGCATATAAGATTTGTTATGATAAAAATTCTACGCAAGAAGTCAGGAATATGCCCACGGCAGCAGTAAAGCATTGGGAAGAAGATATGCGATTATCAGAATTGGTACCATCCAGCGGATCAGGAGTTTTTGTTGCGTGGAATACAAGATCCGACGGTACAGGTAATGGATATCAGCCAGGTAATCTTTACACTGCCAACGAGGATGTGATATTATTTGCTCTGTGGCCGCACTATAAGGTGGAATATGTACCTGGGATCCAGGGGACAAACGGCGTGACGGATAGTCAGGAACAGAATAAATCTGAAGATATTCTGCTGCGAAAGAATGGTTTCCGGTCTTCAGAAGGCAAATTTATATGTTGGAAGCAGGATGCATATAAAGCAAGAAAAAGAAACGAGATGGAAGCAGCAGGATATACAGATCTAAAGACAGAAAGAGATGGTCAAGGGCAGGATTATGTTTTCGGATTTTCAAAGAATTTGAGAAGAGGCAATTTGAATAGCAATTCGGAGAATGCAGGCTCTTTATTGGATGTAGATGATATTTTTATAATGAAAGGTCAATGGGATTTCAAGCCAGATATTATTTTAAAGGATAAAATGATTTTTAGAGAAAATGAAAAAGTGAATCGAAAAAAACTTTTAGAATTAGTGGAAAGCTGCCATGATATTGAAGATGGAGATTTAATGAAAAGAATTCAAATTAGCAAAATTCAATATGGTATGACAAAAAAGGGGAAGAAGCCCAAAGACGTAATTTTTTCAAATGGCATGGAGAATTCAGATCTAATGAATACGTATTTTATGCTACTTGATAAAAATGAGACTGTAAATGTAAAAATAACTTTTCAAGTGGAAGATAGTGCGGGCAATCTTACAACGAAGGAAGGATTTGTCTATGTTAATTACAATCATCCGCCAAAATTGCATTCCTATAATCTTGCATACTATCAACAAGAGTTAGAAACAAAAGATCAGATTGTATTGAAAGAAATAATTGAGAACTGTAAAGTGGAAGATATAGAGGATGATGAACAGGGAATTAAAATTCCTGTTTCTGTAGTAGAGCCAATACCTTTACAAATTGAGAAACTTAAAGCTGCAGGGAAACATAAAATTGTTTATAAAGCAGTGGATTCATTAGGAAAGGAAACAAAACTTGAAACAGAGTTGTATATAGCAGAAGGCAGTCCGTATTTGGATTCTTATATATATCGTGTCCGCTTTATTAACAAAGATTATCTCCATACGTTAGATCAAAATAGTAAATGGAGAAAAAATCTGGATTTAAACAAAAAGCTCGTAACGCAGTTGGAGAAAACAGAAAATGATGTTTTAATGAAGTATAAGTTTCAAAGCAATAAATAATGCAGCGGGGAATGGATTTTTCTATTCCCTGTAAATTTGTAAAGCAAGGGGATGGCATATATTAACTTAATTGGTATAATAGTATTAAGGGAGAGAAAATAGTATATTATAAGGGATGGAGTTATCATGAAAAAAGGATTTATTTATATACTAATATCTTTTTTTATATCGCTGATATATTTATATGGGCCTATGAGGAAAGTAGGGGCCGAGAACCTGATTGGAAGAACATTTCAGAGTGGCAATTTTTCATATGAAATTATTTCAGATAATGAGGTATCTGTTTATAGGTATAATCATAAGATTCCAGGAATTATAGAAGTATTGCCTACTGTAGAGTATCAGGGTAGAAACTTCAAAGTAACCCAATTTTTTTACGATCATTCTGATATTATCGTAAAAAAAATAATAATACCCAATGGAGTAAAAAAGGTGATTATAAATCCAGATGGTACTTCAGACTATAAATTCCAAAATCTCCAAGAACTCATCCTTCCAGACTCCCTGGAATACATCAACCGTGGCTTTTCTTTCACCATGACCAATCTAAAATCTATAAAGCTGCCGGACAGCAACAAACATTATAAGTCCGTAGATAATGTTTTATTCAACAAGTCAGGGACAGATCTAATTGCTTACCCCAGCGGGGATGAGAGAACTTCTTATCATATTCCTCCCGGTGTCCAGACGATTAAAAAAGAGGCGTTTGCTTCCAACCAGAATCTTAAGGTGATATCTATTCCTGATTCTGTAAGAGAATTAGAGCCATGGGTATTTTCGGGATCCCATATAGAGACATTAGATCTTTCTTCGATCAAAAAGGCTGGCAAGGGAACGTTTGCATTTTGCAGTGACTTAAAAGAGATTAAACTTGGGAAAGAGACTGTTTTAGACAAAGAACAGTTTTATGAAAACAGCGCGCTGGAAGAGATTACAGTGGAGGAGGGGAATTCTAAGCTGTGGTCACAGGATGGTATTCTCTACAGTCATTCAGATGAGGGAAAGTCGTTGGTCTGTTATCCATCAGCCAAAGAGGAGGCAAGCTTTGCCGTGCCGGCTGGCATAAGCCGTGTAGATTACAGCGCTTTCAACATGTGCAGGCTGGAGAAAATTTATCTGCCGGCAAGTGTGAAGAAGATTCAGGGTGCTGCATTTAACTACGGCAATGAAGGGAAAGCTGAAAATCCTATCGAGATTTACCTGTGCAGGGACAGTCTGCCCGAGATGAAAAAAGCCTCTTTTGCAGATCTGGCTTCCGGCAGTACAATCTATCTAAAGAACCAGACTCTTAGGGAGCAGTTTGAGGCGGAGAATGTCAAGTATCAGTATATTGATCATCAAAATAAGGAAGCCAAGATTAAAGTGTCGGTCATGGAACAGCAGCCGGCGGAAGATATCGTATTGGATAAAGATGAAATTTCTTTTGAGATGAAAAGAGATGGAAATCAATTAACCGATCTGCTTGGTGTCTCCTTAGTCCCACATGCATCCACAGATCAGATCATGTTTTCAACGACAGATCCAAAGGTAGCAAAAGTGTCAGACAGCGGAGAAATCACGGCTGTTTCTCCAGGCTCCGCTCTTATTACAATACAGTCTGGAAGTGTTAAAAAAGAGTGCAGAGTCACAGTTTACGGGCCTCTGGGCAGTGTAGATAAGATTCCCATGCAGTTTTATGCAGGTTTGGAGGTAAGACCGGATGCGGTTGTAAGAAATATGCATGGTGAGGTGTTGAGGCCGGGTACTGATTACACAGTCAGATATGAAAAGAATACAGTACCAGGGACAGCTAAAGTTTTGATACAAGGGATTGGCTTTTTTCGGGGAAGTGTAGAAACAAATTTTGAGATTCGGATTAAGGGAAATGATATCTCCAGGGCAGAGATCGTATTCCCGCAAAAGTTTTATTACTATGAAGGGAAACCTATAAGACCGAAACCCACAGTGAATCTGAATGGAAAAAAGCTTGTGGAAGGCAGGGATTACCGCATAGAATACATGGCAAACGGAGGCATTGGGCTGGGCTGTGTATGGCTGACAGGAATCGGCGGATATTACGGACAGAACTTCACCTACTTTCAGATCATGAAAAAAGAAGAGCCCAAAATTGAACAAAAGCCAGTTGAGAAGAAATACAAGATCAGCTTTGTATCACAGCCGTCGAATAGTGTGTATACCGGAAAAGCCGTTACCAGATCTGTGAGGGTAAAAAGCGGCGCCAGAGTTTTAAAGATCAATAGGGATTTTAGGATAATATATACTTCCAATAAAAACTGTGGCAGAGCCAGGATGGAGGTTTTAGGGAAAGGCATTTATGCGGGTAAGACAGTCCGCTATTTTATGATCATCCCCAAAAAGGCTTCGATTACGAAAATACGGTCAGGGAAAAGAAAAATAAAAGTTTATCTGAAAAAGAGTCCGGGAAAGGCCACGGGATATCAGGTCTGCTGGTCTGCAAATAAAAAATTCTCCAGAACAAGAAAACAATATGCCAGGAAAACAACCTGTCTGCTGAAGGGTTTGAAATCCAGGAGGGATTACTATATAAAAGTGAGAGCATATAAAACAGTACAGGGAAAAAAGTATTTTGGCGCCTACAGCAAAACAAAAAAGGTGAGGATGAGATGAATTCCATAGGTATATTTCTCGTATCAGCGGAAAGTTAATGAAAGTGCTGGGCCGGCTTGATATAATGAAGTAGAGAAAGAGACGGAATAAAGGGGGAATTTTAGATGGCCTTTGGGAAGAGATGGTTTCGAAAGAAAGCGGACAGAATTATTTTTCTGGATATTGACGGTGTGCTGAACTCTATGGATCTGTTTGACAAGATGGAGGAGAAGAAAATAGAACCGTTTATGGGGATTGATGTGGATGAAGATAACCTGAAACATTTAAAGTTTATTGTGGAGCAGACAGGAGCAAAGATCGTGCTGTCTTCCAGCTGGCGCCATGCATGGCACGAAAAGGGGCCGATGATGACAATAGGGAAGGCACTGGATCAGGCCATGGCGTCCTACGGGATGAAGATCATTTCAAAGACAAAACATCTCCACAAAGGGAACCGCTCTCTAGAAGTAATAGACTGGATGCGTGGGAAACACATCCAGTCTTTTGTGATCCTTGATGATACGGATTATGATTGGGTGGAGTACGGACTGGGAGAACACTGGGTCCGCACAGATTTTATGGAAGGCGGATTAAACAGGGAACTGGCGCTGAAAGCCGTCAATATCCTGAATCAGTAAACTACTCCAGAATAATTCCTTCTGTAGAGATGGTGATGACATTGAGAGGAAGGGTTTTTCCGCTCTGTTCCAGGGCAGTGCGGACTGCATATTCCAGGCCTCCGCAGCATGGCACCTCCATTCTTGTGACGGTGATACTCTTTAAGTTGTTTTCCCGGATGATCTGCGTCAGCTTTTCCGAATAGTCCACGGGATCCAGCTTTGGACATCCTACCAGTGTGATCTTTTGTTTCATAAACTGCTCATGAAAGTTTCCATGGGCAAAGGCTGTACAGTCTGCCGCCACCAAGAGATGGGCATTGTTAAAATAAGGTGCGTTTACAGGAACCAGCTGGATCTGGACAGGCCATTGGCGCAGGGCACTCTGGTTGTTTTTTCTCTGGTTTTCAAGAACTGCTTCTTTGTCGTAGTCCGGGGCCTCTCTGTTCTCAAAGGTTATGGCACCCGTTGGGCACATAGGCAGACAGTTGCCGAGACCGTCACAGTAATCGTCGCGGATCAGCTTAGCCTTTCCATCGATCATTTTGATGGCGCCCTCGTGGCAGGCTGAGGCACAGAGACCGCATCCGTTGCATTTTTCTTCATCTATTTTAATTAATTGTCTGATCATCATGAATCCTCCTTGTTTTTATAATCGTATCATACTATAATAAATCCAACTTGTCTGTTGAATAATCAACAAAAAAGAAGGAGTTATAAAAAATTGAAGCATATCTTAGAAAGCTGTCCCTTATTTTCTGGAATCGAAGAAAAAGATCTGGAGGGGATGCTTGGATGTCTTTCCGCCAGAAAAGAAGTCTTTGCCCCCAGGCAGATGATTTATCTGAATGGAGATATCATTGAGGAAGTCGGCATTATCATTGAAGGAGAAGTGCAGATCGTGCGGGACGATTTTGAGGGAAGGAGAGCGATTCTTGCCCATATCGGTCCGGGAGGCGTGTTTGGAGAAGCCTATGGCTGCCTGGCAGGAACGGAGATCCCCATATCGGTTGAGTGCGTCAGGGAGTGCATGGTGCTGTTTTTAAATTATCATAAAGTTTTGACAACCTGTGATGCAAGCTGTGTATTCCATCAGAAACTGATTGAAAATATGGTGACTCTGCTGGCCTCCAAGAATGTTCATCTGAATCAGAAACTGGAGTGCCTGGAAAAGAGGACGACAAGGGAGAAGCTTTTAGCTTATGTAAACCAGGAGAAACAGAGGCAGAAAAGTCTCAGGATCAAGCTGCCATTTTCAAAAAAAGATCTGGCAGATTACCTTTGTGTCGACCGAAGCGGTATGATGGTGGAATTGAAAAAGCTTCAGACCGAAGGGATTTTAACTGTGGAAAAGAGCTGGATAACGATCGGAGATGAACTGTATGTAGATCAGTGACGTGATAACAAAGATGATAAATATTATTAAGGGGGATGCCAGAAGGATCCAGCATTTTATGAAGGTCTATGCGTACGCAAGGGCCATCGGAGAGCATGTAAAAAGATAAAATATTTAAGAAAAAACAGGGATTCATTATCTAGAGATGCTATTTTACGAAAGCTGACAAAAAATTTAAAAAAGTTCTTGATTTGGGCTTTATGTTATGGTAAAGTATAGAAGTCGCAGAAATGAGACATGCCCAGATAGCTCAGTCGGTAGAGCAGAGGACTGAAAATCCTCGTGTCGCTGGTTCGATTCCGGCTCTGGGCATTACAGAGAATGGAAAGACTCTGTCATATACGCGGGTGTAGTTCAATGGTAGAACTCCAGCCTTCCAAGCTGATCACGTGGGTTCGATTCCCATCACCCGCTTAGCAAGCCGTTTTAGAGTTATCTCTAAAAGGGCTTTTTTTCTATCATGGCGGGTTTAAAAAGGAGCGCATTTGTATGGAACTTATAGTGAGACAGTTCAAAAAAGAAGATGTAAAAGAAATGACTGGCATATGGAATCAAGTTGTAGACGAAGCTAATGCGTTTCCCCAGGAAAAGCCGTTTTCTTTTGAGGAGGCGGAAGTATTTTTCAGAGGCCAGTCCCATACGGCAGTGGCAGTGGCAGACGGAAAGGTTGTAGGGCTTTATATCCTTCATCCAAATAACGTAGGCCGGTGCGGACACCTGTCCAACGCCTCCTATGCGGTCAGCAGGAGCGCAAGGGGTCTGCACATTGGGGAACAGCTGGTCAGGAATTGTATGGAAAAGGCAAAGGAGCTGGGGTTTAAGGTGCTGCAGTTTAATGCTGTGGTAGCCACAAATAAAGGCGCGGTCAGGCTGTATGACCGGCTTGGATTTCAAAGGCTGGGTACGGTGCCGGGAGGATACCGGCTGGCGGACGGCAGTTACGAGGACATTATTTTATTTTATATCACACTGTAACATAATAAAAGAAACCATAGATGAAAAGGATTTATAAAGGAGAAGCTCATGGATTACAATGAATTGGCGTTAAAGATGCACGAAGAGAACAGAGGAAAAGTGGCAGTTAGGTCAAAGGTGACAGTGGAGACGAGAGAAGATCTGAGTACAGCCTATACTCCCGGGGTGGCAGAGCCGTGCCGCAAGATCAGGGACTGCAAAGAGGAAGTATACCGTTACACCGCAAAAGGGAATCTGGTCGCCGTTGTATCGGACGGAACAGCGGTTCTCGGTCTCGGAGATATCGGACCGGAGGCAGCGATGCCCGTGATGGAAGGGAAAGCAATCTTATTTAAAGAGTTTGCGGACATCGACGCATTTCCCATCTGTCTGGACACAAAGGATACAGAGGAGATCATTAAGACGGTGAAATATCTGGCACCTACCTTTGGGGGAATCAACCTGGAGGATATCTCTGCCCCGAGATGCTTCGAGATCGAGCGCAGGCTGAAAGAGGAACTGGATATCCCGGTGTTTCATGACGACCAGCACGGCACAGCCATCGTGGTAGCGGCGGGGCTGATCAATGCGCTGAAGTTTGTGGGAAAGAAAATGGAAGATGCGAAAGTTGTCATAAACGGAGCCGGATCTGCCGGAATCTCCATTTGTAAGCTTCTGCTCCAGTTTGGGGTAAAGGATGCCGTGCTGGTTGACCAGAAGGGTGCCCTTTGTCCGGGAGAGGCGTGGATGAACGACGCTCAGAAGGAGATGGCAGAAAAAACAAATAAGGACAGGCAGACCGGGGATCTTGCTGAGATCATGAAAGGAAAAGATGTTTTTATCGGTGTGTCTGCCCCGAATATTGTCACTTCCGATATGGTGGCATCCATGGTGCAGGATCCTGTTGTATTTGCAATGGCAAATCCAGTACCTGAGATCATGCCGGAGGAGGCAAAGAAGGGCGGCGCCAAGGTTGTGGCCACTGGGCGCTCAGATTTCCCGAACCAGATCAACAATGTACTGGTGTTCCCTGGAATCTTCAGAGGGGCCATGGACGCAAGGGCTTCCCAGATCACCGAAGATATGAAGATGGCAGCCGCCAGAGCCATCGCAGGTATCATAACGGAAGAGGAACTCAATGAGGAATATATTATTCCAGGAGTTTTTGACAAACGTGTCTGCAGTGCAGTGGCAGATGCTGTGAAGGCGGAAAGCCGGAAATAAAATAGATGTTGAAATTCCGGAAGGATTCCTGTAGAATATGTAGTGCACTACATATGGAGGCGGATTATGAACCAGGAGCGGGAGATCGGAACCAGATTTAAGCATATCCATGATAAGTTTACACAGCATATGAACCAGAAGCTTCGCTGTCTGAACGTAACTTATTCACAGATGGAACTGTTGCTTTTTCTGGCAGAACATCAGGACCGGAAGATAACCCAGAAGGATATTGGGGAATTCATGAAAGTAAAACATTCTACCGTCATCGGGATTTTACGGCGGCTGGAGGCCAAGGGATTTTTGTACTGTGTTGTGGACGAGGAAAATAAGCGATGCCGCAACGTGATCCTGACACAGAAGGGCCTGGGCTTAAAATGTGAAATGGAGGCCCACAGGAGAGAAGAGGAGCAGCGTATCAGAAGAGCATTGTCAGAGGAGGATTCCCATAAGCTTTATGAACTGCTGGGGAAAGTACTTGAAAGCCTGGAATAGAGATATAAAAATATGAAATGAAAGTGCCAGCCGGCGCTTTCATTTTTATTCCATCATGTAGCCGGCTACATATAAGAAAAAGGAGGAAAACACGAATGGATAATAAAGTATTTGAGTCGTATTCAGTGCCCAAGGCGGTCGCCACACTGGCCCTGCCCACAGTGCTGAGTATGCTTGTAACGATTTTTTACAATATGGCTGACACATTTTTTGTCGGCCAGACAGGAGATCCCAACCAGGTGGCGGCAGTGTCCCTCACAACACCTGTTTTCATGCTGCTGATGGCAGTGGGAAATATTTTTGGGATCGGGGGATGTTCCTATATTTCCAGGATGCTGGGAGAGGGAGAGAAGGATAAAGTAAAGAAGATCAGCAGTTTTTGTTTTTACGGCAGTATCATCGCCGGTCTGATCATGATGGTGGTATTTCTGGGAGGAATGCCGGTTATCCTGAAGCTGATTGGATGCAGTGCCAACACGGAAGGTTACGCCAGAGACTATCTTACCTATATCGGGCTGGGTTCTGTATTTGTGGTGATTTCCATGGCGTTTAACAACGTGGTCAGAGGAGAAGGCGCTGCGAAGATCTCCATGATCGGAATGATGACCGGAACCATTGTCAACATTGTTCTCGATCCGATCATGATCCTTGGAATGAATATGGGTGTAGCAGGAGCTGCCATCGCGACGATCATCGGAAATATCTGTACGGTTGTATTTTACCTGTTTTATTTTGCAAAGATGAAGACCGGTCTTTCAATTTCACCGAAATATTTCACGGCGAAAGATAAGATCCTGTCAGGAGTATTCTCCATCGGAATCCCTGCGTCTATCAACAATATTCTCATGAGTACGGCAAACATCATCTTAAATAACTTCCTGGCATCCTACGGGGATATTCCGGTGGCTGCAATGGGTGTAGCCATGAAGGCAAATATGCTTGTGATCCTTGTACAGATCGGTCTGGGATCCGGAGTTGCGCCTTTGATCGGATATTGCTACGGTTCAGGAAACTTAGAGAAGATGAAGAAGACCATGAAGTTTTCTATGATCTGCAATGTGGTGATGGGAACGGTGCTGTCCCTGCTGTATCTGTTATTTACGGAGCCGATCATCCAGGCGTTTATCAACGATGCATCGGTGGTATCCCACGGTATCAGAATGTTGAGAGTCCTAATGATTTCAGGACCGGTCATCGGAATTATGTTTGTGTTTATGTTCGGATTCCAGGCAATGGGAAAAGCCATCCCTTCCTTGATCCTTTCCTTGAGCCGCCAGGGGCTGGTATTTTTCCCAGTGCTGCTGGTCACAAACTATTTCTTCGGGCTTCAGGGAATCGTATTCGCGCAGCCTGTGGCGGATCTGGCATCCCTTGGTGTTGCCCTTCTGCTGTTCATCAAGATAGCAAAAGAATTAAAAGAACGTGAAAAAGAACTGGAACTAAAAGAAGCAGAAGCATAGAAAAAAGACCCTGGAAAAGCATAAAAACTTTTCCAGGGTCTTTTTATAACTTACTCGATTTCTTCGGTCTCGATCATAAATTTGACGCTTCCTTTTGTATCCTTGTCTTTTTTCGTAAAGGTCTGGTACTTATCTCCCTGTTTTACCGTATCATTGATCCGGTCCAGTGTATTCTGTACGTCATTGTCCATGATGTTTACCAGTCGCTGGATACCGTCTTGGTTAAACTGGATCAGTCCTGTATTCAGGGTATCGGCACCGTGATACAGGGCATCGACACCGGAAGAAAGCTTGCTGCCTCCCAAAGCCAGTGTGCCGGTAGCAGAACTCAGTTTCTTTCCTCCTGTGGCTGCAGTGTGGATTCCATCTCCCAGCTGATTCGCACCGGATGCAAGATCGCTCTGCCCTGCGACCAAATCACCGGCTCCCTTGTTCAGCTTAACTGCAGCAGTGCGCAGGCTGGATGCCGCATCTGTCAGTTCTTTGGTGTCCAGGCTGTTAAGTTTTTTGAAGGAAGCCTGGGTGGTCGGATCACTTAACTTCTGGATTAGAGCCTTTGCAGGAGCAAGAGAAGAAGATAAAGCTTTACTCTGCTGGTCTATAGTGTTATTTTCATCTCTCATTTTCTGCTGTATGCCCTGCATGGTTCCAATCGCAGTTTTGACATCCCGAATATCGTTTGCATCGGTGACGGTGCCTCTGCCCAGCATTGTTGTCAGGCTGTCGATCTGTGTCTGCAGGGCCGCAATATACTGTTCGTTGGCTCCTTTGATCGTATCAAAAGAGGAAGTGATGGAATTTAAGCCTGCGGAAAGCTGTTGGAGCTTTTGCTGGCTTGGAAGGCTGCCGGTCAGGGATTTCATGCTTTCCAGTCCGGAAGCAAGCTCTTTCATCATGGATGGGAGGGACTTTGTCTTTTGTTCCAGCTGGCTGGTTCCTGCCTTCAATTCTTTGCTTCCCTTTTTCAGTTTTTTAGTTCCAGAGATCAAATCATTCTTTTTTCTATCCAGAGTGTTCAGCCCTTTGGACAATTCCTTCGTCTTTTTGTTGAGAGTGGCAGTTCCGCTCTTTAATGTCTTAGAGGCGTTCTGCAACTCCTTCACTCCTGAGAGCAGTTCCCCTGAACCGTTCACCAGCTTTTGAGAGGCGTTGGACAGAGTTGTAAGGGAATCATTTAATTCATCGATGGTATCAACTTTGTCCAGACCGAATTCTGAGAGTGTATCGGCTGAGGCCACGGTTGCGGTTACGGTCATCTGGAAGTCCTTTACATCCGCTGTAAACTCAAAGGAATCCGGGATATCGAATTTTTTGCCGATGGTACTTTCCTTGAGCTTCAGGCTGTCGGATAATCCCGGGAAAGCCACACCCATGAGAATATGTTTGCTGCCGTCAGAAATATCTTTTGCATTCACCATTTTGACATTGGAGAAATGTTCTGTGGGCAGTACGATGGCAGTTACCATTGTAAATGGAGTGTAGATCCCGTCGTGTACATCATGGTTTGTGAATTCATAGCGGACTTTTACCTTGCCGCTTTTGCCTACCAGCTGTTTGGGACTGATCTCTTTGCCGTCTAGGTAGTAAGTCACCTGCATGGAAACAGGAAGTTCTTTGTCTGTCTTTCCCTGATAATAAATGTCATTGCCGTTTGAATTCCAGGTGATGCTGTTTTTCTTTCCTTTCTGGTAGGTTTCATCACCCTTGACGTTTTCAATGTCAGTCAGGTCGCTGGCGTCCTTAATCTCTTTAGATTTCTTTTTATTTTTCAGCCAGTCGCTGACAATGACGGTCTGTGTGTTGCCCTCCGCATCTGCCTTCACATAGACGGTTTCCTCTTTTTCCTGGGAATCAGCCGCATATACCGGTACTGCGGCCATTGAGGAACACAAAATCAATGAGGCCGCCACGGCCAATGCTTTATTTAATACCTTTTTTCTCATTTCTAATCCTCCTTTATTTCTTGTATATGGCCCATGCCAAAAGTTGTCTTGCAAATCAATCGATCAAATATCATAAACATCGCCGGCAGAATGAACACAACGCTGACCGTGCTGATGACCGCGCCTCTGGCGAGCAGAGTACAGATGGAGCTGATCATATCGATCTTGGAGTAGAGAGCCACTCCAAAGGTTGCGGCAAAAAAGCTGAGGCCGCTGGTGATAATGGAAAGCATGGATGTCTCGTGGGCGATCCGGATGGATTTCCATTTTGTATTGCCTCTGATCCGCTCTTTCTGGTACCGGCTGGTCATGAGGATGGCATAATCCACAGTCGCGCCGAGTTGTATGGTTCCGATGACGATGCTGGCCACAAACGGGAGCTCTTCTCCCATATAATAAGGGATTGCCATGTTGACACAGATGGCAAACTCGATGACTGCCACCAGTATGACAGGCAGTGAAGCTGATTTAAATACGATCATAATAATGATGAAGATGGCCGCTATGGAGGCTATGTTTACATTGCGCAGATCCACATTGGTCACATCCGCCAAGTCTTTTGTCAGCGGAGCCTCGCCTATGACCATGGACTCGCTGCTGTAGCTTTTTACGATCTTGTTGATCTGTGCGATCTGGCTGTTGACCTGATCGGTGGCCGTTTTGTAGTCGGAACAGATAAACTCCATCTCATAGTTCGGGCTGATCAGGTTGTCACTTAAGGTGCCAGGGATCATATCGGCAGGCACAGCGGAGCCCACAACGGAATCCATACCAAGGACCCATTTGACACCGTCAACCTTTTCGATTTTTTTCTGCATCTCGGTTTTTTCCTTGGAGGACATGCCGGCTTTCAGCATGACCATATGGATGTTGCTCATATGGAAATCCTTGCTCAGTTTTTTATTGGCAACGTTGCTCGGAAGAGACTGTGGCAGAGACTTATCAATATTATAGTAAATCTGTGTGTTGTTGTTCCCATAAACAGCCGGGAACAGCAGGATCAAAAAGATCAGGATCGTCGCTTTATAATGCTTCGTGATAAAGTGGGAAGCATTGGACAGATCCGGTATGATGGATCTGTGCGTTGTCTTGTCGATCCATTTATCAAAGATCAGGATCAGTGACGGAAGAAGGGTCACGCAGCAGATGACGCCGATGACCACTCCCTTTGCCATGACAATACCGATGTTCATGCCAAGGGCAAACGTCATAAAGCACAGGGCCGCAAAACCAGCAATGGTGGTGACAGAGCTTCCCGCAACGGACTTAAACGTATTGGAGATGGCGTGGGCCATGGCTCTCTGCTTGTCATTGTCAAACCGAACCTTGTTGTCTTCATAGCTGTGGAGCAGAAAGATGGAATAATCCATGGTGACTCCCAGCTGCAGGATTGCTGTCAGCGCCTTTGTTATGTACGAGATCTCTCCCAGAAAGATATTGCTTCCAAGGTTATATAGGATAGCGATGCCGATGCTGGCCAAAAACAACACCGGAGTCAGCAGGGATTCCATGGTGAGACATAAAACAAGTAAAGACATGGCAGCCGCGATCACTACATAGATCGGCATTTCTTCCAGTGCCAGATTCTTGATGTCGGTTACGATGCCGGACATCCCGCTGATAAAGCACTGCTTGCCTACCACATGGCGCATCTCGCTGACTGCGCTCATGGTCTCGTCGGAAGAGGTAGTATTGTCAAACAGCGCGATCATCATGGTGGCATTCTTGTTAAAAAATACGTTCCGGATCTTTTCCGGCAGCATTTCTTTTGGGAAAGTGGTGTCCGCGATGTCATCATACCAGAGTACCTTTTTTACATGGTCCACTTTCTCAATCTTGTGTTTGATTTCCTGTACATCCTTCAGTTTGGCATCCTCCACCACAACCATGGAAAACGCCCCGGTTCCAAACTCATCTACCATAATATCCTGGCCCTTGACGGTTTCCAGAGAACTTGGAAGATAGCTTAGGATATCATAGTTGATCCGGGTCTTTGAAATTCCGATCAGGGATGGAATCACCAGAAGGAGGGAGAGCAGAACGATCAGTTTCCGATGCTTTGCTATCCATTTCCCAAATTTAATCATAATCAATCCTCCTAAATGAATGACTAAAGGTCATTTTCTTATTACTGGTATACTATAAAAATGACTAAAAGTCAATAATTATCGGTTTATTTTTACGGTTTTTTAATAATTATTGACTTGTGGTCATTTTTTGATATATAATGATAACAAAAGAAGTCCAAAAGGGGGATGAACGCCAATGAGTAAAGTAGAAGAAAATAAAAAGAGAAAGAAGACAGCGTTGCTTGATACGGCGTATCATCTGTTTACGCAGAATGGCTATCAAAAGACATCCATCTCTGATATCGTCAGTCAGGCGGGAGTTGCTAAGGGAACCTTTTATCTCTATTTTAAGGATAAGACAGACATCCGTTATAAACTGATCGCGCACCGGGCCGGCCTGATCTTTAAAAAGGCTTACCGGGATCTGGAAAAAGCCAATATCCGGCTGTTCGAAGACAAGATCGTATTTCTGGCGGACAATATCATTGACCAGCTGTATAAAAATCCTACGCTCCTCAAGCTGATCTCCAAACATCTGGGATGGGGGATCTTTAAAAATGCCATGAACGAACCCATGGAGGGCGACCACGAGAACATCTATGAGGTCTACATGAACCTCATGAAGGAATCCGGCCGGGAATTTGAGGAACCGGAGACCATGATCTACCTGATCGTGGAACTGATTTCTGCAAGCTGTTATAATGCTATTTTATTTGAACAGCCCGTGACATTAGAACAGTTGAAGCCATTCTTGTACAAAACGATCCGAAGTATTATAAAAAATCATGAAAAATAGTAAATGTACGGTATTTTGAGCAAACAACCACAGGAAATCATGCTATAATGAGGGATACGAAAACTGTTAATCAGATGATGAGCCTCTCATCAGTAGTTATAAGGAGTAATGAATGAAATCTTGTGGTATTTTGCTGCCTATCTTTAGCCTGCCGTCCTCTTACGGCATTGGATGCTTTTCAAAAGAAGCCTACCAGTTTGTAGACTTTCTGAAATCAACCGGCCAGTCTTACTGGCAGATTCTTCCCCTGGGAACCATCGGGGAAGGAAATTCTCCATATTTATCCTATTCAAGCTTCGCGGGAAGCGTATTATATATTGATTTGGAGCAGCTTCAGGCAGAGGGACTTCTGACTCCAGAAGAGTGCGACGGCTGGGAATTTTCCGACAGCGAAGAAAAAGTGGATTATGATAAAGTATTTATGTCCAGGGAAATCCTGCTGTGGATCGCATATAGCCGCTTCAGAGGGGGAAGAGACTACGAAGATTTCAAGAAGACCCATAAAGAATGGCTGGATGACTTCTGTAAATACATGAACTTAAAACAGCCGGGAAAAGGAAGAGAGTATTTTTGCTTCGTGCAGTACAAGTTCCTGAGCCAGTGGCTGAAACTTAAGCAGTATGCCAACACAAATGGCATCCAGATCATCGGGGACCTTCCGTTTTATGTGGCAAAGGAGGGCGCAGACTTTCTGGCCCACCCGGAAATGTTCCAGCTGGATGAAGACGGGAAACCAAGGGTGCAGGGGGGATGTCCACCGGATGCTTTTGCGGAGAACGGCCAGCTGTGGTCAAACCCTGTCTATGACTGGGAGTATCATAAGAATACAGATTATGACTGGTGGATGAAGAGACTAAGCCACAACTTTCTCTTGTACGATGTGCTGAGACTAGATCATTTCCGGGGGTTTGACGAATATTTCGTGATTCCTGCGGATGCAGAGACAGCGGCCGGAGGGAAGTGGGAAAAAGGGCCTGGACTTGATTTCTTTCTCGCGTTAAAAAAGAAGCTGGGAGATGTAAAGATCATCGCCGAAGATCTGGGATTCCTGACAGACTCCGTGAGGGAGCTGCAGAGGGAGATCGGTTATCCGGGTATGAAGATCCTGGAGTTTGCCTTCGGTGCATGGGACGACAGTGCTTATCTGCCGCATAAGTATGAGGATAATTGTGTGGTGTACACAGGAACCCATGACAATGACACAGCCATTGGATGGTATGAGAATATGTCAGAGGAGGACAGAAACTTTCTGCACCATTATCTGGAACACAGCACCATCGTTCCGACCGGACGTGTGAATTTGGATCTGATATCCCTGGCCCTTGAGAGCAGGGGGGATACGGTGATCATCCCACTTCAGGATTATCTTGGGCTCGGCAGCAGCGCAAGGATCAATACACCTTCTACAGTGGGAGAGAACTGGGAGTGGAGAGTGACAAAAGAACAGCTGGACAGCGAACTTAGGACCACCATTTTGACACTGCATGACCGCTACCGCAACGAAGAAACGATAGAGAAGAACTCATAAGGAGCGTAAAACCTATGGCGAAAGTATCCAAGAGGGTAACGAAGGAACGAGTGAGAAAGATCTGCGATATTTTAAATGAAACCTATACCACAGAGTATAAATGTTACTTAAATCATGAAAATGCATGGCAGCTTCTGATCGCAACGATGCTCAGCGCACAGTGTACCGATGCCAGAGTCAACATTGTTACGGAAAAGCTGTTTAAGAAGTATACAAGCCTTGATGCATTTGCGAAAGCAGATCTGAAAGAACTGGAAAGAGATATCTATTCCACGGGATTTTATAAGAATAAAGCAAAGAACATTATCGGTGCCGCCAGCCAGATCTTAGAGCGGCACGGAGGGGAAGTTCCGGAGAGCATAGAAGAATTGACTGCTCTGGACGGTGTGGGAAGGAAAACAGCCAATGTGATCCGCGGCAATATTTTCCACGAACCCAGCATCGTGGTGGACACCCACGTGAAAAGGATATCTAAGAAACTATGTCTGACAAAAAATGATGATCCGGTTAAGATCGAGCATGATCTGATGAAAGTCCTGCCCAAAGAGCAGTGGATTCTTTATAATATCCAGATCATCACTCACGGGAGGAATGTCTGCATCGCCAGACGGCCCAAGTGCGGGGAGTGTACCCTTCAGTCAGTCTGCCCGTCAAACGAGGTGTAGCCTATGAAGGAATATGTTGCTTTTGACCTGGAAACCACGGGACTATCTGTGGATGAAGACCAGGTGATTGAGATCGGCGCCGTCAAAGTCAAGGACGGCAGGATCGCCGGAAAATATAACTGTATCATTTATCCGGAGCGGGAGGTCTCAGATTTTATCATCCAGCTGACCGGCATTTCTAGGAAAATGCTGGACGGCGGTATAGCACTGAGAGACGGTGTAGAAGGGTTTTTATCTTTCAGCGAGGGCTTTCCGGTGCTGGGGCATAATCTGATGTTTGACTATCGTTTTATGAAGACAGCGGCTAGAAAGTTTTCTTATCCCTTTGAAAAGGAAGGGGTGGATACGCTGAAGGCCGCGCGGATGCTGCTTCGGCAGTTAAAGAGCAAAAAACTGGGATGCCTTTGTGAGCATTATCACTATGTGAACCAGGCGGCCCACAGGGCCTATGATGACGCGCTGGCCACGGCGGTTGTGTTCGAGTCCATGAAAAAAGAATTCGGGGCAGATCAAAAGGTCTTTGAGCCGGAGCCGCTCATGTACCGTCCCAAAAAGCTTCAGATGATCACAGCAAAGCAAAAACGGTACTTGAATGAACTGCGGAAATATCATAAAATAGAGGATAACGGCAACATAGATGGACTGACAATGAGCGAAGCTTCCAGAACTATAGATGAGATTATTTCAAAATATGGGGTGATGCGATGAAAAAGAAAAGAATGATCGCCGGAATTATTGCGATTCTTTTGGCAATCGTAATGGTTGGCACAACAGTTGCCGGTTATTTACTGGTGTAAAACGGACAACATTTGTACACGGGAACAAATTAGGAAGGATAGGCATGTCTAAGAAGATCAAGGCCGGTATCGCTGCCGGGGTTTTAGCAGTGATCTGTATTGGCGTATTTGTTTATATCAGCCAGACAGTAAAAGGAGCCACCAAGGACCACAAGATCGTCCAGGGGGTAGTATTTGAAGGAAAGTCCCTGGGAGGGATGACAAAAGAAGAAGCGAAAAAAGAGATTGAAAATTATATAGAGAAAGAAAAAACAAAGGATATCACATTTTATGTGGACGATAAGAAAGCGGTGACAAAGCTTTCAAAGACAGGCGTCTCATGGGATGTGGAGAAAACAGTCAAGGATGCCTACGGCGTGGGAAGATCCGGCAGCATCATCAGCCGCTATTCCCAGGTTAAGAAAGATCAGGTGGAAGTAAAGATCGAGCGCAGCTACGACCAGGAGACCTTTGACAAAGAACTGGAATCAGCAGCGAAAAAGATTGTATCAGAGCCTAAAAATGCATCCTTAAAGAGGAAAAACGGCAAGTTTGTCATTGTTAAAGAAAAAACCGGATATGCACTTAATAAAAAAAGTACATTCCAGGCTTATAAAAAGCAGGTTGAGGCGGAGAGTTTTAAGGTGCCGCTGAAGGTCACAAGGAAAAAGGCAGAGTATACCAGCGAGGATATGGCGAAGGTCAAGGATAAGCTGGGTACCAAGACAACTTACTACGGTTCTTCTGCACCGGGACGAAAAGGAAACGTTGCCAACGGGGCTAAGATGATCAACGGCAGTGTGGTCTACCCGGGAGAGACCTTTTCTGTATATAAAGCAGTCTCACCGTTTACCAGTGAGAATGGATATTATCTGGCAGGTTCCTATGAGAACGGCCAGACAGTACAGACCTACGGCGGAGGAATCTGCCAGGTTTCCACAACGCTGTACAATGCCGTGATCCGGGCAGAGCTTAAGATCAAGGAGAGACATCCGCACTCTATGACGGTATCCTATGTGCCGAGATCCGCTGACGCGGCCATCGCGGGAACATACAAGGACCTTAAGTTCCAGAACCAGTTTGATTTCCCTATTTATATAGAAGGAATCGCTGATGGCTCAAATATCACATTCACTGTCTACGGACAGAAAACCAATCCAAACCGTCACGTGGAGTTTGTCTCTGAGACCACTTCTGTGAGAAACAGTTCCGGTGAAAAGGTGATTAAGGACCCTACAATGGAAGAGGGGAAACGTGTGGTGGAACAGGTGGGCCATACAGGGTATGAAGCCAGGCTTTGGAAGATTGTCAAGGAAAAGGGCAAGAAGACAAAAAAGATTCTGTTTAATACATCCAGCTACATGGCAACTCCGAATACCGTAAGAGTGGGTACCAAAAAGAAGGAAAAAGACAAAGACAAGAAGAAAGATTCCGACAAGAAAAACAAAGACAAAAAGAACACCGAAAAATCTACGGAAAAGACAACAGAGAAGAACAAGACTACAGAAAAGAAGAAAGAAGCGAAAAAGAAGAGTACTGAGGGAACCAAAAAATCCAAAGAAGATTAATCAGGGAAAAATCATGAAGATAGGTAAAATTCCAGAATCCACATTAAAAAAGGTCATATTGGAACAGCTGGGGACAAAGAGAGAGGAAGTCTTGATCGGCCCCGGCATCGGAGAAGACTGTGCGGCCTTGAAGCTTAAGGAGGGGGAAGTGTTTGTGCTTTCCACTGACCCTATTACCGGCGCGGCCGAGGAAGCTGGGCGTTTGGCGGTGCATGTTACCGCCAACGACTTGATTTCCTCTGGGGCAGAGCCGATAGGGCTGATGCTTACGGTCCTGCTCCCGCCGGAGACAAAGGAAAAGGAATTAAGGCAGCTGTCCTCAGAAGTGCAGGAAGAGTGTAGAAAGCTTGGCATCGCGGTCATCGGCGGGCATACGGAAGTTACGGATGCGGTAAGAAAGCCTTTGATTTCCGTTACCGGTGTTGGGAAAGTAAAGGAAGACCAGCTGCTGTCCACCAAAGGCGCCAGGCCCGGGCAGGATATCATTGTGACCAAATATATCGGCTTGGAAGGGACAGGGATCATAGCCAGAGAGCAGGAGGATCTGCTGAGGAAACGTTTTTCCGGAGAGTTTCTTGATGAGGCCAAGGCCTGCCTGGAATATGTCTCCGTTGTCCCGGAAGGAAAGATCGCCGGAGCTTATGCATCTGCCATGCATGACATTACAGAGGGAGGTATTTATGGGGCACTTTGGGAAGTGGCCCAGGCCTCTGGTGTAGGGCTGGAAGTGACTATCGAAGATATTCCGGTGAAGCAGCATACGGTGGAGTTATGTGAGTTTTTTGACTTGAACCCGTACCAGCTGATCTCCAGCGGTTCCATGTTGATCACAACAGATCATGGAAATGCTCTTGTGAGAGCATTGGAACAGGAAGGGATCAAAGCTTCCATCATCGGCCGCACGACAGATTCTAAGGATAAGATCATCTACCGGGATGGAAAAGCGGCAAGCCTGGAAGCTCCGAAACAAGACGAATTGTATAAGATTGGAGAGAGATCATGAATCAAGAGCTGAGAGAGTCAATTTTAAAATTATTAGAAAAGAACAGCCGTCTGGA
Source organism: Anaerostipes rhamnosivorans (assembly GCF_005280655.1). NCBI lineage: Bacteria > Bacillati > Bacillota > Clostridia > Lachnospirales > Lachnospiraceae > Anaerostipes > Anaerostipes rhamnosivorans. Next base: position 472,107 of record NZ_CP040058.1, read on the forward strand.
TCTGAAAGAACTGGCGGTCCTCTTGGATTCCACGGAGGCTGAGATCGCAAATGAAGTGGCGGAGATGGAAAAGGAACATATCATCTGCGGGTATCACACTCTGATCAATTGGGATCATACAAGCAGAGAGCAGCTTACAGCGATGATCGAGGTAAAGGTAACACCCCAGAGAGGGGAAGGATTTGACAAGATTGCAGAGCGCATTTACAATTTTCCAGAAGTTAAGGCATTGTATCTCATGTCTGGAGCCTATGATTTTATGGTCATGCTGGAAGGGAAGACAATGAAGGAGATTTCTATGTTTACTTCCTCCAAGCTCGCTCCTCTGGAAGCGGTGTTGAGCACAGCCACCCATTTTGTACTTAAGAAGTATAAGGACCATGGAACTGTATTAGAAGCAAAAAAGGTAGATAAAAGACAGGCGGTGACTCCATAATGAAAGATATGCTTTCAAAAAAGGCCGTTATGCTGGAGCCCTCCGGCATACGGAAGTTTTTCGATATCGTGAGCGAGATGCCGGAAGCAATTTCCCTCGGCGTGGGGGAGCCGGACTTTGATACTCCCTGGAGGATCAGGGAAGAGGGCATCTATTCCCTTGAGAAGGGCAGAACCTTCTATACATCTAATGCAGGTCTTAAGGAACTGCGGGAAGAGATCTGCAGATATTTAAAAAGAAAATACCATATGCGTTACAAAACGGAAGAAATTCTAGTGTCTGTGGGCGGAAGTGAAGGGATCGATGTGGCGTTAAGGGCCATCATCAATCCGGGGGATGAGGTTATCGTGCCCCAGCCGTCCTTTGTCTGTTATGTGCCGTGTGTTGTCATGGCGGACGGAGTGCCGGTCACTGTGGAACTGAAAGCGGAAGATAAATTCAAGCTGACAAGGGAACAGCTGGAAGCCGTTGTGACAGATAAGACAAAAGCGATCATTATGTCGTTCCCGAACAATCCTACAGGGGCCATTATGACGAAAAAGGACCTGGAGCCGATTGCGGAATTTGCAAAGGAACATGACCTGCTGGTGATTTCCGATGAGATTTATTCTGAGCTCACATACGGACATAAGCATGTGAGCATCGGTGCTCTTCCGGATATGAAGGAACGGACCATTGTGATCAACGGATTTTCAAAGGCGTTTGCTATGACCGGATGGAGGCTTGGATATGCCGCGGCTCCCGGGATCATTATGGAGCAGATGGTAAAGATCCACCAGTACGGCATTATGGCTGCGCCTACCACAAGCCAGTATGCGGCGGTGGAAGCTCTCCGTGCCTGTGACGACGAGGTGGAGGAGATGAAGAATTCTTATAACCAGAGAAGGCGGTATTTGCTGCACCGTTTCCATGAACTCGGCCTGGAATGCTTTGAGCCGGAGGGTGCGTTTTATGCCTTCCCGTCTATCAAAGAATTTGGGATGTCTTCAGAGAAGTTTGCAGAAGAGCTGTTAAAGGAACAGAAGGTAGCCATCGTGCCCGGAACTGCATTCGGTGCATGCGGGGAAGGATATCTAAGGGTGTCCTACGCATATTCCATCGATGAGCTGAAGGAAGCCTTGAGCAGGCTTGGTACATTTATTGAAAAACTAAGGAGATAATCATGCTGCATATTGTTCTGCATGAGCCGGAAATGCCGGCCAACACCGGAAATATCGGAAGGACATGCGTCGCCTGCGGTGCGGTCCTGCATCTGATTGAACCGCTGGGATTTAAGCTGAATGAAAAGATGATCAAAAGGGCAGGATTGGATTACTGGGAGCATCTGGATGTGAGGACTTATGTGAATTTCCAGGAATTCTTGGACAAGAACCAGGACCCCAGGATCTATATGGCTACTACAAAGTCCAGACAGACTTATGCAGATGTCACTTATGAAGGGGCAGACGAAGACGTCTATCTGGTGTTTGGAAAAGAGAGCGCCGGAATACCGGAAGAGATTTTGCTTGATTATAAAGAGACCGCAGTCCGGATACCGATGCTTCCAGAAATCCGTTCCCTGAATCTGTCCAATTCCGTGGCAATTGTAGCCTACGAGGTGTTAAGGCAGCAGGGATTCGACCATTTCCAGAGAGAGGGTCAGTTGCACCATTATGAGTGGTAGCGGATAAAGAGAGGTATCATGAGAGAGAGAATGAGTTTTAAGGAGATCCGTGCGTTTTCAAAGGAGAAGCTTAAAGAAAATTTAAAAGTTTTAGTTATCATTGAGTTCATTGTAGTTGTTATCTGTGTAGGGCTGCTGACTTGGCAGGAGGGAATTGATTTAATGTTTCCCTCTTCCATTCTATCGCTGGTGATGCAGATTGTCATTTATGGGCTGCTGGCTGTTTTCTTTACAGGAAATGTCGTTGCGTGTCTAGGGGTATCTAAGGGCCAGGAGCCTAAGGTAGATCAGGTCTTTTACTTGTTCAGAAATAAGACGAAACAGGTTTTATGGCTGATTGTTAGAAAAAATATTATAACATTTCTGATTATGTTTATCATAGATTTTTTTGGAGGTGTTGTGTACTATTCAGCAACAAACGAGGATTTTCCATATATGATGACAATCGCGAGTGTGCTGGCTACAGTTATTGTTGAACTGAGATATTTTCCGGCTCTGTATCTGCTGCTGGAAGGGGAAGAACAGGTATGCCGGAAGGCAATATGGCGTGGAAACGATTTGATGCGCGGGAATTATATGAGATTAATGGGTCTCTGGATTTCGTTTGTTCCATGGATGCTGCTCGGCTTGATTCCCTGCGGACTGGGAGTATTTGTTGTAGCTCCCTGGTTCCAGATCAGTCTGGCTGTATTTTATACGGATTTAAAGAGGAAGGAAATAATAAAGGATTAGAAGGAGATTATTTATATGGCAAAAGAAAAGAAGCTTGTGGAAGCCATCACAGCAATGGATGAGGACTTCGCACAGTGGTATACAGATGTTGTTAAAAAAGCAGAATTGATCGAATATTCCAGCGTAAAAGGCTGTATGATCCTGCGTCCCAACGGCTATGCCATTTGGGAAAATATTCAGAAGGTACTGGATTCCCAGTTCAAAGAAACCGGAGTGGAAAATGTGGCGATGCCGATGTTTATTCCGGAAAGCCTTTTGGAGAGAGAAAAAGATCACGTGGAGGGCTTTGCGCCGGAAGTGGCATGGGTTACTCACGGGGGAAATAAAAAGCTGGAAGAGCGCCTTTGTGTGCGTCCGACTTCAGAGACTTTATTCTGTGACTTCTATTCTAATATCATTCAGTCTTACAGAGACCTGCCGAAGTTATATAACCAGTGGGTGTCCGTAGTACGCTGGGAGAAGAGTACCAGGCCGTTTCTGCGCACTTCTGAATTTTACTGGCAGGAAGGACATACAGCCCACGCTACTGCTGACGAGGCAGAGGAGCGCACGGTCCAGATGTTAAATATGTATGCTGATTTCTGTGAGCAGTACCTGGCGATTCCGGTTGTCAAAGGACAGAAGACAGAGAAAGAAAAGTTTGCAGGAGCCAATGCCACCTATACGATCGAGGCGCTGATGCACGATGGAAAAGCACTTCAGTCCGGTACCAGCCATAACTTCGGGGACGGATTTGCCAAGGCATTTGATATCCAGTATACTGACAAGAACAATAAACTGCAGTATGTGCACCAGACTTCATGGGGAATGTCCACCCGTATCATCGGAGCCATCATCATGGTCCACGGAGATGATTCAGGACTTGTGCTTCCTCCGAAAATCGCGCCGGTGCAGACTATGATCGTGCCAATTATGCAGAAAAAAGAAGGGGTGCTTGAGAAAGCGGAAGAGATCCGGGCACGTCTTTCTAAGAACTATAAAGTTAAGGTTGATGATTCTGACAAGAGTCCGGGATGGAAGTTTAGTGAACAGGAAGTACAGGGAATTCCGACCAGGATCGAGATCGGACCAAAAGATATCGAGAAAAACCAGGCAGTCATTGTGCGCCGTGACACAAGAGAAAAGATCATTGTCTCTCTTGACGAGATCGAGACAAAACTTTCAGAGGTGCTTGGCCAGATGCAGAGCGATATGCTTGAGCGTGCTAAAAAGCATTTAGAGGCGAACACCCATGAGGCGGCAGACTGGGATGAATTCAAAGAGATCATCGACAAACAGCAGGGCTTTGTAAAAGCTATGTGGTGTGGAGAGACGGAGTGTGAGGAAGCTATCAAGGATGAGACCGGTGCTACCACACGCTGTATGCCGTTTGAACAGGAACATCTGGGTGACGTATGTGTGCACTGCGGAAAACCTGCCAAGAAGATGGTTCTTTTCGGTAAAGCATATTAAAGGAAATTTATGTTTAAAATAGTGATACCTGAAAAAGCAAAACAAATCATAAATCAGCTGGAACAGGCCGGCTACGAAGCATATGTCGTAGGCGGCCCGGTCCGGGACTGCATTTTGGGCAAGTGTCCTATGGATTGGGACATCACCACATCCGCATCTCCTTACCAAGTAAAGGAGATTTTTTCATATACCATTGACACCGGGATTGCCCACGGCACTGTCACAGTCATGATGGACAGAGAACCGTTTGAGGTGACCACTTACCGGGTGGACGGAGAATATAAGGACCACAGAAGACCGGAGGAGGTCTGTTTTACAAAATCTTTAAAAGAAGATCTTCTAAGACGGGATTTCACGATCAACGCCATGGCATATAATGATAGGGATGGGCTGATCGACTACTATGGAGGTGTGGAGGATCTGAAACGTAAGGTCATCCGCTGCGTGGGTCAGGCTTCCAAACGTTTTGATGAGGATGCCCTGAGGATCTTAAGAGCCCTGCGGTTTCAGGCACAGCTGGGATTTACCATTGAGGATCAGACAAAGCAGGCAGTCAGAGAGCAGGCCAAATACTTAAAGGACATCAGCGCAGAGCGGATCCAGGTAGAGCTTACCAAGCTTCTTTTGTCCAAACATCCGGAAACAATCCTGGATGCATATGAACTGGGAGTCACAAGCGTGGTACTGCCTGAATTTGACCGGATGATGGAGACTCCCCAGAATAACCCCCATCATCGTTACAGCGTAGGGGTTCACACGGTAGAGGCATTAAAGAATGCTGAGGCGGACCATATTCTGCGCTGGACGATGCTCCTCCACGATGTGGGAAAACCAGATGCCAGAGTGGAGGGACCGGACAAAGACCGGTTCCAAGGACATCACGTGATCGGTGAGGAGATGGCCAGAAAGATTCTAAGGCGGTTGAAGTTCGACAATCAGACAGTGAAGCAGGTGACAAAACTGGTCTACTGGCATGATATTCGGTTCGGCTCTGCAAAGGAAGTGAACAAAAGGACGGTGAGAAGGTGGGCAAGCAAGCTTTCTGTCCCGTTGTTTGAAAAGCTTTTAAAGGTCCAGCAGGCAGATATCCTGGCCCAGAGCAGTTTTATGCTGGAGGAAAAGCAGGAGATTCTTGACCGCACCGCAGTGCTGTTTGAGGAGATCAAAAAGGAAAAGGATTGTCTAAAGGTAAAGGATCTTGCCCTTGACGGAAAGGATCTGATCAGCCTTGGCATGAAACCTGGAAAAGAATTGGGTGAAATGCTCAATGAACTTTTGGAGCTTGTACTGGATGATCCCGGCAAAAACAGCAGGGAGATACTCACGCAGGCTGTGAAGGAGAAAAGAGGAAAGCAATGATTCTCATTTTGATACCAGTTTTTGTTCTTTTATACTTGTATATGATTTATCCGGGAAAGTTAAGAAAGCATCCGGTGCTGGAGACGAAATACTTTGCGCACCGGGGGCTGCACGGGTTTGACGGTATTCCGGAAAACTCCATGAAAGCTTTCCAGAACGCGGTGGATCATGGGTATGGGATCGAACTGGATGTACAGCTTACCAAAGATGACGTGATGGTGGTCCATCATGATTATGACATTAAGAGAACCTGCGGTGTCAACAAAAAAATCCGGGATCTGACCTATGAGCAGCTGAGAAGATATCCGTTGATGGAAACGAAAGAGCGTATTCCAAGATTTGTGGATGTGCTGGAAATGGTTCACGGACAGGTTCCCCTTTTGGTAGAGTTAAAAATGGAGCACTGTGACCGGAAGCTGTGCCGGCTGTCGGCGGAGGCGCTGGACCGTTATCACGGCCTTTACTGTATGGAGTCCTTCCATCCCTATGCACTGTTTTGGTTCCGGATGAACCGGCCGGAAGTGATCAGAGGACAGCTGTCAATGAATTTCAGAAAGGATCAGCACAAGGGCAATCAGCTGGCCTACTGGGCAGAACAGAAACTTTTGACCAATTTTGCCACGAAACCGGACTTTATTGCATATAAATATATTTACTGGGATGAACCATCGCTGAGGCTGTGCCGCAGGATATCCGGCATCCCTGTCTATGGATGGACCTTCCGGAACAAAAAAGAGTATGAGAAATACCGTAAAAAGTTTTATGGATATATTTTTGAAAAGTTTCTACCTTAAAGGTATGATATAATGTCACCATGATGAAAAGGAGATGTAAGACAGATATGAAGAAGAATGTCGCTGTAATTTTCGGGGGTAGATCCTCCGAACATGAAGTGTCCTGTGTTTCGGCTGCTACAGTCATCCGGAGCCTGGATGAGAATAAATATAATGTGATCTTAGTGGGGATAACAAGAGGCGGCCGATGGCTGCTTGTGGATAAACTCAAGGACATCGAGGACGGAAGCTGGAGAGAATCCAAAGTGAATGCGGTCATTTCTCCGGATACACAGGATCAGGCTCTCGTACTCCTGGCGGAGGGGACTTACCGTCTCCAGCCGGTGGATGTGATCTTTCCGGTTCTGCACGGCTTAAACGGAGAGGACGGAACGATCCAGGGATTGTTTGAGATGGCGCAGATTCCATATGTGGGCTGCGGGGTTCTTGCCTCAGCGGTTTCCATGGATAAGGTCTACACAAAGATTATAGTGGAGGATCTGGGGATCCGCCAGGCAGAGTTTGTACACATCCGGAGAAGTGATCTGGCCCGGATGGAAGAGACCCTTGACAGAGCGGAGGCAAAGCTTTCCTATCCCATGTTCGTGAAACCTTCCAGGGCAGGATCTTCTGTGGGAGTTTCCAAGGCAGAGAACAGGGAAGAACTAGCTGCTGCCCTTGTGAAGGCCGCAGAGCATGACCGGAACATTTTGGTGGAAGAGACCATTGTGGGACGGGAAGTGGAATGCGCGGTTCTTGGCGGTAAAGAGGTCAAAGCTTCCGGCGTAGGGGAGATCCTTGCGGCTGCCGATTTCTATGATTATGACGCCAAGTATAACAATGCAGAGTCCAAGACAGTCATCGATCCGCCGATGCCGGAGGAGACGAGGGAGGAGATCCGCAAGTCAGCGGCAGAGATCTTTAAGGCTGTGGACGGATACGGTCTTTCCCGTGTGGATTTCTTTATTGCGGATAACGGAGAAGTGGTATTTAATGAGATCAATACTCTCCCTGGGTTTACTTCCATCAGTATGTACCCTATGTTATGGGCAGCCCAGGGAATTGAGACACCGGCACTTGCGGATGAGCTGATCCGTCTTGCGGAAGAAAGGTTTGAGTAATAATGAGCAGCACACATGACAATGCACCCATCGGAGTGTTTGATTCAGGTGTGGGAGGTCTTACTGTGGCCAGGGAGATCATGAGGCAGCTCCCGGATGAGAGCCTGATCTACTTTGGAGACACGGCGAGAGTTCCCTATGGAACCAAATCAAAGGATACGGTCATCCGGTATTCCAGACAGATCGTAAATTTTTTATTGAGCAAAAATGTGAAAGCCATCGTGGTAGCCTGTAATACGGCCAGTGCCCTGGCTATGTCAAAACTTCAAAAGGAATATATCGTGCCCATGATCGGCATGGTGAGGCCCGGGGCCATTGCGGCTACCAGAGCCACAAAGAACCAGCACATCGGTATCATAGGAACCAACGCCACCATAAAGAGCGGCCAGTACGGCAGGTATTTAAGGGAGCTGAATCCGGAGGTGACGGTCGTGACCAAAGCCTGTCCGATGTTTGTGCCTCTGGTGGAAGAGGGGCTCATCGATGACAGGATCACGGAGGATATGGTGTCCAGGTATCTGAGGGAATTCGACCAGTATCATATCGATTCTCTGATCCTGGGATGCACACATTACCCATTGCTTCAAAACCCTATTAAGAATTTTGTAGGGGAAACGGTGACTCTGATCAACCCTGCCTATGAGACTGCAAAGTCTCTGAAGGAACTGTTAAAAGAGCGCAAAATTGCCGCAGAAAGCGGACACGCCGCAGAATATGAATACTATGTCAGTGACATGGAAGACCAGTTTCTCACCTTTGCGGACCGAGTGCTGCCGTGTCATGTAGAAAATGTACAGCCGATTGATATTGAAAAATATTAGAGGAGACAAATGAAGAAAGAAGTAATTATAAATATTTCCGGCCTTCAGCTGGATGTCAGCTCGGAGGAACCCATCGAATTGATGACTACAGGGGCTTACTATCTGAAAAATGGAAAGCATTATATCATGTATGATGAGCTGACTGATGACTCTCAGATTGTAAAGAACCGGCTTAAGATCAGTCCGAAGGTTGTGGAAGTAACAAAAAAGGGAGCCAGCAGCTCCCATATGGTTTTTGAGCGGGGAAAAGAAAACCTCACTTACTACGATACTCCGTTCGGCAGTCTTTTGCTTGGCATCAACACCAGCAAGATTGACCTTCAGGAGACAGAGGACAGCATGGCCCTGCATATTGACTATGGTCTATCCATCAACTCAGATCATATTTCAGACTGTTCCATTGACGTATCCATTGCGTCGAAAAACACGGAACACAAAGACTGCGCAAACTGTACCCAGTAAAATACCGCCGAGGACATCGGTAGGATAATGTACATACAGGTACAGCCTGCTGAATGCGATCAGCGCTGCCAGGACAAAAGCTGGGATCCCCAGCTTTTTGTCGTATAAGTACAAAAATACTGCCGCGCCGAACGAGGATGCGGAATGTCCGGACGGAAATGAATAGCGGCCGGGAGGCGGGATCAGCAGTTTGATATCCCGGTAGGTAAAAGGTCTTGCCCTGCCTATCAGAGGTTTGATGATCTGGTCCCCGATGATGTTGGCGATTAGCATAACGATCAGCATCCCCAGGCCTGCCTTTCGGTATTTTTTTGTAAACAGAAGAATGACGGCAATCAGAATCCAGACGGTCCCTGCATCGCCTAAATGGGTGATCCGGGTAAAGAAACTGTCCAGAAACGGAGTTCTCATGTGCGTTTGGATGAAGTCTAGTATTTGAAAATCCATAACTGCTCCTTACTTTTTTTCTTAAATTATATCACAAAAGATGGCTTCGTGTTATAATATCAAAATGAATTACAACAGATAGAAGGAATAAAAATGATTACACTAGTTGCAAACCACATCGGAGTGGATACCTATCTTTGGCTCCGCGAAGCCGTCGGTTTTAAAAAGCTTTCAAGGACTCAGGCAGTTAAAGCGCTGAAAAACAGTCTATATGTAGTAGCGGCCTATGCGGATGACAGAATCGTGGGCATGGGACGTATCGTAGGGGACGGAGCAGTGATCTGCTATATTCAGGATTTGATGATACATCCGGACTATCAGAGGGCCGGCGTCGGAAGTAAGCTGATCGAGAATCTGGCTGCTTTTGTGGAAAGTATCCGGGAAGACGATACGGAGATGATGCTGGATCTGATGTGTGCAAAAGGAAGAGAAGCCTTTTATGAGGCACATGGTTTTATGGCCCGGCCGAATCAGGATCTGGGGCCTGGCATGATAAGGTACTTAAATGAAAGGAGAGAATGAATAGATGGAAGAAAAAAAGTATGACCCTTATACAGGGGAAGAAATCAAGGAGCCAGTGGAGGAGGTTGGAGACCAGGCAGAGCAGGCGGCAGTCCAGAGCGAACCTGTGGCAGAGCAGACGGAGTCCGAACCATCTCCTGATACGATCGTAGTGGGGGAAAGCGGATATTATTATCAGGAAGAAAGACAGCAGGATTATGGATATCAGCAGAACCAGACAGGGGCACAGGCATATGCGGCTCAGGAGGAACCTCCGAAAAACAATCATGCGACTGTTTCACTTGTGCTTGGCGTTGTATCCATCGCATTGGCATGCTGCTGTTTTCCCGTAGCTTTTGTGCTGGGAATTGTGGCAGTTGTCTTGTTTTGTATTTCACCTAAGTTTATGGGCAAAAAGGACGGAAAGGCCGTTGCAGGCCTGATCTGCGGTATCTGCGGTATTGTTTTGTCCATAATGATCACTGTGTTTGTGGTTGTAAATATTGCAAGCGGTGACTACCAGAATTATGTGAACAATTATGACACTCACAGCAATGATGATGACGATGATGACTTCTGGGATGATACGGATGACACAAATTCCGATGATGTGAATACAAGTGACAACTGGAATGAAGATGTCTAAATGATGGATAAGATATGGACACTGATCCCGGCCTTCCCCTGCGTTTTTAAAATGGTCACGCATCTTTATTGTCCGGCCTGCGGAGGCACCAGGGCGGCTCTCGCCTTTATACAGATGGATTTTGTTACTTCACTGAAATGCAATCCTATTTTTATGTATTTGGTGTTGGTTGGAGGCTGGGTTGGTATTGGTGCCCTGATCCGAAAGGCTGGGAGGGGTACCGGAAGTTTTTTCCGTTTCCGCATGTGGATGCTGTATGTGGGTTTGGTCCTGTTTTTTGGATTTGGAATCTTGAGGGACATAGGACTGTATTTTTATCACTATGATTATTTGGGAGATTTTTATTAGAGCAGAGATAAATTCCGGAGCTGAAAGACAGTTTCCGGAATTTTTAATTAAGTGTAAGTGTTTTGTATTATATGGTTGCTGGATACTGTGACCGGATTTTAAGATTGGAATAGTGGTATAATTTTATGAGGAAGGGGTGGTACCATGCAGAAAAAAAGCCTGATCAGCCATATTTGCTGGGTGTTTGTGTTTCTAATCCTGTGTTATGGATTTAGATATATCGATGCTTTTTTGAGAAATGGGTTTTTAGTCAAAAGACAGCTAAACTATATTTCCATCGTCATGACAGCAGAGCCATTGATGTATCTGATCTTGGGTGTAATGCTGGGACTGCTGCTTTTGATCAGTATGAGTTACAATGTCTCCAGACGGCAGATGGTAAGTGAACTGTTGATTGCAGAAATTCCGGTTTTATTTTCTGTGTTGAATGAACTGGTGAGGGACCTAATGGTGAATCATGGATTTATGGTGAACAGAGTTATCAACAGGTCATTCTCTTCAGCACGATGGATCGCAGTTCCATACATTTTGTTTTTGTATATATGTAGAATAAAATATTTACATAGGGTGGGAAGATAAAGAGAAGGCAGAAGAAGCAAGGATCAAAGATTTGCTTTTTCTGCCTTCCACTTTTATATGGTATCCTCCCACTGTTCAAAGTCAGGGACCGACAGCGGTTTTGAAAAATAATAACCCTGGACAGTTTCGCAGTGGACACTCTCAAGGATCTGGATTTGTTCCTGTGTCTCTATTCCCTCAGCTACAAGCTGGATTCCCAGTTTATTTGCTATTTCGATAAAACCAGAGATAAGATGTACAGCTTTTACATTTGTCATATCTGCAAAGAACTGGCGGTCCAATTTTACGGTATCTATGTCAAAGTCCTTCAACAGGGCAAGTGTGGAAAAACCAACGCCAAAATCGTCCAGGGCACATTGGAATCCAAGCCTGTGCATCTCTGTGATACAGTTCTTTACCAGCTTCCGCTGTTGTTCATCCAGAAAACTGTATTCGGTCAATTCAAACTCAATGATCCCGTCGGGTATTTGATACTTCTTCTTGATCTCTGAAAATTTTCTTAGAAAATTGAGATTTTTAAAATGTGCCCGGGACAGATTGACGGATATAGGAAACAGCGCCTTCTGTCGTTTGATACGGGCTTGCAGGTAAATACAGACTTCTTCAAACACATAAAGATCAAGCCTGCATATTTTATCGTTTTCTTCAAAGAGAGGTATAAAATCACCAGGACAGATCATTCCTTTCTCCGGATGAATCCATCTGGCCAACGCCTCGGCTCCGGTTATTGTCCGGTCAGACAACCGGATCTTGGGCTGGAGATAGACCTGAAAATAACGGTTTTTAATAGAACTTTCAAAAAGAGAGTTCAGCTCATATTCTATCCGTAGTTGTTTTGCCATACCAGGATGGTAGATATAACAGGGACCAGCACCATCCTGTTTCCGGCAGGCACTCCTGGCCCGGTCCTGTACGATGGTGACATCTAAACTTGGATCATCCACCAGATAGATGCCATATAAAAGTGTGAGTTCATATTCTATATCAGTAATCTTGTTAAAAGAATTAATATCCGCAGACAAATCCAGAAGACGGCGTGTGATGTTCTGGGCGCTGTGTTCCTTGAGACAGAGGAAAAAACAGTCCGAGTTATCTCTGGCTGCGGTCTCGCCGGTGCGGATAAAGTGCTCCAGTTTACTGGATACGTACTTTAAGGTGGCATTTCCGGCGGAAGATCCAAAATTTTCGTTGATCAGCTTAAAGCCTTTTATATTCATAAATACAACGGCATATGTTCCTGCTTTCATATGGGCGGCCAGTTTTTCATATGCCAGGCAAAACGCTGCCTCATTCATGCCGCCGGTCAACGGGTCCGTCAATGCAGCGGTTTTAAGCTGTCTGAATCTTGATCTGTAATACAGGACTAGTGACACGAAAACAGAACATATTATCACTGTCTTTAGTTTGAAAGTGCTTGAGATCATAAGAAAACTAAGAGAAACCAACACAATCCAAACGCAGGCAGACCGGATTTTAAGAAAAGCAAAAGCTCCTTTATCCCTTACGATTCTTTTGTTATTTTTCATCCTTATCACTCCATTCATAACCCCTTCTAATAAAAAAATAATATCATTGTTTCATAGGTCCAGCAATAAATAATCTGCGTACGTATACAAATAGCTTGTTGGAACTTTTTGATTATTGTATAATTTATTGAAATCAGACTAAAGGGAGGCGGAACGTATGAAACAAAAGCAGACATTGTTTAACTATGTATACCAGAATTTGAAAGAGCAGATCCTTTCCGGGCGTTTGCAGCACGGGGAAAAGCTTCCGTCTATGAGCCGCCTTTGCGAATTTTACCATGTGGGAATACGCACAGTGAAGGATGTGCTGCTCCGTCTGAAAGAAGAAGGCTACATCCAAACCGAGGAGAGAAAGGCTGCTGTTGTCATTTACAGGCAGGCTGGAACAGATGCTGCGGTCCGGTTTGTTCTGGAACGGAAGACCTCAATCCTCGCGGTTCATCAGACCATTGCCGTTCTTGTGCCGCCGATCTTATCTTTTTGTGCCCAACATTACAGTAAAAAAGATTTGGATTCCATGTTCCGGAGGCATATGAATACAAAAAAACAAAGTCCGGAAGAAAAGGGGCGTATTTGTGTCAATTGTATTTATGAAATGATGGACCACTCAGAGAATCTTTTACTCCGTGATTTATTCGCAAGTCTTGAAATCTATGCGCGGATGCCGTTCTTCCAGAACTATGAGCATTTTGTAGAGCTAGTGTTGAAATACAATGAATTTCACAGTATTGAATGGGTGCTGGAGGCGTTTGCGGCAAATGAGCCGGCAGAGATTGTCTCCCGGTTCCGCTTGCTGTTTCAGTCTGTCGTACCGGCTGTGGGCCAGTTTATGGAGGAATTATCCGAGCAGTGCGTTAATATACCTGAGGACCCGGTTTATGGTTACAGATGGGCAGCTGACTGTGGAAGGGATCATTATTATATGCAGATTACCCGGGATCTCATTGATAAAATCGGGACAGGCAGATACAAAGAAGGGACATTCCTGCCGCCAGAGGCACAGCTTGCCAGTCAGTACGGTGTCTGTGTTGCAACTATGCGCAATGCGCTTTCCATGCTGAATGAGCTGGGATTCGGACAGACGATGAATGCAAAGGGGACAAGAGTCATTCTGCAGAACGATGATTCAGCTGCGCAGTGTCTCAGAAATAAAGCTTTTCAAAGAGACACTTTGGTCTATCTCAGCGGTCTGCAGCTCATGGCCATTGCCATAAAGCCCGCCGCGGTCATGGCTTTTGACAGAATGAAAGAAGAGGGAACACAGTATATCCAGGATCGGCTGGGAGACCCTGAATTCATTTTGCTGGACGGGCTGGTCCGCTGTGTGGTAAGGAACCTGGAACTGGATCCGTTAAAGATGATCCTTAAAGAGACAGGAAATCTCCTTCACTGGGGTTATTACTTTTCTTTTTTCAATGAGGGTATGTCGGGCACTGACCTGCTCACATTAAAGAGCCTAAAAGCCTATGAGAAGTTGAAGCACGGAAGCGCAGAAGAATTTGGAGAGCATATGTCTTTGTGCTTCTGCCATATCCTTGATTTTGTACGAGATCACATGGTGAAATTTGGACTAAGCAAAGCCGCAAGACTGATCAGCCCTAAAGAATCATTGGAAGAGGGATGAAGAAAATTCCAATTTCCTATTGACTTTATATGAAATTATCCTTATAATACAACACAACAATTCATAGTAATCATATAGGAAATAAGGAGAAGCGCCATGTATCAGAAAAAAACCAGGAATGAAAGAAATTTGAAATTTGAGACATTACAGCTGCATGTGGGGCAGGAACAGGCAGATCCGGCAACGGATGCCAGGGCCGTTCCCATCTATCAGACATCTTCCTATGTGTTTCACAACAGTGAACATGCGGAGGCGAGATTTAACCTGAGTGATGCAGGGAATATTTATGGAAGGCTGACAAATCCCACACAGGATGTGTTTGAGCAGCGTGTGGCTGCATTAGAGGGAGGAGTGGCAGCTCTGGCCACAGCATCAGGTGCGGCGGCCATTACATATACTTTCCAGAATCTCGCACGAAACGGCGACCATATCGTCTCAGCAAAAAATATTTACGGAGGAAGCTATAATCTTCTGGCCCACACTCTGCCCGAGTTCGGAGTTAAGACAACGTTTGTGGACATTTTTGAAGACGGGGCAGTGGAAGCGGCTATAAAGGAAAATACAAAGGCCGTATTTATCGAGACCCTGGGCAATCCCCACTCTGATGTGGCGGATATCGAGGCCTTGGCTGAGATTGCTCATAAGCATAAGATCCCTCTGGTCATTGACAATACATTCGGGACACCGTATCTGATCCGGCCTATTGAATTCGGAGCTGACATTGTGGTCCATTCTGCCACCAAGTTCATCGGCGGCCACGGCACAGCCATCGGAGGGGTCATCGTAGACAGCGGAAATTTTGACTGGGAGGCTTCTGGAAAGTTCCCGTTCCTTACAGAACCAAACGAAAGCTATCACGGGATCAGCTTTACCCAGGCGGTCGGCAAAGCAGCGTTTGTCACAAGGATCCGCGCTGTATTGCTGAGAGATATGGGAGCCACCCTGTCACCATTCCATGCTTTTTTGTTCCTGCAGGGATTGGAGACACTGTCACTGAGAGTGGAGAGACATGTAGAAAACGCTTTAAGAACTGCTTCCTTTTTAAATGATCATCCACAGGTGGAAGCAGTCCACCACCCGTCTCTTACCCAGGATGTAAGGCAAAAGGAGTTATATCAAAAGTATTTTCCAAACGGCGGCGGTTCCATCTTTACTTTTGAGATCAAGGGAGACGCACAGACAGCTAAGACATTTATAGACAATTTGGAAATCTTTTCTTTACTGGCCAATGTTGCTGACGTAAAATCTCTGGCAATCCATCCGGCATCCACCACCCATTCACAGCTGAATGAGGAAGAACTGAAGGAACAGGGATTGAAACCAAATACCATCAGGCTTTCTATTGGAACAGAGAACATAGACGATATCCTGGAAGACTTAAGCGAGGCTTTTAAAGCAGTCAGAGAATAGAAGGGTTTAGCAAAGCAGCGTCTGAAATGGCGTTGCTTTTCTTTGTTCCATAGGAAAGTTCCCCCTATGGAACAAAAAAGCCCTACGGGCACTATGCACACAAATGCGTAAGGAAACTATTTGACTACGTCAAATCGCATTTGGCGCTCAAAGTTGTCAAGCCCCTCAAAGAGTGAGGGGTTGGGGAGATGAAGTGGGATTGCCTACTTTGTTCTAGAGTAGACAGGAAAATTCTAACATGATAAAATTGCTTTAATGTATTACAGGGATAAAGGAGAAGCAGATGAAAATATCAGAGTTACTAAAAGAAAAAGCAACCATATCGTTTGAAGTATTTCCGCCGAAAAATAAGGAAGGAGATATTTCATCCATCTATCATACCATTGGGGAGCTTAAAAAGCTTAACCCTGATTTTATCAGTGTTACTTACGGAGCAGGGGGCTCCTCCAAAGGAAAGACCGTGGAGATCGCCTCAGCCATAAAAAACCAATATCAGATCGAATCTGTGGCCCACTTAAGCTGTATCACATCCACCAAAGAAGATGTCCTCACAGAATGCCGGGCTTTAAAGGAGCACCATGTGGACAACATCCTGGCCCTGCGGGGTGATTATCCAGCCGGGGAAGAAGAGAAATACCGGGAAAAGGAGATGGAATTTCATTACGCAAGCGAACTGAACCAGTTCATTAAGGAAAACTTCGGGGACACGTTCTGTCTTTCCGGTGCATGTTATCCTGAGATTCACCAGGAGGCCGACTGCTTTCAGGATGACCTTCAGGCACTGAAAAAGAAGGTGGATGCCGGCGCAGAATATCTGATCACGCAGATATTTTTTGACAACAATTATTACTACCGGCTGATAAAAGAGGCAAGAAAGATCGGCATCACAGTTCCGATCCTTGCAGGGATCATGCCAGTGACCAACGCCAAATCCCTTCTCCGGACAGCAAAGCTGTGCGGATGTTCCATCCCGTTCCAGCTGTCAACTATGATCGAGACTTATTACAACTACCCGGAGGCCATGAAAGAGATCGGGATCAACTATGCGGCCCACCAGATCATCGATCTGATCACAAACGGCGTGGATGGTATTCATATTTATACAATGAACAGGCCGGAGATTGCGCAGAGAATTTTCGCCAATATTCCTACGGTCTTAAAAGAGCTGAACCATGATTAAAGAAACGGCACTGAAATATCTGGGCCATACAGGACAGAATATTACAGAGGATATGGAAAGGCTGCTGGACGAGTGCGTAAAAGAGGTAAGGCAGGTTTCACAGCCTAAGGTCATTTCAAAGCGGTTTGACTTGTCGGCAGAGCCTCTTAAGATCAAAGATCTGGATCTTTGTCTTCCGGGGGAGCAGTTAAAGGATGCTTTCGCCCAATGCACCCACTGCCTGCTGCTTGGAGCCACGCTTGGGATCACTCTGGAGAGGAAGATCAAATACTACGGAAAAATCAACATGACCAAGGCGGCTGTGATGGACGCAGTGAGCAGCGCTTATCTGGAGGAATACTGTGATGAGTATGAGGAGGGACTCGGATACCCCAACAGAACGTTCCGGCTCTGTCCTGGGTACGGCGATATCCCTCTGTCCTTCAACCGGGAAATCGCAAGGGCCCTGGATATTGGAAAGAGACTTGGAATCACTCTGACACCGGACAATTTGATGATCCCCCAGAAGTCCATGCTTGGACTTATCGGGATCGGGGCGCCAAAGCGAAAGAAACAGTGCGGACAGTGTGTAATGAGAGAAGACTGTCCGTTTAGAAAGAGAGGCCAGAGATGTTACTAGATAGAATCGGAAGAGAGTTATTACTATTTGACGGAGCCATGGGAACTCAGCTCCAGGAAGCGGGACTGAAGGCAGGAGATATCCCAGAAGAATTAAATATCGAACAGCCGGAACTGATCCGGTCCATCCATGAGAGATATCTTAACGCCGGAGCTGATTTTATCACCACCAATACGTTCGGATGCAATAAACTGAAAATGGAGGAGTCCAAATACAGCTTTCAGGACATGCTTAAGGCAGCCACAGCCAATGCCAGACAGGCCAGGGAAAACGCAGGCCGTGAAGAGGATGCCTATATTGTTCTGGACATCGGGCCCATCGGGCAGCTGCTGGAGCCCATGGGGACTCTTACATTTGATGAGGCATATGACATCATTCTTGCACAGGTGGAGGCGGTGAAGGAGGATGTGGATGCGGTTCTGTTTGAGACTATGAGCGATCTGTATGAGGTGAAAGCCGGGATACTGGCAGTAAAGGAAAACACATCCCTGCCGGTTTTTGTGACCATGACCTTTGAGTCAAACGGGCGGACCTTATCCGGAAACGACCCTGTCACCTTTGTGAATACCGTGCAGGGACTGGGAGCCGATGTTCTGGGCGTGAACTGCTCCCTGGGGCCGGCGGAGCTTGGACCGATCATTGAGGAAATTTTAAGCGCTGCATCCATACCAGTGATGATCCAGCCCAATGCAGGACTTCCCTGCCTGGAACACGGGGAGACACACTACCATGTGAGCAGCCAGGAATATGCTCAGCTCATGCAGGGTTACCTGAAAGACGGCGTTTCCATAGCGGGCGGTTGCTGCGGGACCACGCCGGAGTTTATCCAAAAGCTGAAAGAGACAGCTCCGTTAAAGGCAGCTCCCCGAAAGATTGTAAAAAAGACCAGGGTGTCCAGCCAGACAAAAACAGTGACCTTTGGGGAGCGGGTTATTGTCTGCGGAGAGAGGTTAAACCCTACAGGAAAGAAAAAACTGAAGCTGGCCTTAAAGGAAGAACGGTACGATGAGCTTGTGACGGAGGCCATCAAACAGGATGAGGCAGGGGCCGATGTGCTGGATGTCAACGTGGGGCTGCCGGGCATCGACGAACCAGCCACCATGAAGCATGTGGTCAGGCTTCTTCAGGAGGTCATCACACTGCCGCTGCAGATCGACAGTTCCAACGCAGATGCCATTGAACTGGCATGCCGTTACTACAACGGAAAACCACTGATCAACTCCGTCAATGGCAAGGATGAAGTTATGGAAGCCATTTTCCCGATTGTAAAAAAATATGGGGGAGTGGTCATCGGTCTTACGTTAGACGAGGGAATCCCGTTAAAAGCAGAGGAGAGGTTTGCCATTGCACAAAAGATCATTGCGAAAGCGACGGAATACGGCATCGGCAAAGAGGATATCATCATTGACTGCCTGACCCTGACAGCTTCAGCCCAGCAAAAGGAAGTCAAAGAGACATTAAGGGCGATCGAGATGGTAAAAGAGCTGGGGGTCCACACAGTCCTGGGTGTATCCAATGTATCCTTCGGACTGCCCAACCGGCCTCTTTTAAATCGGACATTTCTTACCATGGCAATGCAGGCTGGGCTGGACCTTCCGATCATCAATCCGCTGGACCGGGAGCTTATGAGCACCATTGATGCATTCCATGTGCTGTTTTACAAGGACATTGATAGTGAGCGGTATATTTTAAATCAGTCTGATGCCGTGCAGATGAAGTCGGAGACTAAGACAGAATTTACTCTTCACGATATTATCATCCATGGGTTAAAGGATGAGGTGGAGGCAAAGACAAAGGAAGAACTCCAGAATACAGAACCTTTGGAACTGATCAACAAAGTCATCATTCCGGCCCTGAATGTGGTGGGCAAGGATTATGAGACCGGAAAGATTTTTCTGCCTCAGCTGATCCAGTCAGCAGAGACGACCAAAAAAGCCTTTGAGGCGGTAAAACAGTGCTTCAGCGGCAGCGCGGACCAGGAGAAAGGGCCTGTGCTCATGGCCACTGTGGAGGGAGACATCCACGACATCGGCAAAAATATTGTCAAAGTGGTGCTGGAGAGCTATGGGTACCGTATCATTGATCTGGGAAAGGACGTTAAAGTTGAAAAAGTGGTGGAGGCATGGCATAAGTACCAGCCCAAAGCTATAGGCCTCAGCGCGCTGATGACGACCACAGTCCTTTCCATGGAAAGGACCATCGAAAGTCTTAGAAAGGAACAGTGCACCTGCCCGATCTGGGTAGGGGGAGCGGTGCTTACAGAAGACATTGCCAAGAATATCGGAGCGGATTATTATGCGGAGGACGCCATGGCGTCCGTGGCGCTTCTAGAAAAACTTATATGACATGTTCTACCTGATTTCCGTTCGTCTCTTAGAATGCCTCACTCCAATCATGTAGAACATGGACGTAGTGTCTGCCAGATAGTATTAAATTAGGAGAATTTCAGTGAGTGATAAAAGTCAAAAGAAGAAAGAGAATTTCAGATATGCTGTGGCGAAATCCGTTCCGGTTTTCTTCGGATATATCTTTTTAGGGATCGCCTTTGGGATCCTTATGGCCAAGGCCGGTTACGGGCCGCTCTGGACTCTGGGAGCCAGCCTGTTTATCTATGCGGGATCTATGCAGTTTGTCTTAGTGTCCTTTCTGGCAGCCGGAGCGCCTCTGGGCCTTGTGGCCCTGACTACGCTGTTCATCAATGGAAGACATATTTTTTACGGGTTATCCTTTGTGGACCGTTTTAAAAAGATGGGGAAATATTACCCCTACATGGTCTTTTCCCTGACCGATGAGACCTACTCTGTCCTTTGTTCCTGTCCGGAAGAAAAAGTAGAGCAGGAACCCCGGATCTTATTCTGGATCTCGGCTCTGGACCAGAGCTATTGGGCCGCCGGCTCCCTTATTGGGGCGTTAGCCGGAGGACTGCTCCCCTTTGACTTTCAAGGGATTGAGTTTTCCATGACCGCACTGTTCCTGGTGATTTTTCTGGACCAGTGGAAAGGTTCAAATGGACACAGCCCGGCAATCGCAGGACTGGCTGTGTCCGCTTTCTTTTTGGTACTGCTGGGTCCAAACCGGTTTCTGCTGCCTGCGCTGCTGGTCATCGCTGCGGTGATGTGCATTGGATATATCAGAGAGGAGAGAAAGAGATCTTGAACAATATTGTTTATGGAATCTGCATCATGGCAGTAGTGGCATTTGTGACTGTTTTTACAAGGGTTCTTCCCTTTGCTTTGTTCGGCGGGAAAAAGGGTATGCCGAAAATGATCGGTTATCTGGGGAGGGTGCTGCCGGCAGCCATCATTGCGGCGCTTGTTGTGTACTGCTTTAAAGAGCTGGTCGTCCAGGCGGCTTCAGACAGACTGTGCAGTCTGGCGGCGGGAGCCGCAGTGGTTTTTCTGCATCTTTGGAAGAGAAATACCTTGTTAAGTATTGCGGGCGGGACAATTTTATATATGCTTCTGATCCGCCTATAAATGGAAAAGCTGTGACTTGCGAAACTTGGACAAATAAGATATAATAAGTGTGATGTGAAAAAAATAACAATTCATTAAAGAATTATGGAGGATTTATCATGTTAGTATCAGCAAAAGAGATGTTGACCAAGGCAAAAGCCGGACAGTATGCTGTTGGACAGTTTAACATCAATAATCTGGAGTGGACAAAGGCCATCTTATTGGCAGCAGAAGAGACAAGATCCCCGGTGATCTTAGGTGTCTCTGAAGGTGCCGGAAAATATATGACAGGATACAAGACAGTGGTTGGAATGGTAAACGGAATGTTAGAAGGACTAAACATTTCTGTACCGGTTGCCCTTCATTTAGATCATGGTTCTTACGAAGGATGTAAAGCATGCATCGAAGCAGGATTTTCATCTGTTATGTTTGACGGATCTCACTATCCGATCGAAGAGAATGTAGAAAAGACAACAGAACTTGTGAAAGTTACAAAAGGAAAAGGAATGTCCATCGAAGCTGAAGTAGGTTCTATTGGCGGAGAAGAAGACGGAGTCATCGGAAAAGGTGAATGTGCAGATCCAGAAGAGTGTAAAGCAGTTGCAGACTTAGGTGTCACAATGCTTGCGGCAGGTATCGGAAACATCCACGGTAAATATCCTGAAAACTGGGAAGGCTTAAGCTTTGAGACATTGGATGCCATCCAGAAGCTCACAGGAGACATGCCGTTAGTACTTCACGGCGGTACAGGAATCCCTGATGATATGATCAAACAGGCAATTTCTCTGGGAGTTGCAAAGATCAACGTCAACACAGAGTGCCAGCTGGCATTTGCTGAAGCTACACGTGGATACATCGAAGCTGGAAAGGATCAGGAAGGAAAAGGATTTGATCCTCGTAAATTACTTGCTCCTGGTACAGACGCGATCAAAGACATGGTAATCACAAAGATCAAATTATTCGGATCTGAAGGAAAAGCAGACGAATAGATCTCAATAAAACAGATTGTACTTGCATAGCTGGATTCAGGCTATGAAATTGTGAGGAGAACATCCCGGATGAAGGGGGTGTTCTTCTTTTTACGTCTAGGGGCAGAAAACATCAATATGTTCCGTCATATATTTGTATTTTTGTCGCAAAAGCTAGTATAATATAAAAAAAGTGAGGATCACAGGAAAGGACAAACAGTTATGGATATACTGGTAAATCTCCTGGCCGCTCTTGAGATGCTGGCTGTCAACTTGAGCGTGACCAATTTCTGCTCTACAAGAAAATATTCTCTAAAATGGACTGTGTTTGTACTGGTGGCTTTTTCTGTGCCAGTGATTACTGTCACCTACACAGGACTTTCCAGAGGGAGAGGTTTCGGGAATGGAAACGGGATGTTTGCGCTGACTGGGATTCTGTATCTGATCCCTCTAAATTATTTGTATCGAGAGACGGTAAAGAGGATCATCAGTATTGCCTGTTCGTCATGGATCTATACGATGCTGATCTTCTCCATCTCGGTCCTCACTGGAAAGATGGCTGGGACAAAAGATCTGGCCGCCACGGTTCTGGCAGTCCAGACAGCTCTCTATCTGGTCACAGTCACATTATTTATCTCATGGATTAAAAAACGGCTGATGAGGGTGCTGCAGATCATGAAAGACGGCACAAAAAACATATTTTTGGTCTTCAGCCTGGGCTGGTTTTTTACAGTCGTCTTATTTAATGTGCATTTTACGTATCCCCAGAACGGCATCTTGAAACTATTATGTCTGCTGGCTCTGACATTGAATGTAAGCCTGAACTTTGTGATTATTTATTATCTTGTGGTAAACAGCAAAAGCATCAGTGACCTGAAAGAGATCGCATATACGGACAGCCTGACAGGATTAAAAAACCGGAACAGCCTGTTCCAGGATGCGGAGGAAATGATCCACAAGGATCAGAGGTTCAGCCTGATTTTTATTGACCTGGACCGGTTTAAGCAGGTCAATGATCTGTACGGACATTTGGCCGGTGACGGATACATCTGCGAGTTTGCCAGAAGAACCGGGCGGCTCCTGAGAAACCAGGGCACTTTCTACCGTATGTCCGGGGACGAGTTCATCTGTCTTTTTACAGATGGGGATCCCAGAGAATTCATGAAGAAGCTTTCACAGCTCAGCTACAGTGTATCGGACTGCTACATTCCGTTTAAAGGGTGCAGTGCAGGCAGAGCTGATTTTCCTGAGGACGGCAGATCCCTGGACAAGCTGATCTCCCTGGCGGACACGAAGATGTACCGGAATAAGCAGAAACACCAGCCTAGTTGAGTATTTTCCTCGATTATATTTGTTGACAAAGAATTGTCGCCGTATTATAGTATTCCTATAAAGGAACACGAATGGAGGCGCAGAATGGAAAATGTTGAATGCCTGATGAATTTCGGGCTGACCAGACAGGAAGCGAACCTCTATGTTCTTCTGGTCTTGGAAGGGGAGCTCAATGGATACGAGGCAGCCAAGAAAAGCGGGATCTCCCGGTCTAATACCTACAACGCATTAGCCGGACTCGTGGAAAAAGGGGCGGCTTATATGTCTGAGGAAGACACGGTAAAGTACCAGGCAGTCCCGGTAGAAGAATTCTGCGAAAACAGGCTTCGGGATCTTACCAGGAGCAAAGAAGAGCTGGTGGCCAAACTTCCAAAACAGAGGATGAATAAGGGAGCGTATCTGACGGTCAAAGGGGAAAAACAGATCCTCGATAAGTTTACCAATATGCTGCTGGAGACAAGGGAGCGGGTCTATGTGTCCGCCTCCAATGAAAAGCTTACAATGTTCCGGCCGTATTTTGCAGATCTTGTTGGCCGGGGGATCAAGGTTGTGATCATCACAAATGAACCCTTTGAACTGGAGGGAGCCATCATCTACCTGACAGAGCGCAAGAAGGAGCAGATTCGTCTGATCACGGATTCCACCTACGTGCTGACCGGCGATCTGGTGGACCAGTACAATGCTGCCTGTCTATATTCCAGCAATCATAATCTGGCGGAGGTATTTAAGGACGCTCTGGCCAATGAGATAAAACTATTAGAGATCAAGAAAGGGAATTAATAAAATGGGAAAAAAACCGTTTGTAACAAAAGAGCAGCTAGACAACATCGTAAAAGAGTATCCGACACCATTTCACCTGTATGATGAAAAGGGAATCCGGGAAACAGCCAGAAACCTGAATAAGGCGTTTTCATGGAACAAAGGATTTAAAGAATATTTTGCAGTGAAGGCAACTCCGAACCCAACGATCCTGAAAATCTTAAGAGAGGAAGGATGCGGAACGGACTGCTCTTCTCTCACAGAGCTTATGATGTCTGACCGCTGTGGATTTCAGGGAAATGAGATCATGTTTTCATCCAATGACACTCCGGCGGAGGAGTTTGTGCTGGCTAAGAAGCTGGGGGCAACGATCAATCTGGACGATATCACACATATTGAATTCTTAAAAGAGGCAGCGGGGATCCCTGAAGTGATTTCCTGCCGTTACAATCCGGGAGGAGTGTTCTCTCTGGGCACTGATATCATGGATAACCCGGGGGATGCCAAGTACGGCATGACCAGGCCGCAGATGACAGAGGCATTTTTGAAGTTAAAGGAACTGGGAGTGAAGGAGTTTGGAATTCATTCATTTTTAGCAAGCAACACAGTGACAAACGAATATTACCCGGCCCTTGCAAAGCAGCTGTTTGAACTGGCAGTGGAACTGCAGAAAGAGACAGGAGTCCACATTGGATTCATTAACCTGTCAGGCGGCGTGGGAGTTCCGTATCTTCCGGACCAGGAAGGCAATGACATTGCGGTGATCGGAGAAGGAGTCCATAAGGCATTTGATGAAGTTCTTGTACCGGCAGGCATGGGCGATGTGAAGATCTTTACGGAGCTGGGACGTTATATGCTGGCACCAAACGGACATCTGGTGACAAAGGCCATTCATGAAAAGCATACCCACAAAGAGTATATCGGGGTAGATGCCTGCGCGGTCAATCTCATGCGTCCGGCTATGTATGGAGCATATCACCATATCACGGTCATGGGAAAAGAGGATCAGCCTTGTGACCACATGTATGATGTAACTGGTTCTTTGTGTGAGAACAACGACAAGTTCGCCATTGACCGGATGCTTCCGAAGATTGATAAGGGAGATGTGCTGGTGATCCACGATACAGGTGCTCATGGATTTGCCATGGGATACAATTATAATGGGAAGCTAAAATCAGCGGAGATTCTTATGAAGGAAGACGGAAGTACAGAAATGATCCGGAGAGCCGAGACACCAGAAGATTACTTTGCTACTATTGAAGGATTTAATTTTTAAGAATAATTATATATAAGGGAGGCACATTCTGTACACAATAAGACAGAATGTGCCTTCTTTTTCTACATATGTGGAAAACTTTTGGCATAGATTGCCTGGTTGTGGATATGCTACACTTTTTGTATCACCAGAATTATCTTGAATGAACGATACAGAAGAAAGGGAGAGAGCATTGCTGACGGAGAGACAGGTGCAGTTAATGAAATACTTGCAGGGATGTGAGGACTATACTACAACGGGAAGGCTGGCTGAGGTATTCCATGTCAGCAGCAGATCCATACGCAACGACCTGGATGCTATCCAATATTTTCTAAAGGGGATGCCTGTGGAGATCGAGAGGACGCCCCGGCTTGGCATTAAACTGATTATCCAGAAAGGGTTTGATATCACGGGTTTGTATTCCAACAACGAGATCAAAGTATACTCCAGGGAGGAAAGGATCGTCATCATTACAGTGCTTCTCACCATATTTGATAAGATGACCATTGAGCAGCTGGCCCAAAAACTGCAGATGAGTAAGAACACCATTGTACAGGATATACGGCAGGCAGATGATTTTCTCTCACGCCGCGGCATCACTCTGGTAAAGAAATCATATTTCGGGCTTTCCTTAAAGGGAGATGAGGAGCAGATACGGAACATGCTTTTTAACCTTTACATAAAAACGGAGAGCCAAGGGAGTCTGAACATCCTGGAGGTTCTAAGGGAACACGCCGTGATTGATCCCGAAACCGGCAAAAGGTTGATACACCGCATGGAGCAGGCCATGGGACTCAAGTTTGTGGATGAGTCTATCGGGGAGCTGGAGAGTATGATCCTGGCATCCCTATGCAGGATCCACCACGGTTTTCATGTGGAGGATAAGGAAGCAGAGGGTGAGTTGGCGGATGATCCTTATGCACAGGCAATCTTACAGGAACTGCAGGATTTTTCTCTGACAGAGGGAGATCTGCGGTATTTTGCAATGCTGTTTCAGAGCACCAAACGGATGAATGGGGAGCTTAAGAGGGAGAGTGAGGAAGACCGGACCATCATCAAGGCCACGGAGCTTCTCATCCGGCAGTTCTGCTGTTATCTGAAGATTGGATGCCGCCTTCAGTCGGATATCCGCAAACAGATCATGATGCATTTAAAGGTGGCAGTGTTCCGGCTGAAAAATAAGATCGAGATCCAGAATCCTCTTTTGGAGGATATTAAATATTCCCACTCCTTTATGTATGAGATCACCGAACGGCTTTTGAAGGAACAGGAGGAAATGCTGGGTGTGGTATTTCCTGAATCAGAGATTGCCTATACCACCATGTATTTTGAAGTGTTGTTCCAGGAAAATTTCAGCCTAAAGCTATCCCCGGAAATCCTTCTCGTATGCGGAGGAGGAACAGCTACAGCGGTTCTGCTCAAACAGAGGCTGCAGGAGTGTTTTCCTGAACTACAGGTCAGGAAGATATGTCGTGCCAGCGACGTGGAAGAGGAGATCAGAAAGGCCAGGCCGGATTTTATCATTAGTACCGTGCCGCTGCATCTGGAAAAACAACAGGTGATCCAGGTGAATCCTCTTCTCAACCCTCCGGATATCGACAAGATCAAAAATATCATTTCCGTGCTAGTCTATAACCGCAAAAATTCCTATTTGGTCCACCGCATCCATCAGACGATGAATAAAGGCATCCGGGAGCTTTTGAAGGAAGAATACTGCCAGTTTGATGTGGAGACAGATGACTGGAGGGAGGCCATTGCAATCGCCGCGGCTCCCCTGATCAAAGACGGCCTTGTTGAACCTTCCTATGTGGATGAGATGGTCAGAACGGTCCAGAACCTGGGGAACTACATGGTCTTTATCCCGGAGATCGCCTTTGTACATGGAAAAAAAGACAAGGTCAGAGAAAACTGTATCAGCTTTTTAAGGCTTCATCATGCCATCGATTTTGGAAGCAAAGCAAAGGTGGATGTGAAGGTGGTCATTGTCCTTGGCAATGTGACGGAGAATGAAAATCTGGCAGACTTGGTAAGAATCCTTGCACAGGGCGGGAACATGGAGAAGATCAAGCAGATCAACTCTTACCAGGAACTTGTCTCCCTCAGGGAAGATGCAGAGGAGGAGCTATGATTTACGCAGAGATCATGGACGGTGCCGCCCTGTACACAGAGGCGATTCAAAGAAGCTGTGATGTTCTGGAACAGCATGGCATTGTCACAAAACAGTATTATCAGGGCATCTTAAGCAGTATTAGTCAGTACGGGGGCTATTTTTATCTGGGAGAAGGGGTCTGCATGCCCCATGCCAAGCCGGAGGACGGAGTACTGGCATCCGGTCTTTGTATTGTAAAGCTCAATACACCGGTAGATTTTGAGGGGAAAAAGGTTCATATTTTTTTTACTCTGGCTGCCAGAGACGAGAGTTCCCATTACACACTGATGAAGCAGATTGCCGGGGTCTGTTCAAAGAAACAGAGCTTAAGGAAGATGCTGGGGTCAAGGACGCGGGAGGAGATGCTTAAGATTATGGAGGAAAAACTATGAAAAGGATCATGACAGTCTGCGGGACAGGGCTTGGGTCCAGCTTTCTTGTAGAGATGAACATTCAAAAGATACTCTGGGAGATGGGAAAGGAGACAGAGTTTGAGACCTGTCATTCATCAGTTTATGAGATGAGTGCCATGGACGCAGACTATTTTATCGTAGCAAATGATCTAAAAGACAGCATTCCACCTGTGGGGCACCTGATCGTGCTGGAATCGCTGATCGATGAAGAGGAACTGAGAGAAAAACTGACAACAGTCTTGCTGTCAAGATAAAAGAGGGATCGATATGCTGAAAATGCTGAAAGACCTTGTACTGGAGCCGGCCATTGTAGTGGGAGGCATTGTGTTTTTAGGCCTGGTGCTGCAGAGAAAGAGCCTGGAGGCAACGGTGAAGGGAACACTGAAATCGGCCATTGGGTTTATGGTCATACGGATTGGAGGGAATATCATCGCCGAATGTGTGGAACCGTTCGGGAAAATGTTCCAATACGCCTTTCATGTATCCGGTGTCATACTGAGCGTGGAAGGGGCCGCCGGCATTGCCGTGGGCAGGTTCGGGATGGAAATATCCCTGGTCATGCTGCTTGGAATGGCGGTCAATCTTCTCCTTGCCAGGATTACCAGATTCCGGTATGTGTTTGTGACAGGGCACCAGACGTTGTTCATGGCCTGTATGATCGTGGTCTCCTTAAAAGGGGCGGACATGGAGGGCTGGATTTTCTATGCCATCGGAGGGCTGGCTCTTGGTATTGTCATGGTGATCTCACCGGCTATTCTTCAGAAGTATACAAGGGAGATCTGCCATAATGACTCTGTGGCCGTGGGGCATTTCGGGGGAAGTGCATATTTTCTGTCTGCATGGCTGGGAAAGATCTATGGGGAAAATTCCAGGTCCACGGAGGAGATGAAAATACCAAAAAAGCTGGCGTTTCTACGGGATTCTTCTGTTACTGTCTCCATCACGATGATACTCATGTACCTTGTGGCCGCCGTGGCGTGCGGCAGTGATTTTGTGGAACAGAATCTGTCGGAGGGGAAAAATTATCTGGTCTATGCAATCATCCAGGGGCTGACTTTTGCCGTTGGATTTTCTGTGGTCATCACCGGGGTCCGATGGTTCATCAATGAGATCGTGCCGGCTGTCAAGGGAATTGCCGACAACTGGATCCCCAATGCCAAACCCGCCGTGGACAGTCCGGTGGTGTTCCCCTATGCGCCCAATGCGCTGATTGTGGGATTCATCTCGTCGTTTTTGGGTGGACTCATTTCTTTGGGTATTATGATGGCATGCAATCTGACTATAATCCTGCCCGGTGTGGTGCCTCATTTTTTCTGCGGGGCTACGGCAGGTGTGTACGGCAATTCCACCGGTGGAAGGCGGGGAGCAATCTTAGGCGGGTTTTTAAACGGTGTCATTATCTCCTTTCTGCCGGTCATTTTCCTTCCTCATCTGGGATCTTTGTCCGATGCATCGGTTACTTTTCCTGATGCTGACCTGGGCTTTGTAGGTGCTTTTCTTGGGGACTGGCTGAACCGGATCGGCAGCTATGGGACACTGACCATCCTGATCGGGATCGTCATCATCATGATCCTGATCCCTGAAATGATGGATGACATGGAGGACAGCCAGGAGGATTGGTTTTCCTTTGATACAGACAAGATTCTGGAGGAATCCAAGATGTCACAGAAAAAATAGAAGAGAAAGCGGGAATCTGGGTTTATTCAGGTTTCCGCTTTCCGCAATACTGGAAAACAAATGGTATGGCGGGGATGTTTGGGTGCCGGTACACTAAAGATACATCAAAAGAAAAGGAGGAAGTATTATGTTAATTTCAGCAATCTTGGTGGCGTTGATCGCCATTGGAAGCCAGTGGTGGTTCAGCCACACAGTGACCCGTACATGGCTGTATCCGATCTGGGCAGGATTTCTTGTGGCAGTCGTTATGGGGGAACCAGTCACAGGAATGAAAGCCGCCGCCTATATCCAGCTTACATATCTGGGATGGATCACCGCAGGGGGGACCATGCCGGGGAACCTAATGGTAGCCGGTGTCTTCGGAACTGCACTGACTATCATCTCAGGGGCATCCCCGAACCTGGCGCCGACTTTTGCGGTACCATTCAGTCTGCTGGGCATCCTGATCAACCAGGCGTATATGACCATTAATAGTTTCTGGGTACATAAAGCGGACCAGTATCTGGAGAAAGGCAACATAAGGGGGCTCAGGCTGATGAACTACCTGCCTTCCGGTATTACCGCCACAGTGCTTTACGGTATCCCGGCCTTTGCCCTTGTGTATTTCGGAGGGGATTTTGCCACCAACGCACTGAAGGCGATTCCGGAACCGATGATCGATGCGCTGAACGTGGTGGGAGCCTTAATGCCGGCACTTGGAATTGCCATGCTGCTGAGCTTTCTCGGGAAAAAGAAGATCGTGGCCTTTTTCTTCATCGGTTATTTCCTGACCATCTATGCAAAGGTTGATACCATGGCTGTCACAGTATTTGCGGCGGCAGTGGCGATCCTCATTTATCTGTTCACAGGAAAAGCAGAGCAGGGACAGGAGGAAATACAGGAGACAGAACTTAACCTGGAGGAAGAGAAGCAGACTGGTTCCAAGAAGCTTCTGAAAAAGGATCTTGTGAAGCATTTCCTTCTGGGCTACTCCAGTGAGACCTGTTACAACTATGAGCGTCTCCAGGCACTTGGAACCGCCAATGCTATGGTGCCGATTGTGAGAAGACTGTATGACACCAAGGAAAAGCAGGCAAAAGCACTGAAAAAGTACATGGTATTCTTCAACACTGAACCGTCATGGATCGGAACCGTGATCCACGGTGTCACCGCATCCATGGAGGAACAGTCCGCCAACGGGGCAGACATTGACGCGGAGGACATCAACGCAGTCCGTACCGGTCTTATGGGGCCTATGGCTGGGATCGGAGATACGGTATCACAGGGAATCGCTTACCCGATTTTAGCCGGTATCGCCTGCAGTCTTGCATTGGCAGGCAACATCGCCGGACCGATTCTGTTTGAGATCGCGTACAAGGTGCTCATGATCGGTATGGGTTACGCCATGTACATGATGGGTTATAAACAGGGTAAAAATGCGATCGTGAAAATCTTGAGCGCAGGTACGTTAAACCGCATCACAGAAGCTTTCAGTATTGTGGGATTGATGGTAGTTGGAAATATGGCGGCCACACGAGTCAATATCAAAACTCCGATTGCCTTTAAGGTTGGGGAAGTAGGGATCAATCTTCAAAATATCTTAAACTCCCTTCTTCCGGGAATGCTGCCGCTCATTGCAACTTTGCTTGTGTGGAAGCTTCTGAGCAAGAAAGTGAAACCGACCTATATCATTGTTATTATTTTTGTAGTCGGTGTGATCACTTCCCTGATCGGTCTGCTGGCTGTTGCGTAATCAGAACAGGAGGAAAAAATGGTAGGAGTTTTAATCATCAGCCATGGAACGCTGTGTAAAGGTCTGGTAGACAGCGTATCCATGGTGGCAGGAGACATAGAACAGTCCAAGTGTATTTCTCTACTTCCCGGGCAGGAGCCCGGGGAGTTCAGGGAAACGGTAACAAAAGCACTGGAAGCACTGGATACAGGAATGGGCGTGCTGGTGCTCACTGACCTTTTAGGGGGCACCCCGTTTAATACCATCGCCATGTTGAGCCAGGAATATACGGTATCGGTCATCACCGGTATGAACATGGCAATGGGGATCTGTACAGCCCTTCAGAGAGAGGCGGATATGTCTCTTGAAGAACTGTCAAATCTCGCCGAGGCAGCGGGACACGACGGTATCAAAAGGCTGGGGATACAGAAGAGAGGAGCGGCAGAATAAATGAAAGCAGTGAGACTGAATAAAATCGGGGACTTCCGACTGGAGGAGACAGAGATCCCGGAGATAAAAGGGGAAGAACTTCTTGTAAAAGTGGAGGCCTGCGGCATCTGTGGTTCGGATCTTCCGAGAGTGTTTGAACTGGGAGCCCATGTCCATCCCATCACAATCGGGCATGAGTTTGCGGGCACTATCGTAAAAGCAGCCAGGGATGAAGACCAGGAGCTGGTAGGGAAGACTGCCGCCGTTTTCCCGCTGATTCCATGTAACGAGTGTGAGTTCTGCAAGACAGGGCATTATGCCCAGTGTGAGAACTATAATTACCTCGGGTCCCGGTGCGACGGAGGGTTTGCAGAATACTGCGTGGTACCGTCCCGTTGGAATCTGGTGTTTTCAAACAGCCCCGATGTGACCAAAGAAGAATTGAGTCTTGTAGAGCCGGCAACAGTGGCCCAGCATGCAGTGCGCAGATCCAAAGTGCAGGCAGGTCAGAGCATCGCCATCTTCGGGGCAGGTCCTATTGGAATCATGACAGCCCGTTGGGCGGAACTTTTTGGAGCAGAGAAAGTCATTCTGTTTGACATCAGTGAGCAAAAAATAGATTTTGCCAGGGAGAGGGGACTCACCATCGTAAATTCCATGGAGGAGGACCCGAAAGAAGCACTGAGACGGATCCTGGGGACCGGCTGTGTGGACGTTGTCATCGAGGGAACCGGCACTTCGGCAGCCCTTAACCAGGCGGTGGAGATCGTCAGAACATTCGGAAGGATCGCTATGCTTGGAAATCCTCATCAGGATACCTTCCTAAAGCTTGGAAACCATAGCAGTATCCTGAGAAAAGAGGTGGACATCGCTGGGGTATGGAATTCTTATTATGCACAGATGCCCCTCAATGAATGGAAGTATACGGTCCAGATGATGGACAGAGGGAAGTTGAAGACAGACGATCTGATCACCCACGTATCAGACCTTGACCATCTAAGTGAACTGTTTACAAAGATTTACCGGAAGGAGATCACCATCTGTAAAGCAATCTACAGCTCCAGGGCATAAAGGACGGAGGAAATCATGAAAGAGAACTTTTCTGTTTCCCTGATGTGTATGGATTTCTTAAACATCAGGGAGCAGCTTGAAATATTAAATGAACAGGTTGGTATGTATCATGTGGATATCATGGACGGCCACTACTGTAAGAATATCACCCTGTCACCGGATATGGTCAAAGCATTTAAAAAGGTGTCAAAGGTCCCTCTTGACGTACACCTTATGACAACAAATCCTGAACTTTGGATTAACACCGTGGCAGAAGCCGGGGCAGACATCATATCCCTGCATGCGGAAACCATCAATGGGCAGGCGTTCCGGCTGTATAACCAGATCCGGGAGCTGGGGTTGAAAACCGGACTGGTACTCAATCCGGCAACCCCGCTTTCGGAGGCGGCCCATTATCTGGGCAGGATTGACCTGCTGACCATTATGACCGTGGATGTGGGATTTGCGGGGCAGCCGTTTATTGAAGAGATGCTGGACAAAATAGCCGAGGCCAAAAGGCTGCGGGAAGAAAACGGATACCATTACCGTATACAGATCGACGGTTCCTGCAAGCCGTCCACATTTAAGAGACTTATGGATGCGGGGGCCGATGTGTTGATACTGGGAAGTTCCGGGTTGTTCGGGCTGGATCAGGACTTACATGAGGCATGCAGGAAAATGACGGAAAGCTACAGGAAGGCACTGGAAGGATCGGAGGTTTCTTGTGGATTATAAAGATTACAAAGAGCTGATCCTGGGGGAACTTGACCAGTCACTCTCCGCGGTAAACGGACAGGAAGTGCGGGAGATGACAGAAATGATCCTAAAAGCAGAGAAAGTATTTGTGACCGGAGTGGGGAGAGTGTTTATGATGATGGAAGCATTTGCAAAACGTCTGAATCATCTGGGAATCGAAGCTTACTGTGTGGGGGATGTGAATGAACCTGCAGTCACAAAACATGATGTGCTGATAGCCGGCTCCGGATCCGGGGAGAGTATCATACCCCTGGAGCTTGCGAAAAAGGCAAAACAGTATGGGACATCCGTCATCCACATCGGTTCCAATGCGGAAAGCTCCATGTCAGCATATGAAGATCTGTTTGTAAGGATTCCATGCAGGACAAAACTGCACCTTGAGGATGAAATAGAATCAGCACAGATCATGAGCAGCCTGTTTGAGCAGAGTCTGTTGCTTCTTTTGGATGCGGCCGCGCTGATGATCATGCAGGAGAAGAAGATCGAAGATATAGACTCCCTTTGGGAGAAGCATGCGAATCTGGAATAGGAGGAAAAGAAAATGGAACATTTACTATTGGCCCGGGTGGACGACCGACTGATCCACGGACAGGTGATGACGGCATGGATGAAGCTGCTGCCGGCAAAAGAAATACTCATCGCGGATGACAAAGTGGCAAAGGACCCGTTTATGACACAGGTCCTGACAATGGCGGCGCCTGGGGGTGTGAAGGTCAAGGTCTACTCCGTGGAACAGGCGGCACAGGCACTGAAAGAAGGGCTTAAGGCCCCTTCCATTATGCTGGCAAAGACTCCGCTGACCTACAAAAAGATCATGGATCTGGGAGCAGAGATACCGGAGATCAATATCGGAGGTATGGGAATCAGTGGTGAGCGGAAGACATTATACAAGAATATCGCAGCTGACCCGCAGGAGAGGGATGCCATAAAAGAATTTATCAACAAGGGCATCCAAGTGAAGATCCAGGTAATTCCTGCGGATAAAGTTGTCGATGTGTCCGGACTTTTATAGGACGGGGAGGGACAGAAAATGAAAGCAATGAGACTGCATGAGATCGACAGATTTACGCTGGATGAGGTTGAAAAGCCCAAACCTTCAGGACGGGAAATTCTTGTGAGGGTTGAGGCCTGCGGCATTTGTGGTTCGGACATTCCGCGGGTGTATGAACTTGGCACTAAGGTTTATCCCGTGACGCTGGGACATGAATATTCAGGCACAGTTGTGAGTGTCGGGGACGAGCAGGACACAGATCTGATTGGAAAGACAGGAGCGATCTATCCAGTAGTACCATGTATGAAATGTCAAAGCTGCAGGATTGGACAGTATGCCCAGTGCAGTAATTATAAAAATCTTGGTTCCAGGACCGACGGAGGTTTTGCACAGTACTGTCTGCTCCCGTCAGCGGACCACCTGGTGTTCCCAAAGAATGAGGACGTACCGGCAGAGTGGCTGGCGCTGACGGAGCCTGCCTGTGTGGCACTGCATGCTATCCGAAAGGGAGAGATCAAAGGCGGGGATACCGTAGTGATTTTTGGCGCAGGGCCAATTGGGATACTCACAGCGCGCTGGTGCCGATTATTTGGGATTCAGGCTCTGCTGGTAGAGATCGACCGGAAGAAAACAGAATTTGCGAGGGAAAAGGGACTGACGGTCATCCACCCGGAGGATGGAGAAGTTGAGGAGCAGGTAAGAAAACTGACCGGCAAAGGCATGGCAGATGCGGTCATTGAGGGGACCGGAAGTTCTCCGGCACTGAACCAGGCAGTAGAGTGTTTAAAACCGTTTGGCATGCTGGTCCTTTTGGGCAATCCCCACAAGGATACTGTTCTGGCGCTGGACAGCCACAGCCAGATTCTCCGGAAGGAATTGAGACTTACTGGGGTGTGGAACAATTATTTTAACGACCTGCCGTTTAACGAGTGGCAGTATACGGTTGACAGGATCGCGGACGGGAGGCTTTTGGTGGAGGATCTGATAACACACAGGTCGGATCTTACACATTTGAAAGAAATGTTTGACCAGATTTATAAAAGAGAGATCACCATATGCAAG
Organism: Anaerostipes rhamnosivorans; assembly: GCF_005280655.1. NCBI lineage: Bacteria > Bacillati > Bacillota > Clostridia > Lachnospirales > Lachnospiraceae > Anaerostipes > Anaerostipes rhamnosivorans. Next base: position 507,813 of record NZ_CP040058.1, read on the forward strand.
GCGATCTGTTTGCCGGAAGAATAGCAGGGGATGTCCATTATGGGAATTCTGACACCTCCGGCCAGTAAACCGGTACCGACAAAATTACTGACGGGCAGTGAAAAAGATCAGAGAAAGCTTCTGATCTTTTTTATTTGACATCTATCAGGATCAAATTTACAATAAAAAAGATAGAAGAAAATATATCCAAGATTCTGGGAGAACAGCAAGATGAAGAATGACAGATTTTTAATAAAGGTAGTGGAATTGTATTATCAGGATGGTTTGTCGCAGGAGAAAATAGCCAAGAAACTGAACACATCAAGGACTACCATATCCAGGACACTGATCAAGGCGAGGAAAGAAGGATATGTCCAGATCCACATCAATTATCCTGACCAGAGTGATTTGAAACTAGAAAAACAGATAGAACAGAAATTTGATCTGAAAGAGGCGCTGATCGCTGTTCCGGGATGTGACCAGACCGTGGAGCAGGCCGTTTCATTTCAGACCGCAGATTTTATTATCAGGGTACTGAAAAAGAACATGACCTTTGGCATGACCTGGGGGAGAGCTATGTTCCGTTTTGTAGAACAGCTGAAGATTGATGCAAGGATCAGATCTCTTTCTTTCCAGAATGTCAAAGTCGTGCCGTTCCTGGGCACACCCAGCGGCATCAACAGCGACTACAAATATACGATGACATACTCCAACACATTGGCCACAGAAGTGGGAGGAATTCTTGGATGCATCAGCTATAACCTGTCAGCTCCCATGTCCGTGGAAGATGAAAAGACGAAGCAGATGATCGAGAGTATCGGAGAGATCTCAAATGTACTTAAGATGGCAGAACAAGCTGATATCGCTTTGTTTGGTATCGGCTCCATGGGCAAAGACTCCTCTATACTGAAAGCCGGTATAAGGACAGAAGCCGAATACCTGGAATTAGTGGAGAGGGGAGGCATCGGAGAGATTGTCGGCAGGATCTATGATGCTGAGGGAAATCCTGTGGACCAGGAAATGAAGAAAAAGATGATCGGAATCTCCCTGGAAAGTATGAAAAAAATCCCCATCCGTGTGGGAGTCGCATATGGAAAAGATAAGATAGAGGCCATTCAGGGCGCTATAAAAGGGCAGATTATCAATGTGCTCATCACAGATACAGCCACTGCGGAAGCTGTTCTGGGCTGAGCAGAAACAGTGAGGAGGAAAAGAACGTGGCGCATATTCCTGTGTATGGAAAAGAGCATACCTTTCTGGACGAAAAAACCGGGCTGCTGTTTCGCAACTCCCGGTTTCAAGAGACGGCGTCTATCCACACCCATACCTTTTATGAATTTTTTATCGTTGCGGGGGGCAGTGCCCTGCATCTTGTGAACGATTCCATACAGACCATTACTCAGGGAGACTTAATCTTTATACGCCCTAAAGACACCCACAGCTATGAGTTCTATTATTCCCAGGACTTCCGGATTGTGAACATCGGATTCAGTGAACAGCTGTTTTTGAATGTCAGGCTGTTCTTAGACCACACAGTCATGCTGCAGGATATGGTGGACGCGGAGCTGCCGCCATGTGTCCATATGGATGCAGATGAGAAAAAAGAGATCATCACCCGTTTTGAGGAAATCGGATCTCTTATGAATGGTTCGTCCGTGCAGAAAACGGTTCTCTATGCCAAAAGCTGCCTTGCAGATATATTTACAAGATATTTCTTCTCCTACGATGCAGAAGAATTACCGGCGGTCAGCTGTCCTTCCTGGTTCCAGCCTATGCTGGAGGAAATGCAGAAGATCGACAATCTAAGGATCGGTTTTCCTAAAATGATCGAACTGTCCGCATGTTCTTCCAATCATCTGTGCAGGGTATTTAAGTCGGTTATGTCCGTGACACCCACAGAATATATCAACAGCAAACGGCTGGAATATTCGGTCTATCTTCTGACCCAGACTTCCAAGGAGATCATAGAGATCAGTATGCTTTGCGGATTTTCATCCCTGAGCCATTTTTACCATCTGTTCAAAAAGAAATACCAATGTCCTCCGTCAAAATTTAGAAAGATGAATGGGAGAGCACCGTCACAGTGATGTCTATCTTGGGGCGGTGCTTCTTAATTTATCCTCATATATCTCTTTCAGTTCGTAAAAAGCATTCATAACCACATCTGGGATCTGCACCTCTGCAATATAACCGCGTCCCATTGGACCGTATCCCTCTTCATTATTGGATAAGCGGGGGACCTCACTCATAAGCAGCGAAATATAGTGATCCATTTCCCACATGCCCCACAAAGTGCTGTCGCTGAACTGTAATTCTCCGTCCTGTACTATCACCTGATTACGGTAAGATGCATAGTTGATCACTTTGATGCTGGGTGCGTATCTTTTAAAGCCCGCACACATACGCCGCTGCATAGAAGCGTCCTGCATCAAAATGATATGTTTAGCATCTATATGGTGAAGCCGCAGAATTTCTAGTGCATTGGTCACATTGTTTCCGCAGTTAGTAGAGTTACGTTCCAGCAGGATATCCCGGATTCCATATTTTTGTGTGATATAGTCCTGCATGATATCCGCTTCCATCCTGCCTTCCACAGGTATTTCAGGATATCTGGCATGGAAGCGGCTGCGCAGGGCATCCGTTGTATGGCCCTCTCCGCCGACGATCATCAGCCGGGAGGCAGTTCCGTTAAGGAACCCCTCCGCCGCTGTATCACATCCTGCGGGAATACTGCCGCCGAATAATATTAAGACGTCAGCCTGCCGGATCCCATAGGTTTCATTCAGAGAAACCGAATCCAGATGTTTTATGTCTCTTATGCCGCAGAAATCAGCCAGAATATTTAGGTTCTTCGCTGTTCTTTCTAATTCTGCTGTCATCATTCTCAGGAATCCAGCCCCAGGACTACAGGCACTGATTTATATCCCACGCCCATTCTGTCAATTCCCATGTCGATCAGTTGTAAGAAATGCTCTCTTGTACGGATAGACCCGCTTCCCTTGATCTTACACTTGTCACCAACCTCGTCCATCATAAGCTTAATCACCTCCGGTGTGGCACCGTGCAGCTCAAAGCCTGTCAGGAATCCAGTACTGGTCTTTACAAAATCCACACCCGCTTCGATACAGCACTGACAGGTCTTTTTGATCTGTTCTTCTGTGAGTGCATCGGTCTCAAAAATGGCTTTCAGTTCTTTCCCATGCTTGTGTGCAGCATCCGCGCAGGCTTTCAGATCCTCGGTGACTTTGCCGTATTCTCCGGAACGGATCCATCCGAAGTTTGCCACCACGTCAATCTCCTTTACACATTCATAACGGGCCGCGATCTCGATCTGTGCAACCTTGGATTCTGTGGCGCTTGTGCCGAACGGGAAGTCTGTCACCGGGCAGAGTCCTGTATTAGTTCCTTCTACATATGGTGTGCAGAGTTCAATGTATCCAGGGTTGATGCAGATTGTGGCACATCCCTGTTTTACCCCGTCTTTTGTCAGATCAATGATCTGCTCCTCTGTGAATTCCGGCTTCAGCACGGAATAGTCAATGTAGGCTGCCAGTTCTTTCACTGTCATTTCACTTGCTTTTTTAGATATCTTTTTCATGATTTACCTCCTGAAAGTGCTTTTGTTTGTTTCTGTAATTGTAATATATCATCGTTCCATAAGCTTTTCTTGTTTTGGAAATCCAAGTTTTTGTAATATATTGATATCTCTAAAAAACTTATTATTCTCAATCCCGACATATCCGATCACTCATATATATTGTAGAAAAAGGTATCTAGAAAAAGTTTAAAAGAGATCTCCATTTTCTTCTATCCAGGTTCCGTTTTTCTACAGATTTGAAAGTTTTCTTTTATTATTTCCAAAATCATCATCAGCAATAAAACTATAAATAACAATTGTCCATGTGCAGAATTGCTGAAAAAAATGAAAAAGTTTTATGGTTATTGACAACCCATACAAACGAACGTACAATGTAGAAAACGATCAATAGAACAGGAACATGGTCAAATGACCAAAGACATCAGAGAAAGGAGGACGGAGAAAGTGGAAGACAATCGATTTTTGATCAAAGTGTCAGAATTATATTTTAAGGATGGACTGTCCCAGGAAAAAATAGCAAAAAAACTGAATGTGTCGAGGACTACCATCTCCAGGGCACTGGGGAAAGCAAAGCAGGAAGGGATCGTCCGGATCCACATTACATATCCCGAATCCAGCAACATGATGATGGAAAAAGAGATGGAAAAGAGATTTGGACTGAAGGAGGCACTGATCGCCGTACCTGTGGAGGGACAGACATCCGCTCAGGCTGTGGCTGGTCAGACTGCAGACTATGTCATCCGGGTCCTCAAGAAGAATATGATCCTGGGAGTGACCTGGGGAAGAGCTATGTATGAGTTTGTGAGGCGTCTAGGCGAGGATGAACGGACCAGGGCCCTATCCTACCGGAATGTAAAGATCGTTCCTTTCCTTGGAACACCTAGTGAGGTGGACCGGAATTATAAGTACCGTATGACTTACTCTAATACACTGGCCACCGGCATCGGGGATATTTTAGGCTGTACCAGCTATAATCTGTCGGCACCTATGTTTGTACAGGATGAGCAGGCTAAAAATATGATTGAGAGCATCGATGGAGTTTCAAAGGTGTTAAAGATTGCGGAGCAGTCGGATATCGCCCTGTTTGGCATCGGCTCCATAGGAGCGGATTCCTCGATCATAAAGGCAGGGATGAGGACTGGGGAAGAATATGAAGAATTGAGAAGACAGGGCGGTGCGGGAGAGATCGTAGGCAGAATCTATGATTCTTTTGGAAATACAATAGATGAAAAACTGAACAAAAAGATGGTAGGGATCTCATTGGAACGCATGAGGACCATACCAATCCGGGCCGGGGTTGCCTACGGGCCTGGAAAAACAGAAGCCATCAGGGGAGCAATGAAAGGAGGAATCATCAATGTGCTGATCACGGATGCCGCAACTGCAGAAAATATCTTAGAGATTTAGGGAGGTGTATGTATGAAATTAACGATGGCAATTGTATTTGGAGGAATCGTTATTGCATGGCTGCTGCAGGGATTCTTTGCATTCAGCCAGGCCAGGAACATCCAGAAGACCTACAAAGAACTGACAGACCGATACGCCAAAGACTACTGTATCGGATTCGGCCAGGCAAAGGGAAGGTTCTTCGGAAAAGGCTGCATCCTGCTTGTGGTGGCGGACCGGAATATGATCGTAAAGGATTCTGTGAAACTGGCAGGAGTTTCTGTGTTGAGCAGGATGAGGCCCAACCGGGACCTGATCGGCAGAGATCTATCGCTGACAGTCAGAAAGGAGGAGTTTTTACAATTAAGAGATCAGCCAAAAAGAAGATTTATTAAGAAAAGAGACCAAAGAAAAACAAGTGAGGAAAAAGCAATCAGTCTGGCCGCTAGAAATATTTATGATTATATCAATCAGAAAAACCAAGTGAGCCAGGCATAACCAAAGGAGGTAATTATGGACGCAGTTAGTTCTTTTTTTGAAGGTTTCATCAAGATGTTCAACGCAGGAGGCGAGAATCTGATGGGACTGATCACATCAATTCTGCCGACACTGGCATGTCTTATGACATTCGTGCTGGCAATCGTAAAACTGATCGGAGAGGAGCGCATTGAAAAATTAGCCCTGAAAGGATCAAAGAACGTGATCATGAGATACACGATCCTTCCGATGATCTCTTACTTCGTGTTCACTAACCCAATGAACTTCGCGCTGGGAAGATTTCTCCCTGAGAAATACAAAGGATCTTTCTTTGACGCATGCTGTACGGTGGTACATCCAATGACCGGATTATTTCCACATGTAAATTCAGGAGAATTATTTATCTGGCTTGGAATTTCCAGCGGAATCACGAAGCTGGGACTGGGAACCACAGGGCTTGCGGTGCGGTTCCTGCTGATCGGTATTGTGCTCGCGTTTATCCGGGGTGTGCTGACAGAAAAGATCTGGATGATCTACGCAAAGAAAAACGATGTTCCGTTCAGAGATTCCAATGAACTGACAATTTAATCAAAGGTGATATAAGGAGGATATGAATCATGAGTTATAAAACAGTGAAAGTTGAAAAAGGAAGAAGCGGATGGGGAACCCCTTTAATCGTGACACCAAAAGAAGGGCAGAAGATTGTCAGCGTCACTGGAGGAAAGATTCATCCGGTAGCTGAGAAGATCGCGGAGCTTACAGGGGCACCGGTGGTGGATGGATTTAAAAATCCGGTAAAAGATGAAGAGACAGCCTGTGCAGTCATTGACTGTGGCGGAACCTGCCGTCTGGGCATCCTTCCGAAAAAGGGAATTTTGACGATCAACATCAACGGAGGAGGGCCTTCCGGGCCGCTTAAAAGCTTTATCAAGGAAGGGCTTTATGTATCCGGAGTAAAACCAGAGAACGTTTCATTGAGTGAAGATTAGAGGAGGATGAACTGATGGAGGAAAAGAAAGGCAATGTAATTTCCAGAATTATTGATACATTTGGACGGGGAGCCGGTAAATTTACTTCCGTATTCTTTCAGGCGGGAAGAGAAACGATGGAAGTTATCACAGGAACGATCCTTCCCTTTATGTTTTTTGTCTCAGCTCTGGTGGGGATCATTACAGCCACTGGGGTGGGAAATATGATCGCCAACGGATTAAAGCCGCTGGCAGGAAACCTGATTGGATTAATTATCATCTCCCTGATCTGCGGAGTTCCTATCCTGTCCCCTCTTCTGGGACCGGGAGCTGTTATCGCCCAGGTCATCGGTGTTTTGATCGGTACAGAGATTGGAAAAGGGACCATCCCTCCCCAATATGCACTTCCGGCACTGTTTGCCATCAACCCGCAGGTGGGATGTGACTTTATCCCAGTTGCCCTGGGATTGGAGGACGCGCAGCCTGAGACGGTGGAATGTACGGTTCCTTCGGTGCTGATGGTGAGGTTCATCACTGCCCCTGTAGGTGTGCTGCTTGGATTCATCCTGATGACTGGAATGTTTTAACGGAGGTAGAGGAGACAAATGAGCCAGGTAATATATAAGACAGAAGTGATCCGTCTTGGATCAGAGGCCATGGATGCGCTGGACCAGAACCTGTTGATCCTGTTCGGACAGGAAGTGCCGGAGATCCTGGAGGACATGGTGTTTGTACATAACAACAATGAAGTGCTGGCAGAGCCAAAAAAGGGAGACTATCTCCTGGTGGACGAACAGGAATTTGAGATTCTTAGTGTTGGGGAAGTGGCATACCAGAATCTGTCACAGCTGGGGCACTGCACCCTGACATTTGGAGAAAATCAGGACCAGGAGATTCTTCCGGGCAGCATCTATTTAAAATCACTTAGGGCGCCGAAGGCTGGTGTGGGAAGCATCATACAGATCATTCAGGCATAGCAGAAGGAAGGAATAAAAAAGAATGAAAACGAAAGCAGTTAGAATTTACGGAAAAGAAGACCTGAGACTGGAAGAGTTTGATTTACCGGAGTTGAATGATGATGAGATCCTTATGGAGATTGTTTCAGACAGCGTCTGCATGTCTACTTATAAGGAAGCATTACAGGGAGAAAATCACCAGAGAGTCAACAAAGATATCAAAGAACGCCCGGTGATCGTAGGACATGAGTGTGCGGGGATCATTCGGAAGGTAGGGAAAAAGTGGAAGGATCAATACAAGGAAAATGAGACCTACACTATCCAGCCGGCTTTGAACATCGAAGGGTCCATGGCTTCTGTGGGATACTCCTTTGAATACTGCGGAGGGGATGCAACCTTTATTGTTGTACCGGACATTGTGATGGAAAAGGGCTGCCTGCTTCCGTTTGACAGCGGCAATGGCTTTTTCCAGGCATCTTTGGCAGAACCTATGAGTTGTATTATCGGGGCATTCCATTCCATGTATCACGGGGAGCGGGGAGTTTACCAGCATGAGATGGGCATTGTAAAAGGCGGGAAAAGCGCGCTGTTAGCCTGCTGCGGACCTATGGGGCTGGGAGCTATCGGATATATGCTGAACTGCGTAAGAAGACCGGGATTGCTTGTGGTGACTGACATTGATGAAGACCGGCTCAAAAGGGCGCAGACGCTGTTTTCTGAGGACTATGCAAAAGAGCGAGGCGTGGAACTTCACTATGTGAACACTGCAAAAGAAGAAAATGAAGTGGAGACTTTGAGAGCTCTCACAGGCGGAACAGGCTTTGACGATGTGTCTGTATATGCACCGGTCCGCCAGGTGATCGAGACCGCTGATAAGATCCTTGGTTTTGACGGCTGTCTGAACTTTTTTGCCGGACCGGTAGATCCGGAATTGTCAGCGATGTTTAACTTCTTTAATGTCCACTACAAGATGACCCATATTGTAGGCTCCAGCGGCGGCAATACGGAGGATATGAAGGAATGCCTCAGAATGTCCGGAGAAGGAATCCTTAATCCGGCCGTGATGGTGACCCATGTGGGCGGAATGGACGCGGTCATTGACACTACATTAAATCTTCCTAAGATCCCCGGGGGCAAGAAGCTGATCTATGTGGGAATTGACATGGAACTGACAGCGATTGATGAATTTGAAGAAAAAGGCAGGACAGATGAGAGATTTCAAACACTTGCCAATATTACACAAAAAAATAATGGACTGTGGTGTGCAGAAGCAGAAAATTATCTCTTAGATAACTTTTAACAAACGGTCAAATTTGTTTTCTGAACACCAAATCCATCATTAAGACCAGAATATACGAAAACATAAATCAAGTCAACGTAAAGGAGCATCTTATGTTAGTGAACAGCAAAGAAATTTTATTGGCAGCGAAAAAAGGACACTATGCAGTGCCTGCGACAAATGTATTTAACTTAGAGAGCATCAAAGGAGTACTCAGTGCAGCAGAAGAGACAAACCATCCGTTGATGGTCTGCTTGGCGGAAGTACATACACCGGAACTTGGGATTGAGGAAGCAGCCCATATTGTAAAATATTATGCTGAAAAATGCAGTCAGGACATTGTCCTTCACTATGACCACGGATTTACAAGTGAGATGGTAAAGCAGGCCATTGATGCGGGTTTCACTTCCGTTATGATCGACGGCTCCAGCCTTCCGTTTGAAGAAAATGTGGAGAAAACAAAGGAGATCGTGGCTTATGCCCATAAGCGCAATGTAACAGTGGAAGCAGAGATCGGACACGTGGGCGGGGGAGAATCTTATCTGGACCCGGAAGATGACGACACAATGCTCACCACAGTAGATGAGGCAGTAAAATTCGCGGAGCTCACAGGAGTGGACTCCCTGGCTGTATCCATTGGCACTGCGCACGGGGAATACAAAGGCATTCCTCATCTGAATTTTGACAGATTAAGCCAGATCGCAGAGCGTGTGGAAGTGCCGCTGGTACTCCACGGAGGTTCCGGTTCCGGGGATGAGAATCTGACAAAGGCAGTCCAGCTTGGCATATGCAAAGTGAATATTTTTACAGACCTGACCATTGCCGCAAAAGAAAAGACAAAAGAAGGATATGCTGACAGAAGTTATTATGACAGTACAAAGTTAGCTGTCCAGGGAATTAAAGAATGTCTGATGCACTATTATGAAGTGTTCCAGACCAAAGGAGAAAAGTAAAAACCATGAGATATTATGATTATATGGCGCCGTCTGTGAATTTTATGGGACCGGGATGTATTGAAGTCCTCGGAGAACGTGTAAAACTGCTCGGCGTAAAAAAGCCGCTTCTGGTTACAGATACATTTTTAAATGAGTTGGAGGACGGCCCTGTCATGCAGGCAGCAGCTTCCCTGAAAAATACAGGCATTGAATATGCTGTTTATACAGGAGTTGAGCCAAACCCGAAGGTACAGAACTGTCTGGACGGGCTTAAGATCTATAAAGAAGAAGGTTGTGACTCCATCATTACAGTGGGAGGCGGTTCTTCCCATGACTGCGGAAAGGGAATTGGTATCGCGGCAACTCATGAAAAACCCTTGACAGAATATGCAGGGATTGAGACTCTGACCAACCCGCTGCCTCCGGTGATCGCTGTAAATACCACAGCAGGTACTGCGAGTGAAGTTACAAGACATTGTGTGCTTACTAATTTAGACACTCACCTTAAGTTCGTCATTGTGAGCTGGAGAAATGTACCGCTGGTTTCCATCAATGATCCGCTGCTTATGCTGGGTGTGCCTAAAGGTCTCACTGCAGCCACAGGAATGGATGCGCTGACTCATGCAGTGGAATCCTATGTATCCGTGGACGCCAATCCGGTCACAGATGCTGCGGCTGTCCAGGCCATCAAGCTGGTGGCAGGAAACTTAAGGCAGGCAACAGCCAACGGGCAGAATGAAAAGGCAAGAGAAAATATGGCCTATGCATCACTTTTAGCGGGAATGGCATTCAACAATGCCAACCTGGGTTATGTCCACGCCATGGCACATCAGCTGGGAGGGCAGTATGACATGCCCCACGGTGTAGCCAATGCGATCCTTCTGCCGACAGTGGAGGAATACAACCTGAACTCAGCGCCGGAAAGATTTGCGGATCTGGCAGTGCTTCTCGGAGAGAACATTGATGGGCTGTCTGTGATGGAAGCCGGACAAAAAGCCATTCAAGCAATGAGAAATCTGGCGGAAGATGTAGGGATACCAAAAACCTTAAAAGAGATGGGAGTTAAAAGGGAAGATTTCGAGCTGATGGCAGAGAACGCACTGTTAGACGGAAATGCGTTCAGCAACCCAAGAAAAGGGTCAAAAGAAGATATCATCCGTTTGTTTGAGAAAGCTTATTAAGAAAAACAATGTATGTCGTTTGGATAAAAACAGGTATGAATGTTCTCATACCTGTTTTTTCGGCGTGGATTCATAAAAAGATACCAAAAGAAACATAATATATACGAAAGTTATTTCATACAAAAAATCGGTTAAAAAACAGAAGGCAATACCTGCGATTATTTTTCTCCATTGTCGCAAGGAGGCCTTTCCAGAGCCGACTGGAGATAATGGAGAAAAATATGATGAATCTATACGATATTATGGGCCCCGTCATGGTGGGTCCTTCTAGTTCACACACGGCAGGTGCGGCAAGGATCGGCCTGATCTCCAGAAAGCTTTTGGGGGAGCCGGTCTGGCGGGCGGAGATCTTGTTTCATGGATCCTTTCAGGCTACCGGTGTCGGACATGGAACTGACCGGGCGGTCATGGCAGGGCTTCTGGGCATGGGACAGGATGATCTGAGAATCCCGCAAAGTTTAGAGATTGCCAGGGATGAGGGGATCCAATGGAGGTTTGGAAAGACGTTCTTAAAAGATGTCCATCCAAACAGTGTGAAACTTCTGCTCACAGGCAAAAGCGGAAGAGAACTTGAGATCGTCGCAAGTTCTCCAGGAGGCGGCAGGGTTTTGATCTGCCGGATGGATGGGCTTGAGACAGATTTTTCAGGAGACATGCCCACGATGATCGTACACAATGACGATAATCCAGGACATGTGGCCGCAGTGGCTTCCCTGCTGGCTGAATCAGGGATCAACATCGCATCTATGCGGCTTTCCAGGGACCGGAGAGAGGGAAATGCTGTCATGGTGTTGGAATGTGACCAGGAGATTTCTAACGAAACAGTGAGACAGATAGAAAAGATGAAAGGAATCCACAAAGCCGCCTGCCTGGCGGGAATGGATTGAGGTGAGGTTTGGAATGGGATTTCAATCAATGGCGGAGATGGAGGAAGCGGCAAAGGAGGCCGGGATCCCGCTCTGGAAAGCGGTCATGGAAGACGATAAGAGGGAGCGTCATGTATCGGAAGAGGAGACAATGTTGAAGATGAGGGAGCGCTATCATGCCATGAAACAGTCAGACGCGGACTATGAGGAAAATCTTAGTTCATGGAGCGGCCTTTCCGGCGGGGACGGGGCCAAAATGCAGAGATTTGTGTCCCAGGGAAATGCAGTCTCAGGGGAACTGATGGGCGAAGTGATCGCGGGAGCGCTGAAAATGGGAGAATCCAATGCCTGCATGAAGCGGATCGTGGCGGCTCCCACGGCCGGGGCCTGTGGAGTGGTTCCTGCTGTGTTTCTGGCTTACGAAAAGTTTTATAAGATACCGGAGAGGTCCATGCTGGAGGGAATGTTCTTAGCTGCGGGCATTGGACAGGTCATTGCACATAGGGCCAGCATTTCCGGGGCACAGGGAGGCTGCCAGGCAGAGATCGGATCGGCCTCTGCCATGTGCGCAGGGGCTCTAACCCATATCCGCGGTGGGAATACGCAGCAGATCTGTTCGGCAGGTGCCTTTGCCTTAAAAGGTCTGCTGGGGCTGGTCTGTGATCCTCTGGGCGGGTTGGTGGAGATTCCGTGTATACGGAGAAATGTGACCGGTGCTGTAGGTGCAGTGGCCTGTTCTGACATGGCAATGGCAGGAGTTTACTCCAGGGTGCCGTTTGACGAGGTGATTGACGCCATGGGGGAGATCGGTGAGATGATGCCGGGAGGTTTAAAGGAGACAAGCCAGGCGGGACTTGCCGCCACGGAGACTGGAAAGAAGATCGCCCTCGACCTGGCACAGAGGAACCAGACGCCCCAGTGCTGAAAAAAATCCCCGGTCAGGAAAGGCCTGCCGGGGATAAATAGATAAAATTAGTATCGGTTCTGGCTGTTGCACATCTTGATCTTTTCTTCTACAACTGCCGCCATTGCCTCTTTTGCTTCTTTTGTATAGATTCTCGGATCGTTGGCTTCCGGATTTTCTATCAAAGTCTTCCTGAGTTCCTGTGAATAAGGAATCTTTAATTCTGTGGCGATGTTAACCTTGCAGATTCCAAGTTCGATGGCACGTCTTACAGCATCACCAGGCACACCGGACGCACCGTGGAGTACAAGAGGTACGGAAACTTCTGCGCGGATCTCTGCCAGGCGGTCAAAGTCAAGCTTTGGCTCTTCCTTATATAAACCGTGGGCTGTTCCGATGGCAACTGCAAGGGAATCAATGCCAGTACGGGCCACATAGTCCGCAGCCTGTGCAGGGTTGGTGTACATGGAATCTTTTTCATCCACAACAAGATCGTCCTCGCGTCCGCCGAGACGTCCAAGTTCTCCCTCCACAGTCACATCGTGGAGATGGGCATAAGCTACGACTTTCTTTACTTTTTCTATATTTTCTTCATATGGAAGCTTGGAAGCATCGATCATGACAGATCTTGTGCCAAGGTCGATGGATTCTTTGATGCCTTCAAATTCTTCATGGTGGTCCAGATGGAGAGCCACGGGAATGTCATATTTATTTGCAGTTGCCTCTACGATAGCCTGAAGGTAATCGCGGTTCGCATAGGAAAATGTTCCGGGTGTTCCGGCCAGAATGATCGGGGAACCAAGCTTTGCTGACGTTTCCGCTACGACCTGGATTGTCTCTAAGTTGTGAATGTTAAATGCCGGCACGGCATATCGTTTTTCCTGTGCATCTCTTAACATATGTCTGGTTGATACCATCTTACTCATAATCATCCTCCTAAAGCTTTCCTGCTTTCTGTCTTAGTTTAACCATTTACATTATAAAAAAACTGCCGGTGAAAATCTTTTCAGGTTATGAAAACCAATGAAAATCATGTATAATAAAAAAGATCTTTCACACAGACAGGAGGGACAAGTTATGATTATTGAATTAAACAGCAAGATTGCTGAGAACCTTTCTAAGACTGAATTAGGGGTTGTCAATTATATCAATGACAATGAGGATAAGCTTTCAGACCTATCGATTGTGGATATAGCCTTTGAGACATTCTCTTCACCGGCAACTGTTTCCAGGGCCATCCGCAAATGCGGCATCAATGGCTTTAATGAGCTGCGGTATAAATTAACGGCGAAAACAGAAAATACGGAAGTAAAGGACTTAAATGAGATCATGAACAAGTCTTTGATCGAGGCCACTTCCGTTATTGAGCATATGTCCATTCCAAATGTGCTGGATATACTCCATGCCATTCGGGATGCCAAAAGGGTTTTGATCTTCTCCAGGGGACCTACCCATTTGGTGGCACAGGAGCTGAGCATGAAGCTTCAGGTGCTGGATTTTTTTGTGGTGGATGTGGAAGATCCGCAGATCATGAGGATCATGTCAAAGAACTTACAGGAAGATGAGGTTGTGATTATTCTGTCGTTAAACGGGGAGACTAAGGAACTGATCGACTCAGCCAGGAACGCGAAACTCAGAGGCTGCAAGGTCATCACGCTCTGCTGCAGCAGTACCAGTGAGCTATTTGAGTATTCAGATTATACATGGCTGGGCTACAAACACTCCCACATTGCAATAAGAAACTATGAGGTAACGTCCAGGCTTCCGCTGTACATTATGTGCCGAATCCTCGTAGACTTTTTAGTCGAGAATATAGACCATAAAAAATAAGGCCTTTGAAGGTCTTATTTTTTTGTCGTTTTCAGGATATGAAAAGATTTTCATGGAATACTTGTCTATAATAAAGACTGTAAAAAGAAATTGTATTCTATGGATGAGCAGTATGATTTATACGTTAACTACAAATCCTGCCATCGATATGAACATTTCCACAAAAGGAATGGAACGTGCAAAAGTAAACCGCACATTCGATACGGTTTACACTCCCAATGGAAAAGGTGTCAACGTCACGCTGACATTAAAGCATTATGGGGTTGATTCCACGGTTACTGGATTTTTTGGAGGATTTTCGGGAAAATATATTGTAGAGGAACTGGAAAATAGACAGGTGGCTGTAAAGCCGGTCTGGGTCGGTGACACAACAAGGATCAATATATTTTTAAATGATGGAGAGGGCGAATTCAAATTTGTCAACAGCGGATCGTTTGTCGGAAGGGACCAGCAGGAAGAAATGCTGCATCTTTTCGAGACAGCCGAAGATCTGAGCTGTCTTGTGATCAGCGGCAGTCTTCCGCCTGGAATCGAACCGAGTTATTACGAAAGTATTTTGTCAATCTGTAAAAAGAGGGGCATTGATGTGGTGCTGGATATCAGTTCTCCGAAACTGAAAGACTTATTAAAATACCAGCCCTTGCTGATCAAACCAAACGATGAAGAGATCGAAGAGATCTTCGGGATTAAGATCAAGGACGAAGAAGACATACTGCATGTCCTTACCTTCCTGAAAGAACAGGGGGCCAGGAATGTACTGCTGACGCTCGGAAGCAAAGGAGCGTATTTCAGTAACGGAGAAGATGTGTATTATTCATCTTCCCAGCCGGTTAAGTTATTAAGCTCGGCGTGTGCGGGAGATGCCGCATTGGCAAGCTTTTTAAGCCTTTGGCTCGACCATCCGGAAAATGTTGAGGATGCATTGAAGCGTTCAGCTGCCACAGGGGCAAATGTGGCGGAGAGCAACGCACTCGGTGATTTTGCCAAAGTAGATACTTACTTTCACAATATCAAAATAAGAAAGGTGGAGAAATGATATGAAAAAACTATTAGGTGTTACAGGTTGCCCAACCGGGATCGCCCATACTTACATGGCGGAGGAAGCTTTAAAGGAAGCTGCCGAAAAGCTGGGCGCTGAAATGAAAGTTGAGACCAACGGAGCTGTTGGTGTCGAGAATGAATTGACTGCTGAGGATATTGCTGAATGTGACGGAATTATCGTAGCTTGTGATAAAAATGTAGACATGGACCGTTTTAACGGAAAACCAGTCATAGAAGTGCCGGTCTCAGACGGGATCAGCAAAGCGGAAGAATTAGTGCAGAAGATGCTTGATGGAAACGTTTCCGTAAGAGGCGGGGAAGTGAAAGCAGCTGGAAGCGAAAAGAAAGCAGAAGAAGGAAAAGATTCTATTGGACATCAGATCTATAAGCATCTGATGAACGGTGTCTCCCATATGCTTCCGTTCGTTGTAGCCGGTGGTGTATTGACAGCCATCTCTTTCTTATGGGGAATTTATTCTTTCGATCCGAACTCTGATCAGTATAATGTAATTGCAGCCACTATCAAGACTGTCGGTGGTACATCCATGGGAATGATGGTTCCTGTGCTGGCAGCATTCATCGCCCAGTCAATCGGTGACCGTCCGGGTATGATCGCAGGTTTTGTAGGCGGTATGATCGCCAACACTACAGGGTCCGGATTTATCGGAGCTATCATTGCAGGTTTCTTTGCAGGATACTTATGTAAGTTTGTTGTAAATGCATTAAAAGGACTTCCAAGACAGTTTGAAGGTTTAAAATCTATCTTCTTTATACCGATCATCACAGTGGCTGTCGTGGGTATTGTAATGCAGGTAACTGCGGGTCCAGTTTCAGGAATCAATAAGGGAATGATGGATTTCCTAGCAGGGCTTCAGAACTCCAGCCCGATCATTTTGGGACTTGCTGTAGGATGTATGTCTGCATTTGACATGGGAGGCCCGGTAAACAAAGCTGCATATGTAACAGGAACAACACTTTTAGCACAGGGGAACTTTTACTTTATGGCAGGTGTATCTGCGGCATGTATTACACCGCCGTTGATCATCGCGCTTGCAGCAACATTTGCACCAAAGAAATTTACAAAAGCTGACCGTGCAGCAGGACTTGTAAACTATGTGCTTGGATGCACCCACATCACAGAAGGTGCAATTCCATTTGCGGCAAAAGATCCGGTGAGAGTGCTGCCAATTCTGATGGTAGGTTCCTCAATCTCAGCGATCCTGTCCTACGTGATGAAGGTCCAGGTACCGGCACCTCACGGCGGATTCTTGATCCTTCCATTAGTACATCCGGCTGTCACATGGGTATTATGTATCCTGGCAGGTTCTGTAGTAGGCGCAGTACTTTATGTTCTCACTGCAAAGGATGTAGAACAGAAATAAACGTTTACCCTACTGGGTATTAGAAAGGTTGGTAACTTTTATGGAAATTATAGAATTATTTGATGAGTCAACAATGAATCTAAACTTACAGGGAGAGACAAAAGACCAGATCATTGAAGAAATGGTAACACTTTTAGACGAAGGCGGAGTACTCGCTGATAAGGACGACTATAAAAAAGCAATCTATGCAAGAGAAGAACAGTCTTCCACAGGACTTGGATTCGACATCGCGATCCCACATGCAAAAACTGCGGCGGTTAAAACTGCGAGAGTAGCCTTCGGGAAATCTGACAAAGGATTTGACTTCGGTGCCGAGGACGGGACAAAAGCGCACCTGATTTTCATGATAGCGGCAACCGATACAGACAGCAACCTGCATCTACAGGCGCTGGCAACACTCTCAAGAAATCTGATTAAAGCAGACTTTAGAGCGAAGCTTCTGGCAGCCAATACTGCAGGCGAAGTTATGGATGTGTTGAAAACTTTATAAATAATAGCAGACCGGCAGTGGAAATAGATTTTCCGCTGCCGGTTTTAACAATTTATTTATCATTATTGGTAGCTGCTTTCGCAAATTATAAAGAATGGGCCAGCTGAAAATCTTAAATTAGTATAACTTCCGTGAGCTCGCTCAATGTCTTATAAACAGCGGACGGCAGATCTTTATCCGTGATAAAATAGTCGATATCCTTCCAGTTGGCGTACTGCACCAGAGAGCAGATATGGGCCTTGGAGCTGTCAGAGATGACAACAATGATCTTAGACTGGGGGATGATGGCCTGTTTGATCTGTGCATCTGTGAACTCTGAGACTGCCGGCCCGTTGTGCTGCTCAAATCCGCTGGTCCCCAGAAATGAAATATCTACCTTGATGGTGTTGATAAAGTTGGTGGTCTGGAACCCTTCTGTGGACATATTGTTCGGGTTCAGCTGGCCTCCGGTTAAGATGGTCACGTTGTTGCCGTTATTTAAATGGTAAGTGGTATTGATGGAATTGGTCACAATGGTATAACCGGATTTCTGGCTTAAAAGCTGTGCCATACACTGCATCGTGCTCCCGGCATCCAGATAAATGACCCCCTGTTCCGGGATTAATTCCAACCCCTTCTCACAGAGGGCATACTTTACGGAGCTGTTTTCGCTGACCCGTGTTTCGATAGGGATCGGGCGGAAGCTTGAGACTAGGGTGGCGCCCCCGTGGCTGCGCTCTATCGCCCCGATCTCCTGAAGATGAGTCAGGTCTCTTCTGATGGTTTCTTTTGTCACTTCAAATTTATCTGCCAGGTCGCCGATTTTAGCGCTTCCTGTACTGTTGATATATTCAACAATTTCCTTCTGGCGTTCTTTTGCGAGAAGTTTTCCCATAATCGTTCCTCCTTCATACTGATAACCTCATCATAACAGAAAATATGGATAAATTCAAATGTGAACACACACAAACAAAAATAAAACAACAAAACTACACATTTTTTGTGGGAAAGCATTGACATATATCATTAAAAAACTTATAATTCACGTATAAACAAAAACAAACGGACACAAAACCAAGAAAAGCAAATATTAAGAGGTAGATCATGAAAAAATGGAAGGAATATGTGTTTGATGTCAATGGTTTTCAGGTAAACACCATCTACAATGAGGAAACCATAGAGAAAATTTTCTTGCCTTTACTTAGAAATCTGACCGAGATGCAGAAGAAAAAGAACCGCAGACTGATTGTGTTTATGGCAGCGCCTCCTGCAGTGGGAAAGACCACACTGTCAAAATTTCTGGAGTATCTGTCTGTACAGTCGGAAGACCTGACGGAGATCCAGGCTATCGGTTTAGATGGTTTCCATTACCATTCGGATTACATCAATACCCACAATGCAGTGGTCATGGGAAAAGAGGTTCCTATGAAGAAAGTCAAAGGATGTCCGGAAACCTATGACACGGAAAAACTCAGGGAGAAGTTCAGAAGGATCAAAGAGGAAGATATCCTGTGGCCAGTGTATGACAGGACGATCCACGATGTTGTGGAGGATGTGGAGAAGATCACAAAGGACATTATCCTGATTGAGGGAAACTGGCTGCTTTTAGACGAGGAGCCATGGAGATCTATGAAGGATACGGCAGATTATACAATCATGATCCGCTCTGAGGAAGAGACTTTAAAAGAACGGCTGGTGGGAAGAAAGATGAAGGGCGGCCTTACGAGAGAAGAGGCAGAGGATTGGTACATCAACAGTGACAGCGTGAATGTCAGGAGGGTGCTTAAGACATCTTTAGACGGAGACTTCATGTTAAAAGTCGAAGCAGATAACGATTATATAGAATTATAGGAGGATCAGGGATGAAATCAACAGCGGCAGTTTTGGCAGCAAAAAATCAGGTTTATGTAAAAGAAGTGGAACTTCCGGAGATCGGAGAAGAGGAACTTTTGGTAAAGGTAGTATCAAACAGTATCTGTCTTTCTACATATAAGGCGGCTTTAAGGGGAGGGGACCACAAGAGAGTACCGGATGATCTGAGTCCGGAACATCCGACGATCACAGGCCATGAGTTCGGCGGATATATTGTAGAAGTGGGAGAGAAGCTAAAAGACCGTTTTAAACCGGGAGAAAAGTTTGTGCTCCAGCCGGCCATGGGACTTCCAAGCGGTTACTCCGCGGGATACAGCTACGAATATTACGGAGGAAATGCTACCTACTGCATCATCCCGAAGGTATCCATTGATATCGGATGTGTGCTTCCATATGAGGGAGATTATTTTGCAAATGCTTCCCTGGCAGAGCCCATGTCATGCATCATCGGCGCATTTCATGCGACCTATCATACAACACCGTATGTGTATGAGCACAGGATGGGCTTAAAAGACGGAGGAAGTGTCGCGCTGCTGGGATGTGCAGGACCTATGGGGATCGGAGCCATTGATTATGCGTTAAACGGGCCTTATAACTCAAAACGGATTGTAGTCACGGATATCAACGAAGAGAGACTTGAGCGCGCAAAATCCCTAATCACTCCGGAGGATGCGGCGGCAAAGGGAGTAGAGCTTATTTATGTGAACACGGCTGGGAACGATCATGCTGTGGAGGATCTGAAAGAGCTGAACGGAGGCAAAGGATATGATGAGGTCTTTGTATTCGCGCCGGTAGAACCCCTGATTGAGATGGGAGACGATCTCCTTGGAAATGACGGCTGCCTGAACTTCTTTGCAGGGCCGACGGACAACAACTTTAAAGCAAAATATAATTTCTACAATGTTCACTATGAAGGAACCCATATCTGCGGAACTTCAGGAGGCGCCCCTGCCGATATGATCGAGTCTCTGGAGCTTTCTGCGGCTGGAAAGATCAATCCGTCCTATATGGTAACACATATCGGAGGAATCAATGCGGCACCGGATACGATCTTAAATCTTCCGAAGCTCCCGGGAGGCAAGAAGCTGATCTATCCTCATATCCAGATGGAATTGACTGCCATCGAGGATTTCGGAAAGCTTGGGAAAGATAATGAAATGTTTGCACATCTGGCAGAGATCTGCGAGGCAAATAACAATGTATGGTGTCAGGAGGCAGAGGAATATCTGCTGAAGACACTGGCACCTGAGGAATAAAGATTTAATAGTAGATGATTGCAGATTCGGGATAGATGTGGTAAGATGCCTGAGAAAGAAAAATTAAACATAAAGTGATGGTGTGCCCGGATAAAACCCGACTGCTGGGAAAAAATAAAACGGAAGACTGCCGAAGCGTACATATGCCTTTAGGGGATGTGTACACTTTTGGCAGTCTTTTTTATTTCATAGGATTCGGGTGTCAAAAGGTATCTTTGCCAAAAGTCATTGTAGATTTTGCACAAATAGCCATACCTTTTAAGCGTTCGAAAAGCTATTTAGTGGATAATTTATTATGCAATATCACAACAATTATTTCAAATCGAACCTTTTGGCACCCTAATCTTCATAGGAAAGTGCGTCCTATGAAATAAAAAAGCCCTGCGGGCGTTATGCACTCTTTGTTTTAGAAAGGAATTTTTGATATGTTTGTGATCATCGACCATTATGACTCTTATGTCCATAATCTGGCACGGGACCTGGAGGTCCTGGGGGGAAAAACAGAATTGATCAGAAGTGACAAAGCAGATGCAGAATATCTGGAGGATCTGAGAGAACAGGGCAGGCTTGAGGGATTGATTTTATCACCGGGTCCCAAACGCCCGGAGGACTGTGATTCCTCTGTCAGGCTGGTGCGGCATTTTGCCGGCCGTGTCCCGGTTTTGGGTGTGTGTCTGGGGCATCAGATGATCTGCCGGGCGTTTGGGGGCAGGATCGTAAAAGGAGCCAGGCCTATGCACGGGAAGGTGACGAAGATCACACATGATCAGAGGGACCTGTTTAGGGGACTTCCAAGGGAGTTTCTTGTGACCAGATATCATTCCCTGGTGGCTGAGAGAGACAGCCTGCCAGATGTGCTCCGGTTGGACGCAGTCTCAGAGGACCAGGAGATCATGGCAGTCAGCCATAAAACGAAACCTGTCTACGGTGTCCAGTTTCACCCGGAAGCGGTGCTTACGGAATATGGCAGAGAGCTGTTGCAGAATTTTATGAAAATATGCCAGGAATGGAGAGAGCATGAAGACTAAGATAAAACAACTGTCCTTTTATAAAGATCCGGAGGAGATTTTTTATCCTTACAGGGAGGAACAATATGCGGTGTTTCTCGATTCTTCTCTGGAAAACGATCAGGGAAGATATTCAATCATCGGTGTGAATCCATATCTGATCTTAAGCCAGGAAAATGGCCAATGCACCGTCAATGGCACAGCAGATGCGCGTCCATTGGAAGAGGTCCTGGATCACTATCTGGAAGCCTTTGAGGAGGAGAACCAGACAGAACTGCCCCTTGTGTCCGGTGCCGTGGGATATCTGTCCTATGATTTTGGGAGAAGGTTTGAGCATGTTTTGTCCTGTCATCAGAAAGAGACAGGAGTGCCGGAGGCAGTGTTTGTATTTTATGACAATCTGATCATTGCGGACCAAAGGGAAAGAAAGCTTTACCTGACAGCCAGGGAAGAAAATCGAAGCGCCGAAGACGTATTCCGGGAGATGGAGCGGACGGCCAGGGAGAGTTTTTCGCTCAGAAAGCCGCAGAGACAGCAGCGGATCGCGGACTTTGTCCCTGATTTTCAAAAACAGGAGTATGAAAAGGCGGTGAAGAAGATGATCTCCTATATTGAAGAGGGAGATATTTATATCGCCAACATGACACAGCAGCTGAGGATTCCGGGAAAAGGACAGTGTTATGATGTATTTCATTACCTGCGCACCCACAATCCGTCCCCCTTCGGAGCGTACATGAATTATGGGGATTTCCAGGTGATCTGTGCGTCGCCGGAGCGGTTTTTAAAGGTTACAGACAAAACTGCCGTCACCAGGCCCATCAAGGGCACCAGGAGGCGGGGAAGGAACAGGGCGGAGGACGTTCAGCTGAGACAGGAGCTGCTGGACTCGGAAAAGGACCGCAGTGAATTATTGATGATCGTGGATCTGGAGCGGAATGATTTAAACTGTATCTGCGAGCCCGGAACTGTCAAGGTGCCGGAGCACTGTACCGTTGAGGAGTACGCAACTGTGTTCCACCTGGTCAGCACAGTGAAGGGAAAACTCAGGGAGGGGACGAATGTCCAGGAGCTGTTAAAAGCCATGTTCCCAGGGGGATCAGTCACTGGTGCTCCCAAGATCCATGCAATGGAGATCATCGACCGTCTGGAGCGGAGCCAGAGAGGACTCTATACCGGTTCCATTGGGTATGTCTCTCTGAACGGGGACTGTGATTTTAACATCGTGATCCGCACGGCTGTCTATCAGGACGGGATGTATCGGCTGGGCGTGGGCGGAGGTATTACATGGGAGTCAGATCCCAAATTTGAATATGAAGAAACTATGCAGAAAGCCAAAGCAGTGCTGGAGGCAGTTGCGGCAGCAGAAGGGAGGCAGGATTTATGAACATACAGGCAGATGAAGGGTATTATTTTGGGATCGGGGCATTTGAAACCATTGCCCTGGAACATGGCAGACGGATTCTTTTTGAACGACATATGGAAAGACTTGAGAGAACAGTGCATTTTCTTGGTCTCCCAGTTCGGCCTGGCGGTGTGGAATGTAAGATAGAGGAGTATCTGAAAGACAGGGAGGCGGATCTCTCCAGACACGATGCATTGAAGATCGTTGTGTCAGAGAAGAATACAGCAGTCGCTGTCCGCAGGAATCCATACGCAGGCTGTGATGAAACGAATGGGTTTCGGACCGTGTACAGCGGGATCCGCAGAAATGAGACATCTCCGCTTATCTTTCACAAGACCCTGAACTATGCGGAAAATCTGTTGGAGAGAAGAAGAGTGCAGGAGCTGGGATATGACGAGGCTGTGTTTCTCAACGGCAAGGGGGAGATCACAGAGGGGACTGTATCCAATGTATTTTTTGTAAAGGGTCATAAGCTGTACACACCTCCTGTTTCCTGCGGAATGCTCCCGGGGGTGATGAGGGAATATCTATGTGAAAAGTACAAAGCAGAGGAAGCAGTCATCCGCCCGGAGGATGTAGAGACTTACGATGAGATGTTTCTGACCAACTCCCTCATGGGCATCATGCCGGCAGAGAGCCTTGGGGATCATCACTTTGCCACCGCTGAGACGACAGAACGGCTACGTCAGACATGCTGCCCTGGACATTTTGATACCCTGCCTTGATGGACTTGCCGTCAAATAATGATTGACTTTGAGTTAGCTCCAGATGTTATGATAGATGAAATATCAGGAAACCGTCATTGGAAGGAACAGGTAGATCATATGCGTTATCGGGAGCTTGGGAACACAGGAATGAAGGTCAGTGAGATCGGACTTGGCTGTGAAGGATTTGTGGGAAAGAACGAACAGGAGACAAAAGAACTTTTGGATTTGGCACAGAACAGTGGTGTTAATTATTTAGATCTGTACACACCGGATCCGGATGTAAGAGACAAGATCGGAAAAGTTCTAAATGGCAGAAGAGATCATTTTTTTCTTCAGGGACACCTCTGTACCATATGGAAAGAAGGACAGTATAAACGTACCCGGCAGATCGATGAGGTTCGGGAGGGGTTTGAGGATATGCTGGAAAGGCTACATATGTCGTCCATTGAGGTGGGAATGATCCACTATGTAGATTCTTTAAAGGACTGGAAAGACATTTATGAAGGTCCGGTGATGGAATATGCCAGAGAGCTGAAAGCCCAGGGGAAAATCCACTACATCGGTCTGAGCAGCCATAATCCGGAAGCAGCCATGGAAGCAGTGAGGAGCCAGGAGATAAAGGTGCTCATGTTCAGTGTCAATCCCTGTTATGATCTGCAGCCGGCAGGGGAAGACTGCGGGGAACTCTGGGATGATAAAAGTTATAAAGGACACCTTGTGAACATGGATCCGTCAAGAGAGGCACTATATGAACTCTGCAGCCAGATGGGTGTGGGGATCACGGTCATGAAGGCCTTCGGAGGAGGAGATCTGCTCGATGAGGAATTGTCCCCTGCAGGAAAAGCATTGACACCAAGCCAGTGCATTCACTACGCACTGACCCGGCCGGCAGCGGCATCTGTGCTGGCTGGAGCCCATTCTCTGGAGGAATTGCAAGCGAGTCTTGCATATGAAGATGCGAAAGAGACAGAAAAAGATTATGCCCGTGCCTTGGCGTCTTTTCCAAATCTAAGCTGGGAAGGCCATTGTATGTACTGCGGCCACTGTGCTCCATGTCCAAAAGGGATCGATGTGGCATCTGTCACGAAGTTTCTGAATCTTGCGAAGGCGAAAAGTCAGGTTCCGGAGACAGTAAGGGAGCATTATGCAGTGCTGGAACACAAAGCATCGGAGTGCGTAGAATGCGGCATCTGTGAGACACGGTGTCCGTTTCAAGTTTCAATTAGAGATAACATGAAAAACGCCGCTGAAATCTTTCACAAGTAAGCATCATTTAGGAGGAACTGATTTGTATCTATTATTTTTCATCTTACCCATACTGATTTACATACCCACAGGGATTTATTTGTACTTTTTCTTCCGGCGGATTTTCCGGCTGCTGCAAAGAGATACCCGTTTGGTAAAGGTACTCAGTGCTGCCGCGGCTGGCGGATGTATCTATTTTGCATGGCCGGCCTACGGGTGGGGAGGAGTGGCAATTCTGCATCTGATCGCAATTTCTTTGTTTTTAGAGCTGGTGAACTTTATCATAAAAAAGACCCATGGCAGCCGGAGAAAGTGGGAGACGGTCTATAAAAGCGGAATCCTGGTCTTTGTCATCATGGCACTGATCTTTACATATGGATATTACAATATGCATCAGATCAGAAAGACGGGCTACCGGATCACATCCTCTAAGTTTCAGGAGGGCGAAACACTTAAGATCGCGCTCATGTCCGACATTCATCTGGGAGTCACCATGCAGGCCCAAGATTTAAAAAACTGGTGCAAGAAGATCCAGAGACAGGATCCGGACATCATTCTGCTGGCTGGGGATATCTTTGATGAAAATACAAAACGGGAAGAGATGGAACAGGCGGCAAAGGTGCTGGGAAATATGAAGAGCACTTATGGGGTGTTTTATGTATACGGAAATCATGACTCCAACCAATATGTAGAAAAGCCGGAATATCGTTCTGAGGATATGCGGCAGGCGCTTAAGGAGGCCGATATTCATGTTCTGGAGGATGAAGCGGTCTTGGCAGGGGATGATATCTGCGTGATCGGAAGAAAAGACGCTGGGGACAAAGACAGAAAAAGTCTCAAAGAGATCATGAAAGATGTGCCGGACGACAAGTTTTATCTGCTGATGGACCACCAGCCGGGAGATCTGAAGGAAAATAACAGGCAGGGCATTGATCTGCAGCTATCGGGGCACACCCATGCGGGTCAGATCTGGCCTACCGGCCAGCTGATGGAACTTATGGGGGTTAATGAGATCAACTATGGATACCGGAAGACCGGAAATCTCCAGACCATTGTTACATCGGGCATGGCCGGATGGGGTTACCCGATCCGGACGGGCGGACACTGTGAATATGTCATGATAGAAGTGACTGCCCCATGACCAGGAAGCAATCGTTACCTTTTACTGCCCTTAACGAGACTTCTGATTCAGCGTTTTCTGGGTGTACTCGGTTCCCCACTCTACCATGCAGTCCAAAATGGGCTTTAAACTCATTCCGGTTTCTGTAAGGGAGTATTCTACCTTCGGAGGTACCTGGGGGTACACTTTCCGGTTCACCAGTCCGTCGGCCTCCATCGCCCGCAGATGGCTGGTCAGGACTTTCTGTGTGATTCCTGACACGGACCGCATCAGTTCACTGAACCGTTTGGTGCCTGTGAGAAGATCCCTGATGATCAGGACCTTCCATTTGTCACCGATCAGCTGCAGCGTCATTTCCACAGGGCATTCAGGTATTTTTTTTTCCTTTTGCATGATGTGTTTCCTCCTTGGTAATTAAACAATATAATTCTATTCTATATCTTTCATTATCTGAACACAATAAGAAACCAGAAGGCGGCATAGTATCTTTTGGATACCATGCCACTTTTTTGTGCGTAATTTACGGAAAGAGATACAAGGGATATAATCAAAATAGAGGATTTGCGGGACTGGGGAAATCAGAAGGGGGAGGATATTTTGGATCAATGGAGAGAACAGCTTAGTATGATAAAACGGCAGCTAAAGCAGGCGGATGCTGTTGTGATCGGCGCTGGAGCAGGAATGTCGGCGGCAGCCGGGCTGACATATTCAGGAGAACGGTTTGAAAAAAACTTTAGGGATTTCATCAGCAGGTATGAAATCCAGGACATGTATTCCGCAGGGTTTTACCCATTTCCCACACAGCGGGAGAAATGGGCCTATTGGAGCAGGCATATTTACATCAACCGCTATGATGTGTCTGCCGGCCGGGCCTATCAGGATCTATATGAGCTGGTCAAAGATAAAAATTATTTTGTGTTGACCACAAATGTGGATCACCAGTTCTGGATGTCTGGGTTTGAGGACCATAGGATTTTTGCCACCCAGGGGGACTATGGCCTGTTTCAGTGTGCAAAGGCATGTCACCTAAAGCTATACAGCAATGAATCCCAGGTCAGGGATATGGTGAAAGTCCAGAAAAACTGTAAGATTCCGGTATCCATGATTCCGAAATGTCCTGTGTGCGGCGGGGAAATGGAAGTGAATCTTAGAAAAAGCAGGTTTTTTGTGGAAGACGACAAATGGCACCAGGCTGCAGAAAGATACCAGAGCTTCCTGCAGGAAAATCTGGACAAAAGGATTTTATTTGTAGAACTTGGAGTGGGTATGAACACACCGGGGATTATCAAATTTCCGTTTTGGGAGATTTGTTCACAGCATCAAAATACCTTTTATGTGTGTATCAATCTGAATGAGGCATGGGCTCCGGGAGAGATCAGGGACCGTTCGGTGTGCATTAGCGGAGGGATCGCAGAGATACTGAGACAACTGAAGGAGGAAAATAATGGACCAGACACAGAGGCTTGATTTCCTGATCGGTGAGTTAAGCAGGGAATCCGGCATGTATGAGAAATGGAAAGTGGGAGAGGTTGACAAAAGAAGGCTTCTGCGCTCTCTTATGAATGTCAGGATGCCTGGGGAACTCTCATCTGAAGTTCTGAGAGTGCAGGATGAATATCTGAAGGAAGAGACGGCACAAAAAGGGATCGTAGCTGTTGAGGAAATACCAACGGTAAAAGAAGCGTTCGGATCTGGGATCAGACACGCTGACAGGATTTCTGTCTGGAGGGGCGATATCACAAGGATCTCTGCGGATGCCATTGTCAATGCGGCAAACTCCCGGCTGCTTGGGTGCTTTGTGCCGTGCCACGGGTGCGTGGACAATGCCATTCACTCAGCCGCAGGGATGCAGCTTCGGGAAGAATGCTTCCAAATCATGCAGGAGCAGGGATATGAAGAGCCGGAAGGCCGGGCAAAGATCACATCCGGATACAATCTTCCCTGCAGGTATGTGATCCACACGGTTGGCCCGGTAGTGGCAGGAATCCTAAGAAAAGAACACTGCGCGGCACTGGAAAGCTGTTATCGGTCCTGTCTGGAGACGGCAAAAGAAAGAAACCTTCAAAGTATTGTCTTCTGCTGTATTTCCACAGGCGAGTTTCATTTTCCGAATCAGAGGGCAGCAGATATCGCTCTGGATACGGTGCTCTCGTTTTTGGACAGAGATAGCGGCATACAGCGGGTCATTTTTAATGTATTTAAGGAAATAGGCTGGGACATTTACAGAAAACTTGTGACGAAATAAAAAACTGATTCCGGATAATTAATCTGGAATCAGTTTTTTCACTGGCTGGAGGTTTTGTATAGTGCACTTTTCTGTCAGACCGCTGCATACGGTCAGAGCGCAGTGGAGAATGTACCGGCAGTCATCCTCAGGGGATGAGGAGTACTGGAGGTATCTCTGGTGCAGCGTTTCCAACCACGGATCAAAGCGGCGGATCTTGGCGTGGGATCTTGTAAGCCGGCGGATCTGTTCCGGGCACAATTGCTTGTGAAAAACAGAATGAAGACGCCGTTCATAGATGACGTGCTGCGGAAAAGAAAACTTGAATTCTTTGTTGTGTGGGCGGGTGAAGGAATCGGCGATATAATGCATCATTTCCCCGGCGTGGAACCATCCAGAGACTGTGTCCTTAAATCCGGAGGAGTACGTGCGGCTCATGAGATTCCTGCGGGCTTGATAAGTGTGCCCGTCCAGATCTGCTGCATTAGCTCCTTTCAAATAAGACAGGGGATTGAGATCAGGAAAAACATTTCCCATCATAAATGCAAGTTTTTTTGGAAGATTCAGCTTCATCCGGCGGGTCATAAATCTTGAGAGAGAGTAATGATCTTTTGTTTCCATATTGCTACCTCTTTTAGAACTACAGCGGTTTCTTTACTCTCATAGTATCTGCAAATTGTGTCTAAAAAGTGATAAAAATATTAGAAATCAATGGTTATTTTTATAATTCATCAAGAAGTGCCTCTTTACCCGCGTCCAGAAGCCTGAAAAATGTCCGGTGGAGCATCCGGCGGGTTTCGGGAGAGATAGTAAGGAGGCTTTTTGAGACCTTGCGGAAATTCTTTAGCCAGCAGACAGGCAGGTCCTTTAGGGTTTCCGCGTCCGTGGAGGCAAAAATCTGGTACAGATTATTAAAAAATTCCTCTCTCTCAGAACTGTTCATACTGGAGATCCAGTTTTTTAGTGTACGGTCTATGATTTCTGAGGATGCACTGACGGCTTTGACCTGTATAAAACCTGGTCCCATCACTTCCCAGGAGTAGGGATCGTGCTGTAAAAGCCCATTCTGTGTACTGTGGATGACCGTATAATCCTCCTCGTGGTCCAAGAGCATCCCCACCACAGAAGACTGCGGGAGAAATGTGTGGATACGGTCCGATACGCCGATGTATCCTTTGCTTTTTAACACTTCACGGTCAAAGCCCGGACCGTCATTATTATACACTGCCTGTATGCGCGGCTGGATGGCTTCCGAACAGTTTGCCGCCGCAAATACAGCCAGGTTCCCGCCTTTGGAGTGGCCGCCGCACAGGAGGGGGCCTTCAGTCTGTCCAGCGCCTTGGATGAGGTATTCTGCGGCCTCCTGCTGGGCCGGAATGACAGGCATAAATGCCATATTAAAATCTTCCTTCCAGCCCACCAGAGTGCTGTCAGTGCCGCGGTAAGCAAAGTAAGTGCTGCCGTCCTCAAAGGAGACAGTGATGGCCGAGAACTGTTTTTCCTGCTCCGGATTCAAATGGTCTGCGTATCGCGAGAGCTTCAAGGATCCAAAACGGCGGCTTCTGCCCATTCTTCCGAGAAGCTCTTCGTCTTCCTCTGTTCTTGTCTGCCGTTGATCCTCCTTTAATGAAAAAAATGCTTCGGATGCCTCAGCTACGGTTACTGTCCCGGGCTCCGAAACGTCGGGAACGATGCCGGGAAAACGGATATAGGACAGGCAGCAGAGGATCAGGCTGTCTACTTCATTGAAGCTGGAATCCTGAAAGCTTAAGTCACCTCTCCATGCGATATAATCAAAAAGATCTGTGGACATATGTATCCTCCTTTATGAATGGGCCTTTGTCTCTATTATACAGCAAAAAAAGAAAACTCAGAAGAGAATCCAGTATTACATATCCTACGGATGGACGCATTCTGCCCGATAAGGTATAATACATTAGAATGTTTGAGAAAGGATATGTTTGCTATGAACCAAAGTACAAAGGGTGTGATCTTTACCATGGCCGGGGGGATTTTCTGGGGCATCTCCGGCATCATTGGTAAATATTTATTTGATCAAAAGGGGCTGACGGCTGTGTGGCTGGTGACGCTGAGACTTCTGTCAGCGGGATTTTTGATGCTGTTATTTGCCGCAGTCCAGAAAAGAGGAAAGATTTTCAGTGTGTGGAAAAAGAAAAGGACGGCGGCCAGCCAGATGGTTTTCTGTCTTTTCGGAATGACAGCGTGCCAGATGTCTTATTTTCTTGCCATCCAGTATTCCAATCCGGGTACAGCCACAGTGCTGCAGTATATTGCACCTGCGATCATCATGTTGTTTTGTCTGGCAGTGGAGAAACGCAGGCCCAAGCGTCTGGAGGTGATCGTGCTGTTTTGTGTGATCGCCGGGGTTTTCCTGTTGGCAACCCATGGGGATCCGGGCAGCCTGACGATGACGGGACAGGCTCTGTTCTGGGGGCTGTTTTCGGCCGTGGCACTGGCAATTTACAATATCCAGCCGGAAAAGCTGCTGGATGAGTTCGGCTCTTTGGAGACTGTGGGATGGGGGATGTTTTTGGGAGGAATCCTCATGGTACCTGTTGTCGGCTTCTGGAATGTTCCCGGGATCTGGGACAGCAGAACTGTACTTATGGCACTTTGTGTTATTATCTTCGGAACAGTCATTCCTTTCGGTTGTTACCTGGAAGGAGTCCGTCTCTTAGGGCCGGTAAGAGCCAGCATGTTTGCATGTGTGGAACCCTTAGTGGCGGCAGTCATGTCAGTTATTTTCCTGGGAGAAATCTTTGGCGGCATGGATATTCTCGGATTTGCGCTGATTCTAGGAGGGGTCACATCTTTGGCGGTGTTTGACAGGAATTAAAATTATGAAGCAACAGCTTCAGCGACATGACCAGAGGGTTCAAAGAAGCCTGATCGGAGACTAGGAGTCTAATGGCAGTGGTAGGACATTCGCTGAGAGAAAATGTGTGAATCCCTTTTGTGTCGGCTGTCATATGTCTTGGGAGCAATGATATCCCCATCCCCAATTCGACTGCTTTTAAGATACCCTCCGGGCTGTCATATTCAAGGACTTTTGATGCCTGGATGTCCATGGATTTCATGCTGTTAAAAAGAATCCTGCGGTAAGGGCAGTCAGGTATATTGTTGGTGATGACCGGGCAGTTCCATGCCTGCTCCATGTTTGTGACAGTCTGGGGAGTGATGAGCACAAGATCCTCTTCGAGACGGAATATTTCTTTGGTATCGGCAGGAGCAAATGAAGAATTGGTAAAAATACAGTCGGACCTGACCTGCAGTAGATCAGACTCCAGCTGTTTTTGCGTACCGGTCATGACAGATACTGCCACATCCGGGTATTTTGTCTGGTACAGCATAAGATATTGAGGCAGAAAGTATCCGGCGATGGTCTGGGTAGTGCCGATCTTTAATGTTTTTCCAGACAAAAGGGCTTGTTCTGCCTCATCCAGCAGAGCAAGGATCTTTTCTGCATAGGTTAGAAGCAGTTCGCCGTCTTTTGTCAGGGAGACTCCTTTGTTGTGCCGGGCAAAAAGACTGGTATTTAACTCAGACTCCAGATTTTTGATATGAGCGGTCACATTGGACTGGACGTACCCCCAGATGATCTGCTGCCTTTGAGATAGATCCGGCATGGGCTGTCTCCATGAATATTTTTAGGTCTGTGCTTTCCATTCTATTTTCCTCCTATCATTCTGGCTGATGGCAAACCTCATGTTTCCTTATTATACACGCAAGAGACAGCTCTGTATAATGAAATGGTACATAATGATTTCAAGGAGGAAGACAAAAATGATAGCCATGCAGTATAAAATATCTCTGCCGTCAGATTACGATATGAGTAAGATACGCCAAAGGATCAAAGAAAACGGATACAGGACAGACGGTTTTCCGGACTTGTTGTTTAAAGCATATCTAGTTACGGAAAAAGGCGTACATGGATCCCTTCATAATGAGTATGCTCCCCTGTACTTCTGGAAGGATGAAAAAGGTATGAACGAATTTATCTTTCATGGATTTTATGACAATATCCTGGATTCTTTTGGATGGTAGAAAATCCATACGGGGATCCCATTTCATTATGAGGATGGCGGAAACTTTGTCCGGTCGGCTTATGTGATGGAATATGAGAGAGAAATACCGGAAAGTGAAAAGATGCAGGAGCCGGAATATTCACTGAATCTGCCTGGTGTCACAGCAAAAGCGGTGATTTATGATCCCGGACAGTGGAGATGCACGGAATTTTATTTTTTGGAAACGATACCGGAACAGGTATCCGGCGCAAGGATTTACCAAGTCCTGCATATATCCCGGCAGAAATACCTGTGACTTAAGTATCCGGAGGATGTTTTGGTGAAAAACTCAAAAATACCGGGAAATTGTTGGATGTATTTATGCAATATGCTATAATAAATCAGACAAAAAGTCCAAATACTCAGTGGGACATAGGAGATTTAAGGAGGGCACTATGGAGAAATACATTATGGCGCTGGATGCGGGGACAACGAGCAACCGGTGTATCCTGTTTGATAAAAGCGGAAAGATCTGCAGTGTGGCACAGAAGGAGTTTACACAGATTTTCCCCAATCCGGGCTGGGTGGAACACGATGCCAGTGAGATCTGGTCAACACAGCTTGGAGTGGCTGTGGAAGCTATGCAGAAGATCGACGTGACAGCAGAGCAGATTGCGGCCATTGGTATCACCAACCAGAGGGAGACGACGATCCTCTGGGATAAGGAGACGGGAGAACCGATTTATAATGCCATTGTGTGGCAATGCCGCAGGACCTCAGAATTTTGTGATTCATTAAAAGAGCAGGGATTGGAGGAGAAGATCCGGGAAAAAACAGGGCTGATCATCGATGCCTATTTTTCCGGCACAAAGGTCAAGTGGATTTTGGACCATGTGGAAGGTGCCAGAGAGAAAGCGAAAAAGGGAGAGATTCTGTTTGGTACTGTGGAGACTTGGCTTATATGGAAGCTGACTAAGGGAAAGGTTCATGTGACGGACTATTCCAATGCCTCCAGGACCATGCTGTTTAATATCAAAGACCTCACATGGGATAAGGAGATCCTTGAAATTCTTGATATTCCGGAGGCCATGCTGCCAAAACCCGTACCGTCAAGCCAGGTGTACGGGGAATCCCATCCGTCTTACTTCGGAGAGCCGATCCCGATTGCGGGGGCCGCGGGAGACCAGCAGGCAGCCCTGTTCGGACAGACCTGCTTCAAGGCAGGGGAGGCAAAGAATACATACGGCACCGGTGGTTTCCTTCTGATGAACACCGGGCAGATGCCGGTAGATTCCCAGCACGGACTTCTGACGACCATTGCCTGGGGACTTGACGGCAAGGTGGACTATGCCCTGGAGGGATCTATTTTTGTGGCAGGAGCTGCTATTCAATGGCTGCGGGATGAGCTGAAGCTCATTGATTCTTCCCAGGATTCAGAGTATATGGCTCAAAAGGTCAAGGACAGCAACGGCTGTTATGTGGTGCCGGCATTTACAGGCCTTGGGGCGCCTCATTGGGACCAGTATGCCAGAGGGACGATCCTGGGTATCACCAGAGGGGTCAATAAATGCCATATTATCCGTGCCACGCTGGAATCCCTGGCATTCCAGGTCAACGATGTGCTGAAGGCCATGGAGGCCGATGGAGGCATCCATATGAGTTCTCTTAAGGTGGACGGAGGAGCCAGCCAGAACAATCTGCTGATGCAGATGCAGGCGGACATCAGCGGAGCTCCGGTGAAGCGTCCCAGCTGCGTGGAGACCACTGCCATGGGGGCAGCATACCTGGCAGGACTTGCCGTGGGCTATTGGAGCAGCAAAGACGAGCTTGCCAAGAATCTGGATATCGACTGTGTATTTGAACCGCAGATCAGCGAAGAGGAGAGAGACAAGAAAGTGTCCGGATGGAAGCGGGCGGTCCGCTATTCCTACGGATGGGCAAAAGAAGAATAAAGATCGGTTCACCAATGCCACGATGGTGTTGGTGAACTTTAGAAACAAATTGGCCCGGCCAATAGGAAAAAAATTGTTGATTCTGGAAAAAGGATTGACTTAGAGTGCGCTCCAAGTGCTATAGTAAAATCAGAAGCACAAAAGATGCTGTACAGTTAGAACCGGTTAAAGGAGGATATCAAAGTGATGGAACAAAAAAAATTAGGTTTTGGTTTTATGAGGCTTCCACAGACTGATCAGGATGACGCAAAGAGCATTGACATGAAACAGGTCTGTCAGATGGTGGATTCATTTCTGGAACAGGGTTTTACATATTTTGATACAGCCTATATGTATCATGATTTTACCAGTGAGACGGCGCTCAGGGAAGCTCTGGTGAGACGGCATCCCAGGGAGTCGTTTACAGTGGCGGATAAGATGCCGACCATGTTTTTAAAACAGGACGGGGATCTGGAAAGGATCTTTGATGAGCAGCTGGATAAATGCGGGGTGGATTATTTTGACTACTATCTTCTGCACAACCTGGGTGTGAAACAGTACGCCATCGCAGAAAGATTCAATGCATTTGATTTTATACAGAAAAAGAAAGAAGAAGGCAGGATCAAAAAGATAGGTTTCTCCTTCCACGATACGGCAGAGGTGCTGGATCATATCCTAACCGATCATCCAGAAGTGGATTTTGTACAGCTGCAACTCAACTATTTGGATTGGGACAATGAGAGCATCCAGTCCCGGAAGTGTTACGAGACAGCGGTGAAACACAAGAAACCGGTCATTGTTATGGAACCGGTAAAAGGAGGAACACTGGCGGATATTCCAAAGGAAGCTGAGCAGCTTTTCAAAGAGGCCCGGCCGGACCTGACCGTTCCTTCCTGGGCAGTGCGTTTTGCGGCCAGCCATGACAATGTGATGATGGTATTAAGCGGAATGTCCTCTATGGAACAGCTCCTGGACAATACCGGCTATATGAGAGAGTTTCAGCCGGTGACAAAGATGGAACTTAAGATCATTGATAAGGCAGTGGAGATCATCAACAATTCTATTGAGATTCCGTGTACAGCCTGCCAGTACTGTGTGGACGGATGTCCGAAGAACATTGCCATCCCTAATTATTTTGCCCTGTATAATGCGGAAATCCAGGCATTAAATAAAGGATTTTCTACCCAGGGTGTGTATTACAGCAACTATACAAAAACATACGGAAAGGCATCTGACTGTATTGGATGCAAAAAATGTGAAGCCAGCTGCCCTCAGCATATTGAAATCACAAAATGGCTTGGCAAGGTTGCTGACACATTTGAATAAAAACAGTGAAGTAAGGAGTGCGCAGGAATGGAAGCACATGAGGTTTTAGAAAAAGTGAGACAGAGTGAGATGTCCGTGAAAGAGGCAGAAGCGTATTTCCGCAGACAGCCCTTTGAGGATATGGGGTACGCAAAGCTGGATACCCACCGGAAACTTAGAAATGGAGCAGCTGAGGTGGTGTTCTGCAGCGGCAAATCCGATGACCATCTGGTCAGCATTTTTGAGAGGCTTTGGGAACAGGATGGGGAGGTCTTCGGCACAAGAGCTACCGAGAAACAGTTTGAACTGGTAAGGCAGAAACTTCCCGATATCCAGTATGATCCGGTGTCCGGCATTTTAAAGATCGAGAAGCCG
This sequence comes from Anaerostipes rhamnosivorans, assembly GCF_005280655.1. Lineage (NCBI taxonomy): Bacteria > Bacillati > Bacillota > Clostridia > Lachnospirales > Lachnospiraceae > Anaerostipes > Anaerostipes rhamnosivorans. The sequence continues at coordinate 543,533 of NZ_CP040058.1, forward strand.
GATAAGGAGAGAGTCGGAATGATCGCTGTCTGTACAGCGGGTACAGCAGATATTTCTGTTGCCGAGGAGGCAGCCCAGACGGCAGAGTACCTAGGCAGCTATGTGGAGCGGATCTATGACGTAGGAGTCAGCGGCCTTCACCGGCTCCTGTCCCGGCTGGATGTGATCCAGAGCGCAAACTGTGTGGTCGCAGCGGCAGGCATGGAGGGTGCCCTTGCAAGCGTTATCGGCGGCCTGGTGGATAAGCCGGTGATCGCGGTGCCCACTTCAGTCGGATACGGCGCCAACATGCATGGGATTTCCGCACTGCTCACCATGATCAATTCCTGTGCCAACGGGATTGCAGTTGTAAACATTGACAATGGATACGGTGCCGGTTATATGGCATCGCAGATTAACAGACTGGGGGAAAGAAAATGAACCGGACACTTTATTTAGAATGTTACTCCGGAATCAGCGGGGATATGATGACAGCCGCTCTTCTGGACCTGGGAGCGGATGAAAAGGTATTAAAAGAGGCACTGGAAAGCCTTCCCGTAAAAGGGTTTGAGACGAGGATCAGCAGAGTCACAAAGGCCGGACTGGACGCCTGTGACTTTGCGGTGCTTTTGGATGAGGAACACGAAAACCATGATCACGATATGGAGTATCTGCACGGCCATCTCCATGAGCACGGCCACAGCCACACCCATACCCATGAACATGGGCATAAACACGAACACAGGGGCCTGTCGGAGATCCTCGAGCTCCTTGAGAAAGCGCAGATGACAGAGGGTGCCAGGAATACGGCAGTGAGGATCTTTGAGATCCTGGCAGAGGCGGAATCCCAGGCTCATGGAACCACTGCGGACCAGGTTCATTTTCATGAGGTGGGAGCGGTGGATTCCATTGTGGATATCACAGCTGCTGCGGTGTGCTTAGACAACCTGCAGATCAAGAAGGTCATCATCCCGGTGTTGTATGAGGGTACCGGCTCTGTCCGCTGCCAGCATGGGGTGATCCCCGTGCCGGTGCCTGCAGTTGCCGCCATCGCGGCAAAACATGAGCTTCCCCTTCGCATCACAGAGAGCCAGGGGGAATTTGTCACTCCGACCGGGGCCGCCATTGCAGCGGCTGTCAGGACTTCCTCTCAGCTGCCGGAGCGGTTTGTGATTGAAAAGACCGGGATTGGAGCCGGAAAGAGAAAATACGAACGGCCAAGTCTTCTGAGGGCCATGCTGATCAGAGAGAATGGGCAGGGCAGGTGATTTTATCTATAAGCTGGAGACCAACATTGATGACTGTACAGGGGAAGCCCTGGGTTATGTAATGGAGCGCCTTATGGAGGCAGGCGCAAGAGATGTCCACTATATTCCGGTATTTATGAAAAAGAACCGGCCTGCATATGAGCTCAATGTGATCTGCAAGGAAGAAGATATTGAGAAACTGGAGGATATCATATTCCGGGAGACAACAACCATCGGCATCCGCAGGCAGAGAATGGAGCGCAGCGTGTTAAAGAGAAAGGTCCAGACTGTAACTACCTCTCTGGGGGAGGCCAAGGTTAAGCTGTGCTATATGGAAAAAGCGGTGAGGGCGTACCCGGAATACGGGAGTGTCAGGGATCTCTGCCGGAAGCATGGGCTTTCTTTTCAGGAGGTCTACCAGAGAATCGCAGAGGAATGCCATGGACAAATATAAGGAGAGGTGCAGCCGTCTAAAGGATATATTGAAAGAAGTTACAAAAGAGAATGTGATGCTGGCATTTTCCGGGGGAGTGGACAGCAGCCTGCTCCTAAAGCTATTATGTCAGGCAGCGAAGGAAACAGGGAGACAGGTTGTGGCAGTCACCATGGCCACGGAACTCCATCCTGCCCAGGACGCAGAAATCGCCCGGAAGGTGGCAGAGGAGTCAGGAGCGGTCCACAAAGTAATCTGCGTGGATGAACTTTCCCATGCGGGGATTCAATACAATCCGGAAAACAGGTGTTATCTCTGCAAAAAGTATTTGTTTTCCGAACTGCTCCGGGCGGCGGATAAGGCAGGGATCAGCACCGTGCTGGAAGGGACCAATGCAGATGACTTGAAAGTCTACCGGCCGGGGATCCAGGCCGTGAAGGAGCTGGGGATTCAAAGCCCGCTTGCTGAAGCGGGCATGACAAAGGCAGATATCCGGAAACTGGCATCAGAATATGGCATCTCAGTGGCAGACCGGCCGGCAAGCCCATGCCTTGCCACCAGATTTCCCTATGGAACCAAGTTGTCCATAGAAAACATGCAGATGGCAGATGAGGCAGAAAAGTTTATACGAGATCTGGGATTTTACAATGTCCGTGTCCGTATTCACCAAGATACGGCCAGGATTGAAGTGGATGATAAGGATCTGATTTCTTTTCTCAACTACAGAAAAACTGTGATCCTGCGGCTGAAAGAATTAGGCTTTACATATATTTCAGCGGATCTGGAAGGCTTCCGGTCCGGCAGTATGGACGTGAACTTGAAACAAAGAAAGGAGATTTAATATGCATATGGCAGACGCGCTTGTGGCCCCGGCGGTGGCAGGCACAATGTATGCCTGCTCCGCAGCGGCGGCGGGATGGGCGGTAAAAAAAGTACAGGAAGAAGACGATCCTAAAAAGGTTCCGCTGATGGGAATGATGGGCGCCTTTGTGTTCGCGGGGCAGATGATCAATTTTACGATCCCCGGGACCGGGTCTTCGGGCCATCTTTGCGGCGGCCTTTTGGTATCGGCGGTTCTGGGACCTTTTGCGGGATTTCTGACGATGATAGGAGTCCTTCTGATCCAGTGCCTTTTGTTTGCGGACGGAGGGCTTCTTGCCCTTGGCTGCAACATATGGAATATGGCTTTTTATGGCTGCTTTATAGGGGCCGGCCTTCTGTGGAGGCAGTTTATGAAAAATGGAGTGGACAAAAGAAAGATCACAGTGGCATCCATTGTGGGCTGTATTCTTACTCTTCAGCTGGGGGCCCTTTCTGTGACGGGTGAAACTCTGGCCTCAGGCATCACGGAACTTCCGTTTGGGGTATTTGCAGCGGCGATGCAGCCGATCCATCTGGCCATCGGCCTGGTGGAAGGACTGATCACGGCGGCAGTGCTGTGCTTCTTATATGAGGCAAGGCCGGAGCTGATCTGGACGGGTACTTCCATCGGGACCGCGGAAAGCAAAAAGAAGCCGAGACTCTCTTTCAGAAAAGTATTGCTAGTGCTGGCAGGCGGTTTTGTGGTTGTGGGAGGAGCCTTATCCTTGGCTGCGTCTGCAAATCCGGACGGGCTTGAGTGGTCCATTGAGAGGATCACAGGCTCTGCGGAACTTGCCTCCTCAGGGGCAGTCCATGCGGCGGCTGAGAGGATCCAGAGTATGACATCCATCCTCCCGGATTACTCCATTCCAAACCAGGGAGCGGCATTGGGCACTTCCGTGTCCGGGATCTTTGGGGGGATCGCAGTGATTCTTCTGTGTGCCAGTCTCTGCTGGCTGCTTCGGCTGTTTGGAAGGAAAGGAAGACATGAGCAAAATCAGTGAGGCCGTCCATGAGCTCCATCATTTGGATGCTATGGCCTCAGGAGACGGATGGATCAACAGGATCCATCCCCTTTGCAAGCTGTTGGTGACGGTCTGGTACATCGCTCTTACCATGTCATTTCAGGTTTATGATCTGACAGGAACCTTGAGTATGGTCCTTTATCCTCTGACCATGATGACGGCGGGGGGAGTTCCGGTCAGGAGAAGCCTTAAAAAGTTAAAGCCGGTGTTGCTGCTGGTCTGTGTCGTGGGAATCGCCAATCCCTTTATTGACCGGAGCGTGTTGTTTCAGCTGGGTGCCGTCCCGGTAACGGGAGGGATGGTATCTATGGCTACCCTGATGATGAAAGGGGTGTTTGCGGTGCTGGCTTCTTATCTGCTGATCTTGACCACATCTATGGAAAGCATCTGTTATGCCTTGCGCCTGATCCACATCCCCAAAATGATGGTGACTATGGTATTGCTCATTTACCGTTACATCATCGTACTGCTCAAAGAAGCAGAACGGATTTCACAGGCATATGCCCTGCGGGCGCCGGACCAGAAGGGGATCCGTTATCATGCATGGGGCCCGCTGCTGGGACAGCTTTTGCTCAGGAGTATTGACCGGGCCCAGACAGTCTATGAGAGTATGACGCTCAGGGGATACGACGGCAGCTTTTATCCAGCAGAGAGAAGGAAAGCGGATACAAAGAGTCTGGCTTTTCTGGCAGGATGGATCTGTCTGACTTTTATGCTCAGGTATATTCCTGTGTTCAGGCTTATCGGAACAGTATTTGGGTAATCTGTGGAGGGATTATGAACAGTGTAGAATTAAAGGGCCTCACTTTTTCTTATGAAAGGAAGGCTGCAGAGAACAGAAACAACGTGTTGACTGATATCAGCTTTTCAGCAGCCGAAGGGGAAACGATCGGTTTGATCGGAGCCAACGGAGCAGGGAAGTCGACCCTTTTGAAACTGCTGGTCGGGCTCCTGGCAGACTACAAGGGAGACATAAAGATTGGCGGGACCAGGGTGGAGAAGAGTTCTCTGGCTCATATCAGGAGAAAGACAGGGTATGTATTCCAGGACTCGGAAAGCCAGCTTTTTATGTCCACCGTATACGAGGACGTGGCGTTTGCGCCGCGCAATTATGGCCTCTCAGAGGAAGAGGTAAAAAAACGGACAATCCGTGCGCTGGAAAATGTCCATATGGAACAGATGAAAGAAAAGCAGATCTACAGGCTGTCCGGAGGGCAGAAGAAGCTGGCCTCCATTGCCACCATCCTGTCCATGGAGCCTGATGTGATCCTGTTAGACGAACCGTCTGTAGCCCTGGACCCGAGAAACAGGAGGAATCTGATCCGGGTCCTCAATGAACTGCCAGGGACAAAGATCATCGCTTCCCATGACCTGGATTTTATTTATGATACATGCAAAAGGGTTATACTGATTTCAGACGGCAGGATTACTGCTGACGGGCCGGCAGAAGAATTATTAAAAGACAAAGTACTTCTGGAACACAACGGACTGGAGCTTCCGCTGTCATTTTCCAGAGCACGGTAAGGAGGAATAAATCATGACCATAGCAGAGGTGAGCAAAAGGTACGATATTTCCGCAGATACGCTGCGGTACTACGAGAGAATCGGGCTGATCCCGCCCGTTCCGAGAAAGCCTAACGGTATCAGGGATTATGATGAGGAATCCTGCCAGTGGGTGGGGCTGATGAAGTGTATGAGGAAAGCAGGAGTCCAGATCGAGGCACTGATCGAGTACGTGGAGCTGTTCCGGCAGGGGGATGAGACCATCAGTGCAAGGAAAGACATTCTCGTGGAACAGAGGAGACGCCTTGTTCAGAAAATGGACGACATGCAGGAAACTCTGGAGCGTTTGAACTATAAGATCGAGAAGTACGAACAGGGAAAGATGACGGTGAAACATCAGCTTCAGGAGAAGAAGAAACAAAAGGAATGACCGATAAAGTGACCGATAAAGAGAATATAGGAGAAGGCTGCCGATATCAAATTCGGCAGCCTGTTTTGATTATGGAAAATATCTACAAATTTTATTGCTGTACCTCTGTTTTCTCACAGATACACAGAAAAGAAAAGTTGTCCGCAGTCCGCTCAACCGGCCTGGCATCCAGTGTGATTCCGATGGTGCTGTTTTCAGGCAGACAGATCTGCAGGGAGGTGCTATAAGCAGTGCGGCAGTCCATGGCATGTAAAAGTTTCTCTTTTACATCCTGTATCTGTGGTTCATCAGAACAGAAAAAAGCTTGCCCGGTGAGAGCTTGTTCCAGCGTCTGGAGAGTATACCCGTATTGCTCAAAGAAGCCTGTAGAAAGCAGCTTGAACTTAATGTCTCCATTTTCTACCCCAAGCAGGGAGACACTCTCAGGGAGATACTCCAGCAGATGTTCCATCTGGCTGCGGAGGCTGACTGATTCGGAGATATCCATGATCACTCCCTGCAAAAACCGTTTTCCCTGATATTTCATGTATTTGCTCTGATCAACGATCCATATGTATCCATGTTTGCTGAGCATCCGGTATTCAAGATTCGTGCTCTCATCTTTTTGTTCAAGCTCTACTACGCCGTTTGAAACGAGAGCACGGTCATCAGGATGTACCATGTTCATAAACTTGTTGTCAAAGCGGTCCTGAATTTCTTCTCGGGTGTAACCGAAAATCTGTAAAAACCGGTTACTCACATAGAGGAATTCAAAACCAGGCGTGTCGGCACACCGATGATAGCCACCCGGCATGTCATTATTTAAAAAAACCAGCTCCTTGTTCTTGCGCATGAGCATACTGTTCCGTTCGGCCAGCTGAAGCTGTACACCCATAGGTTCTGAAATATCCGTACATGCGCTGATAATGGCAAGCCGTCCGTCCTCAGCCTCGATCACTTTGCCTTTGTCCAAGGTCCAGAACCAGGTGCCGTCCTTTTTCGGCATCCGGTAGGTGGTCGTATATTCAAGCCCGGCATAGTATTCCGGACCGATATCCTTGGCAACCTGCTCCCGGTCATCGGGATGGATCGTGTTGATGACCTTGCCATCAATCGCCCTCTCAAGCTCTTCAAAGGAATCGTAATCCAGCAGCCGCACCATCTCGTGGTTGGCAAAGTAAAGAGGAAAACCGTCTTCGCAGTAGCCGCCGATCATACCGCCGGGGGACATCTGGGCAAAAATAGAGGCAGCGGTACGCCGGTTATCTTCTGTGAGTTTCATAAAGGAAGGGTCGTTTTCCGAGATATGGACAACCGCTGAGAGTGCCCGCTGAGACGCAGCCAGCCTCTGTTCTCTGAGCTTCTGCTCCGTTACGTCGCTTACAGAACCATAGTACAGCCTTTGGTCGTCCTGTTCTTTCAGCAGATAAACATGCATATGCAGCCAGATGGTATCCCCATTGTCCTTGAGACGGCGCACGTCGGTTTCTGCCCCGTTTAATATGCTGCAGTCAGCACGGTCAAACAGATCGAAAACGGCTTCATGGTCTGCTTTATAAATACTTTCAATAATGGATTGGCGCTGTTCTTCGAGATCCACAGAGTTGGTCCCTGTGATCTTAAAGTACTGTTCGTTGGCCCGCACCAGCTCCACCTTTTTTCCGTGAACATTGTAGAAGGCAACACCGCCCATGATATTGTTGAGCAGGGTCTCACTGAACACATTCTCATTTAACAGTTCTTTGATGTGCAGGCGTTCCAGCTGGCGGGCTTTGATACCCCGAAGATCCAGATTGTTTTCATCCGCGAGGAGAGGCTCAAACACTTTCATAGGCATAGGATGATAAAAGTAATAACCCTGGCCGTAGGTACATCCCATATCCAGGAGATAATTCATCTGTTCTTTTGTTTCTACACCCTCTGCTATGATCTTAAGTCCCATAAAGCGGGCCATACTGATAATGGCTTCCAGGATGCCGTAGCCTTTTCCCGCACTCTGCTCGTCCATCTCAAGAAACTTCATATCAATTTTCAGCACATCCACATTTACATCCTTGAGCATATTTAAGGAGGAATAACCGCTGCCGAAATCATCCATCAGCACAGTAAATCCAGAGGCACGGAGCTTTACGATGGTGTCATTGATCAGTTCGTATTCTTCCGCGTAGGCGCTCTCTGTGATTTCAATTTCTATGAGGCTTTGATCCAGGCTGTATTTTTGGACCAGATCCTGAAACGTCTTTACAATGTCCAGAGAGTAGATATCAACTCTGGAAACATTGACAGAGATGGGGATGGCTTTGTGTCCCAGGTCGATCCAATGCCTAACGGACCTGCACACCAGATCCCACACATAGAGATCCAGATTAGTGATAAATCCATTGCGTTCCAGCAAAGGGATAAAATCGCCCGGAGGGATCATGCCGCGCTGCGGATGAATCCAACGCACCAGGGATTCCAGGCCGATGATCTTACCGGTGGCCATGTTGCATTTCGGCTGAGCATAAAAAGTGAATTCTTCTTGTTCCAGTGCATGCTGGATCTCAGAAAGAAGAATGTGGTTGTTTTTCATCTTCTGCATCATACGGCTGTCATACCGGCAGGACCGTTGATTGTAATTTCCTTTGACGGAAGACATGGCGATCGCTGCCCGATCATACATGGTCCTGACAGGGGTATGGCAGTCTGAGATGCTGTACAGGCCAAAAGCAGGAAGAAAACCTACATTGCCCTGATAATTTTTTATATATCCCATGATCTGATGCTGAAGGCGGGCAATCGAAGCATGGTCATCGGGAAGAATGATACAGAAATCATCATCTCCCATATAACCTGCGATCCCTCCGTGTTCATTCTGCGCATTTTTAAGATGGCTGCCGATGTCGATTAGGAATTGGTCACCGGCTTTCTGCCCGTACCATTCATTAAAAAGTTTGAAATGCTCTATATCGATGGCCATCAGACAATAGGGCTTGTCACCCGAATGCTTAAGAAATTCACTGGCCTTTTGAAGGAAAATATTTTTTCTGTACAAGCCGGTCAGATAGTCAATGGAATTGGATGGTTTTATTTTACTGTCCTGAGAGACCAAACTGCTTAACTCTTTTTGCTTCTGTTCTTGGATATCCTGGACAAAACAAAAAATAATCTCATCGCCGTTCTCGCTGTGTCTGATTGGGACTGCGGTCTGGGAAACCCAGCAGTAACTGCCGTCAGTTTTTTTCTTTCGGAACTGTCCAAGCAGCAAGGGGGAAGGGGTAGCATCCTCCAGCCGTTCTGCAATGGTATCTAGATTCCAAAAATCCAGAAAAGCAGCGGTGTCCTCAGAGTGGATCATATGGCGGGCTGTATCCTTAAGCAGTTCTGACAGAGACCCATCTTCTGCTAAATTGACATATTTATTAGACCTATGATACAGGGTCTTGTAGGTATTTTTTGTTAGGTTTAGTTCAAAAAGTTCGTCATAAGTAGACAGATCGGTTAGGTTATAAAACAGATTTTTATTCCCCTCATAAATCGATCTGGACAGGAGTACATGGCAGACTCCGGCATCGGGCCAGCTGATCGTACCAGTATTTACTTCCACCCATTGATTCAGCTTTTTGTTATAAAACAGAGTGCTTTCATTGTCCGGTACATTCAGAGGGCAGCCGCAGCAGGGGGAATCTTCCGCACAAAAAGTCTCATAACAGATATCACCGCAGCAGATCTCGGGAAAAATCTGTTGAAGTTCTCTGTTAAAGTGAACAATTCTGTAATTTTGGTCAATAATATAGATACTGGTTTCAGAAGTAAAATTTTTTGGATTCATATACCTGTTCCTGTCAGACAACTTCACTATAATTTTCACTACTATTATAGTATTTTTTAGTGAAACCAGTCAATGAAATGTATGACATTTTCCACATGATTTCCGTTCGGCTCTTAGAATGCCTCACTCCAATCATGTAGAAAATGGACGTAATGTCTGATGGAGAAGGGCTTCTGTCAAAAAGGAGCAACTTTTCGAAAGTTATTCACCACTATTTCCGTCGCGCTTTTGAAATGCGCTCCTCCAATAGTGGTAAATAACTTTCGTGGAGCAGCCCCTTTTGACTCACATCAACCTACATTTTATATGCCTTCTGATTAGTACAATTCAAAAGAACAACAGCCATCTCCAGCAGACATTACGTCCATTTTCACCAGTTCGGAGGCCTTGCATTCGAAGGGACGTTAGTTTTTCTTCTTGAAGTAAAGACTCGTAGGCGGTGCGCACTGCGCAGTGAGGCTGTCTGAGCGCCAGCGAGTTCCGAACGGGCCGCCGGAGAGGCTTTGCTGAAAGTTAGAAAATCTTACGTCCCTGAGACAGCAAGCCGGAGAACTGGTGAAAATGTCATAGAAATAAGCGAAAAGGGTCAGAAATAATTTGACAAAGAGGATGAAGCTGAATTATAATAATCCAAAAAGCGTGAATGAAGAAAAGTAACATAGATTATCGCTTCCAGTGAACGGGAGACAGTGGAAACCCCGCAGAGTGAATTTATGTGAAGAACACTTCGGAGCTGCAATCTGAACGTCCAAAGGATCAGTAGGTGCGCCGCAGGCTGTGCGTTATTCAGCATACCAGAGAGGCTGCTTTGGCGGCAAAACAGGTGGTACCGCGGACTTTACAGTTGTTCGTCCTGAAATGAACTTTTAGGATGGGCAGCTTTTTTTGTTACATTAATAAAAGAATGAATTATGCAAACGATTTGAAGTAAAAGGAGAAAAAAATGTCAGATATGTACCGCAGCAAAACAATGGATCAGATTTCCGAAGGCGATATCGGGTCCCAGTTAAAGATCGCCGGATGGGTGGAAAACATCCGTGACCACGGCGGAGTGTCATTTATTGATTTAAGAGACATGTACGGTGTGATGCAGGTCGTGTTAAGAGACGGGGATCTTCTGAAAGATGTAAGGAAGGAAGAATGCCTTTCAATTGAAGGAGTCATTGAAGAACGTGATGAGGAAACCTACAACCCTAAGATCCCTACAGGAACCATTGAGCTGGAGGCACACAAGATCAACGTGCTGGGAAAAGTATACACAGACCTGCCGTTTGAGGTGTCAAGTTCCAAGGAAATCCGTGAGGATGTCCGCCTAAAATACCGTTATTTAGATCTAAGAAACCGCAAAGTAAAAGATAATATCAAGTTCCGGTCGGAAGTCATCAGCTTTCTGAGAAAAAAGATGGACGATCTTGGATTTATGGAAATCCAGACACCAATTCTCTGTGCATCCTCTCCGGAAGGCGCAAGGGATTATATCGTGCCTTCCAGAAAATATAAGGGCCAGTTTTATGCACTGCCTCAGGCACCGCAGCAGTATAAGCAGCTCCTGATGGTGTCCGGCATTGACAAATACTATCAAGTGGCACCTTGCTTCAGGGATGAGGATGCCCGTGCTGACCGTTCTCCGGGAGAGTTCTACCAGCTGGATTTTGAGATGAGCTTTGCGACCCAGGAAGATGTATTTAAGATTGGTGAGGAAGTTTTAGCTGAGACATTTAAGAAGTTTGCGCCGGAAGGTTCTAGCGTAACAGAGACACCGTTTCCAGTGATCAGCTACGAGCAGGCGATGCTGGAATTCGGTACAGACAAACCGGACCTGAGAAATCCACTGCGAATTGTGGACGTAACAGACTTTTTCCAGAGATGTACCTTCAAACCGTTCCACGACAAGACTGTGAGAGCAATCAAGGTCCATGCAAACCTGTCTAAGGGATTCCATGAAAAGCTTCTGAAGTTTGCCCAGTCTATCGGTATGGCAGGTCTTGGATACCTGGAAGTAAAAGAGGACATGACCTATAAAGGGCCGATCGATAAATTTATCCCGGATGACATGAAGAAAGAGCTGGCTGACACTGCAGCACTTGAGGCCGGAGATGTGATCTTCTTTATCGCAGCCAGTGAAAAGCTCGCATGCCAGTTTGCAGGACAGATCAGGGATGAGCTTGCGGCACGTCTGGATCTCTGCGAAAAAGACGCATACCGCTTCTGTTATATCAACGACTTCCCGATGTACGAGAAGGATGAGGAGACAGGCCAGACTGCCTTCACCCACAATCCATTCTCCATGCCGCAGGGAGGTTTAGAGGCATTGAATGAAAAGGATCCTCTGGATATCCTGGCTTACCAGTATGATATCGTGTGCAACGGAGTGGAACTGTCCTCCGGAGCCGTGAGAAATCATGATCTGGACGTTATGGTCAAAGCATTTGAGATCGCAGGATATAATGAGGAGACACTGAAAGAAAAGTTTGGGGCTCTCTATAATGCGTTCCAGTTCGGGGCACCTCCTCATGCAGGAATGGCACCTGGAATTGACCGGATGCTCATGCTTTTAAGAAATGAAGAAAATATCCGTGAAGTCATCGCCTTCCCGATGAGCGGAACTGCACAGGATCTTATGTGCGGGGCTCCGGGAGAAGTGTCAGAGCTTCAGCTTCGTGAGACACATATTAAAGTCAGAGATTAAGTGTGGTATTTTCCACATGGTTTCCGTTCGGCTTTTAGAATGCCTCACACCAAACATATAAAAAATCTAGAAAGAGTAACGAGTAAAGCCGTACATTCAGAAATGAATGTGCGGCTTTCTGCATATAAATGGTAAATGAATAAGCAATTTACGGGAGGAAGCCTTTTTGGGAACTCTTCTTCAGATCATATTCATCAACCTGGTAGTGTCCTTTGACAATATCGGAGTCATTGCCCTTGCCACCAGGGGGCTTTCAGAACACCGTGCAAAGGCTGCCAGGAATCTGGGAGTCTGGCTTTCAATTTTACTCAAAATGATCTTTACGGGGATCATTGGTTTTTTATTTCGTATTCCATGGCTGCATATCCGGATCATTGGCGGAGCCATGCTGTTATATGTGACTTACACAATGCTTAAAAACAGCCCGGAACCTGGCCAGGCAGAATATAAACAAAATGAAAAGGATAATTTTTGGATGGCCATTGTATCTATTGTGGCAGCCGACGTGAGCATGAGTTTTGACAATGTCCTGGCAATCCTGGGAATCGTCTCAAAAGACGGCACTGCCATGGGGATAAACGACCTGCTGCTGATCTTTGCAGGCCTTGCCCTGTGTGTACCTGTACTCCTCTGGTTCAGCGGAACAATCGCCGGATGGATGGAAGAATTCCCAATTCTCAATGACATCTGTGCGGGATACCTCGTGTACACTGGCGTGCGGATGATGATGGAGGATGAGTTTGTCTCTCTGTTCCTGCAGGAGATCAACTTTTCCATTGCAGGTCCGTGTGCCGCACTGGCCGGAATCCTTGTGGCATGTTTCAAAATATTTTCCGAAGAGAAAGAGTTTACCTATCACTGCGGAAAAATATTGATCGTCTGCATGACTGCTCTGGCCGCCTATGCGGTCATGGATCTGGCCGTTCTCTCTTATCTGAGCACAGACCCCTCACCAAAAGGGATTGAGCTGAGTCTGGAGGCACTGTACGGATTCGTGCCAAAGGGAGTCAATGCAGTCCATCTGACCTCCATGTCATCGGGTATCCTGGAACTGTGTGTCGCTGTCTATGCCGCGGATGTCATGAAAAGATTTGAGCACAGGCCCTTTTTAACAAAGTTCTTCCAGACAGAGCGGACACTGCTGCGTCTGCTTGCCTTTGAGACATTGATCTATGCGGCGGGGCTTACGTTAAATTTCGGTTTGGGAAAACTGAACCCATGGGTGTTTCTAAGCGGCTTTATTTTTGAGCTTTTGCAGCTCAGTGTTTACGCAGCTGTGTTCTGTATGTTCTGTTCCCGCTGCAAAAACAAAGCATTGGGACTGGGACTGAGTTTCTTGTTCCTGTTACTGGAAGCCGTTATCTCCTCGGTTTTGATGCTGGATGAGACCAGTATCCTGGCGGGTATGTTTCCGAATTATTACCTGGAAAACCTGGAGGCCCATATGAATGACCTGATCTTTGTCATGCGGGGGATCTTTATGTCGGCACTTTATATCATGCCTGCCCTGTGGATCGGTTCCGGCAGGGTGAGAAGGTGATAACACACAAAGTTGGCATGGTTTTTGCTCTATAAATTATATTATGGAACAGTGTATCAGAGGGAAATTGTACCACAGTGTCTTCCTTGAGTTTATGTATTGAATTCGGTACAATATAGGAAAATACAGATACAAATGAGGAGTGCAGAGGGAGAAGGATATGAATCGGAAGGAGAAGATTTTTCAGTATCTGTCAAATTTCGGGCAGGTGCAGACAGACAGCGGCAAAAGCCCGGAAACGGATTCTGGTTTTCTGGCGGCACAGCTCGGGCTGGACCGGAGCAATGTGAGCAGAGACTTAAATGAGCTGGAGAGAGAGGGAAGGGTCATAAAACTGCAGGGCAGGCCGGTGAAATTTGCTGCCAGCGAATTTTACCGGGAGCCCGTGATCCAAAAACAGAAAAAAGCAGAGTTTCAGTTTATGATCGGGGAAAAGGGTTCGTTGAAAACTCAGATCGAACAGGGGAAATCCGCAGTGCTCTATCCACCCAATGGACTTCACACTTTGCTGGCAGGGCCTACAGGAACGGGAAAGACAACATTTGCGGAAAAGCTGTTCCAATATGCGAAAGCCATGAAAGTGATGAAGGATAATGCTGGATTCATCGTGTTTAACTGTGCGGAATATGCCCAGAACCAGGAGCTGATCCTTTCACAGCTGTTCGGGCATAGGAAGGGTGCTTTCACAGGGGCGGACAAGGACAAACCGGGATTGGTGGAAAAAGCAGACGGAGGGATCTTATTTTTGGACGAGATTCATCGTCTGCCTCCGTATGGACAGGAAATGCTGTTTCTCCTGATGGACAAGGGGTGTTACAGAAGGCTTGGGGAGACCGAAGAATTGAGAAAGGCCAGTGTTTTGATCATCGGCGCCACCACGGAAAATTTGAATACCACTCTGCTGAAAACATTTTTGAGGAGAATGCCGGTAGTGATCCACCTGCCAGCCTTGGAGCAGAGGCCTCTCATTGAGCGGCTACGCCTGATTGAGGAGTTCTTTTCCGCAGAACAAAAAAAGATCGGTGCCCCTATCCAGGTGTACAAAGATGTGGTCATTGCGCTTCTTTTATACGCCTGTCCCGGAAATATCGGACAGCTGTCGGCGGATATCCAGCTTTTGTGCGCAAGGGCATTTCTGGAGTATAAAGTGGAACAGAAGGATGTGGTGGAGATCAACTTTGAGATCCTTCCGCCGTATATTCAGAACGGACGGCTGGAATCGCCCAAACGGAAAAGCGACCTGATCGAGTTTCTTCAGTATTCGGAAGATTACCATATGTTTATCCATGACCAAGAGGATAACGGTGGAAGCGGAGAGAATCTGTATATTGAGATATCGGAGAAATACGAAAAATTTCTGGACCAGGGAAGGTCAGGCGGGGAGATCAGCAATCTGATTGAAGACGATTTGGAGCAGTATATGAATCATCTTCTGAAGAAATATAATTTGAAGAAAGACCATTATGAGAAGAAGAATCTGCTGAAGATTATTGACGCCAAAGTCTACTATGCAGTGGAGGATATCCTTCAGTTTGCGGAGATCAAGCTGGGAAGAAAGATGCCAGAGAGGATCAAAGTGGGAATCGCCATGCATGTGAATGCCATGACGGAGAGGATCTCCAAAGGTATGGTTTTGAAGGAGAAGGAACTCCATGACATTGTCTTAAACCACCCCCAGGAATTCCAGACCGCAAAGGTGATGCTCCGTCTGTTGGAGGAAGAGCTGTCGATTCAGGTGCCAAAACAGGAGATCGGATATTTTACTATGTTTTTGTGCGCCATGGATGAGGAGACAATTTACCCAAAGATAGCAGTCATTGTCATGACACATGGGGAAAGCACCGCCAGCAGCATGGCGGAGGTAGCAAACAAGCTTTTAAATACCGATCACTGCAGAGCGGTGGATATGCCTCTGGATGTTCCAGCAGAAGAGGCATTGGAAAAGGCAGTTGCCCTGGCTGAGGAGATCGACGAAGGCAAGGGGGTGCTGGTGCTTGCTGACATGGGGTCGCTTCTGATGTTTTCAGAGATGATCGAGAAGAGGACCGGCATCCCGGTGAAATCTGTCCCCATGGTTTCTACAATCATGGTCATTGAGGCGGTGAGAAAGGCCATGCTCAGGGGAGCCGATCTGGAGAAGCTTGCAAAGGAGCTTAAACAGATCGGGAAAGTGTTCGACAGGCAGAGAGAGGGGAAACAAAAAATACATACGATCATTGTCACCTGTTTTACCGGGCAGGGTACTGCGCTGAAACTGGCTGAGATCATCCGAGATATGATCCCTGCGGAAAAGCAGGGACAGTTCCGGATCCGGTGTATGGATTTTGAAGGTTCAGAAGCTGCTCTGAAGGCATCGGAGACAGAGGAACTGCCCTCTGCGGATGCCGTGGTGGGGACTGTGGATCTGAAACTGCCCGGAGTGCCATTTATTTCTGTGGACAGATTTGTCATGGGAGACGGCATCAGCCAGCTGAATGAGATCATACAGGGCGGATCCGAAGTTCTTGAGGCGGAACCTGCCCAAGAGCCGGCTATGGATGAAAAACTGCTGGCTGGTACGCTGGACCAGCTTTTGTACTTTTTGAATCCGAAAAAAATGGCGGCACAGGCTATGGAGGCACTCAGGGAGGCAGCGAAAGATCTGCATGTGGAGATAGATAAGGAGCTGACGGTAAGGTATGTCATTCATCTGTGCTGTATGCTGGAGCGTCTGATTCAGGAAGAGGTGCTGCCGAACAAGGATACGGAGCGTTTAAGGAGAGAATATGGACAGATGTTCAGGGCAATAGAGAGAAGTCTTAGTCCGCTTGCGGACTGTTTGCATTTGAAAATTCCAGAGTCAGAGACTGCATATTTGGTTGAAATGCTCTTAGAAGAATTTTAGTCTATATGAAGTACATAATTTTAGAAAAGATTCGGTATTTCTAGAAAATGACACGGTATTCTTAGTGCCAATCAAATGGCTGGATTATTCAAAAGAGATGAAAAAACAATAAAAAAACATATTAATAATGTATTTCTAAAGGGGAAAAGTTGAGAAAGAGAACAACACGCAAAAAGTGCGCGAAGATGGAACATTGTTTAACGAAGGACAGAAATTGTTTGATGACCATACACTTATTGCACTTACAATTATGATTGCAGAATCAAATCCGGAGGAAAAAGATATGATGATAAGTGTAATTGTAAATTGTATAACATAATAAAAATTAAAGAAGGGTCGGGACATTCTATTATGGAATGTCCTGTTTTTTTATGTCATAGGAAATTCCTACGGAACCTCCTATGACATAAAAACCCTCCGCGAGGATGCACACGAAATGCGTAAGAAAATCAAAGACAATGTAGAAAAACTTTCCTTAACACACTAAGTTGGCATGGTTCTTGCTTTATATATAAGTGAGAAACACAAAACGGAGGTGAAAGTATGATAGGAGTGTTGCTTGTGACCCATGGGGAGTTCAGTGAGGCTATTATTCACAGCATGGAGCTGGTATTCGGAAGACAGGAGAAACTGGAGGCTCTGACTTTGAATCATGGGGACGATGTGAAGGAATTGACAAGACAGGTTAAGGAAACGGCAGAGAAATTAAATGACGGAGACGGTGTCATCGTTTTGGTGGATCTGTTCGGGGGAAGTCCCTGCAATGTGACCGCCTCCTGCCTGAAACAGGAGGGAATTGAGTGTGTCACAGGGCTGAATCTGCCCATGCTGATATCGGTGCTGGAAGGCAGGGACGGAAGTAAACTGTCGGAGCTTCCCAATCTGGCGATGGAAGCGGGAATGCACGGTATCGTCAACGTAAAGCAGATGATCGGCTGAGTGAAAGGAGTGGGAAAGCTATGAATTATATCCGTATAGATGAAAGGCTGATCCATGGACAAGTATTGCTGAAATGGCTGAAAAAGACAGGATGCCGGAAGCTGTTGATCGTAGACCAGTCTGTGGCGGACGACCCGGTCATCCAGAGTGTCTTAAAGATGTCAGTGCCGGACACCGTAAGAGCAGAATTTTTAACAGTTGAGGAAGGAAAAGAGGCGATAGAAAGGGAGAAAGAAGATGTCCTGATCCTGCTCAGAAAATTGTCTGCGGCGGAAACCCTGGTGAAGAGCGGCATCTCTGCCGGGTCCATCAACATCGGCCGGCTTCCTTACAGCAAGGGAAAGGAAAAGATTTGTGATAATGTATATGTTTCAGAAGAGGAAAAGGAGGAGATGAAAAGACTGTTGACACGGGGGATCAGAATCTTTGTCCAGATGGTTCCCGACAGCGGGGCGGTAAACCTGACGGAGGCAGAAATAGAAAGAGGGGACTGAAATGACAGAGTTCATGCTTTTGACACATGGAGACTGGGGAACTTCACTGCTGGAATCGGCCAGGATGATCGTTGGAAATATCCATGGAGTTCATATATTCCCTCTCTATCCGGAAGATGCCCTGGCCGATTACACAGAAAAGATCAGGGATGTCCTGGATAAAGAAGACGGACGTCAGATCCTTATGATCTCTGATCTGAACGGGGGAACCACATCCAATGTGGCAGCAGTGTTTAGCAGAACATATGAAAATGTATCGGCGGTATGCGGGCTTGGAATGGAAATGATGATCGCGGCGTCAGAGCTTAGAGAAGAGCTGGAAGGCAAGGAACTTGCAAAAGCCGTTCTATCGTGGACTGCGGAAAAGAACAGGGATTTAGAGTGTGATTGAAGAATAAGGAGGAGATTAGCATGGCGAATATTTCATTGATCAGGATCGACAGCCGGTTGATTCATGGACAGGTCATCACCAAATGGGTGAAGATCGCGAAGGCAAACCGCATCATCATCATAGACGATGAACTGGCACAGGATGATTTTATGGCAAGTATTTACACGGCATCGGCACCGAAAGGGATTTCTGTGGAGATCATCAGCGTGGACGATGCGTTAAAAACATGGGGAGAGGACCAGATGGGAAAAGGAGAGCTGTTGATCCTGTTTAAGGATGCACAGTCCTGCCACAGAATGTATAAGGGAGGGCTTCCCATGAAAAAGCTTCAGATCGGAGGTCTTCCCAGCGCATCCGGAAGGAAAACGATTCTGAGGGCCGTATCCATGGATCAGGAGGATTTTGAAAAACTGAAAGAGATCAGTGATTCGGGGTCAGAAGTGTACATCCATATCATACCCGAAGAACCGAGGATGGATTTTGAGAAGATTGAAAAGAAGATGAAAGAATAGGAGGTTTACCATGGTATTAGCATTAGCGGTAATAGCGGGACTCTGGTATTGGATCGGCCAGAGCAAGATCGGATATACCTTTCATGCAGTTATCTGCCAGCCCATTGTGATGGCACTGCCGTTTGGGATCATTGCGGGAGATGTGACGACTGCGTTAAAGATCGGAGCCAGCGTGGAAATGGTCTATATCGGAATGGTGGCGGCAGGAGCCAATATCCCGGCAGACGAATGTCTGGCAGGGGTCATAGCCGTACCCATTGCACTGATCAACGGCATTGATCCGTCTACAGCGGTGACTCTGGCAGTGCCGTTTGGTCTGCTGGGAGTATTCCAGGACCAGATCAGGAGAACGATACAGGCGGCCTTTGCCCACAGGGCGGATAAATATGCGCTGGAGGCAGACACAAAGGGGATTGAGCGGTGCACCATACTTTATCCGATGCTGCTCGGGTTTGTGTTGAGATTTCCGCCGGTGTTCGCGGCGATTTACCTCGGTTCCGATGCAGTCCAGAAGCTTTTAGATGCCATCCCTGAGTGGCTGACCCACGGTCTGGCCGTGACCGGCGGTGTGCTGCCCGCCCTTGGATTTGCGATCACGATCTTCATCATAGGAAAAAATATTTATATACCGTTTTTTATTGTCGGCTTTTTCCTTGTACAGTATCTGAAGATCAATGTAATGGCAGCGGCCATTTTTGGTACCTGTCTGGCACTGTTGATCACCTTCCTGCGCAGGGAAGCTGTGAAAGAAATGAATGGAGGTGAGTGATGATGGAACAGGAAAAGAAAGCGGCAGCAGAAGAAAATGAAGAACTGCTGACCAAAAAAGATATCAATAAAAGCTTTAACCGGTGGTATGTCAGCGCCGAGGTATCCAATTCTTATGAGCGTATGCAGGCGGTTTCCTTCTGCTACAGCATGATCCCATGTCTGAAAAAGCTTTATACCAAAAAAGAGGATCTTAGTGAAGCTCTGACCAGGCATCTGAACTTTTTTAACTCCCAGGGAACATGGAGCACACCAATCCACGGGATCACTATCTCCATGGAAGAAGAGATGGCCAAGACCGGAAATGTTTCCGGCTCTGCGATCACAGGGATCAAAACAGGCCTGATGGGCCCGTTGGCGGGGATTGGAGATACCATTGACTGGGGAACGTTAAAAACGATCATCTACGGAATCGCGGTCACATTCGGAATGACCGGAAGTGTCCTCGGGGCAGTGATTCCGTTTGCATTTACGATCCTTACCTATTTTATCGCAAAAGGTTTGTGGAATCTTGGGTATAAGATCGGAAAAGAATCCGTCAAATCCATTTTAAATGCAGGATGGATCAAAGATCTAATCTCAGGAACGAGCATCCTTGGTTTATTTATGATGGGAGCACTGAGCGCACAGTATGTCTCGCTGAGCACACCGGTCAGCTTTAAGGTGGCGGGCTCAAAGATTGCGATCCAGACCATACTGGACAGCATCGCACCTGGGCTGTTACCTCTGGGAATCGTGTTCGGGATCTATTTTGTGCTGAAAAATAAAACGCAGAAATATGGATTGATCTCCATATGCATTGTAGCTGTATGTATCATCGGTTCTCTGACAGGACTGTTTTAAGAAAGGAAAGAGGTGGCATTTTGATCATTTCAATGGGTGAATTATTAAAGAAAGCAAAAAAAGAAGGCTATGGGGTGGCGGCTCCAAATGTGTTTGACAGCCTGAGTGTAAAAGCATGTTTTGAGACGGCAGACAAGTTAAAGGCTCCGGTGATCCTGGACTGTGCGGGGCTTCCATTTCTGGAAGAGGTGGCAGATCTTGCAAGATTTTACGAAAGAAAATATTCCAATGTGCCGGCGGCTTTGAATCTGGACCATGGGGGACCATATGAGGAAATCGTCTGTGCCATTAAGTTTGGTTTCAGTTCCGTCATGATTGACCGCTCCACACTTCCCTATGAGGAAAACGCAAGTGAGGTAAAGGAAGTCGTCAAGATGGCCCACGCAGCGGGGGTTTCCGTGGAGGCAGAGCTGGGCCATGTGGGTCAGGGGTTTGAATATGAGTCCACCAGAGACGGCGGGCTGACAGATCCGAAAGAAGCCATGGACTTTGTGAAAGAGACGGGGATCGACTGTCTGGCAGTGGCGGTGGGAACTTCCCACGGGGCATATAAAGGAGAACCTCATCTGGAGTTTGAGCTTCTGAAGGAGCTTCACGAAACAATTCCGGTTCCCCTGGTGCTTCACGGAGGCTCCGGCACAGGGGACGACAACTTAAAAAAAGCAGTGGAAACGGGGATCCAGAAGGTGAATCTATTTACAGACCTCTGTACCGCTGGGGTGCAGAGTATGTGCGGGTACCTGGGAATCGACTGGAGCTGCATGGCAGAAGGGAAAGGTAGTACGGAGCTTGCCAATATGAAAGCAAATATGTGTGACGCCGGATTAGCAGCTAAAGAAGGGTATGCCCGGGCACTGGAACACTATATGAAGCTGTTTGGCGGAGAAGGACAGGCTTAGAGGAGGAATAGATGCAGAACTTCAGGTTTATGAGTCCCACAGATTTTATTTTTGGAAAAGACACGGAACTTCAGGTGGGGACGGAGATTCAGAAATATGGGAAAAAAGTCCTGTTCCATTATGGGGGAGGACACATTAAGAAAAATGGATTATATGACAGGATCATAACTTCCATGGACGATAGCGGAATTGAATACATAGAATTGGGAGGTGTCAAGGCAAACCCGGATGTGGGACTGGTCAGAGAGGGAATAGAAATCTGCAGGGAAGAACAGGTTGATTTTATTTTGGCAGCAGGGGGAGGAAGTGTGATCGACTCAGCAAAGGCAATCGCCATGGGAGTTTCTTATGAGAGAGATGTGTGGGATTTCTTTGAAGGAGAAGCGGAAATCCCGGAGGCCCTTCCAGTGGGAGTGATCCTGACCATTCCTGCCACAGGAAGTGAGGCCAGTAATACAACAGTCGTCACAAACTCAGCGGAGGGACATTTAAAAAGAGCTGTATCCAGCGATCTGCTGAAACCGGTTTTTTCAATTATGAATCCTGAACTGACCTATTCTCTTCCGGCCTATCAGACAGCGGCAGGAGGAGTGGATATCATGTCCCATGTGCTGGAGCGGTATTTTACATTAGAGCCGGACTGTGGATTTACGGACCGTCTTTGTGAGGCAACACTCCGGACCGTGATCCAGTGTCTGCCGAACGTACTGAAAAACCCTAATGATTATGCGGCGAGAGCGGAGCTTATGTGGACAGGGACAATTGCCCACAATGGAATTCTCGGAGTGGGCAGAATCGAGGACTGGGGCAGCCATATGCTCGGCCATGAGATCAGCGCCCTTTATGATCTGACACACGGTGCTACTCTGTCCATTATCATACCGCAGTGGATGGAATATGTGTATCAAACGGATCTCACTCGGTTTGTAAAGTACGCCGTCAACGTGTGGCAGGTGGAAGAAGATTTTTATCACCCGGAACGGACAGCGCTTGAAGGTATGAAAAGAACAAAAGAATATTTCCGCTCTGTAGGAATGCCGGTGTCGCTTTCGGAGGCGGGCATCGGGGCAGAAGGGATTGAAGAGATGGCAGAAAAATGTACAAAGTACGGAGCTGTCGGTGGGTTTATGAAACTAGAAAAGGAAGATTGTATGACGATCTACAAAAATGCAAGATAGGAGGCAGCAAATGCAGAGAGAAAAGATGAGGTTTTCTGTACTGACAGAGAAAGGACATGCAGAGGTCAGGGAGAGAAAACTGCCGGAAATAGGGAGTAACCAGGTGCTGGTAAGACAGCTGGCATGCAATATCTGTACGACAGATTACGGACAATGGCTGGGGCTCAGGGAGCATCAGGGTTATCCTATGGCCGGAGGACATGAGGGGTGCGGTGTGATCGAGATCCTGGGACCGGACGTCAAGGATTTTGCAGTGGGGGATTATGTTTCAATCGCTTATGACGGCTGCGGGGAATGTGAGCCGTGCCGCCGCGGAGATGTGCTTCACTGTACCGGTATGTCAGGCGGTCAGAGGTCAGAGGATGGCTATCTCGGCAATTTTGGCTTTGCGGACTATTGTGTTAGGAATACCAGAAGCCTGATCAAAATGAATCCGGAGCTTAAGCCGGCGGAAGCTGCATTTCTGGAGCCTTTGGCTACGGTCGTAAAGGGTCTTAAAAAGCTTCAAGTCAGACCTATGGAAACAGTGGCAGTCATTGGGGCAGGCACCATGGGACTTTTAAATGCACTGGCGGCCAGAGCAAACGGGTGCAGGGTCCTTGTCACAGAACTGATGGAAAAGAAGCTGAAAACGGCGGAAGCTATGGGGTTTGAGACCATTGATGCAGGGGCTTGTGATCCGGTGGAAGCGGTGAAAGAGCTGACTGGTGGAACTGGAGCCGATGCAGTCATTGTTGCCGTAGGGATCACGGCCGCCAATGACCAGGCGCTTGCTATGGTAAAAGAAACTGATGGCAGAATTCTGTTTTTCGCGGCAGGGTATCCGGCGCCGGAGCTGAAGATTGATTCTAACATTCTTCATTACCGCAGACTGGAATTGTTCGGTACCTTTGCCGCAGATTCCATTGACTTTTTTACAGCAGGGGAAATGTTAAGCTCTGGGACAGTGGATGTGTCAAAGCTGGTGGAGCCAGAAACATTTGCGCTGGATGATATACAGGAGGCATTCCGGCATGCGTCTGAGCCTGGGAGGTATAGAGTCAGTGTTCGTTTAAATGAATGAGTTATCGTGGGAAGCACGCCCACCTGAAGGGTATAAAATGCGGTGTGCCCTGTGGGTATGAGTTATCTAGCACTGTCTCTGCCGATGATAGGAGACCTTTCCAAAGCCGGATGGAGATAACGGAGAAAAACTATTTTTATGCGGCAGGAAATCTCTTTCAAAACTAACTATTTGTCATGCCCTCTTCACCTGATATGAAAAAGAATCTGTTTATTATATAATTATGTGACAGGGGGAGAAGGAAAGTGGGAAAAAAGGGATTATTACTGGGATTGTTACTGGCTCTTGCGCTGGCAGTGACCCACGGTACCATGCTGGCGGCAAAAACAGAGGAGTCTGAGGCGGAAACAACAGAGCAGCTTTTAACGGACAACATAGGTACAACGGAAGAGAATACGGCGGAAACAACAGAAACTACAAATGTGATCACAACAGAACAGAATAAGAAGCCAGAAAAAATTGAGATGCAGACAGGAAAAACAACCAAGAAGAAAATGGCGCAGGCTCCGCTAAAGAAGACAGCAGATGGGCAGACACTTTTGGATGTAAGCGCGGGAAGTATCGTGATCAAGAGTACCGGGGCTTCCGGGGGCGGAATAGCAGATGAGACAAGCCTGAATCCAAAAGGATACCGGATCACCGGCAGTACAACGACAAATAATGTGGTGGTAGAAAAGGGAGTCACTACGGATCTCACCCTGGATAATGTGAGCATCACGAATAATGCAGCAAAGAAAAACTGCATAGATGTCTCCCACGCCAATGTTACGATTACGTTGGTGGGCGACAACATGCTTTCTTGTGGTATGATAGGATATGGAGCTTTAGTGAAGGACGGAATGGACGATACAGAACTCACGATACAATGTGAGAATATAAAAGAGGGACATCAATGCAAAAAAAATGATTGTGGTTCTCTGGACGTGAAGGGTACAGTGTTACATGCCACAGCAATTGGAAACAGCAATGTGAAGAAGGAAAAACCACAAGAGACCGGAGTTGCAAACTTAATCTTTAAAGGTGGTATCATCAATGCAAATGCAGGAGAACATATATGCGCAATCGGTGCAGCGTGCGGCTCCGGTGACTTTGGAGGCTACGCAAAAAATATCCGCATAGAGGGAGGAATCATAACTGCTTTAGGCGGGGAATATTGTGCTGGAATTGGAGGAAGTTTTGCCTGTAAAGTTGATGGAATCTATATTACAGGAGGTACTGTCTATGCCTCAGGAGGGCAAAATTCCCCGGGAATTGGTTCAGGTGGTGGCATAGACTATGCTTATCCTTCCGGAACTTTCGACATATCAAATATCGTGATCAGTGGCGGGGATACAGTGGTGAAAGCTGTTGGGGACAAAGCCACAAACATGCCAGGAATTGGCTGCGGAAAACCAGACGATAATCCCAACAATCCTGGAGTGGCAACAAATGTTGTTGCCTATCCCAATACCGGATATCAGGGTTATATACAAGACGGAATTTCAGAGACGGAATATAGTTTTAGCAAGGAATCACCATTTCAGGAAAAACAGAATATCAAAGTAGACAAGTATTTTACCATGGTTTATTTCGGACCATTTCGTGATGAAAATAAGATTGATCCTGTTACAAGCGAACAGATGGGAGCCAATCATATCATTAGCAAAACCGGAGGGAATGCTTTTACGGAAGCACAATTAAAGGAATTAGCTAAAACTAATGGAAAAGACAAGGATGGAAATGCTTTTTCTGTGAATGATTTTCTGCTGACGGACAATTCTCAGATAGAAGCCATCAATGAAGCCAAGGTAAAAGGAAAAACCGGGGATTTTCTCTTGACGATCTCCACGGCAAATAAAACCAACGTTACGATCACCGTGTCTCTCAGGGGAAACGGGATTGATGCGGCCGGAGATAGTGACGGGAGTGCTTTTGAGATGATTGGAGCCAATGATATTAAAAAAGAAACCGGAGGAAGTGCTTTTACAGAAAATGAACTAAAACAATTATGTGATGTCAAAGGAAAAGACAAAGATGGGAATAACTTTGAGCTGAAAGACTTTAAGATCGATGAGAACGAATTAAAGGCTTTAAATGAGGCAAAGGTTAAGAAAAATACAGGGAAGTACCCGCTGACCTATCAAACACCGGACGGAGAGAGTGTGACAGTGGAAGTTTTACTTACAGGGACAGTGGAGGTGGCTTTTGATACGGACGGGGGAAAAGAAGTTCCTGGAAACCAGAAGATCGACAGCGGAAAACAAATAACGAGGCCAGAAAATCCGAAGAAACAAGGTTACATCTTTGAAGGCTGGTACTACATAAACAAAGACGGTAAGGAAGCCGAGTGGAATTTTGAGGACCCTGTTTATGAAAATATGACGCTGAAAGCCAAATGGAAAGAGGAGCCAAAGACTGAGGCGGCTTCAACAACAGGGACAACAGCAGAGGAAAAAACTACGAAAGCAGCATCCACGGTGGAAAAAGAGAGCACGGACATACCAGACTGGGAATACAGTAAACGGGAAAGATCGGTAAAGACAGGGGAAACGGTTGCTAAAACTGGTGACCAGGCTAAAATTCCACTTTTTATTACTGTGTTAGGCATTTCACTCGCAGGAATTGTATTTGTCAGCAGGAAGCAAAAGAAATAAACATTCTAACAGTAAATCAGGAAGCCGGCACCGCCATATATAATCAGCGGTGCCGGCTTTGTAATTATGTAATGTAGGAGCTTAAAGTTATTCCATAACTCCCACTTCATCCGGCACGATCACGTCCGCCTCTGTGCAGGCAAGAATGTCGTCCACCGTATAGCCGGGAGCAACTTCTCTGAGGACGAGGCCCTCGTCTGTCACCTCAAAATAGCACCGTTCGGTTACGATATCAGTGACACATTTAGCTCCGGTAAGAGGAAGTGTACATTTTTTAAGAATCTTTGAAGCACCGTTCTTCTCGCAGTGATCCGTGGCAACAATGATTTTTTTCACTCCGGCACAGAGATCCATTGCTCCTCCCATGCCTGGAGCAAGCTTGCCCGGGATCGTCCAGTTGGCGATATTTCCTTCCTGATCAACCTGCAGAGTTCCCAGTACGGTGGCATCCACATGGCCGCCTCGGATGAAAGCAAAAGAAGTCGTGTGGTCACAGATGCTTCCGCCTTTGATAATAGAAGCGGGCTGTCCCCCGGCGTCGATGATATCCGGGTCAGCATCCTCCCATTTTGGGGTGGAGCCACAGCCGACAATACCGATCTCAGCTTCCAGCCATAGCTCTACACCTTCAGGCAAATAATTGACACACATCATAGGAATACCGATTCCTAAATTTACAAAATCCCCGTCTTTGAAAAACTTTGCACAACGGGATGCGATCAGTGCACGTCCTGTAAGTTCCGCCATTACTTTCCACCTCCTTCTGCTTTTGCCCTCGCACGCTGCCACATAGGGCAGAAAGGTTTCTTTTCACCAGTTCTTACATAAACCATATCGGTGATAGGAGCAGGCACGTCAATCTCATCAGGTCCCAGTTCTCCAACTTCGACCAGCTCTTCAACCTCAACAATGACAATGTCTGCGGCAAAAGCCATATAACTGTTGGTGGCTCTTCCAGTGTAACGGAAAGCAAGATTTCCGATGGTATCAGCTTTCCACGCCTTAATCAAGGCGACATCCGCATGGAGCGGAAGTTCCAGCAGATATTCCTTGCCGTCTATGGTCAATTTCTGCTTTCCTTTTTCAATATCCGTACCCACGCCGGTGGGGGTAAGGCAGCCGCCAAGGCCGGCTCCGCCGCAGCGGATTCGTTCTGCAAAAGTACCCTGGGGGACAAACTCCACCTTTAAATCACCTGCGAACATTTGGTCCCGGGCTTCCGGGTTTAAACCAATGTGAGTTGTGATGAGCTCCTTTACCAATTTTTCATGGATCAGCCTTCCAAGTCCCTGGTCAGGCATGCCGCCGGAGACAGCTATAGCCGAAATGTCTTTGACACCCTTTTCCAACATTCCAGTAATCAGCTCTTCGGCAGAGTGTTCTCCATGCCAGTCTCCAAACATGATCGTCTGTCCGTCATGGATTTTTGCGATTGCTTCTTCCTTGGTCACTACTTTTGAGATCAATCTCGTTACCTCCTTTCAGTGCAATGCCTATTTCCCCTGGAATTTAGGTCTCCGTTTTTCCATAAATGCGGAGCAGCCTTCCTTGAAATCTTCCGTATTGGAACACTCATGCTGTGTCGGAATTTCTACATCCTCTAAATAGCGCTCGTAATCAGAGAATGCGGCAGCATAGATCTGCTTTTTAACATTCTTATAAGATACCTGAGGGCCGGCGGCCAGCCTCTTAGCAAACTTGGCAACTTCCGCATCCAGATCTTCCTTTGTTGTGACCTTGTACACGAAACCAAGATCTTTTGCTTCCTGTGCGTCTACGGGACGTCCGGTTGCACAAAGTTCCATTGTCTTCTTTTCACCGATCTCTTTTGCCAGGAGATAGGCACCGCCGGTATCCGGGACAAGTCCGATGTTTGAAAAAGCCATGATAAACTTTGCGTTGTCTGCCGCAATGATAAGATCACCGGAAAGGGCAAGGCTGAAACCTGCACCTGCCGCCGCGCCGCTGACTGCCACGATCACCAGCTTGCTCATGGATTTCAGGCCGTTGGTGACTTTGCCGACCTTGCCGATGAGTCCATCCATATTTATCTCACCGCCGCTTTTGATCAGATCATAAAAATAACCGATATCACCTCCGGCTGAAAATGCTTTCGGCGCTCCTTTCAGTACAACGACCCTGGCATCCGGATCTGCCTCAGCCTTTTCAACAACATAGATAAGTTCATCTGCCATCTGTTCATCAATGGCGTTCAGGTTCTTAGGATAGTCCATCGTTATAGTCGCAATTCCGTCTGCCACATCATAATGCAGTTTCTGAAGTTCCATCGCAAACCCTCCTTTTATGGGGCATTTCATTGTCTGGATACGATTGAAAAAATCCTCCTTTCTCATCTGTATTGATACCTATATTTTACTCTTAATGACAGATAAAAACAAGAATAATCAGACTATTTATATTGCTATTATAGTGTTATTTGTTTTGATAAAAAGCTTCTATTTTTAGTATACTAATAACAAAAAGCTAAAAAGGGAGAAGGACAGTGAACGACAAAGTGTATGAATATGAATCATTAATTTATAAGGCAGGTGAGACTGGCGGTGCCTATGTAATATTTCCCTATGATATCAGGGAAGAATTCGGCCGCGGAAGGGTAAAGGTACATGCCACGTTTGACGGTGAACCGTATGATGGAAGCATTGTAAATATGGGAATTAAGAATAAGGACGGTACGGTCTGTTATATTATCGGCCTGAGAAAGGACATCCGCCAAAGGATCGGAAAGCAGCCGGGAGACCATGTTTTGGTGAATGTAAAGGAAAGGGAGTAGAACAAAATGGAACAACAGAAAGTTTTTCAAATCAGTTTTTCCAAAATATATCCTCTTCTCGTGAACAAAGCTATAAAAAAGGGACGGTATAGAGAAGAAGTGGATGAAATTATGAGTTATTCACCACTATTTCCGTCGCGCTTTTGAAATGCGCTCCTCCAATAGTGGTGAATAACTTTCGAAAAGTGGCTCCTTTTTGACAGAAGCCCTTCTCCAGCAGACATTACGTCCATTTTCTACATGATTGGAGTGAGGCATTCTAAGAGCCGAACGGAAATCATGTGGAAAATGTCATACGATGGCATACAGTTTACAGCCAGAAAGAATTGGAAGAGATTCTTGAAAAGCCAATCAGTTATAAGGAATTTTTTGAAAAAGCACCGCAACTGAATAAACATAGAATTCTTATAAAAGGTACTATATGCGGTGTAAGGGTAGAGGAGGTTAAGGACCCTCTGATGCGGGAAATTCGATATCTTGACAAGCTCATTGACAAGCTGGCCAGAGGAAAACCAATGGATAAAATACTGCGGAATTAAATCTCATTCTGTTATTAGTCGTCCAGCAGGGAGGTTCTTATGAGAAAATGTATTCACTGTGAAGAACAAATTTATCTTGAGGATACAGGAGAGATTATGAAATAAGGAAAAAATAACAGACACGGGTACACCCCGTGCCTGTTGCTATTCAACCGTAATCTCTCCACAGATAAGCTGAAAGCTCTCGGTGACCATGCCCAGATAGTCTTCGTCTACCAGGACGACCAGTGTGTCTCCGGAGTGTACAACGGTGCTTCCCTTGGCGATGATCTCATCTTTGCCCCGGCTGATGGTGACGATGAGGCAGTGCTCTGGCCATGCCACGTCTTTGATCTTCTTTCCCACGGCAAGGCAGGTTGTTCCGACGACAAAACTGGAGAGTACCTTTCCTTCTGCCGCGTCCGTTGTCTTTAATCCCTTTTTTGCGAGGATGCGGCCGAGAAGGCTCTCATAGATTGGCTCGCTTTTCAGGAGGTGGGCGATGACATAGGCTGTCAAAGACACCACAGCCAGAGAAAGGAAATGTTCAAAGGTACCTGTCATCTCCGCGATCAGAATAACGCCGGTGATGGGAGCTCTGACAATGGCAGTAAAAAATCCGGCCATGGCAAGGATAATAAAATTAATGATATAGTCCTGGCTGATGCCTGTAAGTTCTGTGACAGAGGTTCCGTAGATAGAGCCGATGTAGGCGCCCAGGATCAGGAGTGGGAAGAAGATACCTCCCGGTGCTCCGGAGCCAAAGCTGACAGCTGAAAACAAAAACTTGCCGATGAGCAGAAGTACCATAGTCCCGATCAGAAGATGCCCGGTCTCCAGGCGTTCGATCATGGCATGCCCTCCTGCAAGAACAGAAGGAAGGCAGTAGCACAGCACACCCGATACAAGAAACGGGATCACAGTCCTGTACTCTGGTTTTAGGAAGGATAGTTTTTTGTAGACATCCTGTCCTTTCAGCATGACCCAGTTATATAGAGCACCAGCTGCCCCCAGAATGATCCCCAGCAGGATCAGCAGGCCGTAATACTTTAACGGAAGGGCATACTTCAGCCTGAATTCAAACACGGGAGATAAGCCGAATACATTTTTTGATATAAAATCTGAAGTCAGCGCTCCGGCAGTGACACAGACCAGCATGGAGCTGTTAAAATTCTTCTGGATCTCTTCCAGGGCAAACATGATGCCTGCAAGAGGCGCGTTAAAGGCGGCCGCAAGACCAGCCCCGGAACCGCAGACCTCCATGATGCGCTCCTTTGTCTTGCTCTTTTTGGTAATTTTGGCAAGTCCCTTGGCAGCCATGGCACCAAGCTGCACCGAAGGGCCTTCCCGTCCGAGAGACAGCCCTCCTATGATGGACAGGGTTCCGCCGATGATCTTGGTGATCAAAACACTGATCCAGTTCTGGCTGATATAGCCCTTCATTTCCCCCTGTACCTGGGGAATACCGCTTCCGGAGCACATATCGTCCCACTTGACCAGCCGCCCCACGATCAGCCCAAGGGCCACAAGGACGATAAACCAGCCGGCTATGTACAAGGCATTTCCTTTTGTAAAGTCTATGATACGGAATAAAAGAGATTCCGCATGGTTTAATAAAATACGGTAGATGACGGCAATGCAGCCGGCAAATAACCCCACTAACAGTCCTTCGAACACAATAGACACGGACAGTGCGTGGGGATTTTCCATCTTTGAAGTTTTCATATATGACAATCCTCCTTTGTCAATTCCATTTTATCACAAGATGTGCGAAAGAAAAAGCAGTCAGGCCATTTACAAGGTTTGCAAAACGGGGCCTGATAGTTTATAATACACACGTATATTATAAAGAAATTTAAGCAACAGATTGGAGAACAAAGTATGCCACCGATTACAAATGACTGGGCGGAGCATCTGAAAGAGGAATACAAGAAGCCGTATTACAAAAAACTGTATCAGACTGTGACTGCCGAGTATGCCGCAAAAAGTGTATTTCCGCCGGCAGATGATATTTTCAATGCTTTCCACCTGACCCCGTTAAGCAAGGTGAAAGTGGTGATCTTAGGCCAGGACCCATACCACAATGTGGGGCAGGCCCACGGGTTGTCATTTTCCGTAAAGCCGGGAGTACAGACGCCGCCGTCCCTGGTCAACATTTACCAGGAACTGCACGATGATCTGGGATGCTACATACCAAACAACGGATATCTCACAAAATGGGCTGAGCAGGGAGTTCTGCTCTTAAACACCGTACTGACTGTCCAGGCCCACAAGGCCAATTCTCACAAAGATATCGGATGGGAAGAATTTACCGACGCCGCTATCCGCATCTTAAATGAGCAGGACAGGCCCATCGTCTATCTGCTGTGGGGAAGGAATGCCCAGAATAAAAAATGGATGCTCACGAATCCAAAGCACCTGGTGCTGGAAGCTCCGCATCCGAGTCCGTTTTCTGCGTCCAGAGGATTTTTTGGATGCCGGCATTTCAGCAGGACTAATGAATTTTTGACAGAGCACGGCATTGAGCCGGTGGACTGGCAGATCGAGAATATTTAGGAGTAAGGCATGAACAAAATTGTTTTTTTAGACATCGACGGCACCCTGTACTGTGACGGGATCGGAATCCCGGATTCAGCTTTAAGGGCAGTGGACCAGCTGATAAAAAACGGATGTAAGGCAGTGCTCTGTACTGGAAGAGCCTACGGCATGGTACCAGAGTCCTATATGGAACTTGGGTTTCACGGCATGATCGCGGCGGCCGGGGCCCATGTGATCTGTGGTGGAAAAGAACTGTGCAATGACCAGATATCCGATGAGAATCTGCACAAGGTCATAGACTATGGCAGAGAAAACGGCATCGGCATTATCCTGGAAGGGGTCAAGGGCAGTTATTACGATCCCAATAACCAGGATGAGCACTATCTGAAGGTGGTAGAGCGGCTGAGACAGACAACAACTCCGCATATCTATCCGTTGGAACAGGCTGAGAAAGTGAATAAATGGACCTATCACCATATGGATCCGGGCGCTAAGAAATTTGTAGAAGAGATGACAGAAAACACCATGACCGGAATTATACATAAAGAAGTGGATTCTGTGGAATTTATCCCCGCAGGGCTCAATAAAGCCACCGGGATCAGAATGGTGCTGGATCATTTTAAGATCGACCGCAAAGACAGTTATGCGTTTGGGGACAGCGCCAATGATATCGAGATGCTTAACTATGTACAGTATGGAGTTGCCATGGGAAATGCAGTGCCTGAACTGCTTAGACAGGCCGAGTATAAGACGGAGCCGGCGGACAAGGACGGACTGGCTCTGGGGCTTAAACGTCTGGGGCTGATCGGGTAGGAGCTGCCTATGAAAAAAGTACTGAAAGCATTTGCTACAGTCCTTCTGCTGGTTCTGGTCTTTATGATGCCGAACATGGTATCAACCATCCAGAGCAGCATCCATCAGAAGGAACAAAAGAAAATCGTCACGGAGGTAAAGAAGACCCACAGAGACCTCTTTGAGACAAAATACGGATACCAGAATCTTTCCCAGGAGGGAAAAAGGATCTACAGCCTGATGTATTACGGCATTTATAACTGGAAGAAAGAAATCGAGATTGAGCAGGTGACGACAAAGCGCATGGAAGACATCCTAAAGCAGATGGAAGCCGACTGTCCGGAACTGTTCTGGTTTGATTTCACCGGAAATATTAAATGGAAAACATCGGGCACCAAGAAAAATGTGGTCTTTGTGCCGCATTATATTTTCACTGAGAAGCAGGCAAAACAGTACGATATGAAGTTGCAGAAGAATCTGAAGCGGTATCTTTCCTATGCCGATCAAAAAGATACAGAATATGAAAAAGCCTACACAGTCTACGAGCATTTGATCAAAGGGATCACTTACCGGGAGGGCAGCAAGTACAACCAGAACCTGATCAGCGGTCTGGTCCATGAAGAAACGGTGTGTACAGGATATGCCAAAAGCCTGCAGTACATTTACCAGAAGATGGGGATCCGGTGCCAAATGGTCTATGGAAAAGCAAATGGACAGAACCATGCATGGAACCTGGTCAGGATCGACGGAGTCTACTGCTATGTGGACCCTACATGGGGAAGCAACAACCAGCATATGTCCAGGGGCTTTTTTGGAATGACGCAGACAGAACTTTTGAGAGGACACACACTGGACAAGGGACTGAAAGTTCCTGAGTGCAGTTCCACAAAAAACAACTATTATGTCAGGCAGAACCATCACTATAAAAAGTTTGAGCTCGGAAAGATCTATAACCAGCTGTGTGAGCAGGAGAAACAGGGGCAGATCAGCTTTCAGCTGGGAAGCCGGAAGGAATATGAGACTGCATACGACCAGCTGATTGTGGAGAAGAAGATCTTCACATTATTAAAAAGAGTTCCGTCCATAGGGACAAAACACATGGAAGTGACTTATTATACGGACCGTCAGTTATACATTATGACATTTAATTTTAAAGAGGAATCATGAGGATAAACATATGAAAAAATTTGCGAAACGATTACTGGTGATGCTTACGGCAGTCGTGCTGGCCACAGCGGGAACTGTGCCTGCCAAGGCAGCACAACGGGGCCTTGCCACCAAGGAAGATACGAAAGCGGATAAGCCTTCCATCAACGGGGTATGCGGGATACTGATGGACGCCAAGACCGGGAAGATTCTCTATGCTAAAAATATTGACAAGAAAAGCTATCCGGCCAGCATCACCAAGATCCTGACCACTTTGGTAGCCTTAGAAAATAATGACGATCTATATTCCACAGTGAAATTCTCCAGCTATGCTGTCAACAGCATTGAGCCGGGAAGCACTCATATCGGCATTAAGGCAGGGGAGGAGATCCCCCTGATCGATGTTTTATACGGCATTATGCTGGAATCGGCAAACGAGGCCTGCAATGGGGTTGCGGAACACACTAGCGGGAGCATCAAAAAGTTTGCTGCCCTGATGAACAAAAAAGCCAAGGAGATCGGATGCAAGGGATCTCATTTTATGAATCCGAACGGGCTCCACAATGACAAACACTACGTGACAGCCAGGGATATGGCATTGATCACAAAAGCGGCCCTTCAGAATCCTATGTTCAGAAAGATCGCATGTTCCTCCCATTACTTCATGTCTGGAACAAATAAAGAAAAGAAGGGCAGAGAACTCTGGAACCACCACAAGATGGTGAAACAAACCATGTTTTTGTATAAAGGCGTGGAGGGCGGAAAGACTGGTTATACCACCAGGGCCGGCGGAACACTGGTAACATTTGCGAAGCGCGGAAACACAGAGCTGATCTCTGTCATCCTTCGGGGAAATGGATACGAACTGTACCGGGATACGATCAAACTTTTTGATTATGGGTTTAAGAACTATAAGTCTGTAGCTCCGTTTTCAGGTTTGAACTGCGATCTTGCACAGACACAGGAAAACCCGGTGACCCAGATGGCATGCAGGATAGCTCCATATCAGCTTCCTCTGGGCGGCAATTTAAGTGACTTCTCAGTACTTTTGACAAAGGATCAGAGTCCTTCCAATCTGCAGGTTTACACTGAAAATAATAAAATCTATGCTTCCTATGACGGGGAAGATCTGGGATCAACCCCGATCAGCTATTAGCATTCTAGAACGAAAAAACAGACGGACACAATGTTGAGCCGTCTGTTTTTTACTTCATGAGAAGAACTTGTTATTGTAGATCCTGCCGCTGTACAAGGATATTTAATGCTTCTGGAACTATAGAGATCCTGACAGGCAGCCCTTCGCTTAAGATCTCGCCATCATAGTCAATGGCGATCTCGCTGTCCGCGGAAGCCTGTTCTATGAAAATCTCCTTTGTCTGAAAGTATTCTATGGATGGATGATTCTGATGGCTGCCCTGGAGCCATTTGACGATCAGGTCTGGAGTGGTCAGAAACTCAATCTTCTTTAGGATCAGAACATCCAGATAACCGTCGGAGACTGAAGCTAATGGAGCCGCTGTAGGGAATCCCCCCACGCTCTTTGAATTCGCCACCAAAAAGACCATAGTCTCGGTTGTGTCGGAGAATTCATTGCTGGTATATTTAAGCACCATATTTTTGGAGAACTGTTTCGGGAGTTCTTTGATGCCCTCCAGATAGTAGGCCATCTTTCCAAGGACAGCTTTCTTATCCTTCGGCACTTTGTAGGCGATATCTGTGAGCAGGCCTCCTGCCAGAACGTTAATGAAATATTCATCGTTGACCTTACCAATGTCTACTTTTTTTGACTGGAAATTCTGAATCATCTTGCAGAATTCCTGTGCGGTCTGGGGCAGATTCATGTAGGTGGCAAAGTCATTGACGGTCCCTGCGGAAATGATGGCAAGAGGGATATTGCTTCCACTGGTCACAAGCCCGTTGGCCACTTCGTTGAGTGTACCGTCTCCTCCAACGGAGACCACATAGTCGTACTCGCCCGGTTTTAATTCTGCTGCACGGTATTTTGCATCATCTTTTTTCTTTGTATAAAAAACATCAATGGATGATGTGATCTGCTTTAAGATTAGTGTTGACATGATTTCCTGCAATGTAGCTTCAACATTCTGTTTCCCTGATGAGGGATTGATGATAAATAAGGCTTTCATGAGATCCTCCTTGTTATAATTTACTTAAAGTTTACCATAGAAAGGGCTGGGTCGCAATGTGCAAAAAATGTGCTTACAATGATTTCCGCTTGTATTTGGAAAAGATTTATTCTAAAGTGAAAGGTGAACGAAAGAGAAAGGTTAAGGAGAGATGAGGGACGAGAATTACTATAAAGACCTATGCCCATATGTGGAGAGGGCAAAGCAGGGGGATGAGAAAGCATTTGAATATCTGTACCGCCATACATACGACCAGGCCAGGCTGTTTGTGCTCAATTTCTGCGGAAATGTCACGGAGGCCGAGGACATTCTCCAGGATGTTTTCATGGACATTTACCGGAATCTTTCGTCACTGAAAGATAACATGGCTTTCTGTGCATGGCAGAGACAGATTGCCTACCGGTGCTGTCTGCGCCATGTGAAGAAAAACAGTCAGAGCGATGTTCTTGGAAATGAAGTGGTCGATTTGATCCAGAGTGTATCATCCAAAGAAGCGGAACCCCAGGATGTGATCCTGGAGGACGAAAAGACGAAGATTCTCTACCAGTGTATTCAGAGTCTGCCGGATAAACAAAGGGCGGCTATTATATTAAGCGCGCTAGAACAACTGAAAATGAAGGAGATTGCCGAGATCATGGACTGCAATGTAAACGCAGTCAAGAATCTTTTGTTTCACGCACGTAAAAACCTTAAAAAGCAGATCGAAAATCTTCCCAAAGCAGATCGGGAGGCGCTGAAGCTCCGAGGATTCGGATTCTTTACGCTGTATCCGCTGCTGAGGGGTTCTTTGCCACTGACTGGCAGTAATGCTGGAAAAGGGGCAGTGATCATCAAGAAAGCAGTGCTTGGCGCAGCGGTCGCAGTGGGAGTGGGAACCGCCAGCTTTGTAATGCTTCAAGAGGACCCTCTTCCGTCAGCAGACTTTGGGGGGATTGAGACTCCAGAGGTGGAGTTGGAGACCAAAGGGCTGGAAGGGATCAAGATTCCCAAGAAGCCCAAACCGGTTGTAAAAAAAGTGGTTCCCGCATCGATCCGCAGCGTGCAGGTGGAGAAAAAGACAAAGCGTCTTGCCATCTACGTGGCTGGGGACGTAGACTATGAAAAGACCTATGCGGCATCAAAAGCCGGAAAGCGGCTTGGGGGCCTGACCTGTGATACGGGTCAGGGAATTCTTTATCTGCCTTCTAAAACGGATACCTTTCGCCTGCATCTGATGGATAAAGCGGGCAACGAGCGGATATTTGAATTTGATAAGGATTAAGAGATATATAGTTTTAAAATTCAAGGCAGCTGGAACAGGAATGTTCCGCTGCTTTTTGTCTAACTTTTTTTCTTTCGTGTTTGTCTTATAAGGTCAATTAATATGATACCAGGATTGTCCGATAAAGAGTGCACTTGAGGGCAGAAGAAAGGAAGGAACGAGAAATGAAAAAACAATGGGTGAAACGTCTGGCCGCGGTTTCCCTTACCGTTGTTGTCGGAACCGGGTTGGGAACGACGCTGTGGGCACAAGGAGAGGAAAAAGATGTAAATTTGGGGGGGGGGGGTACGAAGTTCAAAAAACAACCTCTAACGAAGATAAAGAAGACCGCTCAGAGATAACAGAAGAAACATTTCCTGCAGAAACAGAAATGAAACAGCAATTGAAAAAAGGAATCGGCATCTCAGAGAAAAGTACTGCAAAAAAGAGGGCAGCAAAAAAAGAGAATGTAGTCAATGCTTTTGCTGAAAATGGACAAACCAAGCTGGATGTAAGCAAAGGAGATATCCGGATTACTGCCAATGGAGCAGTTGGGGGAGGACTAGCAGAAAATGAGACAGAATTGAATGAAAAAGGGTATTGGATAA
The DNA here is from genome assembly GCF_005280655.1 of Anaerostipes rhamnosivorans. Classification (NCBI taxonomy): domain Bacteria; kingdom Bacillati; phylum Bacillota; class Clostridia; order Lachnospirales; family Lachnospiraceae; genus Anaerostipes; species Anaerostipes rhamnosivorans. Next base: position 581,411 of record NZ_CP040058.1, read on the forward strand.
CAGGAACGACAACTCTCTATAATATTGTCGTGGAAAGAGGTGTTACGGCTAAAATAACGCTCGATCATGTTGATATTACCTGTGCAACTTCAGACTGTATCAATGTATCACACGCTGACGTTATTATCACACTCATAGGAGATAATCATCTTCTCTGTACTCAGGTAGAAGCAAGCAATGCACTGACGAAAGATGGAATGGACGGCAGCCTGACTCTTCGATGTGAATCATCGGGACAAAAAAATCATAGGTGTGATGATTCCTGCGGGTCACTGATAGCAAAAGGAGAGGGAGTGCATGTTGGGGCAATAGGAAGCAGTATTAAAAACCGAAAGACATCCGGAGAGTCCGGATTTTCAGATTTTACGATTCAGGGAGGGAATATTGAGGCCCTGGGAGGACTGCATTGTCCCGCTATCGGTTCTGCATGTTGGACAGAGGCATACACTGGTGCTTATACAAAAGATATCTATATAACAGGAGGAAACGTAAAAGCGATCGGTACAGAATTTGGTTCGGGTATTGGATCAGGATATGGAAATAAGGTGGAGGGCATTTATATATCGGGTGGAACTGTGGAGGCTCAGGGCGGAGCGAATGCTCCAGGGATCGGCGCATCCACCGGAGATGGCTCAGTCAGCAAAACCACGGAAAATGTCTGTATCACCGGCGGGGATACAGTTGTAACTGCGATCGGTGACTCAGCGACAGGTATGCCTGGAATAGGCTCTGGTTCTGGGAAACAGTACGTTTCCAATGTCACGGCAGAACCAGATGACAAATATCAGGGATATATACAGGATGGAGTATCTTTGACAGATTATACGTTTATGGATGGAACCCCGTTTCAGGAAAAGACAGATATCAGGGTAGAAAAATTTTATACACAAGTATATTTTGGCCCATTCCGGGATGCCAACGGAATTAATAAGGGTACGAAAGAACAGATCGGTGCCAATCACGTGATAAGTAAAACCGGAGGAAAAGGTTTCACAGAAGAACAAATATTTATACTTGCAAAAGTGACCGGGAAACAGTCAGACGGACAAAATTTTTCTGTTGACTCATTATCTTTGTCCGATCAGGAACAGCTAAAAAAGATCAATGAAGCAAAAGCAGCAGGTAAGACAGGAGATTTCCCATTAACTTTTACTACGCCCAATGGCACTGAAGTGAGTGTGGTGATCTCGCTACGGGATGACGGCACTGATGCGGAAAAGTTTGATCCAAATAATCCAACTGTAACTGTAGGAGCCAATGATTTTCAAAAAGAAACCGGCGGAAGTGCATTTACGGAAGAACAGGTAAAAGAATATGGACAGCTCAAAGCGAAAGATGAAAATGGAAACAACATTGAATTAGATGATTTTACGGTGGACAAAGAACAATTGGATAAGATCAATGAGGCGAAGACTTCAGGAAAGGCCGGAGAATTTGAATTGACATACGAAGCTCCGGATGGAACTAAAGTGACAATTACTGTTGGGTTGACAGGGGAATACGATGATCTTACAGAAAATACTGAAAACGGTGAGATGATTAAAGGGAAGAATGTCATAAGCAGGACCGGAGGAGATGCTTTTACAATAGATCAAATAAAAGAACTGACACAGGTGAAAGCGGCAGATAAAGATGGAAATGAAATCCCAAAAGAGCAGCTGGAACTTGATGATGAAAATCAGCTGAAACTAATCAATGAAGCAAAAAAAGCTGGAAAAACGGGAGACTTTCCTTTGACTTTTCAGACACCGGGAAAAACAAAAGTAACAGTGACGGTCTTTTTGCGGGATAGTGGAGCAGATGCAGGAGATTATGGACCTGATTCTGGTTTTTCATTCATAGGAGCCAATCATGCGGTTTCAAAGACCGGCGGAAATGCATTCTCCACAGATGATATCAGGAAGTTGTGTAAAGCAGCTGGGAAAGACAAGAATGGCGATAATACACCGGTGATACCCGACCAGAAACAATTAGACGTTATCAATGCGGCAAAGACATCCGGGAAAACAGGAAGTTTCATCCTGTCTTTTTCATTAAAAGACGGAAACAAAACTGAGGTTACAGTTACATTGACTGGAACTCATCAGGTATCATTTGATACAAAAGGAGGCCATAATACACCTGAAATTCAGCATATTGATGGCGGCAGCTGTGCCACGAAACCTAAAGATCCTGAAAAGGCAGGATACATATTTGAGGGTTGGTACTATATAGAGGATAGTGGAACAGAAAGAAAGTGGGATTTTAATACGCCCATACATCAGGATATCGTACTGACAGCAAAATGGAAGACAGCGCCCAAACAAAATACAGAAACTACCGAGACGGAACAAAAGAATGGGAAAAAGGCAAATACTGTATCAAAAAAAGTTCCAGATAAGAATAACAACAAATGGAAGTACAAGGAAGTATCTCATAGTAAAAATAACAGCGGACGAGTAGCAAACACCGGCGACAACCGAGAAGGTGTCTGGATCTTGGGAAGTATAGCAGGCATAACCGGTGCAGGTATCTGGTTTTGGAAAAGAAAAAAATGTAATAGATAGTAAGCAGGCAGCCGAACAATTTGGCTGCCTTTTTGATGTGTTTCGATTTTATCTGAAAGCTGTCATCATTATCTAACCATCAGGAACGATACTAACTCTTATAATGAATTTGTTTACATGATATATTTTGTCTTAGGAAGTGCACTTGTGGACAGAAGAAAGGACGGAGGGAAAAATGAAAAAACCATGGATGAACCGGCTGGCAGCGGTTTCATTGATCCTGGCAATGGGAACTGGAACGATTGTAAATGCTAAGGAAGAGGAAATGACTGGAAATCCGGGGGGGGGTACGAAATACAGCAGATAACCCCGAATGAAACATCTGAAAAACCAGCCGATACGGATGAATCAGAACCAGCTACAGCCACTGAAAAAGAGGGAGAGGTTCCAATCTCATCCGAAGCTGAAAGAACAGAAAAAGTAAATTCTACTGAAGTAGCGTCAAAGAAGCCAGTCAAGAAACAAGAAAAGAAAGCTGGAACAAAGAGGGCTCTGGCTGAGAATGGGCAGACTTTACTGGATGTGAGTAAAGGAAGTATAACGATCACAGAGAATGGAGCTGTCGGGGGCGGGTTGTCTGATAATGAGACGGAGTTAAATCCCAAAGGTTACTGGATCACAGGGACAACATCCTCTTATAGGGTTGTAGTTCAAAAGGGAGTAAGAACGCATCTTACACTGGATAATGTAAGTATAACCTGTAACACTTATGACTGTATTACTGTATCTCATGCATACGTGGTGATTACTTTGATCGGACACAATCTTTTGGATTGTAAAGACCCGAGAAGTGAGTCTCAAGGAGGATGTGCTATAGGGAAAGACGGAATGGATGGAGAACTTACGATTCAATGTCAGAAATCTGGAGAGAAGGGACATCAATGTAACGATACCTGTGGATCATTAGATGCAAAAGGACATAACTTGGATATTACCGCCATAGGCAGTACATGCAGAGGATTATACAGCGGAGTAGAAGAAATGGGATTTGCTAATTTTACAATAAGAGGCGGCAATATCGAAGCACAGGGAGGTGAGCATTCCTGTGGGATTGGTGCCGCCTGTGTATCCCAGATTCAAAGCGACGGTAAAGGATATGCAAAAAACATCAGGATTTCCGGAGGTAATATAAAAGCCACAGGAACCAATCACGGTTCTGGAATCGGAGGTGGATATGGAACAAAAGTAGAGGGGCTTTATATTACAGGAGGTAAGGTTGAAGCGGTCGGAGGTCCAAGTGCACCAGGTATCGGAGCATCATATAATGACGGCGCCTCTAAACAAACGATGGAACTAATTGATTTTAAGATCAGCGGCGGGGATACCATTGTCATTGCTGTAGGAGATGCGGCAACGAACATGCCCGGAATAGGATCTGCAGGAGGTCCGTCTTATGTGACAGACGCAGTTGTAGTCCCCGATTTTGGTTATCAGGGATACATTCAGGATGGGACTTCCCTGACAAACTATAGCTTTGTGGAGGGAACGCCCTTTAAAGAAAAAAAAGAGCTGAATGTCAGCAGATTTTATACGAAAGTATATTTTGGACCATTTCGTGACGCAAATGGTATCGAAGATTCCACCAAAGAGCAGATCGGAGCCAATCATGTAATCAGCCAGACCGGAGGGGAGGCTTTCACAGAGGAGCAGCTAAAGGGGCTTGCCATGGTGACAGGCAAACAGGAGAACGGTTCAGACTTTCCGTATGATGACTTAACCTATGTGGACAAAGAACAGCTGGAAGCTGTCAATAAAGCCAAGACAGCCGGAAAAACCGGAGAGTTTCCAGTAACCTTTACAACACCCAGCGGAACAACAGCTACAATCACCGTCTTTCTGAAAGATAAAGGAACGGATGCGGCGGAGATTCACCCGGAACAGATGGAACCGACTATAGCCGCTGATGACCATGTCACTGATTCAGGAGGGGATGCCTGGACAGATGAAGATGTCCAGAAGCTTTGTGATGTGAAAGGAAAAAATGAGCAGGGAGTCACCTATGATCAAAAGAATCTGACACCAGATGCGGATCAGCTGGCAGTGATCAATGAGAAAAAAACAGCCTCCATAGGAGGAAAGTTTGATTTGACCTTTACATCCCCATCAGGGAAAAAAGCTACAGTCCAGGTGACGCTAAAAGCTTACGATGAAACTACAGAGGAAAATGGAGAGATCATCAAGGGACGAAACATCATCAGCCAGACCGGAGGAGCTGCATTTACAGACGAGCAGCTGAAGGAGTTTTCCGGAGTTGTGGCATGGGATGACACTGCGGCTCCGATCGTAAGGGCGGATCTTGTCTTAACGGACCGGGCCCAGATCGAAGAGATCAATCAGGCAAAAACCGCGGGAAAGATCGGTGATTATCCGCTGACCATCGCAACTCCAAAGGGAACCCAGATCACCATCCATGTATATTTGAGAGACCAGGGCAGCAGCCACGAGGAAGGGGAAGAAGCCTCCAGCATCGGAGCCAACGGGTTCACAAAGCCAACGGGGGGAAAACTCTTCACAGAGGATGAGATCAAAGAGCTGTGCAAAGCGATGGGAAAAGATCCATATGGAAACAATGAGGTGCCATCCGCAGATGCAGAGCAGATGAAAAAGATCAACGATGCCAAAGATAACTACCGAACAGGCGAATTTCCGCTGACATTTACATTAAAGGATGGGACAAAGACTGTAGTCACCATAACCCTGACCGGGGTACATAAAGTGTCTTTTGACTCTGACGGAGGAGATTACCAGCCGGAAGACCAGATGGTCAACGGAGGAGAAAAGGCTTCAGAGCCGAGAGAGCCTAAACGGAACGGATATACTTTTGAGGGCTGGTATTACATCGATGAAAATGGAAAAGAAATAAAATGGGATTTTCAAACGCCTGTGAATGACAGCATGAGACTGAGAGCAAAGTGGAGCAGAGAGCCGGAGCCGACTTCGACAAAAGAAAAACCAACAACGGATAAGAAGCCTAAGCCAAAGAAAAAATCCTCACCTCAGAAGTGGAACTACAGAGAGATTACAGAAAAGAAAAGGCGGCGGGTTGCAAAAACAGGGGATGACAGCAGAATGTTATGGATACTTTTATGCCTGACAGGAGGAGTTGGAACAGCTGCCGGACTTTTCATTAGAAAGAGAAAATTGAAATCATAATTTTAGAAATCCAGGGTCAAAATAAAAATTTTGGCCCTGTTTGGTTCATCAGGGAACTAACCTTATCTGGAAATATATTCTCTTGAAAAGTAGAGGACAGTATATAGTACTTACAGAGAAATGTGGGGAGGAAAATAGATGAGAGAAGCAGATACGTGGAGTCAAATGATACTGGATGAATTGGATCATATGATTTATCTCACAGATATGGGCAGTTATCAGCTTTTGTACATCAACCAATTTGGCAAGCAGCTGCTGGGGATTGGTGATGAGACAGAATATCTCGGAAAAATGTGCTATCAGGTCCTGCAGGGATACAGTTCTCCGTGCAGCTTCTGCACCAACCATAAACTAAAAGAGCAAAGGGTTTATACGTGGCTGAACCATAATCAGATGCTGGACGAATATTTTGTGATCAAAGATAAGATTGTACATGAGAACGGAAGGGCTCTAAGGCTGGAGACCGCATATAATGTCACCAGTACAGAACAGGAAAAAGAAGAATTAAAGTTTAAACTGACCAATGAAGAGACATTGGTACACTGTATCCAGACATTAGGAGAATACGAAGACATGGATACCGCCATTCATGAACTGTTAAAGATCATCGCAGATTTCTATCATGGGGACTGTGCCTATATTTTTGAAGTCGATGACAACAGGCAAAATATAAAAAAGACATATGAATGGTGTACCGGGCAGGATCAATGCAGGGACAGGCAGATAATATCCAGAAAAAAAGCAGAAAAGTGGCTGAATCAACTCCAGGAAAAAGGAGAGTTTTACATTCCAAATCAGAACGGGGAATCTGCCGGGAGCGAGATTTTAAAACTTAGAGGTGCTGACAGTCTGGCGGCAGCTCCATTGGCAGAAAAGGGAGAGATCACTGGATTTATCGGTGTGGATAATCCTAAGATCAATACGCAGGGGCTTCTTCTGCTGAGATCCGTGGCCTCCTTTGTGTTGAATGATATCCAAAAGCGCAGGATGAAGAAAAAGTTTGAGCAGATGAGGTGTATCGACAGCCTGACAGGTTTGGAAAACCGGAATAAATATATGCAGGTTCTTCAGCAGATGGAAGATCAGCCAGTGAAAAACCTGGGAGTTGTATTCTTAAACTTGAATGGGCTGAAGGTGACCAATGATACTTACGGGCAGGCCTACGGAGACTGGCTGATTTACAGCACAGCAACAGCGCTGACTGGAATTTTCAAAGAGCACGTCTACCGGACCGGAGGAGATGAGTACGTGGTTCTCTGTACAGAGATATCCAGGGAAGATTTTGAGCGCAAGGTCTCAAAACTCAGGGGAAATATAGAACAAAACAAAGAGCTCAGCGTCTCCATAGGAGCAGTATGGGATTCCGGAAAACGGGGAATCCAGGAACAGATCGCCTATGCAGGTGAATTGATGTATATAGAAAAACAGATTTACTACAAAAGAAATCTGAATGTGGAATATAACCGTAGATCAGGGATCTCAAAATGCCTCATAAGAGATATAGAAAAGGGTTTGTTTGTGGTCTATCTCCAGCCGAAGGTGAAGATCGAGACCGGTCAGATCATAGGGGCAGAGGCATTGGTCAGAAAGCTTAGGCCGGACGGTACCCTGATCATGCCGGATAAATTTATACCTATGTATGAGATGGAAAATGCGATCCGCCATATCGATCTGTTTGTTCTGGAGGAGGTATGTAAGATCATCAGGCAGTGGAAACAGACAGCTGGATCTTCCCCGATGATATCGGTGAATCTTTCCAGAGTCACTTTGATGGAACCGGATATCGTCAACAGTATTCTGAAAGTTTGCCAAAGCCACCAGGTGGACCCGTCCAACATCTGTATCGAGATCACGGAAAGCTCTTCCAAGATCCAGCTGGAAGAGTTAAGCCGGCTGGCGGAGGAGATCATTACTGCGGGATTTAAAATATCCTTGGATGATTACGGAACCGAATATTCCAATCTGGCGATTCTGTCCGCTATAGATTTTAATGAGATCAAGCTGGACAAAAGTCTGATCGAAAGTCTGGAGACCAATGAAAAGTCCCAGGTTCTCGTCAAATATGTGATTCAGATGTGCAGGACATTAAACCATATGATCCCTATTGCCGAAGGAATTGAGACCGAAGGCCAGATCAATATTTTAAAGGATTTGGGCTGTTGCTGCGGACAGGGCTATTTCTTTTCAAAGCCGATCCCCATTCATGAATTTTCTAAAGCTTATATCCAGCCGGAGGCTAAAACTAGCTGACACTCTGGCTGTTATCATTTCTCCTTTCTTAAGACAGCAGGTTCTGTAGAGCCTGCTGTTTTGTTGTACACAGATACAAAATAAATTGACATTCAGGCACGGTTGATATAAAGTGAAAGTACATAATCACATATAAGTGAAAAAGTGTGCACATAGTTTGAAAGGGGAAAATAATGAGTGAAAGAATAAAAGCACTGAAACAGTATATCCAGGAGTTAAATGATCAGGGGGTGAGATCTACCTATCTTTACCAGTATGTAGCTGACTCATTGCGAAAGACAGAAAATGAGCCGGTTCAGATTAGAAGGGCAAAAGCATTTTCTGATGTGTTGGCTAAGGTAAGGTTGGAGGTTCTGCCCTATGAACTGATCGCAGGGAGTATGCTCGGCATGTGCCCGGTATACGGTGTCCAGATGACAAAAGAAGAGCAGGAACAAAAGTCCATACAGACGATCGAAACGTATTTAAAGAAAAAGAAGAGTGATGAGAATTTTGACGGATCCCTTAAGTTTGAGGAGGGCCATGCAAAAAGCTTTGAAGAAGATTTCACAAGTAAAAAAAGCCGGTGGTCTCTGATGTCCCGGGTCCACCATGACGCCAGTATTGAGTTTCGGGATCTTCAAGATCAGATCTCTTTGATGGAAAAAAGATATGAAGGCTGCGGGGAGATTGAACCGTATGAGATTGGACGGGAGCTGGAGCGGGCATTTAAGATTCCTTATAATGAAGAAGATAAGAAACTATACAGTGAACTTCCGTGGTTCGTAGGAAACCATTTGAATCTAAACTATGAAAAGGCATTAAAAAAAGGACTGTCAAAACTCAGGGAAGAGATCCTTGGCCGTTATGAGAGTGCCTCAGACGCAGACAGCTTAGAATTCTATCATGCAGCCCTCATCTCCATTGAGGCAGTGAGTACATTTATAAAAAGGTATGCGGATCAATTAGACCAATGCAGCAGAAAGAAATCTGTGGACCATAAACGAAGGAAGGAATTAGAAGCAATGGCGTCTGTGTGCCTTAAGATTTCAGAGCAGCCGGCAGACTCTTTCTGTGAAGCAATACAGCTGACATGGATGCTGCACATCATTGCGAATATCCAGGGCGGCTCAGCGTTATCCTTCGGCAGGCTGGATCAGTATTTATATCCGTTTTATGAAAATGACAGAAAACGGAATAAGATCACCCCTGATGAGGCAAAGGAGCTGCTGGGGTGTCTTTGGGTGAAGGTCAACGAGCCTAAAATGCGTACAGTCCAGAGCGTTACGCTGGGAGGGATCACACCGGATGGAACCGATGCGGTGAATGAATTGACCCGCCTTTGCCTGGAGACAGCAAGAGAGCTGAGTATGCCGTATCCGAATGTGGGACTCAGGGTAAACAGGCTGAATCCTGGCTGGATCTACGAGGAAGCTCTTGAGACTGTAAAAGCGGGATGCGGGCAGCCCATGCTGTTAAATGATGATATTTGGATCCCAAACATGATGGAGCTGGGATATACCCAGCAGCAGGCCAATGACTACTACAATATGGGCTGCGTGGAGATCATGGTCCCGGGGAAACAGCCCAACTGGGGAGTCACCGAGGCGATTGCATTTCCGGTGCTCATCGAGGAGGTCATGAGAAAGTGGGAAGCAGGAACAGTAAAAATACATACTTTTGAGGACTTTATGAAGGCTTACCTTCAGGAGCTGGATGCCGCTATCGAGGCAGACCGGCAGGAGGCGGCGGAGAAGAGCGCCAATATGGCTGGGAGGTGTTATGATCCGTTTTCTTCCATTTTCATTGACGGCTGTCTGGAGAGCGGAAAAGATATGCTGCAGAACGGCAGTGAGTGTCCGGTGCACTGGTCTGTGTATGCCTACGGCATCGGTACGGCGGCGGATTCTCTGTGCGCTGTGAAGAAATTTGTTTTTGAAAAAGGAACTGTGACACTGGAGCAATTAAACAAAGCATTAAAGGCTGATTTTGCAGGGTATGAAATGCTCCGGATTATGCTGGACCGCCAGACTCCGGCTTACGGCAACGGAATCGAAGAGGTGGACAGTATTGCAGATATGGTGCTCACCCATTTTTCAAAGGCGGTTCTAAAACTGAATAAACTTTCGGATCGGGATAAATTCGTCTCTACGCTCTTTGGCTATTTTTTTCATATTTATCACGGAGAGATCGCGGGGGCGACCCCAAATGGGAGACATAAAGGAGAACCGTTCAGTGATAGTATGGGGCCGGGACAGGGAAAAGATGCCAAGGGCCCTACCAGGCTGTTGAACTCAGTTGTACGTTTGGACAGCCAGTATGTCACAGGAGGATATGCACTGAATTTTAAACTGAATCCGTCCATTTTAAATGATCCTAAGGGGAAACAGGCGGTGGTCAGTCTGCTGAAGACCTATATTGCCTCCGGTGGTCCCCAGATCCAGGTTTACACAACCAATCTGGAGGACATAAAGGATGCCCAGATACATCCGGAAAAACACAGGGATCTGATCGTGCGGGTAGGCGGATACTGTGAGTTCTTTGTCAATCTGGACAGAGTTCTGCAGAATGAGATCATCAACCGGACAATGTACGGGGAAGGATAAAATATGAAAAAAGAAATCAAGGGACTGGTTTTTGGGATACAGCATTTTTCCATCCATGACGGTGAGGGAATCCGCAGCAATGTCTTTTTAAAAGGATGCCCTCTGCGGTGCCTTTGGTGCCATAATCCCGAAGGAATTTCCACCAGGATGGAACTGCAGTACTTTGAGAACCGCTGCCGCCGGTGCGGCAGGTGCAGGGAAGTATTCAAAGATTTAAAGGCAGTATCAGGAGAACCAGACAGCATAAAAGAAAGGTTTGCCGAAAACTGTCCGTACGGCGCTCTGGAGTTGGTGGGAAGTTATATGACAGCAGATGAGGTGCTTTATGAGGTGCGGGAGGATCAGGCGTTCTTTTGCACAAGCGGAGGGGGGATCACCCTGTCTGGGGGAGAGCCGATGATGCAGACAGACTTTGCCCTGGAATTGCTCAAGAAATCAAAAGAGGCAGGGTTATCGACGGCAATGGAGACCAGCGGTTATTCGGACCAGAAGAATTATGAACGGATATATCCTTATGTAGACGAGTTTTTATGGGACTTCAAAGAGACAGACAGAAGAAGGCATAAAGAATTGACAGGCGCAGATAACCGGAGGATCTTGGACAATTTAAAATTTCTCTGTGAAAAAGGCGCGTCTGTCACGCTGAGATGCCCGGTGATCCCAGGGGCTAATGATACCAAGGAGCACTTTCAGGGAATTGCAGATCTTCTGAACCGGATGGACGGCCTAAATGGCTGGGAGCTCATGCCCTATCACTGTCTGGGTACAGCAAAAGAGAAACGGCTGGGAGAGAGCAATGGAAGAGAATTCAGTGTTCCCTCCCAAGAAACGGTAAGTCAGTGGAAAGAAAAAATCATCAAGTATCAGCGGAAAGCTTAAGGCTGTTTTACAGCAGCAGGCGAACACCAGAATTAGTGTGAAAGAAATTATAGCCACATCAATGAAAAAGTGTGCATTTTGTCTTGACAGAAGGATTCGGGACCGATATAATAAGATCATAAAGAACATAATCACACATAGGTGAAATAATGAACAAAAGTGTATGTGAAAACAAAATAGGAGGGAATTATTTTGAAGGTTTACAGACAGGAAAAACTAAACCAGGATCTGCCGGGGATCATTTTGTTAAGCCACGGTCCGTTTGCGGTCTCACTGGTGGAAACAGCACAGATGATTTTTGGAGACAGTGAAAACATTGCTGCATTTTCTCTGGAAGCGGGGGACGACATTGACAAGTACAGGGAAGCTTTTGTGGACATGATAGAAAAGTTTCCAAAAGGCAGCCTGATCATGGTGGATCTGTTCGGGGGAACCCCGTGCAACCAGGTGATGAGATACATACAGGAGACAGGAAAGGTGCTGGAAGTTGCCGCGGGTATGAATTTACCGATGCTGATCAATGCGGTCATGTCCAGAGAAGAGCTTGCAGGAAAAGACTTCAGCACAGACACAGTGGAAAACGGGAAGAAGGGAATCTTCAGAATCGATGTGGAAGGATTCCTTCATGATGACGATGAAGATGAGTAATCATTCATAAGAATAGAAAAGGAGAGAGCTTATGGCAAAGAAATTAGCAGTGAGGGTGGATGACAGATTAATCCACGGACAGGTGGTAACTCAGTGGGTCAATGTCTTTAAGGCACAGCATATTGTCGTCATAGACAACAATGTGGCAAAAGACAAGATGCAGAAAAGTGTCTTAAAGTTTGCGGCACCCCCGGATATCAAAGTCAGTATTTTCTCTGTGGACAAAGCCGTGGAAGCCTGGGAGAAAAACCAGTTCGGTTCAAAAAATGTGTTTGTACTTTTCCGGGATGTAAAACAGATTGCCGAACTGCAGGAGAAGGGCGTGTCTTTTGAAGAGATCACCATCGGACAGATGGCCATTATCAATGACAGAAAGCAGATCTACAAACAGGTGGGACTGTCAGAGAGTGAGGCACAGACTTTATTTGACATCGAGAGGTCCGGAGTGAAACTGTACTTCCAGATGCAGCCTACGGATAAAAAGGAATCCTTGGAGATCATGAGAAAAACATTTCCGGATCTTAACTAATTTATTTACATAGGAGGAGAGAAACTATGACGATTACAATTTTACAGGCTGTGCTGCTTGGACTATTCTGCGGTATCGCAAAGTGCTGTGTTCCCTATACAGCTGGTGCTTTTATGTTCAACACGGTCATTTTCAACGCAGTGGTTGTGGGAGCGGTACTTGGAGACATGCCTCAGGCCATGATCATCGGGGCATCCCTGCAGCTGATCTACCTAGGGGTGATCTCAGCAGGCGGAAACCAGCCGTCAGATCCGTGTCTGGCAGCCTATATCGCGATCCCGGTGGCTATGGCTTCCGGACTGAATACAACAGCGGCAGTTGCCCTGGCTGTGCCAGTGGGACTGCTGGGAGCGCAGATCACCAACTTGATCTATTTGATGGCAGGATTCTTTGCGCAGAAGGGAGATAAGTTTGTATCGGAAGGAAATGCGGCGGGCATGACCAGATGGTCCGTTATCTATTGTGCAATCGCGAGGATCATCTGTTTCGGAGTTCCGGTGGCAGTGGCACTGTACTTCGGAAGCGGAGCCCTTCAGGGAGTATTGGACAATATACCGGCAGCAGTGACCAATGGTTTATCTGCCATGGGGGCATGCCTTCCGGCGGTTGGATTTGCTATCATCGCAAACCTGATCTCCAAACCAAAGTATATCCCTTTTTTCTTTGCAGGATTTTTCTTAATACAGTATACGAAAATCGGGACAATTCCTCTTTTGATGGTAGGAGGTTTCCTGACATTCCTCTATATCACGTTCAAAGCAAATGATTTTCAGGGAGAGCGGGATGAGGACGATGAAGACGATGACGATGAGGAAGAGGAGGCAGTGGAGAAACTGCTGAGCAAGAAGGACATCTTAAAATCATGGCTTATTTGGTGGTTTAGCGCGGAAACCTGCCACAGCTTTGAGAGAATGCAGGCTCCAAGCTTTTGTACATCCTTAGTTCCGGCACTGAAAAAGTTTTATCCGGGAGAAGAAAATAAACCCCGTTACATTGAAGCACTGAAAAGAAACATGACATTCTTTAACACAGAGGCACACTGGGGCGGCGGACCGATCCTGGGACTCACACTGGCACTGGAAGAAAAGAAATCCCGAAACTATGAGGCAATCCCAGGTGAGGTTATCATGAACCTGAAAACCGGACTGATGGGACCTCTGGCCGGTATCGGAGATACGATCTCATGGTCAACCCTGATGTACCTGCTCATCGGTTTATTCCTTCCGCTGGCGAAAAAAGGGAATCCGGCCGATCGTACTGTTGACGGTTATCTGCTTTGGAATCGGATATTTCCTGACACAGAAATGTTACACCTTCGGTTATTCTTTTGCTGAGAACATGCTGAAATCCGGTTTGGTCAACAAGATCATCGCAGGGGCCAGTATTTTAGGATTGTTTATGATGGGCGGACTCGCATCCACTTATGTGACAGTATCCACACCGGTGAAGTTCGTCACAAGTGCATATACCACAACCCTTCAGTCAATTTTTGATTCTATTATTCCGGGTCTGCTTCCGCTGATCGTAGTGCTCTGCGTATGGGGATACCTGTCTAAGGTGAAAAGAAATTATTTCGCGGCGACATTGGGGGTTACAATAGTCTCTTTAGTATTGGGATGCTTAGGAGTCATTATTTAATCCGACAGGGGATGAGTTATTCACCACTATTTCCGTCGCACTTTTGAAATGCGCTCCTCCAATAGTGGTAAATAACTTTCAAAAAGTGTCACCTTTGTTTTAACAGAAGCCCTTCTCCAGCAGACATTACGTCCATTTTCTACATGATTGGAGTGAGGCATTCTAAGAGCCGAACGGAAATCATGTGGAAAATGTCATACCACAGGGCACACCGTATTTTATGCCCTTTCAGGGCTTGGCGCGCTCTGCGCGATAAGGTATACTAGATTTATAGATTTTAAGCAGAAAGGCGTGGGCAAATTGAGAGAAGAAAGATTCATCATTAAAGTGGTAGAGATGCACTATAAACAGGGAATGTCACAGCTGGAGATAGGAAAAAAGCTGAATGTTTCGAGGACAACTATATCAAGGACCCTGGCACAGGCCAGAAAAGAAGGATATGTACAGATCAAGATCAACTATCCAGAAGGGGCCATGACAAGTACAGAGACGATCCTGGAACAGAAGTTTAATTTAAAAGAGGCAGTGATCGCCTGTGTAAAAGATGGTGATGACCTCAGTGATGAAATTGCTTTTTACGCTTCCGACTATATATTGAGAACATTGAAAAATCATATGACACTGGCCCTGACACGGGGGGTTACCCTTCAGAAGACGGTAGAGTGCCTGGCAAAGGACGTGAGATTAAGATTCCTCAAGGTGGACGATGTAAATGTTGTGCCGCTGATGGCGACCACCAACATTCCGCCCACTGCGGAGAAATCCTACCGGCTGGCTTATTCCAATTACCTGATCGATGAGGTGGCAAGGATCATCAACGGCAATGGCTACCAGCTTCTGGCGCCTCAGTATGTGACTTCATCGGAGGTGAAAGAGCATTTTCTCAATGAAGCCAGTGTAAAAGAGGTGCTGGACCTGGCAAAATCTGCAGATGTCGCAGTGATGGGAATCGGAACCGTCAACCAGAATTCCGCCATCATCAATGCGAAGCTCATACCAGTGGAAGAATTTGAGCGGATGCAGGAAAAGGGCGGTACCGGAGAGATCCTCTCCCATGTGATCAACAAAGACGGCAATCTGATCGAAGACGATTTTGAGGGCAGGCTGATCAGTTTAAGCCTGGAGGACCTTAAAAAGATACCGATCCGCGTTGGTGTGGCATATGGCATGGAGAAGAAGGATGCGATCTTAAGTGTCTTAAAAGGCCAGCTGATCAACGTTCTTATCACAGATGATAATGTGGCGGAGTATCTGGCAAAAGTAAAACTTTAAACTATAAAATCCCAAAGGAAAATGTTCTTTGGGATTTTTTCTTTTTTATAAGGAAAGGCAGAAAAATGGAGAAGTATATCAAACATAAGATGGAAGAGAACAGACCCCACGCGTTTGAGAAAAAAGTCATGGAGAGGGAAATGGCAAAGGGAGAGCCGAGGGTGGCAATGTTTTACCAGAAAAACCAGATCCCGGCGGAGGATCTGGATCTGGCGGTTTTAAGGACAGAGATGAAAAGAGAAGGAGAGGATATCACAACCAGTGAGATCCAGGAGATCTCTAAGATCATTAAAGTAAAAGACCATATGATCAACATCCACATATACCGGGGAAAGGACACTGGGAAGAAAAAGAATGCAGTGTTGTTTATCCACGGAGGGGCCTTTTTTGGTGGGGATGTAAAGACCAAAAGCAACCAGTGCAGGTACCTGGCAGAGCAGGCGGAGGCAGTGGTGATCTCTCCGGAATACCGTTTGGCGCCGGAGACACCGTTTCCAGGCCCGGTGGAGGATGTGATGGGGACTCTGGACTGGATGACAGAACATACGGAAGAGTTAAAGATCAACGGGGATAAGATCGCTGTCATGGGAGAGAGCGCCGGGGGGACACTGGCTGCCAACTGCTGTCTGCGGGATGAAAAGAAGAGAATCGGGCTTGCTGTCTATATCTATGGGGCACTGGACCTGACTCCAGCGGAGAAGACACCGTATCAATGGGATTATTCAAAGTATGAGATGGATGAAAAACAGAAGGATTACATCATGAACCGGCTGTTCCGTTTTAAAGAACTGACAGATTATATGGAAGAATTATATGTGCAGAATGGTTATTCCACAAAGGATGGAGACGTGTCACCGCTCTATGCCGAAGATTTATCGAGAATGCCCAAGACCCTGATGGTTGAGGCTGAATTCGATTACTTTAAGATATGCAATGAAGAGTTTGTCAAACGGCTCACGAAAGCGGGCAAGGATACAGAAGTGATCTTGTATGAAGGACTGGACCACGGTTTTTTTGACCGCCTTGGATCATTGCCACAGGCGCAGGACTGTATCGACGAGATCGCCCAAAGAGTCAAAGCAATGTAAAAAAAGGCCTCTCATATTTGAGGGGCCTGCCTGCTTTCTTAGAGCTCTTTCCGGTCATAAGTTCCTTTGATACCCAGCTGTTCCCGGTACTTTGCAACGGTCCGTCTGGAGATGGAAATGCCCTTTTCTTTCAGAAGGGTACAGAGCTTTTGGTCGCTGTATGGTTTCCGTGGATCTTCTGATGCCACTAATTGTTTCAGGACCGTTTTGATATCTGTACTGCTGACGGAAGCGCCGGAGCAGGGAGACGCGCCGGTAAACAGTGACCTCATGGAGACAACGCCGCATGGAAACTGAAGGTATTTTCCTTTGATGCCGCGGCTTACCGTGGACACATGCATTTCAATATCCTCCGCCACGTCGTTCATGGTCATGGGCTTTAAGCAGCCGTGGTTCAGAAAGAAATCAGGCTGTCTTTTCAGAAGGGCTTCTGTGATCTTTAAGATTGTATGCCTGCGCTGCTCAATGCTGGCCATGAGAAAACGGCATCGCTCATATTTCTTTTGGAAATATTCCTTCAGCTCAGGGTCTTTAGTATCCTTGAGCATCTTTATGTAGTAATCATTCAGTGAATAATTTCCCACCCAGTCATCGTTCAGCTGGATCTCCCACTGGTCTTCCTGGACAGAGACAATGATATCCGGGGTGATGTACTCGGTTTTTGCAGTGGAAAACCCCTGCAGCGGCTTGGAGTTCAGATTCCGGATGATGGCAATGTTTTTCCGCACATCGGCTGTGCAGATCTTCAGGCTCCTTGAAATGGTGCTGATATGTCCAAGGGCTATGTCATCCAGATGATTCTTAATGATCTGCTCCAGGATTTCTGTCTTTTTCCCTTGGATGTCCAGCTGCTTTAACAGGCACTGGGACAGATCCCTGGAAAAAATGCCGGCGGGCTCCAGGTCGGAGAGTACCTCATAGCACCGTTTGATCTCCTTTTCAGGGATTGTGAGCAGAGTAGAAAGCTCGTGAAAAGAGATACGGAAAAAACCGCCGGAGTCCAGACAGTCAATCATAAACTTCATAGTCTGCCATTCAGCTGACGAAAAATCATTTTGGTTCAGCTGGTCCAAAAGAAAGGTTTTTACCTCCTCCGTATTTTCGGCCGGAATATCAAATGCCTGGCTGTCGGAAACGGGAGCACAAGAAGAAGGAGGGGAATAGTCCAGGATTGGATTTTCTATGTATTCATTCTGAAGGAACTCAGATAGCTCCCCGTTGTCCAGCGACAAGATATTCAGGGACTGGATCTGAGACTGGGAAAGTTGCTGCTTTTGGTTCAGTTCCAGGTTTGTGCGGTATGACGTATCCAAAAGAAATCCCTCCTTTTCTAATATGGGATCTAAAAAAGTTAAAAAGAGTCACGGGGTAATGGAGCTTGTTCCAGGAGCAGGTTGCAGTATTTCATCTGGTCCTTGGCATTTTCGAGGGCAGTTTTCACGGCCGTTGTTGTGTCAGGGGCATCCAGGACAGAAACCAGCTCGAACAGGAGCGGGAGATTGACACCAGAGACCAGGTGGATCTTCTTACTTGCCAGATACTTCATGAATTCGTTGTTGACACTTCCTCCAAAGATATCCGTGGCTACGATCAGTTCCTCATCTGGGGAGAGTTCCTCCATGATCTTTCTGACGGGCGTCTCCACCTCTGTCATGTCTTCCGTGTAAGCACATAGGGTGCAGACAGCGTCCTGAGTGCCGGTCACAAGTTCCATTGCGTTTTTAATACCTTCAGCAAATGTGCTGTGGGTTGCGATCAATAATTTTTTTTTCATCTTTGTCACCTCTTAGAATTGATTGTATACAGTCTGGGCATCATGCTGACTTACATCATGATATATAGCAAATTTCGTGCCAAACTATAGTGTCAAAGCAGAGGCATCTTTTCATTATTATATCACGATTGACAAATGAAAAGAAGCTGGCATAATGAAGACAAAAGTGAAGATTTTAAAATGCCATTTGAGGGAGAGGGATCATGTTAAAAGATAAACTGTTATCTTATATTAAAGAAAAGACCAGAGAGATTGACTTTCAGGCTGTGGATAACTCCTGTACTGCCGATGCGATGTCGGGGATTTTCGGTGTCAAACGAAACACCGTAAGCCATTATTTAAACCAGGAACTGGGGAAAAGCCTGTTTAAAGTCAACACAAGGCCGGTGCTTTTTTTCAGTGTCAAAGAGTTCGAACAACGGTTTTTTCCGGTTGAGAAATCTGTTTACGTCAGCTTGGATGAGCTGTTTGAACAAAAAAAGACCCAGAATCAGGATCAGGTAAGAGGTGAAAAAGATCCTCTGGATCGTATGATCGGAGCCAGGGGAAGTCTGAAAAAAGCGGTGGAGCAAATCAAGACATCGGTATTTTATCCGAACACCAGCCTGCCGATTTTTCTTCACGGGGACACCGGCGCGGGAAAGAGCTATATGGCCCGGCAGATCTATGAATTTTCTGTCTGCCATAAGGTACTTCCTGAGGGTGCGCCGTTTATCACTTTAAACTGTGCCCAGTATGCAAACAACGTGGAACTGCTGTCCAGCAGTCTGTTCGGCTATGTAAAAGGGGCCTTCACAGGAGCCTATGGAACCACAAAGGGTCTTTTGGAGGCAGCGGACGGGGGAATGCTGTTTCTGGATGAAGTGCACCGACTGAACAATGAAAGCCAGGAAAAGCTGTTTATCTTTCTGGATCAGGGAATCTTTCGCCGGATGGGAGAAAATGAGGGGTGGCATAAAGCTGACGTGCGCATTGTTATGGCCACCACAGAAGATTTGGATTCCAATTTCCTTGACACGTTTCTTAGGCGTGTGCCTATTGTAGTAGAAATCCCCGACCTGACAGAACGGGGTATCCGGGAGAGGCTGCAGTTCATTTATCAGTTTTTTATCCGGGAGAGCCAGGTGCTGGACCGGAGCCTTGCTGTCTCTGGAAATGTCCTGGACGCACTGGCCGGACACATGTTTAAGGGGAACGTAGGGGAGCTTCAGAATACGATCAAGTACCTGTGTGCCACCATTTACGCAAAGGATCAGGAGCGGGATGTGATCCCCGTCCGTCTGGCAGATCTGCCGGATGAGATACTCTCGGAGATCGCCCAAAGTGACGAGAGCAAAATAAAAAAGAGCCAAGAGGTCTTGATCACGCCGGTTTCTGCGGCGGAGACAATCTCGCCCGCAGAGACGGAGGAGTCCAGGTATTACCAGGAGCTGTTTGAGAAGCTTTCTTCCATTTATGAAGAGTTCCAAAGCCAGGGCTATGAGGCGGAACAGTTTGAGAAACGCTGTTTCCATGCGGTCAATGATATGCTGGACCGTTTGATCTACCAGCAGAGTTCGGAGTCGGACACTATGATGATGCGCTATGTGATTAGCAGCGTACACGAGGCGTTTCGCTATGTGGAGTACAGCACCAATGTGCGGTTCGGAGGGAATGTTCTGCATGCAGCAGCCGCTTATTTTTTCTATTTAAACAGCCATCCTTCGGAATATGAGTCTGAGAAAAAGATATCGGAAGAATTCCTTACCTATGCCGCAGGCCATTACAAACAGGAGACACACCTGGTAAAACGGATGATGGAACTGTTGTCCGCCAAAATGGATCTGAACGTGACAGAGGCAGAATTGTTGCCGCTGGTTCTTTATTTTAAGAGTTTGAACGTAAGATCGGCGGAAAACAGGACCCGGGCCGTCATCCTGGCCCACGGCTACGCCACAGCCAGCAGTATCGCCAACGTGGCAAACCGGCTTTTGGAAGAAGTGATCTTTGAGGCGGTGGATATGCCTATTGATAAGAAGATGGAAGACATTGTCCGGTGGATGAAGGAATATATTGAGTTTCACGATATCAGCAGCGGAATTTTACTTCTGGTGGATACAGGTTCCTTGATGGATATTTATGAGGAACTCAGTGACGTGCTCCGAGTGCCGGCAGCCATTGTCAACAATATTTCCACTCAGATGGCGGTCAATGCAGGGCAGATGGTGAAGCAGAGGTACCACCTGGAGGACATCATATCCAGGCTGGAAAAATACAATCAGACAGAGTACCAGCTGATCTACCCAAAGGTGGATAAACAGAAGGTTTTACTGACGTGCTGTCTTACCGGGACCGGGACAGCGGAGCAGATCAGAGGCCTGATCGATGATAGTATCCCGGACGACATTGACATTAGTGTTATCTCCTATGACTATGACCAGCTAAACAATCAGTCCACGGCTGATGCGCTTTTGGACAGTTATGATATTCTGGGGGTGATCGGCACGGTAAACCCGCAGCTTTCCGGCGTTGAGTTCATACCATTGGAGGAAGTGGTTTCAGGTGCGGCGGACAGGAAGATGGAGAAGATCCTGGCTCCGGCTGTCCCGGAAGGCAGGATCGGTGAGATCAACGACCATCTGGTCAGGAACTTTTCTGTGCGCCAGCTGATCGGATCCCTGACAATCCTGGATACAGACAAGATCATGAACCATATCGAAGAATGTCTGAAAAAATATGAAGTCATGACGGGACAGCCTCTGGCCAACAGTACAAAGATCAATCTTTTTATCCATGTGGGGTGCTTGGCGGAGCGTCTCATACGGAGAAGCCCGATTGAAGATTATCCCTGTCTGTCAGACCTTGAGGAACAGCATACAGAGGAGATCGCAAAGATACGGAGTGCTTTTAGTGGGATAGAAGATACCTATAGTGTCAAAATCCCACTGTCCGAGATCGGATATATTTATGATATTATAAACGGAATTTAAGAAAAACAGCTGGTTCCCGGTGATAAAGACAAAAGCGTGACACTAAGTTGGCACGCTTTTTGTTGTATAAATGGGCAGATAGAAAACAAACAGCTTTATCATCTGGAAAGGAGAATTACATACAATGATTATTTCAATGGGAGAGATGCTGAATAGAGCAAAAAAAGAGGGTTACGGGGTGGCAGCGCCCAATGTGTTTAACCGTGAGACCATCGAGGCATCTTTTTTAGCAGCCCGGAAGTTGAAGGCTCCGGTGATCCTGGATGTGGCTTCTGTCCACGGGATTTATGAGTGCGCGGATCTGGCAAGGTTTTATGCGGCAAGGTATCCGGAAGTCCCGGCGGCGGTCAATCTGGATCACGGCGGACCTTATGAGGATATCATGAAAGCGATCCATGCCGGATTCAGCTCTGTTATGATTGACCGCTCTACACTTACGTATGAGGAAAATGTGAGGGAAGTGAAAGAGATCGTAAAAGCAGCCCACGCAGTGGGTGTATCTGTGGAGGCCGAGCTTGGCCATGTGGGTCAGGGGGATGAATACGAACAGACCCGGGATCAGGGCCTTACAAAGCTTTCCGAAGCCCAGTCCTATGTGAAAGAAACCGGGATCGACTGCCTGGCCGTGGCGGTCGGCACTTCACACGGAGTCTATAAAGGAACACCGCATCTGGAATTTGAACTGCTCTCCACCTTATCAAAAGAGATCGCCATCCCTCTCGTGCTGCATGGGGGCTCAGGCACTGGGGATGAGAACCTGGCAAAAGCGGTAAAGACGGGGATTCAGAAGGTGAACCTGAACACAGATCTGAGTGAGGCGGGAAAAAATGCCCTGAGAAAAGCTCTGGCGGACAGCGCACCGAAGAAGGATACCAAAGCCACAGGCGAATTTGCGCCGAAAAAGATGAACATGCAGCAGACCATCGTGGCAGGGGCGGAAGGTTTCCAGAAAGTGTTGGAGCATTATATGCAGCTGTTTGATTCACAGAACCGATGGTAGGCTATGACGCTGATCGATAGAAAACAGCCGGCACCTATGAACCATATTTTCCGGTTTTACCAACTGGAGGATTATTTGAAAGCGGCAGCGGAAACCGGATATGAAAGCATCGATCTCTGGACTTGTGCGGCACATTATCTGGTGGACTCCGAAGGATATGAGGATACGGGAAGGCTCAGGAACATGCTGAGAGATTACGGCCTTAAGGTGGTGAGCATGACACCGGAACAATCCTGTCCTAAACCATTCCACATGGCGGCCAGGCGGACAGAGATCCGGGAAAAGACTCAAAGGTATTTTCAGCATGTGATACAAGCTGCCTCGGAGCTTGACTGTACAAGAGTCCTGATTACATCTGGATGGCAGTTCTTTTCTGAGGAAAGGCGGGAGGCCTTAAAAAGAAGCGAGGAAATGATCGGACATCTATGCCGGTTTGCGGAACATTACGGCGTGTACCTTACTATGGAGACCTTATCAAGGAAAAGCACCAGGCTGTGTAATACGATGGAAGACGTAAAACGGATGATGGAAGCAGTAAATTCCAGGCAGTTTGCCGTGACTGCTGACATCCAGACGATCCATAATGCTGGGGAATCCCTGCAGGAATGGTTTGATAACTTTAAAGAACGGCTGAATCTGGTACATTTTATGGACTATAGGAAGGATGTTTTTACCCATCTTAAATGGGGTGACGGGACCTGCGGGCTTGAAGAGACATTGAAGATATTGAACCGAAACGGATACCGGGGACCGCTGGTGCTTGAGTACACAGACAGTGTGTATTTTGAACATCCGGCGGCGGTCTACGAGGATACAATGAAGAAGTTAAAACCATATTTGAGAGCATAGTGAAAGAGGTAAGAAAATGGGAAAGATAGAGACAACAAGATTTGCGGTGATAGAGCAGGAGCACACAGTAAAGGTGCATGAGAGAAAGCTTCCAGAGCTTAGGCCGGATGAGGTACTGATCAAGAACGGTGCCTGTAACATCTGTACCACGGATTATGGACAGTGGTCCGGTGCCAGAAAGAATTTGAAATTTCCAATGGCCTTTGGTCACGAGTTCAGCGGAACCATCGTTGATATGGGGTCTAAAGTCTCCGGATTTGAGATCGGAGAACCGGTGGGTATCGGCTACGACAACTGCGGACAGTGTGAATTTTGTAAAAAAGGACTTACAAGTGAGTGTGTGACTCTTGGAGAAGGACGGAATAAGCTGTCACCGGACGGCTACCACGGAGGATTTGGCTGTTCTGAATATGTGATAAAACCATACCGTTCCCTATTTAAGATGGATGCCTCCATTAATCCTTCTGAGGCGGCCTTTGTGGAGCCGGTGGGGACCGTCTGCCAGGGACTCAGAAAACTGAGAGTTTCTTCGGGGGAAAAGATCGTAGTCATCGGAGCGGGAACCATGGGTGTGCTGAACGCCCTGGCCTGCAAGGCGGAAGGCTGTGATGTGTTGATTACAGAGATGATGGAAAAAAAGATCAATGTGGCACAGAATCTGGGATTACATGTAGTGGATGTGTCAAAGGAGGATCCGGTGAAAGCTGTGGAAGAATGGACCGGCGGGCGCGGAGCCGATGCTGTCATTCTGGCGGTAGGAGCCACCGCTGCCAATGACCAGGCTCTTGAGATGGTGAAACAGCTGCATGGAAGAATACTTTTGTTTGCCGCAGGGTATCCGGCCCCAGAACTGCATGTGGATTCCAACCTGATCCATTACCGGAAAATGGAGCTGATTGGCACATTTTCGGCGGACGTTTGTGATTTTGAGAAGGCGGCCAGGCTGATCAGTGAAAAGAAAATAGACTTGTCAAAACTGGTGGAGGCAAAATATCCTCTTGACAGTGTCCAGGAAGCATTTGAAGCCGCAGTTGTGCCGGGGGCATACCGGGTCAGTGTGGTATTTGATGAAATATAGAAGGAGGGATTTTAATGATCAAGAAACTGAGAGTTGACTATCGGCTGGTACATGGGCAGGTGGCAATTTCATGGTCCAGGGCGCTGGGGGTAGACTGTATCCTGGTAGCCAACGATGAGGTGGCGAAAGATGAGATGCGCCAGTCCATGCTGAGAATCTCAAAACCCCAAGGTATCAAGCTTGTGATCAAATCCATGGAGGATTCTATTAAGGCGATTCAGTCAGGAGTGACCGACAAATATAAGTTGTTTATCGTAGTCAACAATGTGCAGGACGTGGAGCGTCTGACTGACGCTGTTCCTGAGATCAATGATGTGAACCTTGGCGTGCTCCCGGCAGTGGAAGGCAGCAGGCCACTGAGCAAGGCCATCAACGTGACCAGTGAAGATGTGGAGACATTAAAACGCCTGTTGTCCAAGGGGATTCGGATGGAAATCCAGCAGGTGCCCACGGAAAACGCGGTGAAGGTCACGAAAAAACTGTTGGAAGGTTAGAAAGGAGAGAAGGGTATGTTAACAAAAGCGTTGCTGGTGGGGCTGATCCTTGGCCTCTGTAAAATGGAATATTTCTTAGGATATTGTATGATCTGCCGTCCGATTGTCATTTCCACACTGACCGGGCTGGTACTGGGAGACCCTGTCCAGGGAGTCATACTCGGAAGCGTGCTGGAGCTTATGTTCATCGGCTCCTTCCCTATCGGAGCTGCCGTCAGCCCTGACTATGGTTCCGCAGGAGCCATCTGTACGGCATTTGCTATCATCACCACCGGAGGGAAAGCAGTGGCTACAACCCTGGCGGTCCCGATCGCTCTGCTGGGAGGCTTTATCTTTATCGGCTGCAAACTCATGAATGCGGCATTCGGCCAGATGATGATGCGAAAGATAGAAAAGGATAACACAAAGGCAGCCGGGGGAATCTACCTGTTTGGTGCGTTTTTCACAAGCTTTATTGTATATTTTCTCTATGGGTTCCTGTCGATCTATGCGGGAAGTACTGCAGTGCAGGCGGCGGTCAATGCTATTCCGAAGGTAGTCATCAATGGACTTGCTTCAGCTGCTAATCTGCTTCCGGCGATTGGTTTTGCCCTGCTGTTAAAGATGATCATCAGCAAAAAGATGGCACCTTATTTCTTTGTAGGATTTATGCTGGCAGCCTATTTAAATTTGCCGACCATTGCGGTTACATTATTTGCGGTCATGCTGGTGCTGATCATTTTATCCAACCAGAAACAAACGCCGGAGACGGTTGAGGCTTATGGAGGTGACGAAAATGAGTTCTAAATTAAATAAAAAAGATTTAAAACAGATCTTTATAAGGTATCTTGCCTTGAATGCTATGAATGATTATCCGGGGCAGATGCACAATGGATACACATTTAGCCTGATGCCAGCGATAGATAAGATCTACGACAAGGAAGAGGACAGGATCGAGGCTAAGAAACGGCATATGGAATATTTTAATATCACGCCGAACATCGCAGGATTCGCTCTCGGAATATCCGCAGCCATGGAGGAGGAAAATGCCAAGAATCCAGATTTTGACGCCACAAGCATCAATGCAGTCAAGACCGGTCTGATGGGTCCCCTTTCCGCAATCGGTGACACATTGTTTCCATCTACACTGAGGATCCTTGCCACGTCCCTGGTTATCGGCATGGCGGCCGGGGGAAATGTGCTGGCTCCGGTTCTGTTTCTTCTTATGTATAACATACCAAACCTGCTGGCACGCTGGTATAGTCTCAAATACGGCTACAGCATGGGAACGGAGTTTTTGGTAAAATCCGAAAAGTCTGGAATCATGGATAAAGTATCCTATGCCTGTTCCGTGGTGGGGCTTATGGCCATCGGGGCAATGATCGTGGCCACGGTCAACGTTTCCACACCGATCACCATCGGCGATGTAAAGAACGGCGGAATGGTGCTCCAGACCACCTTGGACAGCATCATGCCGAAAATGCTTTCTTTAGGGTTGGTGGGAACCATCTACTGGCTTCTGGGCAAAGGAGTTAAAGTAGTGCCATTGCTGATCGGAACTATGGTCGTGGGCGTGATTTTGTTTGCCTTGGGCATCATCGCATAGGGGGTACTGAATTGAAAAAACAGAAAAAAGAACTGCTGGTCATTGGTGCCGGGAACATTGGCAGGGGTGTCATTGGAGGACTGTTTTATGAATCCGGATACCGCCTGTATCTGTATGACATTATGGCAGACCGTATGGAACAGTTGAGAAAACAGGGCACGTATCTGATCGAGAGGGTAGGAGCCGAGGGAAAAAAGAGAATTATAGTAAAAGACTTTGAGGTTCTGGACTGTTCGGATGAGAGCGACTTGATCCGGCATATGGAACAAGTGGACCTTGTAGCCTGTTGTGTCTATGAAGGTGCATTTGAGAGCATTGCCAAAAAACTGGCAGAAGCTATAAAGACCAGATCCAGGAAAATAGATGCGGGGTATTTTAACATCCTGCTCTGTGTCAATGCCTTGGGAGCGCCGGACTTTTTTGAAAAGAGGCTCAGTGAGCTTTTGGCAGAGGATGAGAAGGCACTAGCCTATGTTAAGGAAAAGACAGGGATCTGCCAGGTAATGGTCGGGATGGCGGCTATGCCGTCCTCCAGGGAGCTCATGGAGATGGATCCGTTTGCAGTTACAACAAAGCTTGACGGACATATCGGTATTGATTCGGAAGCATTTAAGGGGGAGTTCCCCCAGGTGGAACAGGTAGGAAAGGCAGTCAAAGCGAAAGCCCAGATCTTCCGTAAGGTGTATACGGGAAATATGAAACACTGTATGACCGCATTTCTTGGAAGCGCCAGGGGATGTACGTATATTTCAGATACTTACGATGACCCGTGGATTGAGGACTGTACGGCCGGTGCCTTTTATGAGGCGGAGGATGCAGTATCCAGAGAATATGGTTTTACACAGGAAGAGCGGAAAGAGTGGATAGACTTCATCATGAACGCCCCAAAGAACCGCAATCTGAAAGATGAGATCCAAAGGGTAACACATGGCCCAAAAGAAAAGCTTGGCAGGAAAAACCGATTTACAGGTCCGGCCCTGCTGTGTATGAAGCATCAGATTCTTCCCTATTATCTGGCCAGAGGCATTGCTTTTGGATTTTTGTACCGGGATGAGAGAGAACCGGAGAGTATCGAGATTACCGATTATGTAAAGGAACACGGTATCAGGGAAGCTATTATGAAGTACTGTGGACTATTTCCGGAGGAATGGGAGCTTCTACAGTTGATTGAAGCACAGTACAAAGAGGCAGTAAAACAACGTTAAGTTCAGGAGGATATGATGAGATATAAACATTTTAAAAATGCAGGTGTGGACGTGTCAGCGCTGACAGTGGGCACATGGGGAATCGCAGGAGCCAACTCTGCAGGAGTGACATGGGGAGATGTGGATACAAGGGATTCTGTTGCGGCAGTGCGACGGATGATTGAAAACGGAGTCAATATGGTAGATACGGCTCCCATTTATGGGGATGGGCATTCCGAGGAAGTAGTTGGACAGGCGCTGAAAGACGGATATCGGGAAAAAATTTTTCTGGCAACAAAGTTTGGTTCTTATATTAGCCATTATGATGGGAAATCGGTAAGAGATAATAAGTATAATTCTGTGGAAAGAGAAATTGATGAATCTCTTTCCAGGCTGCAAACAGATTATATTGACTTCTATATCATGCACTGGCCCGATGTAAACACACCGGTCGAGGAGACTATGGCGGCTTTAAACATGTTGAAGGAAAAGGGGAAGATCCGTTTTATCGGAATGTCCAACTCTCCGAAAGAGCTGATTATGGAAGCACAGAAATATGCGAAGATTGATGTGATCCAGCCTCCGTTTTCCATGGTAAACCAGTCCGAGCGGGAACTGATGGAATGGGCAGAGACACAGGGGATCGGCACAATGACCTATGGTTCTTTGGGGGCCGGTATCCTGACTGGAGCCATCAGGGAGTGCCCGGAATATGACCCGAAGGATATGCGACTTGTGTTCTATCCATTTTTTAAGGAGCCGGAGTTCTCAAAAATCATGGAACTACTAAAGACACTGGATGCTATAGCTGAGGAACACAACAAACCGGTGGCCCAGGTTTCCATCAACTGGAGCACCCAAAAGAGTTTTGTGGGAACGGCGCTCACTGGAGTAACAAATGCTGAACAGGCGGATGAAAACTGCAGCGCGTTTGAATGGGAGCTGACAGAGGAAGAGATCAAAAGGATTGACGATGAGATTAAAAGACTTGATATTGGGTGAGGATTGCCATGCAGAAAAGAAAGATTATCATCCCCAACAGGAGCGGCATCCATATCCGCACTGCCGCAGAGCTTGCAAACCTATGTGAGAATTTTGCGTGCAAGGTGAAGATCTGCTGGAGTGGACAGGAGTTTGATGGAAGGAGTATCATGGAACTTCTTCATGCCAGGATCCGGCAGGGAGATGAGATCATCGTGGAGACTGATGGGGAGGAAGAGGAGAAAGCGGCAGACCAGATAGAGGAATGTATTGGCTGCTGGAGATAAGAAAAAGAAGATATAATGAAAAATATACAATTTCAT
Organism: Anaerostipes rhamnosivorans; assembly: GCF_005280655.1. NCBI lineage: Bacteria > Bacillati > Bacillota > Clostridia > Lachnospirales > Lachnospiraceae > Anaerostipes > Anaerostipes rhamnosivorans. The sequence continues at coordinate 610,236 of NZ_CP040058.1, forward strand.
ACTTTTGATAAATGCACTCCAAACGTCTTGGGGTGCATTTATTGTATGTTGTCCGCATAAACTTATCTATCACCGGAAAAGAAAAAAAGTCCCGCCATAACGGAACTTCTCATATAAAATAGGCCTGGCGGGAATCGAACCCACAACGGCCCCTTAGGAGGGGGCTGTTATATCCATTTAACTACAGACCCATAAAACACATCTTCTATTGTAACGATTCATTTATGAAAAGTCAATGAAAAAAGATGCATGGCGTTGACTTTTTTCTTCTTTTTCTTTAAAGTAGTTAAATAGGGTCTTTCTATGTTTAGCCGGAAAGATTGACAGGGAGGTAGTTTATGAAAGCAATCAATGATTTCGTGTGGGGGCCTGTTATGCTCACACTCTTGATGGGGACAGGTATTTTTTTGACCATACGTTTAAGGTTCCTGCCGTGGAGAAATCTCCCCTATGCTCTGAAGATGGTTTTTGTCAAAGACAAAAGCGGTTCGCAGGACGGGGACATATCGGGATTTCAATCGTTGATGACAGCTTTGGCGGCTACCATCGGAACAGGAAATATCGTCGGAGTCAGCACCGCAATGGTCATGGGAGGCCCTGGGGCGTTTCTGTGGATGTGGATCAGTGCCTTATTCGGGCTGTCCACCAAGTATGCGGAGAGTGTCCTGGCAGTTAAGTTCCGGGAAGTCAATGAGAATGGAGAGATGTGCGGCGGTCCTATGTATGCCATGAAAAATGGCTTTAAGATCAAATGGATCGGGCTCATCCTGGCATTTTTCTTTGCCCTGTTTACTGTATTTGCATCCTTTGGCATCGGAAATATGACCCAGGCAAATTCCATCGCCGAGTCATTGAAAGGGCTGTGGGGGACTCCCCACTGGCTGACAGGCGCGGTGATCGCACTGCTGGCGCTGTCGATCCTGATTGGCGGGATTAAGAGCATAGGAAAAGTATGCGGATTCTTTGTACCGAAGATGGCAGTCTTTTATTTTATCATGGGCGTTGCTGTCATCTATATCAACCGGGCTAATCTGGGACAGGGAATCGCAATGATCTTTAAGATGGGACTATCTCCCAGAGCTATGGCAGGAGGTGTCGGCGGAACCATCGTGGCAGGATTATTTTCTTCCATGCGGTGGGGAATCGCCAGAGGTATTTTCTCCAACGAGGCCGGACTTGGATCTGCACCAATCGTGGCGGCTGCTGCAAAGACTGATCATCCGTCCAGGCAAGGTTATATCAACATGACCGGCACCTTTTTTGACACGCTTGTGGTATGCAGCGTCACAGGACTGATCGTGGCATCTTCCGGAGTGCTTGGAAGCGTGGACTCCCACGGCAGGCTGATTACCGGGGCTGCGCTTACGATGAAGGCGTTTGAGAAGGCGCTCGGACCGGCGGGAGAACTGTGTGTCGGACTTGGGATCGTCATGTTTGCGTTTTCAACGATCATAGGATGGGAATATTATGGCGAGAAAGCGCTGGAATACTTAGTGAAAAAAACCTTCTATATTAAAATATACCGGATTGTTTATTCCTGTGTGATTTTTGTGGGAGCTACGGTACCGCTCCAGCTGGTATGGAATTTCTCGGACACAATGAACGGGCTCATGGCAATACCAAACCTGATATGCCTGCTTGTTTTACATAAAGTAGTAGTAAAAGAGTGTTTTCGTTTTGAGCAGATAAAGAAAGGACGATGAACTTATGAATAAGGTGTTTGTGTTTTTAGCAGATGGATTTGAAGAGATTGAAGGCCTGACGGTCGTTGACATGCTTAGAAGGGCAGGGATTGAAGTGGTCATGGTCTCTGTAGGGCCTTCAAAAGCCATTACAGGCTCCCATCATATCGAGGTGGAGGCAGACTGTATGTTCCACGAAGTGCTGGAGCCGGAAGGAGCTATGTATGTACTCCCCGGAGGTATGCCGGGCACACTTGCTCTGAGGGAGCATGAGGGACTTGCGAAGCTGCTGAAAAAGGCGTATGATAATGGAAAATATTTGGCAGCGATCTGTGCAGGTCCGACAGTGCTCGGAAAGTACGGATTTTTAGACGGAAAAAAAGCGACCTGTTACCCTGGACAGGAAGACGGACTTGGTAAAGCGGAATATGTGATTGAACCGGTTGTCGTGGACGGAAAAGTGATCACCAGCAGAGGCATGGGAACTGCCATTTTGTTTGCCGGAAAACTGGTGGAGATCCTTCAGGGAACAGAAGCAAAAGAGGAATTGTTAAAGAGCATCATTTATGAGGAAAATTAAGAATGCAAAGTACAGAAAAAATAAGCGTTTGGGAGCAGCTTCGTATCGCCTGCACCAAACCAAGGCAGTATAAGAAGCTGCTAAACCTGAAAAAATGGAAGGTCGCCATATTTACATTGCTTTTGGGACTTGTCATCACTCTGCTGGGACCGGTGATGGATCTGGCTGGGTTTGCGGTGAGCGTTGGAGGTCCGAAAAACTTCGTCATGAACCGGCTGCCGGCTTTTGAACTGAAGGACGGCCAGCTCACACTGGATCATGCAGTGGACTTTAATCTGGGGGCTATCCATATCTCGGCGGATTCGTCCAAAAAGAACGTGGGCAAAGATGATTTCGATGAGAAATATTCAGATGAGATTCATTTTTCCAAGAACAATATGGCCATCAAAACTTCGGTTATGGGGCAGACCGTTACGAAGAACTTCAACACAATGAAGAACGTGACCTTTACCAACCAGGATATGGCGAATCTGCTTCCTCTGGTCTATTTTATGGTGTTTGTTGCCCTTTTGTTTGTTTATGGGGGAGTGATCCTGCAGTATTTGTTTTACTGTCTGTTGATCTCTTGGCTGGTATCTTTAAATATGAGGACCAGGAATCAGCCCATGGCATTCGGAAAGATTTTTCAGATGTCTATTTATGCCAGAGTACCGTGTGAGTTGATCGGTACTATCGGGCTTACCGCAGGGATATCGTTCTTTACGGGGATCATCTGGATCATGATCGGATATATGGTGAGCTACCAGCTGATGATGATGGGGCTGATGGAGAAGAAGGCGAAAGAATAGAGATTGATAGTGATAGAAGGTAAAAAAGTGTTCCGTGAAGGGGCACTTTTTTTATTCCATTGGAAAGTTCTCCAAACCTCCCTATGAAATATATTCGCTGTTATAGAATGGTTATTTTTTTATGCTACGATTCTTTCTGTGATTGAGTCATTGGTTTCTTTACAGAAAGGAAGTATCGATATGAAAGATTTAATTCTTGAAACAAGAAATTTAACGAAATGTTTTGGACAGCAACAGGTTGTCAGTGGGATCTCACTGCAAATAAAAAGAAACAGTATTTATGGACTTCTGGGACCAAATGGCGCCGGAAAGTCAACAACTTTGAAAATGATTGTAGGGCTTTTAAATCCAACAGATGGGCAGATTATGTTTGATGGAGAACCATGGAAAAGATCATCACTTGCTCAGATAGGCTCTTTGATTGAAGCACCTGCCCTATATGGAAACTTAACAGCAGAAGAAAATCTTTTAGTCCATACAAAACTTCTAAAAATCCTTAAAGAACGGATTCAAACGGTATTGGAGACCGTGGATTTAAACGACACGGGAAAAAAGAGAGTGTCCCAATTTTCCATGGGGATGAAACAAAGACTGGGAATTGCGGCAGCCCTTTTAAACAGCCCCAGACTGCTGATCCTTGACGAACCTACAAACGGACTCGATCCTTTTGGTATACAGGAACTTAGAGAACTTATTTCCTCTTTTCCAGAGAAAGGAATTACAGTGATCTTATCCAGCCATATATTATCAGAGGCTGCGCAGGTCGTTGATGAAATCGGAATCATAAGCGGGGGGAAACTGTTATTTCAGGGGGTACCAGATACTAAGGAAGATTTGGAGAAACTATTTACTGATGTGATCATGAAAGGAGAAAGCAGAAAATGAATGGACTGCAGTCTGAGTTATTAAAATATAAAAGAACGTTTATGGGAAAACTGATTGTGTTGATTCCGATATTTTTTGCTATCTTTGCTTTTATCATACAATATATCATGAGCAACAATTCATTGGCACAGTCAAGTGGAAATACAAGCATGAGATGGACAACGCTTCTGGCTTTGGTTTTTAACTGGTGGTCATTTCTTTTCCTGCCGTTAGGAATGGCGCTGTTTGCAAGCTTGGTCACATTACATGAGAAAAAAGCAGGGAACTACCGTACACTTCGTGCTTATAATATATCACCTATAAAGATATGGATAGATAAGATTGCTGGAATGGCATTTTATTCACTGCTTTCTTCCTTAGTCTTGGCTGCGGTAGTCATGGTCACTGGTTTATGTATTGTAGAAGGAGCACCTCCGGCAGCAAAGATCCTGACAGGCAGTCTGTTGTGCTGGCTTACTTCACTTGCTTTGATCCCGCTTCAAATCTGGGTTGCCACGTGGGGTGGAATGCTTGTGAGCATGGCAGTTGGATTTGCAGGTATGACAGCAGGAGTTCTGGCAGCCCCGTCATCCTTATGGATAGCTGTTCCATGGAGTTGGGCAACTAGAATGATGTGCCCCGTGATCGGGGTACAGCCAAATGGGAGTGTGCTAAACTTTGGTAGTCCACTTCTTGACTCGTCTGTCATCCCGGAAGGGATCGCTATATCGCTCACAGCTTTAGCTGTTGTCTCAGTCTTAACAGGTATATGGTTTAAAAGGAGGGAAATGAGATGAGTCTATTATGGTCAGAATGGTTGAAAACAAAGCATACGGTCATACGTTGGTTTACATTTTTTCTGCCTTTTTGTATTGCAGGACTCGGCATTGCATATATGAAATATAGATCTGACTTATCTTCAGCTTTTGTGTTTGAAAGTTTTTATATGCTATGGTCGGCAGTGATCCTCCCTATAGGCACAGGCCTGCTGACAGGCTTTCTCATTCATGAAGAAGAAATGGCAGGGAATTTCAACAACCTATTGAACACAGAGGTTTCCAGAGCAAAACTGTATACATCGAAATTCATTTTTGGCTTACTCAGTTTAACTATCTGCACGTTACTTACATCGCTGATCCTTTCGATTGGAATGGCTGCTATACTGCCGGGACGAGCAAATATTTCTTGGTTTTTTATGGCCGCTTTGCTGACAGTCATAGGTACGCTCCCCATACTGGCCATTCACTTGTGGATCAGCTTCTTATGGGGAATGGGAACTTCAATAGGAGTCGGTATCTGCGGGATCTTAATAGCAGTTCTGATAGGAACAACAAGTCTCGGAAACAATATATGGGTGCTGCTTCCCTGGTCGTACCCGGTTAAAATGGCTATGTTTCCAATGGCCTCTTCTTTCGTATCAGGAACTATGATGATTGAGGCCGCAGTACAGCTGTTCACAGAATTCTCTGTCAGTATGGTTTTCTTAGTTATATTTTTATCTGGCGGTTTGTTTTGGTTCCGTAAATGGGAGGGGAGAAAAAACAGCGGATGATATCATCACTTTGTTTATGAAATAAAAGATTGGAGGGAAAACAAGTGAGTAGGATTTTGATCATTGATGATGAAAAAGACTTAGTCGCATTGCTGGAGAAAAAATTAAAAGCATCGGGGTATGAGGTTCTAACAGCATTTGACGGGGAAATGGGGATCCAGCTTGCAAAAAAAATGCCGGATTTGATCCTTCTCGATATTATGATGCCGGTTGCAGACGGCTTTGATGTATGCCGAAGGATACGGAGTGATGTCCTTTGTCCGATCATCTTTTTGAGCGCGAGGCAGTCTGAGACGGATAAGATTAAGGGTTTCACTCTTGGCGGAGACGATTTTATTACAAAGCCCTTTGGTTTAAGAGAAGTCATGGCAAGGATTGAGGCTAATATACGGCGCGAGAAGCGTTCCCAGTACATCAACACAGAAAATAAGAGAGCAAAACTTTATTTTGGACAGTTGACTTTGGATATACGGGAGCGATTGGTAAAGATCCAGAATGTAGATGTCCCTTTGACAAAAATTGAATATGAGATTGTAGAGTTTCTTGCCCTCCATGCCGGGCAGGTATTTACAAAAGAGCAGATTTATGAAAAAGTGTGGGGGTTTGACGGTGACGGAGATAATACAACGGTGGTAGAACGGATTAAGAGAATACGGGCAAAATTTTCATCCTCAGGCTCATCTGTTTCGTATATTGCTACCGTATGGGGCATCGGATATAAGTGGAATAAACTTTGAAAGGTGGTACAGGATGTATGAAACAACAGTCTCTTGTCACGCAGTTCCGCATGACACTTGTGTATATTATACTTTCGACGCTTTTTGTGTCGATGATCACTTATGCAGCGGCCGCATTTCTGTTTGTAAATGCTTTAAATAAAAAATCTATAAATCCAGAAAATCATTACGAACAACAGATTCCCAAGGTGGAGAACTATGTGCACGAGGAAGGAGCAGCAGTATTGTCTTCCAGGGGACAGGACAAGTTAAAAGAATTAGTCCACGGTGAGGGCTTTTTTTATCAGGCAGCAGACCATTCCGGCAATATAATGCATGGCACTTATGAAGAGCAGATTTTTGATTCACAACAGAAACTCTATCAGCGTCTCAACACTACATTCCACATAAAAGGGTTTTATGTTCACGTGATTCCGGTCATTGACCATATGGGTAAGATAAACGGCGCGGTCTCTTTAGTCTACAAGCTTAATCTGCCTGCGGTAAATAATAGCAGCCTATGGGTAAGCATCGCTTCCCTATTCCTTATATCTGCTCCATTTTTTTATATGATTCTGTTTACCATTTTATTTTCACGAAATTATGCAAAAAAAATATCTCATCCACTACAGGTTCTTGCGGATGGTTCCAGGCAGATTAAAATGAAGAATCTTGATTTTGATATTGATTACCATGCGGAGAATGAACTGGGAGAACTTTGTACAGCTTTTAATGAAATGAAAGAAGAATTGAAACAATCCTTGTCTGCACAGTGGAAACTTGAACAAGATCGTGTGGAGATCACAGAAGCCTTGGCACATGATCTGAAATCACCTTTGTCAATCATCAAGGCTTATTCCGAGGCATTGTCTGATGACACTGATGTGGATGAGGAGCAGAAGCAGTACCTCACAGTGATCGAAGAAAATATAGAAAAAAGTGTCTTATTAGTGAATCAAATGCAATATACTTCTGAACTCGAAAGTTCAGGAGCAGGAGTGGTGAAAGGTCCTGTTAATTTGCTGGAATTTCTTCAGCGTAAAATATATGATTATGATTTACAGGCAAGGAGAAAGAATATAAAGATGATTCTTGAGATACGAAATGATGAGATACCTGATACTGTTATCACAGATGTGAATAAATTGGAGAGGATACTGGACAATATTTTATCAAATAGTCTGCAGTATACCCCTGCAGGAGGGAAAATCCGTATTTTTGTTAAAAAGCATAATCAATTTATTGTTTACAGGATCAGTGACACAGGAATGGGATTCACTTCTATGGATATGGAAAAAGCATTCGAAAGATTTTATCGGGGGGACGAAGCACGCCAAAGTCAGGGCGGACATTCTGGATTGGGTTTATATATTGTAAAGCAGTTGTCTGAATTGTTGGGAGGATCTGTGAAGATAGAAAATTTGAGTTCTGGGGGCGCCTGTGTTTCATTCTCTCACAGCTGGCAGTAGATAGACAAAAGCCCCTGAGTTTGAATTCAGGGGCTTTTGTCGTCCAGTATATCATCGTAGTCTGTCAAAGAAGAGTCAACAGACAAGTAAAAACTAGTCAAATTCTTGTCATTTATATATCCGGAGGATAGGACCCCGGATATACCTGAAGTATTAGTGGTCACTCTTCAGAGGAAAGTCAGCATATCCGGAAATCCCATGTTCTGATATATCCATACCTGCGATTTCCTCTTCCTCGGAGGCACGAAGCCCGATGGTATGTTTCAGCCCTTGGAAGATCACGAGACCGCCGATTACACAGTATGCCGCGACGGCGAGAACTCCGATAAACTGTGCTTTGATGAAAGCGCCGCGGGTGATGTCCATAAGCTTTAACGCACTGCCGGTGGCGAAGAATGCCGTAAGCAGAGTCCCGATGACACCGCAGGCTAAATGTACGCCGCAGGCTCCGACTGGATCATCGATCTTTGCTTTTTTATCGAGAAATTCAATCATTGCCACAACTACAACCCCGCAGATGGCACCGATGGCGATGGCACCGTAGTTTGATACCACGTCACATCCGGCAGTGATACCTACAAGACCGGCAAGAGAGCCGTTTAATGTCATGGACACATCCGGTTTGCCGTAGCGTACCCATGTGATGACCAGGGCGACAAGGGTGGATGCAGCAGCAGCCAGGTTGGTGGTCATGGCGATGGAACCGAGGGTGTCAGTGGCGGCAGTTGTGGAACCGCAGTTGAATCCGAACCAGCAGAACCATAAAATAAAGACACCAAGTGCGCCTAATGCAATGTTATGGGCCGGGATAGCTCTTGGAGTTCCGTCGGCTTTGTATTTTCCGATACGGGGACCTACCGTGGCTGCCCCTACCAGTGCCAGCCATCCGCCGACTGAATGGACTGCAGTGGAGCCTGCGAAATCATGGAAGCCTAGATTGGACAGCCATCCGCCGCCCCAGATCCAGTGGCCGGTGATCGGATAAATGACCAGACTGATCAGGGCACTGTAAACCAAATAAGATGAAAACTTTGTACGCTCTGCCATGGCGCCGGAAACGATGGTGGCTGCTGTGGCACAGAATACAGTCTGGAAGATCATGAAGACCCCGGGGGTCAGATCTTTAAACTGCTGAAGATCAATGGATGTTGGGTTAAAGAAACCTGTGGTCCCGATGATCGGATTGTCTCCTCCGAACATGAGGGCAAACCCGATCACAAAGAAGCAAAGGGTTCCAAGGACAAAGTCCATTAAGTTTTTCATAATAATATTGCTTGAGTTTTTCGCTCTGGTGAACCCTGTCTCTACCATCGCAAATCCTGCCTGCATGAAGAAGACAAGGAAAGCCGCGATACAAGTCCATACGATATTCAATAACTGCTGAACGCTCATATACATATCCTCCTTTAAATAAAAAGGGGACAATGCCTGCCTGCCGTTACAAGGTTACTTGTAATGGCCTGACTGCATTATCCCCTTTGATAATGTTGTTTACACTTTATTGTTTCCATAATTCATGCATTCGGCTTATAAAGCGTCTTTACCGGTCTCGCCGGTACGGATCCGGATCGCCTCTTCCACTGGAGAGATAAAGATTTTACCGTCTCCGAATTCTCCAGTGCGGACAGTGTTTACAATATCCTTGGTCACCTCATCCACAACCTCCTCCGGCATCACAGATTCGACTTTGATCTTAGGAAGAAGATTTGAATTTAATTCATTTCCTCTGTATTTTTGGGTAAATCCTTTCTGATTTCCATACCCCATGATATTGGAGATCATAAGTCCGGAAACCTTGTGCGCTTCCAGGATGTGTTTTACATCCGTGAGCTTTTCAGGTTTGATGACCACAACAACTTTTTTCATCATAATATAATCCTCCTTTTTTCCATTGACATCAAAAAAGGCATTCCAATCGTGTGATCGGAACGCCTTTGTTCTTGATTGGTTCCCATTATACGCCTTGAACCCTGATTGTCAATAAAAAGTTAAAATGTATAAAAATAAATACAAATCAAAATGGTTCTTATTTGCCAGTGAAAACATGATAGAATGGGAGAAAACAAAAAGAGCGGAGGAAACGATGAAAAAAGATAATAAGGCGGTTATGGCAGGCCTTGCGGTGCTTGCCACGTTTTTATGGGGAAGTGCTTTCCCCAGCGTAAAATTAGGGTATGACATCTTTGGTATCAAAGGCAGTGATATTGGCAGCAAACTGCTGTTTGCGGGTATCAGGTTCGCAGCTGCGGGAATCATGGTGCTGGCTGTTTTGGGGGCCCAGAGCAGGAGAAAACCTCTGCCAAAAAAAGGTACATTTAAAAAGCTGCTGGCCCTGGGGATTCTCCAGACAACCATCCAGTATTACTTTTTTTATGTTGGCCTGGCCCACACCACAGGGGCCAAGGGGTCCATCATCAATTCGTTTACAGCCTTTTTCCCTGTCCTTTTAGCGCCGCTGTTTTTCAAAAACGACAAGCTGTCAGTGAAGAAGATCCTGGGCTGTGCGGTGGGACTGTCGGGAATCGTGCTGATCAATCTGCAGGGCGGGAGCCTTGGAGGCTTTGCCTGGAACGGAGAGGGATTTATCGTCATGGCGGCCCTTTCACAGAGTCTTGCGTCTATCTACAGTAAAAAGCTGGCCCAGTCCATGAATGTCATGCTGATCGCGGGCTATCAGCTTTTACTCGGAGGCGGCCTGCTTCTCGTCCTGGGTTACACAGGGAACGGAACGCTGACCTTCTCCAGTGCGGGTCTGCTTTTGCTGCTTTACATGGCGGTTCTCTCAGCAGTGGCATTCAGCGTCTGGACATGGCTTTTGTCCCACTATCAGGTCAGCTCCATTTCCATCTATAATCTCCTGATTCCAGTGTTCGGAACACTGTTATCCGGCCTGCTCTTAAGGGAAAATGTTTTTACTGTTGTCAACATGGCGTCCATCCTCCTTGTGTGTGGAGGTATCGTTGTGGTAAACAGGCAGTGAGAGCTGGAGAAAATATATTATCAGGATAAAAAAAGGTAAAAGAATACAGGATTCTTAAAGCCTTTTCATTGTATTTCTGTAGGAAATAAACTATACTGATGAGGTAAAGATAGATTTGAATATTGGGCAAAGCAGGCGAAAGCCTGTGACGCAAAGCTAAAGGGTCTAAGATTTTAGGGATTATGACAGCCAGCTGCAGTTTGTATGCATTGCGTTCAGGGGAGAAGGCAGTGCATTTTTTATTCTATAGGAATGATGTGTGGGCTTGCCCACTTTGTTTTGGAGGGAATTGGAATGAAAAAGATATGGAAGCGTTTCGCTGTATATATACTGACTTTGTCAATGGTGTTTTCCTGGGTGATCACACCTAATACGGTCATGGGAAGTGTGAAAAAACAGGGAGGTCTGGATACAGTGTATCTGACCAGCTCTATGAATTTTCCCACATCGGGAGACGGCAGTACGAAAGAAAGACCATTGAAGGATATAAACAAAGCATTTGATTTGGTGAATGATGGAGGAACCATTGTCATTGTCGACAACTATGTGCATCAGGGGAAGCTGACTACACCGGAGGACAAAATGCTCACGGTCAAGGGAGAAACTTCATCGGTGTTTATGTCACTGCGGTATGGTCTCGCACAGGGAAATGATTTAAAGTTTGACAGCATCCGGCTGGAAACACCATCTACAGAAGCAGATGGGCGTTGCTTTTATGCCAACGGATACTCTCTGACGATGACAGATTCTGTCCAGTGTTTTACTAACCAAAATGTCAATCAAAAAGCTTACATCTATGCCGGAAGCCCAGACGGATCAGAGATCTCCGGGAGACGGGCAGTCATTGACGTGGCGGGCGGTAACTTTGCCGGGATCTATGGGTATGGAAAAGGCAGAGCCAAGGTGGCAGATGGATCCGAGATCACGATTCGCTCCAATGCGGACACGGATCAGCTGGATACTGCTTTGGTACTGAATCTGTATTCAAGACAAAAGCTGCTGGGATCTATCCAAAATGTGGATCAGCTGAATATTACCTATCCGGTCAGTGTCTATACTTTGATCAATGTGAAGAATGTTTCGCTGAGTTCAACACTCACACTGACTACAGAAAATGGGACCACTTTAACTGGTGATATGGATTTGAACGGATCTGCTGTTTTGAATATAGATGCAGATTTGCATGTAAAAGGCAGGATCAGTGGATATGCCCAGGTACTGGCTTCCTTAGGCAGACAGATTATATCGGATGTGCCTGGGTCTGCCGGAATTCTGGAATTGAACAACAGTCAGCTGCCTTGGGAAATCCGCACAACGGTGACTGGCACGAATAAAATATGGCGGGTAGAAAAGAAATCATCGAAAAGCATCTATTACATTAATGGGAAGGATGGTGATGACAGCAATACAGGACAGTCTGAAGATCAGGCATTTGCATCTTTATCAAAAGCATTGCAGGCGGCTTCCACAGGAAGAGAAAATATAGTTTTTAAAATTGTAGGCGATACACAGGTAGATAAAGCTTTGGTTCTTTCTTTACCGGGACATTCGATTGAAGTTTCAGGAAACAAGAGTGCACCTGCCAAATTAACATTTACGCAGCCGCTGACCATTAAAGATTTTACTCAGATCCACGACCTTAAACTGGATTTTAGTGCCTGTAGCGGACGCGACGGCGTCATCATAAAAGGAGTCGGTGTTTCATTTGAGAACAATCTTACTATGGAGGGAACTCCGCCGGATATCAGATATGAGAGTGTACCAGATTCCCAGGATACTCAGCAGATGGATATTTTAAGCGGAAGCTATGGAACTATTAAGGACGAAAATAAAGAGGGAATCCTGATTCTTCATAACGGGGATATCCAGGGAAAGGTGCTGGGATGGCAGATGCTGGATTTAGCTCCGGATTCCCAGCAAAATGAGGAGATCGTTATTCATGGAGGTATCGAGGGGACAGAAGATCTTTACATCTACAGTTTGGATGATGCAGCAAAAGTAAATGGAGATATCCAGGTGTCGAATATGGACACCGATGGGGGTGACGCAAACCTGGTCATGACCAGCGGAAAAAAGATCACTGCGGAAATTTTCAGTACGCAGATTTCACTCACGATTCTTCCAGAAAACGGAACGATCGAGGAAGGAGTTTATCTAACGGCGGATACTCTGTCAGACGACACTATCACAAGAATTGTACTTATAGATACAGACGGTCACTTAATGAAAGTTGAGAAAGACGGCAGTAAATATACAGGGATTTTAAAGAAGGTCCCTCAGCTTGAAGCACCCGTAAATGTCAGATGGGATGAACAGGGAAACGGTAAACTTCAATGGGATAAGGTGCCCAATGCGGATTCCTATATAATTGAACTTTTTGAAGAAGGACAATATCTTACTACGGTCAAGAACATCAAGACAGAAACCTATGACTGTTCACAGTATTTCAACGGAAAAGGAACCTATCAGGCTAAGATCAGTGCAGTTGACAGCTCCAACCAATACTCTGACAGCCAAAAGACAGACAGCGGACTGCTTTCCTACCGCCCAAAAGCAAAATCGGTGATCCTTGGCGGAGGCGACAGGCAGATGATTGTAGGTGACACGATACATATCAGATCAAGAGTTCTTCCAGACGACGCAGATGACAGACTGATCTGGAAGTCTTCTAACGAATCTTCAGCTATAGTGGATGACAAGGGATCTGTAACTGCAGTCTCAGAAGGAACCGCAGAGATCACAGCCACAGCTGCAGACGGCAGCGGAGTATCTGCCTCAGTTAAGATAACCGTAAGTAATAAAGTACAGAAGGTCCAGAGCATCCGGCTTAATCAGACCACAAAAGATCTGTATCCAGGAGACAGCTTTGTCCTGCAGGCAGATGTACAGCCCCAGAGTGCAGATGATAAGTCCGTGTCATGGTCCAGCAATAGTAAGGCTGTCTCAGTCAACAGCTCGGGAAGGGTCACGGCATTGGCGGAGGGCACAGCTAAAGTGACTGCAAAGGCCCGGGACGGAAGCAAAGCCGAGGCGAGCTGTGACATCACGGTAAAGCGGAAGATCTATAAAGTTCAATATGCCATGAACGGTGGAAGAAATCATCCGGGAAATCCGTCAGCATTTACTGCCGTGCCGATACGCTTAAATGCACCGGAGAGAAGCGGTTATCTGTTTGCCGGGTGGTATACGGATGCGGGATTCCATAGCAGAATTGAGACATTGACACAGAAAAAAGATTATCATCTGTATGCCAAATGGCAGAAGATCTCATTAAAAGCGCCGAAGGTGACAAGTTTGAAAAAGACAGTGGGAACCACTCTTTCTGTGAGTTATACGAAAGTGCAGGGAGCGGCCGGATACGAGGTGTCTGTCTCATCTGATTCAGGATTCCGTCTGCCTGATACAAAGAAGTGGATTACCTCCGCTGTACAAAAGAATGCCGGGGGGTTGAAAAAGAACATGCAGTATTATACCAGGATTCGGGCATATCGTCTGGACTCTGCCGGAAAGAGAGTATACGGGCCGTACAGCGCCAAGACGAAAGGCTATACGATCAAGTATAAGCTCAACAGAGGAAAAAACAGCAGTGCCAATCTTGTGAGCTACTACAATGTCTCTGTCCGGCTGAACAATCCTGTCAGGAAAGGATACCGGTTCAAAGGCTGGTATACATCGAAGAAATATAAGAAGAGAATTAAAACCATTTCAAAAGGAAAACGCAGCAATTATACCTTATATGCCAAATGGAAAAAGAAATAGATCAATGATCCGGCAGTGTTTCTATGATCACATGCTGCAGTGTAAACTGTGAGAGCTGACAGCGGTATGCCTGTTCTGCCTGGTTAAAGACAGAGACGATCTGCTGTTCTTTTTCATGGGCGAGAGCTTTTTCCTTGGGGAATACCTTATCCACCAGATTCGTGGTGGACAGAAATGGACTTGTGCCTTCTATGGCCTCGAAAACATCCAGCAGACTGATGTTTTCCGGGGTCCTTTTTAATACGAAACCGCCCTTTTTTCCAGCCTCAGAATCCACCAGCTTTGCCACGACCAGCTGCCTCATGATCTTCTTTAAATAGGAATCTGACAATCCCAGGCGGTCGCTTAAGGTATAGCTTTTAACCGGTGCATGGCCTGGGGTATGGGCGATGACGAGCAGAATACAGACAGCCTGCTCCAAACTTCCTTTGATCTTCATTATAATAAAAATCCTCCTTATAAAGAATGATTGTACTTGATATTGAGATGTTTTTTCAAGATGTGTTGACAAATAAAATATAGGTGAATATAATACTCTGTATCCATAGATAAGAATTATCCATGGATATATTATATCTACAAAATATTCTTTTGTAAACAAAAGGTGTCTAAAGAACATAAAATGAAACTCAGAAAGAAGGAAGAAAGATGCTGAAAAAAGAATGGCAGAACATACGCAATAGCAAATGGATGATGCTGGTGCTCACGGCGATCATCCTGATCCCCACACTTTACACAACGATTTTCCTGGGATCCATGTGGGATCCGTACGGAGAGACCAAACATCTCCCTGTGGCGGTAGTCAATAACGATAAATCCATCACCTACAATGGTACCAAGATGGAAGTGGGAAAAGAGCTGGCTAAGAACCTGAAGAAGTCTGATTCTTTGGATTTCCACTTTGTAAATGAAGTGGAAGCGGCATCAAAGCTCAAAAACGGTACTTATTATATGGTGATCACTATACCAGAGAATTTTTCTAAAAATGCCTCTACGCTGTTAGATGATCATCCAAAAAAGATGCAGCTTGAGTACCGGACAAATCCGGGAACCAACTATATCGCATCCAAGATGGATGAGACAGCAGTGAGTACGATCCGCACCCAGGTAGCGGATCAGGTCACAAAAACCTATACGGAAACCATGTTCCAGCAGGTAAAGACAGCAGCCAAAGGCTTCAGCCAGGCGGCAGACGGGGCAAAACAGATCAACAGCGGAACAAAGAAGCTTTCCAAAGGAAATAAAACAATTACAGATAACCTGAACACTCTCGCGTCCAGTTCCCTTACCTTTAAGAATGGAGCTGACTCTCTTCAGGTAGGATTAAAGAGCTACACAGACGGAGTGGCCCAGGTAGATCAAGGAGCCGGAAAGCTCAACAAAGGGGCGGGGCAGCTGTCCAAAGGGGCAAAAACCCTCAAGTCCGGAGCCAATGAATTAAAGACCGGCACCGCTACATTAAATAAAGGTGTCACAGACTACACGGACGGAGTGGGGACTGTCTACGCAGGCAGCAGCGAGCTTGGTAAAAACAGCAATACTCTCAACAGTGGGCTGCAGGCTCTTTCCGATGGAATTAAGAGTGTGGAATCAGGAAGCGGCAGTGTTCTCACCGGATTAAAGACTATGTCCTCAGAACTGGGGAAATCAATGACACCGGAAAAACAGCAGCAGACGAGGCAGTTGATCTCAGGGATGAAGCAGGCAGCCGATCAGATGGATCCGTCAGCGGTATCCAAGACCGGGGCAGCACAGACCGGGAAGAATGCCGAGGAATTGTCACAGGAGACCTCCAATCTTTCAGCCCATGCCAGTGAACTAAAGCAGCAGATCGCAGATTTAAAGAGTTCTGCCACTTTTCAAAAACTGAGCAGTGAAGAACAGCGGAGTCTCATATCAGGACTTGAAAAAAGTGCGGACTCCATATCCTCGGATGCAGAGACCATCAAAAACAAAGCAGCCAAAGTAAAAAACTCCGCGGTCTCAGAAAGCAGCACCAAGGCCGCAGGGACAGATCAGATAAAGACCATAGCTTCTCTTTTAAGAAACGGAGCCGATACCATCGGTACGTTATCCTCCTGCCTTGGAGAAGTGAAAACAAATCTGGATAAGACAGGAACAAAACCTCAGGATATGGGGCTGATTCAGGGAATGCAGGCGGTTTATCAGGGCACCGGTCAGATGAAGTCCAAGATAGATGAAAAAGGCGGGCTGAAAGAAGGAGTGAAAGCTTACACTGGAGGCGTGGACCAGGTAAACAGCGGATTGAAACAGCTGGACAGCAAATCAGGAGTACTAAAGACAGGAGCGTCAGCGCTGAACAAAGGTGCCGGTCAGATGACAGGAAAACTGCCGGAGCTGTTTCAGGGTATGGCGGACCTGAAAAATGGTACTTTGAGTCTTTGCAAAGGAACCAGCCAGCTGGCAGGTAACAGCCAGGCTCTGTTAAATGGAAGTGAAAAGCTGTCATCAGGGGCAAAACAGATCAGCGGTGGAGCAGAAAAACTGGCAGACGGTTCAAAAACTGTCGGCGGAGGCCTTGCCACTCTGAATGACGGAAGTAAAACGCTGCAGACGAAACTTTCAGACGGCGCCAAAGAGGCCGGACAGATCAATGACTCAAAGGACACCGTGGATATGTTTGCATCCCCGGTGAAAACAGAGCACTCCCAGATGTCACAGGTACAGAATAACGGTCATGCCATGGCTCCGTATATGATGTCTGTGGCCTTGTATGTGGCATGTATCGCATTCTGCCTTATGTTCCCGCTGAAAGAACACGATGGGAAAGTGAGAAGCGGATTGAAGTGGTGGATGTCGAAAGCTTCCGTCATGGCGGCAGTGGCGGCTGTGCAGGCAGTGGTCATGGTCATCATGCTGATGGTCATCAACGGGCTGGAGCCCAAAGAACTGATGACAACGTTTTTGATGTCGATCCTGGTTTCCTTGACATTTATGGCCATGATTACATTCTTTAACCTCTGGCTGGATAAAGTGGGCAGCTTCATCGTGCTGGTGTTTATGGTACTTCAACTGGGAGGTGCGGCAGGAACGTATCCCATCGAGTTGTCACCGAAATTCTACCAGATCATTCATCCTTTTATGCCGTTTACCTACAGTGTCAACGCATTCAGGAATACACTTACGATCGGCGGAGGGATCACGGCGGATGTCCTTGTATTTATAGGAATCCTTATCGCATTTTCTCTTTTATCCATTGGATATTATCAGAAAAAGGCAAAAGAGGTGGGAGTCAACAGCACAATCATCGCAGAAGGATTAAAAGAGTAAGAGAGAATGAAGAGAATATTGCTTATGGTATTCAGAAACATTTTTCTGGTACCTTATATGTGGATCAAGTTATGTTATTACGCTTCTCATGTGGATAAATATTCGGAAGAAAAGAGATTTGCCATGCTGCGTTTTATCACGACACGGGCGAATAAGGGCGGAAATGTTACGATTGAAGTCTACGGGCAGGAAAATATACCGGAAAAGGACGGTTTTATCTTTTTCCCCAATCACCAGGGACTGTATGATGTACTGGCGGTGGTAGAGGCGTGTCCCAGGCCGTTTTCCGTGGTAGCCAAAATGGAGATCTCCAATATCCAGTTTTTAAAACAAGTATTTGCATGCATGAAGGCATATATGATCGACCGTGATGATGTCCGTCAGGCCATGCAGGTGATCATCAATGTTGCAAATGAAGTAAAACAGGGGAGGAACTATCTGATCTTTGCGGAAGGGACCCGTTCTAAAAACGGAAATGAGGTGCAGACATTCAAAGGCGGGAGCTTTAAGGCGGCGGTCAAAGCAAAATGTCCGATCGTCCCGGTAGCCCTTGTGAACGCATTTATGCCGTTCGACACCAATACGGTGAAACCGGTTACCGTGCAAGTACATTTTTTAGAACCGCTTCTCTATGAAGAATACAAGGATATGAAGACAACTGAGATAGCAAAACAGGTAAAAGACAGAATCCAGCAGGCAATAGAATCACGATAAAAAGCAAAGCTGAGGCTCAAAGAGAAGGTGTATTTTCTTGAGCCTCAGTTTATTTTTAGACAGGTAAAAAGGCCAGATAGGGAAATCTGGCCTTTTTGAGGGGAGTATAAATAAATTAATAAGGGGTTATATAGTAGAAATATAATGAATACCTTCTACAATTTGAATTATAAGGTATCCTTCTGAAAAAAGCAATAAATATTTTTAAATTCAAAATAAAATTATAGACGCAGAAAAGAATTTAAGATTTGGATTTGTAAATCTTGCAAGAATATTTTTTTCACTTTTGCAGACAATATTTGTGTAACCAACAGAAAGGAGAATCTATCATGGCAAAAAATTATTCAAACGACAACAACTGCAAAGACTCTTCAAATGAGAGCAACAGCCAGAACAAATCTCAGAACAAGAGCCAGAACAAGTCTCAGAACAAAAGTCAGAACAAATCTCAGAACAGCAGCCAGAACTCTTCTAACCGTTAGTTATTAGAAGAAGGAAGCAGGAAGGACGTCCAAAGAAAATTTCTTTGGACGTCTTTTCATATTACTGCATATTCTAAATTATAAAAGGGAAAGTATGTGGAAATGGAATTTATAAATATAACTTTGCAGGAAGGAATCGACCTGGCCGGACAGGATGGTTATGTAATGTTCGACGTAAGGGAACCTTATAGATATAAACAAGGGCATCTGAAAGGCGCAGTGAGCATGCCCTATGGAGTGATCAAGGATGATTCCTATCGGGACAAGAAAATCATCGTCTACTGCGACTTCGGAGGACAGAGCATGCTGGCCGCCAGGCACCTGGCAGGAGAAGGTTATGAGGTTTATAATATTGTAGGCGGGATTTATTATTACCGCGGAGAGTTGACATCCTTAGGCCTAAAATTGTAGAATGGGTATTATGGTGCAAAGGAGAAACATGAATAAAATAGAATTGATTGCCCCATGCCATTTCGGTCTGGAGGCAGTATTAAAAAGAGAAATACAGGATTTAGGATACGAGATTACAAAGGTCGAGGACGGAAGAGTCACATTTTCTGCGGACTTAAACGGAATTGCCAGAGCCAATATGTTTTTAAGAACAGCGGAACGGGTGTTACTCAAGGTTGGTGCCTTCAAGGCAGCAACCTTTGAGCAGCTGTTTGACAGGACAGCACAGCTTGCCTGGGAGGACTTTATCCCGGAGGACGGAAAGTTCTGGGTCAAAAAGGCATCCACAGCAAAAAGCAAACTGTTCAGTGCCCCGGATATCCAGTCCATCGTAAAGAAGGCCATGGTGGAGCGCTTAAAAAAGAAATATCATGTGTCATGGTTTCCTGAGACGGGAAACGAATATCCGGTGCGTGTGTTCATATTGAAGGACGAGGTGACGGTGAGCCTGGACACCAGCGGGACTCCGCTGCACAAACGGGGTTACCGGACGCTTACGAGTGAAGCGCCGATCAGGGAGACCCTGGCGGCTGCCCTGATCATGCTGACACCGTGGAATAAGGACCGCATACTGGTGGATCCATTCTGCGGAAGCGGAACCTTTCTAATAGAAGCGGCGATGATGGGCGCGGGGATCGCTCCGGGCATGAAC
Source organism: Anaerostipes rhamnosivorans (assembly GCF_005280655.1). NCBI lineage: Bacteria > Bacillati > Bacillota > Clostridia > Lachnospirales > Lachnospiraceae > Anaerostipes > Anaerostipes rhamnosivorans. The sequence goes on from NZ_CP040058.1 coordinate 630,215, forward strand.
CGTTCCTTCCAAGCAGAGGCATGGACGAATTTCCTTCCGAAAAAAACATGGTACGAAGCGGCCGATGAGGCAGCGGATCTGATGGATATGGATGTCTCCATGGACCTGCAGGGCTATGACAAGGATGCAAAGGTGTTGAAGCTTGCCAGAGAGAACGCAGCCAGCGCCGAAGTGGATCACCTGATCCATTTCCAGCAGAGAGAAGTAAAGGATTTCAGCCATCCAAAACCATATGGGTTTATCATAACCAATCCTCCCTACGGAGAACGTTTGGAGGAAAAAGCGGATCTACCGCAGCTTTACCAGCAGATTGGAGAGATCTTCCACAAGATGGACACTTGGTCCAAGTATGTGATCACGTCTTATGAGGATGCCCAAAAGTATATCGGTAAAGCCACGAAAGTTAGAAAAGTTTATAACGGAATGATACGCGCTGAGTTTTGCCAGTATCTCGGACCAAAACCGCCCAGGAGATAAGAATATGAAGAAAAGAATAATATTTGCAACTGGAAATCAGGGCAAAATGAAAGAAATCAGGGAAATCCTTGCGGATACCGGATACGAGATCGTGTCTATGAAGGAAGCAGGGGTGGATACAGAAATCATAGAAGACGGTGTCACATTTGAAGAAAATGCGGTCATCAAGGCGAAAGCTATCATGGAACTGACCGGAGAGCTTACTCTCGCGGACGATTCCGGCTTGGAGATTGATGCGCTGAACAAGGAACCTGGGGTGTATTCTGCCAGATATATGGGAGAAGACACACCGTATCCTATCAAAAACCAGAAGATCCTGGACCGGATGGACGGAGTGCCGGAAGAAGCAAGGACCGCCAGGTTTGTCTGCGTGATCGCAGCTGCATTTCCAGATGGACAAATCAGGACAAGTCGTGGTACCATGGAAGGTATCATAGGGTATGAGATTAAAGGAGAGAATGGATTCGGTTATGATCCGATTTTCTATCTGCCGGAATTGGGCAGATACAGTGCAGAGTTGAGCAGTGAAGAGAAAAACCGGTTAAGCCATCGCGGAGAAGCATTGAGAAAAATCAAAGACATTCTTTAGGGAGGTTATCTTGTGAGAATTTTAGTAATCAGTGACTCTCATGGTCGAAACGACGATGTAAAAGGGGTATTGGAGCAGGTTGGCAAGATCGACATGCTGATCCACTGCGGCGATGTGGAGCGCGGTGACCAGTATATCCGTGATATAGCAGGATGCCCGGTTGTCATGGTGGCGGGAAATAATGATTATTACCTGGATCTTCCCAGCGAGCAGACCGTAGAGGTAGAGGGATACCGCATCTGGGTAACCCACGGACATCCGTATTATGTGAATTCCGGGGTGGACTATCTGCGGGAATATGGCGAGATGCATGACGTTGATGTCATTATGTACGGGCATACACACGTGCCGTTTATTGAGATCGGGGACGATATGACGATCTTAAATCCCGGCAGCATCTCTTATCCGAGACAGGCCGGCAGAAAGCCGACATTTCTTCTGATGGAGATTGATGATATGGGAGAAGCCCATTATGCCCATGGATATTATAAAGAGCATTTCAGAGAACTGAACATTTAACATGAAAAAACTGTTTGTGGCATGAATACTGTAAGTAACAGCGAGGCTGTCCAAGTGTCAATGGCACAGGCAGTTTTTTCGTCGTATAGAAAAAGTGATCAATAGATTGGGGATAAATAAGATGAAGAAAAAAGATTTTGTGGAAGGTGTCATTGAGCGTACAGAGTTCCCGAACAAAGGGTTTTTTCAGGCGGAAGACCGGGAGGTTTCAGTCAAAGGAGTCATCCGGGGCCAAAGGATCACCGGGCAGGTGACAAAGCTTAGGAAAGGAAAGGCTGTTGCAAGGCTCGTGGAGGTGCTGGAGCCGTCCGAGATGGAGGACGCTATCCCTAAGTGCCCTCATTTTGGGGTGTGCGGTGGCTGTTTCTACCAGACGGTTTCCTATGAAAACCAGCTGAGAATAAAGGAAGGACAAGTCCGGGAACTCTTAAAAGATTATGTGTCCGATGAAATTTGGGAAGGGATCAAAGGAAGTCCAAAACAGTGGCAATACCGCAATAAGATGGAGTTTTCTTTTGGGGACGAAGTCAAAGGAGGCCTGCTGGCCCTTGGCATGCACAAAAAGAATACATTTCACGACATTGTCAACATAACAGACTGCAAACTTGTGGATAACGATTATAATCTGCTCGTTTCCTGTGCATTAAATTATTTTTCCAAGCTGGGTTGTGACTTTTACCACAAGATGAGCCATGAAGGATATCTAAGGCATCTGGTGATCCGCCGGTCGGACGCAACTGGAGATCTGCTCATCAATATCGTGACCTCCTCCCAGCAGGATGTTGATATGAAGCCTCTTGCAGAGGAGATGCTCCGTCTGCCGCTAAATGGCAGCATCCGGGGGATCCTGCACACGGTCAATGACAGCCTGGCTGATGTGGTAAAGGCGGACCAGATGGAGACAGTGTATGGAGAAGACTTTTTTTATGAGGAAATCCTGGGGCTGAAATTTAAGATTTCACCGTTTTCTTTCTTTCAAACAAATTCTCTTGGAGCGGAAGTTCTGTATGAGACCGCCAGGGAGTATGTGGGAGATACGGATGACAAGGTGATCTTTGACTTGTACAGTGGTACCGGAACCATTGCGCAGATGCTGGCTCCGGTGGCAAAAAAAGTGGTCGGTGTTGAGATCGTTGAGGAAGCGGTGGAAGCGGCCAGAGAAAATGCTGGTTTTAATGGGCTTGAGAATTGTGAGTTCATCGCGGGGGATGTGCTGAAAGTGGTCGATGAACTGGAAGATAAGCCGGACTTTATCGTGCTGGACCCGCCCAGGGATGGAATTCATCCAAAGGCAATTCAGAAGATTATAGACTTTGGGGTGGAGAAGATGGTTTATATTAGCTGTAAGCCAACCAGTCTGGCGAGGGATTTGGAGATCTTTCGGGAGGCTGGGTATGAGGTTGAGAGGGGCGGGTGTGTTGATATGTTTCCGGGGACGGCTCATGTGGAGACGGTCTGTCTGATGTCTAAGGTCAAGTGATTGTGAGTGAAAGAGGCTTGATTTCAGGCCTTTTTTGCTATCGAGGATATGAAAACGTTCAATCCGAGGTCTAAACTTAACGCTCTGCGGAAACAGGGCGATAAGCGTATAGCGAAAATAGCGTGGATAATTTAGACGCCAAATTAGATGTCGGGCATTGAAACTGAACGTTGAAAGGAGTAATAGCCTATGAAAATGTCGAAAGAAAATATTGATCCTATCATGTTCGCCCCTTGTGGAATGAATTGTAAGGCCTGCTATAAACATTGCTATCATAAAAAATCATGTGCTGGGTGCCTGAACGGTGATATGGGAAAGCCGGAACATTGCCGTAAATGTAAGATAAAAGACTGTATGAAAGATAAAGAATTGTCCTATTGCTTCGAGTGTTCCGACTATCCATGCAAGTCAATAAAAAATCTTGAAAAAAGCTATAACAAGAGATACCAAGCAAGCCTTATGGAAAATAGTGACTTTGTACGGCAACATGGGTTAGAAGCATTTATGGAACAGCAGAAAGAAAAATATACATGCCCAAAATGCGGCGGTATTATTTCCATTCACGACAGAGAATGCAGTGAATGTCAAGAAAAGATGAAGGACTAAAATTCGGCTTATAGAATTAGAGAAATTTGAAGTTGCGAAAATTAATAAGAAAGCAAACTGATAGATAAAACAGCAAGCAAACTGAAGAGATAATCAGAAGGAGGTCGTGTTCATCGTTAAAATGTGTAACGTTACATTATATCTTTTTTTGAATGGAAACAGAGATGGCACAAGGTACGTGTGATTTCTTGAGTGATAGACTGGAATGAATAGCAAGTTCGTTATGATATATTGGAGGAAAGAACATGGCAAATAAGAATAAAGATGAAAATAACCGTTCATAGCTCAGAAATTATTATTTGAAGAAGAATTATGAAGATGGAGAACTGCCGCTGACAGAAAAAACTACAACACAAAACACCATAACCTTTAAGCGATTATTGCTGTTGGTTTTAAAGTGAATAATGACCGTGCTGTTCGATTCCGCAAATGCTCAGGTCAAATTGTAAAGGATTATACGATCCAGGGCTGGACAATGGATAAGGAACGTCTTAAGAAGGGCCATATGTTCACAGATGAATACCTTGAGCGTCAGCTGCAGAATATCCGTGAGATTCGCCTTTTAGAACGAAAGTTCTATCAATAAATCACAGACCTTTATGCCACAGCCTTTGACTACGATAAGGATGCCAAGACGACGAGGCGATTGTTCCAGACAGTGCAGAACAAAATGTACTGGGCAGTTCACAGGCATACCGCTGCAGAACTAATTGTAGAACGCGCTGATGCGGAAAAAGAGCATATAGGCTTGACTACATGGGAATCAGCTCCTGACAGAAGGATAGTGAACTGATTACTTCTGGAATGGTTTTCATTGTATAATAGCGATATGGAACAGAGACTGCCACACTGTTCGATGTATCTTACAGCCAAGTTTATTCCTGGGTAAAGAAATATGATATGATGGAAATGAGGCTCTAACGGATAAAAAGGACCGGAAAAAATTGGGAGGCTTGTTGAAGCAGGCAATGAGAAAAGATTAATGGAATATCAAAATACAGATGCATTTCCCCGGAAAGGGACACCACAGGAGAAAAAATAAAATGGCCAACTTATTAAAAAATATGTACAATCAAACCTCACTTCGCGATCTGGCACAAACAATCCACTCAGTCTATCCTACTTTTCAGACCGAGGAGTTCTTAAATTCAACAATGGACGAGTCCTGGGATGAGCTAGCGCTGAAAGCAAGGGTGAGAAAAATCACCATGACCTTGGGAAAATATTTACCTGCGGATTATAGGGAAGCTCTTGCCATCCTCGATCAGGCCGTTTCCAGCTGTACTTCTGGTTTTTTCGGAATTTTATTTCCCGACTTTGTAGAGGTTTATGGACAGGATGAAGAAAATTGGGATCTTTCCATCGCAGCTTTAGAAAGGTATACCCCATACTCCTCTTCGGAATTTGCTGTAAGGCCTTTTATCATCAACCACGAAGAGCGGATGATGGAGCAGATGTATCTCTGGTCCAGGCATGAAAATGAGCATGTCCGCAGACTTGCCAGTGAGGGATGCCGTCCTTCACTGCCCTGGGGACAGGCATTGGTAAGATTTAAAAAAGACCCTGCGCCCATTTTGCCGATATTGCAGCAACTAAAAGCGGATCCATCACCGTATGTAAGAAAGAGCGTTGCCAATAATCTAAATGATATTTCCAAAACACATCCAGATTTAGTCGTTAAGATGGCAAAAGAATGGTACGGTGAGAATGAATTCACCGACTGGATCGTAAAGCATGGATGCAGAACCCTGCTCAAAAATGGAAACTGCGAGGTATTGGCTATTTTCGGTTACCATAATGCTGACTGTATCCATGTAAGCAGCTTTCAATTGGGAAAAACATCGATTTCCCTTGGAGAGGACCTTACCTTTTCATTCTACATATCATCGGATGAGGCCACAAAAGTAAGGCTGGAATATGGGATTGATTATGTGAAGGCCAACGGGAAAAGAAATCGAAAGATCTTTCAAATCTCGGAAACCTCTTTGAATGAAAATGAGAAGAAATTTTATGAGAAAAAGCACTCTTTTGCAGATTTAAGTACAAGAAAGCACTATGCTGGAATCCATTCCATTGCGCTGATTGTCAATGGTGCAGAACAGCAAAAGATGGAGTTTGAATTAACGATTTAATTTTGGAGAGAACTGCTATGCAGATTATAATGATCCTTTTAGCAATGGCGAAATGGAAAGGGAACCAGCAATGAAAAATGAATTTTATAATTACGAGCTCTCGGAAGAGATTCTGGAGGCATTAGAAGGCCTGGGCTATAAGCAGCCCACGGCTATACAGAGGGAGGTTATCCCGCCGATGCTGGCAGGCAGAAATGTAGTGGCGAAAGCCCCTACTGGAAGCGGGAAGACGGCAGCATTTGCCATACCTATCTGCGAGAATATCCAGTGGGAAGAAAATGCGCCGCAGGCTTTGGTACTGGAACCCACAAGAGAGCTGGCAGTTCAGGTCAGTGAGGAAATGTTCCAGATAGGGCGCAAGAAGCGCTTGAAGGTTCCGGCAGTATTCGGCGGATTTCCTATTGATAAGCAGATCCAGACACTTCGGCAGAAGTCTCATATTGTGGCGGGTACACCGGGGCGTGTCATGGATCATCTGCGCAGGGAGAGCCTTAAGCTTTCTAAGGTTCAATGGCTGGTCATAGATGAAGCGGATTTGATGCTGGATATGGGATTTATTGATGAGGTGAAACAAATTCTTTCTCTGGTTCCGGCAGACTGCAGGATGTCTCTGTTTTCGGCAACACTGAGGCCAGAGATTCAGGAATTGGTGGACGAATTTATTCCAAATACAACACTTGTGCTCCAGGAGGCCACAGAGGAGCAGGCGGCAGCCATCACAGAAAAGATCTATGTTACAGATCAGGAGAAGAAATACGATACATTTCTCAGTGTTCTTAAAGATGAAAATCCAAAGAGCTGTATGATTTTCTGTGGAACAAGGCAGATGACCAATGTACTGTTTCAGAAGTTGCGCAGACAACGTATTTTCTGCGGAATGCTGCACGGTGACTTGGAACAGAGAGAACGGCTGAAGACTGTGGATGCATTCAGAAGGGGCGGATTCCGCTTCCTGATCGCAACCGATGTGGCCGCCAGAGGGATTGATTTCGAGGAGATCAGCCATGTGGTGAATTATGACTTCCCGGCAGGGAAAGAGACCTATGTACACCGGATCGGAAGAACGGGAAGAAACGGTAAAAGGGGTACGGCTGTCAGTCTGGTGACAGAGCAGGAACGGAGGATGTTAGCTCAAGTAGAAAAGTACGTGGGGCGGGAACTGATCTGTATGGAACCTCCGGCGGCAGGAGAAGAAAAGGAAAAGGCATTCTGGAAATCTCAGCGCATAAAAGCAGAAGTAAAACCTAAGAAGGGGGAGTCGTTGAATAAAGGCATCACCCGGCTGTCCATCGGCGGGGGCAGGAAGTCAAAAATGCGGGCAGGCGACATTGTAGGGACGATCTGCAGTATCGACGGAATGCAGGCATCGGATATCGGAATTGTGGATATCAGGGACAGCATAAGCTACGTGGAAGTGTTGAACCAGAAAGGGGACCACGTGATCAAATGTCTTCAGACGAAACCCATCAAAGGGAAGGTCCGCAAAGTAAGGAAAACAAGGTTGAATCTATGATAATTTTTGAGACGTACCATTATGAAGTATTCAATCATCTTATACATCACTTCTTGGAATTGGAGGTCTTTAATGACGAGACGGATATTGGTGATATTATTGAGGAACTGCTTCCCAAATATCTGTACAGAGAACAGTATCTTAAATGTGTAAAAAAATTTGAGGATATCTTTCACTGGACAGAGGATCAATTTTTTCATGAGATGGATGCATTTCATGAACTGTTATTATATAAATTTCTGGGTTATATGGCCTGTATTCAGAAAGACATAAGTGATTTTAAAGATATATATTTTAATGTCAAAGGCCATAAATTGATTGAGGCAGCTGCCTGGATGGATTTGGAAGAGGACGGGGAATCCACGTTGCAGGAGTGCAAAGACCTGTATTATGAAGTCTTTTGTTATCCGGATCTTTTGTTTGAGGATACAGATTTTTTGCTTCTTGGCTCTTTATATAATAACCGTTATCTGGGAGATACTTCCATAGAGTATTTCGCAGGAATCAATATTGACTATTACTTTGAGCTGCTCCCGCTGGATATCCAGGAACATTACAAAACCAAACATATTACATTAACCAGTGTGATATCCGACATGTTACAGTACCTTGATGAGCGGATGAAATATGGAAGTCTGTATAAGCTGTTCTGGGAAGGTGATGACCCTGTCAAAGAGGACCGGGTGCAGTTGATATTAGAAAATATCATGGATGCTTATTTTTATAATCAAGAGATAGAGATCACCAGGGAAGCTCAATTAGGTAATGGAAGAGTAGATTTTAAATTATATAAAAATAAACAGGAAGATGAAAAGATTTTAATTGAGTTAAAAAGAGCAAGCAGTTCTTATTTAAAAAAGGGATATGAACAACAACTGACAAACTATATGAAATCCTCGAATTATAAAAATGCTTTTTATTTGATCGCATGTTTTACAGACCAGGAATATGAAAAAACCGTGCAGTTTATTAGAAACCATATCTATACAGATACTGTACAATTATATATTAATATAAAAATATTAGACTGCAGAAAACGTAATACAGCATCTCAGTTACACAAAACGGAGCATCTTATCATATAATAATAAGAGGTGAAAAATATATGGATATGTGCCGTTTAAGCAATAATACCAGAGATTATGTGAAGAAATATGAGTGTATACTAAACGAGATGATTGAAAATATGACTTCTGTGGAACTGACTGACAGTATTTCAGGCAGCTTTATCATGCAGATGATCCCGCATCACTGTGCTGCGATTGAGATGTCAAAAAACCTTCTTTGCTATACTACCAATATCCCATTACAGAATATCGCATTAAATATTATTTCATCCCAGGAGAAAAGCATTCAAAATATGACGAAAGCACTGCCAAGATGTGAGTCTTGTATTAATTGTTCCAGGGATATAAACTGCTATGCAGATGAAAATCAATGCATTATCAATGAAATGTTTTGTGAAATGAAATCAGCATGTACAGATAACAGCATCGACTGCAATTTTATGCGAGAGATGATTCCACATCACAGAGGGGCTGTGCGCATGTCAGAAAATGCACTGCGGTTTTGCCTTTGCCCTGAGCTGGTCCCTCTGCTGGATGAGATCATTGTGTCCCAGAAAGAGGGGATCAGAAAAATGCAGTGTCTGTTAAAGAGACTGGGATGTTAGTAACTATGACAAATTCGAAACCACAGCCAATTTTATGAATTGGCTGTGGTTTTATGAGTTTATAGGAGATTCCTCAACTTCTATTTCTCCATGTTGTTCGGTTTCTTTATTCCATCCTTACAGTGAATTTAACTGGAGCCGATGGCATAGGAAAAAACCCTTGACATTGATATAAGCTTGGCTAAAAATAATTTATTCATCAACAAAAAGAGTCTCTTTCATTTCCGGAATATCTAGTAGTTTAGATACCGTCATTTTTAAACCAAGAGCCAAATTATTTATTGCGATATTTCTTTCCTTACATAGTTGTCTCAGTCAATAAATCCTAATTCCCGGGCTTTCAGCACAGCATCCATTGCATTGTTTACGCCCAGTTTTTTATAAGCTATGGAAGTATGGCTTTTGATGGTTGGAATCTTTAGCCCGGTTATTTCCGCTATTTCCGCATTTCTGTAACCTTGAGATAACAGGGTCAGCATATAGGTCTGCTGCTTTGACAGCCGGACGGGCTTATCTTTTCGAACAAGAGCATCTGCCACGCCCTTGTGCAGCTTGGAAAAAGAGTGGGCGGCCAGAGTTACCTCGTGGACATATGTCCTCTTTAGTTTCCCTTGGTAGTTCTCCTGTGCAAGGTTTTTCTCCAGGCGTTTCAAAACTGGCAGAACAGATGCGCCTTCATCAGCTGCGATTCTGATAAATCCATAAGGTTCCAGTGTCTCCAGTGCATCTTCCAGGGCTGACAAGGCCTCTTTTTTTCTGCCTGTCGCCCAGTAGAGGGACGCCAGCAGGGTACCAGCCTCACCTGCATCCAAAGGACGATTGAAATCCTGGCCGAACTGCTTCAGCATGAGCAGGTAGGAAAGAGCCTTATCTGTATTGCCAAGTACCATATAAGCGCGGGCTGTAACGAAATGCTGGAATACCCGGAACAGCTCCACATGCTGTGTCTCAATGACAAAATACTCATCCAGCCAGGTCCTGGCTGCAGCCGTGTCACAGTCAAAGAGGGCAAGCTTGGTCTTGTAGCCTTTCAGGTTCGGAATGAAAAACTGGGCTTCTGATTCCACAAGGGAGGAAAGTGCTTCAAGAACCGTGTCCGCTTCATCCTGGCGTTTCATCTGCCACAACATGGTATGGTGCATGATCATCACACAAATGCGGCCTTCCACTTTATTTTCCGGGATCATAGCATCAATGGCCCTGGTAATACCGGAGAGTGCTTCTGAAAGCTTATTGCGTTCATAGGCAAAACAGGCGGGAATACCGGGTTTGATGTATCGCCATTCCTCACCGAGGAGCAGAGAAAAATTACCTTCCAGCTGCTCCATGCTGTCTTCCTCCAGGGCAAGGTCTGAATAATCCAGATTGCACCGGTGCATATAGGGAAGATTGTGTGTAAATGAGGCAATGTTGGTGGCAAGACCTTCCGGAGTAAACTTTTTTACATACCGTCCGAAAGTCCGGAACTTTTTTATTTTCGTCAGTATACTGGATCGGTGATCCACGCTGTAGGCTAAGATCGCATATTCCACGAACCGGGAATCTGCCAGAGCGATGCGGGGCAGATTGCGATAGACCGCATCCATGTGCATCTCAAATTCTTCCCTCTGGCTGGTGAGATACGTGTACCAGGCGCAGAGAATGTGCAGAGGCGGAAATACAGAAAAGGCTTTTTTAGGGAAATCCTTCACAAAAAAGGTCCTCAAAAAATCTGCGTAATCTGCGATAACACCCCGGTTATTTTCAAAGAGGAATAAGTACAAAAATGTATCGATTCCCTTATAGTCACCGCTGTCCAGCCAAAAACGCAGAGCACGGGAGTAATCTTTTTGCTCCTTGTAATAATTGGCTGCTATCTTGTCCAGCTTACGGGCGTCTAGTTTAGACGATTCCAGTTTTGCCCTGAGATAATCTAAGACTAAATGATGGTATCGATAAATGTTTTCGTGCAGGCGGCTTAAAAATGTATTGGTACGGCTCAACTCTTCCATGATCTCCTGGGAATTATCCCGTCCTGAAAGCTTACCGGCCAGAACCGGATCAAACTCATCCACAATACAGGTCCGCAGGCAGAAATCACGCAGTGACTCGTCCCAGTTGCTCCAGAGATGTTCTTCAAAAAATTGGGCAAAAATATATCCGCCGCTGCCTGACTTTATCTGTCCGGATTTGGCCACAGCGTTTACTCCGATAGCCCAGCCTTCGGTAGCCATGTATGCAGACTTTGATTCCTTGGGTGAGAGGGAACGGCCCAGGCTGTTAAAGTAGCATGCGATCTCCTGTTCTGAAAATCGCAGTTCCCTGGCAGTGATGATATCCTGCTTAGGGTTTTTGATGAGAGGTTTAAATTCCTCCGGGAGTCGGCTGCGGGAAAGAATCAGTGTCACAAAAGAACGGGGAAGCCGCTTTATGATGGCAGGCAGAGATTTGAATATTTCTCCGTTTTGGAGCAGATGCATGTCATCCAGAATTAGTGCGTAGCGCTCATCATCCCAGAGAAATTCAGACAGGAGACGTATGGTATGCTCTACAGGGGATGCGGAAAAAGAGGAGCTTTCCAGTATTTCCTTCATATTGCGGTTTTCCGGCTGCATAGAAAAAAGCCCTGTGGACAGAAGTTTGTAGAAAACGGAAGGAGAATCATCATACTGGTCCAGCCCGATCCAGATGGTTTTTCGTCCGCAGGCATTGAGCCAGAGGCGGGCAGAAACTGTCTTTCCGCTTCCAGCAGGAGCTCCTACATAGATAAAGTGATCCTTTGCTGCACAGTGAAAGAGTTCTAACAATTCATTCCGCGGCGCACAGATTTCCGGAAGCGCCGCCGGTGCAAATTTTTCATTTAAAAAGAGTAAATCTTCTGACGTGTTCGTATTAGTCATCTGAACCTCCAATTCTTATTGTGGTGGGTGATGGAATTATTTGTTTTGTCTAAAAGTTTCTGCTGGCCAAAAAACCTCAAACTTTTTTGAATTTTCTAAGAAATGATGAGAATTTTTTTCAAAGACCTCATCCCGTATGATTTCATTTTATCAAGAAATCAGTTGAAATTAAAGTAATTACGATGAAGAGTAAAAAGGAAGGAAAAGGTGAGGTTGTCTCCTATGGAAAAGTTCGGGACTCATCCGCGGGTGAATTTGAGATTACGCTGCCGGAGCATCTGACCGAAGGAGTAAAGTATAATTTAAAGGTGTTTGCCGAGGATGTCAATTCTTCTGTTTCTTCAAGCCTCACCGATTATGCCAGCAGCATACGTCATGGGCAGCGGATGCGGATCATCACTGGCACAATTGTGCAGTGGCAAACTGTCCGGTAACTGACAAACGAAAAAAGAACGGCTATGCGACTCATAAGGAAAACAAGGGTGTCGTAATAAAGAGACCGACCTATACCCAGATTGGACTGAAGAGGTATACCTGTAAAGACTGTGGTCATGTCGTGAGAACGGAGAATCTTCCGAAGCTTGCGCCTGTGAAACCAAACGTAAAATCCTCTACGACATATAAGACTGTGAAATTGTCATGGAAGAAGGTGAAAGAAGCCAAAGGCTATCAAGTCTATAGGGCGACAAAAGGGTCTACAGCGCTTATACGAAGATGAAGACGGTGAGAATAAAATAAAGATGGATTTGCGGAAAATATCTCCAGCCAATATGATATGACTGGAGATATTTTTTTATTCCACAGGAAAGTATTCCTTTGCCAGTTGTATGAAGTCTTCAGCGTAAGAAGTCAGGTATGCTCCTTTCCGATATGCTAATACAGTGGAGGTATAGGCGTCTTCATCCCCGAGAGAAAAGCATACTGGAGGTGTCTCAAAGGACATGCTGCGGATATAGGTTTCGGGGGCAAAGCAGACACCCTGATTTTTCATCATCAGAAGGAGTGCGGCCTGTGTATTGCGGGTATAAAAGGGGACCTTGGGAGTAATCTGATGTTTGTTCAAAAGGCGTTCTGTGATTGCTCCGGTGTTCTGTTCAGGAAAGTGGAGAATAAACTTTTCCTTTTTAAGCGCCTCCCAGTCCACAGGAGGATAAACGGTTTCTTTTCTGGTTCCGTCAACGGCTGCCAGGGGATGCTCTGGAGAAACAGCCAGCAGGATCGGTTCCTTTCCCAGAAATTCGTAGGTTAGTTTAGGGTTTTCGGTTGTTTCATTAAAAATGGCAAAATCAATGGAGGTATCTTTTAACAGACATTCCTGGATCGCATAGGTTTCTTCCAATATATGCACTCTGATATTCGGATGCTTTTCATGAAAGGTGGGAAGAATGTAGGGAACCATACAGGAACTTCTCATCAGCGGAATCGCCACATGGAGTTCCCCGTCATTCAAGGAAGCCAGTTCAAAAAGTTCCTTTTCCCAGTCCTGCTGCAGCGCGAGCATCCGGGAGGCATACTCAAGATAACGGGAGCCGGCATAGGTAGGGATATAACAGTTATCTATGCGGGCAAACAGTTTTATACCCAGTTCCCGCTCCAGCTTCTTTAGGTGCTTGCTCAAAGTGGGCTGAGAGATGAAAAGCTCTCGTGCCGCTTTTGTTAAATTTTGATGTTTCGCTATACATAGTGCATAGTTTAGTTCATGGATATTCATAACAAACTCCATATCTGGCAGACATAAGCCATATGAATCAGTTCATCTACTGGTATTCTGATGAGGAATACATTTTATAACCAAGATGAATTAGACGAATAGTTACGGTTAGCATACAATGAAAGACGTGAGAAAGCAAGGATTTACATAGGAAAAGGAGTGAAAAACTATGAAACAATGGTTAGAGAAACGTTTTCAATTATCAGATTACCATACAGATGTAAAGACGGAGCTGCTTGCGGGGCTGACGACTTTTGTAACGATGGCCTATGTGCTGGCCACGGTTCCGAACATGCTGGCTACTGCAGGTCTTGAAAAACATGTGATGTTTACGGTATTGATCCTTTTGGTGATACTGACCACTTGTGCTATGGCCTTTTATACCAACAGGCCGTTTGCGCTGGCGCCGGGGCTTGGAAGTGTAGGAATTGTAGCGGCAATGATCGCAAATGACGGCATCGCCCCATCTGTGACAGCCGGTGTCATTTTCTTTAGTGGTGTGCTGTTTATTGCGATTTCCTTTTTAGGACTCAGGGAGGCAGTTGTCAAAGTGATTCCGGTTAGCTTAAAGCATGCGGTAAGCGCCGGTATCGGCCTGTTTATTGCGTTGCTTGGGGCAAAGAGCTGCGGGCTGATCATTGCCAATCAGGCAAAGAACTCTTTGGGGTTTGGGAATCTCAAATCACCTGAGGTCATCGTAGCGGTCCTTGGCTTTATTATTCTGTTGATTTTAAAATCAAGAAAAGTGCCGGGGGATATGATCCTGGCCATTGTGCTCACTACCATCGTTGGAATTCCATTTGGTGTAACCGTCCTGCCGGACAGCCTGTTTACCATGCCGGCAAACATTGGCGGCCAGTTTATGAGGGTGGATTTCCTGGGAGCATTGGATTTTGCATATATTCCGTTTTTGATCGCTTTGTTTGTGCCGGATTTCTTCTCCACCTTCGGAACGGTCCTCGGAGTGGGTGCCAAAGCCGGTTACTTGGATGAAAACGGAGATCTTCCGGGCATTGACAAGTGTTTTAAGGTGGATGCAGTGGCCACCAGCTTTGGCGCGCTGTTTGGCATGCCAAGTATGACCACATATCTGGAGTCCTCTGCGGGTGTGGAAGCAGGAGGGAAAACCGGGCTGACGGTTGTATTTACTTCCGTATTTTTTGGCCTGTCACTGTTTCTGGCGCCGATCGCGCTGATGATCCCGTCTGCGGCAACAGCGCCGGTGCTCATGTATATTGGTATCAACATGCTGGGAGCTATGAAAAATATTCATTTTGATGACATCACAGAAGCATTCCCGGCATTTGTTTGTATCGCATTTACCATCTTTGGAAACAACATCGCCAATGGTATCTGTGCGGCACTGCCGACCTATGTTGTGATGAAGCTGACATCAGGAAAAGCCAAGGAAATACGTCCGGTTATGTGGATCTTAGTGGCAGTATGCCTGCTGTATTTTTATTCCATACTATAGAAGAGGGGTGCTGTTATGGAAAAGGTTGATTTGCTTGTTGCGGATACGGAAATCTTTAATTCATACCTTAAGCAGTTTGTACGTGCGGATGTGTATATTAAAGGATCAAAAATATATTATGTGGATATGGAGCAGAAACACGAACTTGAGGCCAGGTGTGTTCTGGATGGAAACGGGTACAGGATGCTCCCCGGGTTTATTGATATCCACATGCACATAGAAAGCTCTATGATGACCCCGGTTTCCTTTGGAAATCGGGCGGCGGAGTGCGGCGTTACCACCTTGGTGTCAGAGCCCCACGAGATCGCCAATGTCATGGGCATGGAAGGAATTCATGAAATGATCAACGGTGCAAAGGATTCCCCGGTAGATATCTATTATGGTATTCCAAGCAGTGTTCCTTCCACCAATGAATCACTGGAGACAACAGGAGGGGTGATCGGGCTTGACCAGATGAAGCAGCTCATGCAGGAAGACGGTGTTGTCTGTGTGGGAGAAGTGATGAACTACCGTCAGATCATCAAGGGAGATGAGCTTGAGATCACGAAGTTTCTCGATTATCTGGAGGAAGAGGATCCACAGGCTGTCATTGAAGGGCACTGCCCGTCTTTGGTCGGACTGGATCTGGCGAAGTTTCTTTACCAGGGGATCAACGGGGATCACACGGAGCATAATCTTCAGGAAATTAAAGAGCGTTTTGAAAATGGGATGTTTGTGGAACTGCAGGAGAAGATGCTCAGGCCAGAAATTATAGACTATATAAAGGAACACAATCTATATGAGCACTGTTGTTTTGTGACGGATGACACAATGGCAGATAAGCTCAAAGAGCAGGGACAGCTCAATTATGTGGTAAGAAGGGCTGTGGCTATGGGATTTCCGTTAAATGAAGCGGTCTACTGTGCCTCCTTTACTCCAGCAAGAAGGATGAATCTCAGGGACAGGGAGGCGCTGGCCCCGGGAAGAAAGGCAGATTTTCAGCTTGTGAGGGCAAAAGACTGCGCTTCCTTTGAGCCGGAGTATGTATTTAAGGACGGCAGGCAGATTTATCACTCTGGGGATGCCGTGGAACATACAGAGACATACCGTTTTCCTGGTCATTTTTACCGCAGCATTCACATAGATGACATTTCTCCAGAACAACTGGAACCCCGCTGTAATATAGAAAACGGTGAGGTAAAGATTCGTGTCATAGAGGTCCATGACGGGCGTACACAGACGCAGGAACGTACGGTTTCTATGCAGGTAAAAGATGGACGGTTTCAGTGGAAGGACAGCGGCTGCATGCTGGCAGCCGTGCTGGAACGCCATGGGAAAAACGGGAACATCGGTTATGGATTTGTCAGCGGAGACTGCTTGATGCGGGGAGCCGCAGCTACAACCTATTTTCATGACCACCATAACCTTTTGGTCATAGGGGCTGATCCGGAGGATATGCTCACTGCGGCACGCTGGGTTTTGAAGCAAAACGGGGGAATCTGCACTGCCGAAGGCGGACAGATCAAGGCAGAACTGCCGCTTCCGGTGTGCGGGATTTTATCTGAACTTCCGGCAGACGAAATCGGCGTGAAACTCAGCCGGGTCAGAGAGAGCCTTGAGGAACTGGGATACCGGCATTATAACCCGATCATGTCACTTTGTACCCTTGGGCTTCCGGTAAGCCCGGCTTTGAAGCTTACGGACCGGGGACTGATTGATGTTGTGAAAGGACAGGTTGTGCCTTTGGTGGTCAGATAGAAATTGAATAGATGAGAAAAAAGATTCTTCTGGGAATGTGACCCCGATAAGTTAGACTTTATAGCGAAGTGGTATCTCTACTGCTTCGCTATTTCTATGCTACTTGGCTGAGCCTATATTCAACTGGACTCATCCAAGATAATTTTTGCACGATTCTTTAAACTTTCTTTTTATTTGTAAATCTCTCCGGGACAGAGTATAATATTTCCATAAAATAGAAATAAAGGAGGAAAAAATCATTTGTTCGAGGAGTCAAATATAAAAATTATGGTAGATATGGATGGAAATAAAATTGTTCTTATCAACGATATTCGTTTTAAAGGGAAAAGGAATATCGTCTGGGAAGATGTGAAAATATATCTTCAAAGATATGTTGGAAAATGTTATAAAATAGAGGAAAGCGCTGAGATAATCTATATAGGCAATGATCTACCCGAAGAATTTACAGAGTCAGAAAGCAGGAAAGCCCTAATAGGCACTAATGCAAAGGCGAAAGCAAATGCAGCAATAGCCATTCCTGAGTTAATTCAGATCGCAGCTAATCCTTTTTTTGAGAAAAATAGGAAGAAAAAACATGCAAAAAATGCGAAGAACGGATGGTTTAGATATGATGTACGTTTTGCGTTACCTGCATATGAAAATGAAGTACTAGTGCGATATAATATTTTTCATGCAAGGTTACTTGTAAATCATGCGGCGAATGGGAGAAAGTATTTGTATGATATTTTGGCAATAAAAAAAGAAACGAGCAAGCCACAACAATAAGTGTGGTGAAAACCCATTTCTTATTATTAAGATAACGCTATTATCATAATTTGTCAATAAAATTTAGAAAAAAGGTTGAGTAAAAAATTAGATTCTGCATGTAACGCTAAATTCCATAAGGAAGATTATATGGGGATGCACATACTTTGGTTTTGTGTATCATGACGCTTATGAGTTGATAAATTTATGATAACAGTATATACTAAGTATATACATTGGCGGATGGAGGTGTTTTTATGAAAGTACAAGTGAAAGCATGGGGAAATAGCCAGGGAATACGCATTTCAAAAGATATTTTGCGGGAGGCAGATGTTGAGATTGATGATGAATTAGAAGTAAAAGTAGTGAACGGCATGATTACATTAGTGAAACCATTCAGGCATAAGACATTGGAGGAAAGAGCAGCAGAGTTTAATGGAAATCTGAATTTGGTGGGCGAGTATAACTGGGGCGAACCTGTAGGAAGAGAGGTTTGGTGATGAAAGAAACGGTACATCAGGGTGACATAGTCAAAATAGAAAGAATCAAGAGTCCCGTACTTGTCACCAGTAAGGACTTTTTTAATCAGACCGGAGAAATTATTGGCTGCCCTGTTTTTCAGGATAGTTCGGCCAGCCCTCTTCACATTAGAATCAGAACAGATAGTACAGAGGGATATGTTCAGTGCGAAAAATTAGCTTTGATAGATCTCAATGTCAGAGGTTTTTCAAAGACAGGCAGGATCTCAAAGACAGACATCATTGAGATAACAGATGCAATTCAAAGCATATTTGATTATATATAAGGAAAGTTTTGTAAAGGGAGAGATATCCCGTGAGGCTTTTTGGGCTTTGGTAAAATTCAAATATCCCACTCATCAAATGGTGTTTTGTACACAAGAGGCGTTAAGTACTTTAACTTTTGAAAGGAGCTATACGTTATGAAAAATATGTTTTTTCAGGAAGAAGAAATATCTGAAAAAAGACGAAAATAACGATTGGAAAGGAAGGTTTTATATGAAATATATGTGCAGTGTCATGTCAGTGGCGGACATCAATGCCGCAAGAAAGTTTTATGAAGATCTGTTTGGTTTAGAGTTAGATCAGGACTATGGAATAAACATATCGTTTACCTGCGGTTTGTCGCTTCAGCAGGAGTTTGACTGGCTTGTCAATATAAAAAAAGAAGACATACTGAAGAAATCCAACGACATGGAATTATGTTTTGAGGAACAAGACTTCGATGGCTTTTTGCAAAAGCTGAAACAGTACCCTGATATTGAGTATGTGGGCGATGTGGTGGAACACAGCTGGGGACAGCGTGTTGTCAGGTTTTATGACTTAGATGGACATATGATCGAGGTTGGAGAAGAAATGAAAATGGTCATCAATCGTTTTCTTGCTTCCGGTATGACGATGGAAGAGGTATCCGTAAAAATGGATGCATCCATTGAAGATCTGACAAAAATACTGAATGACTAAATTGATAAGTTAATCAAAAATAATGAATAACAGACTGGCCGGTTCTTTATGAACCGGTTTTTTTGTTCCATAGAAAAGTTCTACAAACTTCCCTATGGAACAAAAAAAACCTGCGTGCACTATGCATTGGGGTCTGATTTTTGCACAGAAAACTGTTTAGAAACGGAATTTTTGGATGGTGCAAATTGTGTAAGAAGCAAGTCTGCTTGGTACATTTCTTGGACTTTACTGTCTGCAAAACGATAGAGTATTCTAAAGACAGGGAAGGAGAGACAGATGGCAATCATATATAACTTAGACATGAGATGTTATGAAATATTAGAGCAGTTACTCTATACGGACGAGTATGTATCGGTGGCACAGATAGCGGATGAAAAGGGATTGTCTAAGAGAAGTGTTTATTATGACATTCAAAAAATAAATGAATGGCTGGAGGCACAGAAACTTCCATTGTTAGAGATCGAGCGCAAAAAGGGAATTTTCATTGCGAAGGATCAAAAGGAACAGATCCGCAGGAACTTAAAAGAGATCCCGCCCAAACTTGCGTATACATTTCTGCCCACAGAAAGAGTGAGGATCATTATCTGTTCTGTTTTACAGAGAAGCAGGCAGCTGCACATCGACGACTTCATTGAGATGTGCCAGGTCAGCAGGAATACAACGATCCGGGATCTGAAAGAAGCGACAAAGGAGCTTGCCAAATTCCAGCTGAAACTTTTCTATGAAAACGGAAAAGGCTATCGGATCAGGGGTGATCTGATCACAAAGAGGAGTGTATTTTTTCTGTTTTTTAATTCGCTGGCTGATCTGTATAAAAAAGGTGCGCTGATTTTACCGGAGGAAGAGAAAGCAGAGGATATTTTCGGAAGACTGAAGAAACTTGAAGAGGAACTCCACGCTCAATACGTGACCGGGATTTTATACTCCATTGCCGCATTTTTTTCCACAATAAAAAATCACTCTGAGACAGTTGAATTTTCAGAAAATGAAGAGCAGGAGATCAAGAACACAAAGGAGTTTCAATTAGTCCTTAAATATTTTCCTGAATTTGAGGAAAGTGAAAAGTTATACCTGGCCCTGCATCTGCTTGGGTCCAGAACCCAAAGCCTTTCCTCAGATTTTATGCAGAGGGATACGGGCCAGGAGGTGCTCAGGCTGGCGAAGGTTTTAGTACGGTCTTTTTCAAGAATCGCCTGTGTGACGTTTGAAAAAGAGGAGGAATTGATCCAGGCTGTCTCCGCTCATCTTAAGACTTCCCTCTACCGTTATCGGTATGGAGTACAGCTGGGCAATCCGATGCTGGATGACATTAAAAACGAATACGGAGATTTGTTTGAGATTACCAGAAATGCCGCCAAATCTTTAGAAAAGGAAATAGGCGTACCCATTCCGGACGGTGAGATCGCATATATCACGCTGCATTTTGGCGCCTACATATCCTCAGGAGAGAGAAAAGAGGAGCAAAAGCTAAAAGTTCTGGTTGTATGCCCGAACGGATTAAGTACGGCCAATATGATCCGGAAGGAAATCTATACCCTTGTACCAAGTATTCAGACGGTGGATATTATTTCCTTGTCAGATTACGAGGAAGATCATGACTACAATGTAGTCATTTCCACGATCGTTATAGAGAACGAAGAAAACTTAATCATTGTACATCCGATCCTCTCAGACAGTGACCGGATCAGCATCCTGAAAAAATGTATGAAATATGAAAATCAGAATGTCATGAATGTAATGCAGATCACGGCTCTGGCCAAAAAATATATGACAGAGAGTAAATTAAAAGAATTTAAAGAAGAACTGATCGAATATTTTTCTGATGCTTCGTTGAAAGCGTATACAAAGCAAAATGAATACGGAAAGAGCATTTGCCAGGCGCTTGATTTGCGGCATATTCAGATCATAAGAGAATCCATGGACTGGAAAGAGGCGGTCTGGGCGGCAGCCAGAAGTTTATTGGAGGAGGGTTATATCGGACAGTCGTATATTGAACATATGATTGAAAAGACAATAAAATATGGTCCGTATATGTTTATCACAGAAGAAGTAGCATTGCTTCACTCAGAGATAGAGGATGGTTCTTATATGCTTGGAATTTCGTGTACGGTCTTAAAAAAGCCGGTGGTATTTAAGACGCGGGACGGAGGTGAGAGAAGAGCAAAGATCATGCTGGTTCTCTCGGCACAAGATCAGGTGAGCCATATTAAATTATTAAATGATATTATGACGATCTTTAAAGAAGACAAGAATACAGAAAAGCTGTGGAAGTGCGAAAAGACCGAAGCTGTAGAAATAATGATAAAGGAACTAATGCAGGGAGAGGAGTGAACTTATGAAAGAAATATATAACATGCTGAAACTTGAGAATATTCAGATCATTGAAAGAGTGAAGGATTGGCGGGAAGCGATTCATGTAACAGTGCAGCCGCTTGTGGACGGGGGATATTGCGAGTCCAGATATATTGACGAGATCATCAAAAATACAGAGAGGCTGGGTCCTTATTATGTTCTGTGTGAAAACCTGGCATTGGTACACGGAAGTACGGATCAGGGAGTTTTAAAAAGGCAGATCGCAGTTACTCTTCTGCGTGAACCCATAAAGTTCAAAGAAAATGGAGATGACGTAAGAGTCATGGTCACATTGGCCGCAACAGATTCAGAGTCCCATATGGAAGTGCTGCAGGCCATGTCACAGCTGTTTGAAGATCCTGAAAGTGTAAAAAAAGTTTTGGGCGCCACGTCAGAGCAAGAGATATATGATTTGTTTATCCAGGCTTCTGATGATAACTAAATAGAAATCTATAGAAAAAAAGGAGGATTATTTATGGATTTTATTATCAACATTTTGTCGACACCTGCAATTTTGGTAGGTCTGATTTCTCTCTTTGGTTTGATCCTGCAGAAAAAACCGATTGAAGAAGTCGTAAAAGGAACCGTAAAAACTATCGTGGGGTTCCTTGTATTGACAGCGGGTTCCAGCTTTTTGCAGACTGGTTCCCTGAATGATTTTGGCACAATTTTTAATTATGCATTTAGTATGCAGGGAGTTGTGCCAAACAACGAGGCTATCGTGTCACTGGGCCTGGAGAAGTTTGCAAGCGATACAGCCTATATCATGTGTATCGGTATGATCGCGAATATTGTTCTGGCCAGATTCTCCAGGTTAAACTACATATTTCTGACAGGACACCACACTCTTTATATGGCCTGCATGCTGGCGGTGATCTTAAATGTAGGAAATTTAAGCGGCGCAGTGCTCTGGATCGGCGGTGGATTGGTTTTAGGGCTCATCATGGTGTTATCCCCGGCAATCTGCCAGCCTACCATGTCGAAGATTACAGGAACAGACGAGCTGGGATTCGGCCATTTCGGCGGAGTTGGATATTGGTTCTCCGCGCAGATCGGAAAAATCTTTAAAGGAAAAAGCAAATCCACAGAGGAATTTAATTTCCCTAAACGGGTTTCGTTTCTACGGGATACAACTGTAGCCATCGGCCTTACTATGGTAGTGTTTTTTATCATTGTGACCTTTGTGGCGGTTGTCGTAAAAGACGGTATGAGCGATGCAACAATCTCGGCATTTTTCCAGGGCGAGACACAAACCCACTGGCTTGTCTGGGCGATCACAAAGGGTCTAAACTTTGCCGGCGGTGTTTATATCATTTTAAGCGGCGTGCGTCTGATCATTGGCGAGATCGTTCCTGCTTTCAGGGGAATTGCTGAAAAGATTGTACCAAACGCAAAACCTGCGCTTGACTGTCCGGTTGTGTTCCCTTATGCACCTAACGCTGTATTGATCGGTTTTCTGGTATCTTTTGTGGGAGGCATCGCGGGCTTATTTATCCTGGGAGCCATCAACCAGGCACTGATCCCGGTAGCGCTGATCCTGCCAGGCGTGATCCCGCATTTCTTCTGCGGTGCTACCGCCGGAGTATTTGCCAATGCCGAGGGCGGATTGAAGGGCTGCCTGGTAGGTTCTTTCTTACACGGCCTTTTGATCACATTTTTACCGGCCATCTGTATGCCTGTCATGGGCAGCTTGAATTTTGCGAACTGTACGTTCTCAGATGCAGACTTCTCTGTGGCAGGAATCATACTCGGAAACATTGCACAATTTGTAAAAGGCGGAGGATTATTTATCGTGTGCATCGTATTGTATTTAATCCCGATTGCCTATCACTTGATCGCACCAAAAAAGAAAGCTTAAATATAAAGGAGGTTCTATTATGATTCAATCAATTATGTGTTGCTGTGGTTCAGGATTAGGTTCCAGTATGCTGGTCCGCATGAACGTGGAAAAGGCGTTAAAAAGTCTGGGGATTTCAGGCGTGTCTGTCAGTCACTCTTCGCTTTCGGATGCCACAGAAGGGGCGGCAGACCTGTTTGTTGTGGGAAAGGACTTGGAAGAGTTTGTTAAAGGCCTGCCGGAAGTGATCATCATGGATAACATCATGGACAAAGAAGAATTAGAGGAAAAATTAAAAGCGAAATTTCAATAACTGTATAGCGGGAGGACGTACAAAAATGGAAGAAAAGCAGCGAAAAGAGCTGAAGGTGTTTTCGGCCAGGATCAGAAAAAACATTCTGCAGATGCTGGAAAAACGCGGATATGGACATATAGGAGGCTCTTTATCAATCGTAGAACTCCTGAGTGTCCTATATGGAAAGCAGATGAAGATCGATCCTCAGAATCCGGCATGGGAGGAGCGGGATATGCTGGTGCTGTCAAAGGGACACGCCGGACCTGCACTATACTCTGCACTGGCTGAAAAGGGATACTTTGATCGAAACTGGCTGGATACATTAAATGACGGCGGCACGAAGCTGCCGTCTCATCCAGACCGGTTGAAGACTCCCGGCGTCGATATGACGACGGGGTCTTTGGGGCAGGGAACCTCTGTGGCGGCGGGACTTGCCACTGGATTTAAGATGAGCAACAGCGGCCGGTATGTCTATCTGATTGTGGGAGACGGGGAATTAAACGAAGGCCAATGCTGGGAAGCGTTTCAATATCTGGCTCACTATAAGTTAAATCATTGTATTGTTATCATTGATGAGAATAAGAGACAGCTGGACGGGTCGACAAAAGAGGTCATGAATCCATTTTCGATTGCAGATAAAATGACCAGCTTTGGTTTTCATGTAGAAACTGTCAAAGGGAACGATGAAGAACAGATCGACCATGCGGTCTCAAATGCCAAAGAAGTAGAAGACCGGGCAGTATGTATTATCCTGGATTCCGTCAAAGGAGAAGGGGTTCCCTTTTTTGAGCAGTTAGCTGGAAATCATTCGGTCAAGTTTGACAATGATGAGATCATAAGAGCAAATCATGAAGCCATCGAACAATTAGAGAGAATGATAAAAGGAGGGTCTGATCTATGTTCCGGTTGACAGATGACAGAAAAGCAAAGGGCAGAGAACTGAGAAGCTGTGTTGTTGAAACTCTACGGGAGATGATGTCTCGCGATGACAAGGTTGTAGCCCTGGAGGCTGACTTAGGCGGAGCCAGTGGTTTTACAAAGCTAAAAACAACCAATCCGGACCGCTTTGTACAGTGTGGAATCGCGGAGGCCAATATGGCCGGGGTGGCAGCGGGGTTATCGGCGGCAGGGTTTAAACCGTTTCTTCATACCTTCGGCCCTTTTGCCACAAGAAGAATTTTTGACCAACTATATCTGTCAGGGGCATATGCAGGGAATACGGTGAATATTTACGGATCGGACCCGGGATTCTGCGTCGGACCCAACGGAGGGACCCATACCACATGGGAAGATGTGGCTCTCATGCGGGAGATCCCTGGTGCCATTATCTGTGATGCGGCTGACGATGTGCAGATGGAATGGATCTTAAAAGAATTCGCAGGACTGGACGGAATCCACTATGTCAGGGGGAACCGGAAAGCAGTGAGAAATGTCTATGAGAAAGGTTCGGTGTTTACACTCGGTAAAGGAAATATCCTAACAAGGGGCGGGAATGTCCTTTTGATTACAGCAGGACAGCTTGTGTCAGAGGCTTTGGACTGTGCGGAAGCATTGGAAAGACAGGGAATTAATATAGAGGTTGTTGATATGTTTACCATCAAACCTTTAGATGAAACATTGATCATCAAGGAAGCAGAAGGAAAAGATCTCATAGTGACGTTTGAAAATCATTCTATTTATGGCGGACTTGGAAGTGCCGTTGCTGAAGTAATGGCAGAACATCAGATCAGTGCACCATTAAAACGGATTGGCGTAAAAGACCGGTTTGGACAAGTGGGATCCCCAGAGTATCTGCAAAAAGAATTTGGATTGACACAGAAGGACTTAGAAGACACAATATTGAATGAATTAGAAAAATAAAGATACAGGCACTCCTCAGGATAGAAATCTGCTTGAGGGGTGTTTTTTCTTTGCCCCAAATGCCGTATACTAGAAAGTACACTGATCAAAACAAGAGGGAGGCACAAATGAAAATAGCGGTGGCAGTTGATTCGTTAAAAGGGAGCCTTAATTCCATGCAGGCGGGAAACGCCGTATTGGATGGGATCCTTAAAGTATACCCGGAGGCAGAGGTATGGGTGCGTCCCCTTGCGGACGGAGGGGAAGGAACTGTGGAAGCTCTTGTCTGCGGGATGGGTGGCAGAATGGAGAACATTACAGTCACGGGGCCTCTCGGGCAGCCTGTGGAGTGCGGCTATGGGATCATAGAGGAATCCGGAGCGGCTGTCATTGAGATGTCTGGAGCGGCAGGGATCACCTTGGTTCCTGAGCCTGAGAGAAATCCTCTGTACACGACAACATATGGCGTAGGTGAAGTGATCAGGGATGCTGTCTCCAAAGGGTGTAGACGATTCATTGTCGGCATTGGGGGCAGCGCTACCAATGACGGAGGAATCGGCATGCTGCAGGCATTGGGTTACGGGTGCCTAAACGGCCGGGGAGAACAGGTCCCGTCTGGGGCAAAGGGACTGTCAGAGCTTGAGTCTATCACTGAAACCCAGGTGATGCCTGAGCTAAAGGAGTGTGAATTCCATATCGCCTGTGACGTGACCAATCCTCTGTGCGGGGATAATGGGTGCAGTGCTGTGTTCGGGCCTCAAAAGGGTGCGGATCCGTCAATGATCAAAGACATGGACCAGTGGCTTGGACATTATGCCCAGCTGGCAGGGGAAGTGTTTTCCAAAGCGAAGCCCATGCAGCCTGGGACTGGGGCCGCCGGAGGAATGGGATTTGCATTTCTCACATTTACCAATGCAGTCTTGGAACCCGGGATCAACATTGTACTAAAAGAGACTGGACTGGAACAATATGTCCAAAGAGCGGATCTGGTCATCACAGGAGAAGGGAGACTGGATGGCCAGACTGCAATGGGGAAGGCTCCTTCAGGTGTGGCAGAGATGGCAAAACGATATGGCAGGCCTGTGATCGCTTTTGCAGGCTGTGTGGCCAAGGATGCTGGTGCATGCAATCGGCACGGGATCGATGCCTTTTTCCCTATTTTAAGAGAAGTCTCATCCATGGAGGAGGCAATGGAGCCTGAAAATGCAAAGAAAAATATGGCGGCTGCAGTGGAGCAGGTCATGCGGTTATGGAGGTGTTTAGAAGATCATGAAAGAAAATAAGTATGACGAAGAAGTATTTTACCAGAAATACAGCGAGATGGACCGGTCAAAGAAGGGGCTTGGCGGAGCCGGAGAATGGTCTGAGCTTCAAAAGGTCCTGCCTGATTTTTCCGGAAAAAGAGTCCTGGATCTGGGATGCGGTTATGGATGGCACTGCATTTATGCGGCTGAACACGGTGCGAAATCTGTGCTGGGCATTGATATCTCCGAAAAGATGTTAAAGACAGCCCAAGAAAAAAATGGACATAAAAAGATTGAGTACCAAAGGAGTGCCATGGAAGATTTGGATTTTCCAAAGGAATCATTTGATGTGGTCTTAAGTTCTCTGGCATTTCACTATGTGAAAGACTTTGAATCCCTGGCAGAAAAAATCAGCCAGTGGACAGCACCGGGCGGGCAGTTTGTGTTTTCAGCGGAACATCCGGTATTTACCGCATATGGGACCCAGGACTGGTATTATGATGAGGAGGGGAAGATTCTGCATTTCCCTGTAGACCGGTATTTCTATGAGGGAAAAAGGGATGCTGTCTTCCTTGGGGAGCAGGTGGTAAAATACCACAGAACACTGACAACCTACCTGAATACACTCCTCAGGAACGGTTTTGTGCTGAGACATATCATCGAGCCTAAGCCGCAGGAGGATATGATGGATCTGCCGGGCATGCACGATGAGATGCGTCGCCCAATGATGTTGATTGTGGCGGCAGAAAAAGAACGCCGGATGTAACTGTTTCAAAAGGATCGGAGGTTTTAAGATGAAAAAAGTTAAGATCACGGTATTAAGGACAATGTTCAATGAGGATCTGGTCAAAGAATACGGCGTGGAAGGTCTAAAGGCCTGTCCTATGATGACGGAGGGCCAGGTATTTTATGCAGATTATGCAAAACCCGAAGGGCTGTGCGACGAAGCGTGGAAAGCTATATACCAGTATGTGTTTGCGTTGTCGCACGGAGCTGGGGAGGAACTGTTTTATTACGGGGACTGGATCAGGAAGCCCGGCGTGGCAATCGTAAGCTGCAACGACGGACTGCGGCCCGTGATATTTAAGCTGGAGGCGACAAAAGAAGAATCAGAAGTAGATTACGAACCGGTACGTTAGGGGGGCAGAATGCTCAAAGAGGATATGAGAAGAGCAGCGGAGGAGGAAGAACCGCTGGTACATAAACATTATGAAGGGGAAGTCCTGTGCATTGACAGTCCTCTGAAGATTGAACTGGACCATGTGGTTTTTAAGAAATGCAGGTTTGAGGCATGTGATCTCAGTGGTTCTATGTTTTATCATGTAACATTCTTAAATTGTGATTTCTCCAACTGCAGATTTCAGTCCTGTTATTTTAAAGACACGGAAATATCGGGGTGTAAGGGAGACGGAGGGGATTTCAGCCAGAGTACCTTCCGCAAAACCCTGGTTGAGGAAGGGTGTTTTCATTACGCCAACTATGAAGGGACACTCTGGGACAACTGCAGGCTCAAGGGGTGTGATTTCAGCGAAGCATTCTTTGCGGAAGTAAAGTTTAAAAAAATGCAGTTTGAGAAAGTGAATCTGTCCAAAGCAGATCTATTTAAGACAAAGCTGGAGGGCATGGATCTGTCGGACTGCAACATTGAGGGAATCATGATATCCGATACCTTCCGGGAACTGCGGGGATTAAAGATCAGTCCGTGGCAGGCAATGGATCTTGTGCGGTTTTTGGGCGTAGAACTTATAAATGAATGAAAATCATGTTATACTGGACTATAACAAGACCGATCTCATACAGGAAAGGAAAAATATATGCTTGACCATTTCAGGGACACGCAGAAGATGCAGGAAATTCTGCGCGAAGCACAGACGGGGCTGTGGGTAATTGAATTAGATGATGATCGAGAGCCTAGAATGTACGCCGACAGCTCTATGCTTGAGCTGTTAGGATTTGAAGCGGAGCCGACACCGGAACGATGTTATCAGGTATGGTATGACCGCATTGAGGATGAGTATTACCCGATCATTCAGTCCGGAGTGGAAAAAATGATCAAGGATGAACGGGCAGAAGTGCAGTATCCGTGGGAGCATCCAAAGTGGGGACGCATTTTTGTGCGCTGCGGGGGAGTCCGGGATTGGAACTACAAAGAGGGGGTGTGTCTTAGGGGATACCACCAGAATATCACCAATACCGTTATGCTCAAGCAGGAGTATGATGCAGTCATTCAGAGCCTAAGCGACAGCTACACCGGCATTTTTTTATGCAATGTGCAGAACCGGACGTTTAAGACGATTAAAATGTCTGACTCTTTCCGGATCTTTACGCAGATGTTTTCAGACTATGAGGAATTCTTCTGCTGTTATGCTGCCAATGAGGTCTCCTACAGGGATGAAAAGATTCTTTCTGATATCGTCAAGTGTGATTACATAAAAAAACAGATTGATGAAGGTGAGCCGCAGATCGAGGAGTACTACCGGAGCAGGACCGGGGGCTGGAGAAGGATCAAGATCGTGCCGTCCGCAGGTTATTCTAAGGAATTTCCATGGGTGATCGTGGCCTTTGACGAGCAGGACAAAGAGATGGAAAAGAGGATCAACGCCAGGACCGCCCAGGTTGCGGTGTCGCAGATTTATCAGCTGGTCATCAGCACGGATCTTGGGAGATCAGAATACAGCTGTATTCATGGATCCAAAGACCTGCTAAGGCTTCGTCGTCACGGTCCGTTCGGGGATTTTCAGAGCAGGATGAAGCAGAAGATGCCTCTGGAGGACCGGGAGCTTCTGGACCAGATTTTTGACAAGGACAGTTATCAGAACAAGAATTATCTGGAGGGAGTTTTAAGGGTTGCCGATGATCAGGGTGATCTTCATTATTATAGTTATTATTCTGCGTGCATTCGTCAGAACCGGGAAGAGCATATTTTGATGACTATGCGCTGTATTGACGATAAAAGGGAGTCCCAGCTCAGAGAAAATGTGCTGTCCAATCTCTGCGAGTGTTATTATTCCATCTATCTGTTCGACCTGGAAAATGACATAGAGGAGGCTATCTGGCAGGAAGATTTTATCTACAGGGGTAAAGAATTTCCGAAGGGAAGCCTTAAAGTGTATTATGAGAAGTTCATACGTGAGCACGTCCATGAGGACGACCAGGAGAAGATGTATAGAGCCGGGAATCCTGAGTTTCTCAGACAGACATTGTCTGCAGAGTATCCAGTCTATGATGTGGACTTCCGCAGATTGTATCCGGACCGGACTTGCTGGGTGCGCTCCCGGTTTAGTATTGCGGAGATGAGAGACGGCAGGGTGACAAAGGTTGTGTTTGCCAATATGAACATCAATGAACAAAAGCTGGAGGAAATGGAAGAAGAGAAACAGAAAAAGCTCTACTTTGAGTCAAGGAATATCATCAAAGGTCTTTCCTCTTTTTATCACTCTGTCTTTTACGTAGACCTTTTGGAGGGGACCTTCCAGTCTTTCAGCATCCGAAAGGATCTGGAAGATTATCTAAAGGGCAGTGACAGCTATAAACAGCTCAAATCAGCATACATGTCTTTGATCCATGAAAAGGAGAGGGAGCAGTTTTCTTGCCCAGATGTCCCACGATATACGGACGCCGATGAATGCCATCATCGGAATGTCTTCCATTGCCGCATCCAGGGTCGATGAACCGGAAAAGGTAAAGGACTGTCTTGCAAAGATCGATATGTCCAGCAGCCACCTGCTGGATCTGATTGATGAGATTCTGGATATGTCAAAGATCGAAAAAGGCAAGATCGAACTGACCGAGGCACCGTTCTGTATGAGGGAACTGATCACGGACATCAATTCGATCACACGTCCCGAGGCACTGAAGAAGGAGCATGAACTTTTGTTTAAGACGCAGGATCTTGTTCATGTGGACCTGGTGGGAGATGCGGGAAGGCTTAGGCAGGTGATGATCAACCTCATTACAAACGCTGTCAAGTATACTCCGAAAGGCGGCAGAGTCACTGCCACAGTCCAGGAAGTTTCAGGCCGTATTCCGGGATTTGCCAGCTTTGTATTTACCGTGGAGGATAACGGGATCGGCATGGATGAGGATTTTCTGAATTACATTTTTGTGCCGTTTTCCAGGGCAGACGACTCGAAAGCCCGCAATGTGCAGGGAACCGGACTCGGCATGTCCATCGCCCAGGGGATCGTGACCGCCATGAATGGAAATATTCAAGTGGAGAGTAAAAAGAGTGAGGGCAGCCGCTTTATTGTAACACTGAATCTTAAGATCGCCGATCCGGACCAGGTTGCGGAGCACAGGATGGCAGGCTTTCCTACATATGACGGTACAGAGGAAGGAGTCAGAACCCTGCAGCTGATGAAGGGAAAACAGCTTTTACTGGTAGAGGACAATCAGCTGAATATGGAGATCGCGGAGACGATTCTTACGGAAGCGGGTTTTCTTGTGGATAAAGCAGAAAATGGGAAACAGGCTTTGGAAATGTTTGTTGATTCCGAGCCGGGATATTACCAGGCAGTGCTTATGGATCTGCAGATGCCGGTCATGGACGGTTATGCAGCCACAAAAGAGATCAGGAACAGCGGCCATCCTCAGTCGGGGAGTATTCCTGTGATCGCGCTGACCGCCAATGCATTTGCGGAAGACATGGCCAAGGCGCTGGCCGCCGGTATGAACGACCATGTTTCAAAACCGATCGATTATGGACGGTTGATCAAGGTTTTGCAGAAGAATATGAAACTATGAAAGCCGAGGAATAGCATGAAGGATCAAATACTTTTAATCAACGATATGGCTGGGTACGGCAAGGTGGCACTGTCCGCAATGCTTCCGGTCATGACACACGCCGGGCTGAATCTGTACAGCCTTCCCACCGCACTGGTGTCCAATACGCTGGATTACGGTAAATTTGAGATCTTGGAGACAACAGACTATATGAGGCAGACATTGAAAGTCTGGGAGGAGCTGGACTTCTCCTTTGATGCTGTGTGTACAGGCTTCATTGTCTCAGAGGAGCAGGGAAAGCTGATCTGCGGATATTTAAGGGAGCAGAAAAAGAGCGGAACATGGATCTTTGTGGATCCGATCATGGGGGATGAAGGAAATCTTTATAACGGCATCGACAGCCGGACGATCGGGTATATGAGAGATCTGTGTTCCTTTGCGGATGTGATCGTGCCCAATCTGACAGAAGCTGCATTTTTAGCGGATCTGTATCAGGATAAGGAAATCGTGACAGATGGAGAGGCGGAGGAACTGCTTCAAAGACTGCACTGTCTTGGGGCAAAGTCTGTGGTCATCACAAGTGTTAAGACAGAGAACGGAGATTTTGTGTTTGTCTATGATGATAAGACAGGGGACATCTCAAAGCTCCCGTTTGACTGTGTTCCGGTTCGTTTTCCGGGAACCGGGGATATCTTTTCTGCAATTCTGGTAAGTCAGGTGCTGAACCAGGTGCCGCTTGAGAAGTCTGTGAAAAGAGCCATGTCCGCCGTAAGAAAGTTGATCCTTTTAAATCAGGACACGGCGGATAAGTTTAAGGGAATCCCTATTGAGAAAAATCTGGAGGTGCTGAATTTTGAGACGGCCGAAGATTAAGATCACGTTGATCGATCGAAAAGGGGAGAGAGGATGCCATCGGGGACATAACATCGGAGACAGCTTTGATTTTGACACGGAGAGGGGAGACCTCTGTCCTATGGCGATGCATGTGGCTTTTCCGTATGTGGATATCCTAAGGTATGGGGGATCCATCCCCGGACAGCCGGAGGGGACGGCAGTGTTTTGTTGTCCGGATGCGGACACGATCAATGTATTTAAAGCAGAAATAATGATTGAGGAATAAAAAGGAGCGGTTAATTTACAGAAGTTAGCCGCTCCTTTTTAAAGTATCCAAAAGAAACTATGTATCTTTCTGGTGCCTATCCTACTTTTTTGTGCGTACTTTACGTTCAGACATTCCGGGATTATGATAATTTCAGGTTATAAATAAAAGAACAGGAGGAGGAACAGATGACAGCGAAAGACTGCCTAGCACTATTGAGAGAAGTAAAAGATGTGGCGTTTGCCACGGTAGATGAACACGGACATCCGCAGGTGCGCATCATTGATGTTATGATTGTGGAGGACGAAAAGCTGTATTTTTGCACTGAAAGAGGGAAAGACTTTTACCATCAGCTGATGGCAGAGAAATATACGGCGGTTACAGGGATGAACAAAGAATTTCAGATGGTCAGGCTGTCCGGGCCGATAAGAAAGCTCCAGGATCAAAAGAAGTGGGTTGACCGAATCTTTGAAGAAAATCCATCTATGAATGATGTCTACCCGGGAGACAGCCGCTATATTTCAGAGGCTTTCTGTATAGAGGACGGATGGCTGGAGTTTTTTGATCTTGGCCGGACCCCGATTTACAGGGAGCAGTTTACCATAGGAGCGGAGAAGAAACAGGAAAAGGGCTTCCTGATCACAGATACCTGTATAGGCTGCGGAATATGCAAAGAAGTATGTCCCCAGCAGTGCATCAGAGAAGGAATGCCGTTTGAGATACAGGCAGAACACTGCCTTCACTGCGGGCTGTGCACTGAACAGTGCCCGGCAGGGGCAATAAAAAGGAAGGAAGGATAACCTATGCTGCAGCAAATGTGGACCGTACTTACACAACGAAGAGGATTTTTCCTGAGTCTAGCTTTGGAACATTTGGAGATCTCCCTGATCGCTATTTTTATCGCCATACTGTTTGGAGGGATTGTGGGTATCCTGATCAGTGAGTATCAAAGATATGCCAAGCCTGCGCTGGGACTGATCAATTTCCTATATACCATACCATCGATCTCTATGTTGGGATTTCTGATCCCGTTTTCGGGTATTGGAAACGCCACTGCGGTGATTGCTCTGACTGTCTATGCGCTGCTCCCTATGGTGAGGAATACCCACACAGGGATGAGCCATATTGACGAAGGAATCCTGGAGGCGGCCAAAGGAATGGGAAGCACCAGGGCACAGATCTTATTTAAGATCAAACTTCCCCTTGCCATGCCGGTGATCATGTCGGGAATCCGAAATATGGTGACCATGACTATCGCTCTCACAGGTATTGCATCCTTTATCGGGGCCGGAGGGCTGGGTGTGGCCATCTACAGAGGCATCACCACAAACAATGCGGCTATGACCATGGCAGGAAGCCTGCTGATCGCGCTTTTGGCTCTGATCATGGATTTCATTCTGGGATTTGTGGAACGGAGGATGAAGGCCAGAGATAAAAAGGCAAAGCGCACAAACAGAATCCTGCTCATCCTGGCCCTTGTGCTTGCAGTCTGTCTGACGGCTGGAGCTATTTTCGGGCAACAGAAAAAAGATACCATACACATCGCCACAAAACCTATGACAGAACAGTATGTGCTGGGTGAAATGCTCTGTATCCTTATTGAGCAGGAGACGGGGCTTGATACAGAACTGACCCAGGGTGTGGGCGGCGGCACTTCCAATATCCAGCCGGGAATGGAAAAGGGAGAGTTTGACATTTATCCGGAGTATACGGGAACTGGGTGGAATATGGTGCTGAAAAAGAGCGGCGTGTATACGGAAGATATGTTCTCTGAGTTAAAGAACGGCTACGAGGATAAATGCCAAATGCAGTGGCTTGGAATGTATGGATTTAATAACACGTACGGACTGGCAGTGCGGCGGGAGATTGCCGAGAAATATGACCTGAAGACTTATTCGGATTTGAGGGCTGTGGCATCAAGGCTGACCTTCGGGGCTGAGTACGATTTCTTTGAGCGGGAGGATGGCTATGACGCTCTGTGTGATACCTATGATATGAAATTTAAAAAGACCGTGGATATGGATATCGGCCTGAAATATAAGGCCATGGGCCAGAAGAAGATCGATGTCATGAACATTTTCACCACGGACGGCCAGCTGAGTGTGTCCGATGTGGTTGTCTTAAAAGACGATAAGAACTTTTATCCTTCCTATTCCTGTGGGAATGTGGTGAGAGATGAAGTATTGGAACAACATCCAAAACTACAAGAGGTATTTGACAAGCTGGACGGAATCCTGTCTGATGATGTGATGGCAAAAATCAATTATGAGGTGGAAACCAAGGAGAAAGAGCCAAAGGAAGCGGCAAAAGATTTTCTTAAGAGCAAAGGACTATTAAAGTGAGGAGGGCCATATGAACACGGCAATTGAATTCAGGCAGATAAAAAAAGTGTATGGGGAAAAGACCGTCATAGAAGGCTTTGACTTGACAGTTGAGAGGGGTGAGTTCGTGACTGTCATCGGGTCCTCCGGCTGCGGAAAGACCACAGTCTTAAAAATGGTCAACGGCCTTGTGGTGCCAGATGGAGGCAAGATCTTTGTGGAAGGGCAGGATATCTCAGAGATGGATATGATCAGCTTAAGGAGAAACATTGGCTATGCGATCCAGGGAAGTGTCCTGTTCCCGCATATGACAGTGGAAGAAAATATCTCCTATGTTCCAGACCTGCTCAACAAAAAGGATAAGCAGCGCACAAAAAAAGCGGTAGAAAAATGGATGGGCATCGTGGGACTTGATGAGGATATGATGGAGAGGTACCCGGCGGAGCTTTCCGGAGGACAGCAACAGAGAGTGGGAATCGCAAGGGCATTGGCGGCATCCCCTGATATCCTCCTGATGGATGAGCCGTTCGGAGCTGTGGATGAGATCACAAGGGGCCAGCTGCAGACGGAACTTCGGCAGATTTACGAAAAAACAGGGATCACAATCATGTTCGTAACCCATGATATCTCCGAAGCACTGAAGCTGGGCACAAAGGTCCTGGTGATGGATCAGGGGAAGATTGAACAGTACGCAGAGCCGGGGGTGCTTTTGAGGGCTCCGGCCACTGATTTTGTGAGCAGGCTGGTGGAAAAGGAGCGCAGAGTGTGCACACTTCCGGACGAACAGCTGGCCGACTGTGGACACAGCGGCGCCGCCGGACAGATCCTCTGAGTATTAAGCAGTTGTTCCAACAAGGCATTCCTGGGCAAGCATGACGTTTTAGAATCCGATAAACTAGTCTTATCAAACACAGCAAAAGGAGGAAGACAATGTACGCATGGGAAGCAGTCCAGGCTACACTGGACTATATTGAGGAACACTGCGGGGAAGAGATAACGGTTGATGCATTGGCAGAGGAGGCGCATTTATCCAAGTATTATTACCAGAGGCTGTTTCAAAGGCTGGTCCGCAAAAATGTGAAAGAATATCTCAGGCTGAGGCGTCTTGCAAAGGCAGCAAGAGAACTTAGGAATCTGGAACGTACAATACTGGATGTGGCTCTGGAATGTGGATTTTCAAGCCACAGCAGTCTGACCAGGGCGTTCCGGGAAACTTACGGTGTCACCCCGGATGAATACCGGAAAAGTGATATGACCCTGGATATTTTTGTGAAACCGGATTTAGGGTTACATCACACATTAGTACAAGAGGGGGTTCCCTTGGCGGTGGACCAGATGGTGCTGGAAATCCGGAAACAGAGATTAGACAAGGATATCGTTTTTACAGGAAAAAGTAAGAAGGCATCTGTGAAAGAGCTGGGAGAGCCGAAGATCAATCTTCTGACAGAGTTGTGGAAACAGCTGCCGGAGGACCAAAGCAGCGGCAGGGAGCATGTGGATATCCTGACGCCATGTGAGGATCCACAGTATTTTGACTATTTTGTAGGGACAGAGAGCCGGGGAGAAGAACAGGGAGTGGAGATGCGGACCATGCCCAAGGGCAGCTATATCGTATGTACCTATGAGGCGGAAGATTTTGAATCCCTTGTTTCTGAAGCATTATACAAGGCCAGCCGGTACTTATACGATGTATGGCTCCCGAACCGGAACATGGTGCCGGAGCCGATCCTGGTCCAGAAGTATTTCAGGCCTATGCGGGACGACTGTTATATTGAGTTGTGGGCTAAGATAACGGAATAATAAAAATAGATTCAATTATAAGGAAGAATACTTAAGTAATTGACGTTCTTTGTCGGACGTTCCATATTTTGATTTACAGAATTCTACAAATTTAAAACGATATGATTGTCTTTATGAAGAATAAAGATCGAACAAAACTAAATAACTATTACAAAAGAGAAGGTGATAGTTTGACTGCAGGAACAATGGATAAGATATATGAAAACAGGAGAAGCGTTAAATGTACCATCATTCTCCGAATCTAGTTTTAGGCTTTCATGGATGTACAAAGGGAACATGCTGATTATAAATTAATTTAATATTTTTAAGAGAACAGGGATTCCAAGTTTTTTATTTAGAATCCCTGTTCTTTTTATGATCTATTATGAAGGAAGGTCAGCGTTTCCTCACTGCCGTGTCCTGAAAACAGAAGTAGTCGGGACGGTGTCTGGACTGGGTATACTCAAACATGACTCCATCCGAATTAAACGTCTGGCTGGTGATGACGGCCAGACAGTGATAATCCCCCAGTTCCATATATTTTTCATCAATCTGGGTGCTGTGTTCCACTGTCATTTTCCGTTTGCTTGTGACGATCTGCATGCCCAGCTCTTGTTCAATATAATCATAGACAGAGTGCTCAGCGATTTCTTTTGTGAGTCCCGGAACCGCGGATTTTAAGAACATGTTTACGTCCAGGATCAGGGCTTTTTTGTCCAGATACCGGACCCGCTGGATATAATAAAGCTCACTTCCCTTTAAAAAACCTGTCTTCTTGGAGATTCTCTCATCAGCAAGAAGCTCTGTAAAAAGAACCACTTTAGTGAAAGCGTTTCTGTGGTTGCGCGCCGCGGACTCTTTGAAGGACTCGATCCCTCCGATGGTGAAGGAGGTCTGGTCCACTGGCTGATAGATGACACGGACACCCTTTCCGTGCATTGACTGAACATAACCTGATTCGGCCAGGAGCTTGACTGCACGGCGTATGGTGTTGCGGGAACAGCCGTAGATCTCAACCATCGTATTTTCAGAAGGGAGCAGTTCCTGGTAAATGTACTGCTGTGCTTCTATTTTCTCTTTTAGGTCTTTATATATAGTCTCAAATATTGATTTTGGCATGACAATCCCCCTACTTGTTTAAACATCTATCCTTATTATAGACAATCTCCGACGTATGTCAAACAAGAAAAATAAAAAAGATGATTGACTTGTTTAAACAAGTGTGGTATAAATAAAACATGGAACTTGTTTAAACAAGTACGGATTGTAGGAGGAAAGGAAATGGGTAAGTATTCACAGGATGCAAAAGAGCTTCTTAGGCTGGTGGGAGGTAAGTCCAATATCGCGGCTGTCACCCACTGTGTGACGCGAATGAGGTTTGTGCTTAACGACCCCGGCAAAGCCGATGTTAAAAACATCGAGTCCATGAAAACAGTCAAGGGAACCTTTACACAGGCAGGTCAGTTCCAGGTCATCATCGGAAACGCTGTCTCAGAGTTTTATAAGGATTTTACTGAGGAAGCGGGAATCGAAGGTGTGTCCAAGGACTCAGTGAAACAGGCGGCCAAGAAAAACCAGAATCTGCTGCAGAGAGGGGTAGCCGTGGTAGCAGAGATCTTTGCCCCTCTGATTCCGGCCATTATCGTGGGAGGTCTCATCCTCGGATTCAGAAACTGTATTGACAGCATGTATATTTTTGAAAATGGCACGAAGACACTCTGTGATATCAGCCAGTTCTGGAAGGGGATTGACAGTTTTCTCTGGCTGATCGGTGAGGCAGTCTTTCATATGCTTCCTGTGGGAATCTGCTGGTCTGTCACAAAGAAGATGGGAACCACGCAGATGCTCGGTATTGTCCTCGGTTTAACCCTTGTGTCCGGACAGCTTTTGAACGCCTACTCTGTGGCCTCCACAGCGGCGGCAGACATTCCATTCTGGGATTTTGGGTTCTTTAAGGTAGACATGATCGGATACCAGGCACAGGTGCTTCCAGCCATCCTCGCGGCCCTGACACTGGTCTATCTGGAACGGTTTTTTAGAAAGATCACGCCGCAGGTAGTGTCCATGATCGTTGTTCCGTTTTTCAGCTTAGTGCTCTCTGTGATCGCGGCCCATTTTATCCTCGGACCGATCGGGTGGAAGATCGGATCAGCCATTTCCAGCGTGGTATATGCAGGGATTACGGGATCCTTTAAGGTTGTGTTCGGCGCGGTTTTTGGGTTTGTCTATGCGCCGCTTGTGATCACTGGACTCCATCATATGACCAATGCCATTGATCTTCAGCTGATCGCTGACTATAAGGGAACAATGCTCTGGCCTATGATCGCTTTGTCCAATATCGCACAGGGATCTGCGGTTCTGGCCATGTGTTTCCTTCAGAGAAAGAAGGCGGATGCCCAGGAAGTTAATGTCCCGGCATGCGTATCCTGTTACCTGGGTGTCACGGAGCCTGCTATTTTCGGAGTTAATTTAAAATACGCATTCCCGTTTGTGTGCGGAATGATAGGATCTTCTGTTGCTGCGGTCATCAGTGTGGCAACCAAAACTGCGGCAAATGCCATCGGAGTGGGAGGTATCCCCGGTATCTTATCCATCAAACCGGCGTCTATGCTGTCCTTTGCGGCAGGCATGGCAGCGGCAGTTGTCATTCCGTTTATTTTGACACTGATCGTGGGAAAGAAAAAGGGGATTGGCGCAGAACAGGAAGAAGAAACCAAGACAGAAGTAGAAACAGATTTAAAGGCATATGTAAGCGGGAAAGTGATCCCTCTTAAGGACGTAAAGGACGGCGTATTTTCTGAAGGGGTCATGGGAGAAGGACTTGCGGTCCTGCCGGATGAAGGAACCGTGTATGCCCCGGCGTCAGGGACCATATCGGTTGTAATGGAAGAATCCAAACATGCCTGCGGGATTTCTCTGGAAAACGGCATGGAACTCCTGCTTCACATTGGAATTGACACAGTTGCCATGGGAGGCGCCGGATTTGAATATAGGATCACCCAGGGGCAGAAGGTGAAGGCCGGGGATCCGCTGATCAAATTTGACCGGGAGAAGATCAAAAAGGCAGGATACTCAGACGCAGTCATCTGTGTGATGCCGGAACAGGGAAATACAGAAAACCTTAAAATCTATACTGGAATGCAGGCAAAAGCGGGTGAGACAGTGGTCGTCTCATTTGATCATAAAGGAGGGACAGACAATGACTGAGTTTAAAGATAAAGTGATTTACCAGATCTATATGAAATCTTTTAGGGATTCAGACCATGACGGCTTTGGTGATTTAAAAGGGGTGACAGAAAAACTGGATTATCTGCAGGAACTGGGCGTTGACATTCTCTGGCTGACTCCGTTTTTCTCATCTCCCCAGAATGACAATGGTTATGATATTTCAGATTATTACAGCATTGATCCGTTGTTCGGGACGATGCAAGACTTGGAAGAATTGATAAGGGAAGCAGAACAAAGAGGCCTGAGCCTGATGTTTGATATGGTGTTTAACCATACGTCCACAGAACATGAATGGTTTCGTAAGGCGGTTTCGGGGGATCCGGAATACATGGACTATTATATATTCAAAGACGGGGACCCGGACACACCTCCCACGAACTGGATCTCCAAATTTGGAGGACCGGCATGGGAGTATCTGCCGAACCTTGGTAAATGGTATCTTCATCTGTTTGACAAAACCCAGGCTGATTTAAACTGGAATAATCCCAAGGTGAGGGAGGAACTAAAGCAGGTGGTCCGTTTCTGGAAAGAAAAAGGGATCAAGGGGTTTCGGTTCGATGTGGTCAACCTGATCTCAAAACCGGAGGTTTTTCAGGATGACATGAAAGGTGACGGCCGGAGGTTTTATACAGACGGTCCTCATGTACACGAGTTTTTAAAAGAGTTGGTGAGGGATACAAAGATTGAGGATATGGTCACTGTGGGCGAAATGTCCTCAACGGATATTAAAAACTGTATCAGATACTCCAGGCCCGAGGAGAAAGAATTGTCCATGTGTTTTAACTTCCACCACTTAAAGATTGATTATAAGAGCGGGGATAAATGGGAGCTGATGGACCCGGATCGTTTGGAATTGAAACGGCTTTTGGAAGACTGGCAGCTTAATATGCAGGAGCAAAACGGATGGAATGCCGTGTTTTGGTGTAACCATGACCAGCCCCGGATCGTTTCCAGATTGGGGGATGACAAAAGGTATTGGAAAGAGTCAGCGAAAATGCTGGCTGCCTGTATCCATCTGCTTAGGGGAACCCCTTATATTTACCAGGGGGAAGAGATCGGCATGACAAATCCGGGGTTTATGGAGATCGGACAGTACCGGGATGTGGAAAGCCTGAATTATTACCGGATCATGAGAGAACAGGGAAAAACGGAGCAGGAGGCGCTGGAAGTGTTAAGGGCCAGATCCAGGGACAATGGCAGGACACCGATGCAGTGGTCCAGTGATAAGTTTGCTGGTTTTTCTGACAAAGAACCATGGATCTCCATACCGGACAATTACCAAACCATCAATGCAAAAGCACAAAGAAGGGATCCTGACTCAGTGTATGCTTTTTACCAAAAACTGATCCGCCTGCGGAAGGAAAGATCTGTGATCGCAGACGGACAGATTGAATTTCTTTTCAGGGAGCACCCGGATGTGATGGCCTACAGGCGCTTTCATGATCAGGAAGAAATACTGGCCTTTCATAACCTGACAAAAAAAGAGGTTGTTCTGCCTTTAGAAAGCGGGGCCAAGGAGTACAGACTTGTACTTGGGAACTATGGAGAGCTGTTGACCGGGCAGGGGGCTTTAATCCTGAGACCTTATGAGACGGCGGCGATAGAAGCATATTGACATTACAGAGAAAAAGACAGCAGTTTGGACTGCTGTCTTTTTCTCGTTGGCTGATTCAGTTCATACAAAAGGAACAGCATTTTTTCCACATGGCATAGAGGTTCAGGTCTGCCTGGATGCCCGGAACAGTCATACCCGGAAGGTAGGAGATGCCATTGCCGCAGGGGTCTGTATTCCAGCCCAGGAAACGGTACCCTTTCCTTACTGGGCGCTGTCTTGATATGAGGAAGCTGCTGCCTTCCTCCACCGTGAGAGGCCATGGGACACAGTGAGCCATAGGACAGCAGGATTCATTGCCGTGGTAAGAGACAGTATAAGAGCTGACTGCCTCCCAACGGGCGTAGAGTGTCAAATCCCCGGTGCTTCCCTGGGGAATGATAGTGATGCGGCTGCCCCCGGAAGGAGCGTCAAACCAGCCGAGAAAACGGTAGCCCGGAAGAGGACCGGGTGCGTTCAGACGGATATCCGGGGTATTGATCGTATAAGACGAAAGGTTCGTATGGGAGGCACCCATCAGGTTTTCGTAGTGGATCGTGTAATTGACCGGTGCCAGCAGAACCTGGGTCCTATCCTCACTAAGGCGGATTTCCCAGCCGTCAAATCCGGCAGGAGGCTTTCGGAAAGCATCGGCATCAGTCTGGGTGAGAAGAGGATAGGAAGCTGTGCCTTCCCCCACCACAATAGGGGTACCCTGTGCATTGGGAGTCACATACCCTGAGTTT
The DNA here is from genome assembly GCF_005280655.1 of Anaerostipes rhamnosivorans. NCBI lineage: Bacteria > Bacillati > Bacillota > Clostridia > Lachnospirales > Lachnospiraceae > Anaerostipes > Anaerostipes rhamnosivorans. The sequence goes on from NZ_CP040058.1 coordinate 672,282, forward strand.
TCCAACTGTATGAGAGATCCTGTACTTAAGGAGCCCTGGATCTTTACAACGGCGGACCGGTTATCCAGATAGACTCCGTTAGAAATCTCGCGTTCCCCGCCCGTATACAGAGAGCCTTCGTTGTAGATATCCTGCCCATAGGAAGAAGCTGTATTCGGGCGGTCTTTGCCAAACACGTTGGAACCTATGACTGTCGTATCGGAAGAGGAGGCATTGTAGATGCCTCCTCCAACGGTGGCGTGGTTGGCATACAAGGAACCGGCAGTCAGTGACAGGATTCCGCCCAGATTGTTGTAAAAAGCGCCTCCATATTCTGCCTGGTTATTATATACACTTCCGCCTGTCAAAGAGAAGACACTTCTGTCATGATTCCACACACCGCCTCCGTACTCTGAAGAACGGTTGTCGTGGATACTGCCGCCCGTCATGGAAACACTGGTCTGCTCAGAGGCGCTCAGTCCGCCTCCATAGCCAAGGGCACTGTTGTATGCGATCTCAGTGTCATCCTGGATGGTCACCTTTCCGGGCACAATGCATAGACCTCCGCCGTGGTTTCCGAACGTGCTGGCCTTTGCATCAGCCCGGTTGTAAGTAATCTTGGTCTGACCGGTTAAAAACAGGGAGCCGTTGTCGCTGTTGAAATAGATGCCCCCTCCGTTTCCCTGTTCCGTACTGTTTTCAGTCACGATGCAAGATCCGGCAAGAGTCAGGGTATCATGGCTGCCACCGTTCCAGATACCGCCGCCGCTGTTCTCGCGGGCAGTGTTTCCTGAGACCGTGCAGTCCGTCAGAGTGGTCTTAAGTGTTCCGGCATTGGAGCCGATGCGGAGGCCGCCGCCTTCCTGGCCCGCAGTGTTTCCAGAAACAGTAGAGTCTGTCATTGCGATTTGGGCAGAAGTCCCTGCTGCTAAGTTTGCATAGTACATACCGCCGCCGTAGGCGTCTGCCGTATTATCTTTTAGGATCGTCTGGCCGAATTGCAAAGAGGCAGTACCCAAACTACTCACAAGGAGCCCGCCGCCGTTGGATCCGGCAAGATTGCCGCCCACAGTGGTTCCGTCTGCTTTGAACGTCAAGTTTCCCGGACCTCCTGCCAGAAACATGCCGCCGCCTGCGGCCGATGCCTGGTTATTGAGAAGCCGGACGCTGTCAAATGAAACATCTGTCTTAGCCTGGCTGGATTGATTTTGTATCCAGAGTCCGCCCCCGGAACCAGAGGTTCCCCCGGCGGCACTGTTGCTTTCAAATCCGGCCCCGGAGACTGTGACGGAAACATCGGCGTCAGCCAGGAGATAGATGCCGCCTCCGGTCCCAGCCAAATTGCCGGAGACCGATGCATTGTCTACGTCCATCAAGCCGCTTCCTGAAGGAACAGTCATAAAGATTCCTCCGCCGTTCTGGGAAGCCGTATTTTTTGTTACAGAACTGTTTTCTGTCATGCTCAGCCGATCCCCTGAATTGGAGGCATAATAGTAAATCCCTCCGCCGCTGCCAGCCTGGTTTTGGGAGATCAGACAGTTACCGGACAGTGTAAGAAGGGAGGGGGCACTGGCTCCGTCCCTGTAGCCGGAAAAGGTGACCCCGCCTCCGGCACCGGAAACGGCATTATTGGTAATATGGGCTTCACCTCCTATGGAAAGAGAAGAAGATACACCCTCTGTATAGGAACGGCAGAAGATGCCGCCGCCGCTGACTGCAGTATTGCCGTCGATAAGAGACTGGCCCGCAATGGTACAGCGGTCCTGTGAGTTCATGGAATTGACCATAATGCCGCCGCCGTTTGAGACTGTGTGGCAGCCGGTGATCTCTGCATTGCCATCCATGACAAGTGTGTTTGCTGCAAAAACACTGCTGGTGAGATTGACAGCCCCGCCTTGGGATGCCGCATTGTTATTCTGGAGAACAGATCCTGTAGCCAGGTGAAGGGAGCCTCCCGTGACATAGACAAGGGAGCGGTTGGCCGTATTGCCAATCTCATGGGACGATTTGTTTCCATCGATGATGATATTTTGAAACGTCAGGGAGCCGCCGCTGACCCGGAAGAGGTAGCTGAAATATGAAGCATCTTTTGTGAGAGTAAAAATATTGTTTGATGTAAGGCTTTCTATGGTTACCCCGTAGGTTATGTTGATCTGAGAAGAGATTGGAAAACCAGCGGTCACCTGTATGAGGCTTTCCTTTGCGCTGAGGGCGCTCTGCAGTTCCCGCTGTGTTGAGACTTGTGCCATGTTGTCCACCCGAAAATCGTTCTGTTATAGTATATGCGGACAGTGGTACAAACGTGATTTATCAATATGACAGAAAACGGTTGCATTCGACGATAGATTATTATACAATAAAGACAAGAACTGGACAGGTCCAAGAAGAAGATTCAATATATTATTAATAAATATAAAACCTATAAACTTGATATATACTAAACTTTATTTGATAATCGAATGGATATGTCCATAAGATATGTGTGTGTTCAGATTCTCTGGGAATGCAAAAGGAGGAAGTCTTTATGAATGGTAACTTGTTTGGTGTTGTCCTATTTTTTTTAGTCATGGTCGTCGTGAGCAAACTGATGGCACTGCCCCAGATCCGCAGGTTGAATAAGCAGCTGTTGGAGATCCGTAAGTTGGGGCCTGTGTCCAGTGTAGGTCTGGCGCGCCACTGGAAGGGGAACCGTGCCTATGTGCTGGTCACGGATAAGGAAGGAAATATCTTGTGCGGTTATAAGACAAGCGGGAACTTTGTATTTTCAGGATTTAAAGAAGATCTGGATTTGGGTGAAAAGAATTACCGTGAAATCATCGAAAATTTACAGTATAAGAAAAAGCGAACCCAGTTCGAAAAAGCAAAATACATGGCAGCTGAGTATCTGGAAAAGGGTTTGGAAGAACAGGGCCAGAAAGAGGCAGCGTAATAAGATACTGGTGTAAAAAAGGACAGGAAGAAACTCATGATAGGGTTTCTTCCTGTCCTTTTTAACGAAAAGACTGCAGTTCCAGCAGATACTTCCTTGGGTTTTTATGAGAGATGGTATATTCAAATGGACGCCCGTCCGATAAATAAGCAACCATCTCAATCTTAATGACAGGTTCATCTTTTTGAAGTTCTAATGCTTCTGCGATATCTTGTGGCGGCAGCACAGCGCTGATGGTTTCTTCTGCCATGGAGACTTTCATGCCGTGTGATTCGATAAACTGATAAATAGAATCGATCAACACGTCACAAGTGATCCCACTGATCGAAAACGGCGCAAAATAAGAGTCGTCATAAATAATTGGGTCTCCATTCTTAAAACGCAGACGAATGAGATAATACACGGGATCCCCTTCTGCCAGATCCAGCTGTTTCGCTACTGCAGCTGAGGCCTCCGTCAGTTCAAAGGAGATCAGGCGGGTAGAGGGGGTATCCCCGGTTGAACGGAGATCTTCTGCAAAACTCTTCAGCTTGTTCAGAGATTTGCGCAGACGCAGATCTGATACAAAGGATCCCTGACGCGGAATCTTGTAAATAATGCCCTCAATCTCCAGGTCAGATAGGGCTTTTTGGATCGTTGGACGTGAAACTCCAAATTCTTCGATTAAATCCCGCTCAGAGGGAAGCTTATCGTTCGGTGACATTTTGCTGATCTTTTTTAGCAGGCAATGTTTGATGGACATAAACTTTCGGTTCATTTTAAAACCTCCTATGTTTTATAGATGTTCCTAAAAGGATATAGTGAATTTCATTTTTATTGGCAGTGTAGTGTGAGAGAATCAACTATGGACAAGTCCAGGTAAAAGGTTAGGATTTGAATTGGACATGACCAGATGAATTCTCGGGAGTAGTATAACATCATTTGTTTTCTTGGTCAATTATTATTCTAAAATGGCTTGATTATACAGTATTTTAGGCATATATGATGAATATTAAAAGGAAAACAGAAAAAATATAATTAAATTTAACAAAAAGCTATTGCCATATCTGGACGTGTGCAGTATAATCTAATCGTGGACATATCCACAAGTCAATTATTAATCTTTAAAGAAAAGGAGAGCATCATTATGAGAGTGATCGTGACAAAAAATTATGAGGAATCCTGCCAGGCTGTAGCAAATGAGATTATTACGCAGGTTCAGAAAAAATCAGATTCAAAGCTGGGTCTTGCGACTGGAGGAACGGCAGAACAGGTTTATCCATACCTGGTAAAAGCATATAAGGAAGGAACAGTTGATTTTTCCCAGATTACTTCCGTCAACCTGGATGAATACATCGGAATGGACCCGGAAAGCCCGCAGAGCTACCGCCAGTATATGGCTGACCGTTTCTTTGATCCGGCAGGGATAGATAAAACAAAAACGTATGTACCGTCTGGATTAACCAAAGCAGAAGATGAGATTGCGCTGTTTAACGAAAAATTGTACGCAGATAAGATGATAGATTTACAACTGTTAGGAGTTGGTGTGAGCGGGCATATCGGATTTAATGAACCCGGCGAAAAGCTTACATCAGGAGTACATATTGAAAAATTGGATGATAGCACCATCGCTGCAAACTCCCGTTTTTTTGATTCACCGGATGATGTGCCGAAAGAAGCGATCACAATGGGCATTGGGGACATCATGAAGGCTGAAAAGATTGTATTGATTGCCACAGGAGAAAATAAGGTTCCAGTGATCAAAGCTCTTCTTACAGATGATGAGATTACATGCAAAATACCGGCAACCATGCTCAAGATGCACAGAGACGTCACAATCGTCATCGATGCAGAACTTGCCAAAGCTGCCGGCTATCAAGCCTAAGTCATAGAGATCTTGTCAGAAGCCTCTCGCACAGGCTTCTGACAGAATCAACATTTGAAAGATACGGAATTGAATATCAATTCCATATGATATCTCAAATAAGTCTAACATAGAAAGCCACTACAATCAATACTTCTAAAAAAGGAGGACGGCGAAAATGATATTTCCACATGTGGGAGATCAGTTCCACCTGGTCTATGGAAGAAATCTTTTACCTGAATTGACAGCTGATTTAAACAATTATCTTGTCGTAGCCGACGGATTTGTCTATGAGAAATATAAAGAACAATTAAAAAATAACCATCAAGTTTACATTGTAAAGGACGTTGAAGTTTCCACCCTGGAACAGGATATCAAGGAATATGATGGAGTAGATACTGTTGTTGCAATGGGAGGGGGAATGGCCATCGATGCCGGAAAGTGGATGGCGGAACATTTGGGTAAGAAAATTCATAGTGTTCCGACAGTTCTGTCTGTCAATGCGGCATTCTGTTATAAATCTGCCATGAGAGTGAAGAATGTCGTTACATACATGGGACGTATTTTTCCAGAAGCGATCTATATTGATTTTGACATTATTCAAGGGGCTCCAAAGTACTTAAACATTTCAGGTGCGGGTGATCTGCTGGCGTGCCTGACTGCCTCCTATGACTGGAGACTGAACAGTATGGTAACAAAAAGCCATAGGTTCTCACAGGAGATCTGCGATGGTGCCCAATATCTGCTTGGAATGTTATCTGAGAATATTGACAACATCCGTGAAGTCAATGATGACGGAATTTATTTTATGTGTGAGGCCTTCCGCTGGGTGGCTGAATACAGTGCCAAAATGAACCATACGATGTGGGAAAGCGCCAGTGAGCATGCGTTTTTTGACAATATGGAGTATGTGTGTAAAAAGCCTTTCCTGCACGGGCAGATCATCGGCCTGACAGTCTACTTTATGTCCTTATTCCAGGACAACCAGCATGAGAGGGCGGTCATGATGCTGAAACGTTTGGGAATCGATGTGACTCTGGAAGGTCTGGGAATCACTGAGGACCAGCTTTGCACCGGCCTTCTGACGCTGCGTGATTTCACAGAGCGGGAGGGTCTGCGTTATACCATTATTAATGCGAAGCCTATCACAAAAGAGTGGGTTGACATGGCGGTCGCAAAATATAAAAAGGACTTCGGTATCGTCTCTGACGGTCAGACTGCTGACAAGTGCACAGCTTAATGTTGTACTCGTAAAACAATTCTTAAGGGGGCGCTGCCTGCCCCCTCCAAAAGCAAAAGGAGGAAAAATATATGCTTACACAACTTGCATCAGCGGCAAATGAAACGGCGTTTCAGCTTCCAGGTATCATTACAGCATTCGTTACCGTGGCAAAAGGCCTGACAGGATTCTTCAAGGCTGCAGGAACTACGTTCCTTGATAACATGCTTGGCATCCTTCCGATGGCACTGATCGCATTGACTGTACTTAATGCGATCGTGAGTTTGATCGGTGAGGAACGCTTTGATAGGTTCGCGCAAAAACTGACGGGAAATTTCTTTACACGATATACCATTCTCCCGTATCTAGGGAACTTTTTTGTGGGCAGCCCGATTGTATTTACGTTCGGCCGTTATCTGAAAGAGAAATACAAAGCCGCTTTCTTTGAGGTGGCAAACCGTACCAACATGGCTCCGATGATGTGCCTGTTCCCGCACGTAAACCCGGCGGAAATGTATGTTTGGCTGGGAGTCTATGAGGGAGTTGTCAAGATGTATGGGGCACAGGCTGGAGGCGTTCTGGCAGTATGTACATTCTTGATCGGTCTATGCACCTCCTCCCTGATCGGGCTTACAATTGAGAAAGTCAATGGAATTCTTGCAAAACGCGAAGGGATCGACTGGGAAGAAGTGGAAGCCAGAAAACACGGAGAAGCATACTAGGATACAGTACTGTGTTTCATTCATCTATCAATTATACAGGAGGTTAAAGAAATGGGAAAAGCTATCGTATCAAAAGGAGGCGGAGGATTCGGTACTCCGCTGGAAATAAGCGCAGAAGGTAAAAGAACAAAGGTTGTATGTATGACCGGTGTGGGTATCCATCCATTGGCAGAAAAAATTGCTGAGATTATTGGTGGAGAAGCTGTGGACGGATTTCGCAAGCCAGTTCCGGATGCTGAGACTGCATGTGTCATTGTAAACTGCGGGGGCAGCCTGCGGCTTGGGATGTTTCCCAAAAAAGGTCTCAAGACGATAAATCTAAATCCCACAGGGCCAAGCGGACCATTTGGGTCATTTTGCAAAGAGGGGCTTTATGTGTCCGGTTCTACTGTAAAAAATGTCACCGCTGAAGATTGAGTGTGAGAAAGGGGAAAAATTATGAAAGCAGTTTCTAAATTTATGACAACAGTGGCTTCGGCGATCGGAAAATTTGTAATGACAGTTGTGCAGGCGGCCAGGAATTCATTTAAGCTCTGTCTGGAAACCATCATCCCATTTCTGATTTTTGTGTCCACAGTATTTACGCTGATCACGAGTACAGGGGTTGGAAATATCATAGCAAATGCGCTGTCAGGACTGGCGACATCTCCGGTTGGGCTGGTTGTCATGGGCCTGATCATCACATTTCCTCTGATCTCTCCGATCATCGGACCCGGAGCAGTTATCCCACAGGTCATCGGTGCGCTGATCGGCGGTCTCATCAGTACAGGTGCCGTGCCACTAACGATGGCGCTTCCAACGGTATTTGCGATCCATCAGCCTTGCGGAGCAGATTTTATTCCAGTCGGCATGTCACTTTGCGAAGCAGAACCAGAGACAGTAGAAGTCGGGGTATCCGCTGTATTATTCTCTAAATTTTTAGTAGCGCCAATTGAGATCATCATTGCTGTTATCATCGGTCAGCTGGTATTTTAGGAGGGGAAAGCAGCATGAAATTTGAGACAAAGATTATAGGGATTGGAGCACAGGCACGTGAATTCAAGGGTGAAAACATGCTGATATTCTTTGGACAGTGCGCAAATGGAGGACTGGAAGATTACAGCGTGCTCATCACTGAGCCTAAGAAGCCGGTTTCCATTTGTCCGGGAGATACTCTATGTATTGGAAAAAACAGCTATCCAGTCACTGCGGTGGGTGATATAGCATCGAAGACATTTTCAGAGCTTGGGCATTGTACAGTCCGGTTTGACGGGGCCAAAGAGGCCGCGCTTCCAGGGACTGTACATGTCGAAGGAGAATACCCGGACTATCAGACCGGAGATTCTGTGAGTATAGAATGACAATAAAAAAGGTGCCAGGCATGTGATTGGCACCTTTACCTATCAGCGGTAGGATTTTATTTCAAGCAAATATTTTTTTGGATTTTTATGGGAAAGAGTATATTCAAAAGGGCGGCCATCTGAAAGGTAGGCGATCATTTCGATCTTAATGACAGGTTCATCCTTTCGGAGTTCTAATGCATCGGCAATCTCTTTTGGAGGAAGAATGGCATCCACGGTCTTTTCTGCCATGGAAATCTTCATTCCCTTTTTTTCCATAAAGCTGTAGATAGAATCAACTAATACCTCACAGCTGGCATCTTTAATCGCAAACGGAGCATAGTAGGAGTAATCATAAATGATTGGATCACCGTTTTTATGGCGCAGACGCACGAGGTAGTAAACGGGATCCCCCACTTTCATCTGAAGCTTTCTGGCTACAGTCTCAGATGCTTCCAGGATCTCGAAATCAATCAGCCTCGTGGAGGGGATATCCCCTGAGGAACGGAGGTCTTCCGGAAAACTTTGAAGAGAATCCAGAGACTTGTGCAGGCGGCGGTCAGCGACAAAGGAGCCCTGCCGTGGTTTTCGGTAAATGATACCTTCATTTTCCAAATCTGATAGTGCCTTTTGGATGGTGGGGCGGGAGAAGCCAAATTCTTCGATAAGATCGCGCTCAGAAGGCAGTTTTTCATTGGGTGACATCTTGTCAATTTTTTCTAGAATACAGTTTTTGACCGACATAAATTTTCGATTCATTCACAATCCTCCAAAACGGAAATGTTTCTTTGTCTTACTTTAAATGCAGTCCTCCGGTAATGCTAAAATATGTGATGGAGCAGCCTCTTTAGATTAAAAAATATACATCTCAAGCACATAGTATGTCCATATTCATCAGATTAAAGACTTTGAGAAGGAAAAATGGTAAAAAATTCTTAATTTTTGCCGCTTCATTATACTATATCTCCTAACAAAAATCCAGACGTTTTAAAGAAAGCGAGGAACATTGAAGTGTATCAATTAGAAAATGAAGTATGCCGCATCTCGATACTAGAACATGGCAGCGAGCTCTGCGAAATGTACGATAAGACCAAAGAGCGTGAGTACATATGGCAGGCAGGCCCGGTGTGGCCGAAGCACAGCCCTCTCCTGTTTCCTTCCATCGGCGGCTTCTATGACGAAACCTATGCGGTGGGTGAGAAAACTTATAAAATGGGAGCACATGGTTTTGCCCGTGATATGGATTTCACCTTAGTGCATATAGACAACAGCGAGATCGTGATGCAGCTTACGAGCAGCGAGGATACCTATGCATCTTACTCCTATCGTTTCTGCCTGCAGGTTTCCCACCGGCTGGAGGGAAAGAAGCTGACGGTCACATGGACAGTTCTCAATGCAGGGTCCAGCACCATGTATTATTCCATCGGCGCCCATCCGGGATTTCAGCTGGCGGAGAACACTGGACTTTCCGATTACCGCCTGATCTTTGACCGGGCATTGGACTTAAACACACACCGGGTGAAAGGCAGGCTGGTGACCAGAGAGACATACCCGGTGGCAAAGCAGGCAGGGGAACTTTGGCTCACCCCTGATCTGCTCCGGAAGGATGCGCTGGTCTTTGAAGACGGGATTTCGTCCATGACGTTGGACTGTAAAAAGGCAGATTATCACCTGAAAGTGTGTTTTCCGGGATTTCCGGCAGCGGCTGTTTGGACCATGCCGTCCGCCATTGATCAGGCGGAATATTTGTGTATTGAGCCTTGGTGCGGCATCAATGATTTTGTCGGGCAGGGAGTGCAGGATATCCGGCATAAGTACCTGATTCAGTCCCTGGATGCGGGGGAAAGCAGCAAGCGGTCTTATACGATAGAGATTTTATAATCCTCAAAAAAGGGACAGTCCCTGCTTATATGCAGGTTCTGTTCCCTTTTTCAGTTCCCTCTTCTGAGGATCCAGCTTCTCTCTGGAGTACCAGGTCGGGAGCGATCTGCAGGTTTTCCCGACCCTGTTCTAATCTTGTTTTTTTCATTTTGCTGCCTCTTTTGCACATAAACAAATAGGGATTGCAGAGACTATTTATATGAAACGAGAGATTGAAAATATAAAAAATAATCAAACAAATACAAACCTAAAGATCGGTACCCACCTCTCTGTGGCAGGCGGATACCAGCGGATGGCACGCAACGCTATTGAGATTGGCGCTAATACCTTTCAATTTTTCATCCGGAATCCAAGAGGGGCAAGGGCGAAAAAGATCAACATGGAAGAGATTGGAGAGTTCTTGGAAATTCTAAAAAAGAATGAATTTGGGTCATTTCTTGCCCATGCTCCGTATACCCTAAATCTCTGTTCTTCAGACGGACATCTGAGGGAACTCTCAGCCCAGATGCTGAAAGAAGACATTCAGCGCATGGAACTTATGCCGGGGAACTTTTATAACCTGCATCCGGGGAACCGGTTAAAACAGTCTTTGGAGACTGCAACCGGACAGATCGCGGACGCACTGAACTCTATTATGTTTCCGGAGATGAGGACTGTGATTCTTCTGGAGACGATGGCGGGAAAAGGAAGCGAGGTAGGCAGAAGCTTTGAGGAATTGAAGGGCATTCTGGACCGGATTGAATTAAAAGACCACATAGGGATCTGTATGGATGCCTGTCATCTCTGGGATTCCGGATATGATATTGTGGATCACCTGGAAGAAATACTCAGCCATTTTGATCAGATCATAGGCCTGGAATTATTAAAAGCATTTCATATCAATGACAGCATGAATGTGAGAGAAAGCCACAAGGACCGGCACACGGTGATCGGCAGCGGACACATTGGCAAAGAGACCATTTTAGATATCATAAACCATCCGGCGCTGTACCGGCTGCCGTTCATTTTAGAGACACCGACAGATCTTGCGGGCCATGCAGAGGAAATCAGGTGCTTAAAGGGAAAATATAGGTGGAGCAGAATGACATAAAGTAAGTACTCCGTATCCTCTTCTTTTCAATTGTCTCACTGTGTTTTATAATAAAACTGTCGGATAGGAGGTTTTTATGAGAATCGGAGAGACGGCGCAAGGGATGATCAGGAAGATGAAATGTGAAGACCTGGATCCAGTCATGGACATCTGGCTGGCTTCTAATCTGGATGCCCATGATTTTATTTCACATGATTATTGGAAAAGGAATTACAGTATAGTCAGAGAAGCGATCCAAAAAGCCGATATTTTCGTATACGAAGATAAGGATGGAAAAATAGCAGGATTTACAGGAGTGACGGACGGATATCTGGCAGGGATTTTTGTGAGAAGGGATAGGCGATCCAGAGGGATTGGAAAAGCGTTGCTTGATTATTGCAAAAGGAGAAACCCAAAGCTCACCCTTCATGTATATAAAAAGAACTTGGCGGCATACAGATTTTACAAAAGAGAAGGTTTTTTGGAAGAAGGGATCCATAGGGAGCCTGTCACAGGAGAGGAGGAATACTGTCAAGTATGGGAGGAAAAATCGGTTTAATTATATGTTATGCTGTGGGGATTTTTTTTCTTCTTCCGTTTGGTATAAAGGAGAAGAAGTTCTTGCGTTGGAAGAAAATGTTTATGGGCCTGATCCCTTTGGCCGGAGGCCTTGCGGGAACCTATGCTCTGTATATGGAAGACACAGAGCTTTTGCATGCGCTGCTTTGGTGTACGGTTGGAGTTGAGGGCATCTGTATGAGTATCTTTGATCTAATCAAGATTCGTATGTGTGGGACTCAGATTTATGGGACATTTATAAAAAGCCGGGAATCAAGAAGCAATAAAATGCAGACGGTGATACCTACATTCCGATATACTTATGGCGGTGTTTCTTATGAAAATGAAAGCAATGAAGAAGTTCCATTGAATATGGCAAAGAATTATGAGAGCGGACATACATATCCCATTTATATCTGCGAAAATGAACCGTATCTTTATATCACAGACCGCAAAAATTATGGACTTATCATTTTCCAGATTATCATTGGAATCTTTATCATTGTCACAGCGTGGCTGTAAATGGAAATGCATAGAAGACGGCAGATGGTTTCGCCTCATTTTCTTTTTTCAAGTAGAATATAATCGAGAGAAACAGTAGAAGGAGGAAACATCATGGGAGAATTAAGAAAACTGCCGAACATTGGTGAAAAGCTGGAGGAACAGCTTAATGAAGCGGGAATCTATACCAAAGAACAGCTCATAGAGACCGGAAGCCGGGAGGCGTGGCTGAAGATCCGGGCTTTTGATGAGTCTGCGTGCCTCCACCGCCTGTGGGGGATCGAGGCCGCCATTGAGGGAGTGAAGAAAAAAGATCTGTCCCAGGATGTACGGCAGGAGCTGAAAGAATTTTTTAATGGTATAAAAAATGAACATTAGTATTGTGTCAGAATTGTTCATTGTAATTTCTGGCAAAGTGAAATACAATAGAATCGTTATTCTAAATTTATAAAGGAGAGAATGTTCATGAATCTGATTGAAATAGTAAAGGCTGCTGTCCTTGGTATTATACAGGGTATCACGGAGTGGTTACCCATCAGCAGCACCGGCCACTTGATTTTGTTTGACCAAATATGGCCTATGGCATCGAGCCCGGAGTTTTTTGAGGTATTTAAGGTTGTGATACAGTTTGGATCAATACTGGCAGTGCTTGTGTTATTTTTCCATAAACTGAATCCCTTTTCGCCCCGGAAAAGCAGACAGGAAAAAAGGGAGACATACAATCTGTGGAAAAAGGTTATCGTCGGGTGTATACCGATCATCATTGTGGGGCTTCCGCTAGATATGGTACTGGAGGATTATCTCTCAGGAGTCTATGTGATCGCCGCAACCTTGATCCTCTATGGTATCGCTTTTATTGTTATTGAGAGCAGAAAGAGGCGCCCGTCTATGAGTTCTCTGAAGGAACTCACTTATAAAGCCGCATTCTTTATCGGCTGTTTTCAGGTGCTGGCGGCGATACCGGGTACATCCAGGAGTGGTGCGACAATCCTGGGAGCGGTTCTTTTGGGATGTTCACGTTATGTTGCCAGTGAATTTTCGTTTTTCCTGGCTGTTCCGGTCATGGCAGGAGCCAGCGGGCTCAAGCTCATCAAATACTTTCTTAAGTCAGGGATGTTTTCCGGGACGGAGTGGATACTCCTGCTTGTGGGAACTGCGGTATCTTTTGTGGTATCCATTCTGGCCATCCGTATGCTTTTGAGCTATATACGCAAGCATGACTTTAAGATTTTCGGTGTGTACCGGATTCTGCTCGGTATCGTAGTTATTATTTATTTTGCAGTTTTATCATAACTGGATATAGTGGTTGCCTGCAGTCCGCAAAATTGTGTACTGCAGTTTTAAGGGTAGAAAAAATTCCTCCTAAGATTGAGTATTTCCTGCCAGAAATGAGGAAAGAGGCCAAGTCCTAATCGGAGGAAAAACTTATGCAGGATGATACCTTTTGTCTTGTGTAACATCCTGCGTAAGCAGAAATTACATATTTTAATGGCTCTGGGATTGAGGATGACTTTCTCCAAAATCCCGAGTGAACATATCACTCTTTTCCACAAACTCTTCCATGGTTTTAAACCCAAGGCGGTGGAGCAGTTCCATCACGTAAGGATTGTCAAGAGGTGTTCGGTAAGGAGCTTCTTCCCCGTATTGTTCCACGTTGGATTTTCCTTTTTCTTTGTCGATGATAATCTTAGGACCTCCTACACAGCCGCCGTTGCAGGCCATTCCCTCGAAGAAGTTGGCGTCTGTCTCTCCCTTTTGGATTTGTTCGATCATTTTCCGGCACGCCGGTACTCCGTCGGCCTGCTGTGGATGGACAGGGACTTCTCTTCCGGGATGGAGTTTTTCCACTGTGGATTTTACGGCTTCACTGACACCGCCTGTGTGGGCGTAGATTCGGCCGGCTCTGGAGGAGTGTTCCCGGTCGTTTTCTGCCAGTTCTTCCGGATGAATGTCTGCTGCGTCGAATATATCCTGTACTTCCTGGAAGGTGAGCACATAGTCCACCGCATCTTTAATATCTGGTTCCTTGGCCTCTTTCTTTTTTGCCATACACGGCCCGATAAAGACGGTGACCGCCTCCGGATGGATCTTTTTCACTGTCCGGCCGGCTGCGATCATAGGGGATACGGCTCCCGGCACATGGGGCATGAGCTCCTTGTATATTTTACGGATCATGGCGATCCAGACAGGACAGCAGCAGCTTGTGAGCTGGAAATCGTCTTCCGTATTGATATGCTTGTCAAATTCCAGTGCCTCTTTTAATGTCAGGATATCAGCAAATACGGCGACCTCCACCATACCTTTAAAGCCGGCGGCTTTCAGGGCGCTTCTGAGCTGACCTGGAGAGGCATTTTCATACTGTCCCACAAAAGCCGGGGCAATCAGTGCATACACATCTTTTTTTTCATTGCGGATCTCCTTGAGTACCGGAAAAATATCCTTGCTCTCGGAAAGCTTATCCAGGCTGCATGCCTCGATACAGACACCGCAGCCGGCGCATTTGTCCGGATCAATGGTAAGCTTTCCGTCTTTTTCTTCTATGGCGTCAAAGATACAGCTGTTTTTGCAGGCCCTGTCATAGGCGCATTCCTGGCAGGAATCCGTGTGGATGACCGGAGCATACTGGTCTGGGTTTAAGAGACAGTCGAGATGGTGCGGATCATAATCCTCATCGTTGATGTCTTCGTCTTTCATCTGGTTTCTTAATAATTCTTTATATAATTCCTGAAAAGTCTTCAATCTGTTTCCTCCTGTTCTGAAAAAGCAGCGGTTATTCTGCGTTCAGCGCCGCCATGGTGATATAGTTATACGGCTGGTTAAAGTGCGGGAGGAAGAACAAGTCAAACAGTTTTAACTTATCAATGGTGACTTTCTCCTGTATCGCCATGGAGAATAAGTGGATGGACATGGAGATATCGTAGTCAGAGCAAAGCTGGGCGCCCAGGATCCGCCGGGTCTTCTTGTCATAGACGATACGGATGACCACTTTATAATTGTCCTTTTCCATGAATCCGGCTTTCTGCCAGTCCTCATAGTCTGTGGCGGCGGCATCAAAACCAAGTTTTTTTGCGCGGTCCAGGGAGAGACCTGTGCTTACCATATTTAAACCCCAGATACTGATGCCGTTGGAGCCCTGGACTCCCGGAGATTTCAGTTCCGTGCCGCAGGCATTGTGGGCCGCGATGATCCCGGAACGGACCGCATTGGTGGCCAGTGCGATATAATCCGTATCCTCGATGGCGTTGTTGTACACGGTAGAGCAGTCTCCCACGGCATAGACATCCGGATGGCTTGTCTGCTGCATAAGATCCGTCTCATAGGCTCCGTTTTTGTTAAACTGTCGAAGCTGGCCGTTTCCAAGTTTTGTATTGGGACGGAATCCCACACAGAAGATGACCATATCCGCATCATAGCTGTTTTTATCTGTAATGACCTTTTCAACCCTCGTATTTCCTTCCAGGCGTTCCACTTTTTCTTCAAATGCCAGGTGAATTCCGTGGTCAGAAAGCTGTTTTTCCATACGCTTGCAGAACATCTCGTCATAGTAGGCAGAGAGGCAGGTCTTGGCGCAGTCGATCAAAGTCACTTCCCGTCCATTGCGCTGGAAAGCCTCGGCAAGTTCCACTCCGATATAACCGCCGCCCACTACAGCAACCTTTTTAATGGAGGTATCTCCGAGCTTTTCAATGACCTCCTGGGCGTTCTGGTAGAGCTTTACAAACTGGACGTTGTCAAGACTCATGCCCGGAAGCTGGGGTCCTACAGGGGTTGAACCAGTGGCAAGGATCAATTTGTCGTAAGAGTATTCTTTGTCTTTGCCGGACGCATCTTTTACATAGACAGTCTTTTTATCAAAATCAATGGAGTTGACCGAGGTCTCCATATAGATTTTGGCTCCCTTTCCTTCAAGGATCTCCTTACTGGAATAAAACAGACCGTCAGGACCTGAGATTTGTCCGCCAATCCACAGAGCCATCCCGCATCCTAAAAAGCTGATGTTGGAATTGGCGTCAAATGCGGTGACATCCACATCTTTATAATGATCCAGAATTGTATTCAGTGCCGCGGTGCCGGCGTGGTTTGCGCCGACGACAATAATTTTGTTTGGCATAGTCCTAATCTCCTTTGATTCAAATAATATTTCTTCTGGTATTCAGTATTCCAAAAAATAAAAAAATTATCTGTGATTTGGAAGAAAAGGTGATAAGATGTTTGTTTTTTTAGCTTTGGGCAAAACTTAAGACAATACTTTTAGTAAATATAATCCTCAGGAGGAAACAGTTTATGCTCATTATAAATGGCAGGATTCTGCCGATGACAGGGGAAGAAATCAAACAGGGATATCTGAGTACAGAAGGGAAATACATCAAAGAGCTGGGCAGCGTGGAGCAGGCGCCCAAGCCAGAGAACGGCGAGGAAGTGCTCGACGCTGCCGGCGCCTGGGTTATGCCGGGACTGATTGATGCTCACTGTCATGTAGGCATCATCGAGGAGAAACGGGGAGAGGCCGGCGATGACTGCAATGAGGTCACAGACCCTGTCACTCCTCAGATCCGGGCTATTGACGGCGTCAATCCCATGGACCCTGCCTTTCATGATGCGATCATTGCAGGGATTACCTCTGTGATGACAGGACCGGGAAGCGCTAATGTGGTAGGAGGCCAGTCTGTGTTTATGAAGACGCACGGACGTTGTATCGATCAGATGGCAGTGCTTGAACCGGCAGCCATAAAAACAGCGTTTGGAGAAAATCCCAAAAACGAGTACGGCGGAAGGGAGCTGATGCCTTCCACCCGAATGGGGACGGCAGCAATTTTAAGAGAAGCTTTGTTTCAGGCGAAACAGTATCAGCAGGACAGGAAAGCAGGGAAACTGGAAAAGAAAGATTTCCGCATGGAACCGTGGATACCGGTTCTGGAAAAGAAGATACCATTAAAAACCCATGCCCACAGGGCTGATGACATCCTGACAGCGATCCGGATCGCAAAAGAGTTTGATATTGATCTGACACTGGACCACTGTACGGAAGGACACCTGGTGGCGCAAGAGATTGCCGCATCCGGCTTCCCGGCGATCATAGGACCGGATCTGACGGCAAGATCTAAGATCGAAGTACAGAACATGAGCTTTAAAACCAACGGGATTCTGGAAAAAGCAGGGGTGCTCACAGCCATTATGACAGACCATCCGGTATCCCTGATCCGTTATCTGCCTCTTTGTGCGGGATTGGCGGTGAAGCAGGGGATGAGCATGGAGGGAGCGTTAAGGGCCATCACCATCAACGCCGCAAAGATATGCCGGACAGATCACAGGGTCGGAAGCCTGGAGCCTGGAAAGGATGCGGACATCGCTGTCTTTTCCGGCAACCCGGTCAACACCCTGACAAAGACTATATATACAATCATTGACGGAGAAGTTGTTTACCGGGAAGGAGATCACAGCTAAGGTTTTTAAATTCTTAATTTAAGAACCCTTTTCTTCTTGACATTTAAATATTACAGATGTAAGATTTGTAAAACAAGAAAAAGGAGAGCGTCAATGAAGCAGAATATTTGGCTATTGATCTTAATCTTAAGTCTCTGTACACTGTCAGCCTGCGCAGAGAAAAAGACAGACAAAAATGAAACAGTCAGAGAGGAGCTTATTAAGGCTGCAGGCAGTTACCGGGATATTTATATAAAGGCGGAGAAGGGCAGAGGGAAGAATACTGTCCTGTCTGAAAAGGAAGTTCACAGGATCGTGGACCAGCTGGGCAGGAATGGGTATACATCAGCCTGCATGGGAAATGACTGTAATATGAAGAACATACAGAAGGTAACGAGAGGGCTTAAGAAGGCCAAAGAAGGAAAGAAAGGACAGGCTGTATTTTACTGTGTCACTTCATCCGGAGGCCTTCATAGGTACGAAATGAAGTTTCAGGGCAAAAAAATGAGCGTGACCGATGCTTATCTGGACTGGGATAAAAAGCAGCAGCCGGCTGTCTCCTATATAGACACCAAAACAGCTGCCAAATGGGAGTATACAAAAAAGGGGTGGCTGATCTGGGAGACGGTTCCCACAGAAAACGAGGAGATGGATACCCACTGTATGGTCAGGGTGCTGCCTCTCAGTGATGACTGCCGGAGGCTTAACAGAGAGTACATAAGTCCTGTGGGATACCGGGGAAATAACCTGTTTCTGACGGACTGGGACAGAAAGAATCATAAAAACTTGTACTTAAATGATTTGTATGAGTATTTTTATTATATGAAGCATCACCGATACTTTCAGGATGACAACAGCGTGGACAGGATAACGTCTGAAAAGTTTGAAGCTGTTATGCAGGACTATCTGCCGTTTTCAAAAAAGGAAATCAGGCAGTACGCAGATTACAGTGAGAAGGACAGCACTTATCTGTGGGAGCCGTTAAGGGGCTGGAATCTGACTCCCCAGTCCATGCCAGTGCCGGAGGTTGTGGACGTTGAACATAAGGGGGGAGGTATGACAGTCCTGACGGTGGATGCTCTCCTGAAACAGAAAGGTACAGACCAGGCATTTACACATCAGGTGGTACTGCAAAAGCAGAAAGATGGCAGGGTTTGGTTTGTCAAGAATACCATCATTTCTGAACACAGGGATAAGCTGCCGGCTTATCAAAAAAGGAACCAGAAACGGCATCCAGAAGCATAGAGAAGATACACAGATAAAGGCTATCGGAGAATAAGAATATCTGATATAATAAAACAAATGAAAAGAGGCCTCTTCCGCAGGAAAATCTGCGGCGGAGGTTTTCTTTTCCGGAGTGCAGCGATGATAAGTCTCTTCAGGTAAGGAGTGAACGGTATGGAGATATCAAAAGCCAAGATTATTTTTTTCAGCCCTACATACAGCACAGAGAAGATCACAAAGCTTCTGGGGAATGTCTGGGGAGAGGAGTCGTGCGAGGCCATCGACATTTCACGTTACCCAGATGCCGGAAAGCATTATGAATTTCAAAGCGATGAGATTGTCTATTTCGGCGTCCCATCCTATGGGGGACGCGTTCCGGCTCCTGCGGTCCAAAGATTTCGTAATATGAAAGGAAACGGGGCACCGATCGTTCTTGTGGCCGTGTTCGGAAACCGCGATTATGACGATACCCTGTTGGAGTTAAAAGACCTGGCAGAGGAACAGGGGTTTGTCCCGGCAGCGGCAGTGGCGGCGGTGGCAGAGCATTCCATCATGCGGCAGTATGCGGCGGGAAGGCCGGATGAACTGGATCAAAAAGAGTTACAGGAATACGCGGAAAAGATTCAGGCGAAACTCAAAGCAGCAGAGGAGCCCAAACAGCTGAGTCCGTTGTCCGTAAAAGGAAACCGGCCGTACCGAGAATACAACGGGGTCCCTATGAAGCCGTCTGCCGGTAAGCAGTGCACAAAATGTGGAGTCTGTGCAGTACAGTGTCCAGTGGGAGCGATTTCCCCGGAAAAGCCGGATGAGACGGACAGAGACAAATGTATCTCCTGCATGAGGTGTATTGCGGTATGTCCGCAGCATGCCCGGAGTGTCAGCAGGCCTGTCCTGATGGCCGCGTCCATGAAGCTGAAAAAGGCCTGTGCCAATCCAAAGAGAAATGAGTTGATGTTATGAAACCGGAATTGATCTTGTTGGGCACCGGAAACGCCATGGTCACCAAGTGCTATAACACGTGTTTTGCTATACATCATGAGGACGAATATCTCTTGGTGGATGCCGGTGGAGGAAACGGGATCCTTGCTCAGATCGAAAGGGCGGAGATACCGTTCGGGCAGATCCGTCACATGTTTCTGACTCATGCCCACACGGACCACATACTGGGAGCGGTGTGGATGGTCAGAAAGATCGCATCCATGATGATCTCTGAAACATATTACGGACGTTTTACGATTTACTGCCATAGGGAGGCCGCTCATATCTTAAAAGAAATCTGCCGTCTCACCCTTGCCGGAAAGTTTTTAAGGCTTCTGGACAGCAAGATCCTGATCCAGGAAGTGGAGGACGGAGAGAAGAGGGAGATGTCCGGATTCACAGTCCGGTTTTTTGATATTCAGTCTACGAAGGCCAGACAGTTTGGATTCCGGGCAGACTGGCAGGACGGGATCTCTCTGGCATGCCTGGGGGATGAGCCGTATAACAGTGTCTGCAGAGCTTACGTGGAAGGTGCCGACTGGCTGATGTGTGAGGCGTTTTGTCTGTACGGCATGCGGGATATATTCCAGCCGTATGAAAAGCACCACAGCACGGCGTTGGATGCGGGCAATCTGGCCGAGAAACTGAGGGTTAAGAATCTGGTGCTTTATCATACAGAGGATACCGACTTGGCAAACAGAAAAAGGCAATATACAAAAGAGGCAGAACTGATATTTTCAGGAAATGTTTTTGTGCCGGATGATCTGGAAGTATTAAAGCTTTGAAGACTGGGCTCAGCAGCTTAAGTTGTTCAAATAGTGGCGGAAGATTTTTGCATGTATCTTCTCGTCCATAGCAATACGATTCAGCACGGCACAGACAAACTGATCCTGTATCTTAGAGGCAGTCTCCAGATAAAAGTTGGCGGCTGCCTCTTCTGCTTCTACGTTGTCCTTCATGGCCTTCCGGATATTGTGTGTGTAGCCGGGAGCATTTCCAGTCCAGCATTGGCAGGTGTCCTGCGCAAAACTGGGGTCACCGCCCAGAAGTGTCACAAGGGTTCCAAGCATCTGCAGATGGTGCATTTCTACGTTGGCGATTTTTGAGATGGTTTCGGCCAGGGAAGTATGCTTCTGAAAGAAGATCCAGTTCTGATAAATATATGTGGTGATCGCAGTCAGCTCACTGGACTGGGCTCTCAGCGCAGGCACGATCATGTCAGCATAGCGTGGGTTTCTGCGTGCAACTTTAATAGGCGGATAAGGACGGGAGTCAGTGACTGCCGGTTTGTAAGAATCAGAAAATGTCATAAGAAAAATTCCTTTGCTGTTTCAGTTGTTTTTATAGTATGCCAAGGCAGGGAAACAGTGAATCTATGTTATGAGTTATTTACCACTATTTAAGTCACGCTTTTGAAATGCGCTCCTCCAATAGTGGCAAATAACTTTGGTAAAGCGGCTCCTTTTGCTTCTATCATTTTCGTTTTGTGTGTTTTCTCTAAACGTTACAAATTCGTTCAGGCTTACTGACAGTTCGTTAGAGAATAGATGAAATTTATAAAAACAAAAGGTGCCCTTCTGGGTATAATAAAACGGACTGAAAGCAGATGTGGTGTTGAAGGAGGATAGGGCGTGGAAGACAAAACGGCAGGAGAAAATGTAAAAATTGAATACGATAACAGAAATCTTCTAGGTGAGACTGTGGTCATCCGTCTGGATGAGGATTTCACAGTACTCAGCGGAAGCCCGGAGTTCTTTCTCTCTTATGGAAAACAGGAGCGGTTCCAGGAGGACGGAGGATACAGTCTTTATGATGAAGACCGGGGCTGGGTCATGGACATGTTCTATGAAAAGGCTGCAAATGGTGATCCGGTCAGTGCGGAGTTCCGTCTGAAGACGGCCTGCAATTCCATCAGGTGGGTGCACTGTGAGGGCAAGAAGACTGGCGAGGAAAAAGGATATCCTATCTATCAATTCGTTGTATTCGACGTGACGGAGCAGATTCAGAAACAGCTGGAGTATCGTCTTGCGGCGGAGAGTTCTGTGGATGTCTTGTTTGAGTACCTGCCAGAGAAGGATACACTTACCAGCCATGAGAGCCAGAAGATGGGCGGCAGAGAATATACGATTCAGGGATATATGCAGAATCTGAAGGGGTTGAAGATCGTTCATCCAGATGACCAGAAACTGGTGGAGGACATGATGAACGGAAGGATCAACAGTGCCCAGATCCGCATTAGGTACCCAGAAGAAGACAGCTACACGTGGACGCTGATGCAGGGGGATGCCCTAAGAGAGAATGGAAGGGTCCAAAAGGTCATAGGAACCTTAAAAAATATATCCGATGAGATGGCAAGGGCTCAGGAATTAAAAAAACTGGAGAGGGAATCCCAGATCATGGCCGCCAGCATTCTTACCATGTACGGAGAGCTGATCGTACTAGACTTAAAGACCAGAAAGTACATGGTGCACAAAGCTGACGATTCCACGCAAGCAACTCTGGAGACAACACAAGCCGCAGATTTTGCGGAGGATAACCGGAAATATGCCATGGCTTTGATTCACCCTGAGGACCGGCAGAGATTTTTTGATTTCTTTAATCTGGACTTCATGAAGGAACAGATCGATCTTGGACAGAGAAAGTTCTTTACACAAGTCCGGAGAAAAAATGGAGCTGGAGAATACCGGTGGTGCGAGATGATCGGAACTGCCATAAAAAATCATGAGAATGACGAATATAATATACTTCTAACATTCCGGGACATCGACGAGTTAAGACAGGCGAAACAGGAAAAAGAGCAGGCCGAGCACAGGTTTATCTCGGCAGTTAATGCATTTTATGACGCGATTTATGAGTATGAACTTCACACAGGGGAGATCCAGGTCTGGAAGGATATCCCAAGCGATGAAAAACCGATGATCACCAAGCTGATTAAAAATGGGGTCATGGATGAACGGCAGTATGGAATTCATCCGGATTACTATCAGGAGTTTGATGAAAAGCTTGGAAGAAAAAGTCTGATCCACTTCTTTGAAACCGGACAGGAATCTGTGTCGTCCGAAACCCTGTACCTATGTGAAGACGGGGCCTACCGATGGTATGATACACAGATCCAGCTATTAGACCGGGATGCGCAGAAGACCCGTGTCATGGTCTGCTTTAAAAACGTGGACGATGTGAGGAAGGAAGAAGAGAGGAAGAAGGAAGTACTAAGAGGAGCTCTTGCCCTGGCGGAAGAGTCCAACAACGCCAAATCAGATTTTCTTTCCAGGATGTCCCATGATATCCGTACGCCGATGAACGCCATCATTGGGATGACGGCCATCGCCGAGGCAAGTGTGGACGATCCGGGACAGGTCAGGAACTGTTTACGTAAGATTCATGAATCAGCAGACTTCCTGCTGGCTCTGATCAACGACGTACTGGATATGTCAAAGATTGAGAGTGGTAAGATGAACATTGTCGCTGAGCCGTTTTGGATCCGGCAGCTGATTCGTGGCGCGGCAGATATGTGCCGGGAGCAGTCAGAACAAAAAAAACAGAGGCTGCTCTGCGAGACAGGATCCGGCACTGATCACTGTTATCTAGGGGATACCCTTAGACTGAACCAGATACTGATGAACCTTCTAACCAATGCTGTGAAATATACAGGTGAGGGAGGAACCGTCCGGGTAAGTGCAGAGCGGATCCGGGAAGGCCGGAAAGCGGATGTCATCAGGATCAGGGTGGAGGACAACGGTATCGGTATTTCTGAGGAATTTCAAAAGAAGATCTTTCAGCCGTTTGAGCAGGAAGATGCGGGGGCAGGCAGGGTATTTGAGGGCAGCGGTCTCGGGCTGTCTATTACCCAGAATCTGGTTCATCTGATGAACGGTCAGATATCCCTGACCAGCCGTCTCGGGGAGGGAAGCTGTTTTGATGTAACACTTCCAATGCTGAAGGCTGAGGAAGAGGAGAAAATCCCAGAAGATGGGGAGACAGAGACCAAAGAGAAATTCCACTTTCGGGGAGAGAAAATCCTGATCGTGGAGGATAACGAACTGAACCGGGAGATCGCAGTGACGCTGCTTGAGATGGCCGGACTGGAGACAGAAACTGCTGTAGATGGAAAAGATGCGGTAGACAAGTATACAGATTCTGATATAGGATACTATCAGGCCGTATTAATGGATATACGGATGCCGGTGATGGATGGGCTGGAGGCTGTCAGGCGCATCAGAAACCTGAAAAGGGAGGATGCGGCGGTACCGGTGATCGCTATGACCGCCAATGCGTTCAGAGACGAGCAGCTTCAGGCGGAAAAAGCCGGCATGACCGCGTACCTGACAAAACCTGTGGAGGCCAGAGTGCTCTATAAAGTCCTTTGGAAATGCCTGGGGTACTGACTGTGAAGGAACCTTGTGGAAAGGCGCTGCATATTATAAAAGCATTGAGATAATAAGGATGTAGAGGCACATGAAGCAACTGAAAATCGAACAAACGGCAATGAGAGTTTCCGTTAACAGCATTCTTGTAAACTTGGTTTTGTCTGCATTTAAGCTGTTTGCAGGAGTGGCGGCCAGATCCGGTGCTATGATATCGGATGCAGCCCATTCCGCATCGGATGTGTTCAGCACTGTCATTGTTCTGGCAGGCGTTGCTATGGCCTCCAAGGAAGCTGATGAAAAGCATCAGTATGGGCATGAACGGATGGAATGTGTGGCCGCGATCCTCCTTGGGGCAGTGCTTTTTCTTACCGGGATCTTCATAGGGGCCGCCGGGCTTCAAAAGATCTTCGGAGGTGGCTATGATAAGCTTACTGTGCCGGGAACTCTGGCCATGGTGGCTGCCCTAATCTCTATTGCGGTCAAGGAAGGAATGTACTGGTATACCAGAAATGCGGCAGTGAAAACAGATTCCGGGGCACTGATGGCAGATGCATGGCATCACCGCTCAGATGCACTGTCCTCCGTGGGAAGTTTTATTGGTATCCTGGGTGCGAGGATAGGTTTCCCGGTGCTGGATCCGCTGGCAAGTGTAGTGATCTGTATTTTCATTATTAAGGCATCCTACGATATTTTTGCAGATTCTATCTGCAAGATGATCGACGAATCCTGCAGCAGGGAGACTGTGGAACAGATGAGACAGGTCATCTTAAGGCAGCCCGAGGTAAAAGGAATTGACGATATCCGTACCAGAAAGTTCGGGGCCAGAGTATATGTAGATGTGGAGATCTGTATGGACGGCTCTCTGACCTTAAAACAGGCTCATGAAACTGCGGAGAAAGTCCACCTGAAAATAGAGGAAAATTTTGCACCAGTGAAACATTGTATGGTACATGTAAATCCCGTCAAGAATGAGGATGGGGGAATAAAAGAGGAAAAGACAAAATGAAACTGATTTTATCATACTTGAAGAATTATAAAAAGATGTTCGCGCTGAACGTATTTTCGGTCTTCGGTTTTGCCCTGGTTGAGCTAGGGATACCGACCATCGTGGCGTGGATGATCGACAGGGGCGTATCGGCAAAAGACACAACGTTTATTTTTCAGATGGGAGGGGTGATCCTCTTAGTCTCCCTTCTGGGGACCGCAGGGACCATTCTTCTCGGCTACTGCTGTGCTTATCTGTCCACGTCCATCACACGGGATATCCGAAATGATATGTTTGAAAAGACACAGGAATTCTCGCACAGAGAATTTAAGGAATTCGGCACTGCATCTCTGATAACCAGGACAACCAATGATGCTTTCCAGATCCAGATGTTTTTAAACATCCTGTTTCGGACGGCACTGATGACTCCTGTGATGACAGTGGGGAGCATCGTGCTGGTGCTGAAGGCATCCTTAAATCTTTCGATGGTCATTTTAGGGACGATCCCTTTTATCATCGTGGGAGTCATCATTGTGGCAAAACGCTCGGAGCTTCTGAGCGAACGCCAGCAGTCCTCGCTGGAATGGATCAACCGGATCTCTAAAGAAAATATCAGCGGGATTCGGGTCATCCGTGCGTTTACCAATGACCGGCATGAAAAAGAACGGTTTGACGGGGCAAATAGTGCTTATATGGGATATTCCAAAAAGCTCTTTAAGCTCATGTCTGTGACACAGCCGGCCTTTTATTTCCTGATGAATCTGGCTGGTATGCTCATCTACTGGATTTCCAGCGTTATGATTCAGCAGGGAGGGCTGAATATCGGACAGCTGGTAGCCTTTATGGATTACCTGTTTCATGTGATGTTCTCTATTATGCTGTTCTGCCTGGTATTTATGATGTATCCAAAAGCCGCTGTCAGCGCAAAGAGGATCTCCAAAGTATTTGACGCAGTGCCTGCGGTGGACGGCAGTCCAAATGATACGGCTGGGAAGATCCCTGTTGATGAGATTCAATTTGACCATGTGACGTTTGCATATCCTGACGGAGAAGAGGCGGTGCTCACCGATGTATCTTTTACCGTGAAAAAGGGAGAGACCATTGCCTTTATCGGCAGTACAGGTTCAGGAAAAAGTACACTGATCAACCTTGTGCCGCGGGCCTATGATGTATCCGGCGGAAGGGTGTTGGTCAACGGAAAAGACATCAGGGAGATGGACCTTAAATCCCTGAGAAATTCCATCGGTTTTATCCCGCAGAAGGCGCTTCTTTTCTCAGGCAGCATTGCGGATAATTTGAAGTTCGGAAAAGAAGATGCATCCATGGAAGAGATGGAGGAAGCTGCACGGACAGCCCAGGCCTATGATTTCATCATGGAAAAAGGCGGGTTTGAAGTCCAGATTACGGAGAATGCCACAAACGTATCCGGAGGGCAGAGGCAGAGGCTTTCCATCGCCAGGGCGCTTGTGAGAAAACCGGAAGTTTATATATTTGACGATTCTTTTTCTGCACTGGATTTTAAGACCGACGCAAAACTGAGAAGAGAACTGAAAAAGACACTGGGGAACGCTATCATGATGGTGGTGGCTCAGAGGATCACCAGCATCATGGATGCGGATAAGATCATGGTGCTCAATGAAGGACGGGTCGTAGGATCCGGCACCCACAGGGAGCTATTAAAGAGCTGTAAGATCTATCAGGAGATTGCCGCATCCCAGCTGGATAAGGAGGAACTGGCCGATGATTAAAAAACTGAAGCAGGCAGGAGCGGTCCTTAAGAAATTAAAACCATTTATTGCTCCATACAAATGGGGGTTCCTTGGGACTGTCGTGACGGCGGTCATCAGTGTGGCCGCCATGACATCGGCGCCGAGGATCGAGGGAATGATCACGACCCAGCTGGCTAAGGATGCATCGGACATCGCGGGGAAGATCCCCGGGGCAGGGGTCCATTTTGATGTGATCCTTAAGATTCTCTTGATTCTGGCCGTGATTTATATCATTAAGATGGGAACACAGATCATCAGCATGTTCCTGCTGACCAATTCCATCCAGAGTGCCATGCATGATATGAGGAACGCGGTGCAGGATAAGATCCGAAGGCTGCCGGTCAAATATTTTGATACCCACAGCTTCGGGGACACCTTAAGCCGGGTGACCAACGACATTGATTCTGTGTCCAACGGACTGCAGCAGAGTTTCATCCAGGTGGTCAGCGGCGTACTGACCCTGGTTCTGGTCCTTGTGATGGTGTTTACCATCCAGCCGGTGATGGCATGGCTGGTGGTTCTGATCATCCCTGTCAGCATACTCATCAGCATCGCTGTGGTAAAAAGGAGCCAGAAACAGTTCAAGGCCCAACAGGATTCGCTGGGAGAACTGAACGGAGCCATCACGGAGCTTTACACAGGATACAATGAGATCCTTTTGTTCGGCAGGCAGAAGCCTTCCCAGGAGCGGTTCCGGGAGATTAACGGAAGACTCCAGAAACATGCGCTGAAGGCACAGTTTATATCTTCCATTATGAGCCCGCTCATCTCTCTGAGTGTTTACCTGTGCATCGGCGGCGTGGCAGTTTCGGGCACAGTCTTTGTAATCCAGGGGATGCTCACGGTGGGAAATCTTCAGGCATTTATCCGTTATATCTGGCAGTGCAACGAACCTCTCTCTCAGGTGGCGCAGCTTTCCGCCCAGATCCAGGCAGCTTTTGCGGGTCTTAAGAGAATATTTGAGATCTTGGATGAGCCGGAGGAAGTCCCTGATCCAGATCCAGGCGTCCAGTTGACACAGATCAAGGGAAATGTGGAGTTTGACCATGTATCCTTTGGATACGGAGATACACCGGTGATCCGGGACTTGGATATCAAGATCAAGAACGGGCAGATGGTGGCCATCGTGGGTCCTACAGGAGCGGGAAAAACGACCATCATTAACCTTCTGCTCCGGTTTTATGACACGGACAGCGGAAGGATCCTGATCGACGGTGTGGACATCAGAACCATGAAAAGGGAAGATTTAAGGAGCATGTTCGGTATGGTCCTCCAGGATACCTGGCTTTTTTCGGGAAGCATATATGAAAATATCAGATATGGAAGACTGGACGCCAGAAAGGACGAGGTGATCGACGCGGCCAAGACGGCCAATGTCCACCACTTTATCCGCACGCTTCCAAAAGGATATGATATGGAGATTGATGAGGAGGGCAGCAATATCTCCCAGGGAGAGAAGCAGCTGCTGACCATCGCGAGGGCTGTGCTGAAAGATCCTAAGATTCTGATCCTGGATGAGGCCACCTCGTCCGTGGATACAAGGCTGGAGAAAATGCTGCAGGAGGCCATGCACAAACTTTTGGCAGGCAGGACCAGCTTTGTCATCGCCCACAGGCTCTCCACCATAAAAAACGCAGATTTAATCCTTGTTTTGAAGGAAGGACAGATCGTTGAGACCGGCACCCACCAGGAGCTTTTAGAAAAGAAGGGATATTATGAACAATTGTACCACTCACAGTTTTCCGTGTGATTTATGAGCACCATTTCTTGTCTGTACACATACAATATTGTGAAGGTGATTGATTTATGATCGCTTTCATATACCAGACAAGAGAGGACGAAATTATGGCGGATAAATGTAATAAATATCATTGTAATCCTAATCCCTGTGGCGGAGGATGCACACACTGCGGCTGTAACTGCGGCGGCAGCGAACCAGCGGATCCCACACCGGATCCTGGTTTAGGATTTGGCTCCCTAAGGGGAACCACGATAGAAGTACCCGGGGCAGAGCTGGAGAGCATGCCGTTTAATTTGGCTGGACCGTTATCAGATACGGTGACAGTCAGTCAAAGCGGCAATGGGTTAGTAGTCGGAGAAAGCGGGGTTTATCAGATATCTTTATCAGTCAGCGCCGAGGCTACAGCCGAGCCGGATGCGGATCAACCATATTTGACCGCGCTGATTACAGTCAACGGAGATGCAGCTTTCGGCGATATCTCCACTTACTTTATGATATTAAACCGGAGCAGTTCAACGTTTGTCGTTCAAGCTGCCTTGTCAGCCGGAGATGAAGTGGGAGCAGGCATCAGTTCAAATTTCCTTCCCTTAGGATATATGAACCGCTCCTTATCCATTGTAAAGCTCAGCAATTAATATAATAAATACGGGGCTGCCCACTGAAAACAAATTGTATTCAGTGGGCAGCCCCGTTTTTTATTCCATCGGAAAGTTCTTCGAACCTCCCTATGGAACAAAAAAGCCCTACGGGCATTATGCACACAAATGCGTGAAGAAATTATTTGACTACGTCAAATCGCATTTGGCGCGTAAAGCGGAACAAGTCCCTCATGATTGAGGGATTTAGGGAGTTGAAGCGGACCTGCCCGCTTTCGTTTCGTTGTAAGATTATAGAAGGCTGTTTAAGACCTTCAGATGTTTGAGGGCATGAAAGATGCCGTCCTCTTTAAAGTGCCGAGTGACATAGTCGGCGGCTTTTCTTGCGGCGCTGGTTCCGTTCTCCATGGCAACCGCAGTCCCTGCAGCTTCAAACATATGGACATCGTTGTCCCCGTCCCCGAAAGCGTAACTGTCATCCTGGGAAAATCCAAGGGCATTGGTCACGTAGGCCACGGCATGTCCTTTGTTAAACGAGACGCTGGACACATCGGCGGAGCCGTCAAAGTGATCATTGATGATATACTTGCCGTCAAAATTCCGCTTGATGGTCTTTAAGTGATCTTTATCCTTGTAGATAATGTCAAACGCATAGGCCTTCACATCGTGGATATCCCACTGGTTCTCATGGATGACATCGATGGATTCATAGGGTCTTGTATGTCCGTACAGGTAAAGAGGGTTCCCGTGGTAAACGATGCCGTCTCCAAGAAGGCAGTAGGCACACTGGGAGGCTTTGCACAGTTTGATGATCTCTTTGAGTTCATCGATGGTGAAGCTGTTGTCCAGCAGGATGCTGTCGTTATGTTCTATGCGCCTTCCGTTGGCAGCGATAAATCCGTCTGCAAGGCCGGAAAACATGCGCCTTATATATCCCGCAGGCCTGCCAGATGCGATCATGACAGTGTGTCCATTGGATCTCAGCTCCCTAAGGGCCTTTTTGTTCGAGGGAAGGATACCTTCCTGGTCTGCAAGTGTCCCGTCGATGTCAAAAAATAATATTTTATTGGACATAACATGCTACCTCCATTCTGATTGCAGATATTATACCATATATGAGGGGAAATGTGCCACTTACCAAGCAATTTTAACCTGTTGGCTGTTTTGCGTGTACAGCGGGGCAGGCTCTGATATAATGAAAGACGTGGAGATGAAAAGATGAAGATACGAATTGAGATTGACGAAAATTTAGCGGAAGAAGAGGTCGTCATACGGTGCCAAAACCTGGATGATAAGATCCGGAAGGTACAAAACGCGGTCCAGGAAACCGTGTCCAAGATGCAGACCATCGTGTTTTCCAAAGGTGAGCAGGAGTATTATTTTCCACTCTCCAAGGTCCTGTTTTTTGAGACAGACGGAAACACCATCCATGTGCATACGGCGGATGATATCTATGAGACAAGGTACCGTCTGTATGAGTTGGAGGAGATGCTGCCGGGTTCTTTTATGAGGATCTCAAAGTCAGCAGTGGTCAACACCCATAAGATATATTCTATCAGCCGGGGATTGTCTGCTTCAGGCGTTATACAGTTTGAGAACACACATAAGCAGGTTTATGTATCGAGGCTTTATCTGAAACCGTTAAAACAAAAATTAGAAGAAAAGAGGATTGGGAAATGAAAAAAGAAAAGATTTTTTGGGGATTATTTTTTATTCTGGGAGCCATATTCATTCTTTGCAGCAGATTGGGTTATCTTAAGGATATCAGCGTCTTCAGCCTTCTGTTGACCATATTCTTTGCGGCAATGCTGATCAAAAGCCTGCTGCATCTGGAGTATACAGGGATTTTGTTTTCTATCGCGTTTATATGTATCATTTATGCCAGACCGCTTGGTATCACTGCCATTACACCTTGGCCGGTGCTGGGAGCTGCGCTGCTGGGAAGTATTGGATGCCATATGCTGTTTCCTTCAAGGCACAGAAGATGGAAGGAATGGCACAGCGATGAGCCGTTTGAGTCAGTCATTGATGAGGACGACGGAACCTCGGTTTATCACAGGACGTCTTTTGGCTCCACGGTCAAATATGTGAATTCTGATGACTTTAAGTATGCCAGACTTGACGCCAGCTTCGGAGCTATCAAAGCGTATTTTGACAATGCCCAGGTTAGAGGCGGTAAGGCGGAGATCAATCTGGATGTCTCTTTTGCGGGTGTGGAGCTTTATATCCCGAAGCATTGGACGGTGATCAACAACGTCAGTGCATTTGCCGGCGCTGTGGATGAAAAAAACAGAAGCCAGAGCGATGGGACCGTCAACGTACATCTGACAGGGGGGATCAATTTCGGAGGAGTTACGGTCATTTATGTGTAACAGAGTAGCTTTTTTTGCCTGCATTCCATTATTTTTTAAATAGGGTAAAAACAGCCGTGTGATCCGGCTGTTTTTTACGTTTATCTCTAAGATTTGTGTTATACTTAACAATATAGTGGAAAATTTTAGATGAATCATAATCGGAGTGTAATATCGGGGGAAGAATCATGGCAGGAAGAGACACAATATTAATCGTTGATGATATGGAGATTAACCGTGTCATATTACGTGGTGTGTTTGAGACAGATTATAATCTTCTGGAGGCAGAAAATGGGCAGCAGGCACTGGTCCTGTTAGAACAGTATCACGCAAGGATCGCGGCTGTGCTGCTGGACCTGGTCATGCCGGTCAAAGACGGATATCAGGTACTAAAAGAGATCGGACAGGACGGCTTGCTCTCAGAATTTCCAGTGGTGGTCATAACGGCAGAGGATTCCGTGGAAAATGAAGTTCAGGTCTTTGATCTGGGAGCTTCTGAGATCATCATGAAACCGTTTGAGCCACATGTGGTGAAGCGGCGTGTCCAGAATATTGTGGAGCTGAATCTGCACCGGCTGAATCAGGAAGAGCTGATCGAGGAACAGGCGGCAAAGCTGAGGGAATCAAATTCTGCTATGATTGACGCACTGTCTTCTATCATTGAGTACCGCAGCGCGGAGACAGGACAGCATATCCGCAGAATCCGTATTTTTACGGAGGCACTGCTGGAGGATGTGGCGGTCAGTTACCCGGAATACGGTCTGGCAGATGCCGATATCCAGATGATCGTCAGCGCCTCCTCCATGCACGATATAGGCAAGATCGCCATACCTGACGCCATTTTAAATAAACCAGGCCGACTGACAAAAGAGGAGTTTGAGATCATGAAGACTCATTCTGTCAAGGGATGTGAGATTCTTGCGGGGCTGGACCGGATGAGTGACCGGAAGTATTTAAGATATGCCTATAATATTTGCCGGTACCATCACGAACGCTGGGATGGAAAGGGATATCCTGACGGGCTTAAGGGAGACAGTATTCCGATCTGTGCCCAGGTGGCGGGGATCGCGGACTGCTACGATGCTCTGACAACAGACAGAGTGTATAAAAAAGCCATTGCGCCGGAGCAGGCGTTTACCATGATCCTGAATGGAGAGTGCGGAACCTTTTCTCCCAAACTTCTAGAGTGCTTTAAAAACGTAAAGGATATTTTTGCCCAGTATTCAAGGAAATATGCGGACAAAATGATTTCCAGGACCGATACCCTAAAGCCGGAACCCTCATCAAAGGCAAACTATGCCGAGGCCATGGATACGCTTCAAATGGGCCAGGCCAAGTATTTTACCCTTCTGCGGTATGTGGATTCAACTGTCATGGAAGTGGACATCGGCACTGGTATCTATCATATGGTGTATACAGCGAATGGGAATTTCAGCGCTCTGAAAACGGGAGATGGGTTCGAGGACAGTATCAGGAACTTTGTCAAAGGCTCCCTGCACCCGGAGGACCGGAATCCTGCGCTTGACTTCCTCGGCCCGGGATTGGAAAGGTTTTTCGAGGACGGCCTGTTGAAGGAGAGCAGGAAGTTCCGTGTTTACAATGAGAGCCTCAGGACATACAGCTGGTGTGAGTGTACCCTTATGAGGGTTTCCGACGGTCATCCTTTTCAGAGAAAAGTGCTTCTCATATGGAAGGACATCCGTCATTCGGATGAGGCGGGGGAGCACCAGGCTGTGCGTATGCCGGGAGTGGGAGCCATTGGACAGACGCTGGGAGGGATACAGCAGTGTTTGAATGATAAGTATTTTACCTTGCTCCAGATCAATGAGGGGCTGGAAAATCTGCTGGGATATAAAGCGGCAGAGATTAAAGAGAGATTTCACAGCCGCTATCTGGAACTAATTTATCCGGCAGACCGGGAAGAAGTGCTGGAACAGACGAAGAAACAGCTGAATGTGGGAAATGCTATTGAACTGGAGTACCGGGTGGTGGCAAAGGACGGCCAGGTCATATGGGTCCTGGATAAAAGCCATCTGGTCACAGGGAGCGATGGCAAAGAGCATATTTTCAGGACGCTGATCAATGTGACCCAGTCCAAGCAGGCTCAGGAGGAACTGAGGCTGACGCTGGAGAGGCATAAGATCATCATGGACCAGTCTAATGACGTAATCTTTGAGTGGGATATGATAAAGGATAAGATGCTGTACTCGTCCAATTGGAAAAAGAAGTTCGGCTATACACCGGTCATGGATGAGGCCAGCACCAGGCTCCTGACACAGTCCCACATCCATCCGGAAGACCTGGAGCCGGTGGAAAAACTACTCAGCCAGATGGGCGGCAGCATGCCTTACGGGGAGATAGAGTTCAGGCTCGCGGACCGGGAGGGGAGTTACCGCTGGTACAAAGCCAAAGCTACAGCCCAGTTTGACCGGTCAGGAAGGGCATTTAAAGCTGTCGGTATCATGACGGATATTGATGCTGAAAAGAGGGCGTCACAGGAACTGGAAGACAAGGCTTCCAGAGACGAACTTACCGGGCTCTATAACAGGAGCACCGCCAGAAAGGAGATCGATCACTATCTTGAGAACAGGAATCCTGAGGAGATGGCGGCCATGATGATCATCGATGTGGATGATTTTAAGATGATCAATGACCGGTATGGACATATGTTCGGGGATGCTGTGCTTCAGGAGACTGCATCGGTGCTCACAAATCTTCTCAGAAAAGAGGACATTATCTCCAGGATCGGAGGCGATGAATTTTTAATCTTTATGAAAGATATAAGAACAGTAGATATATTAAAAAACAGGGCGGAAAAGATCAGGGACTCTTTTCAGTCTATGTTCCAACAGGATAGGACCCCATGTGATTTTTCCAGCAGTATTGGCATTGCGTGCTGCCCGGAGGACGGCACCAGCTTCGAGGAGCTGTTCAGGCGCAGTGACCTGGCACTCTATCACACAAAGTCCAAAGGGAAAAATGGCTATTGTCTTTTTGACAGCTCGCTGACAGAGCAGAGACTTGGATTTCCTGAGCCGGCGGCCACGGCCAGCACAAGGATTGATCCGGCCGGGGAACAGGAAAAGAAGACGGATGACCTGATCGAGCAGATCTTCCGAAAGATTTATGAGGAGAAAGATCTGGAGAGGGCAGTAAGTTCGATTCTTGAGATGGCGGGATCGCGTTTCAGTGTGAGCAGGGCTTATATTTATGAGGAATCTGAGGATGGAAGCAGTTACAGCAATACATTTGAATGGTGTAATCAGGGAGTTGATCCCCAGATGGGGCTCAGGCAGAAGATTTCATATAAGATGCTGTCAAACCAGTACAAGGACAATTTTAACGAGAACGGGATCTTTTACTGTCCCGATATCTCCTTGCTGCCCCGGGATCAGAGGGAAGTTCTGACCCCTCAAGGGACTAAATCCACCCTTCAGTGTGTCATCAGGGACGGAGGGGTCTATAAAGGATTTGTGGGCTTTGACGAATGTGTTATCAGAAGGATGTGGACAAAAGACCAGATCAGTGCATTAACGCTGATCGCAAAGCTTCTATCCATCTTTCTGCTGAAAAAAAGAGCTCAGGATCGAGCGGAAGAAACAGCGTTCAGTTTAAAGACAGCGCTGGATAACCAGAACTCCTGGATTTATATTATCGACCCTGACAGCTACCGGATGAGGTATATTAATCAAAAGACATTAGAAATTGCACCGGACGTGAAAACTGGAATGTACTGCTACGAGGCATTCTTTGGACGGACAGAACCATGTGCGGAGTGCCCTGCAAGAAATATCAGGGAGACCGGGAACAAAACAATAGAGGTTTATAATCCAGTCCTGAAGGTTTGGACAGTGGCGGATGCATCCCTGATCCGGTGGAGAGAACAGGATGCGTGTATGTTATCCTGCCATGATATTTCTCGTTACAAAGATAGTTAAAGGAGAACACATGATGCCAAGAGATCATATGCTGCATCAGGCAGAAGCTTTTGCAGATCAAATATTAAAATCATATTTTTGCGAAGCGGACGTGGAGTTTTTGATATCCACATTTGCGGAGGATATTGTCTGGCTGGGTGCGGGACCGCAGCAGCAGGCAGAAGGGAGAGAGTGTGTGGCGGACTGTTTCCGGTCAGGAAAGGATCAACTGGTGCGCTGCAGGATGTTCGGTGAGCGGTATGTATCCAGAAAGGTATCAAAAGATGTGGTCCTATGCCAGGGAGACAGCTGGATCGAGCCGCAGGAAGGCACCGGACTTTATTTTAAGACACACCAAAGGGCTACATTTTTGTTTCGCAAAAAGGGGGAATTCTTTGAGACCCTTCATATCCATAATTCTGTGGATTACTCAGATATCCAGGAGGGGGAGTTGTTCCCGGAAACTGCCGGAAAAGAAGCTTTTGACAAAATGAAAAGCGAGCTGGAAGAAAAGGAACAGGAATCTGAGAGAAAGACCAGATTTCTCGTGCAGCTGTATGATTCCCTTCCGTGTGGAATCATACAGTTTACAGCGGATCCTTCACACCGGGTTGTCAGCTTAAACCGTATGGCATGGGAGTTTTACGGCTTTTCATCCGAGCGGGAATACAGGGAGTCGGTGGAAACCCCATTTTGCCTGGTGTTGGATGAGGATAGGGCCAGGATCGAGGAGATGGTTGACAGCCTGAAACTAAACGGGGGGATCGTGCATTACACGAGGGAATGCCGTCCTCAGGGCGGGGACCGCCTAAGTGCATGGATCAATGTGGTTATGGAACGTCTGATCAACACAGAGGGAACAGAGGTGATCCAAGCAATCTATACGGACGTAACTGAGACAAAACTTCTGCAGAAGGCGCAGGAGAGAGAACGCCTGATTGAAAATCAGTGTCTCAGAGCGGCTACCTGCACCGCATATCCGATGATCATGAGCATCAATCTTACCCAGAATACATACAACTGTTTTATTGAGACGCAGACCTGCCCGTTTGACGACCGGAGAGGCAATTATGAGGATATGTTTGCAAAGATGCTGCCCATGGTTTATCCGGCTTACCGTGAAGATTACTGTTCCGTCTTTTCTAAGGAGGCAATGATGGAGCGGTTTTCACAGGGAGAACAGGAAATCTATATGGAGTTCCGGCAGCTGGGAATTGATGGTGAATATCATTGGATTTCTGCCCACATGATCAGTGTGGACAATCCTGTAAATGACGATATGCTGGTGATCCAGCTAGTAAAAGTGCTGGATCAGCAAAGGGTGGAAAAGGCAAGGCAGGAACAGCTTCTGCGGGACGCCCTGTCTTCTGCTGAGGAAGCCAGCCGGGCCAAGTCAGATTTCCTGTCACGGATGAGCCATGATATCCGTACACCGATGAATGCCATCATCGGGATGACCACCCTGGGGCTTTTAAAGCTGGATGATCCGGTAAATGTCAAGAACTGTATGAGCAAGATCGACGCATCCTCCAAATATCTTTTGTCGCTGATCAACGATATTTTGGATATGTCAAAGATCGAGACCGGTAAAATGGAGATTGTCAAAGAAAAGTTCGAGTTTCAAACATTCTTTGAGGATCTGGTGAAGATTATCTATCCTCAGGCTGTAGATTTGGGAATCCAGCTGGAGATCTACCACAAAGAGCCCTTGGAAAGGTACTATATGGGCGATGCCCTGCGGATCAAACAGATTCTCATGAACTTGCTGTCCAACGCATTGAAGTTTACTCCGGATGGAGGAAATATTACAGTTTCAGTGGAAGAACAGAGACGTTCCGGTGGATATGCATACTTAAGCTTCCAGGTGAAGGATTCGGGAGTGGGCATTTCGGAAAAATTTATGCCGAGGATCTTCCAGCCCTTTGAACAAGAGTCCCCGGAGGGGGCAAGAAATAACGTAGGAAGCGGACTGGGGCTTTCCATTGTTTATAATCTGGTGCAGATGATGGGCGGGACCATCGAAGTGGAAAGCCAGAAAGGGAAGGGAACAGTATTTCTGTTTACTCTGCCGTTTGGGCTGGTCAG
The DNA here is from genome assembly GCF_005280655.1 of Anaerostipes rhamnosivorans. Taxonomy (NCBI): domain Bacteria; kingdom Bacillati; phylum Bacillota; class Clostridia; order Lachnospirales; family Lachnospiraceae; genus Anaerostipes; species Anaerostipes rhamnosivorans. The sequence goes on from NZ_CP040058.1 coordinate 709,739, forward strand.
TGATGACCAGGAGGCCGAACGGGAACGGAAGGCAAGGGAGCTGTTGCAGGACATGAAAGTCCTGATCGCGGACGATGATATGTCTGTGGGACAGCAGGCAGCCCAGATACTTTCCGGCATGGGGGCAAAGTCTAAATGGGTAGAGACAGGCTGCCAGGCGGTAGAGGAAGTAAAAATGGCTATTGAGAAGGGAGAATACTATAACGTTGCGCTGATTGACTGGAAAATGCCGGAGATGAACGGAGTTGAGACAACCCGCCGCATCCGGAAACTGGTAGGGCCTGAGACTATGATCATTATCATATCTGCCTATGACTGGACGGGAATCGAGGAGGAGGCCAGGGAGGCAGGGGCAGACTGTTTTATATCTAAACCGTTATTTGAATCCACACTGTGCCAGGCATTCAGCAGCCTTCGTTCATGCGCTGAGACGGTTCATGCGCCGAAGGTCCAGAACCAGAGTCTGCAAGGAAAACGTGTCCTGATCGCAGAGGACAACGAGATCAACCGGGAGGTGGCCAAATCTCTGCTGGAAGCATACGGTATTGCGGTGGACACAGCTGAGAACGGAAAGATCTGCGTGGAGATGTTTGAGAAGGCCCCGGCAGGATACTATCTTGCAGTGCTGATGGATATCCGTATGCCGGTCATGAACGGGCTGGAGGCCGTCAGGGCCATCCGGGATCTGGGGACCGAGGAAGCCGCGAGGATACCGGTCTTAGCCATGACAGCCAACGCATTTGAAGAAGATAAAGTGACAGCATACAAAGCGGGTATGACAGGCTATCTTGTGAAGCCGCTGGATATCCAGGTCATGCTTGAGGAATTAAGGAAACTTACTGGCATTTAATTTGGAAAGGGTGATGAGAAGATGGCAGTAATTGGTGCATTTATGGTGCCGCATCCGCCGCTTATAATTCCTTCGGTGGGACGCGGAAATGAGCAGGCGGTACAAAAGACTGTGCAGGCATACAAAGAGGTTGCAGAAAGGGTAGCCGGGATGGCTCCGGAGACGATCGTCATCGCTACCCCGCACTCTGTCATGTATACGGACTACTTTCACATTTCTCCGGGGACAGAGGCGCAGGGGGATTTTGGACAGTTCGGGGAGAGCAGCACCCGCATTCATACGGTCTATGACCGGGAATTGACAGACACTATATCTGGTCTGGCAGTAAAAGATGGTTTCATGGCCGGAACGGATGGGGAGCAGGAAGCGCAGCTGGACCATGCGACAATGATCCCACTGTATTTTATCAACCAGAGATATAAGGATTATGAAACCGTCCGGATCAGTCTTTCTGGGCTTTCTTTGACCGATCATTATACGATGGGACAGTATGTCAGGAAAGCTGCGTCTCAGCTTGGCAGGAAGACCGTGTTCATTGCCAGCGGGGACCTGTCACACCGTCTATTGGATGACGGGCCTTATGGATTCTGCAAGGAAGGCCCGGCATATGACCAAAAGATCATGGAAGCCATGGGCGGCGGAGATTTCCAGAGACTTTTTGAATTTGATGAAGAATTTTTAGAGAAGGCCGGGGAGTGCGGGCACCGTTCTTTTACGATCATGGCAGGTGTTTTGGACGGAATGGATGTGAAAGCAGAGAGATTGTCCTATGAAGGTCCTTTCGGCGTAGGGTATGGAGTCTGTACCTATGAACCGCTGGGAGAGAATCCGGAACGAAAGTTTAAGGACAAGTATCTGGAGAAGCAGCAAAAGAAAGCAGAGCAGAGACGGGCCAGAGAGGACAGTTTTGTACGGCTGGCAAGACTGTCCCTGGAGTCCTATGTAAAGAACGGGACAGTCATTGGAGTTCCGAAGGACCTTTCCCATGATCTCCTGAAGGAACGGGCCGGTGTTTTTGTCTCACTGAAAAAAGAGGGCAGGCTCCGGGGATGCATTGGCACCATCTGTGCCACAAAGTCAACGGTGGCGGAGGAGATCATATGGAACGCAGTCAGTGCCGGGGCCAGGGATCCCAGATTCTCACCGGTAAAAGCAGAGGAACTTTACCAGTTAGAGTACAGTGTGGATGTACTGGGAAAGACCCAGAAGATAACATCATTTGAAGAATTAGATGCTAAAAAATATGGTATCATCGTTTCGAGGGGAGGAAGGAGAGGCCTTTTGCTGCCGAACCTTTCCGGAGTGGATACTGTGGAGGAACAGATTGAGATCGCAAAACAGAAAGCTGGGATCGGGGAAGAGGAATCGGTACAGATAGAGCGGTTTGAGGTTATAAGGCATAGGTGAGAAGATGAAAGAGACATGTACAGTATGCATGCACCGCTGCAGGTTAAAGCCAGGGCAATTCGGCCGGTGCGGAGCCAGGAAAAATGTAAACGGTATGCTTGTTTGTGAGAATTACGGCAGAGTGACAGCTCTGGCGTTAGACCCTATTGAGAAAAAACCGCTTTCCATGTATCATCCCGGCAGCCTCATACTGTCTGTGGGCAGCTTCGGATGCAATCTAGCCTGTCCGTTCTGCCAGAACTTCGATATTTCTATGAAAAACGCAGACCAGGCGGAGACTGTCTTTCTGTCTCCCGAGAAACTGGCCTCCAAGGCATCAGAGCTTCGGAAGCGTGGAAACATCGGGGTCGCCTACACATATAACGAGCCTTTGGTCGGGTACGAGTATGTACGGGATGCGGCAAAGATCGTCAGACAATACGGGATGAAAAACGTTCTTGTGACCAACGGGGCCTTCCCGGAAGCTGTAGAAAATGCAGTGCTTCCTTATATGGATGCAATGAATATCGACCTGAAAGGGATCCGGCAGGAATATTATAAAAAGCTCGGAGGAGATCTTGAAACTGTTCAGAGGTTTATCAGAAGAGCCGCAGATCATTGTCATGTGGAGCTGACGGTTCTTATCGTTCCGGGTGAGAATGATACCAGGGAGGAGATGGAAGAGATGGCCGCATGGATCGCTTCGGTGGATCCTGAGATCCCTCTCCATGTATCCAGGTTTTATCCGAGATGGAGAATGATGGACCGTGGTGCCACGGAAGTTCAGCAGGTGTATCGGCTGGCAGAGACAGCGCGCACCTGGCTAAAATATGTATTCACAGGGAACTGCTGAAGGAACAGCGGGACGGCAAAGCGTCCCACTGTTCCTTTGCTATTACAAAATCTTGTGATGATCAGCATCCGTAAGAGGCGATGCTAACGGATCCCACGATGTTGAATGGTTTTGATGATTCAGGATAGCTTACATGGAAGCCTAAAGAAACAGGGAGCGATAACGCTTGATCGGTAAGAAAGCAGGCAGAGGCAGACGCAATACCGTCTGAGTTGGCAGGAGCGAAAGATGCATAAAGCAGGGCGTCAGTTCCATTGATGCACGGAAGGATCCGGAAGTATTTCCAGCTGCCAGGACTGGCAATAAAGTGATAGCTTACAAAGTAGAAAGAAGACGGCATCAGTATGGCTGTCCCGGCATCTGACTGTCTGACCTGTCCTCCGCTTTCAAAAACAGGAAACAGCGGAAGGAGGCTGCCGGAAGAAGTATCGGAATCTACGCTGTATTGGGCACAGGAAGCAATATGGCTGCCTGTGGATTGGCTGGAGACAGAAAAATGGTTCAAAACATCACATCCAGAATTTGTCTTTCTATTATGTTATGTTCCCGTGGCAAATGTGTGAAACATTTCACGGGGCAGAAGTGGAAAGTATACTGTATACTGGTGGGAAGGACACAAGTTCTATGGTAAAATAAAGAAAAGGGAATGTTCAGTTTAGAAACGAGGTGCAAGATGGAGCAGAAAAATGAAATGAAGTGGACCATTCTGAAAAGCTCTGCACAAGGCCTGTCAGAGTGTCTTCACTGTTACACAAAGAGCCAGCTTTCGGAGACAGCCTCTTTCTATGGGCTGGATGGTTCACGGTACAGGAAGGCGGAGCTGGCGCAGAGGCTGGGTTCTGAGATTCTGGATCAGATGCCGGCGGTTTTAAAGTACAGCTCGTCAGAGGATCTAAACGGCTTGAAAGTGCTGCTGGAGGAGCCGGAAGGGGCTGAGGGTCCAGAGGTATGGACCTACCAGAAAAGAGGATGGCTCTTTGTATTTGCGGAACAGGGTGAAAGGTCCTTTGTTGTTCCGGACGAGGTCAAGGCCAAGATCATCAGGTTTTTGTCCAACGCGAAAAACCGGGAAACCGTTGTCCACAATCAGGAGTTTTACCGGTATGCCAAGGCTCTGGCACATTTATACGGTGTGTATGAGAAGAAGCAGCTGATGAAGCTGTGGGAAGAGTTTCACAGCGTTCCTCTGAAGAAGGGAGAGCTCTCCAAGTTCCTGAAGTTCACGGAGAAGACTTACGGGGAATACCGTGTGGAGGGGCGGTATGTGATCTCGCGCAAGGTCCCGGATACTAGATTCTGTCTGGAGCTTATGAATGAGGTTAAGAACCTGCCGTATTACATGCCGGATGAATCGGAGATCGATCTGTACGCCGAGGAGTATGTCAATGTGGATGCCCCGGAATATAATAGGCTTCGGACTTTTTTGGAAAAGAGAAAGCACAATCCTCTTTCTTTTGCAGATTTGATGACAGGACTTGAGAACAATCTTCTCCTGGGCGGCGGTATCTCCAAGGCAATCTATCTGATGGGGGAAGCTGGAATCCATCTAGGCGGAGAACAGGAGAAGGAAGAGTTTTTGCGCTGCTACTCTCAGTGGGAGCGAAGTACGCGGCAATGGAAGTACCGGGGATTTACTCCGGAAGAAATCATAGATGAGTAAAGGGGAGCGAATTAATAAGGGATGCAGAAAATATTTCTTAGATATATTTCGCTGATAATAGCGGGAGCACTGGCGGCTATGTTGATCTTTGGATGGCTGATGCAGAGCAGGAGCGCCAGAAATAACATGGTCAGGAATTCAAATGAAAAGCTGGACCAGGTGGTTCAGATCTTAAACAACAGCGATGCGGAACTAAAAAATCTGTCCGATGGACTCAGTGAAGATTATCTCACAAGGGCCAGGGCATTTGCGTATATAGTAGAAAAAGAACCGGACATCCTAGACAGCCGGAAAAAATTAAATGAGATAAAAGAAATGCTCAGTGTAGACGAACTTCATGCAGTGGACAGTGACGGGATTCTGACAGCCGGAACGGTTCCGAAGTATATAGGAATGGACTTCCGAAGCACAAAACAATCAAAGGAATTCCTTTCGATCCTGAACGGAAAGAGGGATTATCTGATCCAGAAGGTACAGCCCAATGGAGCGGAGAAAAAGATGTTTCAGTATATTGGAGTCAAACGTCGGGACGAGCCCGGCATTCTGCAGGTGGGGATCGCACCTGACCGGCTTTTGCGGGCGAAAAAACGGAACGAGCTTTCTTATGTTATTTCCAGAGTGCCTGCGGACGAGGGATATGTACTTTTTGCTGTCAATGTCAAGAATGGAAAGATGGTTGCCCACTCAGAAGGAAAAAGGATGCAGGAGGTCATGTCAGAATTTAATTATTCTGACCGGCGGATGAGGCAGTTCAGGGATGGCAAGTTTTACGGAAGCGGAGACCGGAAGAAGTTTTATGTGCTGAGAAGGCATGGCAATCTATTATTAGGGACTGGGGTGACCGCCAAGGCCCTGTATGCGGAGAGCGGGGAACAGATGGGCATATCATTTCTATATCTGTTACTCACATCCGTTATAATGCTCATTATGATCAACTATCTTCTAAAGCAAAAAATCATCGACGGCGTTCATCGGATTGCCTATGATCTGAAGCGGATCACGGAGGGCCATCTTGAAACCGTGGTAGAGGAGGACAGCAACCCTGAATTCAGACAGCTGAGCCAGGGGATCAACCAGATGGTAGGAAGCGTTCTGGAAGCGTCTGTAAAAGTCACAAAAGTGATCGATACAGTGGATCTTCCTATTGGCGTATTTGAATATCATGAGGATTCGGACCATGTGATGGCCACAGAGAGGCTCCGCAGAGTTCTAAGGTGGAGTGAAGAGGAGGCTGAACAGCTTTTTTGCAACAGGAAAGCTTTTGAAGCCAGACTGCAGGAGATTATGAACGATCCCTTGGCCGGAGCTGAGGAGATTTATTATGTGAGCAAAGACCCAGACCAGTGGATCCGGATCCATATGACAAGAGAAAAGGGAAGTACATTCGGCGTGGTTGTGGATGTGACGGAGGATATCAGGGAAAAGAGAAGGATCGAGCATGAAAGAGATTATGATCACCTGACAGGTCTTTGTAATATCAGTATATTTCACAGGACCACGGAACGCCTGCTGGAAAGTGATATCAAAACGGCGGCTATGATCATGATGGATCTAGATTGTTTTAAAGGGGTCAATGACCATTATGGGCACGACTGGGGAGACCAGTATCTGAAGACATTCGCAGGACTCCTTGACACGCTCAACGGCCCCCATGGAATCGCGGGAAGGCGTTCTGGAGATGAATTCTGCCTGTTCTTACACGGATATAATTCCAAAGATGACATACGGAAGGCCATAGAAGACTTCTATAATAGAATCGAAGAAAAGAAGATCCTGTTTCCGGATGGGGACCTCCGCAGTATAAAGATTTCATCCGGTCTGGTGTGGGTATCCCAGGGCGACAGCTACATAAGAATCATGAAAGACGCTGATATGGCCATGTATGAGACAAAACGCAGCGGGAAGGGCTTTTTAAGCGAGTGTGGCAAATAAATTGTTTGTAAGGTACCTGTAAAAGAATAAATCCGGAGAAGGTCAAAGCTGATCACTTCTCCGGATTTTTATGATTGATTTCGTACTTATTCTGGCAGCTCTCTATTCTCTTCCAGGAAACGGCAGAATTCTGAAAGCGGCATGGGGCGTCCGAACAGATAACCCTGGATGCCTTCACAGCGCAGCGCTTTTAAGATCTCAAATTGATCCTGTGTCTCCACACCCTCCACGATAAACTGGATATTCATGGTCTTGCAGATGTAGGCCAGTGCCTGGACGAACATCACTGCTTTGTCGTTGCTCTCAATGGAATCGATCATGCTTTTGTCTAGTTTTAGTGTGTCGATGTCACTGTTGAGCACCAGTGACAGATTGGCGTACTTTACGCCGAAATCATCGATGGCTACGGAAAAACCGGCATTTTTGATATCCCGGATCATATCATCCAGAAATGATTCATCTGTATAATCGGCACTCTCCGTGATCTCAAACTCCAAAAGATGCCGGGGCACCTTATATTGGTCACAGATCGTCAGAATCGTTTTTAAAAAGTCAGCGTCCAGCAGCGTAAATCTTGAGAAATTTACGGAGATAGGAAAGACAGGGGATCCGGATCTTATAAAGTCCTGGATGATCTGACAAACCCTTTCAAATACGAAGAAGTCCACGTATTTGATGGTCATTGCTGATTCCAGCACAGGAATAAAGTAGATCGGCGGTTCTATGGCCCCGTCTTTGCTGATATATCGGACCAGAGCCTCGGCACCGATGACTTCCTGGGTGCTGCACAGAACCTTGGGCTGCAGATAGACGCAGAAACGTTGGTCCTCGATGGCTTTTAGGAGCTGGTCCACACTCTTTAAGTTCAGCCGGTCGTCAAAGTAGTTCCGGTATCTGGAAGAGTTGGGATTGGAACGGTAAAACTCTTTTTTATCCGTGTACATCATCTCATCAGCTTCAGTCAGAAGTGCCTGGAAGTCAGATGGATTCTCAGACCAGCTGTATCCCACGGCACCGCTGCAGTCTACAGAGTGAGAAAATAAATATTTCAGCTCCCTTATGGTGCGCATGAAGTTTTCCTTATCCGTGTTCATGCAGAGGATGGCAAACTCGTCCCCTCCGATACGGTAAATCGTATGCTCTGAAAAGATGACTTGAAGCTTTTTGGCAGAATCCTTCAGGATCTGGTCACCGAACTGATGTCCCTTTGAGTCGTTGATATCCTTTAGTCCATTCAGATCCAGATAGATGACGCCTACAGTTTCTAAACGCTGTTTTGCGTAATACTCCAGGTCTTCGTTAAAGCGGTTGCGGTTATAGAGTCCGGTCAGTGTATCATGGTAGCTTAAATCCTTGAGGATACGGTATGTATGCATCTGGTCCATACTGGAAGACAGAAAATAGCTGAGAGTCTCCAATATGGGTTCCACCTGTTCAAATAAATCATCAGGAGGATTATCAACACCGATATATCCGGCCAGGTGCTGATTGGTAAAAAGCGGGGCTGCGATCAACCGTTTTATCCCCTGTGAGGAAAGGATCCTGTATTCTTCCGGTGACTGCGTACGGAGTTCTTCCATATCTCGGATGAAGATACACCGGTTGTTCTCGAATTCAATCCGCCAGCGGTCAATAAGATCGGCAGGTAAGTTTTGCAGCTGGTCGATCTCTGGTTTGACATTTTCGGCACACCATTCATGGGTGTTATTCATAAACTGGCCCTCAATCTCAAAGATGTACGCTCTCTCGGCGGACAAAAACTTCCCGGTCTTTTCCAGGATCATCTGGATGGCTGTTTCCAGTTCTTTGGTCTGGTAGAGGATTCTCAAACACTCCAGCACCAGCTCTTCCCCTTTGGCTTTATTCTTTAAAAGCTGTTCCTGTTCTTCCTGTTCTGTCAGGTCAAAGCCGATCTCCATCCGGGCAACGTGCCCGTCCCATTCTACTAGTTTATCTTTTAAAATAAAATGGCGGTCCGTCATTTCATTGGTAAACCGCCATGTATAAACTGAATCGTAGGACAGCAGGTGATTCGTGCAGAATTCACACGGCTGATCCTTGCCCTGAAGAAGCTGGTAGCATTTTTCACCTTCATAGCTGTCCACTTGAAACAAACGTTTTCCGGAGCTGTTTAAGTACAGCATTTCATAGGTTTCCACGTCAGCGACGTAGATCACCTCTGCAATTTCATCAATCAATTTAAACAAAGTAATCCCCTGCCCCTCTAATAATAATTATAATATGTCATTTCTCCCCTGTGATCATTCCCAAAACTTATCCCTTATTCCCCGTTCGGTTATATTCCATTATACAACAGTATTTACCAACTGCATAGTCGTTTATTGCGAAAGAAGGCATGGATCGGCAGTTAAATTCTGGACAATCCGGTTTTCCTTGACACATATATCCTACACGTGTAAGATATAGATAATATCTGAGTAACTGAAACTTCAATGTAAAAGGAGGTCTGAATGAATAAGAAAAGAATCTTGATCCCTGTGGCAGCCGTGATCCTGGCTGTTCTTGGGTACTTTCTCTGGAGCAGGTTCGGGGCCGGACAGCCGGAGGATGTGCTCTCTGAGTATGCAGCTTGTATTGGAAAAAAGGATTATGAGTCCATGTACGGACTTTTAGATAAGAGCAGCAGGAAAGAAATTTCAAAAAAGGAATTTATCCAGAGGAATCAAAAGATCTATCAGGGGATAGAGGCAGAAAATATTAAGATTATTGTGGATAAAGATTCGGAAGGAAATAAGGTTACCTACCGTATGTCCATGGATACCCTGGCAGGCCGTATCTCCTTTAAAAATGAAGCTTATTTTGAGAAGGAGAGCGGGGATTACCGTTTAAAATGGGATGACAGTATGATCTTTCCCGATATGGAATTTACGGACAAGGTGCGGGTGACGAAACTGAAAGGAAACCGGGGAGAGATCTATGACCGGAACAAAAAGCTGCTGGCCGGAAAAGGAAAGGCCGCATCCGTGGGCATCGTCCCGGGCAAGATGAAGGACAGGAAAACCTCAGTGGCAGCACTGGCCAGGCTTCTTGATATGAAGAAAGCGGACATAGACAAAAAGCTGAACGCTTCATGGGTCACAAAAGATTCTTTTGTGCCGGTCAAAAAGATGACAATGGCCAGCGAAGAAAAAATAGAAAAACAGCTGCTGAAGGTACCGGGTGTGTTAGTCTCCTCTGAGGATACCAGGGTCTATCCGTACGGAAAGGCAGCCTCCCATCTGACCGGATACGTACAGGAGATCAGCGCAGATGACCTGAAAAACCTCAGAGACAAAGGCTATGAGCAGGGACAGCTGGTGGGGAAAAGCGGCCTTGAGGCGCTGTACGAGGACCGGCTTCACGAGACAGACGGATATAAGATCTCGATTCTCAACGAAGACGGCAGAGAAAAGAAAGTGCTGGCAGTAAAAAAAGAAAAGAACGGGGAAGCAATCTATACGACCATCGACGCAAAGCTTCAGACAAAGATCTATGAGCAGTATAAAAATGATAAGAGCTGTTCTGTGATGATGAACCCGAAAACAGGGGAAGTACTGGCTCTGGTCAGCACTCCGTCCTATGACAGCAATGATTTTGTGCTGGGGATCTCTTCTGGCCAATGGAAAAAACTGAACAGTGACAAAGCAAAGCCCTTATATAACCGCTTCCGCCAGAAATGGGCACCGGGCTCAGCTTTTAAACCCGTGGTGGCTGGCATGGGCATGAATACGGGAAAACTGGATCCCAATCAGGACTTTGGATACAGCGGATTGTCCTGGCAGAAGGACAGCAGCTGGGGATCCTATAAGGTGACTACGCTGCATACATATGAGAATGCAGTGCTTAAAAATGCACTGATCTATTCGGACAATATTTATTTTGCAAAGGCGGCGTTAAAGATCGGGGCCAAAGGTTATGTGAGCCAGGCCAAACATCTGGGCTTTGGGACAGAGATGCCTTTCGACATTAAGACAGCAGTCTCACAGTTTTCTAATAACAAAAAGAGCATTGACACAGAGATCCAGCTGGCGGACAGCGGATACGGACAGGGCCAGGTTCTGGTAAATCCCATCCATCTGGCATCGATCTATTCTGCTTTTTCCAACGAAGGCAGCATGATACGTCCTTACCTGCTCTATAAAGAAAAACTGGAGCCGGAATATTGGATCAAGGATGCATTCTCCAAAAAGACGGCGGGCGTTCTTAAGGAGGACTTGGTCCAGGTCATCGAGCATCCAAACGGAACAGGACATGGGGCGAAGACGTCCGGCGTAAAGCTGGCGGGAAAGACCGGGACAGCGGAGATCAAGGCCAGCAAGGACGATACCACCGGCACAGAGCTCGGATGGTTTAGTATATTTACCGTGGATAAGAAAGAAAAAGAGCCATGGCTTTTGATCACCATGGCGGAGGATGTGAAAGACCGGGGTGGAAGCGGCTATGTTGTAGGAAAGACAAAAGCCGTGATCAAAGAGAAAGAGTCCCGATGATCTCCAAGGCGGTCTTTGCCGCCTCCTGCCCGGAGGCGTTGTCCTCTCCCTGGAGCCTCAGTGTGAAATAATAGGTATTGTCTTTTGTTTTCAGAAAGCCGATGAACCAGCCGTTTTTGTCGCGGCCGTCTACTCTGCCGGTACCGGTCTTGCCATAGAGGACACGCCCGGTACCGGCAGACAGTTTGATTGAATGTCTTACGGCATCTACGCTCTCTCTGGAATAACCCAGACGGTTCTGGTCGAGATCCCTAAGGAGTGCTGTCTGTTCCAGAGGAGAGATTTTTAAGGTAGACTCCAGCCAGAAGGAAGAAAGACCTCCGGATATATCTGCGTTTCCGTATCCGATGCGCTTTAAATTTCTCTGTACAGCGGCTGATCCAAGCTTCTGGTCAAGCCTTTGGAAGTACCAGTTGACGGAGGATTCCATGGCGCTTATCAGGGTCTGATCCTGGTTCCAGGACGCAAAGGGATAATCTGTATGATCCCAGGAAAGGCTGTTTTTCTCTGGGGAAATCACACCGGCATCCAGGGCTGCCAGGGCGCTGTATAGTTTGTAAGTGGAATCCGGAGAGACCCTCTGCCGGCTCATCTTTTCATTATAGATGCTGTACCGTGCTTTCTTCTTGTCATACAGAACAAAGCAGCCCTCTTTTCCTGAAAAATGAGAGGAGAGGTCCAGGCTTATAAAAGGGCGGTCCGGGGCTTTGGAGACGGATCCGGCCATTATGTTGTTCTTCAGGAAGAAGGAGGAGAACAGCAGTCCAAAAACCAGGAGAAACACTATACTCGCAAGGTGTTTCTTTTTTGATGCCCTGCGGTAGGAGGCGATAGCTGTGATCCGCTGTCTAAGCTGGGATCTGCTGCCGCCGATGCCGGAGGAAACCGAAAGAACTTCCACGGAGGAAAGAGATCCGGCAAAGTTTAAGATGGTATGTCCGTAATTTCTCCATTCCTTTTGGTCGATACAGTTCAGGACAGCTGCGTCACAGGCAATCTCCCGGTCTGTGCGCATTTTTCTGAGGGAGTATAGGACCGCTGGATGAAACCAGTATAAGGCCCGGATGATGCAGCAGACAATGTTACAGACTAAGTCGCCCCGCTTGTAATGGCTCAGTTCATGATAGAAAATGTAGGACAGCTCTTTTTCAGAGAAGGCAGATAGACACTTTTTAGGAAATACGGCCACCGGGAAAAACAGGCCGAAGGCCATGGGGCTGTCCGTTTTTTCTGAGAGCACAAAGCGGATCCTGCGCCGGATCTTCAGATCCTTTTTACATTGGAGAAAAAGACGTTCAGCTTCCGGATTCTTGATAAACGCCATGGATCGGCCCAGCCGGTTTAAACGGATGCGGCTGTACAGCAGGATCACAGCCATGGTCACAGTTCCGGCAAACCAGATCCAGAACAAGGCGGTCAGGAAGGAAGGGGATATGGACGTCCGGACAGACACGGCGTAGTCCTTCATCCAGCTGGAGGAGCCGGATACAGCAGAAGCAGAGAGGACCGAAGAGCCTTGACGGGTATTGCGGACAAAGCTGTTTAGGAGGGGAGAGGAGGAGAGAAAGGACGGAAGCCGGATGGGCAGAAAGAAAAAGAGCGCGGCGAAACAGTACAAATACCAGATGGAATGCTGGATTTGCAAAGTCAGGCAGCGCTTTAAAAGCTTTTTGGCAGCCAGAATCACAGGCAGGGCCAAAAAAAGGAGCAGGCAGTGGATGAGGAACTCTTTCATCAGCGAAGCGTACATCTTATTCATCCCCCTCAGTCAGGCCCTTGTCTAGGAGCTTTCTCAGGTCGTCGATCTCCTGGGAAGTCAGCCTGTCTTCCTCCAGAAAGTTCGAGACCATGGAGCTGATGCAGCCGTTATAAAAACGATTTAGAAAAGAAGAACTCTCTTTACTGAGCACCTCATTCTCCTCCACGAGAGGGGTATAATAAAAGGCTCTGCCCTGCTTTTCATAAGTGAGAGCACCCTTTTTTACCAGCCTTGAGAGCATGGTCTGGACCGTCTTAGGGCTCCATCCATTTGAGGCGGCCAGCATTTCGGTTACTTCCGGGGTACTGACCGGCGTATGGGACCAGACGGCTTTCATCACTTTATATTCAGCATCTGAAATCTGGGGAATCGGTTTCATTGGTTGTCTCCTTTTAATCTTACAAATGTAGTATATGAAATTATAACATAACATCATAAAAAAAGCAAAGCTGGAACCACGGTATTTATGGTTCCAGCTTTTTTAGAATTCTCAGTGTTGTCTCGGCAGCCTGTTTTAATTCGTCAAGATCGTCTTCTGAAAGCCGGTCGAAAGACAGTTTCAGGTGACGGATGAAGCTTTGTTTGGCCTCCTGTATCATTCGGATTCCCTGATCAGAAAGCCGGATATAGACGTATCTGCGGTTTTCTTCATCCACATAGCGTTCCACCAATCCCTCTTTTACAAGAGGAGCTACCGCACGGGTTGTCTGTTCTTTGGATGACGCGATAAACTTGGACAGCTTTGACATGGTAAGGCCCGGTTTTACTTCCAGTGCAAACAAAATGGACAGCTGGCTCTTGGTCAGATTCAGTTCCTTCATGTCCACGGAACAAAAGATCAGTTTGCGGCACAGTGGAAAGATTTCGAACAGAGATACTGCGATTCCCTTCGATTCTGACTGGTTCATTGATTTATCCTCTCCTTTTTTCTATATCTATAGTATAGACAGTTCCTTGACAAGTGTCAATGGTTGACAAATATCAATCGTTGAGGTATGATAAGAAGAAATACCAGGAAATGTAAAGGAGGTACCCAGAGTGAGTTATAAGAAGACAAGCAGCATGATCAAAGACTACACAAATACCTATTCCAAGCTGTGCACAGAGAGCTGTACAGTCCCCAAAGATCTATATTCAAAATATGGAGTAAAAAGAGGACTGCGGGATGAAAACGGCACAGGAGTGCTTGCGGGGCTTACGAATATTTCATCCATCCAGGCATACGAGGAGATCGATGGACAAAAAGTGCCGTGCTACGGCAAGCTTTTATACCGAGGCTATGACATTACGGATCTGACCAGGAACTTTGTGCAGAAACGCCGGTTTGGATTTGAGGAAACGGCATATCTGCTGCTGTTTGGGGAACTTCCAAACGAAAGCCAGCTGGAAGAATTTAAGAATATGCTGTCCCTGTGCAGGACACTGCCGAGAAACTTCACCCGGGACGTGATCATGAAAGCCGCCAATGAGGATATTATGAATTCCCTGACCAAGAGCGTACTGAACCTGGCCTCCTATGATCCAAAGGCAGCCGATATTTCCATGCCGAATGTGCTGCGCCAGAGCCTGATGCTGATCAGTGTATTCCCGATGCTGGCCGTTTACGGCTATCATGCGTATAACCATTATGTGAAGCAGGAAAGCTTCTATATCCACAGACCGGATGAGAAGCTCTCCGCAGCGGAAAATATCCTGAGAATGTTGCGCCCGGATATGAAGTACACAGAACTGGAAGCGAAAGTGCTGGATATCGCACTGGTGCTTCATATGGAACACGGCGGAGGAAACAACTCCGCATTCACGACCCACGTAGTCACCTCCGCTGGGTCTGATACATACTCTGTCATTGCTGCAGCCCTGTCATCCCTGAAAGGCCCTAAACACGGGGGAGCCAACATCAAAGTGGTCCAGATGATGCAGGATCTCAGGAAAAGTGTAAAAGATGTGAAAGACGAAGAGGAAGTCAAAGCATATCTGCTGAAGCTTCTAAACAGAGAAGCTTTTGATAAGAAGGGTTTAATCTATGGAATGGGCCATGCGGTGTACTCCATCTCTGACCCAAGAGCCATGATTTTTAAGAGCTTTGTTGAAAAACTGGCATCCGAAAAAGGCCGGGACGATGATTTTGTCCTTTATTCCTCAGTGGAAAAGCTGGCCACAGAGGCCATCGCCCAGGAACGCAAGATCTATAAAGGCGTCAGCGCCAATGTAGATTTCTACAGCGGTTTTGTCTACAGTATGCTGGATATACCGCTGGAGCTGTTCACGCCGATCTTTGCCATGGCAAGGATTGTGGGCTGGAGCGCCCACAGGCTGGAGGAGCTCACCAACGTGGATAAGATCATACGGCCTGCATATAAGAGTGTGGTGGAACAAAAGCCCTATGTTCCCATGGAAGACCGGTAAGGCTTACCGGGATGCCGGTGAGACATCGATTTCCGGGAGAACATCCGCTGACAGCTCAAGCTTTCGCATGGCCATAAATTCATGCCGGCCCAGGAAAAACGCAGTGACTGCGGCGATGCCGTCCGCGATGGGGCCTGCATACATGACACCGTCGATGCCTAAGAATATAGGAAGCACCAAGATTAACGGAAGCAGGAACAGTATCTGCCTGGTGAGGGATAGGAAGATCCCTTTCCAGGCTTTTCCTATGGAACTGAAAAAGTTGGAGACGATGGGCTGGAGTCCATTGATGAACACCATAAAAAGGTAGATCCTAAAGTAGCGCTCCGCAAAGTGGAAGTACGCAGGGCTTCCCTCCCCGAAAATACTCACGATCTGTCTCGGGATCAGCTGAAAACTGACAAAGGCGGCGGAGAAGATCAACGTCACGATGATGATCTCTTTTTTCAGGGTATCCCGCACCCGGGCATACAGCTTGGCGCCGTAATTGAATCCCAGGATCGGCTGACATCCCTGGGCGATGCCGATGGCAAATGCCATGACAAAAGCGTTGACCTTGATGATGACTCCCGCGCAGGCCAGAGGAATGTCACTGCCATAGGAAGACAGGGCACCATAATAGGTCAAGGTGTTGTTTAAGGCAATCTGGACCGCCATCATGGCAATCTGGTTAAAGAAGCTGGCAACACCGATGGACACGATGGATCTTACATTGTCCGCCTTGATCTTTAAACAGTTTTTTGTAAGCTTCATGGACCGGAACCTGGTCAGGTAAACGGCAGCCATGAAGCAGGAGATGATCTGTCCTATGACGGTGGCGGCTGCTCCGCCTGCGATGCCCCAGTGGAATCCGAAGATAAACAAGGGGTCCAGGCAGGTGTTTATGATAGCGCCGGTCACCATACAGACCATGGAATATCTGGGACTTCCGTCGGATCTGATGAGGTTGCAGAAACCGTTGGTGGCGATCAGAAACGGAAAGCCCAGCGCAGTGATCCTGGTGTAAGTAAGGGCGTAGGGAAGCACCTGTTTTGTGGAGCCGAAAGCGAGCAGGATCGGCTTTAAAAACAGGAGAGAAAGAACACTTAATACGACTCCTGACAGGATGAGCAGGGAGATGGTAGTTCCGGCAAAGCTTTTTGCCTTTTCATTTTCGCCTCTTCCCATATTCAAGTTAAAATTGGAGGCACCGCCCACGCCGATGAGCAGCGCAAGGGCAATGCAGATATTGACAAAAGGAAAGGCCACGTTGGTGGCCGCATTGCCGAGCATGCCGACTCCCTGGCCGATAAAGACCTGATCGACGATGTTATACAGGGAGCTCACCAGCATTGCGATGATGCTTGGCACGGAATATCTGGCGATAAGGCGTCCCGTGCTCTCAACGGCGAGGGGGTTGTTCTGTACTGACTGCTGTTGTTCCATAATTTCTATCTCTCTTTCTTATCTGTGATACACAAAATCTAACATATGGTTTCCGGCCCGGGCCAGAAACTCAATAAACTGGTGTTTTTCCTCCTCAGTAAACTCTTCAAGGATCTTAGAATTCCAGTGCTTTAAGGCATCCTTGATGACTGGATACACATCCCTTGCCCTCTGAGTGGGATAAATGTTGTAGCAGCGGCGGTTGTCTTTATTCTGTATCCGGACGATATAATTTTCCTTTTCCAGATGGGTTAAAGCTCTTGTCACATTGCTGGCATTGACATTAAAGGCGGAGAGCAGATCTTCCTGGGCAACTCCCGGCTCCTCACAAATCTTTAATATATAAATATGCTGGCTTCCGTTGAAGCCATATTCCCGGAATTCTTTGTCCAGCTGCATTTTTGAGAACCGGGAGATCGTGGATATCCATTTTAAAAAACCTTTCACTTCTATCGACTCCTTTTTATATCGTTGCGTGCGCAATAGTAGATATATTTATGATAACTCTGGTAAAAAATATTGTCAACAAGCTGGGGTTTTGGGTTGATGTAGTGTATGATAGATAGGAAGGAACCGTGAAAAAAGAATGGGAGGCTGTTATGGAAAACAATATCTCATATGCAAAGTGGAAAGGGCAGCTGATGAAGCTGAACCTGGTCATCATCCTGGCGCTGTCGGTGTTGGAATTCGGGCTCTATTTCGGAATCCGCCAGGCGGGAAAGATGTATGTGGGGTTTGATGTCTATCTGGTAAAATATATTATAGTGCCGCTTCTGATCAACATGGGCAGCTGGCTGCTCTGTCATTTTCTCCTGAAAAGAGAGAAGATCTCGCAGAGAAACAGGAACTTTATCACCCTTTTCAGCAGCCTTATGATCTGTCTCTGCATCGCCTGTGTCCACAATGATTTTGTGGTGGTCATCTGCTTTTTTAGCCTGGTGATTATTATTTCGGGTCTTTTCGGCGATATTTTATTGACGAAGATGATCACGGGGCTGTCTCTGGGAGGCATGGCGATATCCGCCTGTTACGCGGCTTTCCACGAGAAGAGCGGGGATGTTGATTATATGTTTGAGGTGGCAGTTACAGTGGCATTTCTGATCTTCACCTACTTATTTACCCGCATTATCATCGAATACAACAATGAACAGCTGAAACGCCTGAGCCAGACTTATCACCGCCTGGAACGTTTAGAGCACAGGATCCTTTTAGATCCTCTCACCGGGCTCTATAATCATACGGCGTTTTATACCATATTAAATAACCAGCTGGAGGAATGCAGGGATTCCGGGCAGGCTGTCACACTGGCGGTGATCGACATTGATGATTTTAAGAAAGTCAACGACCGCTTCGGACATGAAAACGGCAATCTGGTCCTGATCCGGCTGTCTTCTTTACTCCAGACTTTCTGCGGCCCAAAAGGGTATGCATGCCGTTACGGCGGGGAGGAGTTTACGGTCATCTTTCCGGGCATGAAAAAGGAAAAAGCCAAGGAACTGATGGAAAAGATCAGGATTGAATTTTCATGTTCTTCTTATCCATTCTTACAGGGAGAAAAGGTCACATTCAGCTGCGGGATCTATGAGTGTACGGATACAGCTGTGCATCCGCAGGAAATTTTCCAAAAAGCAGACGATATGATGTATCAGGCAAAGGATTTGGGGAAAAATCAATGTAAGATGAAGTAAGAGAAAGAAGGATTTTGCATGGAAAAGTTTATTTGTATCCCAGATTCTTTTCAGGGAACCGCAAGTTCCCTGGAGGTATGCCGGATCATGAGCCGGAAGATCTCAGAAGTTTATCCGGACAGTGAGGTGATCGCCATCCCTGCAGCTGACGGCGGGGAGGGAAGTGTCAGTGTGTTCTTAAAGGTTTTTGGAGGAGAGTGGGTGCAGACAGAGGTGAAGGATCCCCATTTTCATGACGTTCAGGCATCCTACGGTCTGGTGGATGACGGCAGAGTGGCTGTCATTGAGATGGCCTCCTGCGCGGGCATTCCGCTGGCAGGAAAAACAAAAAACCCTGAGCTCACCACCACATACGGAGTGGGACAGCTGATTCTTAATGCTGCCCAGCGGGGGGCCAAGATCATTATCGTGGGCCTCGGTGATTCCTGCACCAACGACGGGGGATGCGGCATGGCATCTGCCTTGGGGGTGCAGTTTTTAGACAGAGAGCAGAAGGCTTTTATCCCCAACGGGGGAACGCTGATGGACATCCATTATATTGACAAGACAGGGCTTGCCAAGGAGCTTTCCGGGGTGGAGATCATCACTATGTGTGATATTGACAGTCCTCTGTACGGACTCCGGGGAGCGGCCCATGTATGTGCGTCTCATAAAGGAGCGGACACAGAGCAGGTGGCGCATTTGGACCAGGGCCTGATCCATCTGTGTACGAGGATCAAAGAAGATATTAACCTGGATGTGGCCAATATCCCGGGGGCGGGGGCAGCCGGAGGCATGGGAGCCGGCATGGCGGCGTTCTTAGGCTCCAAACTGAAAATGGGGATTGAAGTAGTATTAGATATGGTGCATTTTAACGACATTGCCCGGGATGCCAAACTCATCATGACCGGGGAAGGACAGCTGGACGGAGAAAGCCTGTGCGGAAAAGTTGTGGATGGAGTAGCCAAAAGAGCCAAGGCTCTGGGGATACCGTCAGTGGCCGTGGTCGGAGGAGTGGGAGAAGGCATGGATGGGATTTATGAGAAAGGGCTTACGGGAGTGTTTCCCATCAACCGCAGGCCCCAGGATTTTTCAGAGAGCCGTTTTTATACAGAGGAGAATATTGCGTTTGCGGTGGAAAATATCCTGCGCCTTGTCAGGGCTTACGGAAATTAGGAGGAGTTATGTTTGTCCAATTAAACAGCATTAAGATGTATTATAAAAGGTATGGCAGTGGAAGGCCGTTGATCCTGCTGCACGGAAACGGAGAAGACCATACGATCTTCAGAGAGATCATAAAGCCTCTGTCCAGGAACTTTACCGTTTACCTGCCGGATTCCAGAGGACACGGAAAGAGTTCCGGCACAGGGGAGCTTCATTATATGGACATGGCTTCTGACATGGCTCAGTTTATCCGAAAGCTTGGTATTGAAAGCCCTGCTTTTTACGGGTTCAGCGACGGCGGTATCGTGGGGCTTTTGCTGGCATCCAGGAGGCCGGGGCTTATATCCCACCTGATCGTCAGCGGAGCAAACCTGAATCCAAACGGCTTGAAGCCGGAACTCAGGATCCCGCTGAAGTTTTCATATTTTTGGAACAGGGACCCGAAAGTAAGGCTGATGCTCACAGAGCCGTCTATTACGAGAAGCCAGCTTAAGAATATCAGGGCAAAAACTCTGGTTCTCGCCGGGAGCAGGGATCTGGTCAAGGAGAGCCAGACCAAAGAGATCGCAAGGCAGATCCCGAGGGCCAGGCTGCGGATCCTAAAAGGCGAGAGCCATGAGAGCTATGTGGTGCATAATCTGTCTTTGGCCGCCATCATAGAACATGAGCTGCTGCGCTGAAGTTTTAGGGACGAAGGGTATTGCAAAGAAGTGCCGGTGAGCATATACTTTATCGTGCGGAGCACGTGCACCCGAAGGGTATAAAATGCGGTGTGCCCTGTGGGTATACTAAAGAAACAAAAATGGATGCTTGATTTTGATATTTAGAGAAAAGAGGTATGGGATGGAAGAATTAAAGACATTAAAGATCGGCCTGTTAGGATCAGGCACTGTGGGCATCGGGGTTTATAAGCTGGTTGAAGCCCAGAGGGAAGAGATGCCTCATAAAATAGGCGCAAATCTTTCCGTTAAAAAGGTCCTTGTCAGGGATAAGACAAAGAAACGGGAGGGGATCGATCAGTGCCTTCTCACAGACCGTTTTGAGGATATCATTGAGGATGATGATATTCAGATCGTTGTGGAAGTGATGGGAGGCATAGAGCCTGCCAGGACATACATAAACGCGGCATTAAAGGCAGGAAAGCATGTAGTCACTGCCAACAAGGATCTGATCGCGGAACACGGAAAGGAACTGTTAGACACGGCGTCTGAACATGGGTGCGACCTGCTGTTTGAAGCGGCCGTTGCCGGCGGAATTCCGATTCTGCGGCCGTTAAAACAGTGTCTGGCGGGAAACCATCTGTCCGAGGTCATGGGGATCGTAAACGGAACCACCAACTTTATTCTCTCCAAGATGACAGAGGAAGGGATGGAGTTTTCCGATGCCCTGATGCTCGCCACGGAGCTTGGCTATGCGGAGGCAGATCCGACAGCCGATATCGAAGGATACGACGCCGGGCGGAAGGTTGCTATCATGGCTTCCATCGCATTTAACTCCCGGGTAACATTTTCTGATGTTTATACAGAAGGGATCACCAAGATTACATCCAGAGACATTGCCTACGCCAAGGAGATGGGCTGCACCATTAAGCTTTTGGGTGTGGCAAAAAACACACCGGAAGGCATTGAGGTGCGTGTCCACCCGATGCTCATCCCCAGCAGTCATCCGCTGGCTAAGGTGGATGACTCCTTTAATGCGGTGTTTGTCCACGGGGATGCAGTGGATGATGCCATGTTTTATGGACGAGGAGCCGGAGAGCTGCCAACTGCCAGCGCCATCATGGGCGATGTGATCGACGTGGCAAGGAATATCCAGTTTCACTGCAATGGAAGGATCAGCTGCACCTGCTATAAGGAACTTCCGATCAAAAAGATCAATGAGATCGAGAGCAAGTATTTCCTGAGAATGCAGGTGGAAGACAGAGCCGGTGTGCTGGCGAAGATTGCGGATACTCTCGGAAAACATAACGTCAGTATCTCTCAGGTGATCCAGAAGAACAGCAGAGATAACATGGCGGAACTGGTTGTCATCACTGCCAAGGTGAAAGAACAGAATTTCTCTGACGCTCTGGCAGACATTGCGGAGATGGAGACAACGAAAAAGGTATCCAGCGTGATCCGGGTGTACTAATCAGCCCCGGCGGCTGATTTTGCCTCTGAGGCCTCAGCCTTAGAATACAGAAGTACACCGCCGATGGTGATGAGGCCTCCCAGAATCTGCAAGATGGCAGGGAGCTCCTGGAACAAAAAGACCGCGAACACGGATGCTACCACAGGTTCACACAGCTTGGAGGCCGATACGAAGGCCGGAGAGAAAAATTTCAGGCACCAGCTGAAGATGCTGTGTCCCAGCAGAGTGGAAAATATACTTAACAAAAGCCCGACGACTGCCGGGCTTTTTCCATGCCCAAAAAGAGAAGTTCTCTGGACCAGCAGGATCAGCAGCAGAGATAACGAACAGAAGCCATAGACAATATAGGTGTAGCTCACGGTGGACATCTCGGTCCGGGCAATCCTTCCGATCAGAGTGTACACCGCCACAAACACGGCGGCGGCCAGGGCCAGTATGTCCCCGTATAGACTGCCGTGGGCACCGGAAGAATCGGAAAAAGCGATCAGAAGACTGCCGGCCAGGGTGACAGCAATGCTGATGACCGCAGTACGGGACAGAGAACCTTTCATAAAAAGAGTAAATCCCAGGGCAACCCAGATGACCTCCGTGCACACAATGGCGGTAGAGCTTGCCACAGTGGTGTGGTTCAGGGATTCAAACCAAAACGTAAAATGCAGGGCTAAAAAAATTCCGCTGACTGCACAGAGCCACACGGTTTTCCGATCCGTATGCCGAAGTTCTTTCCGATAGCTTTTTTTGCCCAGCACCACCGGCGTCATCAAAAGCACCGTCCAAAACAACCGGTAAGCGGCGGTCACAGACGAAGGTGCAGAAGAATACTTGACAAAAATAGCAGAAAGGGAAATCCCAATAATCCCGATGACGATCATGGACATCGGATGCTTTTCAAAAAATCTCATAACAACTCTCACTTTCCAAACAATAATCAGGAATAGTATACCTTATTGCGCGAAGCGCGTCCACCTGGAGACAATGGAGAAAAACGTCTTTATACAATCTTAATGCCTTCCCCATCTACCTTAACACTAATTTTATTTCCTGTGTGATAAGCTGTTAAATCATAAGGAGGATATGAAAATGAATACAGTCATTTGTCTGATCGGTGCCGCAGCACTGGCACTGCTTGTCTATTTAGTCATAGTCTTGTTGAAAGGAGATAATATGTGATGGAAGCTATATTACAATACGTGCTTTATCTCGTTATCCTGGTCGCGCTGGCGATTCCGCTTGGAAAATATATCGGTAAGATCATGGATGGAGAAACGGTATTTTTATCAAAGATCCTGCGCCCAGTGGAGCGTGGCATTTATAAGATCTTGCATGTAAAAGAAGATGAAGAGATGGGATGGAAGCGGTACGCGGGAAGCGTGTTTATGTTCAGTATCCTGGCATTGGCCGTGTTGATGCTGATGCACATGTTCCAGGGATTTCTTCCATGGAATCCCCAGGGACAGAAGGGAATTTCATGGGATCTGGCATTTAACAATGCGGTGAGCTTTATAACCAATACCAACTGGCAGGCATACAGCGGTGAATCCACATTGAGTTATTTCACCCAGGCAATGGGACTCACTGTTCAGAACTTTTTATCCGCCGCAGTGGGGATCGCAGTTTTGTTTGCGCTGATCCGGGGATTCATCAAAGTCAAGGCTAAAGGCCTGGGAAGTTTCTGGGTCGATCTTACGAGAATCACACTTTACATACTGATCCCGTTATGTATCGTATCTTCCCTGATCCTTGTCTCCCAGGGAGTGGTACAGAATTTTCATTCCTATGAGACGGTGGATCTGGTAGAGCCCATTACATTAGAGGACGGCACAGAGGTGACACAGCAGATCGTACCCCAGGGTCCGGCGGCCAGCCAGATTGCCATCAAGCAGGCAGGGACCAATGGAGGTGGTTTCTTCGGTGTCAATTCCGCACATCCGCTGGAAAATCCAACGGCGCTGGCCAATATGGTAGAGATGCTTTCTCTCCTGCTGATCCCGGCAGCCCTGTGCTTTACATTCGGTAGACAGGTAAAAAATAAGAAGCAGGGATTTGCCATCTTTATGGCCATGTTCCTGATGCTTGCTGTATCGCTGGGTGTGATCGGCTACAACGAACAGATGGGCACACCCCAGCTGGCCAATGAACAGACAGTGGATCTTGGCACCAACGATCAGCCGGGCGGAAATATGGAAGGAAAAGAGTCCAGATTTGGAATTGCTTCGTCGGCCACATGGGCGGCATTTACCACAGCGGCCTCCAATGGGTCAGTCAACTCCATGCATGACAGTTATACGCCGATTGGTGGTATGGTCCCGATGCTTTTGATGCAGCTGGGAGAAGTGGTCTTCGGAGGCACCGGATGCGGACTTTACGGAATGCTTGGCTTTGCGATTCTGGCAGTCTTCATCGCGGGACTCATGGTAGGGCGGACGCCGGAATTTCTGGGCAAAAAGATTGAACCGTACGAGATGAAAATGGCAGTTTTGGTCTGCCTTGCCACCCCGGTGGCGATCCTTGTCGGAAGCGGCATCGCAACTTTGCTCCCACAGGTGGCAGACAGCTTAAACAATCCGGGAGCCCATGGTTTTTCAGAAGTCCTGTATGCCTATTCATCTGCGGGAGGAAATAATGGTTCGGCATTCGCGGGATTCGGAGCAGATACCGTATTCTTAAACGTGAGCCTGGGACTGGTCATGCTGTTTGTAAGGTTTCTTCCGATCTTTGCGGTTCTTGCCATCGCGGGAAGCCTGGTCAAGAAAAAGAAAGTTGCACAGACAGCCGGCACACTTTCCACAACCAATGCCATGTTTGTATTTTTACTGATCCTGGTCGTATTGATCGTGGGAGCGCTGAGTTTCTTTCCGGCACTGTCTCTAGGACCGATTGCAGAATTTCTTCAGATGTAGAATTTAGAATAGGTGGTTAATATGATGGAAACAAAAAAGAAAAGTGCTCTGGCAGACAAAAGTATGCTTTCAAGAGCCGTAAAAGATTCATTTGCAAAGCTTGCCCCAAAGACACAGGTAAAGAATCCGGTCATGATGCTGGTCTATGTATCCGCAGTGATGACGACCGTTCTCTTCTTTATCTCGCTGGCAGGCATAAAGGACGCTCCTTCCGGGTTTACCCTGGCTATTGCTGTCATTCTGTGGTTCACCGTGATTTTTGCAAACTTTGCGGAGGCCATAGCCGAGGGCAGGGGAAAAGCACAGGCAGACGCCCTGCGCGCGTCCAAAAAGGATGTGTCAGCCAATAAGATCCCATCTGCCGATAGGAAGGATCAAGTGACAGTGGTCCCTTCCACCCAGTTAAACAAAGGAGACTTCGTGCTGATCAAGGCGGGAGAACAAATCCCTGCCGATGGAGATGTGGTGGACGGAGCAGCCTCCGTGGACGAGAGCGCCATCACCG
Organism: Anaerostipes rhamnosivorans; assembly: GCF_005280655.1. NCBI lineage: Bacteria > Bacillati > Bacillota > Clostridia > Lachnospirales > Lachnospiraceae > Anaerostipes > Anaerostipes rhamnosivorans. The sequence goes on from NZ_CP040058.1 coordinate 734,866, forward strand.
GCGAATCCGCCCCGGTCATCCGTGAGAGCGGCGGAGACCGGAGCGCAGTGACCGGAGGAACGACAGTAATCTCCGACTGGATCGTAGTAAAAGTGACCAGTGAACCGGGCAAAAGCTTTATGGATAAGATGATCGCCATGGTGGAGGGGGCTTCCAGAAAGAAGACCCCAAACGAGATCGCACTGCAGATTTTCCTTGTGGCATTGTCCATTATCTTTATCCTGGTAACCGTGTCCCTGTATTCCTACTCCGTGTTTTCAGCAAAGCAGGCAGGGGTCCCAAATCCGACCTCCGTTACCTCTCTGGTGGCACTGCTGGTGTGCCTGGCACCGACCACCATCGGAGCGCTGCTCTCAGCTATCGGCATTGCGGGGATGAGCCGGCTGAACCAGGCCAATGTGCTGGCCATGAGCGGACGCGCCATTGAGGCGGCCGGAGATGTCGATACCCTGATGCTTGACAAGACCGGCACGATCACTCTCGGAAACCGCCAGGCCAGTGAATTTATCCCCGTAGACACAAACAGTACCGAAGAACTTGCAGACGCGGCCCAGCTGGCTTCCCTTCCGGACGAGACGCCGGAGGGCCGGAGCATTGTAGTGCTGGCAAAAGAACAGTTTGGCTTGAGAGGGAGAAACTTAAACGAACTTCACATGAAGTTTGTACCATTCTCGGCAAAAACAAGGATGAGCGGGGTGGACTATGACGGCATCCAGATCCGAAAAGGTGCAGCCGATGCCATCAAAGAGTATGTGACAAAAGCAGGAGGGATCTTCAGCCCCCAGTGCCAGGAAGTCGTGGACGGGATCGCCAGAAAAGGGGGAACACCTCTGGTTGTGGCAAAAAATGAGCGGATCCTTGGAGTCATTTACTTAAAGGACATCATCAAACAAGGAGTCAAAGAAAAGTTTGCGGATCTTAGAAAAATGGGAATCAAGACAGTGATGATCACCGGAGACAACCCGCTGACTGCGGCGGCTATCGCGGCAGAGGCAGGAGTCGATGATTTCCTTGCAGAGGCAACTCCGGAAGGCAAACTTGATATGATCAGGGAACTGCAGACAAAAGGCCATCTGGTGGCCATGACTGGTGACGGGACCAACGATGCCCCGGCCCTGGCGCAGGCTGATGTGGCAGTGGCCATGAACACAGGGACCCAGGCCGCAAAAGAGGCGGGAAATATGGTGGACCTGGATTCCTCACCCACGAAACTGATCGATATTGTCAGGATTGGAAAACAGCTCCTTATGACAAGAGGAAGCCTGACCACGTTCAGTATTGCCAATGACGTAGCAAAATACTTTGCTATTATTCCGGCGATGTTTGTGGGATTATATCCAGGACTGCAGGCATTGAACCTTATGAACCTGCACAGTCCTATGAGCGCCATACTCTCCGCTACCATTTATAATGCGCTGATTATCATTGCGCTGATCCCTCTGGCATTAAAGGGGGTCAAATACAGAGAGGTGTCTGCGGGAGCCCTGCTTTCAAGGAACCTGCTGATCTATGGTCTCGGCGGGGTCATCGCACCATTTATCTCCATCAAGATCATCGACATTATCATTGTTGCGATGGGTCTGGTCTAAAGAAAGGATGTTATTGAGTTATGAAGAATATAGTGAAGGATTATCTGCCCAAGGCGGCGTTGATTTTATTGATCTTTTCCATCATATGCGGACTGTTTTATACATTAGCCATCACCGGCATCGCACAGCTTTTGTTTCCAGATAAGGCCAACGGAAGCATCGTGGAAGTCAACGGAAAGAAATATGGGTGTGAGCTTCTGGCCCAGCAGTTCAACGATGAAAAGCATATGTGGGGAAGGATCATGAACGTGGATACAGAGACATTCACAGACAAGGACGGCAGGCCGGTCATGTATGCATCGCCGTCAAACCTGACACCTGCAGGGGAAACCAAAGGGAAAAAGACCGATGAAAAACGGATGAAAGAGCTGGTGGCTGACCGTGTTGCTATGATCAAAAAGGCAAATCCAGAGCAGGCCGGCAAGAAGGTGCCGGTGGACCTGGTTACCTGTTCCGGCAGCGGACTGGATCCTGGGATCTCTGTGGCAGCAGCCAAGTATCAGATTCCACGTCTTGCCAGGACCACAGGAAAATCAGAGAAGGAAATTCAGAAGATCGTCGACAAATATACCACTCACAAATTTCTTGGAATTTTTGGGGAAGAAAATGTCAATGTTCTGAAAGTCAATCTGGCTCTGGAAGGAATTTTAAAATCATAGAGAATCTGTCTTTGATGGATAGAATAAAGCCTTACCATGGAGTATAATCCATGGTAAGGTTCTATGTGTTTAGGGAGGAAATGAAATGAAAGAAGAAACACGCCGGGATCCGGATCGGATTTTGAAACAGATCCGCCAGGAAGAACAGGAACAGAAAAGAGAGCGGGGCAAGCTTAAAATATTTTTTGGTTATGCCGCTGGGGTGGGGAAGACTTACGCTATGTTAAAGGCAGCCCATGAGACATTGGCACAGGGGACTGATACCGTGGCAGGATATATCGAACCTCATACCAGACCTGAGACAATGGCTCTGCTTAAGGGTCTTGAAGTCATACCGGTAAGGGAGATTGAATATAACGGCATGAAGCTTCGGGAGCTGGATCTGGACGGTGTCATCAAAAGGCATCCGCAGCTGGTGCTGGTGGATGAGCTGGCTCACACGAACGGCGTGGGATGCCGGCATAAAAAGAGATACCAGGATGTGGAAGAGATCTTGAAGGCAGGGATTGATGTGTATACCACAGTCAATGTCCAGCACATCGAAAGCCTGAACGACATTGTGGCGTCCATCACAGGAGTGATCGTGAGAGAGAGGATTCCTGACAGTGTGTTTGACAACGCGGATTCTGTGGAACTGGCGGATATAGAGCCGGAGGACCTCTTAAAGCGTCTGAAGGCCGGAAAGATCTACCGTGAAACCCAGGCCGGAAAGGCCATGGAGAACTTTTTTATAGAGAGCAACCTTGTGGCGCTGAGAGAGATCGCGCTCAGGAGGACAGCGGATAGGGTGAACCATATTTCCGAACAGCAGAAGGAGCAGGAGGGAAAAGAGGGATATTATACGGATGAACATATTCTCATCTGCTTGTCACCGTCCCCTTCCAACCAGCGTGTGATCCGCACTGCGTCAAGAATGAGCAGGGCATTTCACGGAAAGTTCACGGCGGTCTTTGTAAAGACAGAGGCTGCGGATAAGATTTCTCCGGAAGATGAAAAGAGGCTGGTGGAAAATGTGCGCCTTGCCGAACAGCTGGGGGCCAAGATCACTACCATTTTCGGGGAGGATATCCCGGAACAGATCGCAGGTTATGCAAAGGCGTCAGGGGTCTCCAAGATCGTCATCGGGCGGTCTATGAATCGGAGGGTTTTTTCAGCCAGACATAACTTTGCAGACAGGCTCTCAGCATTGGCGCCGAATCTGGATATTTATATCATACCGGACCAACAGGCCGCACCTGACTCAGCAAAAAAGGTAATCTGGAAGAAAGAGAAGGTCAGGGTGACCACACAGGATGTGCTGAAGACGACAGGCATATTTCTGGCGGTCACCTTCCTGGGCTTGTGGTTTCAGAGCATCGGCTTCAGCGAGTCCAACACGATCACCATCTATATTCTGGGAACTCTCATCACTGCACTTGTAACGGAGTACAGATTTTACAGCCTTATATTTTCTGTGTGCAGTGTTTTAGTCTTTAATTTTCTGTTCATCCAGCCGGTGTTTACGTTCAACGCCTACGGCAGCGGCTATCCGGTGACCTTTGCTATCATGCTTTTGTCCGCCCTGATCACAGGAAATCTTATGACAAGGGTAAAGCAGCAGGCCAGAGCCGCATCCATCCAGGCCTACCGCACGGGCATTCTGCTGGAGACAAACCGCAGGCTTCAAAATGCAGATGACCGGGAGGCGATCATTGAGCTTTCTTCCAGACAGATGACAAGACTTTTAGACCGTGCTATTATTTTTTACGAGGCTGAGGACGGTAAACTTCTGGAGCCAAGAGCCTTTGGGGATGATGCTGGGACGGACCTGAGCAAATATCTGACCCATGAGGAGAAGGCTGTGGCAGAATGGGTGCAGAAAAATAATAAGCATGCAGGGGCCACCACGGACACTCTTCCAGGTTCCAACGGCCTATATCTGGCAGTGAGGAGTGACGAGAACGTACACGGGGTCATCGGGATCTGCCTTGAGAAGACTAAGCTTGAGACCTTTGAGAAAGAGCTTATGATCTCCATGCTGGATGAGATCGGGCTGGCTCTGGAGAAAGACCAGATCGCTGCAAAACAAAAGGAGGCGGAATTAAAGGCCCAGAGGGAAGAGTTCAGGGCCAACCTGCTCCGTTCCATCTCCCACGACCTGAGGACACCGCTCACAAGCATCTCGGGAAACGCAGGCGTCCTAAGGCAGAATTCGGACCACCTGTCTGAAGAAAAGAAGCAGGAGTTATACACGGACATCTATGATGATGCCATGTGGCTGATCAATCTGGTGGAGAATCTGCTGTCCGTCACCAGAATAGAAAATGGAACCATGAAGATTGAAAAGGAGCCGGAGATCGTGGAGGAAGTGATCTTGGAAGCGATGAAACATATCGACAGAAGAAAGAGTGAACATCATGTCCAGATTCATATGGATGACGATATGATGATGGCAGATATGGATGCCAGATTGATGATCCAGGTGATCATCAACCTGGTAGACAATGCCATCAAGTATACAAAAGAAGGCTCCAACATTGATATTTCAGCAGTGAAGAAGGGCCGGAAGGTGGTCATTGAGGTGTCTGATGACGGGGAGGGTATTTCCGATGAGGCAAAAGCCAAGCTGTTTGATATGTTTTATACGGGAAATAAGATCGCAGCGGACAGCCGGCGGAGTATGGGCATGGGTCTTGCCCTGTGCAGATCCATCATCCAGGCTCACGGAGGCACAATAAGTGTCAGGGATAATAAGCCGAAAGGTACCGTATTTTCATTTGAGCTGCAGGCTGAGGAGGTAATTGTACATGGATAAACCATTGATCCTCGTTGTGGAGGACGACAAAGCAGTAAAGAATCTGATCACCACCACACTGGATATTGAGGGATACCGCTACCACACCGCATCCCGGGGTCAGGAGGCCCTTGTGGAGGCGGTTTCCCAGACACCGGATCTCATGCTCCTGGACCTGGGTCTTCCGGACATGGACGGCATGGAGATCATCAGGAAGGTGAGGAGCTGGTCTAAGATGCCGATCATTGTCGTCAGTGCCAGAAGCGATGACGGTGACAAGATCGACGCCCTCAACGCAGGGGCCGACGATTATCTGACAAAACCGTTTAACGTGGAGGAGCTGCTGGCAAGGCTTAGAGTCAGCCTGAGAAGAATGAAAGATTTTACGGAAAACTCCCAGGAGGAGGCTGTGTTTCTCAACGGCGGCCTTGTGATTGACTATAGTTCTGGCTGCGTTTCCCTGGACGGAAATGAGCTCCACCTGACGCCCATTGAATACAAGCTTCTCTGCCTTTTGGCAAGAAACGTGGGCAAGGTTCTGACTCATAATTATATTTTAAACCATGTGTGGAAAAGCGCCCTGGACAGTGATGTGACATCGCTCAGGGTCTATATGGCAAACCTAAGGAAAAAGATCGAGGCGGATACCTCCCATCCCAAATATATTCAGACCCATGTGGGGATCGGCTACCGGATGCTGAAGATAGGTTAAGGAGGGACATTATGCAGACAAAAGAAGACAAGGAGCCAATGCTTTGGCAGTTCTTGGTCATGGCAGGGTTCCTCCTGCTGGCTTCCGCCGTGGGGATCATTTTCAGGGAAATGAAGTTTCAGGAATCCAACATTGTGATCGTTTACATGCTGTCCGTGCTGATGACATCCAGATTCACAAAGGGTTACGTGTTTGGGCTTACGGCCTCCGTCATCGCCACGTTTCTATTTAACTGGCTGTTCACAAGGCCATACTACTCTTTTGCCGTCTATAATCCGGGGTATCTGATCACATTTGTGATCATGACCATTACCGCCATCTTTACCAGCGCCCTGACAACCAGAGTGAAGGAGGACGCGGTGAGAGCGCAGGAGAAGGAGGCGGAGATAGAGCAGGAGAGGTACCGGGGGAATCTTCTGCGGGCCATCTCCCATGATCTGAGAACCCCATTGTCAGGCATCATGGGTACTTCTGAAATGCTCATCGGTATGACAGACAAAGACGACCCGTGCCATGAGATGGCTGCGGGAATTCACAAGGATGCGGACTGGCTGCATTCCCTGGTAGAAAATATTTTAAGCCTCACAAGGCTCCAGGACGGACGGCTGAATATTAAAAAAGAGCCGGAAGCTTTGGAGGAAGTCATTGGGGGAGCCATTGCGGTCATTGGAAAAAGGGCTCCCGAGCATGAGATCCAGGTAGAAATGCCGGAGGAATTTCTTTTGATTCCCATGGATGCCAGGCTCATGGAGCAGGTGTTTGTAAATCTTCTGGACAATGCGGTAAAGCATTCAAGACCGGAGGAGCCGGTCACTGTCTCTGTAAAAGCCCCGGAACACGAAGGCATGGTAACGATCACAGTGGCGGACCGGGGAGAAGGAATCTCAGAAGAGGATCTTCCGAAGATCTTTGAGACCTTTTATACTTCCAGTACAAGAGAAACAGATTCCAAACAGGGGATCGGCCTCGGCCTTGCTATCTGTGATACGATCATAAAAGCACATGGAGGAACGATAAAAGCAGGAAACCGCCCGGACGGCAAAGGTGCTGTTTTCACTTTTACGGTTCCATGGAACAAGGAGGAAAGAAACAATGGAGCATTATCATGAACGCATTCTTATTGTGGAGGATGATCCCCAGATCCGCAATTTTATCAGTTATGCCCTGAAGCGTGAGGGCTTTGAATGTATCACGGCAAACTCCGGCGAGAGTGCCCTGAATGCGCTTGTCTCAGAGCCTGTGGATATGATGCTTCTGGATTTGGGCCTTCCGAAAATGGACGGTATGGATGTTTTAAAGAACGTCAGGGATTGGTCGGAGATGCCGGTGATCATCGTATCGGCAAGGGACCAGGACAGGGAAAAGGCTGCGGCCCTGGATGCAGGTGCCGATGATTACCTGACCAAACCATTCTCTGCCACGGAACTGCTGGCGAGGATCCGGGTGGCATTCCGCCATTACTATAAGGGAACAAAAGCAAAGGAACAGACGTCCTTTCAAGTGGGCGGACTGCGGCTGGATATCCAGAAACGGGCCGTTTCCCTGGATGGGAAGATTCTGCATCTGACACCAATGGAATATCAGCTTCTGGTCCTGCTCTTTAAAAATATGGGTCGGGTGCTCACTACCACCTATATCATCCGGGAGATATGGGGTGAAGGTTATGGAAGGGACACTCAGGCCCTGAGGGCCCTGATGGCGGCCCTCAGGAGAAAAATAGAAAAGACACCGGCCAAACCGAGGTATATCATAACGGAGATCGGAGTGGGCTACCGGCTGGTAGATGAGTGAAAAAGACCTAACTATGTTTGGGGCAGCGGTACCGGATCAGGTTCCTGGTGTGGCTGCCATATTCTACTGCCCCGGCAGGACAGCGGCAGATACATGCCATACAGTGGGTACAATGGTTTCCCCATACAGCCTTTCCATCTGTAACAGAGATATTATTTAGCGGACAGACCTTTTCACACAATCCACAGGAGATGCATTTTTCTGTGGAATAAAACTTTTTTGCATGGATAAAGACAGGGTAATAAATGTCATTTATGATACCACTGCTTAATCTGTCCTTCAGAGTGATGGCAGGCTGTATATATGTCTCCCTGTTTTTTATCAGGTGCGCTGTCTCAGCTATGACTGGTTCCGCTCTGTTAATGATTTCCAGTGCCTCCTCTTGTGCCGGCGCTTGAAAAAGAGCAATATAATTTTCCGGCATGATGACAGGGATACATCCCTGAAAGCTTAATCCTTTGCCTGAGCATAACTTCTTTATATAGGAAGCCGCATTTCCGATACTTCCCCCGCACGTCATAACAAAGTAAATATCCCTGGCCCCGCTGAGTTTTGTATTAGACATCCACTCCTGTACAATCCGGGGAATTCTCCATCCATAAGTGGGAGTGACAATAACCCAGGGTTTCTCTGAAGACAAACCGCCGTAATCGCGGCTGCGGATTTTCTGAAACAGATTGACTGCTTCATCTTGTAACTCCTGGGCAAGCCGCTTTGCTGTATATTCACTGTTACCTGTTCCTGAAAAATATAAGATCATAAGGTTTCCTCCTATTGACTACCTGGAAATATCATGGCTGTTATTTTTAACGCTCTCATATATAAGGTTGATAAGCCCGGCAATCTGTTTCCAGCGGGTTTCATCTGAGCTTATATAATAATAATTCTTTGTCCCCTCTTTTCTCACGGCAACGATTCCCGCCTCTTTTAAAATTTTTATGTGATGAGAGACAGATGGTCTGGTGAGATGCGTTTTCCGGGCGATCTCCCCTACACGGATCCCAGACAGGTCACTTTCTAAAAGTACGAATAAGATCAGCTGTCTTGTCTCATCACCGATGGCGGTGAAGGCATCTTTGCACTCTGTGAAACCTTGTATGATCTGGCTTAATCTTTTTTTACAATCTTGTTCCATGATTCCGTCCTCTACATATATCTCACATCTAATTTCTCACGCTGGGCAGAGCGCAGAAATCTTACATTGGGGTATCCTAAAACCAGAGTCATTGCAACACATTTCCCTCTGGGAACTTTTAATGTTCTCTTTATCTTTCTGGAAATATTCGCGGCGGATGTAAAGAAACCGCTGTATAGCAGTCCGAGCCCGTTGGCTTCCGCAACGAATTCCATATTTTGTGCGGCAAGCAGCCCGTTTGTCTTGTCTTTTGCAAGAATTACAATAACAGTGGGTGCCTGAAAAAAGAAAAAATGATCATGGATTTTATTATTTCTTGCCATGGGACTAAACAAGTCTGCGATAGGTTTGACTTTTCTGAATAGGCGGACTGCCATCTGTTCTACTTTGTTCTTTTCTTTGTCAAGGACAATAAAAGATACATCCTGCATATTTTTTGCAGTATGGGTGAGCCTTCCCGCCTCCAGAATCTGGGCAATCACGGAATCCGGTATTTTTTTGTCTTTAAACTGTCTGACGGTCCGACGGAAACGAATCACATCTAAGACTTCATCAGGATTTAGACGGGCAGTATTTTTTTTCGTCTGTTGTTTTGTGTTGTAGCCGGTGATTGAGATGGCCTCTTTCGGACATACAGAGGAACAATGTCCGCACATGAGACAGTCTTTTAATAAGACCACCGCTTTTTTGTTTTTTATGGCGATATTATGTTCTGGACATGTCTTTGCGCATAATCCACAGCCAATGCATTTGTCAGCATCAATATTTACTCTATGAGGTTTCATAAGATTCCTTCCTTTCGTTAAAGATTATGAACCATTATAACAAAGGAAATACAGATTTCAACATTGGGAAAGAAAGTCTTTACCGTTCCTGTTTTTTATCATGTTGGATTCCTCACAAGAATCTCACATCTTTTTTCATTTCCTCACATCCGGCTCACAGTATTCTTTTTATAATAAAGGTAGAAAGAAAGGAAAGGAGTTTGATGATGATGTTAAATCGTAAGAAAGAAAAAGACAGCTTGACAATGTTATGTGAGGAGGTCAGACATCTCATTGAAAATAAAGAATACGGCGTCTGTGAAGAGAAAATAACGGAGGCTATGAAGGAGTATCCCCATGCACCGCAGCCGCACAACCTGATGGGGATTCTGCTGGAGAAGAACGGAAACCACATAAAAGCCATGAAACATTTCCGGGCAGCCTGGGCCTTGGACCCCACGTATGTGCCTGCAAGGAGGAATATGGAGCGGTTCTGCAATCTTTACCCGGAGGGCAGCTGTGCTTTTGACGAATCTGACTGCAGAGATGAAAATAAAAGAACCAGATATGAGACTGTTTATGACGAATACGGCGTAGGCCATATGGTAAGGAGGGAACTGGCGTAAAGGGGACAGATTTTCATTAAACAAAACCTGTGGAAAGTCTGCTATAATAAAGATAAACGTCAATGCAGTCTGATACAGGAAAGGTGGTTTTGCTTTTATGGAGACAGTGACACTTTCAAACGGAAAACAGATGCCGGCCATCGGCTTCGGCACATGGAAGGCGCCCAGCGATGAGATCACGGTAAATGCGGTGAAGACAGCCATCGAATGTGGTTATACCCATATCGATGCGGCGGCAGCCTACCACAATGAGGTCTGGGTGGGCAAAGGCATCCGGGAGAGCGGGATCAAGCGGGAAGACTTATTTTTGACTAGCAAACTCTGGAACGATGATCATGGATATGAGTCCACTCTGGCCGCATTTGAGAACACGGTCACGGACCTGGGTGTGGATTACCTGGATCTGTACCTGATCCATTGGCCCGTGCCGGTAAAGTTTCATGACAATTATATAGAGAAGAACCGGGAAACCTGGAAGGCTTTTGAAGAGTTGTACAAAGCGGGGAAGGTGGGGGCTATCGGTGTCAGTAATTTTAAACCCCATCACATCGATGAGATCCTGGAAGTATGTGAGATCCCGCCGATGGTCAATCAGATTGAGTTTCATCCGAGCTGTCTTCAGGAGGAGATCCGGACATACTGTAAAGAAAAAGACATTGTTGTAGAGGCTTACAGTCCGCTGGCAAATGGAAAAGTCTTTCAGTGCCAGGAGATCAGAGAAGTGGCGGAGAGAAACGGCGTGAGTGTGGCACAGCTCTGTGTGAAGTATGCGATGCAGCATAAAACGGTGCCTCTTGTAAAAAGCGTGACCAGAGAAAGGATCCAGGATAATTTACATCTAGACTTTACGATCAGTGATGAGGATATGAGAGCCATTGATGCCATCACCAACTGCGAGGGGTCATACAAGGACAGCGATCATATTAATTTTTAATAACAGCGGGTTTAGAATTTATAAGCAAGGGAATAAATGAGAATGACTCTCATATATTCCCTTGCTTTTTTTCGACGACGTGATATGATGTTTACAGTTAGTTAGAACTAACCATCGCGCGGTGTAAAAATGAAGCAGGTGAAGCATGAGAGAGAAAACCTTATCAGATTTAATTGTAGAGCAATGTGCCCCTACATTAGCGGGCATGAAATGCGGCAGTTTATTTAATTATCATCATCAGAAAAGTGCAGATGCCAGGCAGGAGATATGTGACTGGAATGAAAGGCTGAATCCTTTTGGGCTGTTTCTGGAGGCGCTTGATTGGAGAGAAGGATCCGTTCTGGTTTATGTGTATCGGAAAAAGGACCTGGATCAAAGACTCAGGGAGGAAGGCATTGCGGAGCTGCTCGCTGATTTCGGCTATCCCGGAACAGAGCCAGGAGAATGTCTGCGCCATTTGAAAAGCAGGCTTCTGGAAGATGATTTTCCTCATGAGATCGGTGTGTTCTTAGATTATCCGCTGGGGGATGTTCTGGGATTTATTGAGAACAGAGGGATGAACTGCAGGCTTTGCGGAATGTGGAAGGTTTACTGCGATCAATGCGAAGCACTTGAACTGTTTAAAAAATATAAGAAATGTAAAGAAGTCTACTGGAAATTGTATCAGCAGGGCAGGGGTATCTTAAAGATGACCGTTGCGGCATAGGAAGGAGCTATCATGGCAAAAGTATTCATCGCATTTTGGAGCGGCACAGGAAATACAGGTATCATGGCGGAGGCAATCGCTAAAGGAGTTACAGCTGCAGGAGGAACTCCCGAATTTTTGGATGTGGAATCAGCTTCTGCGGACATATTAAAAGAGACAAAGGCATTCGCGCTGGGATGCCCGTCCATGGGTGTGGAGCAGCTGGAGGAATCAGCAATGGAACCTTTTGTTGAGGAAGTGGAAGCCTTTGCTTCAGGAAAGCAGATTGCGCTTTTCGGCTCTTATGGATGGGGAGACGGAGAATGGATGCGTGACTGGACTGACCGCATGACAGGGGCCGGTGCGAAGGTGATCGACGGGGAAGGCCTGATCGCCCATGAGACTCCGGACGACGATGCAAAAGCAGACTGTGTAAGTCTCGGAAAAGCATTGGCTGCGGCGGCAGAGTAAAAGAAGAGATGATATTCCGGAGCCGGTTTTGCCGGCTCCTTTTCAAACAGAGGAGGTTTCTTATGAGTGTTGTGATCATTGGAGGACATGACCGGATGGTCTGTCAGTATAAAAGGATCTGTAAAGAGTATAACTGCAAAGCAAAGGTGTTTACCCAGATGAGCGCGAAACTGGGGAAACAGGTAGGCAGTCCTGACTTAGTTGTTCTATTCACCAATACAGTTTCCCACAAGATGGTGAAATGTGCCCTCTGCGAGGCGAAAAGGAGTAAGGCAAAAATCGTGCGGTCCCACAGCAGCAGTGAGGCGGCTTTGGAATCCATCTTAGCGCAGTGCTCATGAAAAACCTCATACTGCCAGATTGAATGCAGAAAAATTTTTATCCAAAACCTCATACCGGCTGATAGAAAAATCCCTTTTTTTATTGTATAATGATTAAGAACAGAAGTCTTTTTTTCAGGTAATAGAAAAAAGAATTGACAGGAAAAGAAGGAGAGGGATATGCTGCTGAGCAGGATAAGGCACCGTTTTGAGATGAAAAAAGAGAAGACTGGAGCGCCTGAAAAGGGGGCGGATTTCCAAAGTCATGGGAGTTGACGGATTTTGGAACCGGACCCTTTTCAGACGCTCCATTTTATTTCTTGGAAAGCAGACACCTTACGGGAAAGTTCGTTGCGAGGATTGCTGGGAAAAACTGGAATACAATGTGGAATGCGGCAACAAGGAAAAGAAAGGAGAGATGCGGGCGATGAAAAAGAAAAGAGGAAACAAAGTTTTGTGTATCATGATGGCGGTTTGCCTGACGGTGACAACGGTTTTACTCAGCTTTCCGGAGGATATCTATGGGGCGGACAGCTCGATGGGGAGGTATTTGGAGAGCATAACTGTAGATGCAGAGACAGGGACTTCTTATAGGGATCGGTATGATACTAATTTTTATAATAAAATCAAAAATGAGTATAACACTTCCTACACGAAGGAGGAGCCTCTGCAAATCAATAACGCCGGGCAACTTGCAGCCTTTTCCGCGGTAGTGAGGAATGAGCCGAAGTGTGACTTCAAGGGTAAATTCGTCAAATTAACGAGCGATATTGATCTGGAAGGAACGCCCCTGAAGATTGAGAAAGAGACGACGGGAGCCCCAGACCCAGATATACGTTACGAAACATTTAAGGCTACAATCAAGACGTCGGATGGTTCAGAGAAAGTTTCCAATACGTGGGCGCCGATCGGGTCGAACAAAACACCTTTTAGGGGGAGCTTTGACGGAGATAAACATACAATAAAGGGGATGGTTGTTTATGAGAAACTAAACGACCCGAAGGATGATACATTTGTGGGCCTCTTTGGCCGTGTGGAGGCTGGAACCATCCGGAATCTGGGAATTGAAAACGCTTATGTAATGGTGAAGGTTACGAATGGGCAAAACTATGTTGCTGCAGGGTCCCTGGTTGGAACTATGAGGGAGGGAGTTCACATAGAAAACTGCTATGGAAGCGGCGGCGCAGTCTGTGTTTCCTCTAAGCTTAATAGAAAAGATATAGGTACTGGGGGTGATGCGGGAGGCCTGGTTGGAAGCAGTATAAGAGGGATTCAGGGGGAACAGACTGAACCCCTACCGTGTGAAATAAAAGACAGCTATGGAAACGTCGATGCCTATGTTGCTATTGATGGGGTGGGAGGTGCAATAAGCCATGCGGGAGGTCTTGCTGGATGGAATAGTTTTGATATAGAAAACAGCTTTGGAAGCGGCGATGCCTATAGTACAAGTTTAAATTCAGGTAAGATAAGCGTTCAGGCCTATGCGGGAGGCTTGGTTGGGTATAATGAGAGTGATACGGCTTTTAAGGAAGATCGAACAAAAAGTATAAAAAACAGCTATGGAAGTGGCAAGGCTGCTGCTTATGCTTACAACTCGAAACCGCTAACGCAGGATGGCGCTAACAATCAAGAAGTAAAGGCCTATGCGGGAGGTCTGGCTGGGTCTAATCTTCGGGCGGCTATAGAAAGCTGCTATGGAAGAGGTGATGTCTATGCCGCGTCTTTTGTTGATGATCCTGATAATAATTATACTACGGATAGTTGTATGAGCCTATATGGGGGCCTATTGGGAACGAATTCGTCTGATGGTGAGATAAGGAACAGCTACCGAAACAGTGATGCGAAGATGGCGGGCCTACGGGGAGACAAAGTTCTCACGGAGACTACAAAAATAAACAAGGACGGAATGTCCCTGACCCGCCAGGAAATGACCGGAACCGGTCCGGGCCGGGCGAGTGAGAAGATGAAGGGATTCGATCCGGGCGTCTGGATCTTTACGGAAGACCGTGATCTTAATGCGGCAGCCGGTGAGCGGATTGGATATTTTCCCAGACTGGCTGCGATTAACTATCCTTCAGGCAGTGAACCGAGTTATCAGAAGACGGATGCACTGGAACCTGAAATCACCTCTGACCTGAGTACACAGGAAATCCTCTACAACAGAGGAACCCGGGCAGCGGCACTCGAGATTAAGGCCCGGGTGGGCGATAGCGGGGCGTTGGAGTATCAATGGTACCAAAGCGAGCGTAATGTGACGGCAGGCGGGACGAAGCTGACTGGAGAGGACAAAGCATCGTATACTCCGCCGACCGATACCGTCGGTACCAGGTACTATTACTGCATTGTGACCAATGAAAATAACCAGGCAACCGGAGCGAAAACTGCCGTCAGCACCAGCAAAGCGGCGAAGATCACTGTAACAATGGATCATGTCCATAACTGGCTGTCAAACTGGAGCAGCGACGATACGCATCATTGGCACAAATGCAAAGCAGCGGCCTGTCCGGTGAAGGATAAGAGGAATATGAACGGCTATGCACCCCATCAGAAAAACAAGGGTGTCGTAACAAAAAAACCAACCTATACCCAGACAGGTGTGAAGACGTATTCCTGTAAAATCTGCGGTCACGCTATGAAAATGGAGAAACTTCCGAAGCTTGTGCCGGGAGCACCAAATGTGAAATCCTCCACGACCTATAAGACAGTGAAGCTTTCCTGGAAGAGAGTGAAAGGAGTCAAAGGTTATCAGATCTACCGGGCATCAAAAAAGAACGGAAAGTATAAAAAGGTGAAGACGACCAAAGCCGGCTCCTGGACCAACAAAAAGCTGACCACAGGAAAGACTTATTACTACAAGGTGCGCGCTTATAAGAAAGAGGGCAAAAAGACCGTCTATGGAAGCTTCTCTAAAAAAGTGAAAGCAGTGCCGAGGACAAAAGCGCCCAAGTTTACGTTAAAGCCCGGCAGAAGAAGCATCAGGGTGGTCTGGAAGAAAGTAGATGGCGGCCACGGTTACCGGATCTACCGTGCCAGGAGCAAAGACGGGAAATATAAGATGCTCAAGGATTCCAGAGCCTATATCCCAGGCTATACAAGTATCGGCATTACCGCAAACCATAAGTATTATTATAAGCTGCGTTCTTATCGGATTGTAAAAGGAAAGAAGGTTTACAGCGCCTATACGAAGGTGAAGACCGTGAGAACAAAATAAAGACAGACAGCAGGCAGGAAAACACGATCCCGCCTGCTGTTTTCAGTGTGCAGCTTTGTTTTGCCAAAAATCCTTCCATCAAAACCTTACAGGAAGTGTAAGTGTTTTCTCACGGTATTATTTTGTATAATAGGGTCAGACGAATAACAGAGGTTTCTGACTGTGAGAAAGGATAGAAAATGACCGGGAAAAAATTAGAGATAAAGTCTCTTAGAAAGTATTATGGAAAAAAAGAAAATGTTACAAAGGCTTTGGACGGAATCAGTTTTCAGGTTGTGGACGGGGAGTTCATCGGAATTATGGGAAGCAGCGGGTCTGGAAAGACCACTCTTCTAAACTGCATTTCCACGGCCTCGCGTCCCACCGGCGGTAAGATCTTCTTAAACGGACAGGAGATCAGCAGGCTTACCAGAAAAGAATTGGATGTTTATAGAGGGAGACAGATGGGATATCTGTTTCAGAACTTTGAGCTGATCGACAATCTGACAGCCGAAGAAAATATCATGCTGCCGGCAGCGATCCATAATGCAGGAGGCAGGAAGCAGCGTATGCATGAGCTGGCAGCCTGTCTGGAGATCAGTGACATTCTGGGCAAGTTTCCATCGGAGCTGTCCGGAGGTCAAAAGCAGCGGGTGGCAGCGGCAAGAGCGCTCTTGTTGAATCCGGAGATTCTGCTCGCAGATGAACCTACGGGGGCACTGGACTCTAAAAATGCCAAGCTTCTGATGCAAAAACTGTCTGATTTGAACAAGGAGCAGAAATCCACCATTCTTATGGTGACACACGATGCCAATGTAGCCAGCTATTGTTCCAGGATTCTTTTTATCCAGGACGGAGTCATTTTTCATCAGCTTAGGAAAAAGACTCCGGGGGAATCCAAGCCGGAGTTCTATGAGAGGATCATAGCCGTGCTGGCCCAGCTGGGAGGGGGAAGTGCCAATGTTCTTTGAGATCGTGAGAAAAAACAGCAGGCGGAACCGGAAGGATAACGGACTGCTGTTTATATCCCTTGTAATATCCATCGTTGCGTTCTATGTGATTCTGTCTTTAGAGAACCAGGATGTGATGCTGTTCCTGAAAAAAATGGAGAGCGATGCCGTTGACAGACTGTTTCTGCTGATCCCTGTACTCTATATGGTCTCTCTGTTCTTTCTGTTTTTCCTCGTATATTTTTCAGGGAAATACCAGCTGGAGCAGAGGAGCCATGAGTTTGGCATGTACCTGATGTTTGGAATGGGACGCAAAAGACTGTTTTCCATGCTTTTGGCCGAGGATATATGGAACAGTCTTCTGTCATTGGCAGCGGGAATTCCCATTGCAGTGCTGCTTTCGGAACTGATCAGCTTGATTACCGCAAAAGCGGTAGGACTGGGTATCGTGGGGCACCGTTTTACGTTTTCTTTCCAGGCAGCCATCTGGACCGTGGCCGGATACCTTGTCATCCGGCTGGCAGCGCTGCTTATTCAAAGCGGCAGCATCGCGGCGAAGGAGATCACCCAGCTGCTGTCAGAATCCCAGGATAAACGGCATAAGGTGCATAAAAGGTATATGACAGCCATACAGCTGGCAGTGAGTCTCCTTATGCTGGCAGCCGCCTATGCCAAGGCTGTGAAAGGAAACGCATGGAAGTCGGCAGGTCAGATGGGCATTACCATGGCTCTGGGGATCACAGGGACTTTCCTTCTTTTCCGCGGCATCGGAATCCTATTTGATCTGTTTCTGAGGCGGAGGCGAAGCGAGAAGGGGCTGACAGTTTTCACGTTCCGCCAGATCCAGGAGACGATTGTGCTCCGGCCGGATTCCATAGCGGTCTCCTCACTGCTTTTGCTGGCTGCACTCTGCTGTTTTGGATATGGATCTTCTGTCAGCTTAAATTCCGGCCTGAAAAACCAGCGAGTCATCGATTATACCTTTGAGGGGGAGCCCGGACAGATCAAAAAAGAACTGGCCCGGATAAAAGTGGATTCCTATATGCAGGAATCATTCCAAGTGAAAACAGGGTTATTCAAAGGGAGTAGGGAAGAGGGAACTTTTTCTGGAGACGAACTGCGGGAAGCTGTGAGAACACAGGAGGATTCCGAGGGCAGGACCGTGCTCTTAAACAACCTGCAGTATTTTAACGAGCCTTATCTGATTTCGCTTACCGGGTATAACCGTATTCTAAAACTGAAGAAAGAACCGCCGATACGTCTGAACAACCGTCAGGCAGCCCTGTATAACAGCCGGGAATATACAAACCAGGATTCAGACAGAGTCATAAAGCGTGCCCTGAAAAAACGTCCCAGTGTAGAAATGAATCATGACAGGTACCAGCTGTCGGATACACTCTGCCAGGAGAATATTGTAACGGACCGTCTGATCACCATAAGCTATGGACTCATTGTGCCGGACCAGGTATTTGAGCAGCTGACAGGCGGAACCTATGACTCTTACTGGAACGCAGTACTGAAGAGGGATGTGGTAAGGGAGAAAGGGCTTATGCAGACGATTATGGACATCAATGAGAAGCTTGATAAGACTTCCCTGAAGTACGAAAGCTACCTGAACAGTATGGGGAGACAGCTGTTTTACACGGTGGCAGCCAGCTATACGACCATCTTTTTGGGTACGGTCTTTCTGCTGATCGCCAATACAGTGCTGGGAGTACAGTTTTTGATGCATCAGCAGCAGACGGCAAAGAGATACCGGACAGTCCTGCACCTTGGATGCCACATCAAATATCTGTGTGAATCAGCGAGAAGACAGATCAAATGGTTCTTCCTGCTTCCAGTATCTGTTGCTGCCTCAGGCAGCCTGTTCGGGGTCAGATCACTGGCCACAGGCTTTGCCTTTGCTGACCTGCAGGGAAAAGGGGGGCTTTTGACAGCGGCAGCCGTGCCTATGATTCTTATTTTGTGTGTGGTAGAATTAGGCTATATACTGGCTGTTATGAAAAAGAGTGACCGACAGATTTTAAGGCAGGCAGAGCTAAAGAGAGACGACGGCTGAAAGGCGGATGAGATGAAAAGGATTGTGATCGCGGAAGATGAACTTTTTATGAGGGAAGAGCTTGTGTCGATTTTGGAGAAGGAAGGATATGAGACAGAGTGTCTCGTATCCTTTGTGGATGCTGCCAGAGAGATCCTGGATGGGTCCCCGGATCTGGTGCTCCTGGATCTGAATCTTCCCGGTATCACTGGTTTTGAGATCTGCAAATCCATCAGGCAGAGAAGTACGGTACCAATCCTTGTGCTGACCAGCAGGGACCAGTTAAAGGATGAGCTGCACGCCCTTGGACTTGGTGCGGACGAATATCTGACAAAGCCCTGCCATAAGGAAAGGCTGACTGCCCGGATCTTAAATCTGCTACGCAGATCTGAGGACAGGGACCGGTTCGCAGAGTTAAAAGGGATCAGGCTGGACCGGCAGACCTACACGGTGTATATGGACGGACAGTCTGCGATCCTGCCCGAAAACCAGGGGAAGATCCTGGAACTTCTTTTGGCGCATCCGGATGAAACGGTGACAAAATCCATGCTTTTTGAGACACTTTGGGGGACTACGGAGTACATCGATGAGAATGCATTGCAGGTAAATATGACAAGATTAAAGAAAACAATGAACAAGCTGCATTTGCCCTGCAAAATAGAGACCAAAAGAGGCATAGGATACTGCCTTGCCCAGATTGGAGAAAAGGATGACTGACAGACTGATCCGTATTGTCGTGAAATATAAAGAATGGCTGGTGCTTACATTGGCCCTGGATCTCATATTCTGTATATTTTTGTGGCTGCAGGATGCGGCAGGTTTTTATGCCATTTTGCCTTCCGTGATCCTGGCCACCATTATTTTATATGGATGTCTGGGAGTTTGGCTGGACAGAAGAGACCGGAAAAAAGAACAGGCCTTTTTGCGACTTATAGAAGATCCAGGCATCTTAAAGGACCGGATGATATTTCAACAGATGAATGGCCAGGAAAAAGAGGCGCTGAAACTGATGGGGACCCTGTTTGAAAAAATGGAACGGCAGATCAGGGACCAGGAGGCGGACATCCAGGAATATGAAGAATACATCGAGTCATGGGCTCATGAAATCAAAACGCCGCTGGCACTGATGACCTTTGTTCTGGACAACCGGAAGGATGAGATGTCGCCCGTTGTCTATCAGAGGATGGAATATGCAAGGACCGATATGGAAGAGAACGTTGAGAGAATGCTGTACTATGCAAGACTTCGGACGGCATGTACAGATTATATATTTGAGCGGCTGCCACTGCCTCAGATCTGCGGGGAAGTGCTGGAAGGTTATGAAAATCTGCTGAAAGAGAAGAAAATATCCATTATAAATGATGTGGAAGATGTCAGTGTGCTGTCAGACAGAAAGGGTCTTTCTTTCTTGATCCGCCAGGCAGTTAGCAACTCCATCAAATATGCAGTGCATGAAGCGGGGACGGCCAGCATCCATCTATATACAAAGTATTATAAAGAGACGGGGGACATCATTTTGGCGGTCCGGGATAATGGTATGGGAGTCAAGCCGTATGACCTGCCGTTTCTCTTTGATAAAGGCTTTACGGGAGATACTGGTGAAAAGAAAAAGAACTCCACCGGGATGGGGCTTTATCTGGCAAAACAGACGGCAGACAGCCTTGGAATCCAGATCGGGATCCCGGAACAGAATGCCGGTGGATTTGAAATCACATTCCGGTTCTGTAAAGTTTAGAGCCCCCACAGAGGGGGCTTTTTATTATTCCATAGGAAAGTTCTCCCTATGGAACAAAAAAACGCTCCGCGGGGATGCACACAGAATGCGTAAGGTAATCATTTGACTGCGCTAATCGCATTTGGCACTCGAATTTTTAACGCCAAAAGTTTCTGTACTGAAACGGCGTCATATCGGTATTTTTCCGGAAAGCCATAATAAAATGCGATGGATTGGAAAAGCCGCATGTAAGCCCGATCTCCTCAATGCTCAGGGAGGTTGTGGTCAGCAATTCTTTTGAGCTTCTGAGCCTCTGGGTTAAGAGATATTTGTGAGGCGTCAGTCCGTAGATTTCTTTAAACTTTCTCAAATAGTAATAATGGCTGAGACCTGCCATTTCCGCAAGAACTTCCAGAGAGATATCTTTCTCTTCCAGGTGCCCTTTCATATATTCTGCTGTTTTTTCAATGGAAAGCTCCAGTTCGCTTTTCTTTTTTTCTTTGGAGGTGATGGCCAGTAAGGCCAGCAGTCTGTGAAGATAGACTGAGGCCACATGTGGAGACGGTTCCGCATTGCCATACAGCATGAGAATCCGCTCGCAGCAGTGCTCGATCTCAGGGATCAGGTCGGCGGAACTGATGACAAATCCCTGCTGGTCCAGCAGCAGATCCGTATAGGCATGGCTTGTGTTGCCGGTAAAATGAAACCATCTCATGCGCAGATCATCTCCGCCGGAATAATATCTGTGGGGTTTTCTGCAGTCTAAAAGCACGATCATGCCCGAATGGGCTGTTTTTGTCTCCCCTTCGTACTCTACTGTGAGGGTTCCTGAATCAACCAGAATGATCTGGTTTACATCCAGAGAATTTCTGCTTAAAGAGTAGTCTTTGTCACAGTGGTAGGCCCCTCCGTGGGGAGAATAAAACAGATGCTCAGCGGTAAACGGATCAGGTTCATAATAGTAGCGCTCTGAGTCTTTTAATACTCCGGTCTCTCCAATCATACATTTCTCCTTTGAAAAGCAATTTTTTATTATTTCCTGACAATCCTGTATAGTGATTTGTTGTATGGATTATTGTACAATACAACATGTAAAGAGTCAAACATGATTTTGCCGGCATATTTTATCATGATCAGAAAGCGGTACAGCCGTTGCTGCAGTGCGCTGGTCTCTTGCGGAAAATAACAATATATTATTATGGATGAAAACACAATCTTGTATAGGAGGATCGGAAAATGAAAGGAATTCGTATTGGTTTAATCGGAGCAGGATGGATGGGGAAGGCACATACAACCGCATTCCACAACGCAAAAATGATATTCGGGGATGACGTGCCAGTGTTTGAGATGATCTCTGATGTGAACGAGGAACAAGTAAAGAACATGGCTCAGTCCTTAGGCTACAACCGTTATACAACGGACTGGACCGACATTGTAAAAGACCCGGACATAGATCTGGTGGATGTGGCCACTCCCAACAGCATGCACTTTGAGATGGTGAAGGCGGCTTTAGAAAACGGAAAACATGTCTTCTGCGAGAAACCGCTGTCCCTGTCTGGAGAACAGTCACAGATCCTTGCGGACCTGGCGGCAGAAAAGAACGTGGTCAATTACTGTGGATTTTCAAATCTCATGAACCCTGCTAACCAATATGTAAAGGATTTAGTGCAGAGCGGAAAACTGGGTAAGATCATGAGAATCCATGCAACCTACGACCAGGATATGCTGCTGGATCCGAAGCAGCCGATCACATGGAGACATGTAAATAAATTTGCCGGTTCCGGTGCCTTGGGAGATCTGGCAAGTCATCTGCTCTCTGTATCCCAGATGATCCTGGGGGACATACAAGAGGTGAACGCCGTGGATTCTATTGTCATACCAGAACGTCCGCTTCCAGGCAAAAACGAGATGGGAACAGTAGAGAATGATGATCTGATCACCTTCCTTGTAAAATACAAAAACGGAGCCATCGGAGATATCTCAGCATCCCGGGTTGCCACAGGCAGAAAGAATTACTTCTATTATGAGATCCAGGGAACCGAGGGTACCGTGGTTTATGATCTGGAGAGAATGTGTGAGGTACAGGTTTATTTCAAGGCAGATGCAGATAAGGACAACGGACGGGACTGCGGTTTCCGCACAGTTCTTTTAAATCCGGAGCACAACGGATTCAAATACTTTCAGCCGGCAGGAGGCATCGCCATTGCCTTTGACGATATGAAGACACTGCAGGCACATGAGCTGATGCAGGCCATGAATGGCGGCAGCTATGAGGGAAGTTTTTCTATGGGCGCAAAAGTGGACGGAGTTATCAGCGCTGTTCTGAAATCTGTAAAGAGCAGACAGTGGGAATTATGCTAAAGGAGGAGAACCATGAAGTTTCAAAATGTTAAATTAGGAATCGCACCCATCGGGTGGACAAATGACGATATGCCTCAGTTGGGGGGAGACCTGTCCTTTGAGCAGATGGTCTCCGAGGCTTCCCTGGCAGGATTCCAGGGCACTGAGGTGGGAGGAAAGTTCCCAACCGATCCCAAAGTACTGAATAAGGCTTTAAAACTGAGAAATATGGAAATCGCCAGCCAGTGGTTTTCTTCCTTTCTCTGCTCCGAACCGTACGAAGACAATGAAAAGGCGTTTATCAAACAGCTGGACTTTCTGGAGGCAGTGGGGGCATCCCGCATCAATGTCTGTGAACTGACAAGATGTCTGTTTGCAGAGGAGACCTCTATGTTTGGAGACAACAAGCCAAAGGCAACAGACCAGGAGTGGGAGCTGCTGTGCAAAGGACTTGACAAGTTGGGAAAGATCGCCGCAGACCGTGGGTTTAAACTGTGCTTTCACCATCATATGGCTACGGTGGTACAGACCACTGCGGAGACAAAACGGCTGATGGACCATACAGATCCACGATATGTATTTCTCTGCTATGATACTGGTCATTTTACGTTTTCAGATGAGGACCCGGTGGAAGCAGCCAGACTGTTCGGTGACAGAATCGGACATGTGCATCTGAAAGATATCCGCAGGGATAAAATGAATCAGGCATATGAAGAAGGCTTTAAATTCAGAAAAGCAGTGCTGGAAGGATGCTTTACGATTCCGGGAGACGGATGTGTGGATTATGACGGTGTTTTTGCGGAGCTTGACAAGGCTGGCTATGAGGGCTGGTTCATCGTGGAGGCGGAACAGGATCCGGCAAAGGCTAATCCATTTGAATACGCAGTCATGGCAAGAAACTATATCAGAGAAAAAACCGGTCTGTAAGGAGGACAAAAAGCTATGGGAAAGATCAGATTTGGAATTATAGGAACAGGAAATATGGGACGCATGCGTATCCGGAACCTTCACTGCCGTATCCCGCAGTCAGAAGTCATCGCCGTATGTGATATGAGGGAGGCCCAGGTCAAAGCAGTCCAGGAAGAATTCGGCATTCCTTACGGCTATACGGACTGCGGTGAGATGCTTCAAAATCCAGAGATCGACGCGGTTTTGATCGCCACAGGGGCAGACGCCCACAAGGATCAGGTGGTTGCTGCCTGCAAGGCAAAAAAGCATATCTTCTGTGAAAAGCCGCTGGCGAAAAAGGTGGAGGACTGCCTGGCCATTGAAGAGGCAGTAAGAGAAAATTCAGATAAGTGCTTCACTGTGGGATTTATGAGAAGATTTGATCCTTCTTATGCAGAGGCAAAGGAAAAGATCAAAAACGGTGAGATCGGTACACCGATCCTGTTTAAAGGGGTCAGTCTGGATCCGTCCACTGTGCTGGACGCCCACTTAGAAGGTGTGAAAAACGGAATCTATGTACCGTGGTTTATCGAGATGGGCAGCCATGACACAGACCTTGCACGGTGGTTCCTGGAAGGGGATCCCGAGGACTGCCATGCTTTTGGAGGCGCTTATGTGTGCAAAGGGTTGGAGGAATATGACGACTATGACAACGGATTTTCCCTGACCAAGATGGACAATGGGGCAACTGCATACATCCAGGTGGGAAGAACTGCCACATGCAGCCATGTGGAATCAGAGATCGTGGGAACAAAAGGCACCATCCGTGTAAACAGCGTGCCGAGGAAAAATTATGTGTCTTCTTTTACAGAGAAAGGATATGTGGAGGAATGCCAGGAGGACTTTATGAACCGCTGGGGAGACGCGTTTTATAATGAACTGGAGAATTTTGTGGACTGCATAGAGAACGGACGCAGCCCGGAGACGACAGCCCATGACGGCACGATGAGCCTTAAGTTCTGTCAGAAACTGCATCAGGCATATTTGGATGAAAAATAAACGGAGATCTGGAAGGAGAAAAAGATGAGTGATAAAATGAATGCAATCGTATTTAAAGATTTAGGAGAATTTGAATATACTAAGAGGCCTGTTCCAAAGGTCTGCCACGGAGACGATGTACAGATCAAGATCCTGGCCGCAAGCATCTGCGGCACAGATGTACATATCCTGCGCAACCCGCCTGGGATCGAGGCAAACAAGGGAATCATCCTTGGACACGAGTGTGTGGGTGAGGTCACAGAAATAGGCAGTGACGTGATGGATCTGAAAGTGGGAGACCACATCATCCTGGATAACAATGTGCCGTGCGGAGTCTGCACACCGTGCCAGACCGGAAACAGCAACCTGTGTAAGCACATGGGCTCCATGGGTGTCCATAAAGACGGAGTATTCGCCCAGTATGCGGTGGCTCCTGAAAAACAGATGGTGCGGATTCCAAAGGAGATTCCAATTGATCAGGCCATTTTTGCAGAGCCGTTAAATTGTGTCATGGGCGCAGTGAAAAAGCTGAAAGTTATGCCTGGAGATACCGCCCTGGTACTTGGAGGCGGACCGATCGGATTATACTTTACCACATTGATGAAAGCCTGCGGAGCCGGAAAAGTTCTTGTTTCTGAGGTATCGGATTTCCGTACGGAGTATGCGAAAGCCCAGGGAGCAGACCGGGTGATCAATCCTGCCAAAGAGGACTTAAAGACAGAAGTGTTGAATGAGACAGATGGAAACGGGGCAGATATCGTCATCGATGCAGTGGGAGTGCTGATCAACGACGCTCTCATGGCAGTCAAAAGCGGAGGAAGCATTCTGCTCTTCGGACAGAACGGCGTCGCCAGACAGGAAATCTGCCAGAACGATATCACAGCAAGGGGTCTCACGGTTTATGGCAACTTTATCGGCAATTACACCCTGAAAAATGTGGCAAATCTCTTGTCCAGCAATAGAGTAGACTTTACAAAGATGATTACCCACAAGCTGCCCTTGGAAGATTTTGAGACAGGGTTAAAGGCAATGCAGAAAGGAGAAGCATTGGAAGTGATCCTGGATCCGTTTGCCAACGAATAAGCCATCGCCGGAAAACAACTGTTTATGGAGGAAAGATATGGAGAAACAGACGACGGAAACTGACAATAGTTTTAAAAGTATCCCCTGGAGGGTGCGCTTTGCCTACGGCTCCGGCGATGTGGCGATCAATGTGGTTTACGGGATGATCGGAAGCCTGCTCACGATATTTTATACAGATTATGTGGGTGTCTCCGTGGCGGCCATCGGTGTGGTAATGCTGGTCTCAAGGCTTTTTGACGGATGCTCTGACATCATTATGGGCTTTGTTGTGGAGCGGACCAACTCAAAATGGGGAAAATCAAGGCCGTGGGTTTTGTGGATGGCGCTGCCGTACTCCATTTCTGTGGTACTTTTGTTCACAGTGCCCATGACCACAGATCTTCTGCAGCTGGTCTACATTTTTATCACTTACAACCTGTGTAATACCGTATGTTTCACTATGCTGAGCCTGCCCTATGGAAGTCTGTCTGCCATGATGACCAGAAATTCTACAGAGCGTGATATGCTGAGCATTGTGAGGATGGGGATGTCCCCGTTCGGGCGGATCATGGCGGTGGGTTGTTCGCTTCCGCTTGTAAAGATCCTGGGCAATGACCAGGCTGCCTGGGTCAAGACGATCACGATCTGGGCGGTGATCGCGCTGATCCTGCTGCTGGTCTGCTTTATCAACTGCAAAGAAAATGTCCATATACCGGCGGCGGAGACAAAAAAGGAGAAGCAGCCTATACTGAAGTCTATGAAGTATTTACTCACAAACCAGTACTTCTGGGCAGTACTGGTCCTGTGGATGATGCAGAATGTCATTTACAGCCTGACAGGAACGATCCTTCCGTACTATTGTAAATATATACTTTATAATGACAGCTGGATGTACAGCGTGCTGTATTTTACAGAGACACTGGTACTCATGGGGGCTACGTGCATCTGTCCCCTGCTGTTAAGGAAATTTGGAAAGAGGAATATGTCTCTTTTTGGGGCAGTCTGTGCCCTGGCAGGACAGCTGGTATTCTTTTTAAACCCTGAAAGTTTTGTCTGGCTGTTGTTCAGCTGTGTGATCCGGGCGCTCTGTCTGGCACCGTTAAATTCCATTATCTTTGGAATGCTGGGTGATGTGGTGGAATTCGGACAGTGGAAGCATCATGTGCGCCAGGAAAGCCTGATCTTTGCCTGCGGTTCCGTGGGGACAAAGATCGGAAACGGGCTTGCGGCAGCCACGATGACGAGCCTGTTGGGTATTTCAGGCTACATAAGCTCAGCCGCTGGAAGCACTGCCCAGCCGGGTTCTGCTCTGGCCATGATTTTGAACATATATAAGTTCGGCCCTGTCCTTGTGTGGGTGACTGTCATCATTGTGCTGTTTCTTTATAAGCTGGACAAACGGTATGATACGATCATGGGAGACCTGGCAAAGAGGGAAGAACAGGGACAATTATAACAGGCTTAGAAAATATGACATGACGGATAAAAGGCCCTATGGCGCAGGAAAACCATGGGCCTGCAGAAGGTATCACAAGAAAAGGTGTGATACCTTCTTTTTTGTGTTATTTAGAATGATTTCTAGAATTCATCTGCAGTTCATGTTCCAGAAACTGTCTGATAAATGGATTGTTTTCTTCATTCAGAAAGGGCATGAAAGCCATATAACGGCATTTTTCATAGGGTTCTCCATCCATCGAGAAGCGGTATCCCATAATACATTTTGGGTTGCAGTCCTCCGGGTTGACCATTCTCTTACAGACGGATGCTTTGCGTATATCCTTTTTCATCTTTTCAGGAAGAAGGTCAAGAAAACTCTCATACTCTTTTATATGCTCCGGATAAATACGCAGCTTGATGCCTGCCTTGCGGAATACAAAGCTGGCCAGTGTCCGCTTGGGTTCAGGTAGAATGTAGGAAACCAGATAGCCGCTTTTGGCAGTTTTGATCTCGCACTTGCAGTGATGCTCCAGCAGAATATCATGCAGCTTTGTTACAAAGTCCCTGTTATTTTCATCTACGGTTTCGAGGAATGACTGAAATTTTTCATCCATATGTGTTTCTCCTTTTATGATTCGGTTATGATCGGTATCCAGATCTGGCTCAGGTAATGAGTGTCATAGGGATTCCCGCTGCTGTACCATTCAAGCTCCGGACACCCGGCATGGCGGAAAGGATATGCATCCAGCCATTCGTCGTTTAGATACCTCCAGCCGGCCTGGACTGCCCCGGGCACAGGACCTATACAGTCAAAGACGGCCCATTCGGTCTCAGGAATGACAAGTTCATGAAACCCTGGAGGAAGAGGCTGTTCGGAGGTGACCATGATGGAATAATCCATCAGACCGGAAAGGTCATCACAAATTCTGCACAGGCCGAACGTTCCTTTTGGATTCCCTGAATCCATTGAGACCAGCCGGGAATATACACCGTCTCTCTGACACTGGCTCCAAAATTCCGGAATCGCTTTCTCAGGGGAACCTGATACCCGGACACTTTTTCCAATGAGGCGGAAAGCACTTTTTTTCTCAGATCTCCAGCAAAAAGAGTGCTTTGAGGAAGTCTGCATTTTAGGATAGACCTGCAGTCGGGCATTCTTATTTTTTGCCTCTGTCGGTGTAATCCCGTGGAACTGCTGAAATGCCCTTGTAAAGGATGTGGGAGATTCATATCCGTATTTGCAGCTGATCTCCAATACTTTCATATCCGTACTTTTTAAGTCATAGCCGGCCAGGGTCATCTTTCTGAAACGGATATACTCAGAGAGACTGATCCCGTTCATGTAGGAAAAGACCTTTTGAAAAAAGCTAAAGGAGCATCCGGCAATCTCTGAGATCTTTTCAGTGTCGACAGGCTCTTCCTTCCGCTGCAGATGGTGCTCAATGTGATCGATGATCTTCTGCAGTTTTTCTTCCCAGTTCAATTCTTTTCATCCCTCCTTGTCTATAATTCAGTGGTTCCATATTATCATTTATAAAGATGGATGTCCTCTCATTTTTTGCACCGGAAGGATAGATTGAGAGAGCTCTGGCATTCGATATAAAACTAAAAAAGGGCAGTAAAAAAGGATGACAGAATTCATCTGCCATCCTCTGTTATCTAAAAAACTTCTCTTATTTTGTCAGCATCTGCATGATCTTATTGCTCCGGGCAATAAATTTGGTCATCTGGTCAGCAGGGAGCTGTTTGTTGCTAAGAACTGCCAGGTCATACAGCTGTTCGCAGATGATCGGTGTGTTTTCTGCATCTCCGTGTTCAAACAGATACTGAACCAGCTGGTTGTTGGCGTTTAAGGTCAGGGATTCTGCCCCTCCGAACATGGACGGATCCATGCCAGCCATTCCGTACATCTTCATCATATCCTGCATCCGTCGGCTTTCCTCGGACAGGGTGATGACTGCGGATACATCCTCATTTTTCAGCTTATCCACATGGACGTCCAGGTTTTCTTTGCCCAGAGTTTTTCTGAATAATTCTGTCAGGGCTGTTGTGATATCCGTCAGATCCTCATCGGAATCCTCTTTCAGCGCACCTTCCACATCCGCATCGATCCGCTTAAAGGCCAGGTTCTGGCTCTGCTGCTCCAACTGGGAGATAAACGCGGAATCAATGTTGTGTTTCAGGATCACGGCGTCCAGTCCCTGCTCCTTGAACATGTTGATATACTGGCTCTGCTGTACTTCATCCGTAATATAGTAGATGGTCGTCTTTTCTTTTTCGTCAGCAGGCACTGGAGCCAGGTCACTTAAGGTTAGGTATTTCTGGTCCATGTTCTTGAACAGAATATAATCCTTGATCTTTTCTCCGAACTTCTGATCCTTGATGTAGCCAAACTTAATAAACGGGCTGATATCATCCCAGTATTTTTCATAGGTCTCCCGGTCAGTCTTGCACATGCCGGTCAGTTTATCCGCTACCTTTTTAGAGATATAGTCGGAGATCTTCTTGACGAATCCGTCATTCTGAAGCGCACTTCTGGAAACATTCAGAGGAAGGTCCGGACAGTCAATGACACCTTTTAGGAGCATGAGGAATTCCGGAATCACTTCTTTGATATTGTCGGCGATGAATACCTGGCTGTTATACAGCTTGATGGTTCCCTCGATAGAATCATATTCTGAATTAATCTGAGGGAAGTATAGGATTCCTTTCAGATTAAACGGATAGTCCATGTTCAGGTGGATCCAGAACAGAGGCTCCTTAAAGTCAGAGAATACCTTGTGGTAAAATGCTCTGTATTCTTCGTCTGTGCAGTCGTTTGGATGCTTCATCCAGAGAGGATGGGTATCACTTAATGAAACCGGGCGTTTGTTGATCTTTACAAGATCCTTTGCAGGGGAGACCTCCACAGTTTCCTTCTCGCCGTTTTCGTTTTCTTTCTCTTCCGTCTTGGCATCCTCATGGATATGCTCAACAACCACATCTTCCTCAGTCAGCTCTGATTCGTCGATGGTCTCAAATTCCTGTTCCTTGTTGGCATCGGTTAAGAAGATCTCCACCGGCATGAAAGAGCAGTATTTCTGTATGACTTCCTCTACCTTGGATTCATTGGCGAACATCAGGCTGTCTTCATTTAAAAACAGAGTGATCTGTGTACCGATCTGTTCTCTGGTACCGTCCTCAATGTCATATTCTGTTCCGCCGTCACATTCCCAGTGTACCGGCAGAGCTCCTTCTTTATAAGAGAGGCTGTCGATGGTTACCTTGTCGGCTACCATAAAAGCAGAATAGAAGCCCAGACCGAAGTGACCGATGATCTGATCCTGGTCTGTTTTGTCTTTGTATTTTTCTAAAAATTCAGTAGCGCCAGAAAATGCGATTTGTGTAATGTACTCCTCAATCTCATCGGCAGTCATACCCAGACCGGTGTCGATAAATTTCATTGTTTTTTCATTGGCATCCACAACGACTTCGATCTTTTCTTTATAATCCTCCGGCAATTCAAATTCACCCATGGAGGACAGCTTCCGAAGCTTTGTGATGGCATCGCATCCGTTGGAGATCAGCTCCCGGACGAAGATGTCGTGGTCAGAATACAGCCATTTTTTAATGATTGGAAAAATGTTCTCACTGTTAATTGAAAGGTTACCATGTTTTTGTGCCATGATATACACACTCCTTTGCATTTTATTTCTATTGATCGTTGTTTTCTTTATGTTCTGCGGCAGGACAAGAATCTGCCGTTCTGCATAATATTGTAGAGCCATAGAAGGGGAAAGTCAAGAGAAAATTAGCACTCAATCATAAAGAGTGCTAACAATATCGGAATGAATAGTACGGCAGCATTTTAGCCATCCTAAAAAGAAAAATCAATGAAAGGAGGGATTTTTATGGATACGATCTGGGAAAAGACTGTGGATATGCCGTCTTATCCTCCTCTAAAAGGGACAAAAAAGGTTGAAACCGCAGTCATCGGCGGAGGGATGGCCGGGATCCTGACAGCGTATTTTCTGGCCAGGGAAGGCCGGGAAGTATTGGTGCTGGAGGCCGACAGGATCGGCAGCGGACAGACCAAAGGGACAACAGCCAAGATCACGGTATCCCACGGTCTGATTTACGAAAAACTGATCCGGGAGGTTGGGAAGGATCAGGCTAGGCAGTATGCCCTCATGAATCAGACTGCGGTGAGAAAGTATAAAGAGCTGATAAACGATCTTCAGATTGACTGTGATTTTAAAGAGTGTGATTCCTTTCTGTATTCCAGGTTCCGGGATGAGGCGCTGAAGGAGGAGGTGCATGCGGCCCAGTCCCTTGGACTTCCCGCTGTCTTTGCGGACCAGACAGAACTGCCGTTTTCTGTAGCCGGGGCGGTCAGGTATGCCGGACAGGCCAGATTTCATCCGCTGAAATTCTTAAAAGCGGCGGCAAAAGGACTGGAGATCTATGAGCACACGATGGTGAATGAGGTTGAGGGAAACCGCATTATCACGGAACACGGTACGGTGGAAGCTGAGAATATCGTCTTCGCCACACATTATCCGATTATGAACAGACCTGGCTATTATTTTCTCAGGATGCACCAGGAACGGAGCTATGTGGTGGCGCTTACGGGGACAGAACAGATGGAGCATATGTATCTGGGGATTGATGCTGGTGACAGCCTGTCCTTCCGTTCTTACGGACCGTACCTTCTGCTGGGAGGCGGAGGTCACAGAACTGGAGAAAACCCGCTGGGAGGACAGTATGAAATGCTTAAGCTTACTGCCAGACAGTATTGGGAGCACTGCCGGGTGGATACAGAATGGTCCGCCCAGGACTGCATGACCATCGATTCAATCCCGTATATCGGATACTATTCCTATTCCAGGCCGGGATGGTTTGTGGCCACGGGATTTAAAAAATGGGGCATGAGTTCGTCCATGGCATCGGCTCTTCTGATCACCGACTATATAATAGAAAGAAACAATGCCTTCTCTCATGTATTTTCGCCTCAGAGACTTCATGTGAAAGCTTCAGCAAAGGCTCTGACAAAGGAGAGCGCCCAGACTGCCCGGGGATTTATACTGGAGAGGTTTAAGATCCCTAAGGAGGAAGCGGACCAGCTCAAAAAAGGAGAGGGCGGCCTGATCGAATACGAGGGGAAGAAAGCAGGAGCATACAAAGATGAGAACGGAGAGGTATTTGTGGTATCTCTCACCTGTCCTCACCTGGGGTGTGTGCTCCAGTGGAATCCAGAGGAATTAACCTGGGACTGTCCGTGTCACGGCTCCAGATTTGACTATAAAGGAAATTTAATCGATAATCCGGCAAAGGAGGATTTAACACATGAACAACCCGCATGCATTTCAGGGGACAAAGAAAAAGAAGGGATACTTTGAGGGCTGGTATTTAAAACATCAAAAAGGCAGTCAGATGCTTTCCGTCATACCGGCCTATCATATTGACAGGGAAGGCAGGGCATATTCCTCCCTGCAGATCATCACGAAGGAGCAGTCTTGGTATTTTTCTTATCCGGCGGATGCATTTTACGGATCAGATAAGAAATTTCATGTAACACTGAATACGGGAAAAGAGGACCAGTCGGCGAGCATTTTTTCTGAAAAGGGGATTTATCTGAACATTCATGAGGATGGGCTGGACCTGGAGGGAAGGATCATTTATAAAAATATCCATCATTTATCCTCAGACATCATGGGACCGTTTCGGTTTATGCCCAGCATGCAGTGCCGGCATGGCATTCTCAGTATGCGGCATAAACTGTATGGAAGTCTTACCTTAAACGGGGACAGGATGAATTTTGACCAGGGGACAGGATATATTGAAAAAGACTGGGGCGGCTCCTTTCCGGATGCATATGTGTGGTCCCAGAGCTTGTTTCCCGACAGCGGAAAAAACAGCCTTATGCTGGCAGCGGCCAAGATACCGGCTTTGGGGCTTCATTTTAACGGAGTGCTGGCAGCCCTTGATCTGTACGGAAAAGAGTATAAGCTGGCCACTTATCTGGGAGCCAGGGTGAAGACGGACTGGGAATCCAGGATTGTCATCAAACAAGGGGATTATAAGCTACGGGCTCAGCTTTTGTCCGGGACGGGCCGGGAACTATATGCACCGGAGCAGGGAGCCATGGACCGCAAGATCAAGGAAAGTCTCTGCTGCAAGGTGCGCTATACCTTCTGGGACCAGAAACTGAAGGTGCTGGATATGGTCACAGACCGGGGAAGCTTTGAGCAGAGCAAAAAGGAGATGCCATGAATCAGCAGGCAGAAGAGATCTTAAAGTTTTATGAACGGCAGGGAAAACCTGCCGGACAGGAGGAGATCTTAGGGGCGCTCCAGGAGCTCCAGCAGGTCCTGGGCTGCATTCCTAAAGAAGTGCAGGAAGAAACGGCAAAGCGGCTTGGGGTCAAGCCGTCTTTTCTTTCGGCATTTATAAAGAAATATCCTGGATTCAAGGAGGTTTCAGCCGTACATGAGATTCATGTATGCACCGGCCCGTCCTGCGGGTCAAAAGATGCTTTAAAGATTCTGCGGGCTTTGGAGCAGGAGAGCGCACAAAAAGAACGGAAAGAAGGGATCTCTGTCAAGATTGTCAAAGGGAGATGTACCCGCAGGTGTGCAAAAGGACCGAACATAAAGGTCAACGGGGAACTATGCCATCATATGACACCGGAACAGGCGGCAGACTTAATCCGCCGCCTGTAACAGGTCATGAAGACTCCGGGCATCATAGACCGGGGCACTGCAGGTCTGATTCTGGCAGAGATAACAGGATACCTTATCCGATTGTACAGGGTACTCTTCTGTAAATGGCGCGATGGAGGCAAGATAGTCTTTGTTCTGTTCCGTTTTGACCAAAACCGCAAGGTCAAGCGGATGGTACTTTGAGAGCAGTTTCTGGAATTCTTCGGGAAGGCTCTCTTTTTTTGATGTGATGACCAGCTGCCTGGAAGTAAGGAACTCCGTGGACAGTACCATCAAAGCGCTGCAGTAAGCAGAGGGATTTGCGGAAAGATCAGCGGAAAAGCAGGCAAAGGTTTGATCCATGCAGTCCCGGTATCTTCTGTCTCCGGTCATGTGGTACAACATGGAGAGCGCTTGAAGGGCGGCAGAATTTCCGGATGGCAGAGCACCGTCGTAAAGCTCTTTTGGGCGGGCGATGAGTTTTTCGCTTTTCTTGGAATACAAAAAAAATCCGCCGTGTTGGGCATCGTAAAACAGGGAGATCATATGACCGGCCGCCTGTATCGCTTTTTTCAGGTAATCATCCGAAAATGTAACGCGGTACAGGGAAAGCATGGCCAGGCAGTAAAAGGCGTAATCATCCAACTGTCCGTCATAGGCCGCCTCCCCGTCACACCACCGAAGAAATAAAAGGCCGTTTTCCTTTTTCAAATAGCGGTCAAGAAACGCTTCCGCTTTCCTGGCTGTTTTTAGATAATCACTCCGGCCGAACACAGATGCCGCCTCTGAGAGGGCAGAGATCATCAGGCAGTTCCAAGAAGTCAGGATCTTTTTGTCTGTAAAAAGGCTGGTCCGGTTTCTCCGGTACTCATAAAGGAATTGTTTCATCTGCTTTAATTCTTCCGGGCTGATGAAAACGTCCGATTCTTTCAGCAGATTAGGGATGTTTTTTGCCTCAAAGTTACCATAGTCCGTGATATCGTACCGGCGGCAGTAGGCTTTTCCTTTCTCTGCACCTAAAACCTCCAGGATCTCTTCCACGGAAAAGGTATAATATTTCCCCTCTTCCCCTTCGCTGTCCGCGTCCTGGCTGCAGTAGAAACCGCCCTCCGGATGGGAGAGCTCTTTTTGGACATAGGAGATAGTGGATGCTACGGTCTCTGGGAAGATAGGATCTTTACAGGATAGATAAGCTTCGGTATACGTCTGGGTGAGCAATGCATTATCATAGAGCATCTTTTCAAAATGGGGCACCAGCCACTGTGCATCGGTGGAATAACGGGAAAAACCGCCGCCGATATGGTCAAAGATGCCTCCCTGGAACATCCGTTTCAGAGTGTGTTCTGCCATCAGGAGACTGTCCTGATCCCCGGTCTGGCGGTATTGCTGAAGCAGAAAGAGCAGAATTGAAGGTGTGGGGAACTTAGGAGCGGTTCCAAAACCTCCGAAGTACTTGTCATAGGAGTCTTTCAGGGCATCCAGAGCCTTTGAGATCTCCTTTTCTGTAAGGGATACAGTCCCGTAAGGTGTTCCAGCAGTATTCAGATGTTCCGTGATCTCGTTTCCGATCTGAAGCAGACGGAACCGGTCCTGTTTCCACAGAGCAGAGATCTGAGGCAGCAGTTCTATAAGGCCGGTCAGATGGTATCTGGATGTTTTCGGAAGATAGGTCGCTGCAAAAAATGGTTTCTGGTCCGGAGTGAGAAAGACGGACATAGGCCAGCCGCCGGACCCGGTCATGGCCTGGCATACAGACATGTAGACTGCGTCAATGTCCGGGCGTTCTTCCCGGTCCACCTTGATGGAGATAAAATCTTTGTTCAGAAGGTCTGCCACCTGCGGGTCTTCAAAAGATTCCTCCTCCATCACGTGACACCAGTGACAGGATGCATATCCGATACTCAAAAAGACTGGCTTGTCTTCCGACCTGGCTTTATCAAAAGCTTCAGCTCCCCATGGGTACCAGTGCACCGGATTATGGGCGTGCTGAAGCAGGTAAGGGGATTTTTCATGGATTAATTTGTTAGGGTTACTGTTTGGCATAAAAGCTCCTTTCTAGTCACTATTAGTTTTTATATTGGAATACAAAGCTATTTAGCAGGCGGGTATGGCTTTAGAATATGCAGTTCCTTTTTGTTTCATCCAGACATCAGGTTCTGTTATAATAGAAAGAAGTATAAAGGAGAAAGAATCATGGCATATTTTATATACGGAGAAAAGGAAATCAACCATTTAAAAGCCAGGGATCCGGTGCTGGGACAGGCCATTGACCGGATCGGCATGATCAAAAGGGAAGTTCACACTGAATTGTTTGCTGCACTGGTGAATTCTATTGTGGGACAGCAGATCTCTACCAAGGCTCAGGTTACGGTCTGGAACCGGATGAAAGAGGGGCTTTTAGAAGTCACACCCCAGAAGGTAGGACAGTGTACGAAAGAAGAGCTGCAGAGCTTCGGAATTTCTTTCAGAAAAGCGGCATATATAAAAACCGCGGCGGAACGTGTTTTAAACGGAAGCCTGGATCTTCGGGGCCTTTCAGAAGCAGAAGATGAACAGGTCAAACAGGAGCTTACAAAGCTTCCCGGGGTGGGAGTCTGGACGGCGGAGATGCTGATGACATTTTCCATGCAGCGGCCGGACATCGTAAGTTATTCTGATCTGGCGATCCAGAGGGGAATGAGAATGCTCTACCACCACAGGGCCATCACACCGAAATTATTTCAAAAATACGCAAGGAGATACAGTCCCTGTGGCACTGTGGCCAGTCTTTACCTTTGGGCTGTGGCAGGAGGGGCAATCCCAGAGATGAAGGATTATGCCCCGAAGAAAAAGAAATGAAAAAACGATTGTAAGATTTTTTTCAGAATTGTATTAAAGGAAAACTCAGAATTGGATGATACACTGTGATCATGAAGGAAAGAGGAGGAAGATTATGAAACAACCCAGGATTTTAGTAGTAGACGATGACAGAGAGATTGTAGGGGCGATCAAAAAACGCCTGGAACTGGAAGGTTATGAAGTAGTACCTGCCTACAATGGTCTGGAAGCGCTGGATGTGCTTATGGAGCAGGAGATCCATCTTTTGATCATCGACATCATGATGCCGGGTATGGACGGACTTTCAGCTACCATGAAGATCAGGGAGAGCAAAAACATCCCGATCATCATTTTATCCGCTAAGACGGAGGAAAGCGACAAGATCCTGGGGCTCTCAATGGGAGCCGATGATTATATCAGCAAACCGTTCCGCCCGGATGAGTTAGTGGCCAGGGTGAAATCCCAGCTACGCAGATACTTACAGCTGGGAAGCAAGGCAGCGGCATCGGAGCAGAACAAGAACCAACTCACGCTGGGAGGACTGGTACTGGACCTGGACGGCAAATGTATCTACGTGGATGGGGAACCTGTGAAGGTGACAGCTACAGAGTTTAAGATCCTGAATCTTTTGATGAAGCATCCCGGCAGAGTCTTTTCAGCAGAGGAAATCTATGAGAGAGTCTGGGAGGAAGCAGCTTATGCAACAGAAAACACAGTGATGGTTCATATTCGGAGGATCCGTGAAAAGATCGAGATCGATCCGAAGAACCCAAAATATTTAAAGGTGGTATGGGGAATTGGATACAAGATGGAAAAGATGGATTAACAGCGGGCTGATCGCTGCGGTGATCATAGCCATGGTAGGCGGAGTGCTGTTTGGTATTTATCAGATGCATTCCATGGATAATTATAATGACGGACTGGACTTTGCAACGATCAAAAAGGGTGAGCGGATGGAAGATTCCGATTACTATGTGCAGGCCGTACAGCGTATTTTAAACAGATGGGTGGTACAAAACAATCTCTCGGACAGTAATTATGACGGGGTCGATTCAGAGCTTCCGTCCAGCCTGGAAAAAGAGATCTTTGTCAAGGCGAAGCTGACAATTCAGCCTTACGGTAAAAAAGCCAGGACAAAAACGTTTGGAATTGAGGAAGACGAAAAGAGGAAACCAAAGTTTATAAAAAAGATCGTGATCAACAGAAATGATACTCTTGGATACGGGCTCAATTCCAACAAAAGTATCAAAGCCAAGTATTCCAGCAATGCCGAAACCAATAACAGCTATGATGAGTACGAAGAAAATCTCATGTCCCCGTCTGATTTTTTTAATATCAGCGGGAGCAGCATGAACGGGGGAAGTCTCTCTCTGCCTCAGACATTTTATATTGATGATGCCAAGCAGCAGAGACTGGAATCCGCAGTGATCGAGGTTGGATTCTATGACGGATTTTATAAGGCTCTGGACCAGCATTACAAGACATTTCCTGATTTGAGGAAAGCCCTGATGGTCAGGATGTCTATTTTGCTCGGAGCGGAGGTTCTGGGACTTCTTGCTCTGTCCGTGTTGTTCGCACTTCAGAAAAGCCGTGCCCGGTTCTTTGAAAATCTGGACCGCATCTGGTATGAAGTGATCCTCTGTATCATAGGATTTGGGATTTTCATGGGGACAGGAACCGTTGCGGCTGCGTCCATCGGGGCCCTGCAGCAGGAAGAACTGATCCCGATTATGACATTTGCGGGGATCGTGCTGCTGGTGATCGGAATCATACTCTCCATCTGTCTGCAGACTACGGTGTGGCGGTTAAAGGACGGTACATTCTTAGAGCATACATTCTGTGTGGGCACGATTCGGAGATGGTACCGGAGAAACAGACAGAGAAGAGAAGCAGAGAAACAGGCACTGGAGTTTGCGGACCGTCTGGCGGTGGAGCGTCTTTCTATCTACCGGAAGGGAAAATACCTGATGCTTGCGATCTTTTTTGCGGGACTGTTTATCATAGGGGGGTCCCCGCTGCTGGCAGTGATCGCCATCTGCATCAGCGTCCTGGGGATGAAGTATCTGGGAGAGCATTTTGATGAGCTGGCAAAGCAGCAGAAAGATTTAGGCAGACTCATCCGGCAGATCGAGAGCATTTCTGAGGGAGATTTGAAAGCAGAAGCGGACATCCCGAGAGAATCCCTCTATTATAATGCATCCAAACAGCTGAGCAACATCGGAAGCGGACTGGATAAATCTCTCCAAGACCAGATGAAAGGGGAACGCATGAAGATCGACTTGATCACCAATGTATCCCATGACTTAAAAACACCTCTCACATCCATCATCAGCTACGTGGACCTGCTCAAAAGAGATGAAACGTTGTCTCCGGAAGCAAGAGACTATGTGATGATCTTAAACCAGAAAACAGAGAGGCTGAAAAATACCATCGCTGATCTGTTCGAGCTTGCAAAGTCCACCAGCGGGGAAGCCAAGGTCACATTAGAACCAATGGATCTAAAGAAGCTGATGGAGCAGACCTTAGAGGATATGAGTGACCAGATTGAGGAGGCAGGTTTTAAGGTGCGGTTCCAGTGTGAGGCGGATCACACAAAATTCAAGGGCGACGTAAACCGCATGTACCGTGTGGTGCAGAATGTACTGGAAAATGCGCTGAAGTATTCTCTGAAAGGAACAAGAATTTTTGTCACTATTTCAAATGTAGGTCAAAAAGTATGTCTGACGGTTCAGAATACCTCTGCCTATGAGATGGATTTTACAGAGGAAGAGATTATGGAGCGTTTCTACAGAGGTGAGAAATCTAGGACCAGTGAAGGAAACGGACTGGGACTTTCCATCGCAGACAGCTTTACAGCCAACTGCGGGGGAGAATTTAAGATCGAGATTGACGGTGACCAGTTCAAAGCCATGATCCTGTTCCCGACGCTTCCGTAGGACACAAAGTTTTAAACATTACGGACAATGACAGAGGTGCCGATTCATGCTATAATGATTTCATTATGAAAGGAATTTTTATGATGAGAAGACGTATTATATGCATGATGCTGGCCCTCTGTCTTTTATTGTGCGGCTGCAACATTGACGGAAAAAAGGATTATACAAAAACAGAGGATCTGGACGAAGCTACTCTGCAGGGAATGGCCAAGGATATCACAAAGGACATGTCGTTAAAGCAAAAGATCGGACAGCTTTTTATGGTATCCGTCTATTCATTAGACAGTTCCGGGAGCAAGTCACAGACTAAGGTTACAACTGCAATGAAAAAGACTATGAAGAAGTATCCCGTGGGAGGCATTCTTTTGTTTTCTAAGAATGTGGAATCCGAAAAGCAGCTTAAGAAACTTACGCAGGATCTCCAGAATGCTTCCCACGTACCGCTTTTTATAGCGGCAGATGAGGAGGGAGGGACGGTATCAAGGATTGCTTCTAAACTCCCGGATTCAGTTACCCAGTTTCCTCAGGCCAGGGAGATCGGGGAGACCTATACGGACCAGCAGATCGCCAAGATGGGAAAGGAACAGAGCAAGCAGCTCAAAGACCTGGGGGTCAATATGAATCTGGCTCCGGTGGCAGATGTTCTGTCCAATGAGGACAATACGGAGATTGGAAACCGGTCCTTTGGTTCCGATGCGAAGGAAGTGGCATCCATTGTAAAGACACTGGTAAAGAGTATGCAGAAGCAGCAGATCTCAGCCACGCTGAAGCATTTTCCCGGAAGTGGTGACGCTTTGGGGGATACCCACCGTGGAGCGGTAGAGACAAAGCAGACGATCCAGGAGTTGAGGAAAAAAGAGTTTCTTCCATTTGAAAGCGGTATGGACGCGGACTCGGATGCGGTCATGGTGTCTCACCTGATTCTTACCAATGTGACAGATGAAAAGGAGCCCTGCAGTTTAAGCGAGAGGGTTATCTCTGACATTTTAAGGGATGAGATGGAGTATGACGGACTGATCCTCACCGACGCCATGAATATGAATTC
The DNA here is from genome assembly GCF_005280655.1 of Anaerostipes rhamnosivorans. Lineage (NCBI taxonomy): Bacteria > Bacillati > Bacillota > Clostridia > Lachnospirales > Lachnospiraceae > Anaerostipes > Anaerostipes rhamnosivorans. Next base: position 775,460 of record NZ_CP040058.1, read on the forward strand.
TATCACCGACAACTACAGCTCCGGGGAAGCTGCTGTGAAGGCAGTGAAAGCAGGAGTGAACATCGTTGTCATGCCTGAGGATCTGGGACAGGCATATAAGGCAGTCAAAAGCGCGGTGAAGAACGGCAGAATCAAGGAGTCCGTAGTGGATAAGGCCGTGAGACGGATCATTTATACGAAGCTTAAGAGAGGTGTGATCCCCCCGGATACCAAGCTTCTAGAGGATAATCAATAATTTTTTTGTATTTCGAAAAATAAAAATCAGTGCAATAGAAGATATTGCACTGGTTTTTTATATGTGATACTATTTGTGAGGAGCCTCCGGCTTGGAGGCAGTGCAGCAGAAGCAGAAGAATAAAGGAGATAAAACATGGAAAAACAGGAATTATTATATGAAGGAAAAGCCAAAAAAGTTTTTACGACGGAAGATCCGGACTTATTAATTGTCGACTATAAAGATGATGCGACAGCATTCAACGGTGAAAAAAAGGGAACGATTGTCGGAAAAGGTGTTGTAAATAACCGTATGTCCAACTATATGTTCAAGATGCTGGAAGAAAAAGGTGTGCCTACTCACTATGTGCAGGAACTCAGTGACCGTGAGACTGTTGTGAAAAAGGTTGAGATCGTGCCGCTTGAAGTCATCATCCGTAATGTGGCAGCAGGAAGTTTTTCCAAGAGACTCGGAATTGAAGAAGGTTTTGAATTATTAGAGCCTACCTTTGAATTCAGTTATAAAGACGATGATCTCGGGGATCCGTTGATCAACGAATATTTTGCTTATGCAATCGGTATCTCCAACCGCAAAGAAGTAGAACAGATCAAAGAATATGCATTTAAAGTCAATGAAGCACTGATCGAAGAATTTAAGAAGATCGGCATCAAACTGGTTGATTTTAAGATTGAGTTCGGCCGCTATAAGGATGAAGTGATCTTAGCAGATGAGATCTCTCCGGATACATGCCGTCTGTGGGATTTAGAGACAAACCAGAAGCTGGACAAGGACCGTTTCCGCAGAGATTTAGGTGACGTAGAAGAAGCATACGAGGAAGTATACAGAAGACTTGGTTTATAATATTTAATAGAGAGGCTTGATAATGGACAGAGAACGTTTTGACAAGTTAGGAGAGGAGTGCGGTGTCTTCGGAGTCTATGATTTTGACGGCAACGACGTAGCTTCTACAATTTATTACGGTTTATTTGCACTGCAGCACCGGGGACAGGAAAGCTGTGGCATCGCAGTTTCCGATACCAATGGTCCGAAGGGACAGGTGGCTTCCAAGAAGGGGATGGGGCTTTGCAACGAGGTCTTCACCCAGGAGTCTTTGGGAGAACTGAAGGGTGACATCGGTGTCGGCCATGTAAGATATTCCACCGCGGGACAAAGCTGCCCTGAGAACGCGCAGCCCCTGGTATTAAATTATGTCAAAGGAACTTTGGGTCTGGCCCACAATGGCAACCTGATCAATGCTCTGGAGTTAAGGCATGAACTTGAATATTCCGGGGCGATTTTTCAGACGACCATTGACTCGGAAGTGATCGCCTACCACATCGCACGGGAAAGGGTGAATACCCACAGTGTGGAGGACGCGGTGGCAAAAGCGATCCGAAAGGTCAAAGGGGCATATTCCCTGGTTGTTATGTCTCCGAGAAAGCTGATCGGGGCAAGGGACCCATATGGTTTTAAGCCGCTCTGTATCGGAAAAAGAGACAATGCCTATATTCTAGCTTCTGAGACCTGTGCGCTGGACACCGTGGGAGCAGAATTTGTCCGCGACGTGGAGCCGGGTGAGATTGTGACTATCACAAAGGACGGTATCCAGTCGGACTGCAGCATGTGCCTACCAAAGGGAGAAGCAGCCAGATGTGTATTTGAGTATATTTATTTTGCAAGGCCGGACAGCTGCATTGATGGAGTCAGTGTCTACGAGTCCAGGCTCAAGGCCGGCAAGTATCTGGCAGTGGACTCACCGGTAGAAGCCGACGTGGTGGTGGGCGTGCCTGAGTCCGGTAACGCCGCAGCTTTGGGTTATTCCCTGGAATCCGGCATACCGTACGGGACCGCCTTTGTGAAGAACACTTACGTTGGACGGACGTTCATTAAGCCGAAGCAGAGCAGCCGGGAATCCAGTGTCCAGGTGAAGCTGAATGTATTAAAGGAGTCGGTAAAAGGAAAAAGAGTCATCATGATTGATGATTCCATTGTCCGGGGCACTACCAGTGACCGGATCGTATCCATGCTCAGAGATGCAGGAGCTTCGGAAGTCCACGTAAGGATCAGTTCCCCGCCGTTTTTGTGGCCTTGTTATTTTGGTACGGATGTCCCGGCCAGAGAACAGCTGATCGCCTATAACCGCAGCATCGATGAGATCTGTGATATAATCGGGGCAGACAGCCTTGGTTACCTGAGGACCGAGAGACTTGACGAGCTCTCAGAAGGACTTCCGATCTGCAGAGGATGTTTTACAGGAACATATCCGATTGAGCCGCCGAAGGAAAATATCCGCGGAGATTATGATAAATAAGGAGATTTTAATTCATGAACGATAAATATCAGAGCCCGTTATCCGAACGCTATGCCAGTAAAGAAATGCAGTATGTCTTTTCTCCGGATATGAAGTTCAAGACATGGAGAAAACTGTGGATCGCCCTGGCAGAGGTGGAGAAGGAACTGGGTCTTTCTATCACGGAAGAACAGATCAACGAGTTAAAGGAACATGTGGAGGACATCAACTATGACGTTGCCAAGGAGCGCGAAAAGCTGGTGCGCCATGATGTTATGTCCCATGTCTATGCCTACGGACAGCAGTGTCCAAATGCCAAAGGAATCATCCATCTGGGAGCGACGTCATGTTATGTGGGAGATAACACAGATATCATCATCATGACAGAGGCGTTAAAGCTCGTGAAGAAAAAGCTTGTAAATGTCATCGATGAGCTTTCAAAATTCGCTTTGGAATACAAAGATCTTCCAACTCTTGGCTTTACCCACTTTCAGCCGGCCCAGCCGACCACAGTGGGCAAACGTGCAAGTCTCTGGCTGATGGATCTTGTATATGACCTTGAAGACCTTGACCATGTGATCGACAATATGCGTCTCCTTGGCTCCAAGGGAACAACCGGAACCCAGGCCAGCTTTTTAGAACTGTTTGAGGGAGACCATGAGACCATCAAAAAGATTGACGGCATGATCGCAGAAAAAATGGGATTTGACAAGTGCCAGCCGGTATCCGGACAGACGTATTCAAGGAAGATCGATTCCAGAGTGCTCAATGTGCTGAGCGGTATTGCACAGTCTGCCCATAAGTTCTCCAACGATATCCGCCTTCTCCAGCATTTGAAAGAAGTAGAAGAACCGTTTGAGAAAAACCAGATCGGTTCCTCCGCTATGGCATACAAGAGAAATCCTATGAGAAGCGAACGTATGGCATCCCTGGCTGATTATGTGATGGCTGATGCCATGAATCCTGCCCTGGTTGCATCCACCCAGTGGTTTGAGAGGACCCTGGATGACTCCGCCAACAAGCGTCTTTCCGTTCCGGAAGGGTTCCTTGCCATCGACGGCATCCTGGACCTGTACTTAAACGTAGTGGACGGCCTTGTGGTTTACCCGAAGGTTATTGAGAGCCGTCTCATGAAAGAGCTTCCGTTTATGGCAACGGAAAACATCATGATGGACGCAGTAAAGGCAGGGGGGGACCGTCAGGAACTTCATGAAAAGATCCGCGTACATTCTATGGCCGCAGGAAAGGTCGTCAAAGAAGAAGGAAAAGAAAACGACCTGTTAGAAAGGATCGCAGCGGATCCTTCTTTCGGAATGACCATTGAGCAGCTGGAAGCGATCATGGAACCTAAGAATTTCGTAGGACGTGCACCGCAGCAGACAGAAGAATTCGTAAAAGAAGTCATCCAGCCGATCCTGGAGGAAAATAAAGACCTGCTCGGTTTGACGGCAGAGATCACGGTATAATTTATATATGACGAAAAGCTCCTTTTTAAAGGGGCTTTTCTTTGTTCCATAGGAAGGTTTGAGGAATATGTATTATTTTATTGTCAATCCAAACGCAGGCTCCCGTAAGGGGATGCGTTTCTGGGAGGAGATCAAGAAATATCTTATGGAGGAGGGCATTGACTTTCGTGAGATGCTGACCAGAGGACAGGGGGATGCCGAGAGATATGTCAGGCGGATCACCAGGAGACATTGTCCGGATGTGATCACAGTGGTGGGCGGCGACGGAACCCTGCACGAAGCCGCCTCGGGAATGGAGAAAGGAGCAGAAGCCAAACTGGCATTTGTTCCTGCAGGCTCCGGAAATGACTTTGCCAGGGGAATAGGGTATTCAATCGATCCTATAGAAAGGGTTCGGTCCATCGTCTCAAGCTGCAGTGTACGGCCTCTGGATGTAGGAGATCTCCAAAGCAAAGAGGGATCTGGGAGTTTTCTTGTCAGTTCTGGCATTGGATATGATGCCAGGGTCTGTCACATGGTCAATCATGCAAAGAGTAAGAAGTTTTTAAACCGACTGCATCTTGGCAAGCTCACCTATCTGGAAATCGGACTCCGAGGGCTTCTTTCGGCAAAGCTGTTTTCCATGCGTTTGATCCTGGACGGCGCCAGGGAACAGCTGTTTTCTGATGTCCTGTTTGTGTCCATACATAATCTGCCCTATGAGGGCGGAGGACTGAAATTTTCTCCTGGCGCGGTTCCGGACGATGGCTTTCTGAACCTGTGTATCGTGGCGGGGATATCAAAAAGAAAGATGATACCTCTCCTTACGAAAGTGCCGGCGGGAAAACATGAAGGGTGTCCTGGAGTATACAGCCTGCGCTGCCGCAAAGCGGAGTTTTATATGGATGAGCCCCAGTATTATCATATGGATGGGGAAGTGCCGGGACAGTCCAGTCATGTGACCATATCGGTCAATACCCGCGGATTAGAGCTTTTGGGCTGATCATGGAGTAAAATGGCCTCAGTCTGTAAATCCTATCAGGGAGAACGGTTTACAGAAAGGAAGAGAATAGATGGACAAGATATATTTTAACGGAGACATCCTGACAATGGAAGAAGACAGACAAGAGCCGGAAGCGGTCCTCGTATCGGGAACAGTCATAACGTTTGTGGGAAGCCTCAAGGAGGCAGAACGCCTTTCTCCGGGAGCAGAGATGAACGATCTGAAAGGAAAGTCATTGATGCCGGCGTTCATTGACTGCCACAGCCATATTTCCCTTGTGGCCCAATTTTCCCAATTTGCAGATCTGTCAGGAAGTACAGATTTTCAGGATATCAAAGGGCGTCTGCTGGCATATCAAAAGGAGCAGAAAACCGGGGAAGACGGAGTGATCATCGGTGTGGGTTATGATCATAATTTTCTGGAGGAAAAGAGGCATCCTGACAAGACCGTACTGGACCAGGTATCCGGGCGGGTACCAGTTTTTATCCTGCACGCTTCCGGGCACATGGGAGTTGCAAACTCCGCGCTTTTAAAGACCGCGGGCATCGATGCCACAACAAAAGATGTGGAGGGTTCCAGGTTCGGGCGGGTGCCGGGTTCCATGGAGCCGGATGGCTATGCGGAAGAGACAAAAGCTCTGAAGCTGCTTCTTGACCAGGTGTACAGCAAGGTGCCCAGGGATCCGAAAGCGCAGATACACAAAGCCCAGGAGCTTTACCTGTCCCATGGGATCACAACAGTACAGGATGGCGCCGCGTCCGCCCAGGATGTGGAGAGCTTATACGAGGCGGCTGGGGATGGCAGCCTGCTGGTGGATGTGGTCTCTTATATTCTGGTGGGAGAGAATCCAGAACAGGTGGAACAGAAGTATCCGGACCTTAAGAAACGGTATTGGAACCATATGAAGCTGGGAGGCCGGAAAGTGATCCTGGACGGTTCGCCCCAGGGCAGGACTGCTTGGCTTTCCAAACCGTATGAGGGGGAAACAGAGTACCGGGGATATCCAGCCATGGAGGACAGCGAAGTGAAAGGATATGCCGCCGATGCTATAAACAGCGGGATGCAGATCCTGGCCCACTGCAATGGGGATGCAGCTTCCGAGCAATGGATCGAAGGCTGGAAAGCTGCCATGAAGCAGACGAAAACGGCAGAAAATGAGGATTTAAGGCCGGTGATGATCCACTGTCAGACGGTGAGAAAGGAACAGCTCTCCCAGATGAAGAAGATCGGAATGATCCCGTCCATGTTCGTGGACCATGTTTACTTCTGGGGAGATATCCATCTAAAGAACCTGGGAAAAGAGAGGGCAGAAGTCATAAGTCCGGCGAGATCGGCGTTTGAGCAGGGCCTCTGTGTGAATTTCCACCAAGACTCACCGGTAATCCCTCCGGACATGCTGCACACGGTCTGGTGCGCAGTGAACCGTACCACCAGAGAAGGGACCGTGCTTGGGGAAGAAGAAAGAGTGAGCATTTACCAGGCGTTAAAGGCAGTGACGATCAACGGAGCCTATGCCTATTTCGAGGAAGACCAAAAAGGAAGTATAACGGAAGGAAAGCTTGCGGATCTGGTGATCCTATCTCAAAATCCATTGAAAACCCCTCCCCAGAAGCTGAGAGAGATCAAGGTGGAAGAGACGGTGAAGGAGGGCAGGACTGTGTACCGGAGAGGTTAGGTATTCCTGGCCTTTCCGGTACTCTTGCGTTTCACGATAAATGGTTCAAACTCAAGCTTTGTCACAAAGCTTCTGGGTTTGTTCTTGGACTGGGATTCCCTGTGCCTTACGATGATGTCCACAGCCTCCCTTCCCTTGGCCTCAATAGAGTGTTCCACGGAAGTCAGGGAGATCCGGCGCATGTCCGCCATAGGGATGTTGTCAAAACCGCACACTGAAAAATCATTTGGGACTTTATACTTCATATCAAACAAGGCGTCTAAGATACCCAATGCCACCATATCATTGTAGGCCACAAAGGCAGTGGAGTCTGTCCCTTCCGTGAGGATTTCTTTGGTCAGGTTAAAGCCGCAGGAATACTCCAGCATGTTGGGGGAAAGAGTATTGTATTCCCCGGTGGAGACAGAACGGCAGGTCACATTCCCGGGATCAAAACCGTGTTCGTAAAAGGCTTTTTTTAGCCCCTCAAAACGCTTGGAGCGGGAACGCTCGATGGTGCTCATGGGTGTGGACACATAGGTGATCTTCCGGTGGCCCAGGGACAACAGATGCTCTGCTACCAGATAAGCCGGTTTGGTGCTGCTTACATGAATAGAGTCAAACATGATGTCGTCATTTTTGTCACCGATGTTGATCACAGGGATCTGTTTGGACAGCTGGTTTACATCGTCCAGCCAGGAAGTGGGGTAGAGATAGACAATGCCCGACGCGTCAAAGTCCTTTATCATATTCAGGTAGAACTGCTCAGTGTTGGGATTTCTTAAGGTTGGGGCCACAAATGTCACATATCCGTAGTCATGGGCGCGCTCTGTGATAGAGTGCACTAAAATAGAATAATAGTGGTTGGATAGAAACGGGCACATGATGACAATGACCTTAGAAAGCCCGATCAGCTGGGTATCCTTTTTTTTCTTCTTTTCATAACCCAGTTCCTTTGCTGCATTTAACACCTTCTTTCTGGTCTCCTCTGAAAAGGACACATTGCTCTTCTGGTTCAGGATCATGGAAACTGCGGATTGGGAAACATTTGCATAGTTTGCAATATCTTTTGTGGTGATCTTCTTTTTCGAAGCCATAAATCCTCCTAATCAAAAAAAATATTAATTAATTAATATTCATTAATAAAAAATGAAAATATTAATAATAAAACGGTATTTATTAGTCTTTAAAAAAATCATATCATAAACAGAAAAGAAAAAACAGATAAAATCGAGGTTTTTTTGAGAACATCAATCTGGTATACAATAATCAAAAACCAGAGGTTATTAATAAAGATGAAAATTATTAATAATTTCCTTTGAAATCGCATAAACACTAGGGTTTTGGCGTTTGACAAATGAAAGGAATCCATGGTTAAATGATACCAGAGCAAAAGTGTAGCAATTCATTTTTAGGAGGAAGATAATATGAGATTCTTTTTAGACACAGCAAATGTAGAAGATATCAAAAAAGCCAATGACATGGGAGTGATCTGCGGTGTTACAACAAACCCGTCTCTGATCGCAAAATCAGGAAGACAGTTTGAGGATGTCATCAAAGAAATCACTTCTATTGTAGACGGAGCTATCAGCGGTGAAGTAAAAGCGACAACAACGGATGCAGAAGGCATGATCAAAGAAGGAAGAGAAATCGCTAAAATTCATCCGAACATGGTAGTTAAGATCCCTACAACAGTGGAAGGATTAAAGGCTACAAAAGTATTATCTTCTGAGGGAGTAAAGACAAACCTGACTCTCGTATTCAACCCGACACAGGCACTGCTTGCAGCAAGGGCAGGAGCTACATATGTTTCTCCATTCTTAGGAAGACTGGATGACATTTCCCAGAACGGTTTAGACCTGATCGCTGATATCGTAGAGATTTTTGAGGCAGGCGGAATCGACACTCAGATCATCTGTGCAAGTGTCCGCAATCCGATCCATGTCATCGAATGTGCTAAGATGGGCGCTGATATTGCTACCATCCCTTACAATGTCATTGAGCAGATGATGAATCATCCTTTGACAGACCAGGGAATCGCAAAATTCCAGGCAGATTACAAAGCAGTATTTGGAGAATAAGAAAGGTTGGGAGAAAAAATGACAGTGGCAGAATTACAAAAAACAGCCAATGAGATCCGAAAAGGGATCATTAAAGCGACACACGCTGCAAAATCCGGACATCCGGGGGGATCTTTATCCTCAGCAGATATGTTTGCATATTTATATTTTGAAGAGATGAACATTGATCCTGAAAATCCTAAGATGGAAGACAGGGACCGTTTCGTGTTATCAAAAGGACACGTTGCACCTGGACTTTACTCCACTCTTGCAGAGAGAGGATTTTTCCCGAAAGAAGATTTACTGACACTGCGCCACATTGATTCTTACTTACAGGGACATCCTGACATGAAGAAAATCCCTGGTGTTGATATGTCCAGCGGATCTTTGGGACAGGGAATCTCTGCAGCAGTGGGAATGGCTTTAGCTGCAAAATTAAAAGGAAAAGACTACCGCACTTACACACTTCTCGGAGACGGTGAGATCCAGGAAGGACAAGTATGGGAAGCTGCCATGAGCGCAGGATACAGAAAGCTTGACAACCTGGTTGTCATTGTTGATAACAACGGCCTTCAGATCGACGGAAAGATTGATGATGTCTGCTCTCCGTACCCGATCGACGCAAAGTTTGAAGCGTTTAACTTCAATGTAATCAATATCGACGGACATAACTTTGATGAAATCGCTGATGCACTCAAAAAAGCAAAAGAGTGCAAAGGAAAACCGACCGCCATCATCATGAAGACAGTCAAAGGAAAAGGCGTATCCTTCATGGAAAATCAGGTTGGATGGCATGGTTCTGCTCCGAATGATGAACAGTGTGAACAGGCATTGAATGAATTAGAGAAGGTGGGATGTTAAGATGGCAGATGTAAAGAAAATCGCAACCAGAGAAAGCTATGGAAACGCCCTGGTTGAATTAGGAAAAGAAAATCCAAACGTAGTAGTGTTAGATGCCGATCTGGCTGCCGCTACAAAGACTGGTGTATTTAAGAAAGAATTCCCGGAACGCCACATTGACTGCGGTATTGCGGAGTGCAATATGGTTGGAGTGGGAGCGGGACTTGCTGCCAGCGGAATGATTCCGTTTGTCAGTACATTTGCAATGTTTGCTGCAGGCCGTGCATATGAGCAGGTAAGAAATGGTGTGGGATATCCTCACCTGAACGTAAAGATCGGCGCTACCCACGGCGGTATCTCTGTCGGAGAAGACGGTGCTACCCATCAGTGCTGTGAAGATGTGGCTTTAATGCGCACGATCCCTGGAATGACAGTCATTGTTCCTTCAGACGATGTAGAAGCAAAGGCAGTTGTAAAGGCAGCGGCAGAACTTGACGGACCTGTCTACATGAGATTCGGACGTCTGGCTGTGCCTGTGATCAATGACACAGCAGACTACAAATTTGAGATCGGAAAAGGTACCGTGTTAAGAGAAGGTACCGATGTGACCATCATCGCAAACGGACTCTGCGTAGGTGAAAGCCTTGAAGCTGCCGAGAAGCTTGCTGCAGACGGAATCAACGCAAAGGTTATCAACATGGCAACCGTGAAGCCGCTTGATGACGAGCTGGTGATCGCAGCGGCAAAAGAGACCGGAAAAGTGGTCACAGTGGAAGAACATTCTGTGATCGGCGGACTTGGAAGCGCGGTATGTGATGTACTGAGTGAAAAAGCACCGACTCCGGTACTGAAACTTGGCGTACAGGACGTATTCGGACATTCAGGACCGGCAGTTGCCCTGATTAAAGAATTCGGACTGGACAGCGAGGGTATCTATAAGAGCGTAAAAGCTTTTGTATAGAGAATCATCATATTAGCTTCATGAAAAAGGGACTTCTTCGGAGGTCTCTTTTTTGTTACTAGGAAAATTCTACCGCATTAAAATGTCCGGACTCGATAATTTGGGCAAATTTTTCTATGCTATACTTGAAATAACAAAAAAGGAGGTGTAAAAAAGATTTCATTTTTATTGAGAGGAGCCTGGAAGGGATGAGACGTTCAAAAGATAAATTCTATAAGAAACAGATTTTTGACTGCCTTATGGATGGAAAGATTGTTTCAGCGGGAAAAATTGCTCGGGAAGTAGGCCTTTCTGAAAAATCTGTAAGGAACAAGCTAGATGGAATGAATGAGTTTCTATTACAGAACAATCTGGGAGAGATCCGGCGCAAGCCAAGGGTTGGGATATGGCTGGAGGCAACCAATGAGCAGAAAGGGCAGATCCAAGCAATCCTTGGCAGGAGGGAAAAATATCAGGTGGGAAATTACGATCCTGAAGAGCGGATGACTGAAACCTTGAAGTTATTTTTTAACCTTCGTCCATGGCAGACACTGACAACACAGAAATTATCGGAAAAACTGTATTTGAGCGTTCCCACTATGCTGAAGGTGCTGAAAGAATGTGAAGAATGGCTGAACCAATACCATATCATATTAGTGAATGAAAGAGGTAAGGGATACCGGCTCAAAAGCCAGGAAAATGAATACAGGGTGGCATTAAAGAATCTGATCATGGATAAATCGGATGTGGAGGATATCCGGGCGAACATCAGTTATTTCTTTCCGAACATTGATGTGCGGGCAGTTGAAAAGTGCATTATCCAGACCGAAAATGAGTGGAAATATCGGTTTACGGATGATTCTTATTATGAAATTTTAATTTATTGCTGTTTAGCGTACAAACGAAAGGAGTTGGAAATTCCCCTGGTGAGCGATTACTATCAGGAGGAGCTTAAGATCCTAAAAAAATATACGGAATATGCTTTTACAGTGGCTATTTTTGAAAAATTGGAGGAGGTGTTCCATGTACATTTTCTGTCTGAGGATATTCTGTTTTTGTCTATTCAGATCTTGTGTTCAAAATTTATCGGTATCTCTGAAGTGGAAGTTACTTTGGAGCAGGTAAAAAAGTATGATAATAAGCTGGTGGAATTTGTAGACAGGATGTTAAAAATGATCGGGGATGTGCTGGAAGTGGACCTGACCGCTGATCAGAAGGTGAAGGAAAGTCTGATCGTGCATCTGCGTCCCACAATATTCAGATTAAGATACGGAACACCTCAGGATAATGCTCTGATTGATTTTATTAAAGAGGAGTATAAAAACGTATTCCGGGCCAGCTGGGTCATCAGCATTTTATTTGAGGAGAGTTATAACCTGCAGATCACAGAAGATGAGATCGGGTACATCGTGTTGTATATCCAGGCAGCCATGGAAAGGAAAAAGCATCAGTATAACGCATTAGTGATCACGGATTCCAACATGGGCCATGCCCAGCTGATCAAAGAACGGATAAGAAAGTTTGTACCGGAGATTGGAAAATTGGTATTTGTCAGCACCCACGATTATAAGACAGAGGATTATTGGGACTATGATCTGATCATTTCCTCAAAGATCATGAAGACAAAGGATAAAAGGGTTGCTGTGATCCCGAACATTTTAAGTGAAAACGGAATCATCAGGCTAAGGAATCATCTGGATGATATGAACTCCCAGCTGATCGAGAATGAAAACCCATTCTCTCCCGAATGCTGCCTGCTGTTTTCACCGGAACTGATCTTCACAGGTCTAAACGTTCAGACCAAGGAAGAGTGTTTAAAAATCATGTGTGAAGCCATGCAAAAAAAGGGTGTCGTAAAAAATGACTTTTATGACACTGTGATGGAACGTGAAAGCAAGACAACAACGACCATCGGGAATGGAATCAGCCTTCCCCATGGATCCCCTACCGCTGTGAATGAATCAAAGGTGGCGATCGCTTTTTTAGAGAAACCGGTTATATGGGATGGGGAACAGATCCAGATTGTATTTCTGCTCGGTTTTAAAATGAATACAAGAGATGAGATTCACCGTATCCAGTTGTTTTACAAGGAATATGTGTCCCTGATCGATACAGAGGAGAAGATTAAAATGTTAAGGAACATGAAATCAACGATTGAAGTGTATAAATATCTTATTCAGTAGTGAAAGGAAAAGGAGGACAAGGATGGATATTAAAAGTGTGTTGGATGAGAGAGTCATTGACCTGCATATGAACGCAGGGGATAAAAAAGAGGCAATCTTATATCTGGCAGAAAAACTAAAGTCGGCGGGATATATCGCAGATGTGGATGAGTATGTGGCGGATATTTATGTGAGGGAAGCTCAAGGACAGACCGGGATCGGAAACTTTGTAGCCATTCCTCATGGAAAAAGTAGTTCGGTCACGCAGGTGGGGATTGCCATCGGAAAGCTGGACCAGGAGATCCAGTGGGAGACTTTAGACGGAAAAGGGGTAAAACTCATTTTTTTGTTTGCGGTGGGAAATGACAATGAGAACGCCAAGACCCATTTAAGACTTCTGGCGGAAGTTGCCAGGACTCTGGGGAACGATGAGGCTGTGAACACACTGCTTGAGGCAGAAAGTGTGGAAGATTTAAAGAAAGTATTTTCATAAAAGTTGATGAAAGAACAGACAGTTCCGGTTTTCCTGGAGCTGTTTTTTTCTTAATATTGCTTATAAAATATTACCGGAATAAAGTGTTAAAACTGTCCGTTTTCTTTGGGAAAGGGAAAAGAAGTTCCGCATTAAAAAGCCCGGAGTTAATGAACACAGGGACACAAACTATAGTATGATTTATTCACAGGATAAAGTTCATCAGCCAGAAGGAAAGGAGGATACAGAAAATGAAGATTGTAGGAATTGCAGCTTGTACATCAGGAATCGCCCATACATATATTGCAAAAGAAAAAATTGTAAGGGCAGCGCAGGAACTTGGATTTGAGGCGCATATTGAAACACAGGGGACCATAGGGACGGAAGATGAGGTGACACTGGAACAGATCAGGGAAGCTGATGTGGCGCTGATCGCGGCGGACATCAAAGTCGGCGGAAAAGAACGCTTCAAGGGCCTGCCTATCGTGGAGGTTCCGACAGAGGCAGTGATCAAAGCCCCGAAGAAACTGTTGCTGACCATCCAGGGAAAAGTTATGAAAAATTAGAGAAGAAAAGGGAGGACAACGATGCTAAAAAAATTACAGTTAAAAAAACATGCCATGACCGCCATTTCTTACATGCTGCCGTTGGTTGTGGCTTCTGGTCTGCTGATCGCCATTGGAAATCTCACCGGCGGTTCTGTCATTGAAGATTATGCAAAATCATTTTCTGTGCCGTCCGCCTTAACCAGCCTCGGAGTGCTGGGGATGGGGCTGCTTGCGCCGGTGATTTCTGCGGCGATTGCTTACTCGATTGCGGACAGGCCGGGAATTGCCCCAGGTCTGCTGATCGGCTGTATCGCCAAAGAAATCGGGGCCGGATTTTTAGGAGGCATGCTGGGAGGCTATATTGTTGGATTCTTTGTACTCTGGCTGAAGGATAAGCTGAAAGTCCCGAAATGGGCGGAGGGCCTGATGCCGATGATGATCGTTCCGACCATTGCGTCGATTGTGGTTGGGCTCTTAATGTTTTTTGTCATTGGAGTGCCGATCGTATGGCTGACCAACGCATTGACAGAATTCCTGACAAGTATGCAGGGCAGCGCCAAATTTGTATTTGGTGCCATCATGGGAGGAATGGCGGCCTTTGACTTTGGAGGCCCCGTCAACAAAGTTGCCTCGCTGTTTGCGGACGGCTTGCTGCTGGAAGGTGTCCAGGGGCCGGAGGCAGTGAAGATCCTGGCATCTATGGTGCCCCCATTCGGAGTGACTCTCTCATATGCGGCGTCAAAATTTATGAAGAAGCAGAAGTATAATAAAGAGGAAGAAGATAATATTAAGATCGCATTCCCGATGGGCATCTGTATGATCACGGAAGGGGTCATCCCAATCGCCATGAACGATTTGGTACGTGTGGTATTCTCCTGTACAGTGGGAGCTGCCATCGGCGGTGGCCTATCTATGATGTGGGGTGTGGAATCACCGGTGCCATCCGGAGGCATGTTTATTGTTCCGGCCATGAATAAGCCGCTGCAGTTCTGTCTGGCGCTGGCTATCGGTTCCGTAATCACGGGAATCCTTCTGTTCATACTGAAAAAGAAACCTGTGGAAAACCAGGCCGACACGGAGGAAGAGGAAGATATTGATTTCTCAGATATTAAAATTTCATAAGGAGTAGAAGAAAATGTATGTATCCATGAAGGGAATGCTGAGCCGTGCCAATGAAGAAAACTATGCAGTCATGGCGATCAATTGCTTTAATATAGAAACAGCCAGAGCAGTCATTGAGGCAGCCCAGTCTTTAAGGGCCCCTGTCATTGTGAATATTGTTCAGGAGCATATGGTAAAACACTGCGACAGCAGTCTGATCGCTCCTATAGTAAAAAAACTGGCCCAGAGAGCCAGCGTGGAGGTGGCGTTGAATTTCGACCATGGTGAGGACCCTGGTTTATTAAAGAAAGCTCTGGTTGACGGTTATTCCAGTGTGATGGTAGATGCTTCTGCCTATGACCTGGAAGGCAACATCAAGATGACCAAAGAGATCGTGGACTTTGCAAGCCAATTTGACGCCAGCGTGGAAGGGGAGATCGGCTGTATGGGAGTCAGTGAAGGAGACCATTATACAGATGATGATATGAAGACAGATCCGGACGAAGCGCTGCGTTTTGCCAGAGAGACCGGAATCGACGCACTGGCAATCTCTTTCGGGAGCTCCCATGGGAATTATCCGGAAGGATTTGTACCCGCATTTGATTTTGAAATACTGAAGAACATTAAAGAAAAGACAAAAATGCCTCTTGTTCTTCACGGAGGAAGCGGATCCGGGGATGATAATATCCGTAAATGCGTGGAATATGGGATCAATAAAATAAACGTGGGATGTGATTTTATGAATGCCAATGTGGAAAGCATCAAAAGACAGCTGGACAAAGATCCGGATATTAATTATTGGGTCATGATGCACCAGGCAGAAAAGGACAGTCGTGAGCTTGTAAAAAAGTACATTAAATTGTCAAAGTCTGAAGGAAAATCATTATAAAAAGAAGATAAGGAGAATCGTACAATGTTGATGAATATGAAAGATTTGCTGAAGGTAGCAGATGAAAAAGGGTTTGCAGTGCCTGCATTTAATATCGGAAGCGACCAGCTGTTAAAAGCGGTCATGCAGGAAGTAAAAGAGTTAAGGAGTCCCGTGATCCTGGAAATGTCTCCCGATGAGTTTCATTTTGTGGAGGACAGTCTGGTTCAAAGTATGATCTACGAAGCATCTAAAACTGATGTGCCGGTGGTTATTCACCTGGACCATGGAGACACATTTGAGACAGTCATGCAGGCCATTCGGGCAGGGTTCACTTCTGTTATGATCGACGCATCAACGCTTCCATATGAAGAGAACGTTGCGGTTACAAAAAAGGTATGTGAGGTGGCTCATCTGGTGGGAGTTTCTGTGGAGAGCGAATTAGGAACCATCGGAACCACAGGGAATTCAATTGAGGGCGGCACCACCGGTGTCATCTATACGGATCCTGAACAGGCAAATGATTTTGTGAAGCAGACGGGCATTGATACCCTGGCGGTGGCAATCGGAACGGCTCATGGAATTTATCCGAGTGATAGGAAACCGGAACTCCGGCTGGATATTTTGCAGACATTAAAGGATTCATTAGATATCCCTCTCGTGCTGCATGGGGGATCCAGCAATAAGGATGAAGAGATTGCAAAAGCAGTGAAGATCGGAATCTCTAAGATCAACATTTCCAGTGACATCAAAGCAGCCTTTTATGCAAAATGCCGGGAGGTCTTAAAGGAGCATCCAGAATACAGGGAACCATTGGAGATTTATCCAGAGCCGATCAAAGCCTGCAAGGCAGTGGTGGCGGATAAAATAGTACTTTTTGATTCCAGGGATAAAGTAAAATATTATTATGGGTAAAACGATCGTTTGAGGAAAGGGGCGGCTTCGGCTGCTCTTTTCTTCATTTCACAGAAAACTTGTTATTTAACAAATCTAAGAAAGGCGGAGAGATATGAGATATGCAGTTGGCATTGATGTGGGTGGAACGAATACAAGGGTGGCTTTGATCGATGAACACTTTCATATTATACAGAGAGAACAATTTCTGACGGACAAAGAGGAGGCTGGGGAAACGATTTGCGGAATAAAGAACATCATTCGTGGCTTTCAGGTAAAAGTGGAGGGCATCAGCATCTCCTGCCCGGGGCCATTGGACTTGATGGCAGGTATTGTATTGACCCCGCCCAATCTTCCGGGCTGGCATAATTTGCCCATAGAAAAGAGACTTCAAGAAGCTCTGGGAGTTCCGGTATACCTGGAAAATGACGCAAATCTGGCGTGCTTGGCGGAAGCGGCAGCAGGTGCGGGTAAGGATAGCAGATATGTTCAGTTCTTGACGGTCTCTACCGGAATTGGGGCAGGATTTTGTATAGACCGGAAGATCTATCATGGTTCCAGGGGATTTGCGCAGGAGGTGGCCAATTCCGTTTTGTGGAGGAACGGTCCGTTCCAGGGAGATCTGAAAAAAGGATCTGTGGAATCCATCTCCAGTGGGACTGCCATTGTCAAGAGAGCAAAGGAAGCCGGACTTTCTGTAAAGCATGCCGGTGAGGTTTATCAGCTTGCAGAAAAAGGGAACACAGCGGCAAAGGAGATTATGGAGGATGCATATGAATTCCTTTCAAATTTTATTGGTATCTTATATGGGGTTCTGGATCCCGATTTGTTTATACTTGGCGGAAGCGTTGCCTTAAAGATTCCTGGATTTATTGAAGAAATTCAGAGTAGGGCAGAGGAAAAGGTATACACAGCATTGAGAGATCATATTCATGTTGTACCAGCGCAGCTTGGGGAAGACTGTGGTCTGATTGGCGCGGCGTATCTGGTATTTCACACACCGTAATAAAGAAGAAAAACTCATTTCTTCCTATGTTGACAGATGTTATAATAAGATAAAAACGGGTCTGGGAGGTAGCTTTATGAAGGTGTTAAATTATGGCTCTTTAAACTATGATTTTGTATATCAGGTGGACCACATCACGGAGCCTGGAGAGACACAGGCGTCAGACAAAAGGGAGACGTTTTGCGGCGGCAAGGGGCTGAACCAGTCCATTGCACTTGCAAAAGCCGGGGTGAAGGTCTTTCAGGGCGGTACGGTTGGAAGTGACGGGCAGATGCTCCTCGATGTGCTGAATGAATACGGGGTGGATACTGCTTTTGTGCGCACGGTTGACGGAGAGACCGGACATGCAGTCATACAAGTGGACCGGAATGCGCAAAACGGAATACTGCTCTTTGGGGGAGCAAATATGAGGCAGTCTAAGACAGAAATGGATAAGGCGCTGGAGCAGTTTAGACCAGAAGATTTTCTATTGATTCAGAATGAGATCAATCTGTTGGATTATCTTATTGATAGAGCTTTTGAACGGGGGCTGCGAATTGTGTGTAATCCCTCACCTTATAATAACGCGCTGGACTGTTGTGACTTTTCTAAAATCTCTATTTTTATGCTTAATGAAGTTGAAGGTTTCCAGATGACAGGAAAGAGAGAGCCGGATAAAATACTGAATGTGATGGCAGAACAGTTTCCAGCAGCAGAGATCGTATTGACGCTGGGGGAGGAAGGCGCTGTGTATCAGAAAGGAACAGAGAGGATTAAACAGGCCTGTGTGCCGACAGATGTGGTAGATACCACTGCGGCAGGAGATACGTTTACCGGTTATTTCATTGCGGGTATCATTGACGGTATGTGTCCGGCGGATAATTTAAAAAGGTGTGCGAAAGCATCCTCCATTGCGGTATCCCGTAAGGGAGCGGCACCGTCCATTCCTTTTGCAGAAGAAGTTTGAATCTTAGAAATTTTCTGAATATAACTAAAATGGAAAAATATGTTGTTTCCTTTGCGCATAAGAGATATAATAGACTTAACACAAAAGAAGGAGGTCGGAGAATGGACGACAATACATTACTTATAAAGATTGAAGAAATAATGGACCAAAAACTGGATGAGAAACTAGACCTTAAACTTCAGCCGATCTATGATAGACTGACAGGGGTAGAAGACAGACTGACAGGGGTAGAGGATAGACAGACAGGGGTAGAGGATAGACTGACAGAGGTAGAAGTCAGGCTGACAGGGGTAGAGGATAGACAGACAGGGGTAGAAGTTAGGCTGACAGGGGTAGAGGATAGATTGACAGGAGTAGAAGATAGACAGACCTCAATGGAGGAGGATCTTACCTCGGTTAAGAAAACATGTTTCCGCGTAGAAAATGAGTTGATCCCTCAGTTAAATGCTCTCTATGAAGATAGGATACCACATGCGGAGTTTCGTAGATTGAGTGAGCAGGTAGAACAAAATACGAGGATGCTCTCAGTGATGAAGGACGTCATCATCAGCCATAGTGAAGAAATTAGATGTCTTAAAGAAGTGAAGTAATACTTCTGATTGACCCTTCTTTCCCGTATAATTCTAATCCGTACGGACAGCAAAAACCACCAGCCAAGTATGCTGGTGGTTTTTTTAGTTCAGTTTTATTGAGTCTCGGTAACGGCTTTCGCACTAAATTCAACCTTCGCCTTTGGCTCGGTTTCATTAAGTGAGCAAAGGAAGTTACACTCGACTAAGCATTCGACTTTCGCCTGCGGCTCGGTCTCATTGAGTCTCGGTAACGGCTTTCGCACTAAATTCAACCTTCGCCTTTGGCTCGGTTTCATTAAGTGCTCAATGCCAATGCCAATGTCTATTCTACTGTTACGGATTTGGCGAGGTTTCGTGGCTGATCTACGTCGTTTCCTCTGAATACGGTCACGTGGTATGCGAGAAGCTGTAGTGCCACGGTAACTCCGAAGGTTCCGAATCTATCATCTACGGCAGGTACCTGGATCAGGTCATCGTATACGCCTTCGTAGTCTGACATATCTTTGTCGGTTACCATGATGACATGGGCTCCGCGGGCTTTGACTTCTTCCACATTTGCCATGATCTTTGGCAGCACATGATCCTGTGTTGCAATCGCGATAATTGGAACGCCCTCGGTTACAAGAGAGATGGTTCCGTGTTTTAATTCTCCTGCATTATATGCCTCGGAGTTAACGTAAGAGATCTCTTTTAATTTCAGGGATCCCTCGCTTGCGATGGCATAATCCAGGCTGCGGCCCAGGAAGAACGCGGAGAAGGTGTCTTTGATCTTTTCTGCGATATCTTTGATGTAGCTGTCCATTTCCAGGACTTCTGACACAGTGGCGATGGCCTCTTCAAATTTTTTGCAATATTCTGATAATTCTACCTCCGTAAATTTACCACTCAGTTCTGCCAGTTTCAGTGCAATCAGATAGAATCCTGCGCACTGTACGGAGAATGCTTTTGTGCTGGCAACAGCAATTTCCGGTCCTGCGTGTGTATATAATACCTGATCGCTTTCTCTTGCAATGCTGGATCCTTTGACATTGACGATGGAGAGGGTTTTTGCACCGCGTTCATTGGCAAGACGCAGGGCAGCAAGGGAATCGGCTGTTTCTCCGGACTGGGAAACGATCACAACCAACGTATGTTCATCCAGGATTGGATCCATGTAACGGAACTCAGAAGAAAGTTCCACAGTGACAGGAATGCGCACCATAGATTCAATCAAGTGGCGGCCCACTAATCCTGCGTGCATTGCGGTACCACATGCGGTCACGATGACACGGTTGATGCCTTTAAACAGGTCATCAGAAATACCGTCAGCGCTGAAATCTGCAAGACCGTTGTGAAGTCTCGGCATAACAGTGTTTGTCAGTGCTTCCGGCTGGTCGTAGATTTCTTTCTGCATAAAGTAATCATATCCGCCCTTCTGTGCAGCGGTAGTATCCCAGTCAACGTGAAGCATTTTAGGTGATACGACATTCTGATCCATATCATAAAGTGTAATGCCGTCTTCTTTCATCACGACAATGTGTTCTTCCGGCACAACAAAGTAGTCTTTAGAATACTGAAGCAACGCTACCATATCAGAAGCGATAAAAGCACCGTCATCTGTGGAGGTAGCTACCAATGGGCTGGAATTGCGCATGCAGTAGATCTCTCCTGGATGGTCTTTGAACATGATGCAGAAACCGTAAGCTCCGTCAAGGATTTCATTTGCTTTCTTCATTGCTGCAAATGGGTCTCCATCATATACAGAGTCCAGATATAAAGCGGCTACCTCAGTGTCAGTCTCAGAAACCGGAGTGCGTCCCTGAGCCTTGAGGGCAGCAGCGAGTTCTTTGTAATTTTCGATGATCCCATTGTGAATCAAAGTGATATTTCCTGCTACATGGGGATGGGCATTGGTAGTTGTAACACCTCCGTGGGTAGCCCAGCGTGTATGGCCGATCCCGCATGTTCCGCTGCGATCATCAGAAGAATCCACCTTTTCACGGAGGTTAGAAACCTTTCCCGCTGTTTTGATAATCTTTGTAGACCCACCTTCATTAACTGCGATCCCGGCGCTGTCGTATCCGCGGTATTCCAGCTGTGTAAGGCCCCCTACTAAGATATCTGCTGCTTCGAGTTTCCCTGTAAATCCAATAATTCCACACATGTTGAAATCTCCTTTTTATTTAATTTTATGCGGACACAAATAAAACGTCGCTTTAAATTCAGAAAAAGCGGCCATGTGTCCTTTCATTTATTAGGTTTTGTGTGGTTTTTATATCTTTGGCTGTACAGCCTTTGTTCTGCGATTACTCACAGTTTTTTTCTGTACATCACGTGTCCAAAGCCACGGGAAAGCATCCGCCGAATTTTCGATCACTTTCCACCTCGTTAACCTTCTAATCCTCCTTATCTTTGATAAACAGGGTTCCGTTCCAGAAGGTGCATGGCGCTTAAAATATCTATAACTCCTTTCTTTTTCAAGACTAGAAACTTTACAAAAAACCATAAGAAAAGTTTCCTTGGGCATCGTATCATGGATACAGAGTTCTGTCAATCAGGTGCAGGTATTTAAGAATTTTTTCATAATTAAAGAGTAGATACTTTGGAATGACAATGTTATAATACACTGTATGACTTTTTGGAAGATAGAATCAAAGTAAGGAGAGTATCATGAAATCTTTGGTAAAGAATATAGTAAAACAGATCGGAAGGTGGATAGAGAAGGTACCGGTCCTGTGTAATATCGTGCTGGCTTTCGGCATGGCTTTTTTATTGGAGGTTCTCGGGCGCCAGACCTTTGACCAGGGAGTTTTCGGGTTTGTCAACGACAGGACCAAAATGTTTTTGTACAGTGCGTTTATCATTTTTGTAACTTATTCTGTGGTACTGATCGTGAAAAGAAGGCTGTTTACTTACATTATAGTGACGCTGCTTTGGTCTGTGATCGGTATTGTCAATTTCCTGATGCTCAGTGCGAGAAACACCCCATTCACCTATGTGGATGTAACTCTGATGAAGTCAGTTCTTCCGGTAATGACCAATTACTATTCGCCGGCAGCGATCGTTTTTATGGGGGCACTGATTTTAATTGTATTAGTCCTGCTTGTGGTTGGATTTTTATATCTTCCTAAAAAGCAGAATCTTCAATATAAAAGGAACATTCTCGCAGTCGCTATTATATTTGCCGGGTTCGGAGGCGCCACTGTCTATGGATTCAGGAGCAATATGCTCACGGACAGGATCGGCAATATCCGGATTGCCTACGGGGATTACGGAACACCTTACTGTTTCTCTATCACCGCATTAAAGAACGGGATAGATAAACCTTCCAATTATTCAAAAGAAAAGGTCGATCAGATCGAGGAAAGGACCGAGGAGGCACAGGCAAAGAAAAAGGGCAAAGTAAAAAAGCCGAATATTATTTTTGTGCAGCTGGAGTCCCACTTTGATATCACCCAGGTGAAAGGGGTCAAGTTCAACCAGGATCCCCTTCCGAACTTCCACAAGTATATGAAAGGATATTCTTCAGGGCAGCTTAGTATGCCGTCTTACGGCGCCGGAACTGCTAATTCAGAATTTGAGGCGATCACAGGAATGAACCTCGATCACTTCGGTGCGGCGGAATATCCTTACAAGACAGTGTTGCAGTCCACCACAACGGAGAGCATGGCTACCCTGTTAAAAGAGGACGGCTACACGGCACATGCTATCCATAACAACAGTGCCGCTTTTTATGACAGGGATTTAGTATTTTCACAGCTGGGATTTGACACGTTTACTTCAAAAGAATGCATGAATATTAAGAAGTGGACAGAAAACGGATGGGCAAAAGACAGCATTCTTACCGGATGTATCTTGAATGCTTTGGATTCAACAAAGGGACAGGACTATATCTATACAATTTCTGTGCAGGGACATGGAGATTATCCAAAAACAGAGATCATAGAGAATCCGAAGATCAAAGTTGTCAGCGGTGTAAAGGATGAAGCATTAAAGAATAAATATACTTACTACGCCAATCAGGTTTATCAGATGGACCAATTTGTGGGAGATCTGGTCAATGCACTAAAAAAGCGCGGTGAGGATACAGTTCTTGTAATGTATGGAGATCACCTTCCGAGTCTGGATGTGGATGACAAGGATCTGACTTATGGCAACAAATATGAGACGAGCTACTTCATTTGGGATAACATTGGATTAAAGAAAAAGGACGGTGTGGTTCAGGCTTATCAGCTGGGATCAGAGATCCTTGGAAAACTCAACATCAAAAACGGAGTCATGAACAGTTTCCACCAGACACGCAAAGGTACAAAGAATTATCAGAAAGATATGAAAACGCTTCAGTATGATATGCTGTATGGCAAGCAGTATGTCTGGGACCAGAAGAATCCGTTTACAGCCTCAGACATTATGTTTGGAATTAAAAAGGTCAATGTGACAAAGGCATACGAGACAGAAGACAGCACATTTATAGAAGGAAACAACTTCACGAACTTCTGCCAAGTCTATGCAGCGGATGCGAAGATCAATACAACATTCCACAATGATCACCTGCTGGAAGTATCCAAGAAAGATTTGAAGAAGGGTGATACCTTTACGGTGAAGATCGTGAGCAAGGCACCGAGAGTCCTGCAGACATCCAACGAATATGTCTATCAGGGTCTGAAACAATAAGAAGGCTTTATTTGACAGAAATGGCGTAAAATCTGTATTTCCAGTCGACAGGCCGGAAACGTCATGGTATAATGACTTAATGTTTGTATAAAACTACAACAAAGATAATGATATTTAGGAGGATTTGTAAGAATGGGATTACAAGTTGAAAAGTTAGACAATAATATGGTGAAAGTGACAATCGAAGTAGAACCTGATAAATTAGATGCAGCGATTAAAAAAGCTTATAATAAGAAGAAATCAGAGTTCAGCGTGCCGGGATTCAGAAAAGGAAAGGTACCTCAAAACTTCATTGAAAAAGCTTATGGAGTAGAAATTTTTTATGAAGACGCAGCGAATATCCTGATTCCGGAAGCATACAGTGAATCAATGAAAGATTCTGACTTAGATATCGTTTCCAGACCGGATATCGATGTGGTTCAGCTGGAAAAAGGAAAACCTTTCATCTTTACTGCAGTGATCGCGATCAAACCAGAAGTAACTCTGGGAGATTATAAAGGATTGGAAGTGGAAGACAAGAAGATCCGCGTAACAAAAGAAGAGATTGAGGAACAGCTCAAAAAGGAACAGGAAGCAAATGCCAGAGAGATCACAGTAGAAGACCGTCCGATCAAAGACGGCGACATTACCTTGATCGACTACTCAGGTTCTGTTGACGGTGAAAAATTCGAGGGAGGAACTGCAGAAGACCAGACTCTGGTTATTGGATCAGGAACTTTTATCGAAGGTTTTGAAGAACAGCTGATCGGCAAGAGCATCGGTGATGAAGCAGAGATCAATGTGACTTTCCCGGAACAGTACCATGCGCCTGAATTAGCAGGAAAACCGGCTGTTTTCGAGGTGAAGATTAAAGGAATCAAAGAGAAAGAACTTCCGGAATTAGACGATGAGTTTGCATCCGAGGTGTCTGAATTTGAGACCTTGGAAGATTACAAAAAAGAGATCAAAAAGAACATCAGAGCACAGAAAGAGGAAGCTGCCAAGACAGAAAAAGAAAACGCTTTAGTGGACCAGGCAGTAGAAAATGCATCTATGGACATCCCAGATGCCATGATCGAAGAGCAGGTACAGCAGATGGCAGATGAGTTTGCACAGAGACTCAGCTACCAGGGCCTTAACATGGAACAGTATCTTCAGTATACAGGAAGTGATGCCCAGAAGTTTGCAGATGAATTAAAACCTCAGGCATTAAAGAGAATTCAGACTCGTCTCGTATTAGAGGCGATCGTTGCAGCAGAAGGTATTGAAGCCAGCGAAGAAGACTTCAAGAAAGAATTAGAAAAGATGGCTGGTATGTACCAGATGGAAACAGAGCAGTTAGAAAAAATGGTACAGGGAAGCCAGAAGGAACAGATGATGGATGACATTGCTGTTCAGAAGGCAGTTGATTTCCTGATCAGTTCCAGCCAGGCAAAATAATTGACAGATTGAAAACCGGGAGGGATTTAAGATGAGTTTAGTACCTTATGTCATTGAACAAACAAGTCGTGGAGAGCGTTCTTACGATATTTATTCCCGCTTATTAAAAGAAAGAATCATCTTCCTGGGAGAAGAAGTTACTGATGTTTCAGCAAGCCTGATTGTCTCCCAGCTTCTTTTTCTGGAAGCGGAAGATCCGGAAAAGGATATCAGCCTGTATATCAACAGTCCAGGGGGATCTGTATCAGCAGGGTTAGCGATCTATGACACCATGAACTTTATCAAATGTGACGTTTCCACGATCTGTATGGGAATGGCAGCAAGCATGGGGTCGTTCCTCCTCTCAGGAGGAGCAAAAGGGAAGCGTATGGCGCTCCCGAATGCAGAGATCATGATTCATCAGCCGATGGGCGGAGCCCAGGGCCAGGCAACAGAAATCCAGATTGCCGCAGAGCATATGCAAAAGACGAAAAAGCGCTTAAACCGCATTTTAAGTGAGAATACTGGAAAACCAATAGAAGTCATCGAACGGGATACGGACCGTGACAACTGGCTGTCCGCAGAGGAAGCTGTAGAGTATGGTCTGATTGATGCTGTCTTTGACAAGAAGAGGGAATCATAATTAGAAAGAGCGAGGTAATTCTATGGTAAATCACAGTGATGACAAAAAGCAGCTCCGTTGCTCTTTTTGTAATAAGACGCAGGACCAGGTGAGAAAACTCATCGCCGGGCCAAAAGCAAAAGGCGTCTATATTTGTGATGAATGTATTGAAGTCTGCGCGGATATCATTGCCGAAGAGTTTGAACAGTATATTGATGACACGGAGATCCATTTAAATAAACCGAAAGAGATCAAAGCGTTTTTGGATGACTATGTGATCGGGCAGGATGAAGCAAAAAAAGTACTGTCGGTAGCTGTCTATAACCATTATAAGAGAATCCTGCTAGGAGACTCCTCTGATATTGATCTCCAGAAGAGCAATATCATCATGCTGGGGCCTACAGGTTCAGGAAAGACATTGCTGGCTCAGACGTTAGCTAAAATGCTGAATGTTCCGTTTGCCATCGCAGACGCAACAGCATTGACTGAAGCTGGTTACGTTGGAGAGGATGTTGAGAATATCCTGCTGAAGATCATTCAGGCTGCGGATTATGACATTGAACGTGCTCAGTGCGGCATTATCTATATTGACGAGATCGATAAGATTACAAGAAAATCAGAAAATACTTCCATTACCAGAGATGTCTCTGGGGAAGGCGTACAGCAGGCTTTGTTGAAGATCATTGAGGGAACGGTTGCATCTGTTCCGCCTCAGGGTGGAAGAAAGCATCCTCACCAGGAGTTTATCCAGATTGACACGACTAATATCTTGTTTATCTGCGGAGGAGCTTTTGACGGTCTGGAGAAAATCATAGAGTCCAGGATCGGACAGAAATCCATCGGATTCAACGCTGAGATCGGGAATGGAAGGAAAGAAGATATCGGAGGCCTTCTCCAGCAGGTGCTGCCGGAGGACTTCGTAAAATTCGGGTTGATCCCTGAGTTCATAGGAAGGGTTCCTGTGAATGTATCTTTAAATCCTCTGGACAGGGAAGCACTTGTCCGTATCCTCAAAGAGCCGAAGAGCGCACTGGTAAAACAATATCAGAAGCTGTTTGAGCTGGATGGAGTGGAGTTGGAGTTTAAGGACGAGGCTCTGGAAGCGATCGCAGAAAAGGCCATGGAAAGAAAGACTGGTGCCAGGGGCTTAAGGGCGATCATGGAAGATGTTATCATGGAGTTAATGTATCAGGTTCCTTCTGACGAAGAAGTGTCCAAATGTGTGATTACAAGGGAAACAGTGGAATCCGGGGCAGAACCGGAGATCGAGCGTTCCGTAGATAGGGCAAAAAAGCCGTCAGGCGTTAAAAAGAGGACGAAGAAGAGCAATGGCGAGATAGCATAATCATTCGACCAAAAGTCAAAAACTGCTTTAATACAAGAATTTCTTGCTATTGAGGCAGTTTTTTTGGCATAAATGACTATATTATTAACGAAGGAGAAGCAGATGAAGAAAGTATTACCGATGCTTGCGCTGAGAGGCAAATACATATACCCAAATTCGGTGATTCATTTTGATGTCTCACGGAGCAAGTCAGTCCGTGCGATTGAGGAAGCCATGCAGAACGATCAGATGATTTTCCTGAATAATCAGATTGATCCGGCTATGGAAGACCCGAAATCTTATGATCTTTATCAGATCGGTACTTTGGCGAAGATCCGGCAGGTCGTAAAATTGCCCCAGAATATCATAAGGGTTTTCGCAGAGGGAATGTTCCGTGCTGAGATTACAGAGATCTGTGAAGAAGAGCCAATCTTCCGGGTAGAAGTTGCCTATCAGCATACAGAGCAGCAAGTATTTGAAGAGGACGAAAAAGAGGCGGTATTCCGTGCTCTGAAGGAAAGTTTTGAGAAATATACAGGGGTGTGGAATCAGATGGACCCCAATGTATACAGCTATATTTTAATGCAGACGGATCTAGAAGTGTTTGTAGACCACTTGGCAACCCATCTGCCGTTTTCCCTGCAGAATAAGCAGAAGCTTCTGGAGGAGATGGATCTGAAACAGCGTTGCAGCCTTATGCTGGTGCTGCTGGAACAGGAGCTAAGGCTGGCTTATCTGAGACTGGATATCCAGGAAAAGGTGAAGGAAAGCATCGATGACAACCAGCGGGAGTATATGCTCAGAGAACAGCTTAAAGTAATCCGGGAAGAGCTTGGAGAGACCAATATCGCAGATGAGGCGGATGAATTCTTAAGCCAGCTCTCTGAGATGGAAGCGGATGATGAAGTAAAGGATAAGATTAAAAAAGAGATCTCACGTTTTCAGGCGATGGGAAACAGCGCGGCGGAGAGCGCTGTACTCAGGACTTATATTGAGATCATGCTGGATGTTCCGTGGGAAAAGCTTTCCGAGGATTCCATGGATCTTGAGGAAGCAGAAACAATTTTAGATGAAGACCACTACGGCCTGAAGAAGGTTAAGGAACGTGTACTGGAATATCTGGCGGCCAGAGCCATGAGCCAGAAAAAGGACGCGGCCATTCTCTGCCTCGTGGGTCCTCCGGGAACCGGAAAGACATCCATCGCAAGATCCATTGCAAGGGCTACCCACAAAGAGTATGTGAGGCTTTCCCTGGGCGGTGTCCGGGATGAGTCTGAGATCAGAGGCCACAGAAAGACCTATGTGGGAGCTATGCCTGGAAGGATCGTGGCGGCCATCCGCCAGGCCAAGGTACGCAACCCGCTGATGCTCCTTGATGAAGTGGATAAGGTCGGAAAGGACCAAAGAGGGGATACGGCTTCCGCACTTTTAGAAGTTCTGGACGGAGAACAGAACGAACATTTCCGCGACCACTATCTGGAAGTGCCTTTAGATTTAAGCGATGTACTATTCATTGCCACTGCCAATGACCTGTCTACGATTCCGAAGCCGCTCTTGGACCGGATGGAGATCATTGAAGTTTCCAGCTATTCTGAGAATGAGAAGTTCCATATCGCAAAGAACTACTTGGTGAAAAAGCAGATGGAAGCCAATGGTCTGACGCCGAAAGAGATCGTCTGGAAAGATGACGCCCTGAGACTGCTGATCGACAGCTATACTAGAGAGGCGGGAGTAAGAAGCCTTGAGAGGGCCATCGGCAATGTATCCCGCAAGGTCACAAAGGATATTTACCAGGGCAAGAAGAAAAAGGTGACCGTGACAAAGAAAGCAGTCAGAGATTATCTTGGCAATGCACCTTATGAGTTGGAGAAGGAAAGCCTTAAGGATGAGACTGGTATTGTCCACGGCCTGGCATGGACCAGCGTCGGAGGTGTTATGCTGAATGTGGAAGTGAACACGATGTCTGGAAAAGGCAAATTCATTGTTACAGGATCTTTGGGAGATGTGATGAAGGAGTCCGCACAGGCTGCGGTGAGTTATATTCGGAGCCAAAGCACAAAATACAAGATCAAGGATGATTTCTTTGACACCCATGATATCCACATCCATATCCCGGAAGGAGCGGTTCCGAAAGACGGGCCGTCTGCAGGAATTACCATGACAGTCGCCCTGCTCTCAGCCATCACGGGAAGAAAGGTCAGGGGAACAACAGCCATGACCGGTGAAGTGACCATCAGGGGACAGGTGCTGGCTATTGGAGGACTGAAAGAAAAAATGCTGGCCGCAAAACGTGCTGGCATGACAAAGGTACTGGTTCCGAAGGCCAATGAAAAGGATGTCAAAGAATTTGACAAAGAGATCACAGATAACATAGAAATCATATCTGTGAAGAAGATTGAGGACGTCATAAAAGAAGCTCTTCTATCTGAATAGACAAAAAGATAAGACGCAGGAGGGAAACCTTAATGAACTATCAGGAGACAATGGAATTTATCGGACGGGCTAATAAATTTGGGAGTGTGTTAGGGCTTGATAATATCAGAGAGCTTTTAAGACGGCTTAACAACCCACAGGACCGATTGAAGATCGTTCACATTGCGGGCACCAACGGAAAGGGTTCCATCCTGGCGTTTCTTGCGTCAGTATTCAAAGAGCAGGGTTATGAAGCAGGACGATACGTCTCTCCTGCTTCTTTCTGCTATGAAGAAAGGTTCCGTATCAACGACCAGATCATTTCAAAGGATGACCTGTGCTTTTATATGGAGAAAATAAAAAAAGCCTCGGAGGAGATGGTCAGGGATGGAAAAGAACATCCTACCGTCTTTGAAATGGAGACCGCTCTTTCTTTTCTTTATTTTCTCGATAAAAAAGTGGATGTGGTGCTTTTGGAGACGGGGCTCGGAGGCCGGCTGGACGCAACCAATGTGATCACAAAACCTCTCTGTACCGTCATCGCATCCATCGGGTTTGACCATACCCAGTATCTGGGAAGCACGATAAAAGAGATTGCTGGGGAGAAGGCAGGGATCATCAAGGAAGGCTGCCCTGTTATATCTTATTTTAATAATGCAGAGGCCAATGGGATGATCACAGAAAAAGCAAAGCAGAAACATTCACCCGTCACGTTCACTGATCCGGAACGACTTGTGATTTTTTCAGAATCTCTTGACGGCGCTGAGTTTTCTTATGTCTGTACAGACGGGACAGAGTACCGGAATATGGTAATCGGACTGCTGGGGAGGCACCAGATTTATAATGCCGTGACCGCTCTGGAGGTGCTTCAAATCTTAAAAAATTCTTATCTTTTTCTGCAGGATTCCATAAGGGATGGACTCAGGAATGCTGTGTGGGATGGGAGATTACAGCGTATTTCAGCGGTTCCTGCGGTTTTTTGCGATGGAGCGCACAACCCGGACGGAGCACAAAGCCTTTTACAATTTCTTGAAAAGAATTTTACAAATAAAAAAATAATCTATATAATGGGAGTATTGTCGGATAAGGATTATTTAAAGATGCTAAAGATCATGTCTCCGATGTCAAATGAGATCTATACAGTGACTCCTGAAAGTGACCGTGCTCTGCCTGCTAAAGAACTGGCTGAGGCAGCAAGGCCATTTTACAACTGCGTGACAGCGGGAGGAAGCCTTAGAGAATGCTATCAGAAAGTCAGGAATCACTGTGGACAGGATGACGTCATTGTTGTATTCGGGACATTATCATTTTTAAAGGAACTGAGAGGTTGAATCGGTGGAGAGGCTTTCATATATTATCAATCATCCTGAATATCAAAAAGCGTACCGGCAGATTCAGGACTCAGAGAAGGGGCGGATCTTCTGCCCGCATAATACAGAACACTTTCTTGCGGTATCCAGGATCGCCTATATTTTTGTTTTGGAACAGCACCTGGATATACCAAAAGATGTGATTTATGCCGCAGGTTTTCTACATGATATCGGGAGAGGAAAGCAGTATACGGAAGGAACGCCTCATGTGAAGGCGGGAGTGCTGATCGCATCGGATATTCTTTTTGACTCTCCCTATGAGCCAGAGGAGAGGAAAACCATCCTTTCCCTCTTAGAATCACACAGAAGACCGGACAGTGACAGACTTTCCTGTCTTTTTTACAGGGCAGATAAACTTTCCAGGGACTGTATGAACTGCAAGGCAAAAAAAGAGTGTTACTGGCCTGAGGAAAAGAAAAATAACGGTTACCGATATTAGGAGTTTAATATGAAGATAGGAAACAAAGAATTTGATATGGAACATCAAGGGTATATTATGGGCATACTAAATGTAACCCCCGATTCCTTTTCTGACGGAGGAAAATATACTCAGATAGATCAGGCCTTAAAGCATACCGAGCGTATGCTGAACGAAGGGGCAGATATCATTGACATAGGCGGTGAGTCCACACGTCCAGGCCATGAGAAGATCACATCAGGGGAAGAGATTGAGAGGACAGCACCGGTGATCGAAGCCTTAAAGAGAGAGTTTAACCCGGTTATTTCCCTGGATACCTACAAATCCCAGGTGGCAGAGGCGGGAATACATGCCGGAGCCGATATGATCAATGACATATGGGGGCTGAAATGGGACGGCAGCATGGCGCCGCTTCTAGCAAAGGCAGGACTTCCGGTTTGTCTGATGCACAACAGGAAAGATACAGACTACGATGATTATCTCAGCGATGTGCTAAAAGACCTAAAAGAGACCATGGAGCTTGCAGAAGATGCGGGAATTGCAAAAGAGAACATTATATTAGATCCGGGGATCGGCTTTGCTAAAACTTTGGAACAGAATCTGATGCTGATGAATCATCTGGAACTTTTGCAGGATCTTAAGGTGCCGGTGCTTTTGGGTACATCCAGAAAGTCCATGATCGGACTGACGCTTGATCTGCCGGCTGATGAGCGCGTAGAGGGAACTCTGGCAACCACGGTAAGCGGATATATGAAAGGCTGCCGGATGTTCCGGGTTCATGATGTCAAAGAAAACAGGCGTGCCCTTTCTATGATTGAGGCGATCTGCCGCTGTTAAAGGAGCATAGAAATATGGATCAGATCATAATTAAAGAGCTGGAGATTTACAGCAATCACGGCGTATATAAGGAAGAAAAGGTGCTGGGGCAGAAGTTTTTGGTGTCCGCGGTGCTTTATACGGATACTAAACGGGCCGGGGTCAGCGACAAGATTGAGTACTCAGTCAACTATGGGGAAGTGTGCCACAGGATCCGTGATATCATGGAAGGGAACACGTTTGACTTGATTGAACGGGTGGCGGAGACCATCGCAGAGCGTCTGCTGATGGAGTTTACGCTTATAAAGAAAGCAGAGGTAGAAGTCAAAAAGCCGTGGGCTCCCATTGGACTCCCAATCCAAAGTGTTTCTGTAAAGATTGAGAGAAAATGGCACAGGGCATATATTGGAATTGGTTCTAACATGGGAGACCGCAGGGAATATATTAAGCGTGCCGTTGAACAAATCGGACAGGAAGAGGATACCCGCATTGTACGGGTGTCCAGTCTGATGGAGACAGAACCTTACGGAAACGTTGACCAGGACCGATTTATCAATGGATGCATTGGGCTTGACACATTAAAGAATCCGTCGGAGCTGCTGGAGTTTCTTTTAGGACTGGAAAATAAGGCTGGAAGAGAACGTACCGTACACTGGGGCCCCAGGACGTTAGACCTGGATATTCTTTTGTACGATGACCTGATTCTCAATGAACCGCACCTGACAATCCCTCACATAGAAATACCCAAGCGGCAGTTCGTGCTGGAACCGCTTTCGGAGATTGCACCCCATGTGAGACATCCGGTGCTCAACCGGACCATTCTGGAACTAAAAGATGCATTGGAGGAGAAGGATAGTTAATATGAGAGATTTAGTTGATATAAGGAAGGACATTGACCAGATCGACCAAAAGATCGTCCGGCTGTTTGAGGAACGGATGCAGTGTTCCGAAGAAGTGGCTGAGTATAAAAAAGGAACCGGGAAACCCATCTATGACAGAAAAAGGGAACAAGAGAAGATAGAGACTTTGACGAAAGAAGTGGGACCAGAGTTCCTTAAAAAGGGGACCGAGGAATTATTTTTACAGCTCATGTCGATCGGACGCCGGTATCAATACAGTCTTTTGTCAGAGGAAGACAGCTATGTCCGCAAAAAGTTCAAACAGGTGGACCGGCTGGAGATCAACAGTGACACAAAGGTGGTGTACCAGGGCATCCCTGGAGCGTATCAGGAACAGGCTATGGTCCAGTTTTTCGGAGAAGACATCAGTCATTTTACGGCAGAGGAGTTCAAAGATGTTGTTGTTGCTGTAGATGAGGGAAAAGCGGATTATGGGATCCTTCCTATTGAGAATACTTCTGCGGGAACGGTCAGCGGTATTTACGATCTGCTCCTAAATCATGACGTATGCGTGGTGGGAGAGGAGACTGTGGAATGCAACCATGCCCTTGTGGGGATCCGGGGTACGGATCTTTCTAAAGTGACAAAGGTCTATTCCCATCCGCAGGGACTGATGCAGTGCAAGGAGTTCTTGGATGAGACAAAATGGGACCAGGTGCGCATCAGAAATACGGCAGTGGCCGCCAAGAAAGTGGCGGATGACAATGACTGCACAAAGGTGGCCATTTCCAGCGAGCGGGCTGCAAAGCTCTATGGGCTGGATGTGTTAAAAGAGAAAGTGAATTTCGAGGGTAATAACTGCACGCGTTTTGTGGTGATGTCTAAGAAAAAGCAGTACCGGAAAGACGCAAAGAAGGTAAGCATCAGTTTTTCACTGCCCCATGAGACGGGATCTCTTTATAACATTCTGGCGCATTTTATGTTTAATGACGTCAGTATGACAAACATTGAATCCAGGCCGCTTCCGAACAGGCAGTGGGAATACGGGTTTTACATTGATGTAGCCGGCAACTTAAATGAGCCGGGCATCCGCAACGCTCTGACCGGGATCCGGGCAGAGGTCAAAGACTTTAAAATACTTGGGAATTTTTAAATACATTGAAGAGGGACAGGATGATCCGATCATCATAAAAAATACAAATTAGGTGGGAAGTAAACATGAACAGTAAATCAAATGGTTTCAAAGATAAGCTAGGAAAAATCCATAACTTTATCCATAAGTTTGGTAAATACTTTATTATTGCATGCCTGATCTTATTCTGTGTGCTTTGTATAAAGAACAAAGATCAATTTGCGGAGCGTGTGGCCAAAGGTGTGCCGGAAAGCGGCATGGAGAAGATTGCTATCGCAGACGGAGACACTGTGGAACAGGAATTCAAGGCCAATTTCAACACGGCGGAGCGTTTAGATTTCCGTGTGGGAAGAAATTATGGGGACGCAAGGCCCGGAAGCATTGACCTTAAGATCAAAGATTCCAAGGGAAACGTTGTATTCCATATCACCCCGACCATAGAAGAGGTAGACGGAAAAACTGAGATTAAAGCGACCATGAGGCGCAGAGAACTGCATGATGACCGCTGGTACAAGGTGATCGTCAACCAGAAGTTAAAGAAGGGCGAAACCTATACTTATGTGATCAAAGGCATCGGGATCAAGAAAAAGGATCCGCTGTACATCTACATTTCAAAGGATATGGGATCCGTGTTCCAGCCTCTCGTAAAGAACGGAAAGAAAACAGAGGTCAGGCTCTGTGCCAGAGTCATGACAACACAGGTTGACATGTGGGCTATCGGATTGACCATCGCCATTGCACTTGGGCTGATCGTTTTGCTCCTGATCCAGTTGAATATTCCAGAAAAATGGAATAAATGGCTGTCATGGGCACTGTTTATTATCAATCCATGGCTGGCATTTTATATGGTGGAAAAGGTATTTTATAATCCGATCAGTGTCATGGGAATCTTCTCATATGCACTGAATGTGATCTGGTTCTATATCATCTTCGGAATCCTGCTGCTGATTTTCAACCGGACAAAGTATGCGATTATTGTTGGAGACTTGTTATTATACGGATGCGCCATCGGAAATTACTTTGTCATGCAGTTCAGGGGAACACCGATCACACCGGCGGACATCTGGGCGCTCGGTACAGCCATGGACGTGGCGGACCACTACACTCTGTCCTACAATAAGGCTGCCATTGTGGCAACCATTATCTGTCTGGCGTTGGTGATCATCGCATGGAAGCTGGATACTATAAAGGCATTCCGTTGGAAGCAGCGCCTTGTGGCACTGGTCCTTGTGGCTGCGCTCACGGCGGGACAGAGTTTCCTTTGCACAAGAGTCAACTTTTTGGAATCGAAGAATGTAAAGGTAGAATTCTTCAACCAGAAAAAGGGATACAAACGAAATGGATTTGTCTTAAGCTTCCTTTTAAATGTCCAGTATCTGCTTGGAACAGAACCGGAAGGATACAGTGTAGATAAAGTAAAGGACATTGCTAAAAATTACACTGTGACCACAGGACAGAACAAGTCCTTGAAACAAAAACCGAATGTGGTCGTGATCATGAATGAGACCTTCTCTGATTTGAATGTGGTCAATAAGATCAAGACTAACAAAGAAGTGATGCCGTATATTAATTCCATGAAAGAAAATACGATCAAAGGAAATATGCTGGTATCTGTTTTTGGAGGCGGAACCAGCAACTCTGAGTATGAGTTCCTGACTGGAAACTCTGTTTCCTCTCTTCCATTGAACGGAAATGCTTATACCCAGTTTGTGAAACATCAGGTGCCGAGCCTCGCTTCCCAGCTTAAGGAACAGGGATATGAGACAACGGCGTTCCATCCTTACAAACCGAATGCATGGAACCGGCAGAGTGTATATCCTCTTCTTGGATTTGATAATTTCCTGGACGAGACATCTCTGGATGAATCCAAGGTAAAAAGAATCAGAGGCTGGGTCAGCGATGAATCTGATTATGACAAGATCATAGAAACCTTTGAGAAAAAGAAAGCGGACAATCCGCTGTTTATGTTCAACGTAACTATCCAGAATCACGGAGGATATTTGATCCCGGATGATAACTTTAAACAGGAGATCACCATCAAGGATGAGAAGAAGACGGAAACCGCTGAGCGCTATCTGTCCCTGATCCACGAATCTGACCGGGCATTCAAGAAGCTGATCGATTACTTTAAAACCCAGAAAGAGCCGACCATCGTGGTCATGTTCGGAGATCATCAGCCGAAGCTTGAAGATGATTTCTATGAACTTCTCTATGGAAAGGACTTAAACAGTCTAAATATCAAGGAGATGCAGAAAAAGTATACGGTTCCGTTTGTGATCTGGGCCAATTATGACATCAAAGAGAAGGACAACGTAAATCTCACAAGCGCCAACTACCTGTCCACATTGATGCTTCAGCAGACAAACTTAAAGCTCACTCCATATAATCAATATCTGGAGGAACTTCAGAAACAGATTCCGGCCATCAACGCCAATGGATATGTTACCAAAGACGGTAAGAACGTAGAGACTCAGAATGAGGAAGACAAAGATAAATGGCTTACAAATTACCAGTATCTGCAGTATAATTCCCTTCTGGATCATAAACACCGCGTAGATTCTTTCTTTTCTGTGAAAGAAAAGTAGGAATCTCCCTGCGGATTCTTGACACATTGGAAAAAACAATATAATATTAAAATGTTGTTCGCTTTATGCAAAAGAAAATGGCGAAGACACGTCATTGATAATTAGGAGGATACACATATGGTTAAAGCAATAGTGGGAGCCAACTGGGGCGACGAAGGAAAAGGTAAGATTACAGATATGTTGGGGGAAACTTCTGACATCATCGTACGTTTCCAGGGAGGAGCGAATGCCGGGCATACCATCATTAACGACTACGGAAAGTTCGCGCTTCACACGCTGCCTTCCGGTGTATTCTATAATCATACAACCAGCATTATCGGAAACGGTGTGGCGCTGAATATTCCAGTCCTTTTTAAGGAGGTTGAGGAGATTGTGTCACAGGGAGTGCCGAAACCAAAGATCCTGGTTTCTGACAGGGCCCAGATCGTGATGCCGTACCACATCCTGTTCGATGAATACGAGGAGGAGAGACTGGGCAAAGGATCTTTCGGATCCACAAAATCAGGGATTGCGCCGTTTTATTCTGATAAGTATGCTAAGATCGGTTTCCAGGTCAACGAACTGTTTGACGGGGAAGCATTAAAAGAAAAATTGACAAAGATCTGTGAGACAAAGAATGTACTGCTTGAGCATCTGTACCACAAACCTCTCCTGAACCCGGACGAGTTGTATGACACTCTGATGGAATACAAGGAGATGGTAGCGCCGTATGTCTGCGATGTTTCACTGTTTCTGCACAATGCACTGAAAGAAGATAAGACGATTCTTTTAGAGGGACAGCTTGGCTCCCTGAAGGATCCGGACCACGGTATTTACCCGATGGTGACGTCTTCCTCCACACTGGCTGCATACGGAGCTATCGGTGCGGGTATTCCGCCTTATGAGATCAAAAAGATCGTCACAGTTGTCAAAGCGTATTCCAGCGCCGTAGGTGCGGGGGCTTTCGTCAGTGAGATCTTTGGGGAAGAAGCCGATGAACTCCGAAAACGCGGTGGAGACGGCGGTGAATTTGGTGCGACGACCGGACGTCCGAGACGGATGGGCTGGTTTGACGTTGTAGCTTCCAAGTACGGATGCAGGATGCAGGGAACCACAGATGTGGCCTTTACTGTTCTGGATGTCCTTGGATATTTAGAGGAGATTCCGGTTTGTGTCGCTTATGACATTGACGGCAAAGTGACCACTGACTTCCCGACTACAGGGGAACTGGAAAAAGCAAAACCGGTGATCGAGGTGCTTCCGGGCTGGAAGAGCGACATCCGCGGTATCACAGAGTATGAAGACCTTCCGGAAAACTGCAGAAAGTATATAGAGTTCGTCGAGGAGAAGATCGGATATCCGATCACATTGATCTCCAACGGACCCGGAAGACATGAGATTATCCGCAGAGGATATACAGACTAGAAATAAGGAAAAACCTCTTTGTAGATATGACAAAGAGGTTTTTTGTCCAAGTAAGGAGGCATCATGGAAAAGGAACAGGAGCAGGAAAATAAAAAGAAACAAAACTTCAGAAAAGAAGTCAGGAGTTGGATCGTGTGCATCGTTGCGACCCTGGCAATCACTTTGTTCATCACAAACTTTGTCATTGTCAACGCCAGCATTCCAAGCGGATCCATGGAAAATACGATCATGACAGGAGATAAACTCATTGCATTCAGGACCGCTTATCTGTTCGGCGAACCAAAACGGGGGGATGTGATCATCTTTAAATACCCGGATGATGAAACTGAATGGTATATTAAAAGAGTCATTGCGCTTCCGGGTGAGACCATCGAAGTCAAAGACGGGAAGGTATATATCAACAAAAGCAAAAAGCCCTTGAAGGAGCCTTATATCAAAGAGGAGCCCGTGGATGATTTCGGACCGTATAAGGTGCCGGACAACGGTTATTTTGTCATGGGCGACAATCGGAACAGCTCCAACGATGCGAGAGAGTGGCAGACCCACTATGTGACCAGAGAGGAGATCATAGGGAAGGCAAGTTTCAGATATTATCCATCTCCGAAATGGATCAAATAAAGGAGAGAGCTCATGAAAAGAAAAATCAGGATTCTTATGGTATTCGCGGCTGTGCTGGCCTTCATGGCAGCAGGATGTTCCAAAAAATCAGAATTAAAACCGTTTTCATCAGAAGAGGAGTTAAAGACATTTATAGGGGAGACGACCAAAAAGGATGAGGTATCTGATTTCCCTAAGCTGGATTATGCTTCGGACCGCACAGTGATGTTTCACAACTCTGCGGGATTTTATGTCTACGATATGAAAGAGAAAAAGATATCTGCTGCTCTGGATCTGGAAAAAATGAAGCTGTTTTCAGAGGATGGTGAGACGGAAACAAAGATTATTGTATCCAGTGATGGCACAGTGGTGCGCCTTCTCAGAACAAAGGGAGAGGACACAGTCGAGGATTATTTCTTTGATGTGAAAAAAATGACACTGTCCGATAAAAAGAAAGCCTTTGATGACATCTATGAAGGTGATATTCAGCAGAAAGAACAAAAGAATTTTGCGGGCAGGCCAAAGGAGGACGTGATCCAGGAGTTGATGAGCCAAGGACAGAATGACTCCAATGCATTGATCCAGAATAACAGCACAGTGGATTTTCTCGGTTATCCGTCCGGTGTCTATATGAAGGAAGACCAGATGTTTAAAAATCTGTCTCTGGTCCAATATGACGTGAAGACAAAAAGGAAGACTGTGATTCCTCTGTTTAAAGGTTTTGTGAACCTGGATCAGGAGACAGACGCGTCAAAGCTTTCATTTAAAGATAGCCGTTTTATGAAATTCAGCAGCAAAGGGGTACTGTATTTTGATGTGGATGCCATGAAGGGCACCGATGGGGCAAAGGGTACTTTTGGAAACCTTGTCATCGGCAATGTTTTTCAGACACAGAACGGAAAGCTCACTGTGACCTTTGAGGATCTCTCCAAGGCAGATCTGTCGCTGAAGCCGGTTCTGTCCCTGAACAATATGGATGAACAGGGAGAACCTCAGATGGCGGAACTTAGGAAAGGAAAAAATACATATACCTTCAAGAACCTGAGCAAGAGCCTGTTTTATTATATCGATTATTACCCTACGAAGGATGCGGTAAGTGAGAAGGCTGCCAAGAAGATCGAACAACAGAATGCAAAGCTTAATGTTATTATAGGAAACTAAAGGCATGGACGCGCGCAAAGGCCTGTGTTATAATAGAAGCACAAAAAAATTGTATGAACCTTAATATTTTTTAGAAAGTGAGGTAGATCATGATGACACGTGAAACGATCAATGCAGACAAAGCTCCTGCGGCAGTGGGACCTTACTGCCATGCAGTAAAAACAGGAAACCTTGTATTCACATCGGGACAGCTTGGGCTGGATCCAAAAGAAGGAACACTCCCAGAAGGAGTGGAGGCACAGGCAGACCAGGCTCTGACAAATCTAAACGAAGTACTGAAGGCTTCTGGATTGTCTCTGGATCATGTGATCAAGACAACCGTATTCTTAAATGATATCAACGATTTTGCGGCAATCAATGCAATTTATGAGAAACGGTTCGGGGACAATAAACCGGCCCGTTCCTGCGTGGAAGCAGGGGCTCTTCCAAAAGGTGCGCTGTTTGAGATCGAAGCCATCGCAGTGGCTGAATAATCTGTATTTGAAGGATAACCTCTTTCCGGGGAATTTATAGTTCCCGGAGAGAGGTTTTCTTTGATTGTCATAGAATATAGGGGTATAATGGAGACAATACTTAGCCAGAACACTGAGCCAGGGGGGTAAAATGGAGAAACAGAAAGGGAACAGACAGCTGAATACGATGATCATACTGCTGCTTATCGTTGGGCTGCTCTCTTTTTTTATTTTCTCTTTTGTGCAGTATTACCGGAAAATGGATACTAAAATTGCTGACCAGACCAGGCTTGACTTAAAGACGACCAATGATACGGCAAAGGCATCCCTGCAGTCTCTTCTCAAAGACAACCAGAACTGGCTGGAAAGCTTGGCAATGATCTGTGATGTGCCGGACGGAACGGGACAGGAAAATTGGTGGGACATAGTCAGAAGGTTTGACTCAAAGGGGCTGAAGCTCGGAGTTGCAGACAAGAAAGGCAATATTTACTACAGTGATCATAAAAGACAAAAAATCGCAGACAGAACTTACTACAAAAGTCTGATGAGAGATCAGAGCAGCATCTCAAAGGTACTCATGGACAAAGAGGAAGGAACAGAATCTATTATCATAGGTGTTCCGCTGGTCAGAGACGGAAAAGTCAAGGGTGCAGTATGCCTGGAGTACAGTACTATGGAACTGGGAAGAATGTTAAACGGAAAAGAATTAAAAGGGACGGGAGCCGTACTCGTGTTTTCCAAAAAGGGCAATGTGGCGGCATCCTATAAAGGCATGGAGAAATTTCAT
The DNA here is from genome assembly GCF_005280655.1 of Anaerostipes rhamnosivorans. Classification (NCBI taxonomy): domain Bacteria; kingdom Bacillati; phylum Bacillota; class Clostridia; order Lachnospirales; family Lachnospiraceae; genus Anaerostipes; species Anaerostipes rhamnosivorans. The sequence continues at coordinate 816,445 of NZ_CP040058.1, forward strand.
ACGATGTATGAGATGCTGGATACTATGAAGTATGATGACAGCAGTGAACTGCCTGCCATGGAGGCCAATATCCAAAAAGGGAATAGCGGCTATTTATATTACCACAACAATGGAAAACTACGGATGCTTTACTATGAACCAGCAGGAATCAGTGACTGGTATATCTGTACTCTTGCAGTGGCAGAGACCTATGAGGAAACTCTCTATTCTCTTAAAAGAGAGACCCTGTTTCTGATGCTAAAAGGGACCATGATTACAATTCTGCTCTTTATTTTTAGTCTTCGGTTTTTTAGACTGCACCGCAGCGAGAAAAAGGAAAATACAAAAGATGCGCTGACAGGGTCCCTGAACCGGAAGAACTTCCAGAGGATCTTGGAAAAGGACCTGAAAAGCAAAAGGAGATACATTGCATGTTTTTTTCTGGACATTGATGATTTTAAGGGGGTTAATGACACTTACGGCCACCAAAGAGGAGATGAGGTCCTGACCGGGGTGGCCAGCTGCCTTCGGAAGAGTCTACGTGAAAAAGATGTGGTCAGCCGTTATGGAGGAGATGAATTCACCTGCCTGATTTACGGAACAAAAGACAGAAAAAAGATCGAGGAGATCGCCGGAAGGGTACTTAGGTCAGTGACAGCGGAGAACCATGTGAATATAAGCATAGGGATTACGTTGATAAAAGACGGCGACTCTTACGGCCAGGTGATCGAAAGAGCGGACAGCGCCCTGTATGAAGCGAAAATAAGAGGAAAGAACCAGTATGTGATATTATGACATTTTCCACATGATTTCCGTTCAGCTCTTAGAATGCCTCACTCCAATCATGTGGAAAATGGATGAAATATCTTCTGGAGAAACCGGCCGACAAGCCAGATAACATCATTCCATGTTAGGAGTGATGTCTGGTTCTTCCGGATGTCTCAACAGTTTTTTTGAGGTAAAGTAGAAAACCCCGGTGGTGATAGCAGATGCCAGTGTATCCGCGATGGGTTCTGCGGTGAAGATTCCGGTGGTTCCCAAAAAGACTGGGAGGATCAGGGCCAGAGGGATCAGAAGTATGATCTTTCGCAGGAGAGCCATGATCAGTGAGATCTTTGCCCTGCCCAGTGCCATGAAGGTGTTCTGGCAGGCGTACTGTGCTCCTATGAACAGAAAACCGCCCATAAAGATACGGATCATAGGTTTTCCCAGTGCAGCCAGTCCACGGGCAGCTTCCCCGCTGGAGAACAGGTAGATATATATCTGGGGCACTGCCATGGAGAGTGCCCATATTGCGGAAGTATAGGCCACGGTGATGGTAAACAAAAGCCGGAAGGCCTTTTTTACCCGGTCCATATTCCGGCTTCCGTAGTTGTAGCTGATGATGGGCTGTGCGCCCTGGGCCAGACCCAGCGCAGGCATGGATAGAAACTGCATGGAGCTTATGGCAATGGTGGTGATGGAAACAAGTGCATCCGCGTTGGCGCCTCCGTATCGTTTCATGCCGGAGTTTAAGGTGATCTGAACCAGGCTTTCTGTAGACTGCATAATAAATGGCGCGATCCCCAGGGCGATCACAGGGAGCAGTACCTTTAGCTCAGGCCGCAGATACTTTCTTCTGATCTTAAGGTCTGTCCGTTTTCCTGTCAGAAAGCAGATGACCCAGAGGGCCGATACCCCTTGGGATATGACGGTGGCAAGGGCGGAACCTTTGACTCCCAGACCCAGACCAAAGATAAAGATCGGATCTAAGATAATGTTCAGCAGAGCCCCGATCAACACGGTCAGCATACTGGTCTTGGCAAACCCCTGGCAGGTGATAAAGCTGTTGAGGCCCAGGGAGAACATGACAAAGATGGAACCGATCAGATAAATACTCAGGTAATCATTGCCGTAAGGCAGGATGTTTTTGGTGGCTCCGAACATGGAGAGCAGGGATTCCTTTCCCAGATAAAAAAACAGGGTAAGAGGAACGGCCAGAATAGTCAGAGCAGTCACCGCATTCCCAAGAATCTTTTCCGCGCCGTCATGGTCCTTCTGTCCCATTTTGATGGAAACTCTTGGGCTGCCTCCCATACCGATCATGGAAGCAAATGCGGAAATGATCATGATGATCGGGAATGCAATGCCGAGTCCGGCAATGGCAAGGGGTCCTTCCCCTCCGGGCAGCCTGCCGATATAGATCCGGTCTACCATGTTATAGAGCGCGTTGATGACTTGGGCGGCGATAGTGGGGACGGCCAGCTGAAACAACAGTTTTCCTATCGGCATAGTGCCCAGTGCAGTTTCATTGTTGGTGTTCAAAAATATCACTCCTTCATATGATTCAATAGGGTCTTTTAGTGCTGACCTTCCAAAATCAGGGAAGGGAAAAAAGACCGATGAGAACATGATACCTTATTAAGCGGAGTACGTCTACCCGGAGAGAAGGAAAGAGAGGTGCAGTCAATGGAGAATTACAGAGGGAGAGAGGAAATCGTCTATCAGGTTTATCCAAAAAGCTTTTGTGACAGTGACGGGGATGACATCGGAGACTTGAAGGGAATCACAGAAAAGCTTGGCTATTTAAAGGATCTTGGGATCACGATGCTGTGGATCTGCCCGGTATACGCATCCCCTATGGATGACAATGGATATGATATTTCGGATTATTACAGCATGAATCCTATGTTCGGTACCATGGACGAGATGGAGCAGCTGATCCATGAGGCCGGCAGGAAAGGCATAAAGATTATGATGGACCTGGTCCTCAATCATACATCCGATGAACATGAATGGTTTCGCAAAGCTTTGGCAGATCCACAAAGTAAATACAGAGATTATTATATATTTGAGACACTCCAGAACGGGTGTCCGCCCAGTAATTTAAGATCAGTGTTCGGCGGTTCTGTCTGGGAACCTGTACCGGGAACCGATGAATACTATTTTCACTCTTTTTCAAAGAAGCAGCCGGATCTCAACTGGGAGAACAAAGAGATGAGATCTGAGCTGTATGAAATGATTCGGTGGTGGATGAACAAAGGAATTGCCGGTTTCCGGGTGGATGCCATTAACTTTATCAAGAAAGATCTGAATGCCTCTGTAATAAAACCTGATGGAAAAGACGGATTGGCTAGCTGTTTTCCCTATACAAGAAATGTAGAGGGAATCCAAAAGTTCCTGAAGGAAATGAGAAAAGAGGTGTTTGAGCCGTGCGGGTGTATCACGGTTTCAGAAGCGGTGGATGTGCCGTATTCTGAACTCGGAAATTATATCGGGGATCAGGGCTGTTTTTCTATGATGTTTGACTTCCACTACACCAACTTTGATCTTGAGGGAAACGATGAAAAATGGCATAAAAGAAAAGATTGGACCATGGAAGAGTTCAGGGAGCTGTTGTTTGAGAGCCAGGAGGAAATCCAGAAAACCGGGTGGCAGGGTCTGTTTATAGAAAATCATGACCAGCCAAGGGCAGTAAATAAGTTTTTTCCGTTTAAAGAGGACCAGACTTACGAGGCATCCACTGTTCTGGCGGGCATGTATTTTTTTCTGCGGGGGACGCCTTTTATTTACCAGGGGCAGGAATTGGGTGTCAAAAATGTGTGGAGGGATTCCATTGAAAGTTTTGACGACATTGAGAGCAGGGGGCAGTATGAAACGGCCCTGTCAGATGGGTGTACAAAAGAGGAGGCACTGTATTATATTAATTTAAGAAGCAGGGACAATGCAAGGCAGATGATCGATTGGGAAGAAGCCGGGAGACAGGAAAATGATAAAAAATCTGTATTAAGTTTCTACAAGGAGATGACAGCCCTGCGGAAACGGGAATCTTGTCTGGTGCAGGGCAGTTTTAAACCGCACAGAGAATATGGAAAAGATGTTGTGGCATATGAGAGAAATGACGGTTTTACAAGGATCCTTGTGCTGTGTAACTTTTCAAAAATAAGACAGGAGATCAAAAATGTGGACGGAAAAATCTTATTGAGTAACCAGCCGGTTATACAAGGATTTTTAGAACCATTTCAAGTTATTGTGATAAAAAAGTAAGAGAATGATTTCAAAACCAGAAAGGAGCAATCATTATGACTTGTTTTTTATGTAAAGGAAATGTAGAAAAGGCTATTACAACATATATGACAGAATACAATAATTGTTATATTATACCCACAGGGCATCCCGTATTTTACACCCTTCGGGTGGACGCGCAACGCGCGACAAGGTTTCATTAAGAACGTGCCATGTACAAAATGTAATCAATGTGGTGAAGAATGTCTAAATGGTGTTACCTTACAGAAAATTGAAAACATTTTAGAAAAACTAAAAGTCATCATTACAGAAATTGCTGTTGTAGATTTTAACAATGCTGCTTAAAGTTGTTTAAATAAGTATTGACATACGTTTATAATAGGTTATAATAAATAATATTAATTGAATAGGATCTTCAGGGCAGGGTGGAATTCCCTACCGGTGGTACAGCCCACGAGCCGCAAGGCATGATTCGGTGAAACTCCGAAGCCGACAGTATAGTCTGGATGAAAGAAGATAAATGATAAACGAACTCTGGGATTTACGCACAGCGTAGGTCAGATGCATTTGGTGTATTTGATCTGCTGTTATAAGTCTCAGTTTTTTTATTTTTATTGGTTTTGTTGCGTAATACAACAAGATCCATGAATGAACTTTAGCTTTTTTAAGCCCTGAAGTCCTGTGATGCAGGATTTTGGGGCTTTTCTATATTCTTTGAAAGGAGGTTTTTCTTTTATGGAGGAACAGTTTATGAAACGGGCCATCCGTCTGGCCAGGAAAGGAATTGGATATACGAACCCCAACCCGGTCGTGGGTGCGGTTATTGTAAAAGGCGGCCGGGTGATCGGGGAGGGATTCCACGAGGCATACGGAGGCCTGCACGCAGAAAGAAATGCGTTTAAGAACTGTACAGAGGATCCCCAGGGGGCAGATCTTTATGTGACACTGGAGCCGTGCTGCCATTACGGAAAGACACCGCCCTGTACAGAGGCCATCATGGAACATGGGATCCGCAGGGTTTATGTGGGAAACATGGACCCGAATCCTAAGGTAGCCGGCAGGGGTGTCCAGATCCTCAGAGAACACGGGATTCAGGTGGAAACAGGAATCATGGAGGAAGAGTGTAGAAAGATCAATGACATCTTCTTTCATTACATCAGCCACGAGACACCCTATGTAGCTTTAAAATATGCTATGACTCTGGATGGCAAGATTGCTGTAAAAACAGGAGAGTCCAAATGGATCACCGGACAGGAAGCCAGAGAGCACGTCCATACTCTCAGACACAAGTATGCGGCCATTCTGGCAGGCATCGGAACCGTCCTCTGTGATGATCCTATGCTGAATGCCAGAGTAAGGGGCGGGAACAATCCGGTGCGTGTGATCTGCGACAGCAGGCTGAGGATCCCGCTTTCTTCCAAGATCGTTCAGAGTGCCAAAGTGATCCCGACCATCGTGGCCGCCTGCGAGAGAACAAAGAAAGCTGAAAAGCTGGAGGAGCTTGGCTGCCGGGTTCTGATCTGTCCGGAGAAAAAAGGGCAACTGGATCTGATGGAGCTGTTTCGGGCACTGAGAAAAGAAAAGATCGACAGTGTCCTTGTGGAGGGCGGAGCTGATATTAACGATTCGGTTATAAGGACCGGAGCTGTAAAAAAGATATATACCTATGTCGCTCCTAAACTGTTTGGAGGAAAACAGTCCAGATCCCCGGTAGAAGGAGAAGGGATTGAAAGGATCAGCGATGCTGTAATGTTAGATGGGCCGGAGATCACCAAGATTGGTGAAGATCTTCTGCTGGAATATGAAGTGAGGTGAAACAATGTTTACAGGAATTATCGAAGAACTGGGAGCTGTCATATCCGTAAAGAGGGGAGGACAGTCTTCCATGATCAGGATTGGTGCATCAAAGATTCTGGAAGATTTACATACAGGGGACAGCATTGCAGTCAATGGCGTCTGTCTGACTGCCGTCGCATTTGACGGCCAGGGATTTATGGCAGATGTGATGAACGAGACTTTTGAGAAGAGCACGCTGGAAAGCCTGCGCCCCAAAGACCCGGTCAACCTGGAACGGGCCATGAGTGCCGGGGGCCGGTTCGGCGGACATATAGTGGCAGGGCATGTGGACGGAACCGGGACGATTTTGTCAGTGAAACAGGATGCCAACGCAGTCTGGTTCAAAGTTGAGGTACGGCCTGAGATCCTGCGCTACTGTATTAAAAAGGGTTCTATCGCCATTGACGGGATCAGCCTGACCATTGCAGAGACAGGGACTTCCTGGTTTCAAGTCTCGGTCATCCCCCATACCTTAAAGCAGACGGTACTGGGGTTCAGGAAGCCGGGGGAAGCGGTCAATCTGGAAAATGATATGATCGGAAAATATGTGGAGAAACTGCTGGAACCAAAGACAGAAGAAAAAAGCAGCAGTTTGACAGAGGAAATGTTGATAAATGCAGGATTTTAGGAGGATAAGAAATGAAATTCAGTACGATCGAAGAAGCATTGGAAGATTTAAGACAGGGAAAGATCATCATTGCCACAGACGATGAAGATAGGGAGAATGAGGGGGATTTTATCTGTGCCTCAGAATTTGCGGATACGCAGAACATCAACTTCATGGCAGTCCATGGAAAAGGCCTGATCTGCATGCCCATGAGCGCGGCTATGGGAGAGAAGCTTGGTCTTTCACCTATGGTAAGACAGAATACGGATAACCATGAAACTGCATTCACAGAGAGTATCGACCATGTGGAAACCACCACAGGCATCTCGGCAGTGGAGCGTTCCGTCACGGCCATAAAGTGTATGCAGGATGACATCAGGCCGGAGGATTTAAGGCGTCCGGGACATATGTTTCCTCTGATTGCAAAAGCCGGTGGAGTCATGGAGAGAAACGGGCACACAGAAGCCACGGTGGATCTGATGAAACTGGCGGGCCTGAAAGAAAGCGGACTTTGTTGTGAGATCATGAGAGAAGACGGGACCATGATGCGGACTGCTGAGCTTATGCAGCTGGCCGAAAAATTCGGCCTTAAGATGGTCACCATAAAAGCGCTGCAGAATTACCGCAAAAAACATGAGGTGTTCGTAAGCCGGGAGGTAGAGACCCCTATGCCCACAAAGTATGGGAACTTCAGAGCATACGGATATGTCAACCAGTTAAACGGAGAGCATCATGTGGCGTTGGTCAAAGGCGATGTGGCGGATGGAAATCCAGTACTCTGCAGAGTTCATTCAGAGTGCCTGACAGGAGATACCTTCGGATCTCTGCGCTGTGACTGCGGAGACCAGTTTGCAAGAGCCATGCAGAGAATTGAGGAGGAAGGGCGGGGTATTCTGCTTTACTTAAGACAGGAGGGGCGGGGCATCGGCCTGATCAACAAACTAAAAGCTTATGCTCTCCAGGATCAAGGAATGGACACGGTGGAGGCGAATCTGGCTCTTGGTTTTGAGGAAGACCAGAGGGAGTATTACATAGGAGCCCAGATCTTGAGGGATCTGGGGGCATCCAAGTTAAGGCTTTTAACCAACAATCCGACCAAGATCGAAGGGCTTGGAGATTTTGGCTTAGAGATCACAGAGCGGGTGCCGATCCAGATCAAGCTTACCGATTATGATAGGTTTTACATGAAGACGAAACAGGAAAAGATGGGACATTACTTAACGTATTAATCAGCGGCAAACAATCAAAAAGGAGAAAAGATATGAATATTTTAGAAGGAAAATTAGTTGCGAAAGAGATGAAAGTGGGAATCGTGGCTGCCAGATTTAACGAATTTATCGTATCCAAGCTGCTTAGTGGAGCATTGGACGGACTGCGCAGGCATGATGTGCGGGAGGATGACATTTCGGTGGCATGGGTCCCGGGAGCGTTTGAGATTCCAATCGCTGCCCAAAAGATGGCCGATTCAGGAAAATATGACGCTGTGATTTGTCTGGGTACCGTCATCCGAGGATCTACATCACATTATGATTATGTCTGCAATGAAGTGTCCAAGGGCATTGCTCATGTGTCTATGGAAAGCCGGATCCCGGTACTGTTTGGAGTGCTGACAACGGAGAATATTGAGCAGGCTATCGAGCGCGCCGGCACCAAGGCAGGTAACAAGGGATATGACTGCGCATTGTCAGCCATAGAAATGGTAAATTTGCTCAAAGAGATCGGTTAAACTGGACGGAGCCGCTTATTTCCTGTAAAATAAAACAGGAAATAAGCGGCCTTTTTTCTATAGGAAAGTTCTATGAACCTCCCTATGAATAAAAAAGGCTTTTCGGGCAAAATGTCCACAAATACATAGGGAGGTATCGCAATGGATCAGATTGAACAACTTCAGAACATGATAGATGAAAGCAGCAGGATTGTGTTTTTTGGCGGGGCAGGAGTGTCTACAGAAAGCAATATCCCGGATTTCAGAAGTACTGACGGACTTTATAACCAGACTTACCAGTATCCTCCGGAAGTTATCGTAAGCCATACTTTTTTTGTACAGAAAACTGCAGAGTTTTATGACTTTTATAAAAAGAAAATGTTGTTTCCACAAGCCCAGCCAAACCCGGCCCATTTAAAGCTGGCCGAGCTTGAGAAGGCGGAAAAGCTCACAGCGATCGTCACACAGAATATTGACGGACTGCACCAAAAGGCAGGAAGTGAGAAGGTTTTTGAGCTGCATGGAAGCGTTCACAGAAATTACTGTCAGAGATGCCATAAGTTTTTTGACATAGACTATGTGGTAAAGAGCGAGGGTATCCCGCACTGTGATGAATGCCAGGGACTGATCAAACCGGATGTTGTACTGTATGAGGAAGGGTTGGATGCATCTGTGATGCGGGGAGCCATCGATGCTATTTCCAAGGCGGATATGCTGATCATCGGGGGAACATCGCTGGTGGTATATCCTGCGGCGGGAATGATCGATTACTTCAGGGGAAAACATCTGGTACTGATCAACAGGGATGCTACGGGCAGGGACCGTCAGGCAGAGCTGTGCATAACGGACCCTATCGGAGAGGTTCTAGGGCAGATCAAGGTGAACCCATGAAGAAAAAGGATCTGATATTGATCGGTCTTGTCCTTGCCGCAGCGGCAGCTGGGTTCTTATTTATGTACTCTTCAAAGAAAGACGGTGAGAAGGCCGTGGTAACAGTGAATGGGAAGGAAGTGTGGTCCGGCAGTCTCTCTGAGGACGCGGTCTACACAGTGAAAAGCAAGAACGGGACGAATGTGGTCCGAATTCAACACAAAAAAGTATCGGTTACGAAGGCAGACTGCCGCGATCAGATCTGCAGACGGCATAAAGCCATTGATAAAACCGGGGAGACGATCGTCTGCCTGCCCCATAAGGTGGTTGTGGAGATCAAGGACGGAACGAAGGAGAAGGAATATGACGGAATTACAAATTAAGGAGTTCAGGCAATGACCAGGAGGATTGCTGCGGACGGTATGTTTTTAACTCTGGCAATCGTAGTCTCTTACATCGAAGTACTTCTGCCCATCCCGGTGGGAATTCCGGGGATCAAGATTGGACTGGCCAACGGAGTGATCATGGTGCTGCTATTTTTTACTACTTGGAAACGGGCCTTATTCATCTCTGTGCTGAGAATACTGTTGGCAGGTTTTTTGTTCGGAAATCCAATGACCATCGTCTACAGTCTTGCAGGCGGCGTGTTGAGTATCACTGTCATGGCTCTTTTAAAAAAGACAGGGGGGTTTTCAGCAGTGGGACTCAGTGTTGCCGGCGGAGTGGCGCATAACCTGGGGCAGCTCAGTGTCGCCGTGTTACTGATGGAGAATGTAAGAATCTATTATTATGCACCGGTGCTTCTGGTGACAGGAACCGTCGCCGGTATTGCCATCGGGGCATTGACAGCAGGGCTTGTAAAAAAGATACCGCCAGCCCTTTTTGCGCAGGGATAACCACAGGAGGAAAACATGAAAAAGAGATTATGTACAGCTATGGTGATCCTGATCGCTGCTGTTGCGGCCGGAGGCTGCCAGAAGAAGGAAGAGATACAGAAATATTCCCATGTGGATTATGCCATGGGGACTGTGACCAATACGACCTTATATGGAAACAGCCAGGATCTTAATGAGATTGAGCAGAAGATGATCGATGAGATGAAACAGCTGGAGACCGGGCAGCTGTCCTGGAGAAAACAATCTTCCGGCGTGGCAAAATTAAATCGGGGAAACAGGGGAAAAGTGTCACTGTCAGAACCCCTTTTTACCTGGCTTAAAAAATCCCTGCAGATTGCCAAAGACAGCGGAGGCGCCGCAGACCCTGCCATCGGCAGCCTGACGCAGATGTGGGACTTTGAGTCTAAAAATCCTTCCGCTCCCGATGCCCAAAAGATCAATGCACTGCTGAAGGAAGGTGTCATCAGCAATGCATATGAGCATGTGGAGCTTGATGACAAGAATAAAACAGTCAAGAAAAATTCATCTATAAAGATTGATCTTGGAGCATTTGGAAAAGGGATTGGAACGGATGAGGCATTAAAATTTTTAAAGAAGGATAAGAGTGTGACAGGCGCAATGGTAGCACTTGGAGGCAGTATCGTTGTCTATGGAGAGAAACCGGACGGGGAAGACTGGAAGGTTGGGATTCAGAATCCAAATGGGCAGCAGGGAGAGGCCATAGGGGGGGTGACAGTTAAGAGCGGAACCTTTATCTCCACTTCCGGAGACTATGAGAAATACTTTGTGGATAAAAAGACTGGGAAACGATATTTTCATATCTTGGATGAGAAAACCGGATATCCGGCCAAGACAGAGATCACTTCCTGTACCATTGTGTGCGATTCTGGAATTGTCAGCGATGGACTGTCTACAGCATGTTTTGTGCTGGGACCTGAAAAAAGCCAGCCTCTGTTGAAAAAGTATGGCGCCAAAGCTATTTTTGTGGATAAGAAGAAAAATGTCTATGTGAGCAGCGGACTGGATTTCCAGCTTACTGACAATGAATACACCTTATCGCAATCATCCTGAAAGAAGTAAATAATTTAGTAAAGAAAAAACTGCCGGATTGGTAATTGTGATTACCTCCGGCAGTTTTTTCTTGGTTTCCCGCAGGTCTTTCTTTTGACCAGTGTACAGGGCAGAGTCAGACGCACCGGGGTTTTGTACTCGCTTGGAACTTCATTGTAAAGCTTGGCAACAAAATTGGCTGCGTACTCTCCCATATACTCAGACGGTGCATGCACCGTGGTGAGAGGCGGGTTTGAAAATTCAGCAACACTGATATCATCAAACCCTATGATGGAAATATCGTCCGGTATTTTATAGCCGTGTTCATAGAGGGAGCGCATGGCTCCGATGGCGATGGGATCGCTGGCGGCAAAGACTGCAGTGGGAAGCGTTCCGTTCTCTATAAGCCGGTTCATCATCTGGTAGCCGGATTCCGCACTAAACTCTTCTTCCATTAAATACGGCTCGTAGCGAATGCCAAGATTCCGGCAGTAATTCATAAAAGTTTCCTTCCGCTGTTCAAAATAAACCGTGTCTTCGTCAATGTACTCTTTTCCGCCCAGGTAACCGATCTCCCGGTGCCCCAATTCTGTAAGATAATCAATCACATCGATCACAGACTGATGAAAATCCAGCACAATATTGTTAAAAGAAATCCTGGAAGTACGCATATCAATAAAGATGATATTGTCAGTAATCTGTTCAAAAGCTTTGATATCCCTGGGGGCAAACTTTCCGATACAAATCAGCCCGTCTACACCACTCAAGGTTTTTGTATAGTCCGGATCACTTTGGAATGCCCGGATCACTTCGATGTTCTGGTCGGCACAATACTTCTCAATCCCTACACGGATGTTCTGGTAGTAAGGGTCTTCAAGTTCCTGGAACAGGGAGTACCACTGGAAAACTCCGATGGTGGTTCTCTTTGATGCCCCTTTTCCCTTCTTATGATACTTAAGATCATCTGCAATTTTTAAAACTCTGTTTCGGGTCTCGTCCGTGACACTTAATGTGTCATCCTGATTTAAAATCCGGGAAACGGTGGCGGAAGAAACCCCAGCTTTGGCAGCAATATCTTTAATAGTGGCCATACAAACTCTCCTTTAGTAACGAAAAACATTCTATATATTAACCTATAGTATACCTTATTGCATGGAGTCCGTCCAGCCGGTGGTTATAAATTTATTATCGATGTTTACTAAAAGATAGTTATTAAATTTGGTAAATATTTTAGTAAACTAATATTGAATTATTTACTAAACGGTGTTACCATAAAGCCATACCCAAAGGGAAAACCGTATCTCACTCCCTTCGGGGGGTACCACATGATTGGAGTGAGGCATTCTAAGAGCCGAACGGAAATCATGTGGTAAATGTCATAGGAACGATATTAAGATATGAAAACAGGAGGCTTTATGTATGGAAACAAGAAAAAGCAGTGAAAAGGTACCGGGCAGGGTGAAATATACGTTTGCCTTCGGAGCACTTGGCAAGGATTTAATCTACGGAATGATCGCAACATTCTCAATGATTTATTTCACAGATATTTTAAAGGTATCACCGGCCTTCATCGGTATTGTATTTTTTGTAGCAAAATTGTGGGACGCATTCAACGACTTATTCATGGGCATGCTGGTGGACAACACTAGGACAAGGTGGGGGAAATTTGTTCCCTGGCTGGTCGTCGGAACTCTGATCAACTCTGTCGTGTTCGTTGTATTATTTACGGATTTTCATTTGTCAGGTAACGCACTCTGTGTATTTGTGGCTGTGATCTATGTGGCGTGGGGCATGACCTATACGATCATGGATATTCCGTATTGGTCCATCATCCCAAATCTGACCTCGGATCCAAGAGAGCGGGAAGTGGTATCCGTACTTCCGCGTATCTTTGCCAGCCTTGGCCAGTCACTGATCATTGCAGGATTCGGAGTGCAGATCATCGGGGCGCTGGGAGGAGGTTACATCGGATATCACAGGTTTGCGATGTTTATCGCCGGAATGTTTATTTTTACCATTGGTGTTGCCGTGTTTAACCTGAAAGTAAAGGACGGCGGAAATGTGCCGTCCGAAAAAATATCTTTTCGGGGCGTATTTTCCATCATCAAGCAGAATGACCAGCTGCAGTCAGCAGTAGGTCTGATCCTGCTGTATAACGTAGGCATCCAGTTTATTATGGGGGTGGCAGTTTACTATTTTACATATGTGTGTGGAAATGCAGGAATGCTGTCCGCGTTTATGATCAGCGCCTCTATCGCAGAAGTGGTGGGACTTATCATCTTTCCGAAAGTGGCTGCCAGGCTTTCCAGAAAGGTATCCTTTCTACTGGCCTGTATTCTTCCGTTTGTGGGATTGGCGCTGCTCTTGGCTGTAGGATTTGTGTGCCCACAGAATATCGTGCTGACTGCCATTGCAGGAATTATTGTAAAGACGGGAACAGGACTGGAGCTTGGATGTGCCACCGTGTTCTTATCCGATGTGGTTGATTACGGGGAGTATAAGCTGGGAACAAGAAATGAGTCAGTTGTCTTCTCTTTGCAGACATTGATCGTAAAGTTTACGGCAGCGCTGACCTCTCTTTTTATCGGATTTGCACTCCAGCAGACCGGTTATATCCCAAACAGCCCGGATCAGAGCCTTCTGACGATGAATTCTATCCGTGTTCTGATGTGTGCAGTGCCTGCGGTTTCCATGCTGGTGGCCTATGTAGTTTATAAAAAAGCATATAAGCTCAACGACAGCTTTATGAAACATGTGATTGAGACAATACAGGAAAGGAGATTTAAGGCAGAAGCATGATGCCCTGCCAGAGTGATATAGATGAAAGAGACAAGTGTATTGATAGAGGAATTTGAAAAAGGGATTTACAGGGATCTGCTGAGAGACATCTACGTGGATGAGGAACTGCTGGACAGTCAGACAAAAAGGTACATAAAAGCGCTAAAGGAATATGAAGACAGGTTCGGGACGGAGAATGTGGAGATTTATTCAGCGCCCGGCCGGAGTGAAGTAGGAGGGAATCATACAGACCATCAGTATGGGAAGGTACTGGCTACTTCCATTAACCTGGATGCCATCGCAGTGGCCTCTAAGACAGAAGACGGAAGGATCACGGTTGTTTCCGACGGATATGACCTGATGGAAGTGGATTTGGATGACCTGCTTGCCAGAGAGGAAGAAAAAGAGACGTCCATGGCACTGATTCGTGGTGTTGCCGACAGACTGAGGCAGAAAGGCTATAGGATCGGGGGTTTCCGGGCCTATATCACAAGCGATGTTCTGATCGGTGCAGGGCTGTCTTCCTCCGCAGCTTATGAGACCTTGATCGGCACGATTCTTTCAGGGCTGTACAACCAGATGGACATAGATCCGGTGTTCTTAGCCCAGGCAGGACAATATGCAGAAAATGAGTATTTTGGAAAACCGTGCGGGCTGATGGACCAGATGGCGTCCTCTGTGGGCGGGATGATTTATATCGATTTTGAAAATCCAGAGAAACCGGAAGTAAAACAGGTAAAAGTGGACTTTGAATCCTTCGGCCACAGTCTTTGCATTGTGGACACAAAAGGCTCCCATGTGGATCTGACAGAGGATTACGCCATGATACCGTCTGAGATGAAACAGGTGGCCCGCTATTTTGAGGAAGATGTGTTAAGAAAAGTAGACAAGACAGATTTTTATCTGAACATCCCCGCCATCCGTGAAATCCTCGGAGACCGTGCGGTACTGCGTGCTATGCACCTTTTTGAGGAAAACAAAAGGGTCGGACAGGAAGTCGAGGCCCTGGAGAAGAGACGGTTTGACCTGTTTAAAAAACTGGTGAAGGATTCAGGAGATTCCTCATTTAAGTATCTCCAAAATGTGTATTCCAGCCACGAAGTCAATCATCAGAGTGTGTCCATCGGACTGGCCGTAAGCGATGTCATACTGGGAGACAAAGGGGTGAGCCGTGTCCACGGAGGCGGATTTGCGGGAACAATCCAGGCGTTTGTGCCAAATGAGATTGTCCCGCTCTATCAGAAAACTATGGACAGCGTATTCGGAGAAGGAGCATGCCATATCTTAAAAGTCCGAAAATACGGCGGAATGAAAGTTTTGTAAGGAGACAGGACAATGACAGAGATCAAGGTAACCGAACAAAGAACAGATGGTATTGATATCATTGAGATGAAGGGAAAGGATTTGACAGTGAGCGTCACCAATTTAGGATGCCATATTCTGTCGGTCCTGATGAAAGATAAAGACGGAAATGTGGATGATGTGGTGCTGGGACTTGAGAATATAGACGATTACAAAAAAGATGAGAAGTATATCGGAGGAATCCTGGGACGGGTGGGAAACCGGATCAAGGACGGAAAGTTCATCCTAAACGGACAGGAATATCATCTGGCAGTCAACAACGGACCCAACCATCTCCATGGAGGAAGAGAAGGATTTGACAAAAAAATCTGGGACTATGAAATAAAAGAAAACAGGGTGATCTTCAACTATCTGTCCAGAGATATGGAGGAGGGGTATCCAGGCAGCCTGAGGGTCCATGTTTCATATGAATTGGTTGGAAATACGCTGACTATGGTACTCTATGGAACCACAGATAAGGATACCATTGTCAACCTGGCCAACCATACCTATTTTAACCTGTCTGGCGGAAAAGAAAAAATATATGATCACATGCTGAAAATAAAAGCGTCCAAGATTGCCTGTATTGATAAAGACGGCTGTACGACCGGAGAGAGGATGAATGTAGACGGTACTCCATTTGATTTCAGAAAGTTTCATAAAATTGGGGGACGTATCAAGGAAGACCATCAACAGCTGAAGTTTGCAGGGGGATATGATCATCCGTATCTGTTCAGCAGCCAGAGGGATCAGATTACGCTGTTTCATGAAGGCACGGGACGGAAAGTGACAGTTTCTACAAATCTCCCTGCCGTACAACTCTATACATCCAATTTTCTGGAAGGGGGATTTCCCGGAAAGAAAGGAAAAGCCAATGAAAACAGGGACGGGGTTTGTCTGGAAACAGAATTTCTTCCAAATTCCATTAATCTGGAGGAGCATCCGGATATGATCCTTAGAAAAGAAGATAGATATGCAGTGTTTACCGCTTATAAGTTTGAGGTGCATGAAGATGATAAATGATAATATTGCAAAACTGGTACAGTATGGATTAGAAAAAAAGCTGATCGAGCCTGAGGACCGGACCTATACCATCAATCAGTTTCTGGAGATCTTTCATCTGGATGGCTATGAGGAGCCGGAGGAACCTTATGGAGAGGTGGATCTGGAGAAAGTGCTCCATGAGTTGACAGATGCTGCCTATGACCGGTATATCATCAAAAGCAATGATATTGTGACCAGAGACTTGTTTGACACCAAACTGATGGGGGTTCTGGTCCCGAAACCAAGCCAGGTGATCCGGAACTTCAGGGAAAAGTATAAAAAAAGTCCCGTGGAAGCCACTGATTTTTTCTATCAGTTCAGCCAGGATACAGACTATATCCGCAGATACAGGGTGAAAAAGGACTGGAAATGGACTGTGGAGAGCCCATATGGAACCATTGATATCACCATCAATCTGTCAAAGCCGGAAAAAGATCCAAAGGCCATCGCGGCAGCTAAAAATGCAGTCCAGGGCAGGTATCCAAAATGTCAGCTTTGTATGGAAAATGAAGGATATGCAGGACGTATGAACCATCCTGCCCGCCAAAACCACAGGATTATTCCGATCACGGTCAACGGCAGCAGATGGGGATTCCAGTACTCTCCGTATGTATACTATAATGAGCACTGTATCGTATTTAACGGGGAGCATATACCCATGAAGATTGACCGGACTGTATTTGTAAAGCTGTTTGATTTTGTACGGCAGTTCCCTCATTATTTCCTTGGCTCCAATGCGGATCTTCCCATTGTGGGAGGTTCCATATTGTCCCATGACCATTTTCAGGGAGGGCATTACCAGTTTGCCATGGCAAAGGCTAAGATAGAAAAACATTACACAATCCGGGGATTTGAGGATGTGGAAACTGGGATCCTGAAGTGGCCGCTGTCTGTGCTGCGGATCCGTTCTAAGGATCAGGAGCGTCTTATCGATCTGGCGGATCATATTTTGCATGTCTGGAGGGCATATACGGACGAAGCCGCCCACATTTACGCAAAGACAGAGGGGGAAGCGCATAATACCATCACCCCTATTGCAAGAAAAACAGGGGATACCTATGAACTGGACCTGACTCTGAGGAACAATATCACCACAGAGAAACATCCACTGGGACTGTTTCATCCTCATGAAGAATACCATCATATAAAAAAAGAGAACATCGGGCTGATCGAAGTCATGGGCCTTGCGGTGCTGCCGTCCAGACTCAAGCAGGAGATGGAACTTCTGGCAGACTGTCTTGTAGACAAAACCCCTGTGAAAGATCATGAGTGCCTGGCAAAGCATGTTGACTGGGCAGAGCAGTTTGTGTCAAAATATAAGGAGATCAACGAAGACAATGTCATGGAGATCCTGAAGGAGGAGATCGGGCGGGTCTTTGTGAAGGTCCTTGAGAATGCAGGTGTTTATAAGTGTACCAAAAAGGGCAGGGAACAGTTTGAGAGATTCATTTGTACGTTGGATCAGCATTAAGAAAGGCGGAAGAAGGAATGAAGATTTTAGTATTAGGCGGGGCAGGATACATTGGGTCCCACACAGTTTATGAATTGATCGATGCAGGAGAAGATGTGGTCATCATCGATAACCTGGAGACAGGATATAAAGAGGCAGTTCATCCAAAGGCAAAATTTTATCAGGGTGATTTAAGAGACAGAGCTTTTGTGGACAGCGTTCTGGATCAGGAGACTGACATTGATGCGGTCATTCACTTTGCGGCCAACTCCCTCGTTGGGGAAAGCATGACGAATCCGTTGAAATACTACGACAACAATCTGTGCGGCACAAAAACTATGCTGGAATCCATGGTGGCCCACGGTGTAGACAAGATCGTCTTTTCATCCACGGCCGCAACTTATGGGGAGCCGGAAAAAACTCCAATCCTGGAAACAGACAGGACAGAGCCCACCAACACTTACGGTGAGACCAAGCTCTCTATGGAAAAGATGTTTAAATGGGTGGGAAAGGCACATGGACTTCGGTTCGTATCTCTCCGATATTTTAATGCATGCGGAGCCCACAAAAGCGGGGAGATCGGTGAGGCACACAATCCGGAGACCCATCTGATCCCGTTGATCCTTCAGGTTCCAAATGGGAAAAGGGATGCCATCAGTATTTTTGGAACCGATTATCCAACAAAGGATGGCACATGTGTCAGGGACTATATCCATGTGACCGACCTGGCTCAGGCACATATCCTGGCAGTGAAGTATTTGATGCAAGGCAATGAGAGCGACATTTTTAATCTCGGAAACGGCATTGGATTTACAGTAAAAGAAGTCATCGAGACTGCAAAAGAAGTGACCGGAAAGCCGATCAAGGCAGTGGAAGAAGGACGGAGAGCAGGAGATCCTGCAGTACTGATCGCTTCCAGTGAGAAAGCAAAGAAGGTTCTTGGATGGAATCCAGAACATGCCAATCTCCATGAGATCATTGAGAGTGCATGGAACTGGCACAGCACACATCCGGAAGGATATAAAACAAAATAAACAGATTGGGAAAATAGGGGTCTGCAGGCAAAAGCACATGCTAAGAAGCCAGAGCAGGAACCCCTGTTTTTTTATTTCAGATGAGGCTGGCTTGCCCTTTTTGTTCTGTTTGTTTAAGGTCGGCGGGAGGAAGAGTAAAATAATAGAAAATGATGAAGCGTTTATTGCCATAATTGCACGTATATCACAGTTCTTATAAAATATGTTGACTAATCCAGTACATGGATTTATACTTTTGTTGAGAGATAAATACAAATAAGGTCAGTTGCCTGGCAGGTTTTGCTGTTTAGCAGCGTCACCTAGTAACCCTTAGAAAATGTAATCTGAAAAACCTGTCGGACGAGACCTATTTTTTCATGAACATAGTTTATGGCTATCTTATTTGAATTGTAATATTTTTATGACAATATATAAAAAGAACAGGAATTATGCATTTTTTAATGCACATTCCTGTTCTTTTTTGCATTTGGGTTAGGAAAGAGGTAAAATATGATTAAGTTTTACTTTATATATAGAAAGGACTGTAGATGGAGAGAACGTTAAAAATTGCAATCTGTGATGATGAACAAACTTACTTGGATATTTTAGAAGATGAATGTCTCCAATTTCTGGACAGCAGAAACCAAAAAGCAGAGATTACCTGTTTCCAAAGAGGCGGAGCGCTTCTTAACTCAGATGGTGAGTTTGACATTATTTTGCTGGATGTTGAACTGCCCGATATGGATGGATTTTCAGTGGCTGAGGAATGGAAACGCCAGCAGAAGCCCGGCAAGATCATTTTTATAACGAGCCATGATGAATGGGTACAGAGAGCATTTAAGGTTCAGGCCTTCCGGTATCTATATAAAAGCGGGAGCGGACAGGACCTGTTGGAGGCTCTGGAAGATGCGCTAAAGGACATGAATGACAATGAAGGAATCATGCTGGAAGGAAAGGAAGAGAGCAGATTCGTATATTTTAGGGAGATCCGGTGGATTGAGGCGTTGGGTGATGAAATTGCGGTGTTCCTTGTGGGAGGGCATCTGATTGTGAGACTTTCTTTGAAGAAGATTGAGGGATGTTTGGATGAGAGGTTTCAGCGGATTCATAAGGGATATATCATTAATTTCCAATTTGTTGAACACTATAACAAGGACAAGCTTGTCTTAGACTGTGGAAAGGAATTTCAGATTTCCAAGAGAAAACAAAAAGAAGTCAAAAACCGTTATTTTGAGTACATAACGAAATATGCAAAAGTGATATAAACTAATCCATTTCCAGGAAATGGACAGTGAGGGTGAAAAGTGAGAGAATTATATTGGGTATATGTTTATGCGATTGAGCTTTGGAAAATGATCTTGATCATGAGAGGTATTTTAGGGGTTGAACCATCGCGGAAAAGGGAAGCCGTAGTTTTTCAGATCCCGGCAGTCTTAGGAGTTGTCTTGTGTTACAGATTTGGTTTTTCGGTCAATAAGGTGATCGTTCTTTTTATTATTGTATCCGGCTGGATCTATTTCAAAAAGTTTTTTCTTCCCATCTTTACGTGGCTTGGAATATCCATCATGGACTTTCTGATTGGTTTGTTTATCATATTCTTTGCTCAAATGGATTTTCAGACGGCCTATGCCAGCAATCATTTTGCGGATGTGGAAGAAATATTTAGTTTTATCATGATCCTGATCGTTATAACGATCAGGAAAAGATTCAAGGTGAATAAGATCCAATATACGTACAGTGATGTGGCCTTGGGAGCGATGGTGCTCATCGGAGTCATTGCATGTATCGGACCATTTTTGTCTGAAGGATTCCAGAACTGGACGTCTTTTGGAAAGAGGCTTGAGATCCTGCTTGGATTTTTGCTGATGCTGATCGGGATCAGTACTATTATTATAAGGATCTGCAGTGTAAGGCAGAAGCAGGAACAGTTTGAACAACAGATGCTCTGGAATGAAAGACTGCTGAACGAACAGAAAAAGTATTATGAACTGCTCCTTCAAAAGGAGGAGATGACGAAAAAGATCAGGCATGATATGAAAAGCCAGCTGGGCTGTCTGGGCAGGTTTCTTGAAAAGGGAGAATATGATCAGGCGAAGGAATATTTAGGCGAATTGATCGGCGGTATCCAGAGGCTGAATATTCTTGTATCTACCGGCAATGACGTGGTGGATATTGTGGTAAATGATATCGTCCAGCGTGAAAAGATGGATCTAAACTGGAAAGGCAGGATTCCCAGCAAGCTGAATATGACCAACGCGGAGATCTGTATCCTGTTTTCAAATCTTTTGAAAAATGCCGCGGAAGCCGTCAAGGATGTAAAGGAAAAGACGGTCAATGTAACAATTAAAGTGAAGGGACACCATCTGCTTTTAGAAGAAAGCAACCATACCCTAAAACCAGTCATTTTTGAAGAAGGCAGATTAATGACTACAAAGCATGATAAGGAGAAGCACGGAATCGGAAGCCAGAATATTAAAGAAATCGTGGAGAAGTATAATGGCAGTGTTTCTTACCACTGTGAAAATCATATATTTCAGGTGAATATTATCCTTTTAGATGCTATTTAATGGAAAAAAATACAACGTTTATTCAATTATTCCGTCGTTCCCCGCGGTTGTATTGAAACTAGGAATAAGACCTCTTATAGTGTGTATTGTTACCGAATTTCTTACCGAAAGCAAAGCAGTATAAAGGGGGATAAATCAATGACATGCATGAGATGGCCATGGCCGTTCTAATCATCTAGTCGGGGATAAAGCACTTATTACAAAGGATAAACAAAAGGTTGAGGGTATACATATAGTAAGAGACATAAAAACAGGAGGCATTTCTGATACATCAGAGGGGCCTCCTTTTGTTATGCGGTTATGCCATCCATAATCCATGCAGGTTGCAGTATTCATATGCGGCTACAAATTCCTCATTGTCTGCCAGGAAGAATTCTGCCTCCGGTTTTTCTCCAGGCTTTAAATACTTTATATGATTTCCCATGCTGGTTTCGACACAGATGAACATAATGTAATGGGCTTCCATCATCGGATGTTCCACCTCGCCTACTTTTACACTGACCTTCCGGTCCTCCACTGTAACGGCAGGCACATGCTTTTCTGCAGCGCCATCCGTAGTCCCTGGAACAAGTTCCGTCATTTTCTGGCCGCAGCACATGACTGGCACGCCGCTGTCCTGGACTAATGTCATGATATTTTTACAGTGTTCACAGATAAAAAACTTCATAATAAAAACTCCCTTCTTTGAAAACAATGACCCCAGTTATAAGTATTAATATAACAGAATATGACCTATTTGTCTGTAAAATGTGGAAAAAAATGAAGCATACCAAGGGAGAAATACATATACTATAGTTAGATGGCAGCAGAAAGGAGCGATAAAATGTATGATTTTGCAGTTCTCGGCGGAGATCTCAGGCAGGCTTATATGGCAAAACAGCTCTCCGAAAGAGGTTTTTCTGTCATCACTTATGGGATCGTGTCCGGTGAGAAGCAGGCGGATTCCATGGAAGAAGCTGTGGTGAATGCCAGGGCACTGATCGGCCCGATTCCTTTTTCCAAGGACCGTGAGAATCTGGTTTCCATGGCGTGCCGTGAGGACTTCGGTATAGAGGATGTAAAACGTTGTCTGACAAAAGGGCAGAGCATCTTTGCGGGATGTATCCCGGATGACTTCTGCGGCTATTGCCAGCATATAGGTGTTGATGTGCATGATTTTATGAAGATGGATGCCGTGGCAGTAAAAAATGCCGTGTCAACGGCAGAGGGGGCAGTGGCAGAAGCGGTGTTCGACTCACCGCTGCAGATCCAGGGAAGCCAGTGTCTTGTACTGGGCTTTGGCCGTTGTGGCAGTGTATTGGCTGAAAAATTAAACCTATGGTCGGCCAAAGTGACCGTAGCTGCAAGGAAACCAACGCAGAGAGCCCAGGCAGAATCTTTTGGGATGAATGCAGTCTCCCTGGAAAATCTGAAACAGGAAATTTCCCAGGCTGATTTCATATTCAACACTATCCCCGCTCTGGTTTTAGACAGAGAATGTCTGGAGTTTGCCAAAAAAGATGTCCTGATTGTGGATATCGCGTCCGCTCCCGGCGGTGTGGATTTTGAGGCCGCGGAAGAATTGGGAATCGACGCAAGGCTGTGCCTTGGGATTCCCGGTAAATATGCGGCGTGTTCTGCGGCTGCCATTCTGACAGAAACAATGATTACGGAATGGGATGTATGATGAGTGTAAAAGGAAAGAAAATAGGAATTGCCATGACTGGTTCATTCTGCACATATGAGAAAATATTTGTCCAGCTTGAAAAGCTTACGGAGGAAGGGGCAAAGGTGCAGACGATCTTTTCAGGTGCTGCACAGAGCATAGACAGCCGGTTTGGAAAAGCCGGAGATTTTCTGAAAAAAGCCGAAGAGATCACAGGAATTCCGCCGATGAAAACCATTGCACAGGCTGAACCGATTGGTCCCAAAAGTCTTCTTGACGTTCTGGTGGTCTTTCCGTGCACTGGCAATACGCTGGCGAAGCTTTGCAACGGCATTACGGATTCTCCAGTCCTGATGGCAGCAAAGGCACATTTAAGAAATGATAAACCTTTGGTGATCTCTGTATCAACCAACGATGCTCTGGGAATTAATATGAAGAACATCGGTGCCTTGATGAACATGAAAAATATCTATTTTGTTCCATTTGGGCAGGACGATCCGGTTAAAAAACCGAACTCCATGATCGCCGATACCAGCCTTTTGATCCCGACTGTGGAAAAAGCGCTGGAGGGCAGACAATATCAGCCGGTTATCCGGGGATAGAACTTCAGGCTCCCAGTGATGTCTTACTGCGGAGCCTGTATAAAAATAATTGAAGAGGTGGCACATATGTGTGGTATTGCAGGATTTTGTAATCCTCATAACAGGTATCAGGAAAACAAAGGGCAGTGGGAAGAGATTTTGGACCGTATGAACCAGGTCCAGAAGCACCGGGGTCCTGATGATCAAGGGACGTTTTTGGAAAATGGGTGCGGCCTGGCCCATGTACGTCTTTCAATCATTGACTTATACACCGGACATCAGCCCATGGTCAGGGAGGAATCCGGGCGTAAGTTTGTCATTGTATATAATGGTGAGATTTACAACATGAAGGAATTAAAACAGGAGTTGAAAAACGAGGGGGCAATCTTTAAGACAACCAGTGACACGGAAGTGATTCTGGCTGGATACATCCTCCACGGTCCTGCTTTTGTAGAGAAGCTGAACGGCATCTTTGCGATCAGTATCTGGGATTCCGCGGAAAAGAAACTGTTTTTGTTCAGAGACCGGCTGGGTGTGAAGCCTCTGTTTTATTCTTTTGCGGGGCAGACATTGGTATTTTCATCTGAGATCAAGGGCATTTTTCAGTACCCAGGCATTGAGCCAGTCATTGACAGGGACGGACTCGGGGAGATCTTTGGCCTAGGACCGGCGAAATCCTATGGAAAGGGAGTATTCAAAGGCATTTCGGAAGTACTGCCGGGCCATTTTCTTGAGTACAGTATGGACGGACTGAAAGATCACACCTATTGGCAGCTTGAGAGCAGGCCCCATGAGGAGTCTTACGACCAGACCGTAGAGAAGCTGTCCTACCTGGTACACGATGCGGTTAAGATGCAGATGCTCTCAGATATTCCAATCTGTACTTTTCTATCCGGAGGTGTGGACAGCAGCCTTGTGACGGCCATATGCGCCAAAGAACTGGGTAAACAGGGAAAACAGCTAAATACCTTTTCTTTTGATTTTGTGAACAATGACCAATATTTCAAGGCCAACTCCTTCCAGCCATCCCAGGACAGACCGTGGGTAGACCGGATGGTGGAGGCGGCCGGAACAAATCACACGTACCTGGAATGCAATAACGAGCAGCAGATTGAAAACTTGTACCGGGCCGTGGATGCAAGAGACCTGCCGTGTATGGCGGATGTGGAGTCTTCTCTTCTCTATTTCTGTTCCAAAGTTGCCGAGACAAAAAAGGTTACTCTGACGGGAGAATGTGCCGACGAGATCTTCGGAGGATATCCGTGGTTCCATAAAAAAGAGTGCTTTGAGGCCCATGCGTTTCCATGGTCCATGGATATGGAACCAAGAAAAGCCCTCTTAAGCGATGATGTGCTCCAGGTGGCAGATATTGAAAACCATTCCAGGAGAGCCTACGAAAAGACCATCGGAGAAACTCCGAGGCTTTTAGGGGAGGATCCCACAGAGAGCAGAAGGAGGGAGATCTCTTACCTGAATCTGAAATGGTTTATGGTGACCCTCTTAGACCGGATGGACCGGACCAGCATGTATTCCGGTCTGGAGGCCAGAGTACCATTTGCCGACCACAGGATCGTTGAATACATGTGGAATGTGCCTTGGGAAATGAAATGTCCGGGCGGCATGGTCAAAGGCCTTTTGAGAGCTTCCGGGGAAGGAGACCTTCCTAATGAGGTTTTGTACCGAAGGAAAAGCCCGTATCCGAAGACTTACCATCCTGAGTATGAAAAAATGCTGGGAGATCGGTTAAGGGAAGTGATCGCCGATCCAAATGCACCGATCAGAGATTTGATCGACAAGAAGAAAACGGAAGAGTTTTTAAAAAGTCCTTCAGACTACGGAAAACCATGGTACGGACAGCTGATGGCCGGACCGCAGATGGTGGCCTTTATGCTCCAGGTCAACTACTGGCTGCAGACTTATCGGATTGCTCTCGTATAAATAAAAAAATGCATGAGATTGTTTTGATAGAGGAACAATCTCATGCATTTTTATGTTTTTTGCTCCGTATCATGGTATAATAAAAATAAGATATCGATCGGTCTTATCAGCCGTATGACATCTTTTGCAGGCATAGACATACCTCCGTTTCGGAGGCAGAGGGAAGGGTTTATCCATGAGGTTAGCAATCGCTGTTTATGAGCAAAGGAGTGATGTTTATGAAAGAGAACAGGATCATATGTATTTCCAGGGAATTCGGAAGTGGAGGCCATGAACTGGGAGAGCGCCTGTCTAAGCGGCTGGGTATTAAGCTGTTCGACAGCGAGATCATTACAAAGGTGGCCCAGATGGGCAATGTACCCGAAGATTTTGTGGAAGAACAGGGAGAAGTGAGGGACTTTCGGGGTTTCCTTGGTGTGATGCCGTCAGGGCATGTGGCTACGGATATCACCCGTGACTTTGTGGTGACTTCTGAGAAATTATTTGCCCTCCAGTCCATCGCCATCCGGCAGATGGCAAAGGATGAAGGCTCCTGCATTTTTGTGGGACGATGCGCGGATGTTATTTTGCAGAACCAGGCAGAATGTATCTCTGTCTTTGTGCACAGCCCTCTTGATGACAGGGTCCAGAGGATCATGGATCTCAGACAGATCACCGAGAAGGAGGCTAGGAAGCTGATCAAGAAAACTGATAGGGAAAGGGCTTCCTACCACAATTATTATACGAAAGTGAAATGGGGCCATCCGAGCAACTATCACATGGTTCTCAACATTGGAAAACTGGGCATGGAAAATGCGGTGGATCTCATTACATATTATGTAGACCGATAGAGTGGTTTTCGCATGGAAAGGAGAGGTGCTATGAGACCGAACACGATTATATGCATTTCCAGAGAATATGGGAGCGGAGGCCACGAGATTGCGGAGAAGCTCTCAGAGGATCTGGGTATCAAGCTGTTTGACAAGGAACTGATCGCCAGAGTGGCGAAGATGGCAGATGTGTCGGAAGAATACGTGACCCAGAGAGAAGAGTCAGGGGATTACGCCTATATTTTTGGAGTGCCCATCGGACATCCGGCTACAACGCCGATGGATGAGTGCATCCTGACACCGGAAAAACTGTTTGTGATCCAGTCCATCGCCATCCGCCAGATCGCGGAGCAGGAGAAGTCCTGTATCTTTGTGGGGCGGTGCGCGGACGTTATCCTGCAGAAACTTCCGGGCAGCCATTCTTTCTTCATCCACAGCTCTGAATCTGTGCGGATTAAACGAATCATGGATACGGAGAATGTCTCCGAAAGGGAAGCAAAACGTATGATGAAAAAGGTGGACAAGGAAAGAGCTTCTTACCATAACTACTACACAAAGATCAAGTGGGGCCACCCGAGCAATTATGAGCTGGTTATCAATACCGGAAGGACCGGGATCGACAAAGCTGTAAAAGTCATAGAATCCTATCTGGAGGAATAGAATCAAGAGGCAGGTGGAAAACCATCTGCCTCTTTTCTCCGGGTAGACGCGCGGCGATAGTTATTTACCACTATCTCCGTCGTGCTTTGAAATGCACTCCTCCGACAGTGCTAAATAACTATCGTATGGTAATATCAGTTCATTTTTTATCTAGTAGATGTTACGTCCATTTTCCACATGATTTCCGTTCGGCTCTTAGAATGCCTCACTCCAATCATGTAGAAAATGGACGTAATGTCTGCTGGAGAAGGGCTTCTGTCAAAACGGAGCCACTTTTCGAAAGTTATTCACCACTATTGGAGGAGCGCATTTCAAAAGCGCGACGGAAATAGTGGTGAATAACTCATACCCACAGGGCATCCCGTATTTTACACCCTCCGGGTAGACGCGCTTCGCGCGATAAGGTATACCCACAGGGCATCCCGTATTTTATACCCTTCGGGTAGACGCGCTTCGCGCGATAAGGTATAATATAAAGAGCAGTTTGGTTATTGTTTAGGCTAGATATTGGGAGGTTATATGACGATGGAATATAAAGATTTAATTGAAAGCAAAAACTCCGTGAGAGACTATAAAGAGAAGGAAGTTGATGCCGCTACGGTTAAGAAGATCCGGGATTTTGCACAGTCTTGTGAGCGCCTGGATGACAGCATTGGGATTGATATCCGGTTTATGGATAACGACACTGTTTACCGCCAGTTGGACGGATATGCTGGATATAAGGGTATTTTGATTAATGCTCCGCATTATATGATTGTTTTGTCTGAGAAAAAAGACCACTATATTGAAAACGGAGGATATGTAGGTGAATCCATTTCTATCAAGGCTCATTCCCTGGGAGTAGATTCCTGCTGGATCACGTTTAAAGACAGCCGTACCGTTATTGAAAAACTAAACATTGTCACTGATAAAGAAGTGGTGGCGATCATGGCGTTGGGATATGGAAAGAAACGGTTTAAAAAGGTTACAGGGAATGTCAGCTTGGGGAAAGGTTATGCAAACGCTGATTTCCAGGTAAAAGACAGTGTGACTTCACCGAGGATGCCTTTGGAGGAGATTGTTTATCTTGATACTTGGGGCAACAAAGCTTCGGTGGATGAACTGGTGAACAGAGCTGTTTATGAGCCGTTGAACTATGCGAGAATGGCTCCATCCACTTTAAATCGGCAGCCTTGGAGATTTATCATCGACGGCGGACTTCTGATCCTGACAGTCAGGGATGA
This sequence comes from Anaerostipes rhamnosivorans, assembly GCF_005280655.1. Classification (NCBI taxonomy): domain Bacteria; kingdom Bacillati; phylum Bacillota; class Clostridia; order Lachnospirales; family Lachnospiraceae; genus Anaerostipes; species Anaerostipes rhamnosivorans. The sequence goes on from NZ_CP040058.1 coordinate 844,442, forward strand.
TGAGGAAACCAATCTTTATGAAGAACAGATTGATGCAGGTATCGTTATGCTGTACTGCAAAAAGGTGATGAGAGAGACCTTATGTGAGATCAACTGGAACCTGGTACCTGTGGAGAACAAGTACAATATTCCAGATAATTATAAGATCGTCGCATCCTGTAATATGTAAGATATTTGGCTGGTGAGGACCAGCAAAGCTTGAGAATTTAAAGTTGGACTATACAATAGTCCGGCTTTATTTTTTTGTTCAGATGCAGAAAGCCAATCAACAACAAATAACAACAGATCTCCGAGTCAATATTTCTTGAAGTTTCTTGTGCTAGAATAAAATAAAGCTTTCACGGAGTGGATGCGTTTTGTCTGGAAAAGAACCTTCTTTGACAGATATTACATCCATTTTATCACTCTGTCTGACAAAAGGTTTCGTTCCGTGAAGGTATTTATCCGTTGAATTTGTCGGAATAAAATTTCATAATAAGGAGGAATCAGTATGAGGAAAGAGAGCAGTTCGTTCGTGGCAAAGGGTATGGCGTTGGCCTTATCAGCAGCCATGGCGTTTGCAACTTTGGGGGGAATGACGGCATCGGTATCCGCGGCTTCCAGTAAAAAAGTGGATGCCAACATGGATGGCAAAGCCAATGAAACGATCACTGTGAACGATGCAAAAGGTGCCAGGATGATCAAGGTAGGCTCTTATGTAAAATCGGCAGGGCAGCTTAGGAAAGGAAACACTTACTATGCACTGAGGCTTGCAGACGGTTATGGGCCGCAAAAGCCAGACTACAAGAGGGTGCTGAAACAGAACACATGGGTAACAGTAAGTTCCAGCCTGCTTCCAGTGAAGCTTGGGGATAAGGTTACCAGTCCTACATGGTACAATACTCCCGATAACAGTTATAATAAGCTGCAGAAAGGGGATACTTATTTTGCCCTGATGAGCAAAGATAATCCGGAATTTGTAAAGCTGTTTGACAGCTGTGATGGAACGATTGCGTACAATGAGACCTTCACGGGAAACAACATCAACACAAAAGACGGAAAGTATTCCCGGTATGGATGCAACAACGGAGGAGTTGCAGGACAGCCGATTCTTTTATATCATGGTTCTTCAGCCAGTGAGTATGTTTTAAAACAGATTTATGTAAAGAACACCAAGAATTATAAGAAAAATCAGATCATTAAAAAGTCAGATTTTACCGTCTATGCAAAATATGTCAATAAGAAAAACAGTAAGGATGTAAAATGGGGTAAGGTGGATACAGATTATATAGCATTATCCCAAGCATACGGACAGGGCGGAAAATTCAAGGTGAAAGTGCAGTATCCTACAGCCGGTACCAATACTACTAATCTGGCTCCGGGTGCAAAAACACGTGAAATCACTCTTGCAGGGGCAGATACTACAAAGAAAGTGATTATAGCGACTGGAACAGCGAAGAACTCTAGAAAGGTACAAGTGTCATGGACCAAGACGAAAGGCGCAGACGGATACCGAATCTATGGTAATCAGTGCGGGAAAAAATCCTCACCGAAATACATAAAGACAGTGAAGAAGGGGACAAAGGCTGTCATCACGAAGATTGGAAAACGGAAGCTTAAATCAAATGCTCCTTATAAGTTTTATGTAAGACCGTATAAGAAGATCAATGGAAAGAAAAAGAATATTGGAAAATCCAATACAGTGCATGTATTGATGAGGGCTACCTCAAGGTATGCAAATGCTTCCTCTGTCTCTGTAAAGAAGAAATCAGTTAAGCTTAAGAAAGGCAAGACGGAGGCTATCAAAGCAAAGGTCCGTGTTCCAAATGGAAAGAAACAGCCCAAAGACCACGGTGCAAAAATTCGCTATGTTACCTCAAAGAGTTCTGTTGCCACGGTGAGCAAGAAAGGAAAGATCAGAGCGAAGAAGGCCGGCAAGGCAACGATTTATGTCATTAGTGAAAATGGAAAGTATGCGAAGGTCAGTGTAACTGTAAAATAAACCATTTAGGAAAGAAATGTTGTGAAACAAAAAGAACGGGTTTTACTGCATTTCTTTCCAATTTCAAAAGAAAACCCTACCGGGGTGATGCACACAAATGTGTAAGGGAACTATTTAACTACTGTAAATTACTTGTATAGTAAAATAAAAATAGAATAAAATAACCGGTATGAGCTCTTTCCAAAGCCGGATGGAGATTATGGAGAAATACGGTTTGTTTTTGAAAAAATTTAAAAAAAACCATTGCACTTGTCGAAATTCCGTGGTATATTAATAAAGCTGTTGGGCTATCGCCAAGTGGTAAGGCACAGGATTCTGACTCCTGCATCCGCTGGTTCGAATCCAGCTAGCCCAGTTAGGTTCCGCTTAAGGCGGAACCTTCTGAAATCATTATGACATTTTTATATGGGTGTGTAGCTCAGGTGGTAGAGCACTTGACTTTTAATCAAGTTGTCCGGGGTTCGAATCCCCGCACGCTCACTTTGAAAATATGGCGCAAACGCTGATAAATACAGTGTTTGCGCTATTTTTATGTGTTTTTAAAGTAACCGATTTTAACCGGAAGTAATACCTTCTAAATGTTCCATTCGTGTTCCAATGTTCCATTTTTGTTCCACTTTTCTACCTGCCCATAGCATCATTCACGGCGGCCTCTGCATCCTCTTTTTCCATTAAAATATGATTGTATACGTTTAATACCATTGCCTCTGTGTCACCCATGAGCTGTGCAATTTTCTTGATAGAGATTTTCGGAATCTGGTAGCAGAGGTTCGTACAGAAGTTATGCCTGAACACGTGGGAAGTAAGTCCTGTAATCTGTTCCTTTGAAACTTCCTGCATCCGTTTCAATATTCTGGCCCACATTTTATCGTAGCTACTCTTAGATAACGGTTTCCCGTTACGCATTGTGAAAAGATAGGTTTTTCCGTTCGACTTTAATTTTTGTATGTATCGCTCCACATCCGGGAATACAGAGATCGGAATTGGAACAGTCCTATAACCGTTTCCAGATTTCGGCGCTTTCTCCTTTGGCTCTCCGTAGACAAGTGAATGAGCGTTTGTGACAGATACAGTCCTTTGCTTTAGATTTATATCAAAAATGGTTAACGCCAGGGCCTCCTCACGGCGCAATCCGCAGCCGTAGACGATGTAGACATATATTTTATCCTGCTCTTTGAAATCGGCGTTAAAAACGGCTTCACGTTCGTTCTCCGTCAATGGACGCTTTTCCTTTGGCTTGTATTTTACCGGTTCTATATTCTTAAACAGATCTTCGTAGACATTTGCTGAATACAAGCGGTCTGCAACCGCAGACTTTAATACCTGTTTAAAGACCATGTATATCTGTTGTTGCGTCCGTGATTTTCCTTCTGCATTGTTTAGAAGCATCTGCAAGTGTATCCGGTCTATGTCCTGCAGCCGTATTGTTTCCAGAGCAGAGAAGTGCTTTTCTATGATGTTCGCATACATTTCCTTTGTAGCATCTTCCCGTTGGCCCTTGTACACATCCTTCCACATCCGGGCATATTCTAGAAATGTTGTATCCGTAGTCTTTACAGATTTTCTTTTCTTTACATTGTCTTCAAATTCCTTTACTTTCCGTTCCAGATCCTTGCTACTCTTTTTAGATCGCAAGTGCTTTTGATGTTTCTTTCCGGCGGCGGTATACGTCCCATCCCACACATTCGTACTGAAATATCCATCCTTGCCCCGCTTGTATTTTGCTGTTGCCATTTTATCATCCTCCTAAAAAATCGTACAAAAATAACAGCCCACAAAAACGTATGTTCTTCTTGTGACAGCTGCCCGAAGATGATACAATATATTTGAGTTATGCGTATCTCTTCGGAGTTATGTAGTTTTTGCCGCCTGGTTGCCGCCGGGCGGTTTTTTATGCTATTTAAGCTTTAACTCAAGTTCAACCTTATTTCCTGCATTTTCAAAATTTTCGTCCGATGGAGCGTCAACAAATAACTTAATTTTATTAATATTATCTGCCTTAGATTTTTTTAAGATGTAGATGTTTGTGCCATCATGTTTAACTTTTCCTAAAAATTCACCATCTATATTTTCACTCAACATAACGTCAGGTTCGACTTGTTCTTTAGTATCTGTTGTGATTGTTGCCTGGCCTAAATAAAAATTAATAGTTTTGTCACTTGTATTCTCGGCAGACACATTAAGTGCTATTAACGCAATTTCTTTGTCCTTGTCTATTTCTAATGCTTTTGCCATTTCATCGTTGGTAGCAGTGAATTTAGAAACCTGGATGCCGTCAATGGAATATTTTATAGGACCGGTTTTCCCTTTCATATTCAGCTTCTTATCTGTCATTACGGGAACTTTTTTCATTCCATTCTCTTCTACAATTTCACCCGTTTTACTATCGTCTGTTTCTGTGCTTTTTTCAGCTGTTTTTTCCACCTCTTTTTTTGATTCAACTTTTTTTCCATTATCGTTGCCACAACCTGATAAAAAAACAGCCGTTAAAACAACTAAACAACCTAATAATACTCTTTTTCTCATAATTGTTCTCCTTATATGTGAAATTTAAAGTTACATCCCTCTATAATTAAGTGTATTTTGATAACTTTAAAAAGTAGGACACAATTCGTCAGAAATTTCAAAAACGTAATGTGCGCATTTCTCGATTTTGTCAACATCCGTTTTTTCAAAATCCCTTTCCATTATGTGTCTTATAGCATGTAGGAATTGTTTCCTTTGTTCAATAGAATTTAAAGAAGAGTCAATAAAAATTGTATATGTTCCGTCTTCATTTTCGGTAACTGATTCGTGTACTTTCCCAGACGGAAATTGCACAAGTCTAATCTGGTAATCAATCAAGGTCACCACGTTCCTTTCTTTTTAGCGCGAGTAACATTGCATGTACAGCCTTTAAGTCTTCTGGTTCAGCATCTCTTGCAGCATTAAATAAAAGCCTAAGCTCTTTGTCTTCAAATATATCCTGCGCTATTTCTCTTGTCTCATCGTTTATATAATATGGTTCTCTTTTTTCGCTATTTTCTTCGCCATAAAAATATGATAGCGGGACATCGAAATAATCAGCGATTTTCTGTAACTTGTTTGGTTTTGGTTGGCTAACCCCCTTTTTCCATTGCGTCAATGTAGATGTAGATACTCCGGTTTCCTTTGAAACTCTATATGCCGTAACTCCTTTGGCATCTAATAACTTTTGAAACAATTCATACATGACTGCACCTCAAAATAATTAAAAAATATTAGCTATTTTTATTGACACACTTATAAAGCTATGATAAGATACAAACATAGCTAATAAATATTAGTTATATGACAATAAAGCTAAGATTAAAAAGTGACTTATAAAAATAATTATCGTGTATTTATTATATAAGAAAGCTTAGCTAATGTCAATAAATTATATCTAATTTTTATGGAAGGAGGTAACACTTTGACAGAATCATACAATCATCTTGAAACAGTTTTAAGAGAACGCAATATTACGCCATACAGACTTTCTAAAGAGACTGGAGTATCAACAGCAACACTCTCAAACTGGAAATTTGGAAGATACACTCCAAAGATAGATAAAATTAAAAGAATAGCTGATTTTTTAGATATTCCAATCGAATATTTCCTTGAAGAAGAAACAACAAATAAATGAATAAATGTTAAAAATGTCTGGAGGTAATAACCATGGAGTATCCAAGCAAAATGATGCGAAAAAAAGAGCTTTTAAAAATGGGATTCCCGGAGGAGCTTTTGGATAGAGCTTACCGGGAAAAGGGTCAGACATTCGCATACAAAATAAGCCCGATGAAGAAAAATAGCCCCATTATGTTCGATACAATAGGATTCGAGCGGTGGCGGCTGAAACAAATAGCAATAGAAAACAGGGCAATGCAGAGAGGGGGCGTCATGTGAACTTAGAACAGAGGATGTCACAAGGCTTATATGCGGCAGGCTGCTTTTTGTCCCTGAGTGGTCATGGAATACTGGCGGTGTGTTGCTGGGCAGCAGGAGCAGCATGGAAGAAAGGAATCTGAAATGCAACAGCAAATTAAAAATGCCCCTTCGGAGCGGCAACTCCAACGGGGGCAAGAAACAATAAAAAATATGTCTATGTGCATTATAGCACACACGGAGGATTTTTAAAATGGTGAAAGATAAATATTTATACCTTTGCAAACTCTGCATGGATGTGCAGAGAGGGGAAGACGGGACAATAGAAAGACGACAGAGAGGAGAAAAATCTGGAGCTACAGTATTTTTTCGATTTTCAGGCCATGTGGCGATGTTAGAAATTGAAGTCTTTTTGAATGGGTGGAGTTCTTTTGCTAGTCCGACATTTGCTTATGATTTTCGCCTTGACGAAGAGCTGGATAATGAGGAGTTTACGAAATGTCGTGATCTATTGCTATCTTTATTAAAGGAGAATAAGAATGGGATTTTATGAAAAAGACGGGAGGCGGATTCCTGAGGAGCAGGCGTTTGAGTATGCGCTTGAAGAGGTCCAAAACGGGGGCGTATTAATGGAAGATGCTTTCCTGGACTGGTTTTTCCGTTGGGAACAGGGATGGCATCATTACCCGGACGGGGATGAGATGGAAAGCGTAGACGAGATCACACAGCAACACATACAGTCAGAGACAAATTTTCTAAGGAGGTACAGCAGATGCTAAAAAGTTATGACGAACTTAGGAAGGTAGATGTGGCTCCATATTGTGAGGAAAGAGACGGATTTTTATATTTGAATTGGGCTAGGTGCATTACGCTTTTGCATGAATATGGTGCAGAAAAAGCATATTGGGAAGTGATTGAAAATGAAAAGACCGGAAACAGCCTGAGGCCCACGGAAGAAGTCTTTACAGATAAAAGTGGAGTAAGCAACCGGTGTTATGAGACAAAGATCAAAGTAGTTATTGACGATAGCGTGTATTATATGCAGACCCCTGTTTTAAATGGGAAAAATCCTGTGAAAGACAATTCTATGAATCAACTTCGTACGTGGAATAGCATGTGCAGGGCTTTTGTAAAATGTGTTGCGATCAATACGGGATTAGGATTTGATCTGTGGCTGAAAGAGGAAACTGGTCCGTTTGCATCTTACATACCAGAACAGAAAGGGATAAAAGCCAGTGAAGCGCAGATAAAGGCAATAAAATCAATAGGAAAGAAGCATAGGCTTGATCTGGACAAATGGATTACGAACAACAATAAAACATGGGATTCATTGACCGATGTTGATGCTGGAAATATGCTCAACACCCTGAAAGAAAAGTATGGCGATGAATAGTGAATGAAGTAATTGAGATAAAAGGCATAAGGCAGAGCGAAGACGGAACGGAAATGCTTGTTTTAGCCCCGGGAAAGAACCTCTTTGATACGATCTTAGACAAACGCATTAAAGTGGCTGAAATGAGGCTTGACGATGGCAGGACCATATCTGTTATGCAGAGGAAAAAGGCTTATGCAACGATCCGTGACATGGCAGAGTGGACCGGGTATTCCCCGGAGGACATGAAAGAATTTATGAAGTATGAATTTATAATCCGTACCGGAGAAGATCATTTTTCTTTGTCTAACTGCTCTGTCGATCTGGCCCGTGAGTTCATATCCACGCTCATAGAATTTTCTCTTGAGCATGGGATACAACTTTCTGATCTGGCAATAAACCGGACGGACGACATAGGCAGGTATCTCTACTACTGCATAAAACATAAGAAGTGTGCTGTCTGTGGCAGGCCGGGAGAGATCCACCATGTCGATGCCATCGGCATGGGGAATGACCGGCGGCGGGTGGATGATAGAGAATACCAGAAGATCTGCCTTTGCCGGGAGCACCACACAGAGGTGCATAAAATCGGACTAAATGACTTTGAGAAGAAACACAAAGTATATGGAATCGTAGTAAAGGAGTTATAAATGGCGTGGAAAGGATACAGCAAGTACAGAAATAAGAAGACGGAGCTTGACGGGATCACCTTTGACAGTAAGAGAGAGGCGGAAAGATATGCAGAATTGAAACTTCTCGAAAGGGCAGGAGAGATCTCACATCTGCAACTGCAACCGGAGGTAATCCTCCAGGACAAATTTGTGCATGACGGAAAAACCATCCGGGCAATTAAGTATAAAGCGGATTTTGCCTACTTTGATAAAGCATCTGGTAAAGCGGTCCTTGAGGATGTAAAGGGAATGGAGACTGATGTTTTCAAATTAAAGAAGAAATTGTTCCTCAAAAAATATGGAGACGCTTATAAATTTAAAATAACGAGATGATCTGATGAGACTGGAAGGGGGCTATATCATTCTGTCTAAGAAGATCCTTGACAGTGAGATATACCGGAAACCACCGCTATATCTAAAAGTTTGGATTTACATATTGTCAAAGGCAAACTTTACAGACGGTAAAAAACTGAAACGGGGCCAAGTGTTTCTCTCTATACCAGAGCTTCAGGAGGCATGTTCTTACTATGTCGGGTACCGGAAAGAAACCCCTACAAAGAAACAGATCTCAGGAGTTTTGGACTGGCTACGAAATCCCGGCGAAGGTGTAGATGAGGGTAACACGAACGGCCCTATGATAGAGACAACGAAGGTGACACGTGGAATGGTCGTAACCATACGTAATTACGACATTTATCAGGATTTTAGAAATTACGAAGGTACTGACGTAGGTCACAACGAAAAGTCTGCGAAGGTCGAACGAAGATCGAGCGGAGGGGACACTATAACAAAAGGAAGTATAAAAAAAGATAAAAAAGAAAATGTAAAACACGTGTACGGCGCATATAAGCATGTCCGATTGAAAGATAGTGAAAGACAAGAATTAGCCTCCCAATACGGGGAAGAGATGGCACAGAAGACCATCACATTCCTTGACGAATATATCGAGATGAAGGGATATAAGGCTAAAAGCCATTATCTTTGTATTCGGAAGTGGGTTGTTGATGCCGTAAAAGAACGGGAACGTAAGACAAAACTAGAGCCAAAGAAAACAAACCAGTTCCATAATTTTGAGGAACGAGAGTATGACTATGACGAGTTGGAAAAACAGCTTTTTGAGAAGCAGTTGGGAGGATAGCATGGAGCAGATTAGCTTTTTCGGAGACATCGGCTGTAAGGAGCCGGAGCCGCCGAAGGAGAAAAGGAAACGGAAGATTCCAGAAGACCTGCCGGACAGCGCAAAGAAATATTATGCGGAGAGGACAGCAAAGGAATGCCGCAGGGAGGCTTTAAGCGCCGGAGACAAAAGAAACATGGAGAACAGGATCTATGCATGGCTAAAAGAGCAGGGACGGGATCTAACAGCCCATCAGATCGCCATTGGCATGTGTCTGTCAGGGATACATTACAGCAAGGAGAGGCAGTCCGTTGCCCCTAGACTAAAGGGCCTAGAAGAGCGAGGATTGGTCGAGAAGACCGGGAGGCGGGTCTTTGACCGGGAAACCGGGGCCAGTGCCGGAACGTACAGGGTGGTGATTGAAGATGATTAAAGTCATTTGCAGTAAGCAGGAAAAAGAGCAGTTGGACCCTCTTATCAGGTTTGCGATGTTTTGTGTGACAGGGGCCGATTGCATATTCAAGAAAGAGATTGCCAATTTCGATGTTGGAAAAATAAAGTGGTTTGTGGAGGACAACAATGAATAGAAGCAGATTTACTGATAGCTTAAAGGAGCAGGTTGCAAAAGACCGACGAGAGCGTGGCATGACCGGGAAAGAGGTTGCGGAGAAATACGGTATCGCAGAGAGTACTGTATATACCTGGACAACTCAGTATTACGAAAGCGGTCGGGACAGCAAGGGAAGGTTTAAACCAAAAACATACCCAGAGGAAATAAAACAGAGGTCTGTAATAGATTACATCCTTGGCAAAGATAAGAAGCAGATCATGCAGGAGTATGGTATTACTGCGAAATATCTGGACAGGTGGATCGAAGAATACTGGGAGGAGCGGGAAAAAGAAAGGCAGATAGAGGATAGAAGCAAAAGAGAGAGAAGCATTTTCAAGGAAAGAAAAAGGACGGTGAACGGGAAAAAGCTTAGAATTGTATATCCGTCGTCTTCCGCAGCATATGTCACATGGGCAAAGTGAAGGAGGGAAAATTGAAAAAACTACAAATTGATATTGACGAAACAATGTGTTGTTGTAATTCGTGCCTGGCACAGAATTATGACGGTGAAGGTCTCGGTAAAAGAACGGATACAATTTACAAAATTTTAGCGGGGCAGACAGCGATACATTTATGTCCGGATTGCCTGCGAGAATTAAAGAAGTCAATAAACGAACTGTTATAGGTATTTACTCAGTAGAGTTTATATATCACACGTAACAAGAAAACATTTAGGCATCCTGTTTTACAGCCCGCTTTTGCGGGCAGGAAGGAGGGCAATATGATAAACGCCGAGGCTATAAAGCAAATGATAGACGATATGGACGAATACGGCATGATTACCGATTATATAGCCTGTCCATATACATATAACCCTGATTGCAAATATGACGGTAGTAATAATCATGATTGCTGTAATGATTGCAAAATGGAGTGGCTACATAAAGAGTGGGAAAATTAGAATTTAGGAGGAAGGACATGAACATTGTATCATTTGGTGGAGGAACGAATAGTACTGCAATGATTATTGGTATGTATAGAAGGAAAATTCCTATTGACCTGATCTTGTTTTCAGATACAGGAGGAGAACATCCACATACATATAAGCATGTAAGTAGATTTAATGAGTGGCTTAAAATCCATGGATTACCGCAAATTACAGTTGTGAGAAATGTAGATAAAGAAGGGAATGTGTTTACATTAGAAGAAGAGTGCTTAAAATCCCATTCTCTTCCTAGCATAGCATATGGATGGAAGAAATGTAGTTTAAAACACAAGATCGGGCCTCAGGATAAATATTGCAACCATCACCCTGAATGTAAAGAAATATGGAAGACAGGGAAGAAAATAAATAAGTATATTGGGTATGATGCAGGAGAAGTGAGAAGAAAGGAACATGCATTTGCTATTGATTTACAAGACAAGAAATATAAGAAAATTTATGCATTGATTGATTGGGATTGGTACAGAGAGGATTGTATTAAGGCTATACAGGAGGAAGGACTTGAACTTCCAGGAAAGAGCAGCTGTTTCTTTTGCCCATCTATGAAAAAGACCGAAATCAAGGCGCTAAGACGGGACTATCCGGAATTATTTAATAGGGCAATCACAATAGAGGACAATGCGCAGAACCAGCTTATTAAAGTAAAAGGACTTGGAAGGAGTTTTGCATGGAAAAACTACATGGAATGGGAAGATAGCCAGATCAGTATGTGCCAATTTTATGAGGAAAACGAAATCCCTTGTAGTTGCTATGATGGTTAAACTGAGATTTAGGAGGTAAATAGTTATGCAGAAAATAGAAAGAGACGATATCATCATCAGAAAAGGGATCATACATATCCTTGACAGCCATAACGGATATCTTGGCTTGTCTAATGACCTGCTGGATATGGGGCCGGACTTAATGGAGTTTATTCGGGGGCACATCTTTAAGATCCTTGACAGCGACGACACAAAGAAGTGTCAGTTTGACGGTAGTATTTCCCCGATCCCGGCGTTGCTGGAAGAAATGCAGGAAAAGGAAGACGATAGCTTTATAGAGGCCAGCCGGGTGCTTGCCGAGAGCCTATTTGACATCATGTGCGACAGTATCACCATCCCGGCGGCGGATCTAGTCGTGGTCAGTTTCCAGTTGCATAGTGTCGTATACCTGGCAATGCTCAAGATGAACTATAAGGAGACATACGTACATAAAGAGGCAGAGAATGAAGTCAACGACATCGTGAAACAACGGATCATGCCATTAGGCGGGGCGAAGCTCACAGAAGCCGTCATCGTAGATCTTCTGGAATATAACGTACAGCTGGTAGAAAAGAAATATGAGATGCTCGCAGGGGATAAGATCAATTACATATCAGAGCGGTTCCTCAAGTGCCATGCAGATATGGCGCCCAAGAAAAAGTTCCAGATCCTGAACAAAGTCATTACAGACATCAACAACCGTTATGAAAATGAGCCTTTAAAGAACCGCCTGGATGCAAAAAGCAAGCTGAGAGAAGAATTTGCTGAAAAGAATGAGTTCCGTATCAATGAGATCGGTGACCGGATCTTTGGAGGCGATGCAGAAAAGAAGCAGCTATTTGATGACCGGATGGAGCGGTATGACATGCAGTATGACAAGTTCACTGTTGGAAAAGAGAATACGGTCAAGGGATTAGAATATATCACCGTGGAGACGGATACCGGAATCGAGATCAAGATACCAATCGAGGAATATATCACTAAAGAGAATGTAGAGATCGTAGAAGAACCGGGCGGAGGGAGTACGGTTGTTATCAGAAACATTGAACAGGCAAAGATTAAATAGGGAGGGACCGGTGTGACAAAGAAGAAACTTAAGCAGCACGGCGCACTCAAAAGGGAAATAGATCTAATCGACAAAAAACTGGACCAGCTCTATGACAGACAGAAGAATATACCAACGGTCTTGGGCAAAGTAAAAGGATCAAGCCCTGAGTTTCCATACATAGAGACACGACCAACTGTATACATGGATGAACCGGGGGAATCAGACCAAATAAAAAAACTAATTCGGATGAAAACATCACGGAAGATCACGGCTATGGGTGCTGTGTTAGAGATAGAAGAGTTCATTGCGGCTATACCAGACAGTACAGCCCGGCAGATATTTGAGATGACTTTCCTGGAAGAAAAGAAACAGCAGGAAGTTGCGGATCAAGTGGGGTACAGTCGTAGCCGTATTTCACAGATAATTAGCGAATATTTGAAAGATTAACACAATTAACACAATGGGAGTGATATAATTATAATAGAGCAACTAGAATAACTATAGCAGTTATTTTTCTTGCACTCCTCTTAAGCTTTTTTACGGGGCGTCACGGCGGCGCCCCTGATAAACCAAAACGCAAGGCATATTGAAACCTCTATAATTATTTTGTTTTCCCCGGTATCTTTATGATATCGGGGTTTTTAGGTACTATAATTGCCCACAATGCCCGTACAAGTGTTTGTATAATAAAGAAAAAGGGTGAAATAATAAAAATGTCAAATATTACGTTTGTTTTAAAATACATTCAATATGACAACTTTTTGTTGTGATTTGACGATAATCTAGTATAATAAAAGTATGAATTGTTATACAACATATTGTGATAGCAGTTTATAAAGGAGGATGGAAGATATGGCAAGGGTATTGGATGTAGCAAAGTATATCTTGCACAAAAAAGGGCCTATGACAACGATGAAACTAGAGAAGCTCACATATTATTGCCAGGCATGGTCATTAGCTTGGGATGATGTACCGTTATTTGATGAAGAGTTTGAAGCATGGGCAAATGGTCCAGTTTGTCCCCAATTATTTGAAAAACATAGAGGAATGTTTGTGGTAGACGAAGACATATTTACGGATAGTGGATCTATACAAAATGTATTTTCAGAAGATGAACTGGAAACTATGGATAACGTGTTAGAATATTATGGAGATAAAGAACCACAGTGGCTTAGCGAGCTTACGCATAAAGAGGCTCCTTGGAAGATAGCAAGAGCAGGATGTGCGCCAGGGGCATATTGTAATGAAGTAATTACAAAGGAAAGCATGCAAAGTTACTATGGAGGTCTTTAGCAAGTGTCAAAGAACAAAAAGAAGAAGGTAAAAGTTTCTGAAAAACCGAAAGGGATTAAAGAAGCAAGAAATACTGAGAATCCTGAAAGTTATTATGATAAAACACCTAAATGGGTCTTCAAGGATATGGATGTAGAGCATGAAAGATGGAGTTTGCAGAAATGCGACAACATTTATCCTTACATTATTGAAAAGATGAAAGATTATGAAGGGATGACTTGGGGAGAAATCATAAAGGCAACCGGAGGAAGAAGAACAGGAAATAATAATCATTTTGAAAACGTCGACGAATTTATCAAGGAAGCCCAGGAAAGATGGATAGAGCTAAAACTTGAGGAGTATTCGGAGGCGTTTTCGCTTCGATTGACAGGAACGCATAGGTTGTATGGGATATTGGAGGATGGAACTTTTCGTGTAATATGGTATGATGAGGATCACGAAATATACAAATCAGCAAAACGACATACATAATTTACGAAGCACCCATTTGTAGGTGCTTTTTTTGATACAAAATTTAGGACATCTAGCTCATATGGTAGAGCAACGGCCTTTTAAGCCGCAGGTACAGGGTTCGATTCCCTGGGTGTCCATTCTTGCAACTGCAAACCGCAATGGGTCTTCTGCATTCTATCCTATACAAAAACACATATTCTAAGAATGCAGGCGTGGAGCGACCACGATAAAAACAACCGTCAGAGCGGAGAACAGAGACGTAAAACAAACTTGCTGTGTCCGGCATGGCACACAAAAGACATTGCTACGGGCTTAGCCCGTATGGAGAGCCTGGAGGCGTGGTGGAGGTTCGATCCCTTCATTCTCCGTTATTTACAGATAGATAGGAAGGTGGTGTTGTGGCGAATGAAGAAAACTTAAAAGGGAAGGGCTTTGACAGTCGAAGCACGAGCGAACTACGAGAAATAGCCAAGAAAGGTGGAAGGGCATCAGGAGAGGCCAGGAGAAAAAAAGCAGATCTTAGAAGGACATTAAATGCCTTGTTAACTGCCAAAGTAGATAATCCGGAACTTGCGCCAATATTAGATGGACTAGGACTGGAAAATACTCTTGAATCCGCCGTAACAGCCGCACTAATCAAAAATGCGATGACTGGAAACGTAAAAGCCTTTGAAGCGATCAGGGACACAATCGGGCAAACAACAAAGTCTGATCTGGATATAGAAGAACAACAGATTAAGATAGATAGAGATAAAAGAGCCAGGGACCAAGAGGCTGGAAATACAGACAATACAGAAGGCATCCAATCCTTCTTGAAAGCCATGAGGCCGACACAAGAAGAAATGGATACTTTATTTAACGAAGAGGATGGTGTTGACGATGCCAAAGAAACAGAAGAAAGCAGCGGAATTTAGATTCAAACCATTCTCAAGTCAACAGAAAAGACTTATAAACTGGTGGCGTCCAGTGACAAGGACATCAGAAAACGATTTTGTCATAGCGGATGGATCTATCAGGTCGGGGAAAACGATTGCATGTATCTGCGGGTTTTTGATCTGGTCCCAGGAGATGTTTTCCGGGGAGAGTTTTATTCTGGCAGGAAAGACCATGGGAGCATTGAAAAAGAATGTTGTAAAACCAATGCAACAGATCTTAGAAGCATGGGGGTGGCCATATGAATACATCCGGTCTGGATCGGATGCGCATATAGAGATTGGCGATAATACTTACTACCTGTACGGGGCGAATACAGAGGCCAGCCAGGATGCCTTGCAGGGCCTGACTGCTGCCGGAGCATATGCAGATGAAGCAGCTTTATTTCCGAAGTCATTTATTGATCAGATGATAGGCCGGTGCTCTATTGATGGATCAAAGGTATGGATGAACTGCAATCCGGAGGGGCCGCATCATTATATCAATGAAGAGTTCATAAAAGCAGCCGCAGAGAAAGACAGCAAGAAAAAGGTATATCATCTGCATTTCACGATGGAGGATAACCTTACATTATCGCAAAGTAAAAAGGATTTTTATAAAAATGCGTGGCCTCTTGGCAGTGTTTTTTACAAGCGGTTTATCCTTGGAAAATGGGTGGCGGCGGATGGCCTTATCTATCAGCAATTTGCAGATCATGTAGATGAATACCTGATTACGGAAGAATGGCTCAGGGATAATCAAATTATACATGCAATCATTGGAGTTGATTTCGGAGGTACGAAGTCAGCTCATTCTTTTACCTTGACAGGATTTACAAAGGGATACAGACAGATGGTTGTGCTTGATGAGTATTACTGCAAGAAGAGGATAAATCCAAAACAGTTAGAAAATGATTTTATAGACTTTGTAAAGAGGGCACAGAGCAGATACAAAGTCCACGAAGCATATTGTGACAGCGCAGAACAGACGCTGATCAGTGGTCTAGAAGCAGCGATAATCAGGGAACGGGTGGCAATAGATATTAAGAATGCGATCAAAGGGCCAATCAATGACCGGATTGCCTTTTACAATTCCATGATTGCGCAGGGCAGATGGAAGATTATGAAACACTGCACGCATATTAAAGAAGCGTTTGAGGAGGCTGTTTATGATGACAGCAAGCCTAATCAGGATGTACGTCTTGATGATGGTCAAATGAACGTAGACAGCCTTGATAGTACGGAGTACAGCACAGAAACTATTATGAGCGACATTATGTATATAGTAGCATAAAGGCAGGTGATGAAATGAGAGATATTGTAAGTGAGTTCTTAAAAACAAGTGGATATGTGCTACAAGCAGATAAGACGCTAGGACATCTATCAGAGTGGGAAGACTGGTACCAGGGATACGTTAAGAAATTTCATCGGTATAATGTTTATAATGGAGTGAAAACAGTTGGTAAGGATCGCATGTCAATGCAGATGGCAAAGAGGATCTGCGAGGACTGGGCTAATCTATTGTTGAATGAAAAGGTCACGATCACCACAGAAAGTGAATTTTCCGTATCCCTTAACCAGATATTTGAAAATAACAACTTCCTGGTTAAAGGGAACCAATTGATTGAGATGATGTTTGCTTTTGGCACTGCGGCCTTTGTGGAATATCTTGATCAGGATGAACAAGTAGTTATTGATTACATCAGAGCGGAAATGATACGACCAATCGCACATGACAATGGAATTATCACAGAATGCGCCTTTGCAAGCCCTGTTGTCGTATCCGGGGAGAAAGCATTTTATATCCAGATACATAAGAAGGATGGGACACAATATGTAATTGAGAACCACTATATTTGTTCTGAATCCGGAAAGGAATTAGACCTTCCGGATGACATAGAGGAAACTGTATTAACAGGTTATGATAAGCCATTGTTCCAGATTATCACGCCAAACATAATTAATAATATTGACTTTGACAGCCCAATGGGTGTGAGCTGCTTTGCAAACGGCATTGATCAGCTAAAAGCAGTTGATCTGGTATATGATTCTTACTGTAATGAGTTTCGACTTGGGAAGAAAAGGATTATTGTTCCTACGACTTTCGCAAAGATCCAGATGCAAGAAGACGGGACGGTGAATCCCATTTTTGATCCGAACGATACAGAGTTTTATTCTTATCAGACGAATGACACAGATCCAAAATCAATAAAGGAAATCAACATGTCATTGAGGGCTGCAGAGCATGAACAAGCCTTACAGCGAATGCTTGACCTTCTGAGCATGAAATGTGGGCTTGGAAACGATAGATACCGTTTTGAAAACGGAACGGCGAAGACAGCAACCGAAGTTATTTCAGAGAAGTCAGAGCTGTATCAAAATCTGATGAAACATGAAATAGTCATAAAGGATGCATTAATCCGCATGGTAAACGCTATCGCTTTTCTGTCCGGTGCTGGAGATCAGGACGTTTCTATTGAATTTGATGACAGCATTATAACCGATAAAGAATCACAGAGACAGCAAGACCGTCAAGACCTAGCTGCAGGCATTATGGCTCCAGAAGAGTATCGGGCTAAATGGTATGGGGAATCAAGAGAAGAGGCTTTGAAGAATCTTCCGCAACAAGCTCAGATCATTGAATAGGTGGTGATAGCTTATGAATCGAGAGTATTCAGAGCGATTGTCACATGGGGCAGAAAAAAGGTTTCTTGATCTGGAAGAACGAATATTAAGGGATATTGTACGCCGGATAAAGAAAACTGGAGAAATCACCAGTACTGCCGACTGGCAACTTACGAAGTACCATTTACTTGGAAACTCTACAGAGCAGATAGAAAAGGAAATAAAAAAGTGCCTTGATGACAGCTATGCAATGACTTTTGAGGCATATGATAATGTAATAAACAGTCAATATGTGAGGTATAAATCCCTATATGAGCAGGTCAATCAGGAATTTATACCATTTGACAAAAATTTAGAGTTGCAACAGTTAGTAGAAGGATTCCAGCGGCAAAGCAATACAGACTTATTCAACATTACAAAATCGTTAGGTTTCATGATGCCGGATGCCTGGACAGGGAAACTGCATTTTACATCTGTTGCACAGACCTATAACAATATTCTCGATGCAGCCATGATGGATATTGCGTCAGGGGTATTCGATTATGAATCCACAATCAGAAAAACCGTAACACAGTTAACGAATAGTGGTCTGAGAACCGTTCATTATGCACAGACTGGATGGTCCAACCGGGTAGATGTAGCAGCTAGAAGAGCTATCATGACCGGAATCTCACAACTATCTGGGAAAATGGCAGATATGAATGCCGAGAAGCTTGGAACGGATCACTTTGAAGTAGATTGGCACGGAGGGGCAAGGCCAGAACATAGAATCTGGCAAGGCAAGGTGTGGACAAAAGAACAGCTTGTGACTGTCTGCGGGCTATATACTGTGACTGGATTGCTTGGTGCAAACTGCTATCATATGTATTATCCATTTGTTCCCGGTATTTCGGTAAGGAGCTGGACAGATGAATGGCTGAACAGCAAAAATAAAGAAGAGGATGTTCCGAAGGAATACGGCGGAAAGCAATATACTACATACCAGGCAACGCAGAAGCAAAGGAAAATGGAAACAGCCATGCGTGCTCAGCGTGAAAAAATAACATTGTTGAAAGAAGCGGGTACAGACAAAGAAAAGATACTGGATGACCAGATCAGATACAATAATCAGCTTTATGAATATACGAAGTTCTCTAATAAAATGGGGCTAAGGCAACAAAGACAGAGAATTTATTCTGATATGAAAGGTCGGGTTCTCCCTCGGGATAATTCCATTGTGAAGTACCAAAAAATCAGGTACAATAAAGATGGAATCATCATTACAACAGACGACTGGACAAAGAAAGAACATGTTAAAATCCCTGGAAAGTATAGGCAGAATGCTGTTATCGAAACCATGGAAGAGAAGTCTGGAGTAAAATACAAGAATCGAACAATCTATGACCGAAAAGGCCATATGGTCAAACAGATTCATTCCGGAAATCACGGAAATGAAAAAATTCATAATTATGGCGAAAACGGAGAACATGTCCATATATACAGATGGGAAAAAGGAAGGATTAAGAAGCGATACACCAGAGAGATGAACCAAATTGAAAGGAAGGAGCATGGTGATCTGTCATGAAAAGGTCAGAGTTAAAAAAACAGATACTTGAACTGACGCAGGACATTACATTTGAGTACAACGGGAAATTTGCGTGTATCAATCCATGGTCCGTGGATAAATTTCAAGTAGGATTTGGTAATGTAGCAAAGACATATACAGATATAAACGATTTGATGAATGATCCATTCTATGACGGAAATTCATTAACGGAAATTTGTGATACATTACAGATTGAATTAGTTTAATACCGCCAGTCAATAATGGACCGGCGGTATTTTTACGCCGATTTTTAAGGAAAGGAGCGCAAACAATTGAAAACAAGAAATAGAAAAGAATGGTGATCCGGTATCTCCCAGCAGCAGGGTTAAGCTGCATCGACACGCTAAGGCGTGTTATTTTTATGTCCAAACGTAGTTATGACCTAAAACTGTCTACGGTAGTTGACGAACAGTAAACGGAGGTAAAAAAAATGAGAAAAAATGAATTAATGAAAGAAAAAATGGAAACACGGAAGTTTCCTATGAACTTGCAGTTTTTTGCAGAAAGCGGTGATGCAGGGGACGATGGTGATGCCGGCAGTGATGGTGACGACCAGGACGACGATGAAGCGGACGAAAACGGAGATGAAGAGGCGAAGTTTACACAAGCTGATATTGATAAGGCGATCAAAAAACGTCTGGAAAGAGAGCGTAGAAAGTGGGAACGAAAGCAGTCTTTAGAAAAAAAGGATGATAATGAATCCGATAAAAACGAATCAAAAGATGATGACGCTGTAAAACAAGCGGAAGTCAGGGCACAGAAAGCAGAGATGAAGATCTTATGCTACGAGCATGACATTTCAAAAGATTGCGTAGATGATGTAATCGCTCTGGCACACTCGTATCTTGATGATGACACAGACATAGAGGATGCAATTGAAAAGGTAGTGAAAAAGTACCCTCATTTTACAAAGTCATCAGAAAACGAGGAAGATAAGGAACCGAAAAAAGCATGGGGACAGAGACAGACGAAAAAAGCGAAAGAAAAGACTTCTGGAGTTGAGGCTGCATTTCTGAAAAAGAACCCAGGCTTAAAGATTGATTAAGAAAAGGAAGGTATAAAATGGCACATGAATCACAAGTGCGTTATTCTGCACTGGTAGACGCAAAATTGCGACAGACGCTCGTAACAAGAGACAATTACATTTTTAACAACAATTATGAAGGAAATCCAAAGGCAGGAAAAGTAAAGATTCCTGTTAGAGATACGGAAGTAAAAGTAAAAGACTATAATAAGGAAACCGGAATAAAAATTGAAACCGGAAGTACTTCTTATGCGGATTTAAACATTGACAGAGATAAAGCAGTAAATGAACTGATTGATGGCTTTGATGCTGCATCTGTTCCTGACAATTTGACAGCTGATCGTTTAGATTCTGCGGGGTATTCACTTGCACTTGAGATGGACGCAGATTCAATTGGTTGTCTCGAAACAACAAGTGGGACAAAGGTCACAGAAACTAAGACGGCAGCGACTGAGAAAACAGCATATCAGGAAATATTAAAGGCTAAAGCATACCTTGGAAGAAAAGGCGTCCCATCGGATGGAAGATGGCTAATTGTCTCCCCAGAATTTCAGTCAGTTTTGATGTTAGACGACCATTTTATTCGGCAGGGAGATTTATCTCAGGAAATGAAAAATGCTGGAGCAGTAGGATCAGTAGCGGGGTTCGCTGTATTTGAATCAAATAATTTGTTGTATGAGGACACAGAAACCACTGGAGGAAAGGTCACCACGACTGAATTTATCGCAGGACATCCAAACTGGTGTCATAGAGTAGACGAATGGGCCGTAGAGGTTCATTTACAGGATCTTTCTGGTTCTGGAACTTTCATTGGTGCATCTGCGGTCCAGGGGCGAAAGATTTGGGGAAGAATGATTTCAAAACCAGAGACGGTTTATATCAAACGTACAGAAACAGAGGCATCTCGATAGGAGGTGTATCATGGTTGCATTTGTAACATATGATTTCTACAAGACGAGTTTTGCAGGATCAGCCATACCGGAGGAAATATTTTCACGGTATGCGCTTTCTGCATCTATGGAAATCAGAAACAATAGTTTGGGGCGGATACAATCACTGATTCCCAAATGGGCTGATGATATTCAAATAACGGCTTGCCAGGTAGCGGAGATTTTACATGAAAAAGAAGAAATGAACTTTAATGTGAAATCAGAAACAAATGATGGAGATTCTATAACATACAATGACACAAGAAATTTCAGTGAAGAAATAAAAGAGTGTATAGAAAAAAATTTGTGGATGACCGGGCTTCTTTATCAAGGTGGTGTGCGATGTGATCATAAATTCAGACTTGACAATTTACAATAAAAAATATGACCCTGAAAGCCGAATGGATACCTGGTACAAAACATATATACCGGAGTGTCACTGGAAAGTTGACAATAAGGTTGTGCAGGACGACAATGGACTGAGAAATCAGGATATGTTCAAAATACGTATCCCTGGGAAATATGAATTGTGCTACATGGATGCCGCGATATACAAAGATATGGAGGGCGCATCTGACGTATGGACAATACAAAAGGATGACTATGTGATTCAGGGAAAAGGCCCTGACATAGTAAAACCTTCTGATTTGCCTAACAGAAGCTGCCGGATTACAAGCTGGTCAGATAACCGTGCAAATACAACAATTCCACATTTCAGGATCGGGGGCGAGTAGATGGCACAACAGAAAAAGTTTGTGGTAAAGACGCCACGTGGACAGATCTACACGCAGAAGACATCAGGAGGAACAGTAATGGCAAAACTGGAATGGGCCGGAGGTATGGCGCCTCGGATTGAAGGGAATCTATCAAAAGCGCAATGTTTCGTTGACAGCGAGGTGTTAAGGCTTTCCGATCCTCTAACGCCACGCTTGACTGGTGCATTAATTAAAAGCGGAACCCTTTGCACGGTCATCGGCTCCGGAGAAGTATCCTACAATGCTCCATATGCCCGCAGGCAGTATTATGAGCATAGCGGGCAAGGGCTGCGTGGGCCAAAGTGGTTTGAACGCATGAAAGCAGCAAATAAAGACAAGATACTGGAAGGAGCTGAGAAGGTTGCCAGGGGAGGCTAAAAAGTTGATTGAGGCGGTCCGGGATTTTATTCTTACGTGCCCAATCTTGAAAGAGGGTCATGTAAGGGTAGATTATACCGGGGCGGAAATTGGATACTCCATTGATCCACTGCCGGTTGATCCGGTAATAAAAACCTACGTGGATGGAGGTTCCAAGCGGCAATATGCCTTTGCATTTAGCACAAAGGAGCGCTTCACAGGGGACGAGCGAGAAGCCATAGAAAATAGTGGATTTCTTGCAGATTTCACGGAATGGATTGAGGCACAGAACAGAGAAGGGAATTTCCCTGAATTAAATGACAACAAAAAAAATATAAGCGACATTGAAGTTACAAACAGCGGGTTTCTATTCGGCATGGAGCCGGATTATGCCAGCTATCAGATTCAATGTCGCTTTCTTTACACCCAGGAGGTATAAGAATGGAGAAAGCAAAATTAGTAAGAAGAAGCCAGCGGGTGGCCTTTTATGGCGTTCCTGCGGTAGATGGAGATGGGGAGGTAACGCAGTTTGACCGGATGCAGCACTTTACTTCTCTTACAGAATCAAAGAATCCGGTCACTTATGAGCGGCAGTACGTAGATAAAGACAGCCAGGACAGCGATGTAACCGGGTACGGAACAGCCCTTGAATATGGCTTTGATCATCACCAGGGCGATCCGGTATTAAAAGATCTGGCAACCGTACAGGACGATGAACAGAAGGGCGAAACACGAGAAATCGTAGTTGTCGACTTTTTTGACAAAGGAGAAGCAAAAGCAGATGATGAGTATGTTGCAAGAAAAAGAACTTATTCTATCCTGCCAGACAGCTCCGGAGATGGTACAGATGCACTGCAATACTCTGGCAGTTTTGCAGTCAAGGATAATATTATAAAAGGATATGCAAAGGTAGCGGAAGACCAGAAAAGCTGCACTTTCTTAGCTGCACCTACTTCCAAACCCTGAAACGGCCCCAGAACCAGAGGGGCCTACCGAAACAGTAAATGAAGAAATGAAGGAGATTGAGCCATGAGCCGGGAAAAAGACAACATCCGTATTTGGGAGATTAACGGAAATGAATTTGAATTTGATTTAGCAGATGCCGACGTATTAGAAAAAATGATGAAGACATTTGAAACAGTGGATAAAGAACAGAAGGAATTGGAGAAAGTCGGGGCAACAGTGGAGTTTGTAAGAAACTATTGTAACGTCTATTATCGCATGTTTGACAGTCTGTTCGGACCGGGGACCGGGAACAAGATATTCAATGGGAAACATAATATAAGGGTATGTGAAGAAATCGCAGATGACTTTGTTGGCTTTACAATCAGGCAGGTAAAGATGATAAATCAGAGACGAATCGCAAAGAACCAGAAATATTATCCAGGT
Organism: Anaerostipes rhamnosivorans; assembly: GCF_005280655.1. NCBI lineage: Bacteria > Bacillati > Bacillota > Clostridia > Lachnospirales > Lachnospiraceae > Anaerostipes > Anaerostipes rhamnosivorans. The sequence continues at coordinate 868,127 of NZ_CP040058.1, forward strand.
AAACACAAGAAAAACAATAGTAAATATCGTGGCAACTAGAGATGAACCCTCTATATGAAAAATTTCCAGAGCATGTATTGATTTCCGGGAGAAGGTATAAAATAGTGACCGATTTTAGAGAGTATATCAAGTTGATAGATTTACTCCGGGATGATGAGGTAGACACAATGGAAAAGGCAGAGCTAATACTGATGTGGTTTATAGATCCTCCTCAAGCCAACTTCCATGACTGCCTAAAAGCCCTCTCTATCTTTATGACAGATTACAGGGGAGAAGAGAATCATGCAGATACCGAAAGTGATACAAAAGAAAGCAAGAGACAAGAAAAACAGGTGCTGTCCTACACGCAGGACGCACCTTTTATATTATCAGGCTTTCTGGAATGTTATGGCATTGATCTAACAACGGTAAAATATATGCACTGGTGGAAGTTCCGCATGTTGATTGACGGTATGAACGAAGAGTGTGAACTAAAAAAACGAATGAATTACCGTAGTATTGATGCTGGAAAAATTAAAGACAAGGCAGAAAGAGAAAGGATCATGAAGATCCAGAGGCAGATTGCAATAACAGAAAATAGTGCGACAGATGAAGACATCGGTGACGCCTTTGGAAATATGATGTGGTGATATGGGGATAAAGGAGAAAATACCATTTGCAAGAGAGTGGTACGTTTGCCCGCACTGCCACGCACACCTAATAATTTATGACAATACCGCAGAAAGCAGCGGTGTTTTTTTGAAGTGTAAAAAGTGTGGGAAAGAAGTTGAAATAAAGATTAATGAAGGAAGACAGGTGATGCATTAGAGAGCCATTGAGCCGTGCAGTTGTCCGAAAGGAGAGATAACGCATGGGGTACGATGGCGGTTTAAAATTTAATACAAAGATAGATGAGGCGGGTTTTAATGCAGGTATAAGCAAGCTGGGCGGAATTGCAAAAAAAGGACTTGCCGTAACGGCGGGAGCGATTGCTGGCGTAACCGCTGCTTTCGGCGTAATGACAAAACAATCTCTTGATTCTGTATCTGATCTTGAGCAGAATATCGGTGGAGTGGAAACTCTTTTTAAGGATAGCGCGAAAACGGTTATTAAGAATGCGAATAATGCATTTAAGACAGCGGGTATGAGCGCAAATGAGTACATGAAAAATGTAACAAGTTTTTCTGCATCATTGTTACAAAGCACATCTGGAAATACTCAAAAGGCTGCAAAAGTCGCAGATATGGCTATGATTGACATGTCTGATAATGCAAATAAAATGGGTACAGCAATGGTGGATATCCAAAATGCGTACCAGGGATTTGCAAAGCAGAATTATACCATGCTTGATAATTTGAAGCTTGGATATGGCGGCACGAAGACAGAGATGGAGCGCCTGTTATCGGATGCATCTAAGTTATCCGGGGTTAAGTATGACATAAGCAATCTGAAAGACGTCTATGAAGCGATCCATGTCATTCAAGGCGATTTGGGTATTACCGGAACAACGGCAAAAGAGGCAGCAACAACGATTGAAGGATCAATGAATGCAGCTAAGGCGGCATATGACAACTTTTTGAATGGCTCTGGGTCTGCTAAGGATTTTGCGGATGCTCTTGCAACCGCCGCAGTTAATATAGGAAAAAATCTTGGAGAGATTATTCCCAGGCTTGCTGAGACGATACCGGAAGTCTTAAATGCATTATGGCAGGCATTTCAAGGTGGTGGGGACCGCTTTCTTAAAGCTGGAGCGGATATTATAGCCAATATTACAACTGGCTTGCTTTCTAAATTTCCGTCACTTATTACAAGCGCAATTTCTTTCATTCCTATGATTGCGAGTGCGATCAGTTCACATGCGCCGGAGATTACACAATCCGCAGTTTCTATCATAACGAGCATAGCTAATGGAATAACTCAGAGCATACCGAAGATCCTGAAATCAATTGCTCCAATAGCTGCGTCAATCGGACAAGGAATTATGCAGGCTGCGCCAGCGCTTATGAGTGCAGGAATGCAGATCATACAGCAGGTGGGAGATTCTATTTCGCAATATGCTCCAACTTTGATACCAAAGGCACTGGAAATGATCGGACAGCTGGCGATGGGCCTTATTCAAAATCTGCCACAGCTGATCAGTACAGGAATACAGATCATCACAGCGATTGCGCAGGGGATTATAAACTCAATACCGCAGCTGATCACATACGTTCCGCAGATTATAAACGGCTTATGTGCTGCCTTGGACACAGGATTAATGCAATTACTTGCGGCTGGGGCAAAGATAATAGTGAATCTTGTTCAGGGGATCATACAAGCAATTCCGCAGCTGATTGCGGCACTTCCACAAATTGTACTTGCAATCATTAATGTCTTTACTCACATAAACCTTTTAAGCGCCGGAAAGGCTCTGATAACAAGTCTGAAAAATGGAATTGTTTCCGCAAAAGGTAGTGTGGTATCTGCCTTTAATAGCTTGGTGAAAAGTTTATGGACAAAGATCACAACGACAAACTGGCTTTCTGTCGGTAAAAATCTTGTATCTAAAATTGCTTCTGGAATTTCGATGTTTGTCAGTAAAGCAACTTTAAACGCACAACTTCTGGCCAGGGCGATAATGCAGAATATCACAAAAATAAACTGGCTGTCTGTCGGGAAACAAATCGTACAAAAGATTGCTTCTGGACTTATAAGTCTTGCGGGGAAAATGGCAAGCACCGCCAAAAGTCTGGCTAATAAAGCAGCAACGGCATTCAGAAACATTAAATGGGCAGACGTTGGAAGGAACATCATAAAGGGGATCATAGGAGGAATTGGTTCGGCTGCAGGCGCATTATTCAATAAACTTAAAGATGTTGCAGGAAATGCTTTAAAATCTGCAAAGAAATCTCTTGGAATCAAGTCACCATCTAGGGTATTTAAGAAAGAAGTCGGAAAGCACATTGTGACCGGTATTATTTCCGGTATAAATGCTGAACAGAAGAATCTAAAAAAGACAATGGAAAGTCTCTGCAATGCTGCTATAAAGTCCGCAAAATCGGCAAGCAAAAAGGGTAACTTCTCAGAGATAGGGAAAACCTTTGTCGAGAACTTGTCAAATTCTATGGATTCTCAGGTGGAGAAGACTACAACAGCCGGAAAGAATCTGATCAATACTCAGATAAAAAAGGGTAGCGATAAAGAAAGTAAGAAATATGATAAGAAAATTGCTAGTCTAAACAAGCAGATCAAAAAGGCAAAAAAAGACAAGAAAAGCACAAAAGATCTTGAAAAAGAGCTTAAAAAAACCAAGGCGAAAAAGAAAGCAATGACAAGCTCTTACACGAACCTTGGAAAAGCAATGATTACGGCTTATACAAACTCAGTAAAGAAGCAGGCGGCAGCGATTGTAAAAGAAGCTGAAAAAACTATCGAAGAACTTTCAGAAAAGTTCCAAGAAAAGTATAACGACATCATGCAAAAGCAGAGTGATATGGTGTCAAAGATGCGTGATACAGGCAGCCTATACGATCTGGATGGCAATATTGAAGCTATTGAAAATTACCAAAACCGGATCAAATCCCTGAAAGGCAAAATTCCGGATTCATTAATGGATGAAATCCTGGGAATGGGCGTTTCCGATGCAAATGATTACATGGAATACCTGCAATCTCTTGATCCGAAACAATTCAATGATTATATAAATAAATGGAATAAGATTTATAATGGCTCTGAATCTTTTGGAGAGAGCTTCTTTAAAAGTGACCTGGATAAACTTCAAGAGGACTACCAGAAAGAACTAAATACAAATCTGAACGCACTAAAGAAGAAGGTGAATCAGATTGGTAAGGACACTATGGCTGGATTTACGTCCGGCATGAAGTCACAGACAAAAAATATGTCCAAAGCAGTTAAGCAGATGTGCAATCAGATCATTAAGGACATGAAGAAACAGCTGAAAATTAAATCCCCGTCCCGGGTAGTAAGAGACAAGGTAGGAAAATATCTTCCGCTTGGTCTTAGCTCTGCCTTTTCTAAATACATGCCGGCAGCTACGGTGCAGATCGAAAAAGAAATTAATACCTCCCTTGCTGCTATGCGTGCAAAAGTGGAAAGTGTAGAGTATCCTACACCGGATGTCCCGTCCTACACCGGGCCATCGGGCGGTGCACAAGTGGTTGTTTTAGAAGATAGCCGTCCGGTTCAGGTAAACGCAGAGATAACCGGTACAGTTGAATTGGATGGAAAAACAACAGGAAAGCTTATAGCTCCGCATGTAAGTAAAGAGCTTGGAAAAGAGCAAGGGAAAGTCGAAAGGAGAAATTGATGTTTGATGTTCAGATAGGAAAATATAGCCTGGCTGCCGAATGGGGCATGAGGCTGCTTACCCTGGAAGTTGGTTCACCGGAGGCAGATACAAAGTTTAAAGAGGTCCCTGGAAGAAACGGGGACCTTGATCTGACAGAGGTACAGACCGGATACACAACCTACAAAAACACAACAATGAAACTTACTTTCGATTTTGTAGATGGAGATTATGGCACTTGGCTCCGCAAGGGCAGTGAAATTTTTAATGCTTTGCATGGCAAAAGAGAAAAAGTGATTCTTGGAAATGAAAAGACTTTCTTCTATGAAGGAAGGGTAAAAATTGACACAGATAAAATAAACAAGAAATACAGCAAGGTTGAAATTGAAGTGAACCGTGATCCCTATAAATACGAAAAGTATTCTTCTACAGAAGATTGGCTGTGGGATGATTTTTCTTTTGAGGACGGGATCATAAGAGAATATAAAGACCTGGCTGTTTCTGGATCTCTTGAGCTGCATATACCAGGGCGATCTATGCCAGTGATCCCTGAATTTGACTGTAGTGTTTCGATGAGTGTGACACACAACAGAAAGACCTACAGTCTTCCTGCAGGAAAGAGCAAGGCGCCGGATCTTCTTTTAATAGAAGGAGATAATGTGCTGACCTTTACTGGGAACGGGACTGTGAGTGTAGAATATCGAGGAGGAAGTTTATAGTGTATAAGGTAAAATTAAATGACAAATATATCTATCACCCATGGGATAAAGATCTGCAGATCAGTGATCCCAAGTTAGATACAGAGCTGAATAAAAACGGCTCTTTTTCTTTTGTGATCTATCCAGACAATCCGATGTATAACAATTTAGAAAAGTTAAAATCAAAATTGCATATCATATGGTTCGATGATAATGGAAATGAGAAAGAGATCTTTAGATGCCGTATTTTGAATGAAGAAACAGACTTTGATGGAGAAAAAACAGTCACATGCGAGGGGGACCTCGCTTTTTTGTTAGACACAATCCAGCGGCCTTATTCTTCTACGGTTTCGCCGGCGGACCGGTTCAAGCAGCTTATTAATGCTCATAATTCACAGGTTGAGCCTGATAAGCAATTTCAGATTGGGAATATCACAATGACAGGTGATTCTGTAAAAGTAACAGAGAATAGTTATCCAGATACCAGGGCCGACATTGAAAATAAGTTGTTGAATGTCTATGGCGGATATATCAGGACGAGAGAGCAGAACGGGAAATACTATATTGACTATTTGAAAGATTATGAGGATAGAGAAGGGCAGTCGGTGCGATATGGAGAAAATATACTTGATATAACAAAGTATATAAAGGCCGAGGATATAAAAACTTGCATAATCCCTTTAGGAGCAACAAACAGCGCTACTGGTAAAGCAATCACGATAGCGAGCGTAAATAATGGAGTGGATTATCTCTACGATCAGTCAGCCGTGGATACTTTTGGGAAAATATACGGCACTGTTTCTTTTTCGGATGTTGAAAGCCCAAATACATTGAAACAGAAAGGACAGGAGCAAGTAGAAGCATTAAAGAACTTAATTGTTTCGATTGAACTTACCGCTGTCGATCTGAAAGACCTTGGTTACGATGTAAAAGAAATTTCTGTCGGAGATTTTATCCCGGTTGTATCCATGCCGCATGGAATTAATTCTTATATGCAGGTAAGCAAAAAAAGCCAGAATCTTAAAAAACCGGAGGATTCTAGTATTGTCCTTGGCTCTACAATTAAGACGCTTGTGGAAAGCCAAAATGTTTATAATTCAGGAATCCAAAATGTTATACCTGCAGTTAACAACGCCGTGAACACAGCAAATAACGCAGCAAACAAGGCTGAGCAAGTAAAGGTAGAGATGGACGCAGTTACAAATAAGATCTACCCGGTCGGCAGTATCTATATCTCTGTAAACAATGCGAATCCTGCGTCATTTTTCGGTGGCAGCTGGACAGCATTTGCAACAGGACGGACTATCGTGGGAGTAGATACAAGTCAGGGGGAGTTTAATTCGGTGGAGAAGCCTGGAGGAAACAAGGATGCGGCCGTGATCGCTCATATACACAGTGTAAATGCACAAAACACAATCAATGCAGGAGTGCACGATCACGATGCTTACGTGAGGAGTGGGGTGTTTGCTTCTGGCAATTCTACAGCAAGCAGCCTTGGATTTTCAGACAAAAATAACGGAAAAAGTACAAGTGCAATCATGGTAGATGGAAATCATTATCATAATGTTCCGGCGCATAATACTAACAGCACAGGTCAGAATGGCGCAGGGAAAAATCTGCCTCCTTATATAACTGTATATATGTGGAAAAGAATAGGATAGGAAGGAGCGAGTATGACAGTACAAGAAGCATTGCAGAACATTCTACATGCTGTTTTAGGAAAGGATGTAAGACAAAGCATCCATGACGGTATTGATACAATCAACAAGGAAAGCAAGGCAGATATGGAGGCCAAGCAGGCAGTCATAGATATATATACAGGAAAACAGGACTTGCTAGACAAAAAATATGATAACTTACTTGAAGAAATGTCACAAGCGAACCCTTCTGTTGCAGAAGTAGTAGATGCAAGACTGGCTGGAGACAGTACGCAGTATGCGAACTTAAAAGATCGCCTTGATGCGATTTACCGGGGGACAGAGATAGATCTTGATAGGTACAATTCGATTTCAGAATATATAGTCGAGCACTTGAATGACTTAAATGAAGCGGATGGCATTTTAGAAAATCTTAAGACAGTAGATAAAAGCAGTCTCGTAGCTGCTATAAATACTCTCGTTATTCGTTGTACAGAATTACAATCGACGATCAGCGATGTAAATACGGCGCTGCAAAACAAAACCTCTGACACAGGCTGGAAACCAATCATTGGAACAAATGCGTGTGGAATATATACAAAAAAACCGGAGATCGGAACAAGTATCATGTATAGAAAGAAAAATGGAATTGTGCATGTTTACGGCAACTATGGGATTGATCGAACATATGCAGGGGGAAGTTCTGCTGAGAACACAAATGTAAAAATATGTACGTTGCCTGCGGGATTCCGACCGAAATACGACATATATCATATAAACTCTGCGACAGGCGCTACAGTAGGAAGATACCTCTTCGGGTTCGATGGGACCGTAAAACTAGAATGGCTGAGGAAAATGGAAGATGCAACAGCGATAAAAGGAAGCGTTAGCTGGGCAGCAATCGCATTTTCATTTCCAGAAGATTAAAATTAGAAAGGGGACAAACATGTTAGAAACTAAAAGAAGCATCACGCTTACAGGAGAGATCAAGGTCCCGGATTCCGACCGCACGGTGGTATATTTGAATGCCACTGTGGCAGAAGACGGCGAGGGAGACAACGTAACGCAGAACATCCAAGACAGCAAGCTTTATGAAGCAAACAAAGAAGCGGTGCGGCAGGAGATCGAAGAGTTTACGCAGCAGTTTTATGCAGCACAGGACGCAAGAGCAACAGAGACGACAGAGCAGCAGTAGAGGGCCGAAGGGCCTTTTTATTTTGCAGACATAAGGAGAGGGAAGTGCTACAAGAAATCTTAGCAATATGCGGAGGTATCAGTATCATCGGCGGGGCCGGGGCAGTGATCTATAAGGTCGTGCACCCGGCCTTTAAATTCAAGAACCGAGTGGAAAAGTTGGAGGATCACTCGGTCAAAGACTATAAAAGGCTGGTCAATCTGGAGGAGATGCAGAAGCAGCAGAATAAATGCCTTGCTGCTATGCTGAACCATCAGATCACCGGAAACGGAATTGACAACATGAAGAAAATCAGAGATGAACTTTTAGAGAGTATCATCGACAAGTAGAAAGGAAGGTACAAATATGAGAGATTGGAAAAAGTGGGGACGTGCAGCGGGGATCAGAGCAGTGAAGACTGTTGCACAGACGGCAGTAGCAACGATAGGGACCACGGCGGCGCTGTCTTCTGTTGACTGGCGCATGGTATTATCCACAGCAGCATTGGCTGGTGTTATTTCCTTGCTGACTTCTGTGGCCGGGATTCCGGAGGAGGAATAAAGATGGGTATTAAATGGAAGAAAGTATGGGCTGATAAGCGGAACTATGGTGGCAGACGGAATCTTAAGGATATAGAGTATATCGTTCTGCATTACACGGCAAATGACGGTGATACGGCAGAAAACAACGGGAAATACTTTAGGAATAACGTGGTAAAGGCGTCTGCACACTGCTTTGTAGATGATAATATAGTAGTAAAGTCTGTACCGCTACGCAATATAGCCTGGGCAGTGGGCGGCAAATATGATCTTTCCGGAGCAGCAGGAAAGTTTTACGGAAAATGCACAAATGCGAACAGTATTTCAATAGAGATGTGTGACACAATCAGAGATGGAAAGGTCACTGTTTCCACTAAAACAAAAGCTATGACCATTGACCTTGTTAAATATTATATGAAAAAATATGGTGTCCCTGCATCTCATGTGATCCGCCACTGGGACGTGAACGGAAAGGAATGTCCCGCATATTGGGCTGGTACAGACAATTCAGGCTGGAATAGTTTTAAAAAGGCAATCGGCGGGCAAGCAGCAACAAAGAAGTACACAGCAGTAAAAAAGGATTCCGGCAAAAATGCAATTCGCTGGCTCCAGGGAAAACTAAATGATCTTACATCCGGGGCAGATATTGCAACAGACGGCATCTGGGGGCCTGCAACGCAGAAGAAATTAGAACAGTACTGGAAACAGCTTGGCTGGAAGAAAGGCAGCTATGCAGGAAAGAAGACCTGCACGGCGCTGTATAAAAATCGGAAAAAATAGCAGAAGAAAAGCCCCGGATTGCTCCGGGGCTTTTTTAAATAGCAGAATTAAATGTGAATAGCATTATTTTATACTTTAAATCCCAATATGGGTCTGCCGTTTATTTTATTATACTTTTCTCGCCCTTTATTGTCAATTACCACTTGTTGTTTTTGTCTAACAACAAGTGTCCAAGGCACTGAGTAAAATCCCCGGTCCAAGAAAGGACATTTTGATGGAATACTGCGCCAGGGAAAATAAGATCTAAAACGAAAGGCGGCTGAACCGGGAATAATTCTATTTTATTTGGCAGTGTCGGCTTTGCGAGTTCAAGCATCAGTTGCCATATTTTTTTTGCTTGCATTTTATTAGAAGCACCTGCGGTGGCTAACACAATGTCATCACCGACTTTGATTGTTGCAATATAAGCGCCCGGTTCAGTTGTCAAAAGCATTGTTGCACCGTCGAGCAGCTCAATAGGATTTCCTTCATCCGTGTTTTTTATCAAGTTTGTTAGATATTCGATTGTTTCCTCTTGCACCTCTTCCGTGCATGATACTCTATTATGTTGAGTGTTTATCGTATAATGATTTATTTTCATATGTTTTTCCCCTTTTTTAAAGTTGAAGTCCGTCCAGAAAATCGTTATGCGATTCTCTTGCAAACTCATTCATTTCCTTTTCGGCTTTGAAGCCGTCTAATATGTCATTATATAATTCGTCTTCGATTTTTTCTTCCGTCAAAGGGGAAGGTCGATCGCCAGTCTCCTCGTCAATCCCTAAAATCTGGTCAAGACAAGCGTCTATATCTCTCAAAGCTCTTTCTCTATCGAAACCAAGTTCTACTACTTCATTTAATAAATCTATTGTTTTCTTCATTTTAACATCCTCCTTAATGTTTGTTTAACTCGTTCCCTTTACTGTAACTATAGTATACCCTATAATTAGGGTAGCGTCAAGCGAATCTAATAATATTTTATTTTTTCCTCATCCGTAGGGATGACTTCTATAATATCCCCTGGCTGTAGTTTACACATAATACATATTTTATTTAAAGTTTCTAAAGTAATGCTTTTCCCGGCTTTTATATTCGTCATAGTTTGTTTAGGTAAAAGCTTTTCCTTCTGTAACCTAGTCTGATTATATCCACACTTTTTTAATGTTTCTAAAACATCTATTTTGTAATTAATCATGTCGTTCCTCCTTTTTATTTTGATTATACAATATAGAAGAGAAAAAAACAACTAATATTAGGGTAAAAAGGTATTGACATAACCCTAATAGTAGGGTATACTGTAATTACAGTAAAGGAAACGAGTTAATAAGGAGGAAATGAAGATGAAGAAATACAATTTATCAAAAATTATGAAAAGAGCATGGGTGCTGGTAAAAAGATTTAAAGAAACCATTTCCTCCGCATTAAAAAAAGCATGGAGGGAAGCAAAGATGATAGCATTAAGAGGATCAGAAAAACAGGTTGCATGGGCGAACGATATAAGAAATAAAGGACTTGAAATCTGCGAAGAATACGACTTTTCTTTTGCAAAAGAAAAATTTCAGTCCGAAGATTCTGCAAAATGGTTTATCGATGGATGGAGAGGCCTCACTAGAAATGGGTATAAGTTTGACATGATAGCCAATTTAATGGAACTTAATATTCAGGAGGAAACTAGGATAATCAGAGAAAAGACCGGAAAACCGATTGGGCACAGGGAGCAGATGCAAATCCTCAACTCCTACAGCGAGAAATATCGCGATATAGATTCAGAAGTAGATCACAAGTTAGATAAATTATGGATGGATAGTCAATATTTATGGGGCGGAAGTATTTCCGGTAAGTAAAGGAGGGAACGAAAATGAGATTTATAGATCTAAATCAGGAAATCGAATCTAGGGAAAAGGCGATTGCCCGACAAATTAAGGATGCTGGTCTTACAAAGGAACAGCTTAGGCAAGCCAGTCGGTTTAATTATTTTTATGATAAGTATTTTATTAGAGATAAGGGAAGCGTAGACGAAGATATAAAGGCAAAAAATGTATTTTGGGATATCGCAGAATCACAAATGTCCGGCTTCGACTATAACGAAGCCATGAGGATTGAGCGTCAAAAAGATGTCTTGGATGTACTTAAAGAAGTGCAGAGAGACAAAGGATTTCTGATGTACGGAAATGGGGGATTGTGTGGTACCTATTATACATTTTCTTCGTGCCAATTTAAAAATAAAAAAGAAACAATAATCTATACGTGGGATGCAGACCTAGACTGGGTACAGGATATGGAAATAGAGAATTTTTTGGAAGATAACGAAGACCTCAAAGAAGATGAGGTTTTCCAAAAAATGCTTACAACTATTTGAGCATCCACCCGCCCCGGAGGTTACGAAGGCAGAGAGTTTGAAGATTAGAACTATCAGCGATTCAAGCAATATGATAAAATAGAAGAAAATGACGGAGGTAAGAAAGATGATTAATATAGTAGAGAAAGCAAAAGCGATGGATCAGTTTAATAACAATCTCCCTGATGTGAAAATAGGGGGGGCAATAACCCTGGCTGAGATCTGGGACGGCACAGGAGAAGTGCCGGAAGATTCCTGGAGCATACAGCTCACCGATTCGAATTGGATCAATTACTGTTTTGACGTAATAGAGAAAAATAGTGATCCTCTTAATACGGTTGTGAGGATCTCTGACATAGAATTATTATAAATAGTGTATAGGCCCGGCAGGTAGCCGGGCTTTTTTGTGCGCAAATATTTATATCTCTTTATGCAAATACTACTGGCAAAAATCAAAAAGGAGCTAAAAATATGGCAGTAGCGCATAAAGGAAGTATAAGCATGGGATTAGTGTTGATTCCAGTTGGATTGTATAAGTCCACCGTGGATAACGACATACATTTCAATCAACTTGACAAGGAAAGTGGCGCACGGATTAAGTATAAGAAGTATTGTAGTCACTGCGGAAAGGAAGTAATGCCGGACGATATAATCAAAGGATATGAGTACGAAAAAAATAAGTATGTCACTATGACAAACGATGAGATAGAAAAAATAAAGACCAAGAAGGACAAAACCATTCATATCATACAGTTTTCTAAGATGACAGAAATAGATATGATTTACTATGAGAAAGATTACTATGCTGTTCCCGAAGTTGGGGCTGAAAAAGCGTTTGAGTTATTAAGACAAGCACTACTTTCTCAAAAAAAAATAGCTCTGGCTAAAACCGTAATTGGTCAAAGTGAAAAACTGATTGTATTATATCCATTAAAAGACGGGCTTATAGCAAAGACGCTGTATTATGAAGATGAAATTGCAGAAATTCCTAAGAAGGTACCTAAAATGGCCTTAGACAAAAATGAGTTAGATATGGCCAAGATGCTAGTAGAAAACATGACCAAACCGTTCATTGCTGCTGAATATAAAGACGAGTATCAAGAAAGATTACGAAATGCGATAATGCAGAAGATCCAGGGCAATGATGTGCTGGCAGTAGAAGACAATGGAAATCCGGCTGGTAATGTTATAGATCTGATGGAGGCATTGCAGAAAAGTTTGGAGATGTCCGGCCCACATAAAAAGGCAGGAAATGAGTAATGGATATTTTCCAAGACAGATCAGCTTCTCCTATGTTAATAGCGCACCAGGGGGATCCTTTCGACAATCCAGACTGGATTTATGAACTTAAACTAGATGGTTTTCGCTGCCTCGCCTATATGGACAAAGGCGGAATAGATTTAAGGAATAAGAGAAACATGAGTATGTTGCCTAAGTTTCCGGAGCTTCAGTACGTTTATAAACAGGTTCGGGATCAATGTATATTAGACGGTGAGGTCGTAGTCATGAGGCAGGGAGTGCCAGACTTTTATGAATTACAAAGAAGAACTATGTTAACAGATCATTTCAAGATTCAGATGGCAGCAGAGAGATTTCCGGCTTCTTTCGTAGTATATGATTGCTTATACAGTGGAGGAAAAAGTTTATTAGAAGAATCCTTATTAGATCGAAAATTGGAAATAGAAAAGATGATTCCGGCAGAGACTAAACGGATGGCTATCTCGAGATATATTAGGAGCGAAGGAATACGATTATATGAAATTGCTGCCTCTCAGCAGTTAGAAGGTGTCGTTGCAAAGAATATAAATAGTTTATATCATATGGGGAAACGCTCTAAGGACTGGGTAAAGTTCAAACGCATGGCAGACGAGGACTTCGTTGTAGCAGGATATATAAGAAAAGCGCAGAATACTTACAGCATTATATTAGGGAAATATCAAAAAGGAATCTTATTGTACAAGGGACACGTTACGAGTGGCGTGACAAAGTATATTATAGAAGAATTAGTGCCGCAGGGAAAAAGCTCTATATCCATCTTTCCGGTCGGGTCTGGTAATGAAAATGCAGTCTGGGTAACCCCGGACCATGTTTGCATCGTGCAGTATATGCCTAATACAAAAGGGGCCTTGCGACAGCCTGTATTTAAGGGGTTCCGTACGGATGTAGACCCTAGAAATATAAAAGTCTAAAAGTGGCCCGGCAATCTGCCGGGCTTTTTATAAAAAATATGTTGCAATAGAATAAACGCTGTGGTATTATATAAAAAGTTGCGGAGCAAATGTTCCATTTTTGTTCCATTAAATTTTTATAGATGTCGAAAACAAGCCGTCCAGAGCGGTTTAGAGTATATGACTTTTAATCAAGTTGTCCGGGGTTCGAATCCCCGCACGCTCAGTTCCGTATGAGGAAGATCAGGGTAAAGATCTATTTCATATATTTTGCCAGAAAAGTAAAAAAGTTGTTGACATAAGATTTTTGCTGTGATATATTAATAAAGCTGTTGGGCTATCGCCAAGTGGTAAGGCACAGGATTCTGACTCCTGCATCCGCTGGTTCGAATCCAGCTAGCCCAGTTTTGAGTCCTGTTTCATCAGGATTTTTACAATCACATAATCAGGGTGTGTAGCTCAGGTGGTAGAGCACTTGACTTTTAATCAAGTTGTCCGGGGTTCGAATCCCCGCACGCTCATCGTAGGACTCCGTTTCTTTTGAAACGGAGTTTTTTCCATTCTATAGGAAAGTTCTGCGAACCTCCCTATAGAATAAAAAAGCCCTGCGGGCATTATGCACACAAATGCGTAAGGGGTTGGGGTGTTGAAGTGGGCTTGCCACTTTGTTTTTATCATAATACTTGGGAGGTATTCATATGAAAATTGACCGTCTGATCGGGATTATCACGCTGCTGCTCAGAAATGACAGAGTCACGGCACCTGAACTGGCTGAGAGATTTGAAGTATCCAGAAGGACCATCGGCAGGGACATCGATGCCATCTGCCAGGCAGGCATTCCCTTGATCACTGAACAGGGCTACGGAGGAGGGATCCGTATTGCGGAAGGTTATAAGCTGGACAGCACCGTACTCACGAAAGACGAACTGAGGGCGGTTTTAGATGGACTTCAGGGAATTGACAGTGTTTCCAGGACGTCGGTCACTCTGAGGCTCATGGAGAAACTGTCTGTACATGCGGAGGACACCGTTTTGTCAGAGGGAGCTGTTCTCATTGATCTGGCCTCCCACTATGAGGAATCCTTAAAAGAAAAGATAGAACTCATCAAGCAGGCAGTTTCCAGACAGCATACCGTCACCTTTTGTTATTATTACAGCAAGGGGGAGGAATATCGGGAGATCGAGCCGTATTTGCTTTTGTTTCAGTGGTCCTCCTGGTATGTGTATGGATATTGCAGAAAGAGGAAGGATTTCCGGATGTTTAAACTGAACAGGCTGTGGGAGCTTAAGGAGACACGGGAAAGCTATCAGGTGAGGGAACCGGGTGAGACAAAGAGGGATTTTCAGGAATACTTCAGACAGGATGCAGTCCGGTTAAAAGCGGTTTTTGAACAGGAAGTTAAGTACCGCCTTGTGGAGGAATATGGAGTGGACTGTTTTTCACAGGATGATCAGGGAAACCTGGTCTTTGAATGGGATTTTGTGAGTTATGACAACATGAAGCAGTGGGTCTTAAGCTTTGGGAGCCGGGTGACTGTTATGGAGCCAAAGTCCCTGGTGGACGATCTTGTGGCTGATCTAGAGAAAAACTTAAATAAATACAAAAGAACATGACATACAGATGTCCGGTTCCTGCTGATATACTGAGAATATTCAGAAATAAAGGAGGAACAGAGATGCTAAAAATGACAGCTGCAGGATTGTTTGTCACTGATATGGAGAAAATGGTTTCTTTTTACAGGGACGTTATGGGGATGGACACAGACTGGGACGCAAGTCCCAATGCAGAGCTTTCTTCGGGAGATATGCGTTTGATCATGTTCGGGCGGAATGATTTTGAGGATATGACTTCCCGCACATACAGCTATCCTGCCGGAATGAACGGAACGGTGGAACTGGCTTTTGACGTGCCCGTTTTTGAGGATGTGGACACAGAATTTAAAAGAGTGGTGGAGGCGGGAGCAAAGCCGGTTCTTTCGCCGGTGACCGAACCTTGGGGACAGCGGACAAGCTATGTGGCAGATCCGGAAGGAAACCTGATCGAGATCGGTTCGTTCGGCAGACAGGGGCCAGAATCTTAAAAAAGTGTATTGACAAATACAATAATACCGTGTAATATTTCAAATAACCTAGAAGCAAGATAGGAAATTAAAACAAGGAGTTACCGCTATGAATTTTATCAAGACATATGAAAATCTCATGATGGATATGATGGGTATGGAAATGCAGATGCAGAGCATGTGCAGTTCTTTTGCGTACAATCAAATACCGGAACATCATATTTGTATGGATATTTCTTAAATGCCGATAAAAAAGCATAACGGATCAGTGATAGAGGAGACCATGCATGGTCTTCTTTTTTTTGTTCCATAGGAAAGTTCTGCAAACCTCCCTATGGAACAAAAAAGCCCTGCGGGCACTATGCACACAAATGCGTGAGGAAACTATTTGACTACGTCAAATCGCATTTGGCGCGCAAAGTTGCCAAGCCCCTCAAAGAGTGAGGGGTTGGGGAGATGAAGTGGGCTTGCCCACTTTGTTCTTGAATTTTGTCCTTGTAATTTTTTTAGGAAGTCTGAACGGCCGCAGATCTTCTGAATATTTGCTGATGGGGATTTCATATTGAGAAAAGGAAATGTTATTTACATAAAAATGGAGGAACGTATTATGAAAAAATCGTTGAAAAAGTTGACAGGAATCGTTATGATTGGAGTATTGGCATTAAGTGCATTGACTGGATGCGGAAGTAAAAATACCAGCGCCGCAAAGGATATTACCATCGGTGTCTGCGCAGGACCGTATGGAGACATGGTAAAGAAAGCTATTGCTCCTTCATTGGAGAAAAAGGGATACCATGTGTCCGTCAGGGAATTCAGCGACTATGTCCTTCCGGACCAGGCTCTGGCTAACGGAGAGATTGATGCGAACTTAATGCAGCACACTGCGTATTTAGAGAAATTTGCGGCTGACAACAATTTAAAGATCAGCAAAGTGATTGCTGTTCCCACAGCTGGAGCCGGAATATTTTCAGACAGCTTGAAATCCCTGAAAGAATTAAAAAAGGGAGACAAGGTCGGGATTCCTAATGATCCTTCCAATCTGGCCAGAGCACTGGGAATTTTGAGCCAGGAAAAAGTTATTACTTTAAAAAAAGGAATCGATCAGACCAAAGCTTCAGAAAAAGACATAGCCCAAAATCCAAAGAATTTAAAGTTTGTTACACTGGACGCGGCTCAGATTTCCAGGAGTCTGGACAGCCTTGCCATAGGAGTGGTGCCTGGGAACTATGCATATGCCGCTGACCTGGATTTTTCCAAGGCATTGGCTGTGGAAAAGCTGGCAGAACAATACAAAAATGTTATTGCAGTAAAAACTGAGGACGTGAAAGGCCGCCTTGGCAAAGACCTGAAAGAAGCAGTGGAGTCTGAGGAGTTTTATCAAGCAGTGGCAGATCAAAAAAGCAGCTTCCGTTCCTTCCAGAAACCGGACTGGTGGACAGAAAAATACGGAGAAAAATAAACGAAAAGAGAAAGGTGAGAGACTGTGATTGAATTAAAGAATATTGGAGTAACATTTCAGCAGAATAAGCAGGATTTTCAGGCGGTTAAGAATGTAAACCTGACCATTGAGAAGGGAGAGATCTTTGGTATCGTAGGGCCCAGCGGTGCAGGAAAGAGTACACTGGTCAGAGTGATCAACCTTCTTCAGCCGCCTACAAGCGGCCAGGTGCTGATCGAGGGGAACGAGATCACTTCTTTAAAAAGAAAAGAACTGAGTAAGGTCCGGCTGGACATCGGAATGATCTTCCAGCACTTTAATTTGATCAGCGGTTCTACCATCGCCGAGAATGTGGCGTTTGCCCTTCATGCCAACCATTATCCAAAAGACAAGATCCAGGCAAGGGTCAGAGAGCTTCTCGAGATGGTACATCTTCCAGAAAAGGCAGATTCCTATCCGGCAAACTTAAGCGGCGGGCAGAAACAGAGAGTGGCGATCGCAAGAGCGCTGGCCAATGATCCGAAGATTCTGCTTTGTGATGAGGCTACGTCCGCACTGGATCTGGAAAACACAGAAGAGATTGTGGCACTTCTGAAAGAGATCAATGAAAAATACAATATTACCATTGTGTTCATCACACATGAAATGGAAGTTGCCAAAAAGCTGTTTGACAGGATCGCATTTATGGAAAATGGTGAGATCAAAGAGGTTCGTGACATTTATTCAGCATTTGCGGAGCCTAGAGAAGAGATCACCAGGAGTCTTGTGGAGAGGGTACTCAATGTACATGTCCCGGAAGAGGTGAAGCTCTCAGAGGATGAAGAATTGGTGAAGCTCTGCTACACAGGTGAAAAAGCCTATGCATCTGTCATCAGCCAGGTTTCCAAACAATATGATGTTGTGATTGACATCATCAATGGAAAGATTGACTATATTCATAAAAAACCGCTGGGCGTGTTAATCGTGATCCTGAGAGGAAAAAAGGACGAGCGAAAAAAAGCCCTTCATTATATGAGAGAAAATGTTTACCGCTTAGAAGAGATAGAGGGAGGACGATAAGATGAAGGAAACAATGGAGATCATTAAGTTGGAATTTGGAAACGCAACCATAGAGACCATCCAGATGGTCCTGATCGCGATGCTGGCAGCCGTGGTATTTGGTATGCTGATCGGTCTGGTGCTGCATTTGACCGCAAATCCCTTGTTTTATCAAAACCGGACTGTCAATGCTATAGCCGGCACCATCGTTAATATTATCCGTTCCATGCCGTTTATCATCCTTCTTGTAGTGCTGCTCCCGCTGACCAGGATCTTGGTGGGAACCAGCATCGGCGCAACGGCAGCGGCAGTACCTTTGTCTATTGCGTCCGTTGCATTTTATGCAAGACTTGTGGAAGGCTCTTTCAGCGAAGTAGACAAGGGAGTTGTGGAGGCAGCCGTGGCTACAGGGGCGAGTGTGTGGCTGATTATCCGGAAAGTTTTATTTGTGGAAGCTCTTCCAAGCCTGATCCGCGGGCTGACTGTGACTTTTGTCAGCATCATCGGATACTCTGCCATGGCAGGAAGTGTCGGAGGAGGCGGGATCGGTGACCTGGCTATCCGGTACGGCTATAACCGTTATGAGACTGGAGTCCTGACCTTTACGGTAATCGTGTTGATCATCATTGTCCAGCTTGGACAGTGGCTTGGAGATAAGGTGGCGTTAAAATTTACGAAACGGTAGGTGATAACTTTGGACGGACTGAATTGTGTGATACCCGACAGTGAGCGGGTCATCTTTGACAGTAATATAGAAGAGAAATATTTATCGGACACTCTGGGCAGACTGAGAGGAAGGGCAGAAGCTCTTGTTTTTCCTGAGTCAACCAAAGAGGTCAGCGATATTATGAAATATGCGTTTGAACACGGAATCCCTGTGACTCCCAGAGGTGCAGGGACCAACCTGGTAGGCTCCACGGTTCCGGCAGACGGAGGGATCGTTCTGGATCTGTCCCGGATGAACCGGGTGCTGGAGATCGACAAGGAGACTTTTACGGCAACCGTCGAGCCAGGCGTCGTGCTGGAGGATTTTCAGAAATTAGTGGAATCCGAGGGTTTGTTCTATCCGCCGGATCCAGGGGAGAAGACTGCCACCATTGGAGGAAACATCAGCACCAACGCAGGCGGCATGCGCGCTGTGAAATACGGTGTCACGAGAGATTATGTGCGTGGGCTGGAAGTGGTTCTTGCTGATGGCAGCGTGGCTGAACTGGGTGGAAAGGTAGTAAAGGATAGCTCTGGGTTGTCTTTGAAGCATCTGATGATTGGTTCCGAGGGAACCCTGGGGATCATCACGAAGGCCATTGTAAAACTTACGGTGAAGCCTCAGACATCACTGAGTGTCCTGCTTCCATTTGATGATTTACATACAGGCATCCGGGCCGTCTTAAACGTGATCCGGGGAAATCTTGACCCTACGGCGATTGAATTTGTGGAAAAAAAGGTGGTCAATCTGGGAGAAGAGTATGTCGGCCTTTCCTTCCCTTATAAAGATGCACAGGCTTATATTCTTCTGACATTTGACGGGGATGATACGGAAGAGATCTATAAGCGGGTGGAGAAGCTTAAGGCAGTGGCAGAAGAGAGCGGTGCCAAGGATGTGCTTCTGCTTGAGGACCAGAAGACGATTGACGCAGTGTGGAAGATCCGAGGTGCTCTTGTGAAGGCCGTTGAGGCAAAATCAGAGCAGGAACCGGTGGATATTGTAGTCCCTATTAATAAATCAGCAGAATTTATTGAATATATCAACCGGCTGGAGCAGGAAACTGGAGTGCAGATGGTCAGCTTTGGCCATGCGGGGGACGGCAACGTCCATCTGTGCGTGGTCCGGGGAAGCCGCACACAGGAGCAGTGGGAGGAAGACCGCAGAAAGGTGCTTGCTTTTGCCTATGATAAGAGCAGTGAACTGGGCGGTCTGACATCCGGCGAGCACGGTATCGGTCTCAGCAAAAAGAAGTATCTGAAAAAAGCGACGGATCCTTTAAATCTTCAGATGATGAAGCAGGTGAAACTTTCATTGGACCCCAAAAATATATTGAATGCAAATAAAATATTTGATTAAGAGTTTTTGTCCATTATCTCCAGTCGGCACTGGAAGGGCCTCACTCTAATAATGGACATAAACTATTGTAGGATTGCAAACATTGTAAACGGCAGGCATAAGATTATTTATAAATTTTACAAAATTTTGTTAAGGTATATTTTCCTTTTCATTGGAAACACTAGTGGTATCAAATAATTATTCCAAAGGAAAAGGAGAGTTCATAATGAAAAAGAAATGTTGGATGCTTACAATGGTTGCAGTTCTCACATTAAGTGTTGCTGCAATGTTTACAGGATGCTCAAACAAGAATGATGCAACAACCACAGAGACTACAGGAGAAGGCGCTTCTACAACAGCAACAAACAATGACCTGGGAGATGATGTGGAAGACGCAGCTGATGATGTGGCTGATGGCGCAAAAGACCTGGCAGATGATGTAGCCAATGGTTTTGACAATTACGACGATGCCCATGACTATCTGATTAATAAACTCGGATCTGACGGAGACGGACAGTACGAAGTGAGAAATAAAGATAAAGATGTTTCCGAATACAGAAGCGGTGCAAAAGGATATCATTTTGAGATTTATGACACATCCAAAGATTCCGGAAAAAAATACGGAGATTTCTACGTTGATAAAAACAACGGAAAAATCTATAAGAAAAATACTGAGACTAAAAAAGTAGAAGAATATAAAATGAACAAATAAATAACTTAAGAAATGTCTGACGGTCTGGTTTTGATTGATTCAAAAACCGGACCGTCAGTTTTTTTGAGACCGTTTCAAGTATGTTGCATTTGTCATAATTCTTTTGTTAGATTACCTTTTTTGGCAGAGCCCCTTCTTCGGCAGACGTTACGTCCGTTTTTCCAGAATATTTAGGAAAAGATCAGCAACTGGCAGTTCATTTGTTTTTATTATATAATGAAAATCAAAAAACAGTCAAAAAGGAGACCCTGATGAAGTACAGTGAACTAAAAGCAATCATGATAGAAATGTTTGATGAATCGAAATTAGAGATGTTTCCTCAGGAGTGGGGATTTTATAATGAAATTGACAGGGATATCAAGTGTATTGGATATGCCACAAACCTTACTCAGGAGATCATAGAAAAGGCCAGTCGGGAGGATGTGGATTTTCTGATCACCCATCACGATTCCTGGGAATTTATTTACGGCCTGAAAGAATGCTGTAATGATCTGCTGGACAGCGGCAGGATTACCCATGCATACTTTCATGCACCGCTGGATGACGCTGAGTTTGGCACAAGTGCTTCGCTGGCAAAGGCTCTTGGAATCAAGAATCTTAAAAAGGTGATGCCGTATGCAGAAGTGTACTATGGCGGGGTCGCAGGTGACTCAGATCCCGTTAGTTTTGAGTTGTTTACAAAAAGGCTGGAGGAGATTTTACAGGAGAAAGTCCGCTCTTATCAAAACCATAAAAAGCCTGTGAAGAAAGCAGCGGTCGCTGCAGGCGGAGGCAATATGACGAACGAAATGAGGATTGCGGCAGAGGCGGGATGCGATACATACGTGACAGGCGAATATGTCTTGTATTCACAGCAGTACGCACAGCATGTGGGAATGAATCTGCTTGTGGGAAGCCATACAAACACAGAAATACTGGGAGTGGAATCACTGGTTCGCAGGATCACCAAAGGTACGGATATCCGTCTTGTGAGAATAAAAGAACCAAATTATTAAAAGGGTCTTCCAAAGATCGGTCAATGGATATATGCTGGATTTGTCGGACGAAACGGTCAATGGAGGAAAATGAATGAAGGATAAATTTTACCAGCTTCCCCAGGATAAGCGGGAACGGATGATAGAAGCCGGTTATCGGGTGTTTGCAAAAAATGAATATAAAAGGGCATCCATGTCAGCCATCGCAGATGCGGCGGGAATATCAAAATCTCTTTTGTTTTACTATTTTACCAACAAAAAAGAATTATATTTATTTCTGGTCAGCAATGCCCTGTGTCTGACACAAGAGGCCGCCAGACAATACGGGGTATTGGAAACCAATGACTTTTTTGAAATGCTTTGTCGCAATCTTAAGGCAAAATGTTCTCTTTCAGTGAAATATCCGTATATATCGGTATTTTCGCTGAAAGCCTATTATGAACAAAATCCTGAAGTACAAAAGGATGTAAGCAGGCTCATTGACAAAGAAAATCAAATGGGACAGCAGGAGTTCCTGGATTCCATGGATCACAGTCTTTTCCGGGAAGAGATTGATGTAAAGATGATGGTTCAGGAGATCACACTGGCCTGCGAGGGTTATTTATACCGCAGATATCATGAAGGTCAGCTGGACTTTGAGCAGGTAGAAAAAGACTTTAAAGAGTTGATAACTCATTGGAAAAGCATATATCGAAAGAGGTGATGGATATGAAATTTCATGAATTTGGAGAAAAAGGGCTGCCTCATGTTGTGCTGATCCACGGAGGGGGACAGGCGTGGTGGGATTATTTAAGGCAGGCACGGATGCTTTCCCCGCAGTATCATGTGATCCTGCCGACTTTGGACGGACATGGAGAGGAATATGGCACAGAGTATATCTCCACCGAAGACTGTGCAGAGAAAATCATTACATATATCGACGAACATTGGGGCGGCAGCGTTTACGCCATCGGAGGGGTATCCCTGGGAGGGCAGATCGTCATCGAAATATTATCCCAGAGGCCGGACTTTGCGCAAAAAGCCATCATAGACGGAAGCCTCTGCCTTCCTCAGCCCAGACTTGCAAAGTGCTGTATTGCTGTAATGAGATGTTGCTGGCCGATGCTGTTTAGCAAAACCGCCAGCCGGCTGGAGTTGGCATTTCTGAATAAGTGTATGCCTAAAATGTCTCTGCCAAAAGAAATCTCGGATTATTATATGAGAGATATGCCACATTTCAGAAAAAAGACCATGTTCACCATCTACCGCACTTATATGGCTCAGTACAAGATCGATGACCGGATAAAAAATGTGACTGCGCAGGTCATGTATTGGTATGGATCCAAAGAGATGAAATGTGTAAAAAGATCGGCGGCGCGTTTTAAAGAATTGGTGCCGTCCTGCGAGATCTATGAGGCAGAAAGATATGGACACGGCTATCTGGCAGTTTACCTGCCAGACGAATGGATGAAAATCGCAGAACCGTTTTTGTCACAGGATACATAAAATGTGTCGCCACCTACGATAGTTTTTTCCATTATCTCCAGTCGGCTCTGGAAAGGCCTCCTTCCGACAATGTAGAAAAACTATCACAGAATGTCATCTTTTGTTTGACAGGAACCTTCTCCAGCAAACATTACGTCCATTTTCTACATGATTGGAGTGAGGCATTCTAAGAGCCGAACGGAAATCATGTGGAAAATGTCATGACAAAAGTGTTTTACATAACGGATATCAGCCATGTAAAACACTTTTGATAGCGAATCCAAGCCACTAATAATATAATGCAGTCAGGAGGTATGACAAAATGGATTTCAGTAAGCAGATAAAAAAGTACAGACTTGAGGCAAAGCTGTCTCAGGATGAATTGGCAGAGAAGGTCTTTGTCACAAGGCAGACTATTTCTAATTGGGAGAATGATAAGAATTATCCGGATATACATAGTTTGCTGCTGCTTAGTTCTGTGTTTGACATTTCTCTTGATACTTTAGTGAAAGGAGATTTGGATGAGATGAAAGAACAAATTAAAATGGAGGATATTAAAAAACTCAACCGAGACAGCATTGTATATTCCGTGCTGCTTCTGGTGATGATCGTATCAGCTGTTCCGTTGTTTCTTTATTTGGATTTTATCGGGGTCGCAATTTATGCTGTAATGTTTGGGATTACAATGTACTATGCTTGGAGCATTGAAAAACAGAAAAAGGTGCATGACATTCAAACATATAAAGAAATTACAGCCTTTATGGAAGGAAATCATTTGGATGAAATTCAAAAGTACAGGGAGTCTGGCAAGAGGCCGTATCAAAAGGTGGCATTAGCGATCTGTGCGGGACTGATCACATTGGCGGTTTGTGCAGCTATGATGTATTTGTTGAGTTGACCTGGAAGTAAATCAAAAGTTTTCCCAACCGGACAAAGTAAAACTTGCGAAGAAACCACGGAAAATAGCCAGATATGGGCTGTCTGAGAGGGTAGTAAGAAAAATTGAGATCGGTTGGGAAAAATAGAAGGAAACGTTGATTTTATCAGGAAAATTGAATATAATGAAAAGGAAGAATGACGGAAAAACGTTGGATTAACATTAACAAGAGTTGTATTGAAATTTTCAACACAATATCCGAACGATAACAATGTGTTAGGATAAACATTAACAAGAGTTGTATTGAAATATGAAGCTAGGAGTAATGCATCTGCTGGCGGCCCGTGATAAACATTAACAAGAGTTGTATCAAAAAAGAAGATGATTTCAAGGAGAAGTATTAAATTAAGTGCTAACTGATCGCATAGAAATTAAATGATATAGGTTATTTAACTTTATAAACGGATTACAGTCAGCATTTGGGGAATATGAACTATTTCATTTTGCAGATATAGAGCAGGAATTTAAAGAGGAAGTAAGAAATTTAAAACACAGGCAGCTGATTCAGAATGAGAATTGGCTGCCTTTTTTGCAGAAAAGGTATTTCAAATTACACAAAGATTTTCACCAGAATAAGGTTGTTTTCTTTTTTTTCCAATGTAGTATAATAGGACTGTAATTATTAGAAGCAACTAACGGAAAGGATACGACTTGAAATGGGACTGACCATTCATTACCAGAAAGAGAAAAAGGGTCTTAAGCTTATCCGCTGTTACGGAAATGACGCTTTTGTGACACTTCCAGATCAAGTGGACGGACAGCCTTTTAAAGTCTTAGGGGACTATGCATTTTCCGAGTGGAAAAAACAAGAAGAGGAAGATGTACAAATATATGAAACAGATGACGATACCCTATTTGCCCATAAAAAAGAACTTCTCTGTGGAAACAGGATAGAAAGCGTCCAGCTTCCAAATCAAATGGAGGAATTAGGGAAGTATGCGTTTTATGGATGTAGCCGGCTCAAGAAGCTGACATTTTCAGATGCGCTGAAAGGTACTGGAACCGGGGTATTTAACGGATGTAAACTTGGCCAAGTGGAAATTTTCTGTGAGCATGGGAAGAACTCCTGTCTGAAAGAGATTGTCGGGGAGGTGCGGTATGAGCTGTTTGCTACTCTGCATTACCGGAGGGAAGATGGTTCTGTGGAGACTGCGAAACTAGTTTTTCCTGAATTTTATGAAGAAGCGGTCGAAAACACACCGGCCAGGATCATTGAAAAATATTTTAATGGGTCAGGCTATAAATACCGCCAATGCTTTATGAGACGGGAAGTGGACTACCAGGCATATGACCAGTTGTTTTCAGCAGCTGTGGTAGAAGAAAGGCCGGAACTTGTATCCGAGATCGCAGTCAGCAGACTCAGGTATCCATACGGGCTTGGCAGCAGACCAAACGGCGAGTATACGGCATATATCAAGAAACACGCACAGGAGATTGCCGTGGGATTTGTAAAAAAACATGACCTGGAGGCACTGCGGTTTCTGACAGAGAAAAATCTTTGGAGTGAGCCGGCCATGGAGGCGGCGATGGAACAGTCAGCCGACAAACAGGATGGGGAATGTATGAGTTATTTGATGAACGAAAAGCTCCGCCTGTTTCCTCCGAAGAAAAAAATATTTGAATTATAGTTAGGAGAACTATGCAGGAAGATTTAAAAAAAGAGGAGATCCTGATCGGGGCAGGAAAGCAGATCCTTATGGCATCCAGAGATGAGCTTTATCTTCATATGAGATTTATGGACCTGGCCTTGAGCAGTTTTATTTATATAGCCAATCCGGAAGCAGAAAGAATGGCCACGGACGGCAGAGCTATTTATTTTCAGCCCGGATATCTGGCAAAATTGTTTCAAAAAGACCGCAGGCTGGTAAACCGGATGTATCTTCATCTGGTTCTGCACTGTCTGTTCCATCATCTCACCGGACAAAAAAACCGGGAGAAAGAGCTGTGGGATATTTGCTGTGATATCGCTGCAGAGTCAGTCATCGATCGTGGAAGACTGGAGTTGTATCTCTTTATGGGACTGCATTCCGGAAGGATATCTATAAAAGGCTTAGAAAAGAATTGAAGGTGCTGACGGCAGAAGGAATCTATAAAAGGATTAAGGAATGGGACTTGTCAGAAGAAGAACTGCGGCGGATCACAGAAGAGTTTGTCATGGACAGCCACGATTTCTGGCCTGCAAAAGACCAGCCGAAGATGCAGCAGGAGGTCCAGAACCAGTGGCAGGATATCAGCGAAAAAATGGAATTGGATATGGAAACCTTTTCCCAGGAGATGTCTGCGGATGCCGGGGATATGGTCAAACAGATGCAGATCGAGAATCGGGAGCGGTATGATTACCGGGAGTTTTTAAAGAAGTTTGCCGTGCTCAGGGAGGAGATCGGTGTGGACGAGGATTCTTTTGACTATGTGTTTTACACCTATGGCCTGCGCATGTATGGCAATATGCCTCTGGTGGAGCCCCAGGAGTGGAAAGAAGTCAAGAAGGTAGAGGAATTTGCCATTGTCATAGATACCTCCATGTCCTGTTCTGGTGAACTGGTAAAGAAGTTTTTAGAAGAGACATATGGCATCTTAAAAGAAGAGGAGACATTTCTTAAGAAAGTGAATATCCATATTATCCAGTGTGATGAAAAGATCCAGGAAGACAGAAAAGTCCGGGATAAGAAAGAACTGAAAGAATACATGGAACATCTGGAGCTTAAAGGAGAAGGAGGAACGGACTTCCGCCCTGCTTTTGAATATATTTACAGACTTATGGAAGAAGGAGAATTTTACAGTTTAAAAGGAGTCTTATATTTCACAGACGGACAGGGAATCTATCCTAAGAAAAAACCTCCGTTTGAGACTGCTTTTATATTTATGGAAGAAGAATACGAAGACGCACAGGTTCCTGCCTGGGCGATGAAACTGATTGTTTGTGAAGATGAGTTAGAAGGAGAACAAAATGGACATTAAACGTGCGAAACAGGAGATCAAAGACTCTGTGGAAGCATACTTGACAAAAGACGGATTCGGAGAATATCAGATACCGGCCCTCAGACAGCGGCCGATCCTTCTGATGGGACCTCCGGGGATCGGAAAGACACAGATTATGGAACAGATTGCAAGGGAGTGCCAGATCGGCTTGGTGGCATACACGATCACCCACCATACGAGGCAGAGCGCCGTCGGCCTTCCGTTTATCAAAGAAAAGGATTACGGCGGTGTTTCCTACTCTGTGACAGAGTACACCATGAGTGAGATCATTGCATCCGTCTATGAAAAAATGGAGCAGACAGGCCTTCATGAGGGAATTTTATTTATCGACGAGATCAACTGCGTATCCGAGACGCTGGCTCCGACCATGCTGCAGTTTCTGCAGTGTAAGACGTTTGGAAACCAGAAGGTGCCGGAGAGTTGGATCATCGTGGCGGCAGGCAACCCCCCCGAATACAATAAATCTG
This sequence comes from Anaerostipes rhamnosivorans, assembly GCF_005280655.1. Lineage (NCBI taxonomy): Bacteria > Bacillati > Bacillota > Clostridia > Lachnospirales > Lachnospiraceae > Anaerostipes > Anaerostipes rhamnosivorans. Next base: position 895,810 of record NZ_CP040058.1, read on the forward strand.
TCCGGGAGTTTGATGTGGTAACTTTGGACCGTATCAAGATGATCGACGTGGAAGCCAACTATGATGTTTGGAAAGAGTATGCATATAAGGCAGGGATCCACCCGGCTGTTTTGGCGTATCTTGAGATCCGGCAGAATCACTTTTATAAAATGGAGACGACCGTAGACGGAAAAGCGTTTGTCACGGCCAGGGGCTGGGAAGATCTGTCTGAGTTTATCAAGGCATATGAGAGCCTTGGAAAGACCATTGACAGGGATGTGATCTACCAGTATATCCGGCATATGGGCATTGCAAAAGAGTTTGCAAATTATCTGGAGCTTTACAGGAAATATAAGAAAGATTACAAGATCGATGAGATCCTGAACGGTTCCTTTACAGAAGATATGCTGGAGAAATTGAAGTTTGCTCCGTTTGATGAGCGGCTCAGCATCGTGCATCTTCTCCATGGCAAATTAAATGAGTTGTTTGTGAAATATGCAAAAACCGATGCCTATGTGGGAGAGCTGTTTTCCTGGCTGAAGGATTACATGGAAAACGGTTCCCTGGAAGAGACTCTGAAAAAAGCACAGAACGCTTTTCAGGAGAGAAAGAAAGCGGAGCAGATTTCAAAAGAAGAAGAGCATATTTGGAAACAAGTTATAGAAAAGCTGGAACTGTACGTTAAACAATTAAAGAAGGAAAAGCCGGAAGACGAGGAAAAGGCAGTCCGGGCCTGGTTTAAGGCGGAGACAGAAAACAGAGAACAGCTTGTGGAGCATATCTCAGAAGCGCTTCTCAATGCATTTGACTTCATGGAGGCAGCTTTCGGGGAGGGACAGGAGATGGTCGTATTCATCACAGAATTAAACGTAAACTTTTACAGCGCCCGTTTTATCCGGGAAAATGGCTGCGATCCTTATTATAAATACAACAAAGGCCTGCTGTTTGACGAGAGGCAGGAAGGAATACTGGAACAGTTAAAAGAGGTTGAAAAATAACGTTTGAAATTGATTTACAAAGCTTCCAAAGCACGTTAAACTAGTAATATAGTATGCCAAGAAAGGAGCCTTTTTATGAACAAAGATCTGAAGTATGAGAACTATCTGACACAGCCCAATCCCCTTCCGTTTGACGAAGCGATGGAGATATACGAGGCAATCCTCTCAAATTCACCGGAGGATGATGAAGAGTTTGAGGAATTCTGGGAGCTGGCTCTGAGCGCAATGACGGTTTATGCTGATCTGCGGGCAAATTGGAAGCAGATCAGAAAGGGACAGCGCGACAATGATGGAAGGACAAGAAAGCACGATAATGTCATACATACGCTGAATCTGCTGAGCGGTATGATGGAACAGAGGGGGCTTGATGTTTCCTGGAGAAAACAGTTAGGGGACCAGAGAAAACGGATCGGAGACTTTGCCTGTTATGTAGCAATGCTCTATGGGTTGTCTGCGCGCTAGAAAGGAATAGGATCATGGAGATAAAGATAAGTCTTGGCGACATTACGAAAGTTCCGGCGGATGCCATTGTCAATGCGGCCAATCCCACATTGCTGGGAGGCGGCGGAGTGGACGGTGCCATCCATGAGGCGGCAGGGCCGGAGCTCATGGCGGAATGCCGCACGTTGGGCGGCTGTGATACGGGAGATGCCAAGATCACAAAAGCGTACAACCTTCCGGCAAAGTATGTGATCCACACGCCCGGGCCTGTCTGGCGGGGCGGGGATGACTGTGAAGAAGAGCTGTTAGCTGACTGCTATCAAAGCTGTCTTAAGCTGGCAGAGGAACATGGATGCGGTCATGTGACATTTCCGTCCATCAGCACGGGATTATTCCGGTTTCCTCTCTCAAAAGCGGCGGCAATCGCTATTGGAACAGTAAAAGAGTACTGTAAGACAAGCCAGGCTTTTGAGTGTATTGAGTTTGTCTGTTTTGATGAAAAGACAAAAAAAGCATATGAAACAGCGCTGGAACTTTAATGAAAACCAGTATAGAATTAGAGGAGACGGATCATTCTTTTTTCAGAAGAAAGGATGCCGTCTTCTTTCATTTTTTTCAGTTCTCTCATCATGGCACTCCGGTCCACCGACAGATAATCGGCCAAATCTGACATGGTAAATGGGATCTGGAACGTATGGGACTTCTGCCGCAGGGATTCCTGCATAAAGTAACAGTATAGTTTTTCACGGATCGACCGTTTGCTTAAGACCTCCACTCTCTGGCTTAAGCTCATGGTCTTTTTGGAAATAAGCCAGGTGACATTCTGGATCAGCTTTGTATGGCAGGCGCAGGCATTGGCGCAGGGTTTCATGAGAGAATCATAGTCGATCATCAGCACTTTGCAGTTCGTGTCACACTGAAGATGAATCGCTTCATATTCTTCGGAGTGGAATGCCAGGATTTCTCCAAAAACACTGCTGGGCTCTAGCTTTTCTAAGATAGTCCGGCTGCCGTTGAACTCATAGCGGAGCACAGAGGCATCGCCGTGGAGCAGAATTCCGATGACTGGTTTTTGTGATGAAAAATGATAGATGGTTTCGCCGGAAGAAAATATTTTTTCTTCAGAGTGAAAGCAGGACAGCATTTTCAGGCAGTCTTTGGATGTGATATCGGTAAACAGCGGATTGTTATTATACGTCATAAAAAACCTCCTTTTTTTAAATATGGCATAGAAATGTTGCAAATGCAACAGAAAAAATAATGGATATGGTGGTATACTAACGTCACAGATGAAAGATAATATAAATAAATTGTAAATATGGAGGTACCAAAAATGAAAAAATATCTTTGCGAACCATGCGGTTATGAATACGATCCTGAAGAAGGAGATCCAAGCCAGGGAATTGCACCTGGAACTGCTTTTGAAGATCTTCCGGAAGATTGGGTATGCCCGATCTGCGGACTTGGAAAAGATGTATTTGTAGAAGCTTAAGTTTTAACACAAAACAGCATATCCTGCTGTGCATGCAGCCTTCCTTGGCAGATGTAAAACGTCCCACAACAATGCGGGACGTTTTTTTGTTCCATAGAATACTTTGTTACAACAAAGTAATGATTCTTATTCCTGGAGAACTCTCTTTTGGTCTTCTATTGTCCTCACAAAAAAATGTGCTATAATATACAACAACATACATTCTCTGGATGTTGGGAGGAAGAAACATGGCAAAAAAAGAGCCAAAGACAAATGCGATGAGAATCCTGGAGCGTGAAAAGATCCCTTTTGAGATCCACCGCTATGAGTGCAAGGAATTTACTGACGGCATAGCCATTGCGGATATGCTTTCACAGCCCCATGAAAAAGTATTCAAGACATTGGTCACGGAGGGAAAGAGCAAAGATTATTTTGTATTTGTGATTCCTATTGCCCAGGAGCTGGACCTTAAAAAGGCGGCCAGAGCTGTGGGTGAAAAATCAGTGCAGATGATCCATGTGAAGGATATCAACAAGATCACCGGATACATAAGAGGAGGCTGCACCGCCATAGGGATGAAAAAGGACTATCAGACCGTGGTGGATGAGAGCGTCAAAGATTTGGAAACTGTGATTGTCAGCGGCGGAAAGCGCGGTATTCAGGCGGAGCTGAAACCTGAGGATTATTTAAGGGCCTGCAAAGGCACCACTGCCGACTTAGTAAAGAAATAGAAAGGGTAAGAAAATGATTGAAGATATTCTCGAGTATAACAAGGTGTTTGTGAAAAATAAAATGTACGAGCAGTACAAGACGAGCAAATATCCGGATAAAAAGATTGCAATTTTGACATGTATGGATACCAGGCTTACAGAGCTGCTGCCGGCAGCGCTTGGGTTAAAAAATGGTGATGTGAAGATCATCAAAAATGCGGGAGGGGTCACAAGCCATTTGTTCGGAAGTGTGGTTAGGAGTCTTTTGATCGCAGTCTATGAGCTGGGCATCGAAGAGATCGTGGTTATCGGACATACAGACTGCGGTGTCGGACATATGAACAGCGAAGGCATGATCCAGCATATGATCGACCGGGGTATCGAGGAGGACAAGATTAACTTTATCCGTCACTGCGGCATTGATTTTGATTCCTGGCTGGCAGGCTTTGACTGTGTTTCTGACTCCGTGGATGAGACTGTGGAGCTTTTGAGCACCCACCCGCTGATCCCGGAGGATATCAAGATCTATGGGTATGTGATGAACACTGAAACCGGCGAGCTTATGACCACGGAAGAGTGCAGGGGAGAATAATTCATGGTCCAGTGTATATTTGTAGGGCTGGGAGGTTTTCTCGGTGCGGTATTCCGCTACCTTTTGGGACTGATTCCTATATCGGCCCAGCTTAGGATCCCGGTGGTTACTTTAGGCATCAATGTGCTGGGAGCCCTTGTGATCGGCATGATCGCCGGATGGACAGGGAGAGTTCCCACAGGAAATCCAAATCTGGTCCTATTTTTAAAAACAGGGCTCTGCGGAGGTTTTACTACATTTTCTACCTTTGCCCTTGAAACAGGGACACTGGTTTCAGAGGGAAGATTGAGAGAAGGAATTTTTTATGTTGTATTGAGCGTGATATTGTCTGTCCTGGCAGTGTTTGCAGGACGGGCTGTCACAGGATAACAATGGTAAAAAGTGCATATACTATCCCAAAGGAGGGATTGTAATGTCAAGAAACAAAAAATTCATTCTCGGTGGAATCCTGTTTACTGCGGTGGTGGGCAGCCTGTGGCATTTTATCTACGACTGGATCGGAAGGCCGGAGTTTTTCTGGTGGCTGTTTCCAGTCAGCGAGAAAGTAGTGGAGCATTATAAGCTGGTGGTTTTTCCAAATCTAATCTATGGGCTTTTGATGTTCCGTTATATGCAGGGACATATCAGGTATTACTGGATCCGTCTGTTGATGGGAATCGGTTTTGCGTGTATAGCCATGAGAGTTCTGTTTGATGCTTATACCGCTGTGCTAAAGAAAGATATGCTGGGCATGGACTTACTGATCTTTGCCATCAGTGTGTTGGTTTCCTATGCGTTCTTCTGGAAAAGAAGATAGGGAGGTGTCTGTTTATTAAGCTGTATTATTGCGACAAGGAGCGGGGGACTGAGACGCTCCTTGTGGAAACAAAGGAAGACAAAGAAATATGGAGAGCCATAGAGAAGCATCTGATGGAACATGGCTTTGGACTTATTTATATGATTCATCATATAGAAAAACATAAGATTTATTATGACTTTGGAAAAGAACATTGCTTTTTTGTGGTCGAGACATAGAAAGGGGACAGAGAAATGTTGCCGAAGGATCCGGTTATTTTATTAAGTTACATCAACACTCAGCTCAGGGATTATTATGACAGCTTTGAAGAGCTGTGCAAAAGTCTCTGCGAGAACCCGGAAGAGATCAGTACAAAACTTTCTGGGATCGGATATGAATACCATTCGGAAACAAACCAGTTCAGATAACATCGGAGTTTCCCAACCTCTGAATATGCAAAAAAGCTGAAGAACCGCTTAGAATAGCGGATAGAAGGCTGATTCTGAGAAAAAGCAGAAAAATGGAAAACGGTTGGGAAAAATCATGGAGAACGTTGATTTTATCAGGAAAACTGGCTATAATGAAAAAGAAGAATGGCTTAAAAGCGTTGGATAAACAAAAACAAGAGTTGTATTGAAATAAATTTTCCATCTCTGTTTTTGCGATGTCCCAAAATGATAAACAAAAACAAGAGTTGTATTGAAATGCTTGTAACCACTGCCGACCACATTCACAATTAAGATAAACAAAAACAAGAGTTGTATTGAAATTATAGTCCCCATATGGTACGGTTTTTTCCTTCCCGGATAAACAAAAACAAGAGTTGTATTGAAATATGACTTCCTGTGAAAGACCTAAGCCTTTTAAAAAAGATAAACAAAAACAAGAGTTGTATTGAAATAACATGTTCTGTCCTGATCCCACATACTGTTCCTGGGATAAACAAAAACAAGAGTTGTATTGAAATAAATTATCGATTACAGAAATAAAACGTACATTGTGGATTAACCAAAACAAGAGTTGTATTGAAATAACTCTTCCCACGATTTAGAAAACTCGTGGTTTATAGATTAACAGAAACAAAAGTTGTACTTCAATTCTATCAGAAACGTAAGCCTTTATAGGATAAACAAATACTCTCTTATCTAATAAACAGTAAGAAACATTTTCAATATAGTAATTCTACGAAATCCGGCAATACCGGATTTTTCTATTTTAATTTGTATACCCAAAAGGTCATCCCGTATTCCATACCCTACAGGTGGACGTGCTTCGCACGATAAAGTATGCCCAGTAGGGCATCCCGTGTTCCATACCCTTCGGGTGAGCGTGCTCCGCACGATAAGGTATTACATTTTCACCAGTTCTCCGGCTTGCTGTCTCAGGGACGTAAGATTTTCTAACTTTCAGCAAAGCCTCTCCGGCGGCCCGTTCGGAACTCGCTGACGCTGACCTAGAGCACTTAGTGAAGACAAACAAAGTGCAGGCTAAACTTAGTGAGAAGGTCGTTCGAAGGAACTTAATGAACGTTAGCCAGAGGCGAGGCGAGAATTTAGTGAATCGAACCTCCTTGCCTCCGAGTCTTTTCTTCAAGAAGAAAAACTAACGTCCCTTCGAATGCGAGGCCTCCGTACTAGTGAAAATGGACGTAATGTCTGCTGGAGCAGGCTGCTACAAGACAAAAGGCGCCACCTCTGAGAGTTTTTCTTCATTGTTGGAAGGAGGCCTTTCCAGAGCCGACTGGAAACAATGAAGAAAAACTTATTATTTCTTGTGCAAATATGTTAAAATTTAAGTGAGATATTTTCCGTATGATTTTTGTTCGGCTCTCAGAATGCCTCGCTCCGAGCATGTGGAAAATAGATAAAATATCTTCTGGAGGAGCTGGCCGAAAAGACAGAAGGTATCATCTGTGATAGTTTTTCTCTATTGTCGGAAGGAGGCTTTTCCAGAGCCAGCTGGAGATAATGAAGAAAATCTTTTAACAAACGCGGGGGTACAACGCATGGATGATTTTATTCGATTAGAAGAAGTAAGAAAGATATACCAGACAGGACAGGTCATTACCAAGGCTGTGGATGGAATTAATTTTACCATTAATGAGGGAGAGTTTGTCGTCATCATCGGGGCCAGCGGGGCAGGGAAAACAACGATCCTGAATATTTTGGGAGGTATGGATACCGTCACATCAGGATCAGTTTTGGTGGACGGGAATGATATTGCAAAATATTCAAAAAGACAGCTGACACAATACCGTAGGAACGATATCGGTTTTGTGTTTCAGTTTTATAATCTGGTGCCGAATCTGACGGCACTGGAAAATGTAGAACTGGCTCTTCAAATCAGCAAGAATCCATTGGATGCAGAACAGATTCTTTCCGATGTGGGCCTTTCAGAAAGGCTTTCAAACTTCCCTGCCCAGCTTTCAGGAGGGGAACAGCAGAGAGTATCCATTGCCAGGGCATTGGCCAAGAATCCAAAGCTTTTACTATGTGATGAGCCCACTGGTGCGCTGGACTATAAGACCGGAAAGTCTATACTGAAGCTTTTGCAGGATACCTGTCGTGAGAGAAAGAAAACGGTCATTGTGATCACCCATAATCTGGCTATTTCACCGATTGCAGACCGTGTGATCGAGATTAAAAGCGGAAAAGTACATGATATACGGATCAATGAGGAGCCCCAATCTGTAGAGACGATAGAATGGTAGGTGGATCATATGAAGAAAGCACTTCATAAAGATAATTTCATGATGGTCCGGAAAACGCTGCCAAGGTTTATGTCGATTTTTTTTATTGTGGCCCTTGGAGTTGCATTTTTTTCCGGAGTGCGGGTCACGGAGCCGGATATGAAGCTCACGGCAGATGCACAGTTTGACGAGAGCAGGCTGATGGATCTTAAGGTCCTGGGCACCATGGGGATCACGGACAGGGATGTAGGCGCGGTCAAAGAAATCTCCGGGGTTTCTGTGGCGGAGCCTAGTTATTCTGTGGATACGATCTGTAAGCTCAATGAGACAGAGAAGGTCTTAAAGGTTATGGCGGCCACAGACCAGCTCAACCAAATCAAAGTCACAGAAGGCCGGATGCCGGAGAAAAATGGAGAGTGTTTGATTGATTCATACGTTGTAGAACACTCCGATATCAAAGTGGGAGATTCGATCACCCTGTCCTCCGGGACGGATGATGATATTGGGGACACGTTAAAAGAATCAACCCTCAAAGTTGTCGGGGTCGGGGATTCATCCTATTATCTGTCCAGAGACAGGGGAACGGCAACCATCGGAAATGGGCAGATCAGCGGTTTTGCCGTGGTGCCAAAGGAGAACTTCAAGCTGGATGTGTATACGGATTTATACCTGTCCGTAAAAGGTGCAGCAAAGGAAACGGCCTATACTGACGAGTATGACGATATGGTTGAGAAAGTAGAAAAAAAGATCAAAGATATTTCCGGGGAACGCTGTAAGGCCAGACAAGAAGAGATCAAAAATGAAGCCAGGAAGAAAGTTAAAAAGGCTGAGAATAAATATAAAAAGGAGAAGAAAAAAGCAGATAAAAAGCTTGCCAAGGCGAAGAAAAAGCTTGACAATGCCGAAGATAAAATAAGTTCGGGAAAAAAAGAGATAAAGTCCCAGGAAGCTAAAATTTCCGACGGTAAAAAGCAGATTAAAAAGGGATGGAACAGCTATAACGACGGCAGAAAACAGCTTGCCAAGGCTGAGAAAGAGATCAAGGCAAATGAGAAACAGCTTTCTAAAGCAGAAAAACAACTCTCACAGGCAAAAGAGCAGTTAAAACAACAGATGCAGCAGGCGGGGGCCATGGGGCAGATCCCGCCGGAGATGCAGAAGAAGTTTGAACAGGCCGGGAAGGAACTGGATAGACAGCAAACTTCTTTAAAGGCGGCTAGAAGAAAGCTTGCGAAGGGCAAAAAACAGTTAAAGGCCAATAAGCAGAAGCTGAGAAACTCTGCCTCACTGCTTAGGAAAAAGGAAAAAGAACTCCAGAGTGGAGAACAAAAGATCAAAGAGGCAAAGGCTGAGCTTAATGACGCTGAAAAAGAACTTGAAAAGGGGAAGAAACAGTACCGTTCCTCCAAGAAAAAAGCGGACCGGAAGTTTGCCAAGGCCAAAAAGAAGATAATGGATGCGAAAAAGGATATCGAGGACATTAAAAAGCCCAAATGGTATGTGCTGGACCGGAACAAAATCCAGTCGTATGTAGAATATGGAGGTGACACCGAAAGGATCGGTGCTATCGGAGAAGTATTTCCGGTGATTTTCTTTCTCGTGGCGGCTCTTGTGAGCCTTACGACCATGACCAGAATGGTGGAGGAGCAGAGAACCCAGATCGGTATTTTAAAGGCTCTTGGATATACAGGCTTTGATGTGGCGAAGAAATATGGGATGTATGCCCTTCTGGCTACAGCAGGAGGAAGTATTGTAGGGGTGCTTGTGGGAGAGACGATCCTGCCCAAGATCATCATTGAGGCCTACTCCATGATGTATACGGGGATTGGACAGGTTAAGCATCCGTTTGAGACACGGTTTGCATTGACAGCGTCCGCGGCCTCTGTCTGTATCACGTTTGGCGCAACTATGTTTGCCTGTTATAAGGAGCTCAGGGAAAAACCAGCCCAGCTGATGCGGCCGGAAGCCCCGAAAGAGGGCAAAAGGATCCTGCTGGAGCGGATCGGTATTCTGTGGAAGCATCTGAATTTTACATGGAAGTCGACTTTGAGGAATCTGTTCCGGTATAAAAAACGGTTTTTCATGACTGTTTTTGGGATCGGAGGATGTATGGCGCTGCTGCTTGTGGGATTTGGTCTGAAAGATTCTATTTTTGCCATTTCCAAGAACCAGTATCAGAAGATCATGACGTATGATGCGTCCGTCACTCTGGAAGAGGACCTTTCAGCAAAAAAAGAGCAGGAAATTGCATTCTGGATACAAAAACAGCATACAATACCAAGCAGCACAAAAGTTCACAATGCTTCTGTGGATGTGGAATTTGACGGGGAAAGCAAGTCAGCGACGCTGGCTGTGCCGGAAAATGTCAAGGAAATAACGTCCTACATTCATTTCAAAGACCGCAAATCCGGGGAGACTTATGAGCTCTCAGACAATGGTATTATTCTGACAGAGAAAGTCTGCAGCCTTCTGGGTATCAAAGAAGGGGATACTGTGACCCTCAAGGAGGGAGAGACAAAAAAAGTCAGGGCAAAAGTCGAACACATCACAGAAAATTATATGCGCCATAATGTTTATATGTCAAAGGGCCTGTACCGGAAGCTTTACGGCGAGGCGCCGGAGTATAACCAGATTCTGTTAAAAAATAAAAACAGGTCAGAGAAGCTGGAGACCACACTTGGCAGGGAACTGCTGAAACAGGATGGGGCCGCATCGGTTTCCTTTATCTCCGATTTTGAAAAAGAGATGAACGATATGCTGAATAATCTGAACATTGTTGTATTTGTCTTAATTATTTCTGCCGGACTGCTGGCTTTTGTAGTATTATATAACTTGAACAACATAAATATCGCGGAGAGGAAAGCAGAACTTGCCACCATCAAGGTACTTGGATTTTATGATCTGGAGACCGCAGCCTATGTCTATCGGGAAAATATTTTGTTAACCGTCATCGGGACAGCTGTGGGAGCGGGATTGGGCCTGCTTCTCCACCGGTATGTGATACTGACGGCGGAGGTGGATCTGATCATGTTCGGAAGAACGATCATGCCGGTCAGTTATCTGTACAGTGTCCTGCTGACCATTGGCTTTGCGGCACTGATTAATTTTATGATGTTTTTCCAGCTTCGGAAAATCAACATGGTAGAATCTTTAAAGAGCACAGAATGACACCCCAAAGGTAGGAAGGGAGATTGACTATGAAAGAATTAACTATGAAGGACCTGATTTTTTATCACATTTTTCCGCTTGGAGCTTTTGTGGATGATGAAACGGAACATGGTATCCTGGAAGTAAAGGAATGGATTCCCCACATCAAGGGTATGGGAGCAAACGCCATTTATTTTTCACCGGTATTTGAGTCCAGCAGCCATGGATATGATACCAAAGATTATAAAGTGATCGATCACAGGCTTGGAACTAACGAGGACTTTAAAGAAGTGTGCCAGGCTTTCCATGAGCAGGGCATCAAAGTTGTCCTGGATGGTGTGTTCAACCATGTGGGCAGAGAGTTCTGGGCATTCCAGGATGTCTTAGAAAAGAAGCAGGAATCAGAATATAAAGACTGGTTTTACATTAACTTTGACGGGAACAGCAATTACGGCGATGGATTCTGGTATGAGGGATGGGAAGGCCATTTTGAGCTGGTAAAATTAAATCTGGATCATGAGGCTGTGAGAAACCACCTTTTGGAAGCCGTGGCCCTGTGGATGGATGAGTTTGAAATTGATGGGATCCGCCTGGATGTGGCCTACATGCTGAACCGGACCTTTATGAAATGTCTGGTGGACTTCGCCAGGGATAAGAATCCGGAGATGGTTTTCATCGGAGAAATGCTTCACGGGGATTACAGCACTCTGGTGAACCATCACATGCTGGATTCCGCTACCAATTATGAGTGCTATAAAGGCCTGTATTCTAGTTTTAATACCCACAACATGCATGAGATCGGATATTCACTGAACCGTCAGTTTGGACCAGATCCATGGGCACTGTACCAGGGACTTCCGCTGTACAGCTTTGTAGATAACCATGATGTGATGAGGATCGCCACCCAGCTTTCAGAAGAAAAGCATCTTCCGCTGATCTATGCGCTGATGTTTGCCATGCCTGGAGTTCCGTCTGTCTACTATGGCAGTGAATGGGGGATCGAGGGCTTCAAGGAGCCGGACAGTGACGACGCGCTGCGCCCGAGAGTAAAAGCAGAAGATCTGGAAGAAGGAGATCTCTATGATTATATTTCGGAACTTGCAAAGGTAAGGGACGCACATGAGGCATTAAAAAGCGGCGGTTACCGTGAGATCCGTACAGAACAGGATATCATCGCATTTGAGAGAGAAACCGGAGAAGAGAGACTCATTTTGGCGTTAAATGCGGGACCTGACGATTATATGCTGCATTTTGACGCAAGAGCGGGAAAAGGGACAGACCTTTTGACCGGAGAAGATGTGGATTTTGGGGGAGGACTTCTGATTCCACCGTATCAGGCTGTGATAATTAAACCAGAGTGTTAGGCTTTCTTGACTTTTTGTGCAAAAACATATAAAATTAGAGAAGTGTTTTATGCACAAAAAATTGAATAAGGAGGAGGCCTGTGGCAAGTATAATTATCGCCATTATCGCAACTCTGGTCATTGTAGCGCCAATTTCCGTCCTTGTTGCCAATCAAAGAAGCAGGAAGGCCATGGAAGTAACCATTGGAAACGCTGAGAGCAAAGCCAGAGATATTATAGATGAAGCCATCAAAGCAGCAGATGCTAAGAAGCGGGAAGCTTCACTTGAAATCAAGGAAGAAACTATAAAAGCGAGACATGACTTTGAAAAAGAAACAAAGGAACGCAGGGGTGAACTGCAGAAGTACGAAAAGCGCGTTCTCAACAAGGAAGAAACGGTTGACAAGAAGGCAGATTTGCTGGAGCGCAGAGAACAGTCTCTGACTGCCAAGGAGAAGAATTTTGAGGCAGACAAGGCAAAAGTGCAGGAGCTCAAGTCCAAACACTTACAGGAATTAGAAAGAATTTCTGGGCTGACCTCTGATCAAGCAAAAGAACAACTATTATCAGCAGTTAAGGAAGACGTAAAGCACGAGACAGCAATGCTCGTAAAAGAGATGGAATCCAGAGCCAAGGAAGACGCCAGAAAGAGAGCCAAGGAATATGTGGTCACAGCCATTCAGAAGTGTGCGGTGGATCATGTAGCCGAGACAACGATCTCCCTTGTGCAGCTTCCCAATGACGAGATGAAGGGCCGTATCATCGGCCGGGAGGGCAGGAATATCCGTGCCCTTGAGAATATGACAGGAGTTGAGTTGATTATTGATGACACTCCGGAAGCAGTCGTATTGTCAAGCTTTAATCCGGTCAGAAGAGAGATCGCAAGGATCGCATTGGAGAAATTGATCGTGGACGGAAGAATTCATCCGGCCAGGATCGAAGAGATGGTAGAGAAAGCCACAAAAGAAGTGGAGACAAAGATGCGGGAAGACGGGGAGGCTGCGACTCTGGAACTTGGAGTCCACGGCATACATCCGGAACTGGTGCGTCTGCTGGGCAAGATGAAGTACCGCACCAGCTACGGCCAGAACGCATTGAAGCATTCCATGGAAGTGGCACAGCTCTCCGGGTTGCTGGCATCTGAGATTGGGGTCGATGTAAGGATGGCGAAGCGTGCGGGACTGCTCCACGACATTGGAAAAGCTATTGACCATGAAGTGGAAGGTTCTCATGTGGAACTTGGGGTGAACCTGTGCAAGAAGTATAAGGAACATCCAATCGTCATCAATGCAGTAGAGTCACATCACGGGGATGCAGAGCCTGAGACGCTGATCGCATGCCTTGTCCAGGCGGCGGATGCTATTTCCGCAGCGAGACCGGGAGCGAGAAGTGAGACACTGGAAAGCTATACGACTAGACTGAAGCAACTGGAAGAGATCGCAGATTCCTTCCAGGGTGTTGATAAGACTTTTGCGATACAGGCAGGTCGGGAGATTCGTGTAATGGTAGTTCCTGAGCAGATCAGTGACGATGATATGATTTTGCTGGCCAGAGATATATCCAAACAGGTAGAAGACAATTTGGATTATCCGGGACAAATTAAAGTCAACATTATCCGTGAGTCACGGGTTGTGGACTACGCGAAATAACCAACATATAAAAGCAGCAGATAACAATCTGCTGCTTTTTTTGTTCCATAGGAAAGTTCTTAGAACCTCCCTATGGAACAAAAAAGCCCTACGGGCATTATGCACACAAATGCGTGAGGAAATTATTTGACCACGTCAAATCGCATTTGGCGCCCAAACTTGTCAAGCCCCTCAAAGAGTGAGGGGATGGGGAGATGAAGTGGGCTTGCCCACTTTGTTCTTGTATTTTCAGGCCATCATGCTGAACAGCCAGGATGACGGCCTGACCAGGACTCAGTCGGCTGATTAACATAGAAAGAACTCCTGCTATGAAGCTTAGATGCCATAGCAGGAGTTCTTTATTTTATTCCATAGGAAAGTTCTGCGAACCTCCCTATAGAATAAAAAAGCCCTGCGGGCATTATGCACACAAATGCGTGAGGAAACTATTTGACTGCGTCAAATCGCATTTGGTGCGCAAAGATGGTCAAAAATAAAAAACGCAGAAATAATGCATAAAAGCGCAATAAATGTTGATATATGCAAATTTAATTGATAATACATGCAAATAAATGCAGGAAATGTGCTTGACAAAGCGGGAATATGCTGGCATTATTAGCTCATAACAGAAGAAACAAGCAAAAACATGCACAAAGACTGAAAGAAGTAGCAGAATAATGCAAAAAAGAAAGGGGAATGGACATGGAAAATTGGATGGACTTAAGTGGAAAAGTAATGGTCGTGACTGGAGGAAGCCAGGGGATCGGAGAGCACGTGGTGGAGACACTCAGAAAGAACGGTGCAGACGTTGTGGTTGCCGATCTGAGAAATAACGACAAGTTTAAAGATGATGAACACATCCTTTTTGTGGAATGCAACGTTGCGAAAAAAGACAGCGTAGATGCGATGATGGAGCAGGTCATAAAAAAATACGGAAAAATCGACGGACTGCTGAACAATGCGGGGGTCAGCCGTCCAAGACTGCTGGTAGATTTCTACGGAAAGCGCCCGGAATATGAGATGACGGAGGATGATTTCGATTTTATGGTCAACGTAAACCAAAAAGGTGTTTTCCTGTGTTCACAGGCGGCTGCCCGCTTCATGGTGAAGCAAAGATCTGGTGTCATCGTCAACATGTCATCTGAGGCTGGAATGCAGGGATCAAAAGGCCAGAGCTGTTATTCCGGCACAAAAGGAGCGGTTCTTTCCTATACCATGTCATGGGCAAAGGAACTGGGGCCTTATAATATCCGTGTAGTCGGAGTGGCACCGTCCATTAATGAGAGAACGCCGATGAACAATGACACGGCATGGGAGGCGCTTGCATACACAAGAGGACAGGATATGAACCATATCTCCTCCGATTATGCAAAAGTGATTCCTATGGGAAGGCCGGGAAAACTTGACGAAGTTGCTGACCTGATCTGTTACTTAATGTCTGACCGCGCAAGCTACATATCCGGAACTACCGTCAACATAAGCGGGGCAAAATCCACACGGTAAAAGCACCATAATGAGAGAAGATATATCAATGCATGTTCCTATGAAAATGAGAGTCGGAGGTATAGGATATGGAAAGAAAAGCAGGGGTACTGGACAGGATCCGTAAATTTGGCGGACACATGAGCGGCATGGTGATGCCGAACCTGGGCGCATTTGTGGGGTGGGGGCTTCTGGCGGCCCTGTTCATCCCCACAGGATGGATGCCGAATGAGAAACTAAATGAGATGGTGGGGCCGATACTGAATTATCTGCTGCCGCTTTTGATTGGATATACGGCAGGCTATAATATCCATGGCCAGAGGGGAGGCGTGATCGGAGCATTTACGACCATGGGTGTCATTGTGGGATCTGACATCACCATGTTCAGTGGAGCTATGATCATGGGACCGCTGTCCTCGTGGCTTTTAAAGAAATTTGACCGGGCAGTGGAGGGTAAGATCAAACCGGGATTTGAAATGCTCATAAATAACTTCAGCCTAGGTATCCTTGGATTCGCACTGGCTATCCTTGGCTATCTGATCATCGGGCCGGTGGTGAATGCAATTATTGCGTTTTTAACAGCAGGAATCAATTTCCTGATCACAAGAAAACTGATCCCTCTGCTGGCAGTGTTCATGTGCCCTGCCCAGGTGCTGTTTTTAAATAACGCTGTAAACCACGGGATTATCTCACCTATCGCATTTGCCCAAGCCCAGGAAGCGGGGAAATCCCTTATGTTTCTGTTGGATTCAAACTGCGGACCGCTGCTGGGAACTCTTTGCTCCATCGCTGTATTCGGAAAAGGAAAAGCGAAGGAGACCGCTCCTATGGCAATGTTCATCGCGGGGATTGCAGGAATCGGAGAAGTTTATTTTCCGTTTGTGCTGGCAAATCCCATCATGATTTTTGCCACCATGGGCGGACTCGCCACATCCTTGTTCCTTTTGGTCGTGTTAGGCGGAGGACTTGTGGGAATGCCGTCTCCGGGCAGTTTGATCAACATTGCGATCATGACACCGAAGGATGCGGCAGTGGCGAATGTGGTGGCGATCACCGCCGGATTTGTCGTGGCACTGCTGATTGGTTCGTTTATTTTAAAGACTGTGGGTTCCCCGGAGGAAGAGGCAGATCTAGCCGTGGCAGGTGTCAACATGGGAAAAAAGGAAAACAGGCCGAAAGAGCGGTCAAGTGTCCGAAGACCCTCTATAGGGGGAGCAATCCGCTATATTATTGTTGCCTGTGATTCCGGGATGGGCTCCAGCGCCATGGGGGCGTCGGTGCTGAAAAACCGGCTGCAGAAGGAAGGATATAAGGACATCACAGTAAAGAATTCATCAGCCAGCCAGATTGACCCTGCGGCAGATATGATTATCACGCTGGAAGGATTGATCGAGAGGGCCAGGATCAGTGTGGACAATGAGGGTAAAGAATTTCTTGCCATCAAAAATTTCCTTAAGGAGGCTGATTATGACCAGGCGATGGAAGTGATTGAGGAGAGAAACGGAAAAGAAAAAGGAAAACCTATCTTATCTGAGGACAACATTGTTTTAAATGTGAAGGTCAAGGATAAAGAGGAGGCGATCCGGTATGCAGGAAAGATCCTCAATGAAAACGGATATACGTCGCCCAAGTATATAGAACACATGCTGGAGAGGGAGAAAAGATTTTCTGTCTATATCGGAAACCATCTGGCGATCCCCCATGGAATCGAATCGTCAGATCCGGAGATCTACACCTCAGGGCTTTCTGTTCTCCAGATTCCGGAAGGAGTTGATTTTGGGGATGGGAATACGGCATACGTTGTCATCGGCATTGCGGGCAAGGATGGAACTCACCTGAATATGTTAAGCAACATTGCTTTGATCTGTGCCGAGGAGGAAAACATAGAAAAGATGAGGTATGCGAAGAATAAAAAAGAGATCATGGAGTTATTAAAGAACATTTAGTACCTGCTTTTGCTTTTCCTTTTTCGGAGGATTCGTTATAATGTCATTAATGAGACAACAAATATAGGAGAAGGTGAAGCGATGAAGATGCTTAAGGCGGAAAGACAGGATAAGATTTTAGAGATTCTGTCCGTGGAAAAGAAAATAATTGCAAGCGAACTGAGTGTGAGACTGGGAGTTTCCGAGGATACGATCCGCAGAGATATCAAAGAACTGGATCAGAGGGGGCTGCTTAAAAAGGTTCACAGCGGGGCAGTCAAAAACGGGCCTTTGAAGGAAGATTTTGACGTGAGGATCGACCTGAACCAGGAGGAGAAAATACGTCTGGCTAAGAAAGGCGCAGAATTGATCAAAGCGGGATCTGTGGTCTTGATTGATGACGGCACGACAAATTATCAGCTGGTCAAGCAGCTGGACCAGCATATCCGTTGCACGATCATTACCAACAGCATTCCGATCATTCTCCTTCTGCGGGATTATCCGAATGTAGACGTGATCACTCTGGGAGGGAACCTCTACAAATCATCCATGGCCACTTTGGGATATGAAGTCATCAAACAGCTGGACTCCCTGCACCCGGACTTATATTTTATGGGGATTTACTGCATGAGCAATGAGGTGGGCATCAGTCATTCCTCCATGGAGGAATGCCAGCTAAAACAGAAAATGCTCTCAGTTTCATACCAGACCGCGGCACTTGTCACAAGGGAAAAGATTGGGTCTGTTTCAAACTATGTGATATGTAAGACGGGAGATATTACCTATCTGATCACAGACTCTGACCAGTAAATAGAAACTGCCTGTGGGCAGAAGACAGATTTGGAGGAAAGAATGAAAAATGTATTGATTGTGGGAGCCGGACGTTTGGGAAAGGGCTTTGTAGGAGAGACATTCGACAATGCAGGGTGGAATATTACCTTTCTGGATAAGGATCCGAGGGTCTCAGAGGAACTTTTGAAGCACGGATGCTACTACGTGAAGGTGCACCGTGTGGATGAGATTCAAAACCGTACGGTCAAAAATTTTCAAGCGTTTACATGTGATGAAGCATATTCTTGTATGGAAGCTTTTTTGGAGACCGATGTGATCGTTCTGCCATTATATCCGGAAGATTTTGAGGAAGCGGCCGAGTATTTGGCAAAGTGCTTTGAAGAGTTTTTTAAGGTGCATCCGGAGCGCAAATTGACAATGATCTGCATTACAAACAAAAACTATCTGATCCCGGGAATCACGGAGGCCTTCAAGAAAGACTTATCCCAGGATGCAAGAAACTGGTTTGACCAAAATGTTGTGATCCGTGATTCTATTATACGAAGAAGCACGGATGCAAGCAGTAATTATGATGTACATATCGACACGGTGGCGGTGAATTCTCTTCTGATCCAGCAGCCGGTAAACAATGATATCAGTGACGTGGAGTGGATGGAGCTTACAGACAAGATCGAGATGTTAAAAGACATCAAAGTTATTGCGGTCAATGGGCCTCATGCTACACTGGCATATATGGGGTATCTTAAGGGATATCATACGATTCCTGAGTCAGAGGCCGACCCTGAGATTGCGCAGGTTGTCAAAGAAGTTGTTGAGGAACTGACGGAAGCCGTCATGAAGGAATACCCGATTACACCGGAAGAACTGCACAATCTTGTGTATTTTGCTCCGGCTCAGGGCGTGCTTCCAGATTCTATTTACCGTGTTGGATATGACCCGATCCGGAAGCTATCAAAAGGAGACCGGCTCACAGGTGCAGCCCAGCTGTGTCTGAAACACGGAGTCTGCTTTGACGCCATTGCAAAAGGGATGGCGGCCGGTTTTAAGTATGCGGAGCCGAGGGATGCCAACGCACAGAAGCTCCAAAAGGAGATCAAGGAGCTGGGAATCGGGCAGGCGGTGTGCAAATATACCGGTCTGGAGCCAGACAGCCCTATTGTACAGCGTGTGATCGAAGAGTATAACCGTTAAAATAAAAGGAATCCATTTTCCACATGATTTTCGTTAAACTCTTAAAATGCGAGGCTTCGTGAACTGGTGAAAACTATCGTAGAACGACGCCTGTTGTTCTTTTGAATTGCACTAATCAGAAGGCATATAAAATGTAGGTTGATGTGATTCAAAAGGAGCTGCTCCACGAAAGTTAATTGTAACAGTATTCTGCCGTGCAGGCAGGATGCTGTTTTCGCGCTGTATACAGAGGGACGGTCCGTTTTATATTGCAGAAAGAAAGGAGCAAAATGAACGATTATAAGAAGATAAAGCAAAACCTTGTACACCAGGGAAAGGTGGTAGGCTTTTACGAAGACATCATCACCCTGCCGAATGGCAATACGGTGACCTGGGATCTGGTTAAGCATCCGGGGGCGGCGGCTATCATTCCGGTGACAGAGGAGGGAAATATCCTGCTGGTCCGCCAGTACAGAAACGCACTGGATGCTATGACCTATGAGATACCGGCGGGAGGAATCGAAAAGGGGGAGAGCGGTTACGACTGTGTAAAACGTGAAATTGAGGAAGAGACAGGATGCAGGGCAGAAAAGATAGAACATCTCATAACCATCGTGACGGCAATCGGCTTCTGTGATGAGAAGATTCCGATCTTTGTGGGAACCGGACTGCAAAAGACGGAGCAGAATCTGGATGAGGATGAATTTATTGATGTGTATGAGATGACACCGGAAAAAGTGAAGGATATGATTTTTAAAGGAGAGATCGTTGACGCAAAAACCATCTCCGGGATTATGACTTACCTGAATATGAAAAGGCCTTGAACACTTGCAACCCAAAGAATCATACATAATGCATCGGAGGAGCACATATAATTTTATGTGGCTCCTTTTCTAATACCTTAACGCGCAAAGCGCGCCCACCCGAGGCTGTGGGTATGGTTTTTGGGGCAAATGATATCAGGGAGGAGACAAAATGGAGCGGAGAAAGTTTTTCATTGGCGTATTTGTGCTGACAGGGCTTGTGCTCGGGAGCCTTTTTACCAATGCGGTGTATAAAGACTACCTGGAATACGGAGGGCAGATGGATTCTCTTGTGCTGGGAGGCAAGGGTCTGTACATATCAGGGAGCAGCCTGCTCCCCTATATTTTGTTTAAGCGGGGAAAGCAGTACGGCATCCTGTTTTTGGTCGGATTTATCTTAAAACCAGTGGTGCTCTTGTACGGCGGGCTGTTCTGCCTTTCCTTTTTTCTGGGATCTATTTTGTCACTGCAGGTGGTGAACCTGGGGATCGCCGGGCTTTTTATTGTGATCTTGAGCCTGTTTCCACACTATATCTGCTACGGGGGGTCTATGTACCTTTTGTATCAGAGAAATGTCAGGGATGAAAAAAAAGAAGAAATGACCTTTGATACAGGTCATTCCTTCTTAAAGAAGTTCTCAATCCAACTGGAACTTTTGTTACTGGTAATCGGATGCTTATTGGAAAGTTATATCAATCCGGCTATCTTAAACATGTTCAACCATATTGTAAAGTAATTCTTCGGTTTTTTCCCAGCCGAGGCATGGATCTGTGATGGACTGGCCGTAGACACCGTTTCCGATCGGCTGGCTTCCGTCCTCAATGTAGCTTTCGATCATCATACCCTTGACGAGAGACTTGATCTCAGGCAGGAAGCTTCTGCTGTGGAGAACTTCCTGGACGATCCTTGGCTGCTGGTCCCACTGTTTTGAGGAATTAGAGTGGTTCGCATCCACGATGACCGCAGGATTTGCAAGGCCAAACTTTTCGTACATGTAGGCAACGCGGGTTAGGTCCTCATAATGGTAGTTGGGCACATTGTTTCCGTGTTTGTTGACAGAACCGCGAAGGATCGCATGGGTCAGAGGGTTTCCGTCTGTTTCCACTTCGTAGCCGTTTGCAATGAAGTTGTGGCTGCCCTGTCCGGCAACGATGGAGTTCATCATGACGGTGAGGTCGCCTCCGGTAGGGTTTTTCATTCCGGCAGGGATATCAAATCCGCTGACTGTCAGACGGTGCTGCTGGTTTTCTACAGAACGTGCACCTACGGCTACATAGGACAAGATATCTTCCATGTAAGGCCAGTTTCCTGGGTAGAGCATTTCATCGGCAGCTGGCATATGGAAGGCTTCCAGGGCATCAATGTGAAGTTTTCTCACAGAGCGGAGGCCGGCAGCCATGTCCGGTGCCTTCTCAGGGTCAGGCTGATGGATCATGCCTTTATATCCGGCGCCGTTTGTCCTTGGTTTGTTTGTATAGATCCTCGGGATCATCAGAAGCTTGTCCGCTACTTTTTTCTGGACTCCGGCAAGGCGGCCCAGATAATCCATGACAGCTTCCTCATTGTCTGCGGAACACGGCCCGATGATCACGATAAATTTATCAGATTCCCCTGTGAAAACCTTTCGTATTTCTTTATCTCTCTCTATTTTTATGCGTTTTGCCTCATCGCTCATCGGAAATTCCTGCTGGAGTTCTTCCGGAGACGGCATTTTGTTGATTCTATGCATACCCATAAGCTTATCTCTCCTTTATAGTTCAATCTGTATGTAGATGGCCTAAAAGGCCAATTGTTATAAGTTTACCAAATTATCGCAGCGCTGTAAAGCGGGGAAGGGAAAACAGCAGATGAAAGAAAAAAGTTATTAGGATCACTTTACAAACGGGAAATATTTGTCTATAATAAACATAGTCTAAAATTGCATATCGAAGTAGAGAATATTAGATTCTCCAACTTCAGGGCAGAGTGAGACGCAGGAAGCGTCAATTCTCGACTGGCGGTGATACTCCACTTAGGGGGAGATGAGTCCGCGAACCGAAAGGCCGATTGAGTGTGAATCTCAAACCAACAGTATAGTCTGGATGGAAGAAGTAACGAAGGACGGTATTATTGTATCGTTCGGTGTAGCCCTGTCTTTGGTGACAAGGGCGTTTTTTATTTTACGGGATAGATTCAGAAGGTTTCCGTATCATAAAAGCATTGTTAAATGGAGGAGAAAGAAAATGATGAATGAAACTGTAACAGTGAGTAAAGTAAATGTAAGAAAGATCACAGTAACTGCAATGCTGGGAGCTTTGGCGACCATTT
This sequence comes from Anaerostipes rhamnosivorans, assembly GCF_005280655.1. Taxonomy (NCBI): domain Bacteria; kingdom Bacillati; phylum Bacillota; class Clostridia; order Lachnospirales; family Lachnospiraceae; genus Anaerostipes; species Anaerostipes rhamnosivorans. The sequence continues at coordinate 918,062 of NZ_CP040058.1, forward strand.
TAATGTTTTTTGAATTCAGCGTGCCGTTTATTATGCCTGGATTTGTTAAGATGGACTTTTCCGAGCTTCCTGCCCTGATCGCAGCCTTTTCCATGGGGCCGGTATCAGGAATCGCAGTCTGCTTTATTAAAAATGTTGTCAATGTTCTGCACACCACTTCCGGCGGAATCGGTGAACTTTCCAACTTTATCCTGGGAGTCTGCTTTGTACTTCCGGCAGGATTGATCTACAAAAGAAATAAGTCACAGAAAGGTGCTTTGATCGGTGCTCTCATAGGAGCTGTGATGATGGCGGTTGTGAGTATCTTCTCAAACTATTTTATCGTCTATCCGGTTTATGAGAATTTTATGCCGATGGAAGCGATCATCGGTGCTTACCAGGCGATCAACCACAATGTCAAGAACTTATGGGATGCATTGATCTGGTTTAATATGCCGTTCACCTTTGTCAAAGGTATGTTCAGTGTTGTGATCACATTTCTTGTCTATAAGAGGATCTCACCGATCCTTAAGGGAAAACATTAAAATACGATATTAAAAACTGCCAGCCCTGGAGTTAGGGACTGGCAGTTTTTCTTTCATATAGTATTTATTTATGTTAATTCAGCTTTTGCTTTGCATTGTCTAAAAATGAATCAGCAGCTACGATGTAGCGCTCGTGGGTACCGATACCGACGCGGCCTTTGTCATCCATAATCTCAACCTGAAACTCCAGCTTCTTGCGGTTGATCTCTGTCAGGTGGCATTGGCAGGTGACATTGCAGCCAACGGGTGTTGCGGAAACATGGGAAATGTTCAGGTTGGTGCCGACAGTTGTCATGCCGTCATCAAGCTTTCCTTCCAGCAGCTTTACAGCGGCTTTTTCTACCAGAAGCACCATGGCAGGTGTAGCATAAACCGGAAGGCTTCCGCTTCCCCAGCGGGCGGCGGTCAGTTCGTCAGTGACCTCTTCTGCAAGGGTGATTTTGTCTCCAATTTCAATTTTCATAAGTTGTCCTCTCTAACTCTATTCCAAATCATTCAGGATTAGTATCATTTTATACACTTAGTATAGCAAAATAATATAAAAATGCCATAGTTTTTTATGATTTTATAATAATCTGTATATAAATGCACATATTTCTCATAGAGCGAAGTCACAAAAGTCCTGAAAATACTATGGTACAAAGCTGATAAATACGTTAAAATAGTTTTTGACGGATATAAGGTATGGTAACAGATGAGGAGGAATTTTATTGAAGTTATATATGATGAGGCACGGAGAAACTCCATGGAATAAAGTGCGGAGGATTCAGGGGCAGTCAGACGTGGATCTGAGTGAAGCGGGCAGGGAAGCAGCCAGGCTCACCAGGAGAGCACTGAAAGATTTCCATTTTGATGCGGCCTACACGAGCCCGCTGAGCAGAGCGAGAGAAACAGGGGAGATCATCCTGGAGGGCAGAGGGATCCCTCTGCTGGAGGATGAACGGCTTAAGGAGGCCAACTTCGGACCTTATGAAGGGGCACACATCAATGAATTATATGAAAGAGAAGAACCGATTCTGGATTTCTTTGACCGGCCGGAACAGATGGCCTATATTGAAGGAGCGGAGACTCCGGCTCAGGTAGTAGAAAGATCCAGGATATTTTTAGAGGAATTTATACTTCCGATGGAAAAAGAAGCAGAAAGTGTGATCTTATTTACCCACGGAGCTTTCATCCACGGGATGCTGACTAATATGTATCAAAGAGAGATCAGGGACTTTTGGAAAGGACCGAAGCTTAAGAATTGTTCTATCAGTACGGCTGAAGTCAGGGACGGTCAGTTCCGCATTTTGAGTGAGGCTGAGGTCTTTTACTGATATTTTAGAGAGAAAAAGATACCAAAGGAGACATGCGATGACGAAATATGAGTTTTTAAAGGAACTCCGGGAGACTCTGGAGGGACAGGTAGCGGAGAGTGAGATTGAGGATTCTGTTTCTTATTACAGGGATTATTTCAGCCGTCAGGAAGCAGCGGGCAGAACTGAGCGGGAAATCTTAGAAGAACTGGGAAGCCCCAGGCTGATTGCTAAATCGATCATTGAAACGAAAGGCGGGGAGCAGATTTACTATGAGGATACCTATGAAGAACCAGCAGGTGAAGAACAGAGTTCATCGAAAGTCTTTGTTTTTGATTCATTTTTATCCAAAATAGGCTGCCTGGCTGCGCTGATCATCGTGGTTGTCCTGGTCGGCAGTGTATTTGCTGTAGCACTCCGTTTTATCGGGCCGCTCATCCTCATTCTACTTTTAATTTATCTTATCAAAAATGTGTTTGGAAAGCGGTAGGGAACAGCTATGGATATTATTCGCGAAGTCAATGCTGCTATGGAACAGATCGTACAATACAGACAAGATCTGCACAGGCATCCGGAGACGGCCTTTGAGGAACAAAAGACAACCAGATATATAAAGAGACAGCTGCAGGAGATGAACATCCCGTATACATCCTTAAACCCCACAGGGGCGGTCGCCGAGATCGGGGAAGGCAGCCGGGTCATAGCTCTGAGAGCTGATATTGACGCTCTGCGGGTGGAAGAGGAGACAGGGTGTCCTTTTATGTCTGAGAGTCCGGGATACATGCATGCGTGTGGTCATGACGGACATATGGCGGTTCTCCTCGGTGCTGCCCAAATACTGAAAAAGCATGAAAAGGAATTAAAGAAAAAAATCCTCCTGGTTTTTCAGCCTGCGGAGGAGACTGCCCAGGGAGCCAATATGGTGTTGGAGTCCGGCTTGTTGGACTGTGTAAATGAGATCTTCGGCCTTCATATTTTTTCCGGTATTGAGGCAGGAAAGATCTCTGTGGAGGCCGGCCCCAGAATGGCGGCAACAGACTGGTTTTCGATCGATATTACTGGGAGGGCCGGCCATGCGGGCAAGCCACATTTGTGTACGGATGCCACAGTGATCGCTGCGGCCACGATCATGAATCTGCAGACCGTAGTCAGCAGGAATCTGGATCCCTTGGATTCCGCAGTGGTCACAGTGGGTAAAATGGTATCTGGAACAGCAAGAAATGTGATCTCCGGCCATGCCAGACTGGAAGGGACGGTCCGCACATTTTCTGAGGAAACGGAGCAGATGGTCAAAGAGCGTGTTATTGAGATCGCCCGAAGCACTGCGGGGCAGTTGGGCGGAGAGGCGGTTGTAGATTATCCTCCTTCCAGCCACCCGCCTCTGGTAAACGGTCTGGCGGCAGTAAATAGGGCCAGACAGGGGGCAGAAAAGGTATTTTCCGAGGATGAATTTGTCCATGTGCCGCCGATGATGCTCGGGGAAGACTATTCCAACTATTTAAAGACGATCTCGGGTGCATTTGCATTTGTAGGCGGCGGCAAAGATCAATTTCCGAATCATCACAGCCGATTCGATATGGATGAGCGCGCGCTTTTAAGCGGGGTGAAACTGATGCTTGCCTACGCCATGGAAGAGTGACAGGTAAAGGGAAAGAAAATACGAGAAAGCGGCATAATGTACAGGATTTCGTGCTAGACCGCAAATCACAAGTATGCTATAATCATAGCCAAAGAAAAATGGGGCCGTTACAAGGCCTTGAAGATGATATAAAACCAGATAAAAAGGCGGGTAATTATGAATTTAGTTTATCGTAGTACAAGAAACAGGGAAGAGACAGCAACAGCTTCCGAAGCGATTCTGAAAGGTTTGACAAACGACGGAGGGCTTTTTGTACCGGATTCCATTCCGAAGCTTCAGGTTTCTGTGGAAGACCTGACAAAGATGACATACCAGGAGATCGCATATGCAGTGATGAAGGAATTCCTCACGGATTTTACAGAAGAAGAGTTAAAGGCATGTATCGCCAACGCATATGATGAAAAGTTTGATACAAAGGAGATCGCTCCGCTGGTGAAAGTAGGAGATGCTTACTATCTTGAACTGTTCCACGGTTCTACTATCGCATTTAAAGACATGGCACTTTCCATTCTCCCTCACCTTTTAGTGACATCTGCAAAAAAGAATGAAGTAAAAAATGAGATTGTCATCCTCACCGCAACTTCAGGTGATACAGGAAAAGCAGCGTTGGCGGGATTTGCCGATGTGCCGGGAACTAAGATCATTGTATTCTATCCAAAGTCCGGTGTGAGCCCGATCCAGGAAAAGCAGATGCTGACCCAGAAGGGGGACAATACCTTCGTGATCGGTATCAACGGCAATTTTGATGATGCCCAGACAGGGGTTAAAAAGATGTTTTCCAATAAGGAGCTTTCGAAGGTTATGGACGAGAACGGATATCAGTTCTCATCAGCGAACTCTATCAACATCGGACGTCTGGTTCCGCAGATTGTATATTATGTAAAAGCATACGCAGAGCTGGTCAGCAAAGGCACCGTAAAAGCGGGAGAGCCAATGAACGTGGTCGTGCCTACCGGAAACTTCGGTAATATTCTGGCGGCCTTCTATGCAAAACAGATGGGAATCCCAATCGGCAAGTTTGTCTGTGCTTCCAATGAAAATAAAGTGTTATTTGATTTCTTCCAGACAGGAGAATATGATAGAAAGCGTGAATTCGTTGTGACTTCATCTCCGTCCATGGACATTCTGATCTCCAGCAACTTAGAGCGTATGATCTACAGGATCACAGGAAATGATGCTGACCAGTGTGCGAAGTTTATGAATGCACTGACAACAGACGGCGCATATGAGATCACAAAAGAGATGAGAGACCAGCTTTCTGAATTCTTTGGAGCTTATGCTACGGAAGAAGAGACAATGGAAAAGATCAAACAGGTTTACGATGCGCAAAACTATGTTTTGGACACACATACGGCAGTGGCTTCTGTGGCCTACGACAAGTATGTCAAGGACAGCGGCGATAAGACTCCGGCAGTGATCGCATCTACAGCCAGCCCATACAAGTTCACAAGAAGTGTGATGAACGCCATTGATATCAAATATGATGAAAAGTCTGATTTTGAGCTGGTGGATGAATTACATAGAATTTCAGGAGTGGCCGTGCCGAACGCCATCGAGGAGATCAGGACGGCACCGATCCTCCACGATACTGTATGTGAGACAGCACAGATGGAAGAAGAAGTAAAGAAAATATTGAATATTTAATGAAGATTGTAGAAAGACAGCTGTAATCGCGCAGCTGTCTTTTTATGCCCTTTTGGTTGAATGGTTTCTAAGAGAGGCAGGCAAAGTGAGCAATGATTATTTCCCAACCGCAAAAATTAAAAAGACTCAGGAGACGTCCAAATTAAGCCAATGGATGGGGGATTGGCTTTGAAATTGAAAAAAACGGAATCGGTTGGGAAAAAAGAGAACAAACATTGATTTTATCAGGAAAACTGACTATAATGAAAAAGAAGAATGGCTTAAAAGCGTTGGATTAACAGTAACAAGAGTTGTATTGAAATCATCAAGGCAATCTTTTAAGTTCGCATACTGCGTAGATTAACAGTAACAAGAGTTGTATTGAAATTTGAAAAGAATTGCGTAGGTCTCCGCATAAGAAAGATTAACAGTAACAAGAGTTGTATTAAAATGTTATTCTGCACTTTTCTGTAGCTTTTTTTATCGGCGATTAATATTAACAAGGGTTTACAATTATCCATGGCTGGTCTAGGATTTACTGCCTATAAATTTTAGAGGTAGATCCCCCAATTTAATAAACATCATTCAGAAATCCGGCACTGCCGGACTTTTGTTATTTACAGTACAAAAGTTATACAAAACTCCTTATATTAAGAAAATACCCCTCCGGGCAAAATGCACAAAATGGTAAATTTAAAAAGGGCATCCCATGTCTTATATTCTTTGGGGGTGACGTACTTCGCACGGTAGGGTATAAATTTTGTCCATTATTTCTATTCGGCGCTGGGATGGTATCCTTCCAACAATAGTGAAAAACAATGTAGTATGGCATCTTTGGTCTAGAGGTCATTCTTATCTAGCAGACATTATGTCTATGTTCTGCATGATTGGAGTGAGGCATTCTAAGAGCCGAACGGAAATTATGTGGAACATATTATACCCTGCGGGTGGACGCACTTCGCACGATAAGGTATACCCAGTAGGGCATCCCGTATTTCATACCCTACGGGTGGACGTGCTACGCTTTATAAGGTATAATTTAAGAAAAATATATTAGTTAGGAGACGTTGATTATGCCAAAGGATTTATTTGATAAGATTGAACAGACAATTACAACTACAGGGAAGGCAGCGGCAAAAAAAGCTAGGGAAGTAGCGGATACCGCAAAGATTAAAAATGATATCCGTGTTGCAAAGCGTGAATTGGATGATCTGTATGAGCAGGTCGGACGGCAGTATTTTGAATCCCATATGGATTATCCGGAAGCGGATTATATTGATTTGTTTAATCTAATCGAAAAAATCCGTGGAGATATCAAAGTCATGGAAGCAGATCTGGAAATGGTAAAGGAAGAGGATTAGACAATTTCAGGTGAATGCAGTTGTAAAGCCGGCAGAGTGAGAATTTCTCACCTGCCGGCTTTATTGATCTTAAAGATTGGTCTTCCGTTCCATGAGGTATCTTGTCAGGAAGAAAGAAACAAAGATTTCTATAATGCAGCCGATCAGCATCATAGGCATCAGATAATAGCAGAATTCTTCAAGTCCTGTAAAGTTCATGAAGTTCGGAAAAAGGGATGAAAAAATATTGGTCACCAGTGAGAGTGCCGCAGTTGCAAGGAAGTAAGTTCCTATGGACGCCGCCAGACGGTGGTTTGGCAAAAGTCCTCCGATGGTGATACACAGATATATAAACAGCGGTGATGCCACAGCATTGAGCACCAAGGCGGTCAAGGTCTCTGTGATGAACAAGAATCTGATACCTGCATCGATCTTGCTAAATTCCTGGAAGGAAAGGGACATCAAGTGGAAGAAATCATTCCAATACGGCGTACCTGCCAGGAAGATAAAGATGGAGAGAAAGAACGCTGCAGTGGATACCACCACCCAAAAAATACTGATCAGAAGCTTGTTCAGGATCTGGAGATTGATGGAAACCGGGAGCGTAAAGCTCAAATAGCCTTCATCTGTGTAAAAGTTCTTGTAAAAACGGAAAAACGAAATGATAAAGCACATGAGGAACAAAGCAATGACAGCAACCACATAGATGGTCACGATAAAGATACTGAATGTCATGCGCAGCGGATCATTTCCAAAGCCGATCATTGCCATAAACAGCTTAAACAGCAGTGTGATTCCGCCGAAGGTTGCCAGCAGAGGGACAAAATACCGGGCGGTTGCTTTCAGTTCATATTTAAGTAATTTTCCTAGCATTTGAACACCTCCCTGAATAACTGGTCTACAGATTTTTGCTTTTCTTCACGGATCTGATCCACTGTTGCGGACAGGGTAATCTTACCGTTCTGTAAAAACAGGACATCGTCCAGGACAGTCTCGATGTCACTGATCAGGTGGGTGGAGATGATCAGGCTGGCATCCGGATTATAATTGGAAATAATGGTTTTTAAGATGTAATCTCGGGCTGCAGGATCGACACCGGCGATGGGCTCATCCAAAAGATACAGCTTAGCGCTCCGGCTCATGACTAGAATCAGCTGGACCTTCTCCTTGGTTCCCTTTGACAGTGCTTTCAGACGCTTATTTTCATCGATTCCCAGATCCTTCAGCATATAAAGTGCCTTTTCCATATTAAAATCATTATAAAAGTCATCAAAATAAGTAAATACTTCATGGATCTTCATCCATTCCGGCAGATACATGCGGTCCGGAAGATAGGAAATGTGTTCCCGGGAGTGAATACCCAAAGGCTGGCTGTCAAAAAGGATGTCTCCTTCTGTCGGTGTCAAAAGACCGTTGATCAGTTTGATCAGTGTACTTTTTCCGCTTCCGTTAGGGCCCAATAATCCGATGATCCGCCCGGAAGGGATCTTTAAATTTAGTCTGTCCAAGGCTAGAAATCCAGAGTAGACCTTGGAAAGGTTATTACATTCAAGAATATAATTCATATACATACCTCTCATTGTCATTTTATTAAGTTGATGATATCTTCTTTTGTCAGACCGTACCGCTCCATCTTCTTTAAGAACTCAGCAATTTCTTTTTCGGCAATCGAAGATTGCAGTGATCGAATCAGCTTTTCATCTTCGGTGACGAATCGTCCGCTGGTCCTCTGGGAATAGAGCAGGCCGATCCGTTCCAGTTCAGACAGTGCTTTCTGCATCGTATTGGGATTGACGGAAGCGTCAGCCGCCAGATCCCTTACAGAAGGCAGCTTTCCTCCCAGGGGATAAATACCGGAAAGGATATTGCCTTGGATATGTTCCATCAGCTGAAGATAAATCGGCCGGTCATCAGTTAATTCCCATGCCATAGTGTACCTCGCTTTCTTGTATTAACTATCTAGTACAATAATATAATAGTCTTGAGAAAAAGTCAATAAATATTTTTTAAAACCCGTTTGACATAGATTGGAAATAAATGTATAATCAAATCAAGAAATGGAAATAAAAAGGAGGATTTACATTATGTTTCAAATTGTAGAGATGACCGACATGGGCAACGGCAGAGACTCCAACCAGGACTCTTATCTCTTAAAAGAAGAGGAATTATACGGAAAGCAGATACTGATGGCAGCTATGTGTGACGGGATGGGAGGACTTAGCAGAGGGGAGATTGCCAGCGGGTATATTGTGGGTTCCCTGGATCGCTGGTTTACCCATACACTTCCGGTTCTCCTGAAACAAAAGATGAAGATCACCAGGATACAGAAGGAACTGGTGGCCGCCATCAAGAAGATCAACCACAGGCTGATTCTCTTAAGCAGAGAATACGGAGATTCCATGGGCAGTACACTGACACTTCTGTTTGCCGTAGACCGCCGCTTTTTCGTGCTGAATATCGGGGATACCAGGGCCTATTGGTTTGACAGGGAGCAGAAGTATGTCACCAGAGACCACACACTGGTCCAGGAGGAAGTGAGCCGGGGACTGCTGACCAAAGAGGAGGCAAAGACAGATTCGAGAAAACATATACTGATGCAGTGTATCGGTGTCACAAAGGAGATTACCATAGACTGCTACAACGGCAGGCTTAAGCCTGGCATGGAATTTTTACTTTGTACCGACGGCTTCTATGGCATGCTTAGGGAAGAAGAGATTTATGAGGTGGAAGCATCCAAGGATGAGATGAGACAGTGGGTCAGAAGCTGTTTTGATAAGGTAAAAGAAAGGGGAGAGCTGGACAATCTCTCCTGTATCGTGGTGAAAGTATCATGAGATGAACAGGGATTTTACAGAAACTTGTCACATTTTAAGAAAGATTGACGGGGGAGGAGAGGGTGACGTATATCTGGCCTGGGATTCAAGACATAGCCAATATATTGCGATCAAGAGAGTTAAGAGCCAAGTGCTGGGAGGTCTTTTGGAGGGTGAGATCCTAAAGAACTTAGATCATCCGGGTCTTCCAAGGCTGATCGAAGTGTTCATGGAAAAGGATTCAGTCTGTCTGGCCATGAACTATATCCCGGGTATTACAGTGAAAGAATATATCAAAAGACATGGGAGAGTGTCTGAGCGGCAGGCCGTTCTGTGGGGAATCCAGCTTTGCAGTATCTTGTGCTATCTCCACGGGAGGAATCCGGCGGTGATACACTGCGATATCAAGCCGGCAAACCTGATGATTTCAAAGGGAGGAACTCTAACCTTGATTGATTTCGGCTCTGCGAAGTTAGGAAAGGAAGGGAACAAAAGACAGGGGACCCGGGGGTATGCTCCGCCTGAACAGATGGATGCTTCAGGACAGGTAGACGAACAGAGTGATATTTACAGTCTTGGAGTGACTTTATATCATATGGCCACAGGGAATCATCCAGCAGAGAATCAATGGGCGGATGATAGAAACTATGGACTTTCCAATGGATTTGTCAGGCTTCTTCAAGGATGCATGAAATCAGAGAAAAAAGACCGGCTGTTATCTGCCGCAGAAGTCCAAAAAAGGCTGCATCGTTTAAAAGTGAGGAGATTCAGGAACCGGTGCGGTGCCGCAGTGTTATGTGCTGCTGTCATGATCAGTATATACATCGGATTTGCCGGGAAGAAAGGCCAGCCGGCATATACCCGCTATCTGTCCATGGCACAGGAGGAGGCAGGGAAAGAGCGGGGGAAATTATCAGGTCTGGCAGTCCGCTACTTTGAGATGGCCATAAATGAACAACCCGGAAGAGCATCTGCATATGAATGTCTTTTAGAATACTTTAAATCAGTGGGAAAAGAAAAGGAAGGCCTGCAGGTCCTCGCAGAATTCATAGAGGCAAAAGAATTTTCTGCCGCAGGAAAAGAACATCTGTTGATGACCATGGGAGAGATGTATCTACAGGGGAAGGAGGGGGATGGCGGATACTCTCCTGATCCTGCTTTGGCATACAGATATTTGTCGATGCAGCAGAAACCTTCCGGGATTGGACAGGCCTGCACGGAGATTGCGGATATCCTTAGCGGCGGCACATATAAGCCCGCTGAACTGCAAAAGGTTCTTGAAAGGTTCGAACAAAAGGCTTTCAGTTTCCGGCAGATATATTTTCTATATAGGGTTTATGGACAAAAGGGTCAGGAACTAAAGACATTTAAGGATATCGACGAAGTGCAGAGGAGCCTCATAAGGAAGATGGAAACAAAAGCTGGGAATGCCTATGATAATAAGACCGTTTTGCGGGAAAAAGCAGCTTTTTATGAGCGAACGGCAGACCGATATGGGCTGGATCCATGGCTGGAAGCTGCGGATCAATATATGAATGTTATGGAAAGAGAGGAAGACAGGGTAGGGATACAGAGAAAAAAGGCCAGGATGCTGGCGGAGCATAATAGAAAAAAAGAGGCGGAAAAAGCGTACGGAGCGTTGATCAGGCGATATCCGGAGGATCCGGGAGGATACATAGATTACGGTTTTTATCTGGCCAGTGAAGGCAGGAAGGACATGGCAGTTGAAATGTATCGCAGGGCAGAACAGCTTGGAGGCAGGAAGGATACGGAGTTTCGGAGACTTGGCGCCATACTCGGGGAGGGAAGTGAATAGAGATGTTGGACCGAAAAAAGATACTGGCACTGCTGATTATGATTACAGTGGCGGCGCTGGCAGCTGGATATACAGTTTTTGCAGAAGAAAAGAAAGAACCTGCTTTGGCAGTGGAGTTTGCAGATGGAGGGGCAGATACTTTTTATACACAGGATAGAGAGTTGAAGATTGCTCTGCGCAGGCAGGATGTCCAACGGGAGAAGGTGATCTGTTTTGCGGAGGGAAATGACGGAAAAGAAAAATGGGATATATCAGATATTCAATGGACGTCTGACAGAGAAGGCAGTATCTTCTTCCGGCAGCAGGGCTGGTATCGGGTATCGGTTGTATATGAAGATGAATCCTATCCGGTACCGGAGTTCTGCCTGGAGACCAAAGCTCCAAAAGAGCCGGAGATTAATACAGGTCCATATGAGCAGGGAACATGGACGAATCGACCGGTTGAAATAAAGCTCTCAGGAGGCAGTTCATTTTCCGGTCTTTCCTGTTATGAATACAAAGAATCAAAAAAGGATCAGTGGACTACATATAAAGAAGATGGCATTAAAGTTCAGACAAATGGAAGACATACTTATCAAGTAAGGACAGTATCCAGAGCAGGGAACCGGAGCAAAGCAGTCCATGTTCCCGTGAACTTCTGGAGGGAGCAGGCAGGAAGACCGAACGTCAGCTGCGCGAAAGCAGAGAAAAGCGGCTGGTACCGAAAGGATGTAAAGATCCAGGTAAAAGAAAATAAGAGACTGGGTCCCCGCCTGAGGACGTGGATCAGGATCAAAGACCTGACGGCAGGGGATTCAAAGACAGTGGAGGGAAACAGGCTGATCTTATCTGAGGAAGGACAATATAAGGTCACGGTACGACAGAAGGATGAGGCGGGCAACAAGTCCAAAAGTTCATGGAGTCACTATATTTATCTAGACAAAACCCAACCTGATGTTACTATTGAGCGGGAACAGGGACAAACATACAGACGGGATGGATGCAGGATCAAGGTTTCTATGAAAGATCAGTTTCTGGACATAGACAGCATCCGCTGGGATACTACGGGGGAGATAAAGAACTTAAAAAGAAAAGGGAATATAACAACAGCTGATGTATGTTTCTCCAAGGAGGGGAGACAGAGGCTTTCCGTAAAGTGTAAGGATCAGGCAGGCAACTGTGCTGAATCCTTTGCCGAAGACTTTTTCATTGACAGGAAAAGTCCCAGTCTTAAGATTCAGGGAGTAAAGCCCTTTGGGATTTACAGCTTCGCAGCAGAGCCTCAGGTTTCCTGTACAGATGAAAGTCCAGCAGAGATTTCGCTTTTGTTGAATGGAAAAATAGTGAAGACGGAAAAAAGCCAGGCTGGAGAGCAGATTAAGATTTCCTATCAAAAGCTGTCAGAGGACGGATACTATTGTGTTGAGGTACGTGCCCGGGACAGCGCCGGAAATAAGACATCGGAAAAGGTATCTTTTACCGTCAGCTGTAAGGGAACAGAGATCATACCTGTCCAAAAAACTGTGCGCAATAATAGCACAGGGGAAAAGGAGTCCAGATACGGTTTTCATATAAAGAATGTTGTACCGTCCTACGTGGCCGAGTTTTCGGTAAACGGACGGACAGTACCGTATGAGAGAAAAGGGGATGATCTGTATGTGGACAGGCAGTATCTTAAGAACGGAACAAATCAGGTTAAGATAAAGGTGAAGGATTTGACCGGGCATGTGAACACGGTGGAAAAACCACTGGTGTTCAGCTACGATGCAGAGCCGCCAGTGATTCTGGTATCAGGAGTGAGAAACGGAAGTATTTATAAGGGCAAAAAAGAAATTCAGGTGAAGGTTCAGAATCAGAATGATCGTCTGACGGGTCTGTGGATAGATGAAAAAGAAATCCCGGTTGCAGGAGGGCGGGCAATAGTTCAGTGCAGGGCCGCAGGAAGACACAGGCTCAAAGCAGAGGCTGTGGGAGTATCAGGGAGCAAGTCCAGCAAAGCGGTTAACTTTGAAATAGATACCAAAGCTTCCGGAATTTCTGAAAGTACCCTTCAGTATATAGCCCCAGGCATCTATATCCTGACAGCATTCTATCTTGTGTTTTTCTTCTGGCGGACCCGAAATTCATAAGAAACAAGTTAAAATCTTCTTTATTCTGTGTTATAATGAGGCTTATTGCAGAGGTTTCGTGAAAGGAGATTTAAAATGGCAGAAGAAATAAAGGAAACAATGGAACAGTTTGAGAACGAACTGGAAGCATCCTTCCGCAAGATGGATGAGGGAGATATAGTTGAGGGAGACGTCTTAAGTGTCAGCGATGAAGAGGCAGTCATCGATTTGAAGTACTATGCTCAGGGGATACTAAAGGCAGCCGAATACAGTGATGATCCAAATGTCACTTTACCTGAGGTCCTAAAAGAGGGAGACAGAGTAAAGGCGAAAGTAATGTCTGTTGACGATGGGGAAGGAAATATCCTGCTGTCCAAACGGGAGGCCAATCAGGTTCTCGCATGGGATCGTTTACAGAAGCTGATGGATGAGGAGACAGTACTTACACTGACCGTAGGCGGAGTTGTCAACGGAGGAGTGATCGTTTATGTAGAAGGAATCAGGGGATTTATTCCGGCTTCTCAGCTTTCCCTGAACTATGTAGAAGATTTAAACACCTGGCTGAAAAAAGAAGTGGAAGCAAAAATTATTACTGTGGATGAGAGCAAAAACAGGCTTGTATTGTCAGCGAAAGAAGTTGCTAAAGCAAAAGCACAGGAAGAATTGAACCATAAGATGGCGATGATGCGCCCGGGGATGGTGCTGGAAGGCACTGTAGAAAATATCATGCCTTATGGAGCTTTTGTGGATTTAGGTGACGGACTCAGCGGTTTGATCCATATTTCCCAGTTCAGTGAAAAAAGGATCAAGAGTCCAAAGGAAATGGTGGAGGAAGGCCAGAAGGTCAAAGTCAAGGTGCTAAAGATTGCAGATAACAAGATCAGCCTGAGCATGAAAGCGCTGGAGGAATCCAAAGAGGCTGAGAAAGTTGAGACTGGTATAGAATATAAGGAAGAAGAAAAGGCACAGACTAGCCTTGGAGATTTGCTGGCAAATATTAAGTTATAATCAGAGAGGAATCAAAAGATGGCAGGCTCAAGTATTGGCACAATATTCAGAATTACAACGTGGGGGGAGACACACGGGGAAGGACTTGGAGTCGTGGTGGATGGATGCCCGGCGGGGCTTTCGATTACTCAGGAAGAGATCCAGCAGTTTTTAAACCGAAGGAAGCCGGGACAGTCAAAATATACAACACCAAGAAAAGAAGATGACCAGGTAGAGATCCTTTCTGGGATTTTTGAGGGAAAGACAACTGGGACACCAATCTCCATGGTTGTTTATAACAGGAACCAGAAGTCGAAAGACTACAGCCAGATTAAAGATATCTATCGGCCGGGACATGCGGACTACACATATGATGCCAAATATGGGATCCGTGATTACCGGGGCGGTGGAAGGTCTTCAGGACGGGAGACCATCGGACGGGTAGCTGCAGGTGCGGTGGCTTCCAAGCTGTTAGAAGAACTGGGGATCACGATTTCCACATATGCCAGAGAGATCGGTGGTATTTCTATAGATATAGAACGGTTTCAGAAGGAAGAGATTTTTAGGAATCCTTTTTACATGCCGGATAAAGAAGCAGCAGTTCAAGTCCAGGAATATGCGGACCGCATGATGAAAGAAAAAGATTCCATGGGAGGTGTCATCGAGTGTGTTGTGGAAGGCTTAAGGCCAGGCATCGGAGACCCGGTGTTTGAAAAGCTGGATGCCAACTTGGCCAAAGCCATACTTTCCATTGGAGCGGTCAAGGGATTTGAAATTGGAGATGGATTTGCGGCGGCATCATCCAACGGCTCTGTCAACAATGACGCCTACTGCTGGCAGGATGGCAGATTTATAAAGAAGACGAATCATTCAGGCGGAGTTCTGGGAGGTATCAGCGACGGAAGTCCTCTGGTGTTCCGCGCTGCAGTCAAACCGACTCCTTCCATTGCCAAGACTCAGTCCACAGCTGGAAAAGACGGTGAAGAGATAGAGCTTTCTGTCAAGGGAAGACATGATCCGATGATCGTACCGAGAGCGGTGGTAGTCGTGGAATCAATGGCGGCAATTACTGTTGCAGACGGACTGCTCATGAACATGAGTGCCAGCATGGACTCTGTGAAAAAAATATACGAATAATGGTGAGAAAATGTATCAGTTAATAAAAAAAGACGGAAAAGCGAAGAGAGGCCGGTTGACGACCGTACATGGTACGATTGAGACCCCAGTTTTTATGAATGTGGGGACAGTCGCGGCAATAAAAGGTGCGGTGAGCACCGATGACTTAAGACAGATCAAGACACAGGTGGAGCTTTCCAATACCTATCATCTCCACGTGAGAACGGGAGACCGTTTAATCAAAGAGTTCGGGGGGCTTCATAAGTTCATGAACTGGGACCGCCCGATCCTTACAGATTCCGGGGGATTTCAGGTCTTTTCTCTGGCCAAGCTGCGTAAGATAAAAGAAGAAGGGGTTTCTTTCTCATCCCATATCGATGGCAGGAAGATATTCATGGGACCGGAGGAGAGCATGCAGATCCAGTCAAATCTGGGTTCCACCATTGCTATGGCCTTTGATGAATGTCCGCCCCATCCGGCAACTAGAGAATATATGCAGAATTCTGTGGACCGCACTACCAGATGGCTTGTGCGCTGCAAAAAGGAGATGGAGAGACTCAACAGCCTTCCGGATACGGTCAATCCGCATCAAATGCTGTTTGGAATCAACCAGGGCGGGACATTTGAGGACATCCGGATCAATCATGCGAAAGAGATCTCTCGTCTTGACCTGGACGGCTATGCGCTGGGCGGACTGGCAGTAGGAGAATCACACTCGGAGATGTACCGTATTCTGGATGAAACCGTACCGTTTCTTCCGGAGGCAAAACCGACTTACCTGATGGGAGTGGGAACTCCGGCTAATATTCTGGAGGGAGTAGATAGAGGAGTGGACTTTTTTGACTGTGTTTATCCAACAAGGAACGGACGACACGGACATGTTTATACCAACCACGGAAAGATGAATCTGTTCAATAAAAAGTATGAACTGGACCACAGACCTATCGAGGAGGGATGCCAATGCCCGGCATGCAGAAGCTATAGCAGGGCCTATATCCGGCATCTGCTCAAGGCAAAAGAAATGCTTGGAATGAGATTGTGCGTCTTGCATAACTTATATTTTTATAATACAATGATGGAGGAGATTCGGGAAGCCATCGAGCAGGGATGCTACAAGGAGTATAAAGAGAGAAAGCTTTTCGGTATGGAAAACAAGTGATCAGGATTCAAGCAATTGAATTTGATATATTATTATTTTAAATGGAGGAAAAGAAACAAATGCAATCACAATTAGGCTTAATTTTGTGGATCATCGTAATTTTTGGAGGTATGTACTTCATCATGATTCGTCCACAGAAGAAAAAAGACCAGCAGATGAAGGAATTGGCTGCTTCTCTGGAAGTAGGGGACAGTGTACTTACGATCAGCGGATTTTACGGCGTTGTAGTGGATGTTGTAGATGACAGAACGATTGTTGTGGAATTTGGAAATGACAAGCACTGCCGTATCCCTATGGAGCGCGCTGCGATTTCACAGGTCGAAAAACCAAACCAGGGAACAAAAGAAGATTAATACACAGGGACGGCGCTGCATTGCGCCGTCCTTTCTGTACCAAAGATGTAGGACGGATTTTGCGGACATTCAAAATAAAAAAGAATGTGGAGGTAACAGACAATGGCAAAGACAATTTTTGAGGAAATGGGCGGCAAATATCAAAGGCAAGGCGATTACTTAATACCGTGTTTGACTGTACCCGCCGAAGAAGAACAGCCGATAGGCATCTGGGGACAGCGGCATTTGGATTATCTGAAGCATCACTGTAAAGTTACATACACCAATCTTCTTACAAGCGGCAGACTTAACGCTTACCTTGCCGACATTGACAGACAGGCACAGGAACGCTTTGAAAGGCTCATAGAGGGTATGAAACAGGCACAGGGCATAACGGAACAGCTAAAGGCAGAAAACGCCTTAGAATGGACAGGATGCCTCAATAACATAAGGGCTTGTGCGAGGGAGATTGTGGAAAAGGAAATTATTTTTGCATAAACAGATGATTAGTGGCAGGGGGAAATCCTGCCGCTTTTTCTGCTTTAGTTTGTCAGCTTGACAAATAAAGGGTTAAGGAATATAATTAGATTCAGTATTATACAAGGAGTTAATAAATATGCGGCAAGGTATTCTTAAATAAACTGTCAATTTGATAGTGGGAACAAAAAGTAGCAGTCCCGTTTCACTTTTAATATGGGGCTTAGTTTTTTGTACCCAGTTTAAGAATACTTTTATCATGTAATTTTATATGCCCGAAAACATATAAGTGTTTTGGGGCTATTGGAGTTATTTACCCAGTGATAGGAGTATTTATCACTGGGTATTTTTATGCCCTTTTTTGGGTGTTGATAGGAGGAAAATCACATGAAAATAATTAACTTAGGCATTCTGGCTCACGTTGACGCAGGAAAGACAACATTAACGGAAAGTTTATTGTATACCAGTGGTGCAATTGCAGAACTAGGGAGCGTAGATGAAGGCACAACAAGGACAGATACCATGAATTTGGAGCGTCAAAGGGGAATCACTATCCAGACAGCAGTGACATCTTTTCAGTGGGAGGATGTAAAAGTCAACATTATAGATACGCCAGGCCATATGGATTTTTTGGCGGAAGTATACCGTTCTTTATCCGTATTAGACGGAGCAGTATTATTAGTTTCTGCAAAGGATGGCATACAGGCACAGACCCGTATACTGTTTCATGCACTACAGACAATGAAGATTCCGACAATTTTTTTCATCAATAAAATTGACCAAGAGGGGATTGATTTGCCAATGGTATATCGGGAAATGAAAGCAAAGCTTTCTTCGGAAATTATAGTGAAGCAAAAGGTTGGGCAGCATCCCCATATAAATGTAACGGACAATGACGATATGGAACAGTGGGATGCGGTAATTATGGGAAACGATGAACTATTAGAGAAATATATGTCAGGGAAACCGTTTAAAATGTCAGAACTGGAACAGGAAGAAAACAGGAGATTCCAAAACGGAACGTTATTTCCCGTTTATCACGGAAGCGCTAAAAACAATCTGGGGATTCGGCAGCTTATAGAAGTGATTGCCAGTAAATTTTATTCATCAACGCCTGAAGGTCAATCTGAACTATGCGGGCAGGTTTTTAAGATTGAATATTCAGAGAAAAGGCGGCGTTTTGTTTATGTGCGTATATATAGCGGAACATTGCATTTGAGGGATGTTATTAGAATATCTGAAAAAGAGAAAATAAAAATCACAGAGATGTGTGTTCCGACAAACGGTGAATTATATTCATCCGATACAGCCTGCTCTGGTGATATTGTAATTTTACCAAATGATGTTTTGCAGCTAAACAGTATTTTGGGGAACGGAATGCTGTTGCCGCAGAGAAAATTTATTGAAAATCCTCTCCCTATGCTCCAAACAACGATTGCAGTAAAGAAATCTGAACAGCGGGAAATATTGCTTGGGGCACTTACAGAAATTTCAGATGGCGACCCTCTTTTAAAATATTATGTGGATACTACAACGCATGAGATTATACTTTCTTTTTTGGGGAATGTGCAGATGGAAGTCATTTGTGCCATCCTTGAGGAAAAATATCATGTGGAGGCAGAAATAAAAGAGCCTACTGTTATATATATGGAAAGACCGCTTAGAAAAGCAGAATATACCATCCACATAGAAGTCCCGCCAAATCCTTTCTGGGCTTCTGTCGGGTTGTCCATAGAGCCGCTCCCTATTGGAAGCGGAGTGCAGTATGAAAGCAGAGTTTCACTTGGATATTTAAATCAATCGTTCCAAAATGCGGTTATGGAGGGGGTTCTTTATGGCTGCGAGCAGGGGCTGTATGGATGGAAAGTGACAGACTGTAAAATCTGTTTTGAATATGGATTGTATTATAGTCCTGTAAGTACCCCCGCAGACTTTCGGCTGCTTTCCCCTATCGTATTGGAGCAGGCTTTAAAAAAAGCAGGGACAGAACTATTAGAGCCATATCTCCACTTTGAAATTTATGCACCGCAGGAATATCTCTCACGGGCGTATCATGATGCTCCAAGGTATTGTGCAGATATTGTAAGTACTCAGATAAAGAATGACGAGGTCATTCTGAAAGGAGAAATCCCTGCTAGATGTATTCAAGAATACAGGAACGATTTAACTTATTTCACAAATGGGCAGGGAGTCTGCTTGACAGAGTTAAAAGGATACCAGCCAGCTATTGGTAAATTTATTTGCCAACCCCGCCGCCCGAATAGCCGTATAGATAAGGTTCGGCATATGTTCCACAAGTTAGCTTAACAGCTTGCAAAAGTCATATAAAATGAGATTTGAAAGGATTAGAGACTAATTATGATGAAATGCGAATGGATATTGTGTCCTGTTTGTGGGAGCAAAACCCGTAATAAAATTAGGAAGGACACTGTTTTGGAGAATTATCCCCTTTATTGTCCAAAATGCAGACAAGAAAGATTGATTAAAGTTGACAACTTGAAGATAACTGTCATCAAAGAGCCAGACGCTTAAGACGCAGAGCCGATGAAATTGTGGAACAATTCACGAATCATCGGCTCTTTTTGTTTCGTATTTGAAAGAACAAACTCACCAAATAAAAAAAACGATATTCGGGTGGGTTATTTTGTTATACCCTAAATTACCCTCTGAATTTGTTTTTAAATTTGGAGGGATTTTTTTATGTCCTTTTTTCGGGCAGTTATCTATCTGCTCATACGAAGCAAAATTTATCAATACATAGCATATCAGAGAACGGCAGGAAACCAGTTAAAAAAATTTCTGCCTATGCAACGGTACTTCCTGCCTTGAAAGTAGAAGTACAATCTCCATACAATAGAATTACTATTTCCTATAACCGTAAAGGTCACAGAGCCTTTGCGGTTTTTCTTTTGTCGATTTTTGTTGGAAAGTGCCGTAGGGCTGTTTCTGATATGCGGTGTCGTTCTCCGCCTCTCCATCTGGATTTTTTACATTTCAAAAATTCAGATGGGAGGTATTTATGGTGAAATATGCACCAAGAAAGGTATTTATCAAAGAAAGCGGCAGATATGTGGAACTGTCCTACATGGATTTCTGCCGCCGCAGGGAATCCGACCAGACCTACATGGACAAGCTGTTTATTCCCGTTCAAGGCTGTCTGCTTGAAGTCGTGAGGGAGCAATACACGGACTTCTACCGAGATAAGGAACGGTGGCGTTATCTGAAAAAATTAGATACGAAGAACAGCTTGCTTTCTCTGGATGGATTTACGGACAGCGAGGGGAAGCCTTTAGACTTTATCGCTGATGAAGCGGCGGACATTGCGGAAACCGTTGTCAATGCGGTTATGGTGGACAGGCTGAAAGCCGCCCTGCCTTTGCTGTCGGATAGTGAACAGGAATTGATACAGGCAATCTTTTTTGACGGACTTTCTGAGCGTGAAGTCGGGGCGAGGTTCGGCATAACCCAGAGCGTTGTGAACAAACGCAAAGCCAGAATCCTAAGAAAACTAAGAAAGATAATAGAAAATTAAAATTTAAGGCGTTCAGCCCCCTTGTTTTTTCCTTTGGGAAAATGAGGGGGTTTTTCTCTGCCCTCTCAATCAATTCTGATTGGAGGAAAAGAAGCATGGCATATAACCACGGACGGGAGGACAGGAAATGGCGTATCTGGAAAGAAGCGGAGGAAAAGCTGCTGCGTGAGTGCGGCGTTGATGAAGCGACCATTGAGCAGATACGCATTGCGGACAGGGCAGACTTCAATTCCAACAGGCGGTTTTACCGATGGACGAATGACGTTGCGGAATACCTTGAGGACATGGCAGACAGGGAGTGGCAGACGGAAGTGGGTACGGTTGCGGAGTTACTGGACGAGATTGAGAGCGAAAATCTCTATCAAGTATTAGTCGCGGTGGACGGGCGTACCTTGAAAATCGTCCTGCTGAAAATGCAGGGGTATTCCACAAAGGAGATTGCCCCGCTTGTGCATTTGACGACTGGTGCCATCTATGCGAGGTTAGACCATCTGCGGAAGAAGCTGCGGAAAATTTTGTAAGCGTCTAATACATCCCATTATCCTGCGGGCTACTGGGTGGGGAGTGGAATCTCCCCGCTTATTTTTTGGCAGGAGGACAGCGGGATGGCATACAGGGTTAAGGCATACACGCTTCGGGAGGAATCCACGGAAAGTAGCACAAGGTATTTTATCAGTTTTAAGGACGGGCAGGGCAAATCCCACGAGTTGGAAGTGTCGGAACAGTTCTTTATGGAGTTTCGGCAGATGGAACGCAGGAACAGGAATCTTCTCCAATGGGACGAGCGGCACAGGGAGTTTAACGAGGTATGGGACGAAACCCTTTACAGACGGGCGTTGCGTGTGCCTAAGAGCCTTGATGAACGCATGATTGAAGAAGAACGGAATGAAACGCTCTGTAAGGCGGTTGAGAGCCTGCCAGAGATACAAAGGCGGCGTTTCCTGCTTTATTACGAGCATGATTTCAATTTTTACCAAATCGCTGCGATGGAGCATTGCACCGCTTCAGCAATACAGAAATCTGTTGCGATTGCAAAGGAGAAAGTAAAGGCGGAAATGAGGAAATATCTCCAACCGTGACTGATACCGCCCGAAAAAGAAATCTGTTTTTTATTTGTGTGGGATTGGCGGCATTACATACTCTCACTTTTTTTCGTGGGAGTAAATCTATTTCTAAGGAGGTCAACGCCTATGTGTAACGAAAACAAAGACACCGCCCGAAAGGAGGAAAGCCATGCAGAAGTTACAGACAGTCAACGCCGAAACGCTCCTTTATGAACCGCTTGAGAAGCAGTCCTTTGTGGTGGACAGCCTTATCCCCACAGGATTGTCGCTGTTCTGCGGCTCACAGAAGATAGGCAAGAGCTGGCTCATGCTGAAGCTATGCCTATGCGTGTCGCAGGGACTTCCCTTGTGGGATATGCCGACAATGGAGGGCGACGTGCTTTACCTCTGCCTTGAGGACACGTTCTGCCGCATACAGGACAGATTATTCCGCTTGACGGACGAAGCAAGCGGGCGGCTTCACTTTGCCGTGGCAAGCTGCAAGCTGTCAGACGGTCTTATCGTGCAGCTTGAGGATTATCTGAAAGATTACCCAGACAGCAGGCTCATTGTGATTGATACCTTGCAGAAAGTCCGTACAGCTTCAAAAGACAATGCCTACGCAAGCGACTATGGGGACATCTCCCTCATCAAAGACTTTGCCGACAGGCACTCTCTGGCGGTCATTGTCGTACACCACATCCGAAAGCAGAATGACAGCGACGTGTTCAACAAGGTGTCTGGGACGACAGGATTAACGGGGAGTGCGGACGCTACCTTTGTTCTGGAAAAGGAGAAACGTGCGTCTGACACCGCCAAGCTGTATGTGACGGGCAGGGACACGCCTTATCAGGAATACACGCTGCGTTTCCGTGATTGCCGTTGGGAGCTTGTGGAGCGGAAAACGCAGGAGCAGCTTGCGAAAGAAACGATACCAGATGTCCTTTTTCGGTTGGTGGATTTTATGAGGGATAAGGAAGAATGGATAGGCACGGCAACGGAACTGTTAGCCGCTATGGGGGAAACGGAAACCATACCCACGGTGATTACGAAATGGCTGAATGAATACCGCACCACATTTTTAAGCGAGAACCGTATCTGCTACCAGTACAGCCGCAGGAAAGACGGCAGGCGGATTGCCCTTGCAAGGAGGGCGGGTGACAGCGGTGACGGTGGTGACAGCGATATTAGGATACCCCCCTGTTACTGTCATTGACGCTTAAAGCCATGTAAAGCTGGCGGCTCTGCCCTGCGGGTGACAGCAGTGACGGTGGTGACAGTGATTTTAGGATACCCTGCCGCTGTCATCCCTACGGGAGAACACCCCGTAAACGCAAAATGCAGGCGTGAGATTTACTCGCCCTTTTCGGTCGTGTAAAACCACCCCTGCGGTCAGAAAAATCATTCCGATTTTTCCGACTGCGTTTACAGGGTGTAACACACTACACTTTGCCCTGCAAAGTCGTGTGCCAGACGTTCCCTCTGGACTCCCTTAAGGCAGGGCTGTGCCCTGCTATCCTACGCCTTACGGCTTCGGATAAAAGAATGGCGGCATGACGGTGACGGCTCTT
Organism: Anaerostipes rhamnosivorans; assembly: GCF_005280655.1. Lineage (NCBI taxonomy): Bacteria > Bacillati > Bacillota > Clostridia > Lachnospirales > Lachnospiraceae > Anaerostipes > Anaerostipes rhamnosivorans. The sequence goes on from NZ_CP040058.1 coordinate 941,416, forward strand.
GCGAGGGGGGGGGTATCCCAAAAACACCGTCATCATCGACATGACCGTCATGCAGGGGGTGAGGGTGACAGTTGCGGCAGTCGGCAGGGGGTATCCCAAAACTGCTGTCACCACCGTCACCGCTGTCACCCCAAAGGACGGTCACCCGCCGAAAGAAAGGAGGAATCCGCCTATGCCTTATGCAATCCTGCGTTTCCAGAAACGAAAAGCGGGCGGCGTTGCGGCTTGTGAACGCCACAACGAGCGGAAGAAAGAAGCCTACAAAAGCAACCCAGATATAGATATGGAACGCTCTAAAAACAATTACCATCTCATAGCACCACCAAAGTACACCTACAAGAAAGAGATTAACCGCATGGTAGCCGAAGCGGGGTGCAGGACAAGGAAAGACAGCGTGATGATGGTGGAAACGCTCATCACAGCTTCACCAGAATTTATGAACCAGTTACTGCCCGAAGAACAAAAAGCGTATTTCCAGACGGCTCTTGACTTCATTTCGGAGCGTGTTGGAAAGCAGAATATCCTCTCCGCTGTCGTCCATATGGACGAGAGAACGCCCCATATGCACCTCTGCTTTGTGCCGATTACGCCAGACAATAAGCTGTCAGCGAAAGCTATCTTAGGCAACCAGAAATCATTATCCGAGTGGCAGACCGCCTACCATGAGCGGATGTCCTCACGGTGGAATCAGCTTGAACGGGGGCAGTCCTCAATGGAAACCAAGCGGAAACACGTCCCCACATGGCTCTATAAATTAGGCGGTAGGCTTGATAAACAGTATGAAGAAATCGTGTCTGCCCTATCCGACATCAACGCCTTTAACGCAGGGAAGAAAAGGGATAAAGCGTTAGATTTACTCTCTGCATGGCTGCCAGACGTGGAGAAATTCTCTAAGGAAATCGGGAAACAGCAGGCGTATATCGACAGTTTGAAAGAGAGAATTGGGCAGGAATCAGACTATGCGGGGCGTATGCGTGATGAAAAGTACGAGCAGGAACTAAAGGTGCAGAAAGCGAATCAGAAGATATTTGAATTGCAGAGAACCAACGAGCAGATGGGGCGGCTGCTGTCAAAAATACCGCCCGAAGTGTTGGAAGAATTGCAGAAAAATCATAGAAGCAGAGCGAAAGAAAGGTAGATATGTGAATGAAGAAACAGGATTTTAAGGTGTTAAAGACCAAAGACTTGTACCCGTTCCCCGACAATCCGTTTCATGTGGCAGAAGATGAAACACTGTCAGAGTTAGCGGAAAGCATCAAGGAATTTGGCATTGTCACGCCGATAATCACACGCCCGAAAGAGGACGGGAACGGCTATGAAGTGATTGCGGGACAGCGGCGTGTCCGTGCTTCTGAACTTGCAGGGATAAATACCGTGCCTGCGTTTGTCCTGCCCTTAGACCGTGACCGAGCCATCATCACCCTTGTAGACAGCAATTTGCAGCGTGAGAATATCCTGCCATCGGAGCGGGCGTTTGCTTACAAGATGAAATCCGAAGCCATGAAGCGGCAGGGTTTCCGCACGGACTTAACCTCGTCACAAGTTGTGACGAAGTTGCGGACGGACGACAAGGTGGCACAGGGCTTCGGCGTGGGCAGGATGACCGTGCAGCGTTTTATTCGCCTGACGGAACTGATACCGCCGATTTTGCAGATGGTGGACGAGGGGAAAATCGCCCTCACGCCTGCGGTGGAACTGTCCTTCTTGAAGAAAGACGAGCAGGAAAACCTCTTTGCCACGATGGAGAGCGAAGAAGCAACGCCCTCACTCTCACAGGCACAGCGGATGAAAAGCCTAAGCCAGAGTGGGCGGCTTGACATGGATATGATATTTGCGATTATGACGGAGGAAAAGGGAAATCAGAAAGAAACCTTGAAAATCAACACAAGCAAGCTGAAAAAATATTTTCCGAAGAACAAAACGCCGAAGCAGATGGAGGAAACCATCATCAAACTTTTGGAGCGTGAGTTGCAGAGGAAACGCAACCGTGACAGCCGCTAATCTTCTTTTTTCGGGAAGTAAATACAGAGAGTTGAGGTAGAGAGAATGAAAGAAATCCAGTATGAAATCGTAAAGGAAATCGCAGTATTGTCTACGGGCGACAGTGGCTACACAAAGGAAATCAATCTCATTTCATGGAATGGGAAAGAGCCGAAGTATGACATCCGCAGCTTTTCCCCGAACCGTGAAAAGTGCGGCAAGGGAATCACGCTGAACGCTGATGAAGCGGCGGCACTCCTTAAAGCATTGCAGAAAGAATTAAACAGCGAGGATTAATGGTATCTGATTGGCAGGGCGGGGACATTTCCAAACTCTTCCCTGCCCTGTCTGGAAAGGAAGATTTAAGTATGGGCGAGGATAAGAAAGCAGATAAAAAGAGAAAGCGTATCGTGCCAAAAGCACCAGTGCAGATGATAATCAGCCGTGAATATGTCGGCACACAGACCGTTACAGAAGCGTTTGTCCCGATTATCTCCGAGGATATTCGGAAGAAGATTGCCGAGGGCGACACCTTCGACAATGAGGGGCTGTCCGCTTAGAATGTACGCAATGGGACATGAAAACAGATAGGACAGATACGGAGGTTTTACAGTATGGCGGGAATCAAAGAAGAAAAGAAAATCTATTTAGTCGGCATTTATTGCCGCTTATCTAAAGATGATGGTACGGATAACGAGAGTGCGAGCATTGCGACACAGAAATCCATCCTCACGGATTATGTGAAAAAGCAGGGATGGCACATAGCAAAAACGTATGTGGACGATGGTTATTCTGGTACAAATTTCCAAAGACCAAGTTTCCAGAATATGATAAAAGACATTGAAAGCGGTCTGATAAACTGCGTGATTACGAAAGATTTATCCCGTCTGGGGAGAAACTATCTTGATTGTGGGTTATATCTGGAAGTTTTCTTCCCAGAGCATAACGTGAGGTATATAGCGGTCAATGACGGCGTAGATACCTTGAATAAATCTGCTATGGACATCACGCCTTTCCGCAACATTTTAAACGAAATGTATGCCGCTGACATATCTGTTAAGATAAAATCGGCATATCGGGCGAGGTTTCAACAGGGGAAATTCATGGGAACTACCGCCCCTTATGGCTATATCAAAGACCCTGCCGACCACAACCATCTGCTGATAGATGATAAAGTGGCACATGTTGTAAAAGAGATATTCGACCTTGCATTAAAAGGGAATGGAGTTGCCAAAATTTGCAGACATCTTAATAAACAGCATATCCTACGCCCTGCCGCTTATGCGGCGGAGCGTGGCGAAACAGGCTTTGAACGTCATTTTGAGGGGAACGAGGACAAACGCTATATTTGGAGTGGAAACAGCGTGAGGAGCATTTTAAGAAGCCCGATATATGCGGGAAATCTTGTAGGCTACAAACGGATTGCCGCCAATATGAAAAGCAAGAAACGCCCCTCTAAGCTGCCCGAAGAATGGGAAGTGATACCCAATACCCATGAGGGAATAGTCACGCAGGAGGAATTTGATATTGTCCAACAGCTTATTACAAGTCGTAGGCTTCCACAGAACAAGGGAGGATTTGTAAATATTTTTGCAGGCGTTATCAAGTGTGTGGACTGCGGATGTGCTCTGCGGGCAATGAACGTACACAGGAGGAAACGCCCAGAGATTATCGACTGTGTACAGTATTCATGTAATAATTATGCAAGAAACGGAAGAAGCGAGTGTAGTGCCCACAATATAGAAGCAAGGGATTTATTCAATGCCGTTCTTGCCGACATCAACTGTTTTGCGGATATGGCAGTGAATGATGAAAAGGCGGTCAGGGCCATAGAAAAGCGGCTCACGGAAACAGACCAGAGCAGGGCGAAAGCATTAGAGAAAGAACGTAAGAAGCTGAACAAACGCCTTGCGGAACTGGACAGGCTGTTTTCCTCTCTCTACGAGGATAAGGTCATGGAGCGTATTACCGAGCGGAATTTTGAGATGATGTCGGGGAAATACCAGAAAGAGCAGCTTGAAATTGAAGCAAGGCTGAAAGAGGTGACGGAAACTCTTAATGAAAGCTACGAGAAATCACGGGGAATCCGTGACTTCCTCGCCCTTATCCGAAATTATCAAGGCTTAAAAGAACTGGATGCAACAGTTATAAACGCACTCATAGACAAGATACTTGTTTCGGAGCGTGAGAAGATGGCAGACGGAACAGTGAAGCAGGAAATCAAGATTTACTATAAATTCATCGGCTTTGTCGATGAATTACATATCATACCTACAAAACGGTGGGCAGCAATGCCCGCTAAAAACTGTACGGTGTGCGGCGTTGAATATGTCCCGGGCTCTGGTGCATCAAGGTATTGTTCTGCTTGTGCCAAGAAGATACGGAGGGAGAAATCAAACGAGAGCAAACGCAGGAGCAGAGAACAGAAAAGGATAGCATGTATGAACTGTCCGCAAAAAATGACCGACTGAGGGCGACTTTTGAAGGGGTATGAATCAGAGGACATGGACTGGCGAAAGCTTCTAGGAGGATTATTCATGTACAGAACACCGTTTCCCTATTATTATGACATTGTCGGCAGTTTCCTGCGGACTGAAACACTGAAAGCTGCCAAAAGGCAGTATAAGCAGGGCGATATGAGTGCCGTTAAACTAAAGAGGATTGAAAACCAGGCGGTCAGAGAATTGGTAAAAAAACAAAAAGAGGCCGGACTGAAGGCGGTCACCGACGGGGAACTTCACAGGCGGTGGTGGCACCTTGATTTTCTTTGGTATTTAAACGGGATTGAGAGAAGAAAATACAAAGAAAGACCGGAGATCTTCAGGGAGGAAAAGACAGAACCCGAGACACTGATGATCTGCAACAGGATCAGTTTCGGCAATCATCCGTTTCTAAACCACTACAAGTTTCTGAAGTCTATTGCAGGTAAAGCTACAGCTAAGATGACAATTCCATCACCAGCCATGCTGCATTTGATCTGCTGTGTGCATCCGGAGACATACCGTCCTATACCTGCTTATAGGGATGAAAAGAATCTGTTTGAGGACATCATCACAGCATACCGTAAGGCTTTAAAGGCCTTTTATGATGCAGGCTGCCGATATCTGCAGTTTGATGATATCTCATGGGGAGAATTCTGTTCAAAAGAACGGAGGGAGGTCTATCAGAAACGTGGGATTAAAATAGAGGATCTGGTGGAGCAATATGTCTGGCTGGTCAATCAGGTGTTGAAGGGCAAGCCGGCAGATATGACCGTTGCTATTCATATCTGCCGGGGCAATTTTCATTCTGCGCGTATCATTTCCGGAAGTTATGAGTTTGTAGCAGAAAAATTATTTGGGGAATGTGAGGCGGACGGTTTTTTCCTGGAATACGACAGCGACCGGGCGGGAGATTTTAAACCTCTCAGGTACATAAGAGATCAAAAGGTCGTGCTTGGACTGTTCTCCACCAGATCTCCGGAGATGGAAAAGGATGGAGATATCAAGAAGAAGATCTTAGAAGCCTCAGATTATGTATCCTTGTCCCAGCTCTGTCTGAGCCCGCAGTGTGGGTTTGCCTCAGAGGAGGAACAATGCTTTTTGACAGAGGAACAGCAGTGGGAAAAGATCCGGATCATGAAGAGAATTGCGGATGATATATGGAAGAAACCGGCAGGGGCATAAGCCCTCTGCCGGCCATTTAAGTTTACGCCAGTGCCCCTCCCAAGGTGCCTCCGGCTATGCATAACAGCATTGCGGTGATTCGTTCTCCGCTTAACAGTGTCTGATTTTGATCCAGAAGAAGAGAGATCAGAAAAAGTACGACAAAATACAGAAGGCCAACGGCAAGGCCCCACAGGAATTTTCTTTTTCCCATTTTTTTGCCGATGATAAATCCTGCGAATACAGATGCGGCTACATAGGTAAAGGTTACGCCAAGGTTCGCCACTTTTGTGCTGACTTCGGTCTGATACATGATAAAAGCCAGAATACATAGAATAATTCCTGTCAGTATGTAGGAGAAAATTAAGCTTTTTAAGAGTGAAATACCAATATTTTTATTTTCCATGGGATGCCTCCTTTTAGTAAAATTTTATGCAGGATGCCTTCATTCTATGACTATAGGCGAGAAAGGAAAGACAATGATTGACTTACATTTGCACTCAGATGCCTCAGATGGGACAAATAAACCGCTGGAAGTGCTGCGGGAGGCAAAAGAAAAAGGACTTTATGCCATCGCGCTTACTGACCATGACACGGTTAAGGGGATTCCAGCTATACTTGATTCTGGGGAACTTTCAGATATACGGTTTATGCCCGGGATCGAGCTATCCTGTGAGGCCGAAAAACACGAGATCCATATACTGGGTTATGATATTGATATCAATGATAAAAAATTGCTTGGAACCCTGGAACACCTGCGGAAAGGAAGAAGGCAGAGGAATCTTTCTATGATTCGTAGATTCCAGGAGGACGGGATTCCGATTACACTTGAAAAGCTTCTGCACGGAAATGAACATACCGTGATCACAAGAGCCCACTTTGCACGAGTTTTGATTGAGGAAGGCTACTGCAGCAACAAGGACCAGGCTTTTAAAAAGTTTGTGGGAGACGGCTGTAAATATTATATTCCCAAACCTTACTTTGCCCCAGAGGATGCAGTCCGGCTGATCACGGATGCAGGCGGAGCGGCAGTGCTCGCCCATCCTTTCCAGTATCATTTTTCTAATCAGGAACTCGAGGAACTGGTGAAAGAATTGACTGCTTATGGATTGAGCGGACTGGAAGTATACCATTCTTCCCATCACTACGGACAGATTGTAAAGCTTACAGAATGGTGCAGGAAGTATGGGCTTCTGGCCACCGGAGGCTCGGATTTCCATGGAAGCAATAAGCCGGATATTGAGATCGGGACCGGACGGGGGAATTTAAAGGTGCCCGATCACCTCTATGAGGAATTAAGAACTTATTGTAATTCCAAAAAGGATATGATATAATGGGCAAGTTAAAAAGGGAATAAGAGAGATTCATATTGAAGGAGGAACTTGGCATGAAGCACATTAAGACTCTAACCAATAAAACATTGCAGAACACAGTAAAGAAAGGCGGATGCGGTGAGTGCCAGACATCCTGCCAGTCAGCATGCAAGACATCCTGCACCGTAGGAAACCAGAGCTGCGAGCACAGCAAATAATCCACGGCGGGAAAGAGCAGTAAGAAAGAGAGGCGGTTCCTTTTTGAACCGTCTCTTTTCGTTAAGGACAGATAAAGGAGAAAAAACAACGTGGTTTATCAATACAAAAATAACGGATATAATATGGTGCTGGATGTGGAGAGCGGATCAGTTCATGTAGTGGACGATCTGAGCTATGAAGTTATTGGACTCTACACTAGCCACTCATTGGAAGAGATCAAAAAGGAACTTTCCGGCTATAAGGACGCAGAGATCGAGGAAGTTTATGAAGAGATCAAAGGTCTGGAAAGCCAGGGAGTGCTGTTCACAGAGGATGAATACGAGGATTACATAACAGAATTTAAAGAACGCCCTACTGTGGTAAAAGCACTCTGTCTGCACATTGCCCATGACTGCAATCTGGCATGTAAATACTGTTTTGCAGAGGAAGGAGAGTACCACGGAGACCGCTCCATGATGAGTTTTGAAGTGGGAAAACAGGCATTGGATTTTTTGGTGGAGAACTCAGGAAACCGCAGGAATCTGGAAGTAGATTTCTTCGGCGGGGAGCCTCTGATGAATTTTGAGGTTGTAAAACAGCTGGTGGCTTACGGAAGATCACTGGAAGAGGAGCACAACAAGAAATTCCGATTTACTCTGACCACCAACGGTGTCCTTTTGGACGACGAGGTCATGGAATTTGCCAACCGAGAGATGGCCAACGTGGTACTGAGCATCGACGGAAGAAAAGAAGTCCATGATACCATGCGCCCTACAAGAAACGGCAAGGGAAGTTATGATTTAATCATTGATAAGTTCAAGAAATTTGCTAAGCTGCGCGCAGGAAAAAGCTATTATGTGAGGGGTACCTTTACCCACGATAACCTGGACTTTTCTAAGGATGTGCTGCACCTGGCGGACGAGGGATTTGATCAGATTTCCGTGGAGCCTGTTGTCGGCCCGGAGGAAGAGAGATATACGATCAAAGAGGCAGATCTGCCCAAAATCATGGAGGAATACGACCTGCTGGCAAAAGAGATCATCAAAAGAGAGAAGGAAGGCAGAGGATTTACATTCTTCCACTTTATGATCGATCTGACAGGGGGGCCTTGCGTGGCGAAACGCCTTTCAGGCTGCGGTTCAGGTACAGAGTACCTGGCAGTGACTCCTTGGGGCGACTTATATCCATGCCATCAGTTCGTGGGAGAGGATGACTTTGCCGTGGGAACTGTATATGACGGAGTCACCCGCCAGGATATTGTCTCCGAATTCAAGAAGACAAGCGTTTACTCCAAAGAAGACTGCAGGGATTGTTTCGCTAGATTTTACTGCAGCGGAGGTTGCAGCGCCAATTCCCATAAGCTCAACGGTACGATCAACGGCACCTACGATGTAGGGTGTAGATTGGAGAGAAAGCGTGTGGAATGTGCGCTGATGGTGAAAGCTGCATTGGCAGACCAGAGTGAAGAAGAATAAAGGAGCAGAACTTATGAAGACAAACAATAGTAAGAAAGGAAGATACGCCGCCGGGCTGATCCTGCTTGTCGCTGTGTGTGTGTTTGGAATTTTCATCACCACAAAAGGACTCGGGAAAAATAAGATAGGCCGAGCACAGAACATTGAGCTGGGGCTTGACCTGGCCGGAGGAGTCAGCATCACCTATGAGGTAGACGGCAAAAATGTATCGGATAAAAATATCGACGATACTGTGTATAAACTTCAGAAGCGTGTGGAGGGCTACAGCACCGAATCTGAGGTTTACCGTCAGGGAAAAAACCGGATCAATATTGAGATCCCTGGAGTAACAGACGCAAATAAGATTCTGGACGAACTGGGACAGCCGGGAACTTTGGCATTTATGGTCCAGGACGGCAAGTCTATGAAGACGGTGCTGACCGGAAATAATGTAAAATCAGCAAAAGCGCAGACTACTGAGGGAGATAACGGGGCAAAGGATTATGTGGTAGCCCTGGAGTTCGACAAAAAAGGGACCAAAGCATTTGCAGATGCCACTAAGAAAAATGTTGGAAAACCTATTTATATCATCTACGATAACCAGATCATCAGCGCGCCTAACGTACAGAGCGTGATCACAAAAGGGGAGTGCAGCATTACAGGGATGGAGAACTATGAGGCTGCAGATAATCTTGCTTCATCCATCAGGATTGGTTCCCTTCCGGTAAAATTAAAGGAGCTGCGTTCCAACGTGGTTTCCGCTAAGCTGGGTGTGGATGCCATCCAGACCAGCGTAAAGGCCGGAGCTATCGGATTTGCATTGGTGTGTGTGTTGATGATCGGACTGTATTTCCTTCCGGGTGTGATCGCATGCCTGGCACTGGCCATCTATGTATTGATGACACTGCTTGCCCTGAACGGATTCAATGTGACACTGACCCTTCCTGGTCTGGCCGGTATCATCCTGGGTATTGGTATGGCCGTGGATGCCAACGTTATTATCTATTCCAGGATCAAGGAAGAAGTGGCTCTGGGCAAAAATGTAGGGACAGCCATTAAATCAGGATTCCACAAGGCTGCATCTGCCATCATCGACGGAAATGTCACTACTCTGATCGCCGTGGCAGTCCTTTGGTTTAAGGGAACCGGAACAGTCAAGGGATTCGCCCAGACTTTGGGGATGAGTGTTCTTATTTCCATGTTTACAGCACTTGTTATCAGCCGGTTCTTAGTCACCGCTGCATATAAATTCGGATTTAGAAGCCCTAAGCTGTATGGAAAGGCCAGAACTCTCAAAGAAAGGGACTTCATCGGTGCAGGAAAAAAATGTATGGCTGCTTCATTGATTGTGATCATTGCCGGACTTGCATTCCTTCCGATCAACAGTTCCAGGATGGGAACCCCTCTGAACTTTGATCTGGAATTTTCAGGGGGAACCTCTTCCACCATCACATTTGATAAAGATGTGAAAGTAAATGACAGCCTTGAAAAGAAGGTTGTATCCGCCTATGAAAAAGTCAGCAAATCTACCTCTGTCCAAGGACAGAAAGTAAAAGCCAACAACCAGATGGTCATCAAATCTGTGGAGTTGAACTTAAGCCAGAGAAAACAGATTGAAAAGACCATGAAAAAAGACTTTAAGGCCAAGTCTGTGACAACGGAAAATATCAGCTCCACCATCAGCAACGAGATGCAGAGAGATGCGATCGTGTCTGTGGTCATTGCAAGTATCTTTATGCTGATCTACATTGCCATCCGGTTTAAGGATGTGAAATTCGGAGCCAGTGCTATCATAGCGCTGTTGAATGATGTATTGATCGTATTTGCGGCGTACTCCATCGGCAGGCTTTCGGTGGGAGGCACCTTCATTGCCTGTATGCTGACGATCATTGGTTATTCCATCAACTCCACCATCGTTATTTTCGACCGTATACGGGAGAATATGCAGGAGGCGGACCAGTCACAGCTTAAGAGTATTGTCAATAAGAGTATCATCCAGACACTGACAAGATCCATCAATACGTCACTGACGACATTTATCATGGTATTTGTACTGTTCCTCATGGGTGTATCATCGATCCGCCAGTTCGCCCTGACCTTGATGGTCGGCGTTGTGTGCGGGGCATTTTCTTCTGTGTGCATCACAGGACCGCTCTGGTACTTCATGAAAACAGGATTTAAAAAACAGCCTCAGGCGGTTATAGAAGATAAGTCTGCCGGACAGGACGGTCAGCAGGATGCGGCTGCTAAGCCGAAAAAGAAAAAGAAGAAAAAGAAAAAAGGAATTCGATAGGGAAGTTGAAAACTGCAGTCAGACATAAGGTTTGATTGCAGTTTTCTTTCATCACGGAAAGGGAAGTAAAAGTCACTTATGGAAAAATGGTTTATCAGCAAAAAGAAAGCAGATTTTGATCAGATCGGGAAGAAATTTGGCATCGATCCGGTGGTCGCCAGGCTGATCCGAAACCGGGATATCACAGATGAGGAAGAAATACGCCGTTATCTCTCAGGGACTCTTTCAGATATATCAGATCCGGCGGCCATGAAGGGAGTCAAAGAGGCATGCATACTGCTTCAGGAAGCCCTTAGATCAGGAACGAAGATAAGGATCATCTCCGATTACGATGTGGACGGAGTGATTTCAAATTATATATTGTGGAGAAGTCTGAAAAATCTCGGAGGAACTGTGGATTACACAATCCCCGACCGGATCCAGGACGGATACGGGATGAATACAGACATGGTGCTTCAAGCAAAAAAAGATGGCATCGGGCTGATCATCACCTGTGACAACGGGATCGCCGCATTTGAACCTGTGGCGGAGGCAAAAAAGCTCGGTATGAATGTTATTGTGACAGATCATCACGAGGTTCCGTATCAGATGGAGGACGGCCGGAAGCAGGAAATACTGCCGCCGGCAGATGCGGTAGTGGATCCAAAGCAGAAGGGGTGTGAGTATCCTTACAAGCAGCTGTGCGGAGCCGGAGTGGCATTCCAGCTTATGAGTGCACTTTACCGGGCAGAAGGCAGGGAGGAGAAAGAACTGGAGCCTCTGCTCTGTTTTCTGGCCATAGCAACTGTCTGCGATGTGGTAGATCTCACGAAAGAGAACCGTATATTTGTCAGAGAAGGATTAAAGCGGATCGGATTTACAGAAAATATTGGGCTTCAGGCACTGTTAAAAGCACATAAGCTGGAAGATTCAGAAGTTAATTCTTATCATCTGGGATTTGTTATCGGTCCGTGCATTAATGCCAGCGGGCGCCTGGAGTCGGCAGAAAAGGTGTTGAAGCTGTTTCTTGAAACAGACCCAGATGAGGCGTTGGAGACAGCCCAGGAGTTAAAGGAACTCAATGACCAGAGAAAAGGAATGACCAATGACGGGGTCAGGGATGCCTTAGAACAGATCAGCCGGAATGGATATGATAGGGATAAGATACTGGTTATTTATCTGCCTGACTGCCATGAGAGCATCGCGGGCATCATTGCAGGCAGAGTGAAGGATAAACTGCATAAGCCGGTGTTTGTGCTGACCAAAGGCAGAGAAGGGATCAAGGGCTCTGGACGGTCCATTGAGACGTATCATATGTTTGAAGCCATGAACGAGGTGAAGGATGTATTTACCAGATTCGGAGGCCATGCCATGGCTGCTGGATGCTCTCTTCTTGATGAGTCTAAAGTGGATGAATTCCGGTTACGGATCAATGAATGCTGCACACTTGGGCAGGAGGACTTTATAAAAAAGGTGACCATTGATGTGGATATGCCTGTTGATTATATCACTATGGGGCTGGTGCGACAGATGGCTGTGCTGGAGCCGTTCGGCAAGGAAAACAAAAGGCCTCTGTTTGCACACAGAAAACTTTTCATTGAAAGAATCCAGGTATTCGGCGATAATAGAAATGTAATCCGGCTGTCACTTCAGAGTGACAGGGGAACAAGAATGACCGGAATGATCTTTGAAGAAGAAGAGTCATTCCGCCAGAAGATGGGAGAGGGAAAGCAGTACATCACTTGTACCTATTATCCGGACATTAACGTATACAGGGGAAATGAGAGCCTGCAGATACGGATACAGCATTACTTTTTTACATAGGGAGGACAGTTATGAGCCAGATTAAGTTAGTAACCATGGATTTAGACGGAACTTTGCTGAATGACAAGAAGCAGATTTCTGAACACACAAGGGAAGTGCTTTCTGAGGCAGCGAGGAGAGGGGTTCACATTGTACCGGCCACAGGACGGATCTTTAAAGCCATTCCTGATTTTATCAGGGATATTGAAGGAATCCGCTATGCCATCTGCTGCAATGGGGCAACCATTTATGATGCCTGGGAAGATAAGATCATATATAAGAACCATATACCGAAGGAGACCGTGCTAACTCTGATCCGTGCTCTTGCCCAGTGTAACTGCACCAGGGATATTTACAGGAACGGGCAGGGTTATATGGAAGAGAAATTTTATAATCATCTGGAGGATTTTGATATCAAAGGCCAGCAGAAGGATTTGATCTTGAGGACAAGGCAAAAGATCGATGATCTGGAGGCCTATGTGGAGGAAAACAGCGACGGAATAGAAAAGGTCAGTGCATTTTTCGGTGACTTGGAGGAGCGGAAACGTGTCATGAAGGAACTGGACGGCCTGGGTATCGCCAGTGTTTCAAGTGCGCTTTTTAACAACATTGAGATCACCCAGATAGGATGTGACAAGGGCGACGGGATCACCCAGCTTGCCAAGTATCTCTCCATACCGATGGAAGAGACGATGGCCTGCGGTGACGCTGCCAACGATACCTATATGATCAAAGCCGCAGGCTTTGGAGTTGTAATGGAAAATGGAATGGACGAACTGAAAGAGATGGCAGATTTTGTGACAAAGTCCAACGAGGAAGACGGAGTTGCCTGTGCCATTGAACGGTTTGTGCTGAACTAGAGGAGAGCAGAGCATTATGCGTTTTTTGCATATGGCCGACCTGCATATCGGCAAGTCGGTAAACGGAATGAACTTAATAGAAGATCAGAGATATGTACTGACGCAGGTATTGGATCTGCTGAAAAAGGAGCCCGTTAACGGGCTCCTTTTGGCAGGCGATATTTACGACAGGAGCATACCTCCCGCGGAGGCGGTCACATTGTTTGACTGGTTCCTGACGGAAGTTTCAGAGCTCTTGGTGCCTGTATTTGTTGTGGCAGGGAACCACGATTCAGGTGAGCGTCTGGAGTTTGGACAGAAGCTTTTCGGCCGGCAGAAGGTGTATGTGGAGGGGATTCTTAAAGAAGAGTTTCCAGCCATTGAAATGGAAGACGAGTACGGGACCTTGATCCTTCATCTGCTTCCGTATTTTAAGCCGGCGCAGGCAAAGGCTCTGTACCCAGATGATGAGATCCGAACATATGAGGAGGCCATGCGCGCTGTTTTAATGAGGCATCCAGTTGACCGGACAGCGAGGAATGTGCTGGTTACCCACCAATTTGTCACGGGGACAGAGCCGGTGAGACAGTCCGATTCAGAGCTCTCACTGAGTGTGGGCGGAGCGGACCAGGTATCTTATTCCCTGTTCGAGGATTATGATTATGTGGCACTGGGGCATATCCACGGCCCCCAGAGAGCGGGGAGGGACTCGGTCCGCTACAGCGGTTCTATTCTAAAGTACTCATTTTCTGAAGAATCCCATAAAAAATCTGTGACACTCATCGAGCTAGAGCAAAAAGGAGAGGTCAATGTAACGACTTATCCGCTGACTCCTTTGCACGATATGCGCCGCATCAAAGGAAAGCTTGAGAATCTCTTGGATCCGGAAGTTACTGGGGCGGCTGACTGTGAGGATTATATCAGTGCAGTGCTCACTGATGAGGAAGAACTGGCGGATCCTATGGAAAAGCTCCGTGCATCTTATCCCAACATCATGGAGCTTAATTTAGAAAAGAGACAGAGATCCGGCGGGAACGGCATATCGGCTGACGTCCGGGAGAAAACTCCTTTGGAACTGGGGGAAGCCTTTCTTTTGCTGACCAGCGGGGAGGCAGAAGAAAAGAGGATGGATTTTCTGAAACAGCTTTTGGAGGAAGGAGGTTCAGACAGATGAGACCATTGTTCCTTGAAATATGCGGCTGGGGTCCGTATCCAGAGAAAAACAAGATAGACTTTTCAAGGCTTCATGGAGGCCTCTTTCTGGTCACAGGGCCTACCGGCTCCGGCAAAACTACCATTTTTGACGCATTGACCTATGCTCTCTACGGGGAGGTCAGTGGAAGTGTCCGGACGAAGGAAAGCCTGAGGAGCGACTTTGCCTCACAGAAGGAGGATACCTATGTGATCCTTGAGTTCTCCCACAGAAATAAAAAATACCGTGTGGAGAGGCATCCCAAATATATGAGGGCCAAAAAAAGAGGCTCCGGCATGACGGTCAAGAAGGAAGATGCAGTCCTGACACTGCCGGACGGAACGGTTAAGGCAGGTACAGCGAATGTCAATGAGGAATTATCCCGCCTTCTTTTGATCAACTATGATCAATTCCGCCAGATTTCCATGCTGGCTCAGGGAGAATTCCAAAAACTCCTGGTAGCCAGGTCCAGCGAACGGGTGGAGGTATTCCGCTCTATTTTTCATACTCAGATATACAAAAAGATTCAGGCACTGGCAGGAGAAAAGTCCAGGGTCCTGCTGGGTGAGATCCGTGAACTGACCAGCAAAATGGAAGAGGCGGCAGAACTTTCAGAGGAAGAAGAGGAATACCGGGAGGCAAGAGAAAAAAAGGACTTTAAAGCCGTGGCTGCATATCTGGAGGAAGAACTCAGAGAAAAGAAAAGGTTTGCAAAGAGGGCGGAGGAAAAGAGCAGACAGCAAAGAGATGAGTATGACTCAAAAAAACAGATTTTTGAACAGGCGGAGAAGATACAACAGGAGCTGGGGGAATTGACAGTCCAGATCAGCAGCCTGGAAAGGGAACTGTCGGAACTTACTGAAAAACAGCGAAAAATCAAACAGCAAAAAGAGGAGACGGAAAGTCTCAAAGCCTGTATGGATCAGAAAAAGGAACGGCTTGGTGTCTTAAAAGAGCTGCGGGGCCGTCTGGAACATTTTTGGCAGCTGAAAGCATCATATGAAGCACTGAGGGACCAGGAATCCGGGCAGATCAAAAGAGTGGAGGCGGCACGGCTGCAGAGATGGCTCCGTGCACAGGAAGAGACAAGACGTTTCGGGGAAGAATATGAAAATATTGCCAGACAGTTTGAACAGGCTGAGGACCAGTACCGGAAAGCAGAGGAACACCGAAGGAAGGAACAGGAGGCCTATATGGATGTGCAGTCTGCATTTTATGCGGGAAGCATCGGCATTTTGGCAAAAGAACTGAAAGAAGGGCATCCCTGTCCCGTGTGCGGTTCTGTCTCTCACCCAGATCCCGCTCAAATTCCTTTGGAAGTTCCTGACAGGCAGCAGGTGGAGGCCCAGAAGGAACTGGCGGAAAAAGCCGAAGAGAACCTTCACGGCTGGTATAAAAAGATGCTGGAGCTGAAGGAAAAGAAACACACGGCAAAAGCAGACTGGGAAAAAAGGCAGCAGGAACTGGGCAATGAGCCGGAATGCAGAGCGGTTACACAGACTGAGGTTATTTCTATGGAAAGGCTTTCTCTTGATGAGGAGGAAGAAAAGCTTGCCGAGATCAGGCAAAACACAGTGAAGACAGAAGGACAGCTGAAAGCTTTCCAGACAGAACTGCAAATGTCAGACAGTGCAGAAAATATTCAAGAAGAGTATGACCGCCTGGAGGAAGAACTCCAGGAGTATGAAAGCAGGAAGGAGCGGCAAGACGCCGAGAGTATCGCGCTTGAGACAGCTCTTTCCAAGGCATGCACGCTGCTCGGTGAGCGTAGGATGTCCTTTGAGCAGAAGAAGAGGCAGAAGTCTGGCCTGGATCTGCAAAAGATAGAGAAAGACGAACTGAGAGACATGGAGGAAAGGATAAAAAGGTCAGAGGATGAGAGGGAGAGGCTTGCCGTGATCCTTCACCAAAGACAGCAGGCGCTCAAGTCACTGAAAGAGAAACAGAAAAAGAAAGAAATGCTGGAGGAAAGATACGGCATTGTAGGTGACGTGGATCGGCTGCTAAAAGGGGATAACGGACTTCGCCTGACCTTTGAACAGTTTGTACTGATCACATACTTCCAAGATATTTTAAAGGCAGCAAACATAAGATTTTTAAAAATGACCGGGGGACGGTATGAGATGTTTCGCAGTGAGACCGTCACGGATGCTAGGAAAAAGGATAACTTAGAAATAGAGGTAATGGACTATTACACAGGAAGGCGAAGGTCTGTGAAGACACTTTCCGGCGGAGAATCCTTTAAGGCGGCCCTCTGCCTGGCTCTGGGGCTTTCGGATATTATAAAGAACAGTGCCGGCGGTATTGAGATCGAGGTGCTTTTTGTGGATGAGGGATTTGGTTCCCTGGACAGTGAATCCCTGGAACAGGCAGTGTCAGCGCTTCAGGAACTTTCCGGAGCCAGCCGGATGATCGGGATCATCTCCCATGTTCCTGAACTTTCTGAGAGGGTTGAACAAAAAATTGTTGTCCGGAGGAAAAATATAGGGAGTATCATTGAGAATTTGTGAGAAAAGGATTATAATGAACCTTGGGGGATGGAGAATAAATGAGTGAGCTAAGGAGTGAATACAGAATGAACAAGCACATGAAATCCATCTGCTCTGCTGTACTCTGCGGCTGCCTTGTAGTGGGCAGCAATTCTTTTGCATATGGTGCAGAAGCAACGACAGCAGCAAAGACAACAGAACAGAGCTCAGCAACAGAGCAGACAACGACCGCCGAGAGCACAACAACAGCTGCCGGGACAGAAGCCACAACTACGGCACAGCAACAGCAGGAGACTACGGCGCAGCAGCAGACGACTACCCATAAGGACAAGAAGACGGAGCAGAAGAAAAAAACGGCCAAGACTTCTAAGAAAAAAGCAAAAAAGATCAAACAGAAGAACAAGGTCAAAAAGCTCAAAAAGGACAAAAAGCTTAAGGAAGAAAAAGTTGTCTCTAATATTATCCCGAAGGTCTACAATGACACACGCCTCAGTATGAAGGATAAGAAGGAGACCATCGCAGGATTTATCTATTTTAACCAGGGAGATGCGGCATGGAACCAAAATGGCTACTGTATTAAAAGCAGCGGCTGCGGACCGACTGCTATGGCAGTCTGCATCAGTTCGCTGACGAAGAAATGGGTGACTCCGCTGGATACGACCATCTGGGCATATGAGCATGGCTACTACAGCAATGCAGGTTCCGTTCATGAAGTGGTGCCGGCATTGGCAAAGAACTATCAGCTTGGATGCAACGGTCTGGGAACTGACTATAAAAAGATCCGGGATGCGCTGAAAAAGAAGCATCCGGTGGTAGGACTCATGGGTCCTGGATATTTTACCAAGGGCGGACATTTTATCGCACTGGTCGCTATTGATGACAAAGATCAGGTGACAGTGGCAGACGTGGGGAGCAGACAGCGCAGTACATACAAGTACCGTTTGAAAGATGTGATTGAACAGTCTAAGGCTGCATCTGCAGGAGGACCATTCTGGGAGATCTACAAACCAGGAAAGGCAGAGAAAGCGACACTGAAGGCGAAAAAAGCCAAGGCACAGGCGAAAGAGACTAAGGAACAGCTTCAGAAGAAGCACCGTTACAATGATCTGAAAGCAGTGCTCTCTCAGGGACAGAGTGTTATTGTGCCGCTGAAACAGGGAGCCATCGTCTCCAAAGAAAGCTTTGTGACGCTGTTGGACATTGACGCCGGGGATCAGGTATCGGTGGAGATCAAGGAAGAGGAGTCCAGGGAATATCCATTAAAGACTATCGTGGATGAACTTCAGACGAAAGCCATCGGCCAGACCTTCTGGGAGATGACACATCCAATGGAAAAAAGCCAGGGACCTACCCTCTCTGATTTCCTAAAGCAGTAAGAAATATAATGCAGCCCGAATCTCCAAAAGAACGGATTTTCGGGCTGTATTTTTGGCTTTGGAAATTTTTTTAAAGAAATTTAAAAAAACTTGTTGACATTTTTCGCATTATTTTATATACTAGTTTTTGTCGCGAGACAAGGGATCATAGCTCAGCTGGGAGAGCATCTGCCTTACAAGCAGAGGGTCATAGGTTCGAGCCCTATTGGTCCCATTCTTTATGCGATACGCATAAAGATATGGCGATGTAGCTCAGTTGGCTAGAGCATACGGTTCATACCCGTAGTGTCAGCAGTTCGAATCTGCTCATCGCTATGAAAAGACATGTTATGGTTATATAACATGTCTTTTTTTCTGTGCAAAATTTTTTTGGATCTTGTATTAAATTATGAGTTTTTCTCCATTGTCTCCAGTCGGCTCTGGAAAGGCCTACTTCCGACAATGAAGAAAAAATTATCGTAGGTGGCGCCTTTTGTCTTGCAACAGGCATCTCTAGCAGACATTACGTCCATTTTCACCAGTTCGGAGGCCTTGCATTCGAAGGGACGTTAGTTTTTCTTCTTGAAGTAAAGACTCGTAGGCGGTGCGCATTGCGCAGTGAGGCATTCTAAAAGTCGAACGGAAATCATGTAGAAAAAGGATCAAATATCTTCTGGAGGAGCTGACCGACGAGACAGAAAAAAACTCATATCCACAGGGCGCACCGTATTTTATATCCTTCGGATGGACGAGCTTTGCACGATAAGGTATAATAAAAAAAATGGTTTACGTTATAATATATACAGAATTATTTGAAAGCGAGGTATGGGATATGAGAGTGGGAATGGGATATGATGTGCATAAATTGGTAGAAGGGCGCCCTTTGATCTTAGGAGGCGTGCATGTCCCATACGAGAAAGGGCTTCTGGGACACTCTGACGCAGATGTGCTTTTGCATGCCATCAGTGATGCTCTGCTCGGAGCCGCGGCACTTGGAGACATCGGAAAGCATTTTCCGGACACGGATCCAAAGTACAAGGGTGCTGACAGTATCGGGCTGTTAAAGGAAGTCAGGAGACTGGTGGAGGAAGAGTGTTATCTCATTGAAAACGTAGACGCTACTGTCATTGCGCAGAGGCCTAAGCTGGCGCCTTATATTGAGGAGATGGCAGAGAATATCGCAGAAGCTCTGGGTATCGGAAGGAAGCAGGTGAATGTAAAGGCGACCACAGAAGAACATCTGGGATTTACAGGCGAAGGACTCGGCATCAGTGCCAATGCGGTGTGTATGCTGACACCGGTGGACAATTTTATCTATGAAGATGTTTTGAGGCCGGGAGGACAGACAGGGTGCCAGGGATGCCCGGGCTGTCAGAAAGGGGAATAGATGGAGCTTGTTTATGATGACAAAAGCCGCAGGGAACTGATATGTCAGATGTATCAGGACATTTTCCATGACCCCCAGGCGTTTGCAGATTACTATTTTGATCTGGTTTATCCCAAAAACAAGGTGCTCCTGGCATGGGACGGAGATTCTCTTGTGGGTATGATCCATCTGAATCCTTACCGGATGAAGATTTCAGACCGGGAGTTTAACGCACATTACATTGTGGCGGTTGCCACAAAACAGGAAGTGCGCAGAAAAGGCGTTATGAGGAAGATGCTTTATAAGACACTCAATGATATGGCGGAGAATGGGGAACCGTTCACATATTTGATGCCTGCGGACAGGGCTTATTACGAACCGTTTGATTTTGTGTTTGTTTCAGACTGGACGGAGACAGAGATTACCGGAGAGGAAGGGAAATACCCCGGAGAGTTGGAATTCTTCCGGGAGGAGGATACCAAAGCGGTTCTTGAGTTCTTAAATCAGCAGATGCAGTCATATGATATTTATACGGTTATGGATGCGGCATATTTACGTCAGGCAGCCGCGGAAGCAAAGAGCCAGGACGGACGTCTGATGGTATGGAAGGAACAGAAAAAGGTCTGCGGTCTGTTTGCGTACGGCAGAGAGGAAGATGCCGTCTATGTACGGCTGGGTTTTGCCGAAGAGGAAGAGCGGTTTCTTGAAATGTTAAGGGCTGCCTTTCCCGGACAGAAGATCCAAGTATCTGCAGGATGCCTGAGACATGGCAGAAAGGTACCGAAGATCATGTTCCGTATCACCTGTCTGGAAGCTCTGTGCCGCTGCCTAAAGGGCAGAAGAGACCAGGAATTTGTATTGACAGTCAGAGATCCGGTCATCGAAAAAAATAACGGCACTTTTTTATTTTCCACTTCAAAGGAAGGGACCAAGATCAGAAGGACAGAGAAGAAGGCCGAGGGAGAGCTGTCAATCGGTGAATTTTCAAAAGCGGTATTCGGATACGAAGGAGAAGAAATCCTGAAAGCGTATCCGTGTTTACAGGAACTGGTACCAATGGACGCTGTATATATCACTGAGGAGGTATGACTATGAAGTTAATGTTTATCGGTGCAGACCATGAAGTAACGGGTAGCTGCCATTATGTGGAGGCATGTGAGAAACGGTTTCTGGTTGACTACGGGATGGAACAGGGAAAAAATGTATATGAGAATGCAGAACTTCCTGTCAATCCGGCGGATCTTGATTTTGTGCTGCTGACCCATGCACATATTGACCACTCAGGACTGCTTCCTCTGCTTTATGCCAACGGTTTCAGAGGGAATATCATTACCACAAAAGCCACCAAAGATCTCTGTGATATCATGCTGCGTGACAGTGCCCACATCCAGGAGTTTGAGGCCGAATGGAAAAACCGGAAGGCAAGAAGGTCCGGAAAACCGGAAGAACCGCCGCTCTATACGATGGATGACGCAGTGGGCGTCATGGAACAGTTTCTGGGCTGCCAGTACAATGAAAAGCTTGAGGTGAGCCGGGGTATCAGCGTCCGGTTTACGGATATCGGCCACCTGCTCGGATCATCCAGCATTGAGGTATGGCTGACAGAATCAGGGGTACAGAAAAAACTCGTTTTTTCAGGAGACATCGGAAATAATAATCAGCCGCTGATCAAGGATCCTCACTATACGGAAAGTGCAGATTATGTTGTGATGGAATCCACATACGGAGACCGTTACCACGGGAAGCACCCGGATTATGTGGGAGAGCTGGCAGATCTGATACAGAAGACCTTTGACAGAGGCGGCAATGTGGTCATCCCTTCGTTTGCGGTAGGAAGGACCCAGGAACTTCTCTATTATATCCGTCAGATCAAGGAGGAGCACAGGGTAAAGAATCACGGAGATTTTCCTGTGTATGTGGACAGTCCCCTGGCAGTGGAAGCCACCAATGTGTTCCAGGAAAATATCCACGACACATTTGATGAGGATGCCATGGCACTGATCAACCAGGGCATTAATCCTCTGACCTTTTCAAACTTAAAACTATCCATCACAAGTATTGATTCCAAGGCTATTAACTTTGACGAAGACCGGAAAGTGATCATCTCAGCTTCCGGAATGTGTGAGGCAGGACGGATCCGTCACCATTTAAAGCATAATCTATGGAAGCCTGAAAATACAATTGTATTTGTGGGCTATCAGGCTTATGGGACATTAGGGCGCGCTCTGGTTGAAGGGGCAAGTGAAGTCCGTCTGTTCGGAGAAACGATCAAAGTCGAAGCCGACGTGGTGCGCCTGGAAGGTATGAGCGGCCATGCGGACAAACAAGGGCTTTCCGTCTGGGCATCGGCATTTAAAGAAAAGCCGGAGAAATATTTTATCGTCCACGGAGAGGATGAGACCTGTGATATTTTTGCGGAATATCTGGAGCATGAGTATGGGATGAAAGCAGAAGCTCCATACAGCGGAGATACTTTTGACTTGGAGACAGGAGAATGGCTCCTTCGTGTCGCACCGAAGAAGGTGCCAGAGGCCAGAAAAGGGACCAAGAGGGCTAACGCTGTGTATGCCAGGCTTTTGGCGGCAGGTGAGCGCCTGCTGTCTGTGATTCGAAGGAGTGAGGGCGGGGCCAATAAAGACCTGGCCAAATTTGCGGATCAGATCAATGCGCTCTGCGACAAGTGGGAACGCTGACAAGAAGACAAGAACACCGAGTGGGCTACAAGGAGGAAAGAAATGAAAGTTTTAAAATCCGACGAGATGATGTGCGACCATTGTGTGGACCGGATCAAAATCGGTCTGATGGACGCAGGGATTGAGGCGGAAGTAGAACTGAACGAAAAAAGCATTATTCTGCCTGAGGATGATGACGCTTTGATAGAAAAGGCAAAAGAAGTTTTAGGCGATCTGGGGTATTTTGCACAGGAGATGTAAGATACCCCGGACGATCCGGGAACCGTCCATGGACACGTGCATTTTTTAGTCAATCGTGGTACAATCGTAAAGTACGAAAATTGGAAGTAAACAGGAGAGAACATGAAGGAAGAAAGACGGAGTGAATCCTCCGCCGTGAGGATCAATAAGTATTTAAGCCAGGCAGGCCTTTGTTCCAGAAGGCAGGCTGATTTTTATATAGAACAGGGAAAAGTGACAGTGGATGGAATACTGGCTGAGCCGGGGACTAAGGTCATGGAAGGACAGGAAGTCTGCTTTGAGGGAAAACCGGTACATATGGACCGCCAGGTTGTATATCTGGCCTATCATAAGCCCAAAGGTATTGTGTGTACATCCAGCAAAGAGGAAAAAAACAATATTATCGATGCTGTCGGTTACCCAGTAAGGATTTATCCTGTGGGCCGTCTGGACAAGGACTCCCAGGGACTGATCCTTTTGACTAATGACGGTGACGCGGCCAATGAGATCATGAAAGCCCGGAATTATCACGAAAAAGAATATGAGGTGACCGTCAACAAACGGATTACCAACGAGTTTATACAGGGGATGAGAAACGGGGTGCCTCTTGCGGATCTCAACACGGTCACGAGAAAATGCAGTGTGAAAAAAGAAGGACCGGACAGCTTCCGTATTATCCTGACCCAGGGTTTAAACCGCCAGATCCGCCGAATGTGTGAATATTTTGGCTACAGGGTTACCAAACTAAGAAGAGTCCGGGTTATGAATATCAGGCTTGGTG
Source organism: Anaerostipes rhamnosivorans (assembly GCF_005280655.1). NCBI lineage: Bacteria > Bacillati > Bacillota > Clostridia > Lachnospirales > Lachnospiraceae > Anaerostipes > Anaerostipes rhamnosivorans. The sequence goes on from NZ_CP040058.1 coordinate 965,014, forward strand.
GTTTAAAAGAAGGATCCTTCCGGAAGCTTACGCCGGAGGAAATAAAAAAGTTAAAAGAGGAACTGACCTGTGAAAGATAAGTTTGACCGAATGAAAGAACTGATCCAGATCCTGAGTGAGGCGTCGAAAGCCTACTATCAGGAAAATAAAGAGATCATGAGTAATTTTGAATATGACAAGCTCTACGATGAGCTTTTGGAGCTGGAGAAAGAAACAGATACGGTGCTGGCGGACAGTCCCTCTGTCCATGTAGGATATGAGCTTTTGACGTCCCTGGAAAAGGAGGCCCACACATCTCCAATGCTTTCCCTGGATAAGACAAAGGAAGTGGGAGAACTGGCAGAATGGCTGGGAGATCAAAAGGGGCTGCTTTCGTGGAAGCTGGATGGGCTTACAATCGTTCTCACCTACCAGGATGGAGTCCTGTCAAAGGCCGTTACCCGGGGAAACGGGGAAGTCGGCGAGGTGGTGACCAACAATGCCAGGGTATTTGTGAATCTGCCGAAAAAGATTGCCTACAAAGGAAATCTGGTGATACGCGGTGAGGCAGTGATCCACTATTCTGACTTTAAAAGAATGAATGAAGAATTGGAAGATCTGGACAGTAGATATAAGAATCCAAGGAATCTATGCAGCGGTTCTGTAAGACAGCTGAATAATGAGGTGACAGCTAAGCGGAATGTCCGTTTTTATGGTTTTTCCGTAGCTGATGTTCCAGATGTGGATTTCCATAATTCTGTGGAAGAAAAGTTTATCTGGGCAAAGGGCCTTGGTTTTGACATGGTGGATTATGTGACTGTCACATCGGATACAGTGGCTTCTGAGGTAGAGTCTTTCTCTAAGAAGATCGAGAGCAATGACCAGCCGTCAGACGGACTTGTGCTGATCTATGATGATATTGCTTACGGCAGAAGCCTGGGAACCACTGCTAAATTTCCAAGGGATTCCATTGCCTTTAAATGGGCCGACGAAATCGCGGAGACCACATTGGAGGAGATCGAATGGAGTCCTTCCAGAACAGGGCTTATCAATCCGGTGGCCATCTTTGATCCTGTGGAACTGGAGGGTTCCACGGTCAGCCGTGCCAGCCTCCACAATATCAGTGTCATGGAGGAATTGGAACTGGGAGTCGGAGACCAGATTTCAGTCTACAAGGCTAATATGATCATCCCACAGCTGGCCCAAAACCATACCAGAAGCGGCAACGCCGCTATCCCCGATACCTGTCCTGCGTGCGGCGGGAAGACAGAGATTGAGGAAGAGAACGGCATCCGGACACTAGTCTGTCCCAATCAATTCTGTAGTGCCAAAAAGATCAAGCTTTTTTCGCATTTTGTGTCGAGAGACGCGATGAACGTGGACGGGTTGTCTGAAGCTTCTTTGCACAAGCTGATGGAAAAGGGGCTTTTAACAGAGCTTTATGATTTGTACACACTGAAAGAACACAAAGAAGAGATCGTGGAGATGGAAGGATTCGGAGAGAAGTCATTTTCCAACCTTGTGGATGCCATAGAACAGTCCAAGAAAGCCACTCTTCCCAAGTTTCTTTATGGGCTTGGGATTGCCAACGTGGGTCTTTCCAACGCAAAACTTATCTGCAGGCATTTTGGGGATGACCTGGATGCCATCCGGACTGCGCAGGCGGAAGATTTTACGGTGATCGACGGCATCGGACCGATCATCGGTGAGTCCGTGAGCCAGTATTTCCTTCTGGAAAATAACAGACAGACTGTGGACGGCCTGCTTGAGTATGTGGAGATCCAGAAGCAGGAGGAGCCGGACACGGAGAAAAAATTGGAAGGTAAGACCTTTGTGATCACCGGGTCCCTGAATCATTATGAAAACCGGAAGCAGCTGCAGGAGCAGATCGAAGCACTCGGAGGAAAAGCCACAGGTTCTGTGACAAAAAAGACGGACTATCTGATCAACAATGACAGGAATTCTTCGTCATCAAAAAATAAAAAGGCCAGGGAGCTGGAAATACCGATTTTAACGGAAGAGGAATTTATGGACATGATAAAATAAGGAAGATATAGGATGAAACGAAGAATTATTTCATGGATGCTGGCAGCAGTGATGATCGTCACGTCCGCGGCAGCAGCGTTTATGGGAAATGAAAAACAGGCAGAAGCTGCATCTGCATTTAAAGTGCATTTCATTGAGGTTGGCACCGGAGACGGTGCCATGCTTCAGTATGGCTCAGGAAAGAGTGCAAAATACGCATTGATCGATGCAGGACCTCAAACTACACAGCTTCTGGGCGGCAAAACGGTCAATGTAGGCCAGAGAGTACATAACTATTTAAAAAAGTATAAGATCCGAAGGCTGGAATTTGTTATCATGACACATCCTCACAAGGACCATATCGGAGGATTTATTTCCATACTGAAAGATCGGTCAATCTCTGTAGGAACAGTGTATGCCACACAGCAGCCAGTTTATAATCATTATTCGGGAGATGATGATTTTTATAGTACAAAAACGTACCATACTGTCAATCAACTGATTAAAAAGCGGGAGATACCGGTGGTCGTCCCACGGATGAAGTCCTCAATTTATCTAGGCAAAGCAAAGCTGACATTTTATTCACCTGGACGGGGCAATTTTAAGTATGGACGAGAAGTTGATTATAATTCCCGGCAGATTAACAAATTTTCACTGGTGTGCAGAATTACTTACGGAAGGAATTCGTTTCTTATGGCAGGGGATACCCAGCAGGAAACTGAATACAACATGATAAATAAGAAACTGAATCTCAAATCCCAGGTGCTGAAGGTTCCACATCACGGATATGAGGATGTACGTAACAAGGATGCAAAAGGCAGATTTTCGTCCAACCATAAAAAGTTTTTTGACAAGGTGAAGCCTGCAATATCAATTATAAGCAATGGGTATAGAAATAAAGACAAAGTGCCCTCTGGTCTGATTACTAGGGAACTTTCCAAGTCTAATATTTATACTACAGGCGATAACGGTAATATTATCGTGGCTTCCAACGGAAGTAAGTTGAGTGTCAGTACTTCAAGAAATAAAAATGAGCCTGCCAAAGCCAGTACCTATATTTCATCTAAAAAGTCTTCTCTTCTTCTGAAAAAGATGTCGGTGAAGTCCAATGGAAAGAAAAAGCTGGATATCGTTTCCGTTGATTCTAAAGATATATATAATGTCAAAGAAAAAAAGCCGCTGAAAATCTCAATCAAGGCAAAACCGCAGTCTTTTACGAGAATTAAGAGTATTCAGTATAAACTGGTGAAAAAGGGAAAGAGCAGTACCAGGTACCGCTGGAAGACCGGTAGGACTGTCAAGGTAAAGAAAGGATTTAAAGGCAGCCTTTATATCAAGTACAATACAATCTCCGGAAGTACAATGGTTAAAACAAAGGGATTTGTGATAAAAAAGAAGAAATAAGAGTAAAGGAGCGTGTAATTATGCCGATAAGAATTGATACGGACCTGCCGGCAAGGGCTATCCTGGAAGAAGAGAATGTGTTTGTAATGGATATAGACCGAGCAGTGACACAGGATATCCGGCCTCTGAGGATAGCAATCTTAAATCTGATGCCAAATAAACTGGATACAGAGCTGCATCTGCTCAGGAGTCTTTCTAATACTCCATTGCAGATCGATATTACTTTTTTAAAGACGGCATCCTATGAACCAACGCATGTACCGGAATCCCACATGGAAAAATTTTATGTATATTTTGATGATGTGAGAGATAAAAAATTTGACGGGATGATCATAACGGGGGCTCCTGTGGAACTGAAAGAATTTGAGGATGTTGATTATTGGGAAGAAGTTGCGGAGATCATGGAGTGGACGAAAAAGAATGTTACGTCCACCTTACATATCTGCTGGGCCGCTCAGGCAGGATTGTATTATCATTATGGAGTGAAAAAAAATGTGCTGGATCAAAAGATCTCGGGTGTATACCGCCATCATCCCCTTCATAAAAAAACTCTGCTGGTGAGAGGATTTGATGACTACTTTTTTGTTCCCCATTCCAGAAACACTGGTGTGGACGGAGAGGCAATCAGACAGTGTAAAGAATTAACTGTAGTGGCTGAATCAGAGGAAACCGGACCATATCTGATCTTAAACGAGGACGGAAGCCAGATCTTTGTCACAGGGCATCCTGAATATGATGTGATGTCGCTGCACCAGGAGTATGTAAGGGATATCAATCGGGGACTTAATCCTGAGATTCCAAAGAATTATTATCTGGATGACGATCCGAAAAAAGGACCGGTGAAATCTTGGAGATGCCATGCCAATGCTATGTATTATAATTGGCTGAATTATTACGTTTATCAGGCGACCCCTTACGATTTGTAGAAATACCTTTTCATGAGGTTTTTCTATGGGATTCGCGGACATATATGGGATGTGATGAAATTAGTGAAGACAGATATAACTTTAAAAAGCTATATCTGTCTTTTTTCTTTAACTCTATATTGTTAATTGATTTCTATATATTCTATGATATCTGGTACTTCACATTGAAGAAGCTTACACAATTGGTCAATTGTATTTGTCGTGATACCTTTCCCGTGTTTTATGGCATAATAGGTCGAACGCGAAAACCCGCGTTTTAAGAGTTTATAAGAACTTATATTTTTTTCTTTCATGGTACGAAATAATGGGTTATAGCTGATCATGAATATACCTCTTAGATTGTGAATAGTCTTATTATTCTTTTTCATCTTTATATTCAAGAATGTCAGAGACAGGGCACTCTAATAATCTACAAAGCTGGTCAATTGTGTTTGTACTAATGCTGTTTCCCTGTTGTATTGAATAATAAGTTGATTTGGAAAAGTCTTTTTAAATAAAGCATAGGAGGAAATTTGTTTTTTTGACATTGTTTTGAAGAGAGGTTTATAGTTGATCATATAAAGTTCCTCTCTTTTATTCTATAAAACAATTGTAAAATTATACTCGTATATTGAATATGTATGAAAATCCGAGTGCAATGTTGTATATATAGGTTGGCTTTTGAATAATAACCTTGATATAAAATCAAAAGAAGGGATTTGTCATATGTGTGATTTTATTAATTTGTTGTCGAGAATGAATCTAAAAGAGAAAGAAAAAACAGAGATTTGAGGAGGCCGCCAAAGAGATATCTGGAAAAACAGTAAAAATAGACAACATCAATCTAAGTGAAGAGCAGTGGCAAGCCGTAGATAGTGCTTTATGCGCAAGTAGTCAACTATGGTCTTTTATGGATCGGATCACAAATAAAAAGTTTGCCTCAATGAGAAGATGTTTTAAAAAGGAAGAAAACAATGAAAAAATATAAATGGATTATTGTTGTAACAATAATTACAATTGGTTTTATATATTATAGTGTGAGCGGCAGTGAGATAACGGGTTCTACAGCATGTTTTTCAGATGAGATTAACAAGATACAATAAAGAGGAAAAATAATATTTGGAGTTTTTGAATACTAAGGATAAAGTCATATGTACAAAAAAAGTATGACAAAGTAAAAAGTGGAGGAAAAGAGATACTCTATGGTATTATGTATAGGAAAAACGCTTTTCTATGGCTTGAAGAAAAGGAGATAGAATAAAGACGAAAGCAGATACATTATTATGATAATTTCATTAGAGCCTCAAAGATGAAACTTGGTTCTGCCGTTGACAGATTCAAGATCTTTGTGATAACATAACGATAAGGAATTCCTGAATTAAAACAAAATATGATTGTCGTATAGAGATTTGAATATGACAGAAGATTATGGCTCAGCCATAATTTTCTGTCATTTTTTTGTTCTATAGGAAAGATCTTTGAACCTCTCTATGGAACAAAAAAGCCCTGCGGGCACTATGCACACAAAATGGGTAAAGAAATCATTTGACGTCGTCAAATCACTTCGTTTACAGAAAGGTTGTCAGGATGAAAGAGATAAGAATATTATGCGTCTATGATGGATACATCACAGAAGAGGTTATGAGTAAAATGAAAGAATTGGAGGAGTTCGGTGCTCGTATTACCATGGTCAGTGATGATGAAATGAAAGACGTGGGAGATGTAACCAATCGAATGTTGTTGCTGGAACAAAAAGGGTTAGAGGCGGCTCCGACCTACAAAACTCTGCTGGAGAATTGTCCTGATAAGGAGATTCTTGTTGTTCATTGTACCTCGATCAACAAAGAGGTCTTGGAGGCTTGTCCAAAACTGAAAGCAGCAGTTGTGCTTCGCGGAGGCATTGAAAATGTGGATATCAATGAGCTTACAAAGCGTAAAATTCCGCTGATCAATACATCCTGGAGAAGTGCGGATGCCGTTTCTGATGCAGCTGTAGGCATGATGATAGCCGAAAATAAGAACATAGCAAGGAGCCATCACTATATGAAAGAAGGGAGATGGGTAAAATCATATGTGAATCAAAAATACATCCATAATATGAACAAATGTACGGTTGGGCTGATAGGCTATGGTGCGATCGGATCCAGGGTGGCGAAAAAACTAAAAGGATTTGATAGTGACATCTTGGTCTATGATCCTTTTGTCAGCAGGGAGATGATAGAAAAAGACGGTGTGAAAGTGGTGGATCTAGACCAGTTGTTAGAAGCGTCCGATTTTGTATCAATGCATCTGAGGTTATCAGACCAAACAAAAAAAATCATGGGAAAACGAGAATTTGCCAAGATGAAGAAAACGGCCTATTTTATCAATACAGCCCGGGCCGGGCTTGTGGATACCAGTGCACTTGTGGAAGTTTTAAAAGATCGTGAGATCGGGGGTGCAGCCATTGATGTATTTGATCAAGAACCGCTTCCCACAGATCATCCATATTTAGAGCTTGAAAATATAACACTGACCTCGCACCTTGCCGGAACGGCCAGTGACACTCCGGTTGTAAGCGTAGAAATTGGTGTTGAGAAGCTGAAAGACTTCCTTACAGGGATGACAGAGGAAAATGATAGATAAAAAGAAAAGGAGAAAAATATTGAAAGATAATTTATTAGAATTCAAAGCCACAGTGATGTCAGCCATTACAACTGGTGTATCCTACATGCTTCCTTTTGTTGTAGCGGGAGGCATATTGGTAGCGATCTCTTTTGCAATTGGGGGATACGATGTGGGGACGGCAGTAGGGCCTTGTAAAACCTTCGCTTCCACAATTTATTATCTGGGCCAGATCGGCCTGGGTACACTTATGGTCCCTGTTCTGGGTGCCTTTGTGGCATATTCCATCGCTGATAAACCAGGGATCTGTGTGGGGATGTATGCTGGATGGATAGCAACGGATCCATGGAATATCGGCTATGCCTCAGGGTTTTTAGGGGCACTGGTGGGTGGTATTATCGCCGGATGTTTAGTGGAGGGCCTGAAGAAAATGCCTCTGCCCAGATCACTAAAATCATTGCTGCCCACTCTGATCATCCCATTGCTTGGATGCGGAATGATTGGCCTGCTGATGCACTATGTGCTGGGAGGACCGCTGGGAGCTTTAACCACTGCATTGACCCATTTTCTCGACGGTCTTGGGACAGGCAATATTATCATCTTAGGGCTTGTACAGGGTGCCATGATCGCTTTTGATATGGGAGGACCGTGTAATAAAGTAGCCTATGCATTTTCGCTGGCCTGTATGGAGACAGGAAATTATCTTCCCATCGCGGCAGTTTTTGTAGCTGCTATGGCCCCTCCCATGGCAATGGCCGTTGCGATGCTCGTGAAGAAAAATTATTTTACAAAAGAAGACAGAAGCTCTATACCGGGATGTATTGCCGGATGCCTGTGTATGATCACTGAATTTGCGATCCCCCATGCGGCGAAAGATGTGAGACGTATTCTTTGTTTTTGCGTGGGGTCAGCCATTGGATCAGCCATGTCTTTTGCGCTTGGTGTGACAATGAGGGCGCCTCATGGAGGGTTATTTGTCCTATTTGCGGTGAATAAACCGATTGTATTTGTGATCTGTCTTGGAACGGCGGTTTTAATCTCAGCGGCACTGGTTATTTTTATCGGCCATCCGGTGGAACAGGAGCCATAGAGGGAAAACTCATGATGATATAAAAAATCCTGAAATTATTTTAAATAAATGATATGATATAGAAAAGGCTATGAGAGAGGGAGTTATATGTTTGATGATGGTAAATTTCATGTAATACCAGCGGTACGCAGCCTGAGATATTTTACAGAGGCTTTGAGTACAGAAGAAGAGTGGGTTTTGACGAGCAACTGCGCCCATATAGGAAATCTGCAAAGTTTGTCTCAGAAATGTCATGATGCTAATAAAAAAATCATAGTCAACCATGAGATCGTCGGCGGATTGGGGACCGATAAGACTGCGTTTGAGTTCCTAAAGAAAATGTACCGTGTAGACTGTGTAATGGGATTCCAGAACATCCGGCTGGGAATGATCAAAAATGAAGGCATGAAGACCATCCAGCGAATCACTCTTTCGGATTCTTTTGCCTTGGAACAGGCTTCAAAAAGTTTACAGCTTTCAAGAGCGGATGCCATTGAGCTGCGCCCGGCATATTACGCAGCAGAATTTCTGGATTATTTCAAGCAGATCAAAGACTGCTGCTACATAGCAGGAGGGTTTATTGACAGTAAAGAGATGGTAGATACTATGTATCGGGCTGGTTTCAATGGAATTACAACAAGCAATACAAAGCTATGGAACTATCAAATGAATTGAACGGTGGAAAGGATATGTTATGGGCGAAGATGAGGAAAAAGAAGTCAGCGGTCAAACAGATAAGAATTATATCTCATTGGGAGTCAGCCTTGGTTTATGTTTTGGAGTAGCCTTAGGAAGCATATTTCATAATCTGGCCATGGGAATCAGTTTGGGTCTGTGTATAGGTGTAGCTGTAGGTATGAGCATGGACAAAAAGAAGAATGACAGGGATGAGGAGTCGAAGAAATAGAATATTTATCAGTGTAAAGATATTGGGGCAGGTACAGTTTTTTAAACTGTATCTGCCCTTTGCCGTGCGATTTTGGACCGCCGCCCTTATTCTTTGTCCGGAGTAAATATGATCGATATATAACGCTCAGGTCTACTTACATCTTTTTAAAGATCTGATAGATCTTTGAATAATTTTTCTTGTCTGCATCGCTCTGCTTCACACCAGTATATTCCTCCCAGTCACTGTCGCTTCTGGAAAGGACGTTATAGGTACGGGGTTTGCCGTCGGAGGAATCGGAAGCTGACAAGGTTTCGCGTCTTACAGCTACATATCCGGCAGTGTAAGTGCCTCTGGCTGAGTTGTATCGGATGACTTTTACCTTGTCACCGGGGCTCTTTGTGGTGATATCCTCAGTTGTCCAGTATAGGTAATAGCTGCTTCCTTTTCCCTGAAAAGACCAGGAGTTGACGCCTGCCTGGCCTGCGTTGAATCCCGCCTGGCCCAGGGCATTCAACAGGTTTTCATAAGCTTTTCCGGTTCCGGAAGAGGAATCGATGTTCTTATTCATATAACCTTTGATCAGCTTGGCGATTTCAGGGTTATTATCTATTACATAGGAAAGAGCTTCATTCATGTTAAAATCGTAGTCTTTATCGTGTTTCCTGCAGATGATGACAATGCTTGCGTCGGAGCCGCGGCTTACGTCATAGGCCCCGCCCTGGCGGCATTTGTACTCTGATTTACTGGCCAGAGACTTCAAATATGCAGTGTCATACTTCCCGGAGCCTTCCAGTTCATAGATCTCATCGGCGGTGAGATCTCTCAAAAGTCCTGCTTTGTTGACCAGGCAGGCTTTCTTCTGGGCGCTGGTGATGTAGCCAATCAGGGAAGGAATCAAAAGAGCCAGAAGGATGGCCAGGATTAAAAGGACCACGATCAGCTCCACCAAAGTGAATCCCTCTTTGTTCCGTATAGATTTTACCATTTCTTATGCAGCCCCCTTTCCCCATTATTTCTTTAAGTATAGCATATCTTTAAAAAAACAGGTATAGGTAAACGCCAGGATCTCTTGAAAAAGACAGAATTCCTTCTCGTCATCGGTATCATGGAACCTGCTTTTATTTGAAAAGAAATCAAATTGTATATGAAATATGGATATGATATGATAAAAGAAAAAGAGGTGAAGACATGACAGAGAGACAGACAAAGATACTGGAAATGGTCAATGAGCAGAAAAAGATAGAGGTTAATCAGCTGTCCGAAACTCTCGGCGTATCGCAGGTGACGATCCGAAAGGATCTGGATGCGCTGGAGGAAAAGGGGCTGTTAAAAAGGGAACATGGATATGCAGTGATCTGCAATACAGATGATATCAGCAACCGCATGGCAGTCCGTTATGATATTAAGGTAAAAATTGCGGAAAAGGCGGCAGAGCTTGTCTCAGACGGAGAAACCGTCATGATCGAGTCGGGGTCCAGCTGTGCGCTGCTGGCAGAGTATCTTGCGGGAAAGAAAAAGGATGTCACCATCATTACCAACTCGGCGTTTATCGCAAGGCATATCAGAGAGTCCGCCGCAGGAAAAACTGTCCTGCTGGGAGGCGATTATCAGAAAGAATCCGAGGTCATGGTTGGACCTCTTGTAAGAAAATGTGCCAGAGAGTTTTATGTAGACAAGTTTTTTATGGGAACAGACGGATTTATTCCCCAGGCGGGATTCACATGCGGGGATATGATGCGTGCTGAGGCTATGAAAAATATGGCGGAGTCGGCCAAACATTCTATCATTTTGACGGATTCCAGCAAGTTTGCACAGCAGGGCGTCGTACTCCAATGCAGGCTGGATGAGATCAACATGGTGGTCACAGACACAGGGATTCCTGAGGATGCAAGGAAAATTCTTGAACAAAACAGGGTTGCAGTGGAGACGGCAAAATAAAGAAAGACCTCAGGGGCCTCCTTATATATGGAGGTCCCTCAGATCTTGACGGAAAGTTTTGCTGCCTCAAAGACTCCAGCGTATTTTGTGAGATCTTCAGGGTGCAGGGCTTTTACATCCTTCATTTCATAATTCATATGTAACTGTTCATATTTTTTCTCACCGAACTGATGGAATGGGAGAAGGTTTACCTGGCTGATGCCGGTTTCATGTAAAAGAGCACAAAATGCATGTGCATCTTCAATGGAATCATTGACGCCGGGGATGACAGGGATTCGGGCAATGACTTCTATTCCGTGCTCTGCAGCCCATTTCATATTTTCTAAAATCTGTTCATTTGGGACACCGGTATAGAGCCGGTGTTTTTTGCTGTCATGATGCTTCATGTCGAACAGAAGCAGGTCCGCATATTCTGTCACAGACACAAACACTTCATGGGATGCATACCCCGTTGTCTCCAGGGCCGTATGCAGTCCTTTCTTTTTACACTCTGACAGAAGCAGCTCAGCGAATGCCGGCTGGGCCAAGACTTCTCCGCCAGACAGCGTCACACCGCCGCCGGATTCCTCGTAAAAGTCGATATCCTTCATGACCTCTTTCAGGACTTCATCAACTGACATTTTTTCTCCGGTATACTTTAAGGCATTTCCTGGACACTGTCTGATACAAGAAAGACACCCTTCGCAGCTTTCGTGGCGGAAGTGGAAGCTGCTGTCATCTGAAAAACGGATACTTTCTGTGGGACATGACCGCTGACAGAGGCCGCAGTGCAGACATTTGCCGGGATCCCATAGGATCTGCGTGTGAAAGGACTGGGATTCGGGATTGGAACACCAGCGGCAGCGCAGCGGGCATCCCTTTAAAAATACTACGGTCCGGATGCCGGGGCCATCATGGATACTGAATTTTTGGATATTAAAGATATTTGCTTTCAACTGAAACCCTCCTTCTTCAGAAACAAAGCGGAATAACAACTGGTTTATTCCTATAACAGAACCTTAACATAAGAATGAATAAAAGTAAATATAAGTTTTAACAAAATATATATTAGTTTCAAATGTAATAAAAATATTGACAAAACGAAAATGGAAGCGTATATTAAAGGTACAGAGAAGAAAATGAAAAAAGCGAGCATAGAATCAACGAACCATATCAGGGAGGTATCATTATGGCAGAGAATCATTTCGGAAAGCTTACAAAACGCATGGATGAATTCAGGGAGGATTTATTAGAGGCAAAACCGTATGTATGCGCGGAACGTGCTGTCTATACGACACAGAGTTACAAAGAGCACGCGGACCAGCCAGTCATCTTAAAAAGGGCATACATGCTTCAGAATATATTAGAGCATATGACCATCTTCATCGAACCGCAGACATTGATTGCCGGAAACCAGGCATCCGCCAACCGGTCTGCCCCGATCTTTCCGGAATATGCCATGGACTGGGTCGTTGATGAACTTGACAAGTTCGAGAAACGGGACGGAGACGTATTCTATATCACAGAAGACACAAAGGAGACATTGAGAGAACTGGCTCCGTACTGGGAACACAATACGACAAAAGACAAAGGACTTGCGGCCATGCCCGCCTCCAGCAAGATTTTTTACGATCTGGGGATCATCAAGGCGGAGGGAAATATCACCTCAGGGGATGCACATCTGGCTGTCCAGTATGAAAAGATCATGAAGTGCGGTCTGAAGGATTATGAAGAACGGACAAAAGCTGCAATGGAGAAGCTGGACTTGACAGAGATGGAAAACCTGAAAAAGTATTATTTCCACCAGGCGATCCTGATCGTCATCGGCGCCGTGAAGGATTTTGCCGGCCGCTATGCAAAGCTGGCCCTTGAGATGGCAGAAAAAGCAGAGCCGAAACGGGCACAGGAACTGAAGGAGATGGCCGGTATTCTTTCAAAGGTTCCTTATGGACCGGCAGAGACTATGAGAGAAGCGGTACAGAGCATGTGGCTGGTACATCTGGTGCTCCAGATTGAATCCAACGGACATTCCTTGTCTTACGGAAGAATGGACCAGTATCTGTATCCTTACTATAAAAAAGACGTGGAGAGAGGTATTGAGACAGAAGATAGCGCATGTGAGCTGTTGACCAATCTCTGGCTGAAAACTTATACCATCAATAAGATCCGCAGCTGGTCCCACACACAGTTCAGCGCAGGAAGCCCGCTGTACCAGAATGTGACTATCGGAGGACAGACGCCAGACAAGAAAGACGCAGTCAATCCTCTTTCCTATCTGATCCTTAGAAGCGTGGCCCAGACCCACCTTCCGCAGCCGAACCTTACGGTCCGCTACCACGCCGGGCTTGATGATGATTTTATGAAAGAGTGTATTGAAGTTGTCCGCCTGGGATTCGGCATGCCGGCATTTAACAATGATGAGATTATCATTCCTTCCTTTATTGAAAAAGGGGTGAAGGAAGAAGATGCCTATAATTACAGCGCCATCGGTTGTGTAGAGACAGCAGTTCCTGGAAAATGGGGATACCGCTGTACTGGAATGAGCTTTTTAAACTTCCCAAAATCTCTGCTGATCGCCATGAACGACGGAACAGATCCGGAATCTGGCGTAAAGGTTACAGAAGGGGCGGGACATTTCCTTGACATGGAATCTTATGAAGATATCGAAAAGGCATGGGATAAAATCATACGTGACTTTACAAGACACAGTGTGATCATTGAAACCTGCTGTGACATGGTCCTTGAGGAGACGGTACCGGATGTGCTTTGTTCTTCATTAGTGGATGACTGTATTGCAAGAGGAAAGACCCTGAAAGAAGGCGGCGCAGTCTATGATTTCATCAGCGGACTCCAGGTGGGGATCGCCAACATGGCGGATTCACTTGCTGCCATCAAGAAATGTGTCTTTGAAGACCAGAGTATCTCAAAACAGGAGCTGTGGGACGCCCTTCAGAATGACTTTGAAGGACCGGAGGGAGAGAGAATCCAGAATATCCTTCTTTCCGCTCCAAAATACGGAAATGATGATGATTATGTAGACTCTCTGATTCGGAGTGCCTATGACGTCTATATTGACGAGATCAAAAAATACCACAATACAAGATACAAAAGAGGCCCCATCGGAGGAACTTATTACGCAGGAACTTCTTCTATCTCAGCCAATGTGGGCCAGGGAATGGGAACGCTGGCTACGCCGGATGGAAGAAAGGCACATACTCCTCTTTCAGAAGGGTGTTCTCCGAGCCATGCCATGGACCAGAACGGCCCTACCGCGGTGTTTAAGACGGTTGCCAAACTTCCGACCAAAGATATCACAGGCGGGGTTCTGCTGAACCAGAAGGTAACACCGCAGATCCTTTCAAAGAAAGAGGACAGAATGAAGCTGATCTACATCATTCGTACATTCTTCAACAGGCTTCACGGATACCATGTCCAGTACAATGTGGTTTCCAGGGAGACCCTCCGGGATGCCCAGGCACATCCTGAAAAGCATAGAGACCTGATCGTCCGTGTGGCAGGTTACTCTGCATTCTTTAATGTGTTATCCAAACAGACCCAGGATGATATCATTGAGAGAACCGAGCAGGTACTGTAAAAACTGGATATAGAAGAAACCTTGATAGAATTTAGAAAGGATCTAACCATGGAATTTTTATTTGATACAGCAAATATAGAAGAAATTAAAGAATACAGTCATTTTTACCCGATCACTGGTGTCACCAGCAACCCGTCCATCTTGAAAAAGGAAGGGAAGATTGATTTTTTCAGGCATTTCAGAGAGATCAGGGAATTGATAGGGGAAGACAAGACGCTGCATATCCAGGTCACGGCAAAGGATGCCGAGACCATGGCAGCAGAGGGAAGAACTATAAGGGAAAAGATTGATCATAAGGTCTTTATCAAGATTCCTACAACAGAAGAAGGGCTGAAAGCCATGCGTATGTTAAAAGCAGAAGGGGCAGGCATCACGGCTACAGCAATTTATACCAAGATCCAGGGCTATCTGGCCATGGAGGCCGGAGCTGATTTTATCGCACCGTATTTTAACCGGATGGAGAACATGGACATTGACTCCAAAAACACAATCTCCTGTTTTGCGAAACAGATCGAGCGCTATGGATACAAAACGAAGATATTGGCCGCAAGCTTTAAAAACATCGCTCAGGTCAATGCGGCGTTTGAAGCCGGCGCTCAGGCGGCTACTGTACAGCCGGGACTTCTCCACGATGTCCTTGGAATGGCAGCCATCGGAAAGGCTGTTGATGATTTTGACACTGACTGGAGAGCAGCCTTCGGAGATTTGGATATTACTCAATTATAGATGTTTCATGCAGAAAAAGGACGGTACACTTTAAGTGGCTGTCCTTTTTCTATAGGAATATTTATATATCAAAATCTACAGATTTAAAGTTGCTGTAATACCTGCCTTTCACCGCAGTGAACTTAAGGACACAATAGTCAGGGTCCGTGACACCCTCTTTGTAGTACATGGTATCCCCGTCCTGCCATATTCTTTCTTTGGCTTCCGGTGTTTCTAAGACTTCCATTGTTCCGGTCAGACTGATACCCCGGAAAAACCGCTTATCAACAAAATAGACACCTGCCTTGTGATTCTTTCTGAAACACTTTATTTTGTTGGAAGAGGTATTTGTGGTAAACCAAAATGTAGTGATCCCTTCTCGTTCCCTTGGCTTTAACATGGCTTTCGTAACCGGAAAACCTTCTTCATCGATGTAGGAAATAAAACTTGTACTTGCCTTATCAATCATCTTTCCGATGGTTTCTGCTGGATTCTTTAACATGGTGCTTATCCCTCCAATTTATATTTTATCAGGCCTTTCCTTCTTTAATTCATGATAACACGCCAAAAAGCTATGTACAAGAACGTTGCTTTTGGCTTTTTTGTACGCAGAAACATTTGCTCCAAGCCAGCCTAAAAATTTGACAGCATTCAATCATGCCAAGGTTGAATTGCTTAGGCAGCTATTTGCCTGAAACATCCTTTATAATAAAGACATACCAACAATACAATCTTTTGAAAGAAAGGAGAGAGGCATTATGAAACAGCAAGTACAAAAGTTCGGACGTTTTTTGAGCGGCATGGTGCTGCCGAACATCAGCGCACTGATCGCGTGGGGATTTTTTACCGCGATCTTTTTACAGGGAGGATGGTTTCCAAATGAAAAGATGGCAACGGTCATCAGCCCTATGCTCAACTATCTGATTCCGGTCCTGATGGGCTACACCGGAGGGAAAATGGTCTACGGCACCAGAGGAGCGGTGGTCGGAGCGGTTGCCACCTTCGGAATTATCATCGGAGGGTCTATCCCCATGTTTCTCGGGGCAATGATCGCAGGCCCCTTAGGCGGCTGGCTGGTCAAGAAACTTGACGGCCTGTTAAAAGACAAGATCCCCACTGGGTTTGAAATGCTCTATGATAACTTTTCAGCCGGAATCTTAGGAATGCTGCTGGTCATGCTCTGTTTCTGGATCATGGGGCCATTGGTTGAGGGAGCCAGCAATGCCCTTGGAAACGGAGTAAAAGCCATCGTGAATGCAGGAATGCTTCCTCTGGCATCCATCATCATTGAACCGGCAAAGATCTTATTCTTAAACAATGCCATCCAATATGGAGTCCTGACACCTTTGGGACTGGCAGATGCGGCCACGGCGGGAAAATCAATCTACTTCCTTCTGGAAGGAAACTTAGGGCCTGGGCTTGGTGTCTTGCTGGCATGCTGGTTCTTTGGAAAAGGAGAAGCCAAGAGTTCCGCACCTGGGGCTATCATCATCCAGTTCTTCGGAGGTATCCATGAACTGTATTTCCCTTATGTACTTATGAAACCGGCCTTGATCCTGGCTGTGATCCTGGGAGGCAGCGCGGGGATACTCACCAACTCTCTGCTTGGAAGCGGCCTTGTGGCGGCAGCTACACCGGGAAGTATCTTTGCTTATATGGCCATGGCACCCAAAGGCGGCGCACTGCCTGTGCTGGCTGGAATTGCGGCGGCTACGGCAGTATCCTTCATCGTGGCTTCTATTATTTATAAGAGATCCAAAGATGATGAGGATGAGGGCAGCTTCCAGAGTTTTGATCCACTGAATCTTTCTCTGGACGGCGGAGTGAAAAAGATCGTGTTTGCCTGTGACGCAGGAATGGGATCCAGCGCCATGGCGGCAGCAACGCTGACGAACAAATTGAACAAAGCAGGAATCAACATTAAGGTAGCCCATACTTCTGTGGACGAGATTCCGGAAGACGCGGAAATCATTCTGACCCACACAAGCCTTGCGGAAAGGGCCAAATCTTATAACAGCACGGCGCGGATCATTGCGGTATCCAATTTTGTGGAGGCGCCGGAATATGACCAGCTGGTGGAGGAATTGAAAAAGCAGCAGTAAATTGATGAGGGAGGGAATCGTATGCGTGTGAAAATGGCTTCTCTTTATGGGAAGAAGGATATCCGGATCCGGGAAACCGAACTGCCGGAGATCAGGGATGATGAAATACTGATCAAGGTTATGTCCAATGGGATCTGCTTTTCTACTTATAAGGCAGCGATGAAAGGGAAGGAGCACCTGAGGGTACCAGAGAACGTGCACGAGACTCCGGTGGTGACCGGCCATGAAATGGCCGGCATCATTGAGAAAGTGGGGGAGGAATGGAAAGGCAGATATGAGCCGGGAACTTCCTGTTTTTTGCAGGCGGGGATCCGTTATAAGGGAAGCGAGGATGCTCCGGGTTATTCTTTTGAGTTTTTCGGGGGAAATGCGACTTATACGATTATTCCGGGCGGCTATATTGAATCTGGCTGTCTTCTCACCTATGAAGATGATTATTTTGCCTTTGCCTCCATGGGGGAACCTGTATCCTGCATCATCAGTGCTTTCCATACGTGCATCCATGATTATATGGAGGATATGTTTGTCTACGACAACATCCATGGCACAAAAGAGGGCGGCAGTATGCTTCTGATGGCAGCCTGCGGGCCGATGGGGATCGGAGCCATTGATTATGCGGTCCACGGACCGTCAAGGCCGAAGAAGCTTGTGGTGACAGAGATCAACGAGGAAAGGATCAAAAGAGCCGAAAAGCTGATCAGTCCCAGGGAAGCCTCAGACTACGGCGTGGAACTTGTGTATGTAAATCCGTCGGAGATGGAAGACGAAGAACAGGAGCTCCGGGTATTATCTGGGGGAACAGGATATGATGACATCATGGTCTTTGCGGCAATGGAAAGCCTGGTAGAGCTGGGCAGCGGCCTTCTGGCGGTCAACGGGTGCCTGAACTTTTTTGCGGGGCCGACAGATGAACAATTTAAAGCTAGAGTCAATTTCTACGACATTCATTATAAAAGGACTCATTATGTAGGCAACAGCGGAGGAAATTTGGACGACATCCGGGAAATGTTTGATTTGTCCAGAGAAGGAATGCTCACACCGGAGTATATGATCACCCATGTGTCGGGACTTTCTGAGGTGCCAGACATTATTTTAAACCTGCCGGATATTCCGGGAGGCAAGAAGCTGGTTTATCCCCACGTGGATCTGCCGCTGATGGCACTCACAGATTTTGAAAAATATGCAGATGAAGACCCGGTTTACCGGAAAATAGCGGATATTTTAAAAGAAAACCATGGGGTGTGGTGCAAAGAGGCGGAGAAAGTCCTGTTTGCCGGAAAATGGATCGATGAATGAACATATTTCCAGTGAACAGTATCAAAAATTCAGGTAAAATGGAGGTAACAACATGTTAGTGAACTTACAGAACATATTAAAAGAGGCAGAAGAGGGCGGGTATGCCATTCCCTGCTTTAATGTCCCCAACTTTGAGATGGCAAGGGCGGCCATGGATGCAGCCAGTGAGCTCTCAGTGCCGGTGATCATCGGGCATGTCCAGGTGCATGACAGCCTGATCCCCATTGAAAATATAGGCCCTCAGACTGTAGAGTATGCAAAGAGAGCGACAGCTCCGGTTTGTGTACATTTGGATCACGGTATTAATCTAAGCTTTGTAATGCGGGGAATACGGTGCGGTTATTCCAGCATTATGTATGACTGCAGTGACCTGCCGTTTGAGGAAAATGTAAAGAGGATCCGGGAGTTTACCAAGGCTGCCCACGAGATGGGTCTGTCTGTGGAGGCGGAGCTGGGGACAATGAGCAGCACGGCGGAAGATTCCCACGGAGGACCGAGGCTTTTAGGCAGAGAGGAGATCAAGAAGACCTTCACTGACCCGGACATGGCGGCAGAATTTGCACTGCGCACCGGGGTGGATGCGCTGGCTGTCTGCTTCGGCACGGTGCACGGAATCTATGCGGAGGAGCCCATGCTGGATATTGACCGGGTGCGGGAGATTCGTCAGAAGATGCCTGAGAGCACCAGACTGGTCATGCATGGGGGATCTGGAGTGGATCAGGCGCAGGTACAGGAGGCCATCAGGGCAGGTATCACAAAGATCAATTATCATTCTTACTGGTCGAAAGCCGCTGCCAGACATGTATATGAGAAACTAAAGGAGAACGGCGGAGATATGTTTTATCATGAGGTACAGGAGGAAGCGTACCGTAAGTTAAAAGAAGATGCAAAAGAGGTGCTTTTGAGATTCAGAGGTGAGAGA
This sequence comes from Anaerostipes rhamnosivorans, assembly GCF_005280655.1. Lineage (NCBI taxonomy): Bacteria > Bacillati > Bacillota > Clostridia > Lachnospirales > Lachnospiraceae > Anaerostipes > Anaerostipes rhamnosivorans. The sequence goes on from NZ_CP040058.1 coordinate 984,426, forward strand.
GATGGAGCAGAAGTTCTTTTCTCTTCGGCAGATCAAGCTGTTCCGCATTTTACTAGATGAGGAAGAATTTCTGCCGATGGAGCAGGCAGCAGAGAAACTGAAAATCAGCACTAGAACTCTATTTCGTGAGATACGCGGCGTCAATCAGGAGCTTTTTGGACTGGGAGTTCAGCTGGAGACGAAAACAGGAAAGGGAATCCGGCTTTCAGGTGATAAAGAAGCATTGGCCAGATACCTTATGGAAGTCTCAGACAGGGATTCTTCACTTTTTTATTACACGAAGGAACAGCGCCGGGCTTTGTTAACGATTGAGTTTCTAAAGAGAAAAAATATAGAAAAACTAGGCTACTACGCATACAAGCTGATGGTGTCTGAGGCTACGGTCAGCAATGACATCCAGGCAATCAGACCGTGGTTTCAAGAGCACCGGCTCTCCCTGGAGAAAAAAGCCGGTCTTGGTATCACTGTGACAGGTGAGGAGGAGAGCTTTAGAAACGCCATCATTGATTTTTTAAACGAAAAGCTCATGAAGTCAGATGTGGGGCAGTTCCAGGGAAGTGAAGGAGAATTCCAGGCTATAGAATATTTCCGCAGTCTGGGGAGAAACAGCAATCTGGATCTCTTAAATGAGGAGATCCTGGAAAAGGTTATTTCTATTCTCAAGCAGTGTGAGGATGAATTTTTAAGCAAGATCACGAGACATTCCTATATAGGATTGGTCATCCATCTCGTCATTGCCATTGAACGGCTTTTGTCAGGAAAGACCATCACTATGGAGGAGGATCTGCTCTTAAGGCTTAAAAAAGATGCATATTATCAGAAAGCCAGACAGCTGACGGAATATTTTGAGAGAGAATTTCATATAAAGATGCCGGAATCAGAGGTGGCTTATGTCTTCATGCATTTAAAAGGAGCCAGAATGAAATATGCTGTGGAGAAGCAGGATGAGCTGACCAAAATGCTGGATGAATATGACTGCATGATCGTGGCGGATGACTTAATCACTGCTTTCGGACAGCTCATGGGGGACGATTTCAGACAGGACAAGGTGCTGTATCAAGGTCTCGCGACTCATTTAAGGTCCACGCTCCACAGGCTCAATTACCATATGAGACTGGAAAATCCTCTGTTGGAGCAGATCAAAACAGACTTCAGGGATATTTTTGTCGTCTGTAAACATGTCTGTCAGGTAATGGAGACGAAGTATCATCTGGAAGTCAATGAGGATGAGATCGCATATTTGTCCTTTCATTTCGGCGCAGCCATAGAGCGGAAAAAAGCCCAGATCAAACAGTCTGTTGTCTTAAACGTGGCCGTGGTATGTGCCAGCGGGATTGGAATCTCCAGCTTTTTGTCCTCCAGTATAAAAAACCGGTTTGCAGGAACAGTGAAAGTATTTCCGCTGTCTGTGGAGCAGGTGACAGCAAAGGAGGGACTGGGGCTTGACATCATCGTATCCACGCTGAAGCTTCCGGACCAGGAGATCCCGGTTATTGAAGTGGGGGCTCTGCTTTCAGAGGAGGACTTTGGAAGGATGCAGGTATACTTTGAACTACTCAAGGAACAAAAGATTCAAAATAAGATACCAGACAGGGGAACCGTCAGGAGAACAACCTCACCGCAGCTGCTTGATGACCTACAGATTGTTACGGCGGATGCCTCCGTGGGAAAAGCCGGGGCAGTAACCAGGCTTCTTGACTACACCGACATGGATGAGATCCAGAAAAAAGCCTGTCTTGACGCTGTGCTCCTTCGGGAGAAGGATGGACAGGTGGCGTTAAAAGACCGGAACTTTCTGATTTTTCACTGTAACATTCCTGGCAATAGAAAGCCGGTGCTGTTGTTTTTTACACTGGACCATGGACACGGTACCCATCCGGATTTTAAGGGATTTGACAAAGGTGTCCTGATGATCGTGGACAAAAAAGAGGACAAGGAGATCAGGGACACACTGGCAGTTATTTCAGAAGGGTTTGTCAATGATGAGAAAATACTTCAGTACCTGGAGAACAATAATATCACAGCACTCAGACGGCAGATCAAAGATTATTTAAATCGCGTGGCTGGGGAAGAGGGAAATGAGGGATTGTAATGACAGATAGAGACAAGGAAGAAAGACCTGTACTGATGAAGGAAAATATTGTTTTGAACTGCAAGGCGGCCACCCCGGAAGAAGCGATCATCAATGCGGGCAGTCTTTTGCTGAAAAGCGGATACATCAAAAGCGGTTATATAAAAGGGATGCTTTCTAGAGATCAGAACTTTTCTGTTTATCTGGGCAATATGCTTGCCATCGCTCACGGTGAGAAGAAGGCCAGGGATCAGATTTTAAGGACTGGGATCTCCGTTTTGATCTATCCGGAGGGTATTGACTGGCATGGGAATCAGGTCAAGGTTGTTATGGGGCTTGCGGCCATAGGAGATGAGCATATGGAAATCCTAATGCATTGTGCCAACATTTTCAGTGACAGAAAGCAGGTAGAACGGCTGGTGCGGTGCCGGGATAAAGAGAAAGTCTATCAAATGTTTAACAGCTTATAATAATGAAAAAAGGTGGGCAGCCAGAGCATATTGGCTGCCCATTTTTGTATCTGGATAAGCGGAGGCAAAACTGATTTTGTACTGGAGAAGTGAAACCGGCAGGTGAAAATTTGACAATATTTATAAATGGTTTGATTGAATTTTAGGCTTTGATATGATACCATCTTGCTGTAATGATGATCAATGTTTACAGAAAGGATGCCCATGATTAGACTAATTGCAACTGATATTGACGGAACCTTGGTGGAAGAAGCGGCTATGAATCTGAATCCGGAATATTTTGACGTGATCCGGGAGTTCAGGAAGCGGGGAGTACTCTTTGTAGCGGCCAGCGGACGTCAGAGAAAGAGTATTGAGCGTTTTTTTGAACCGATCAAAGATGATATTATCTTTTTATCCGAAAATGGTTCCTGTATCACATCTAAGGAATATAAGCATGTGGATGTGATGGATCCGTTTATAGTGAAAAGTATTATGGAAGATGCCATGGAGATCCCGGGATGTACCTGTGCCCTCAATGACGGGGAGACCAGCTATTTTGATTCGGAGATGCTCTACCGCCATATGAAGGACGACTACGGCTATAACGCAGTGATGGTGGATGACTTATTTAAGGTAGAGGCAGGCGTGTGTAAGGTGTCTGTATTCCACAACCAAAACGCAGAGGAAGCAGTCGGAAAAGAGTTTTACGACAGATGGGGCGGCAGGATCTACGTTGCAAGCGCAGGAGAAAAATGGGTAGACTGTATGAACCTTGGAGTGAATAAAGGAAGCTCCCTGAAACGTTTTCAGGAGCATTACAACATTTCAGCAGATGAGACTCTGGCTTTTGGTGACAATATCAATGATATTGAGATGCTCAAACGGGCGGCCCACAGCTTTGCGGTAGCCAATGCCAGGGACGAAGTGAAGGAAGCTGCGAATTTTGTGACAGATTCCAATAAAGAAGACGGTGTATTGAAGGTGTTAAAAGCAGTACTGAAGGGGGATTTATGTTAAAAGCGGTTATTTTTGATATGGATGGTGTGATTGTAGATTCAGAACCTGGGTATTATACAGCTCTGCTGAGATTGCTGGATGAATTTGACGAATACGTAGACGAGGAGTACAATGCCCGCTACTTCGGAACAACGATGGAGAAACTTTTTACCGACACCATTGAATATCTGAATCTGGATACAACAGTTGATTATTGTAACCGGCGATTCTTTGAGATTTATGAAGAGGTGATCCAGGAAGACGGATTTACGCCGATTAAAGGAGCCATAGAACTGATCCGTGAGATCCATGAGGCGGGGATCCCGCTGGCGGTGGCATCCTCTTCTCCTATGGATCATATTATCAGGATCACAGAAGATTTAGGTGTGTCTGACTATTTTCATGCATTAGTGACAGGGGAGGACTGTGAAAATTCAAAACCTGATCCGGAGATATTTCTCACAGCGGCTGAGAAGCTGGGTGTGGATCCGAAAAACTGTGCGGTCGTGGAAGATTCCGTCAACGGTGTGCTCGCAGGCAGCAGGGCGGGCATGAAAGTACTCGGCTTCAGTAATCCGGAATATGGAAAACCGGCCCATGAGCCGGCCCAAAAGGTTGTGCATTCCTTGGAGGAAGCAGACTTGGGAACGTTGCAGAGTTTATTTAACTAAAAGATGATATGGAGAAGAAGAGTGGAAGCAGTTATTTTTGACATGGACGGGGTTATTGTCAACACGGAGCCTGGGTTTTATATTGTAGCTAACAAGTTTCTTGCACGGTATGACAAAAGCATCACAAAAGAATATTTTGAGCAGTTTTTCGGCGGAGCCTCAGAATATATGTGGAAAACCACCACAGAGATGCTGGGACTTGACATTCCTGTGGAGGAGTGTGTCAAGGGTGCTGATGAGATCCGGGAACAGAGGATCCGTGAGGAAGGTTATGAGGCCATTGATGGGTCTTTGGATCTGATCCGGAAAATCCACCAGGAAGGGATTCCTCTGGCAGTGGCCTCTTCTTCTGCAAGAAAGGAAATTGAACAGGTTGTGGACTACTTCGGAATCCGCCAATGCTTTCAGGTGCTGGTCAGCGGAAAGGACTGCAGACATCCTAAACCGGCTCCAGACGTGTTTTTAAAAGCGGCAGTGCTGCTTGGAGCAAAGCCGGAACAATGTCTGGTTATTGAGGACTCAAATAACGGAGTTACGGCTGCAAAACGTGCGGGTATGAATGTGATTGGATTCCGCAATCTGGAAGTTGCCAATCAGGAATTAAAATCGGTGGACCATATCGTCACCTCCATGAAAGATATTACTCTGGAATTGTGTAAAAGCTTTTAATCAGAAGGCTATAGAATAAAAAATCTCTCCAGTTTCTTGCTGGGGAGATTTATTTGTTACAAAACTGTGACGATTTATTGAAAATATATTAAATTCATGTTATCTTTATAAACGGAGAAGAAATTACTGAGCATATACGTAAAAGGGAAACTAGAGAATGCAAAAAGAAAGAGGTTGTTTATGAAAGCGGGCATCAAAAAGTGGATCAGTTATCTGCTGACAGCGGTACTTGTTGTATCAACAATGATTGCAACGGGAAGTATTGAGAAAAAGCAGGTCCAGGCGGCTGAGAAATTTCAGATTCATTTTATTGACGTAGGGGCCGGAGATGGCGCATTGCTCCAATATGGGGAAGGAAGCAGTGCTAAGTATGCATTGATCGATGCGGGACCAAAGAAGTATACTAGGACAAACGGAACCATAGTAGATACAAGCAAACGGTTATATAGTTATCTAAAAGATCATGATGTTAGAAAACTAGAATTTGTACTATTGACGCATCCCCATCAGGATCATATTGGTGGCTTGGTAGAAGTTTTAAAGGATGAATCTATTGAAGTAGAGAAGATATACGGAAACAGCCTTTCATTAATCTATCAGTCAAGTGGGAATGAAGACCCAGATGATATTGAAGATACAGAGTTCAGCAGTGAAACTTACCAGGAAGTGAAAGAAGAAATCCAAAAAAGAGTAGATGAAGGAAAGACAGAATATGAGGTGCCAACAGCAGGCTCATCTGTATATTTAGGAGGAGCAAGAATCACATTTTACGGTCCTTTGAACATGGATTTTATTTATGGAAGAAAAGTTGATCTGAATATACGCCAGGAAAATAAGTATTCCATTGTATGCAAAATCTCTTATGGAAAGAATTCTTTTCTTATGACAGGAGACGCTCAGAAAGAAACCATTCAGCAAATCGTTTCAAAAGGATATGATTTGTCTGCACAAGTTCTGAAGGTTCCACATCATGGAATGCAGGACGTTCTGGAGCAGGACAAAGTAGGAAATTATACTTCTGATCATAAATATTTAATTGACAAAGTGAATGCGTCTATTTCTGTTGTCAGCAATGGATATGATAATAAGAATAAATCACCTAAAGCAAAAACTTTAAAAGACCTAGAGAGCAGTGATGTTTATCTGACCAGCAACAGAGGAACGATTGTTGTAACTTCTGATGGAATGAACTTATCCGTCAATACAGAAAAAGGAAACAATGTTCCTAGTTATGAAGGTGATTATAATCCTTCCAAAAAGGCTTCCCCTACTATGAAAAGCGTCAGCGTTTCGTCCAATGGCAAAAATAAGCTGGTGCCTACAACATACAGTGCAGCCAACAGCTATAAGTTATACGAAAAGAAAAATATAACGGTCAAGTTTTCTGGAGTGCCGCAGCCGTTTACAAAAGTGAAAAGTGTACAATACAAGTTTGTGAGGAAGGGACAGGACAACCGAACGGTTCCCTACCGGACGGGCAGCTCTGTGGCAGTAAAGAACGGTTCTGTGGGCAGGATTTATGTGAAGTATAATACATGGCTTGGCTCCACGGTCATCAAGCTTCCAGGATTTACGGTGGATACTTCCGCGCCGTCCAGTGCAAAGATCAAGGGCAGCAAGTCAGGCATCAAGACCTACAAGACTTCAGCCAAGAACCGTTACAATAAAAAATATAAAAAATCTATTAAGCTTACCTTTTCCGCTTCTTATGGTACCAGCGGAAAGTCGAAGGTTCAGTATAAAATTGTGCCCAAGGGAAAGAAGAACTCAAAATATAAATGGAAGACGGGAAACAGTGTGACTTACAAGACAAAGAAAAAGTGGGTTCGTGTCTATGTGAAATTTACTGACAAATCCGGCAATACCACCACAAGAAAAACCAATGGATTTTATATAAAAAAATAATAGACAAATGAAAAAAGATAGTAGATAATAGGTTAGGAAGAGTGAATGTCGTCAGTGTAAGCTGACGGCATTTTAAATATGGCAGATTTTAAAGGAGAAGTGATATGAGAAAAAGAAATGTGACAGTCCTGCTGCTTTTAATGGCACTTACCGTATCTTTGCTGGCCGGGTGCGGCGGGAAGGAAGAAGAGAAAACAAAGGACGGATATGCAAAGAAACTATATGTCTATAATTGGACCGAATACATCCCCCAGAGTGTCATGGATGGATTTGAGAAGGAATACGGGATTAAAGTGGTAGAATCCACCTTTACATCCAACGAAGAGATGCTGGCTAAGCTGACGGCAGGAGGCACCGGTCAGTACGATATGACCATTGCCAGTAATTACGTGATCGATGCCATGAAAGAACAGGATCTGATCGAACCGATTCAGAAAGATGAGATCGAGAATGTAAAATACCTGGACAAGAGCGCCTTAAACCAGCCGTTTGACAAGAACAATGAATATACGATCCCTTATATGACATCGTTTACCGTTCTGTGCGGAAATAAAAAGAAATTAAAAGAGCTTAACGTAGATATCAAGAGTTTTAATGATCTCACCAATCCGAAGCTTAAGAATAATATCGTGCTGGTGGATGATATCAGGGAGATTGCTGCAATGGCTCTGAAGGTTAAGGGTTACAGCTCCAGCACTACAAACAAAAATGAGATCATGAGTACCCTGCCATGGCTTAAGAAACTTGCCAAGAATGTCAAGGTCTATGATGCGGATGCGCCCAAGAGCGTGTTGATCTCCAATGATGTTGCAGTGGGGCTTGTGTATAGCATGGATGCGGCCATGGCCATAGAAGAAAATAAGGATCTGGATGTGATTTATACAAAAGAGGCTGCCCAGAAGTGTCTGGACAATTTTGTTATCATCAAGGGAGCCAAGCATGCAAAAGAGGCCAGATTGTTCATCAATTACGTTTTGAGGCCGGAAAACTATAAAAAAGTATTGGATGAATACTACGGTGTGTGCATCAATACCGGGACAAAGAAGCTGTTGGATGATCATTATCTGAAAAATCCCGGGGCAAATGTCGATCAGAAAGAGTTAAAAAGGGCAGAATATATTGACGATGTAAAGGATGCGGCAAGTGTCTATGATGATCTGTATACGAAATTAAAGACAGAGTGATTGGGGGAGGAATTAGTATGAAAGCGATGAAACGTTTGGATATTATCATACGTCCGGAGAAGCTGGAAAAGTTAAAAGAGATCCTGGAGAGGAAAGATTATTCGGGTATGACTGTATTTACAGCCATGGGCTGCGGATACCAGGAAGGATTTATTCCTGAATTTGAGGAAATGAATTTTGAGATTAATCTTCTGCCAAAAGTGGTAGTGATGGTCGTCGTGTGGGAAGAGGACGTAGAAGATCTGCTGGGAGCCATCCATGAAGAATTGGCAACCGGGCAGGTAGGAGACGGAAGAGTCTTTATTTCCCCTGTGGATGATGTGATGCGTATCCGTACAGGAGAACGGGGCGCAGAGACTTTGTAGAAGGGTGGTGGAAACTTCGTTGAAAAATGTCATTGTACGTTTAAGAGATATAGAAAAAATATACGGAGGAAAATCTGTCATTGACCATCTGAATCTGGATGTGGCCCAGGGAGAGTTTTTAACTCTTCTGGGCCCGTCAGGCTGTGGTAAAACAACCACACTCCGGATGATCGGAGGATTTGAGGAGACAGATGGGGGACAGATTTTTTTAGAAGATGAAGATGTGGCGGGCAGGGCTCCTAATCACCGGAATGTCAATACTGTATTTCAGAGTTATGCACTGTTTCCCCACATGAATGTTTTTGACAATGTGGCATTCGGACTTGTGGAAAAAAAGGTTCCCAAAGCCGAGATCAAAAAAAGAGTCGACGAAATGATAGAACTTGTACAGCTTCAGGGAATGGAAAAACGGATGCCGTCTCAGATGTCCGGAGGACAGAAGCAAAGGGTTGCCATTGCAAGGGCTTTAGTGAACCGGCCAAAGGTGCTGCTTTTGGATGAGCCTCTGGGAGCTTTGGATTTAAAACTCAGAAAACAGATGCAGTATGAATTAAAGGAACTGCAGAAGAAGCTGCAGATCACATTTATCTATGTGACCCACGATCAGGAGGAGGCGCTGACTATGAGCGACCGGATCGCGGTCATGAATGGGGGAAGGATCGAACAGCTAGGCACTCCTGTGGAGATCTATGATCATCCCAAGACCAAATTTGTAGCGGACTTTATTGGAGAGTCCAATATATTTGAAGCCTATATTGAAGAGAAAAAGGGACATAGGATCTCTCTTGTGATGGAGTCAGGCAAAGTGGAGCTTGACGCCCCGGAATTTGATTACGATGAGATGGTCTATGTGTGTGTACGGCCTGAGAATATGAAAGTATCCATGGAACCGGTGGACGGGTTTACGATTCGGGGAACGGTAATGGAGCATATCTTTGTTGGATCTATCATAAAAACCATCATAGAGCTGCCAAACAGCCAGCTGATCAAGATGACAAATCCTCCAGAGGATGAGATTATCCCGGTGGGCACCAACGTATATCTTCACTGGCTTCCTGGAAAGGCTGTGGTCATGCACACACGGGAAGACCGGGTCTATGAAATTATAGAGGGGGCCGGGAATGAAAATGAAAAAGAAGAGCAATAAGATTCCGTTTCTGGCAACGGTATCACCTACGATCCTCTGGCTGGTGCTGTTTTTAGTGCTGCCACTTTTATATATCGTGGGCATCAGCTTTATGAAAAAGGGACTTTACGGAGGTGTTATCAATACCTTTGACCTGACAGCCTATAAGACAATGTTCCAGTCTAAATATATAAAGATCCTCATGGATTCTCTTTGGCTGTCTTTAAAGACTACGGCACTTTGTCTGCTGTTTGGTTATCCGTTTGCCTATATTATTTCCAACACAAAGAAGAAATGGAAACCCTTCTGTGTTTTGCTGATTATGCTTCCGTTTTGGATCAACTCCCTGATCCGTACCTATGGATGGAACAGCATCTTAAGAGAAGAAGGGATTTTAAACACACTTTTGCTGCATCTGGGCATCATACACCAGCCACTACAAATGCTTTATACGGACGGAGCAGTGCTTCTTGGGATGGTATATGCGTTGATCCCGTTTACGGTGCTGCCACTTTATTCTTCCATTGAAAAGCTGGATCACTCTCTTTTGGAAGCGGCCAGTGATCTGGGAGCTTCCAAAGCACATGTATTTCGTAAGATTATACTTCCGCTCACCATGCCTGGAATTTTTGCCGCATCGGTTCAGACGTTCATACCGTCTCTGGGTTATTTCTTCATCACTGATATGATGGGAGGAGCCACAACTATGAACATCGGCAATGTCATAAAAAATCAGTTTTTGACTGCCAGGAACTGGCCTCTTGGGGCAGCGCTTGCCATCGCGCTGATTGTGGTGACCATAGTGATCATGAAGCTGTACTCAAGGGTTGGAAGTATCGAAGATATGGTATAGAAGGAGGTTGTGATGAAAAAGAAAAAGTCTGGATTAAGGCCCTTGGCGCTCTGCTATGCGTGTCTATTCTATCTGTTTTTATATCTGCCGATCGCAGTTGTCGTCGCATTTTCCTTTAACCAGTCTGAGCTTAATGTGACCTTCCAGGGATTTACCCTGGAGTGGTACGGGAGGATGTTTGAAAATGTGCAGCTGATGCAGTCGTTTTTTAACACTTTGATCGTGGTAGCTTTGAGTACTTTGTTGTCTGTGATTCTGGGTACCCTCTGTGCTGTGGGCATGTACCGGTATAAGTTTAAAGGCAGAGAGACAGTCAGCAATCTTCTGTATATCCCCATCGTCATCCCTGAGATTGTGCTGGGAATTGCGGTGCTGGCCTTTTTTACCATGGTAAAAGTGCAGATGAGCATGGTGACCCTGATCATTTCCCATGTGACATTTTCTATGCCCTTTGTAGTCATCACCGTGCGCTCAAGGCTTGCGGGGTTTGACCCTTCAGTGGAGGAGGCAGCCAGAGATCTTGGGGCCAATGACTGGAGGATTTTTAAGAGGGTCACACTGCCTATGATCCTGCCGGGTGTTTTGTCCGGAGCTATGCTTGCGCTGACCATGTCCCTGGATGATGTGGTCGTGAGCTTTTTTACAACCGGCCCGGACAGCATGACGCTGCCAATCAGAATTCTCGGAATGGTAAGAAAAGGAGTATCACCTGATGTAAATGCGCTATCTACATTGATGATTCTCGGAACTGTGGTTCTGATGCTGGCTGCCACATTTTTTGAGATGAGAATGGAAAAGAAGGAAGAAGCTTGACATAACGCACCAAATGACGTACTATTTTGTTGAGAACAATTATCAATTTGGAGCGAAAGATGAAATTAACAGATACAAATTCAGGTACACAATATCTGGTGGAAGAAATCCAACTGGAACTGGCGACAAAACGCCGTCTGGAATCTCTCGGCATGACAGAGGGATCAAAGATTTATGTCATGCGCAAAAAGCGTAACGGAGCTGTGATCATCAAAATCCGGGGGACACGGTTTGCCCTCGGAAGGGAGATCGTCAGTGGGATCCAGGTCAGGGAACGTACAGAAAAGAGGGATTTAACATGAGCGCAGAGGAATTGCAGGTCGGATTTGTAGGGAATCCAAACTGCGGTAAGACAACGTTGTTTAATGCCTACACAGGAGCCAAACTGAAAGTGGCAAATTGGCCCGGTGTCACCGTGGAAAAAAAGGAAGGCGCATTAAAATACCACAACCATATGTATCGACTGGTAGACCTACCGGGTATCTACAGCCTGACATCCTATACAATGGAAGAAAAGCTGTCCCGAGAATATATTCTCCAGGATGACGTGGATGTCATAGTCGATGTGGCAGATGCGTCAGCTCTAGAGAGAAACTTATATTTAACATTATGCCTGATCGAGCTTGGCAAGCCAGTGATTCTGGCGCTGAATATGATGGATATTGTAAAGGAGCGCGGGATGGAGCTGGATCTTCACCGTCTTCCGGAGGTGCTCGGCATACCTGTAGTCCCAGTCTCTGCCAGGAAAAAGACAGGCCTTGAGGTGCTCATGCATGCGGTGGCCCATCACAAGGTAGAGGGTAATGACCGCCAGGTCTTCGATTACTCTGATCAGATTGAGGAGAAGATTACACAGATCCGGCTCCGTTTAAAAGAACACTATCCAGAAATGGAGAACAGCCGGTGGTATGCCATAAAACTTCTGGAGCAGGACGACGAGGTAACCCAGAAGTACGGCAGCCTTGTGGAAGGGATCGTGGACCGGTCCTATGAGAATGATATTATCAATGAGAAATATCATTTCATTGAACGGGTTATGGATGAAGTACTGGTCAATAAGGAGAAAAAGGCGGCATTTACTGACAAGATCGATGAAGTTTTAACGCATCCCATTTTGGGAATTCCAATCTTCCTCGGTATTATGGCGGTCGTATTTTTCTTAACCTTCACTGTTGGTGACTTTCTAAAAGGATATGTGGAAATGGCCATCGATTATGTGAGCGGCTATGTAATGGGGGGACTTCAGGGGATAGGCGCCAGCCCCTGGGTGATTTCACTTATCAAGGATGGAGTCTTTGCAGGTGTGGGAGGCGTACTGTCTTTTGTACCGAATATCTTTATTCTGTTTTTGAGCCTGGGTCTTTTGGAGGACAGCGGCTATATGTCCAGGGTGGCATTTGTCATGGACAGTGTCATGGACAAGCTGGGGCTCTCTGGCAGGGCATTTATACCGATGCTGCTTGGCTTTGGATGCAGCGTACCGGCAGTGATGGCTTCCAGGGCATTGGAGGATGAGCGGGACCGGAAAAGGACCATCATGCTGATCCCGTTTATGTCATGCAGTGCCAAGCTTCCTATATATCTCGTGTTTTCCCAGCTTTTTTTCGGAAAAGCCGCCATGGCTGTGGCTTATTCCATGTATATTCTGGGATTAGTGCTTGGGATTTTTGTGGCATTTATTCACAGCAAGCTTCTGAAGGGAAAGGTGAAACAGCCGCTGCTGATCGAACTTCCGGAGTACAAGACTCCCAATAAAAGAACAATAGCCATCTATGTATGGAGCAAGCTGAAAGACTTTCTCTCCAAGGCAGGGACCACCATCTGCGCCGCATCTATTGTCATGTGGGTGCTGCTTAACTTGAACCATACCGGCTTAGTCAGCGATATGAGCCAGAGCTTTGGTGCGTCGTTTGGAAGGTTCTTGGTTCCGGCGTTGGCTCCGGCGGGACTTGGACTGTGGCAGATCGCAGTCATGCTCATCTCCGGACTGGCAGCAAAAGAAGTGGTAGCTTCAAGCTTTATGGTCCTGTTTCAGGTATCTTCTTCGTCTGACGCCAATATCCTGCATATGCTGTCTGGAATGGGATTTACTTCGCTGAATGCCTACTGCCTGCTGGTATTCTGTCTTTTGTATACTCCGTGCCTGGCTACGGTGATGACCATAAGAAAGGAGACAGGATCCACGAGGTGGACACTTGGACTGGTGGCTTTTCAGATGATCTTTGCATGGGCTGTGGCCGTGGTGGTTTACCAGGTGGGCAGTCTATTTATGATTACATAGTGCATATATCAAATGAATTTCCTTTTCAATGGCAGAGGATTGTATTAAAATAGATACATACAAGGAAACCAGCCACGATGGGAGGTATGCCATGAGAAAGGAATTTACATTTCACACGTTTGACGGGACAGGCCTTTATATGGTGCAGGATGTGACGGCTTTGCCGAAAGCGGCAGTGGTCATTGTCCACGGACTGTGTGAGCATTTAGGAAGATATGAGTATCTGACAGAACGCCTCAACGAACAGAACCTGATGGTTTACCGGTTTGACCACAGGGGACACGGAAAGTCTGAGGGCAGACGGGTCTATTATGATCATTTTGAGACCATAAGTGATGATGTGAATGCAGTGATGGACAGAGTCAAGAATCATAATCAGGGCCTTCCGGTGTTTGTGATCGGACACAGCATGGGAGGTTATGCGGCTGCCTGCTTCGGTGCCAGATATCCCGGAAAGGCAGACGGTATTATTTTGTCCGGAGCGCTGACCAGATATCATACAAAGTGTGCCGGGGAGCTTCCTCTGGACATGCCGGCAGATACTTATGTACCCAATGCGCTGGGAGACGGGGTATGCAGCGATCCAGCTGTGGTGGAGGCATACAACAAGGACCCTCTGGTGGAAAAAGAGATCTCTGTGGCGCTGTTGAACAGTATTTACGATGGTGTGGAGTGGCTGAAGAAGAACAGTTTCAGTTTTATTGATCCGGTGTTAATCCTTCACGGTGCCAATGACGGTCTGGTGAGTGAACGGGATTCAAGGGAGATGTTCGGGGATATTCGTTCCGGGGATAAAACACTCAAGATATACGCAAAGCTTTTCCATGAGATATATAATGAAGTAGAAAAAGATGAAGTGATAGATGACACAATTTTGTGGATCGAAAAACATCTTAGCTGATGGAACACAGAGGATCTCCTGTTTTACACAGGGGATTCTTTTTTTACATTCCAAATCGATTCTTTTCCGATCTTTTAATGACTCTTAACCTTTTTCTGGCAGATAGAAGCTGTGAATACTTCTACAATATAAGAGGCTTCAAAAGCTTTACAGAAATTAGGTGAGAGATAAAGGAGATGGAATGATGTTAAGAGAAATGAAACGGGCGGCAGCCTGCGCCATGTCAGCGGTGCTCCTGGCGGCAGGTGTTCTGGCCCCGGTAAAAGCCGCATCATGGACAGCACCCCAGGAGACGGAATGGCAGGAGATCTCCAGAGACCGTGTGAAGGTCCGATTTGCAGTGGGAAGCGATCTGCACATCGGCAGAAATGATGACGCATCGGAGAAGCTGAAAAATGCCTTTGACGCATTTTACAGTGTAGACAGCCAGCTGGACGCGGCTGTGTTTGTGGGGGATATAACAAACAACGGAGCAGAGGGAGAATACAATAAGCTGGTGGATATTCTCAATGAGAAGCTTAAGGACAGCACGAAGCTGGGACTGATGATGGGGAACCACGAATTCAATACAGCTTCCGGGGCAGTGGAGCGCTATAAAGCAGCGGCAGGGAAGTTGAAGCAGGGAATCAATAAACAGGATACGAATAATAATATCACTGTGGGGGACGGATATCATATCATCACCATGAGTGCCAAAAACTATGGTGGAGATTATTCTGATAACTATGAATGGCTGAAGCAGCAGCTGGAAGAGGCAGCGGCAGAAGATCCAGAGAAGCCGATTTTTCTGGCACAGCACCATGGATTTAAGGACACGGCCTATGTAACCAATGAGTGGTATGGAAGTTTTGGAAAGATTCAGGAACTTCTGAAACAATATCCTCAGGTTATCAACTTTTCCGGACATTCTCATGCGACACTAAATGATCCGCGGTCTATCAATCAGGACCTTGGTTTTACTGCGATTCAGGATAGTACAATCGGGGCTTATTTTGAAAATGAGTCAGGAAAGATGGAAGGCACCAGGCCGTCGGACAGTGAAAATGCTTCCCAGGCACTGATGGTAGAAGTTGATGATAAGAACCAGGTGACGATCCGCAGGATGGATCTGACTGCAGGAAAATATATCGGAACTCCATGGAGTTTGAATGTGCCTGACATGGTAAAGAACCGGGTATTTCCCTATACTACAGAGAAAAGAACCACGGAAAGTGCAGTGCCTTCTTTCCCGCAGGGGGCAAAAGCAACGGCATCAAATGTCAAAGAGTCTTCTGTTGATCTTACCTTTACTCAGGGACGAAACGAAGACAAAAATGACGACGGTTGGATTCATTCTTACCGGATCAAGGCAATGAATAAAACTACTGGTAAAACGGATGTGAATAAACTGACTTTTTCCGATTACTACGCCCCTCCTATGAAGCAGAAACTGACCAAGACTTTGACTGGACTGTCAGATGATACGGATTATAGGATCGAGATTACAGCTGTCAATCCGTTCCAGAAGGAGAGCACACAGAAACTTACAGTGGACATCAAGACTGCGGCTCTGCTCACGGATGATGAATTAAAGAAAGAAGCGCCAAAAGCAGATCTTTTGGACGTTGATTTTAAGACTGGTACCGCAGATGACCAGTCTGATGCAAAACATACAACGATTACAAAGGGCAGCCCTGTTATTGTAGGGAATACTGTCCTCGGCAGAAAGACCGCAAAATTTGACGGCAGTTCGGCATTTGCTTACAATTTTACGTCTGATGAATATACAAAGATGCAGAAAGGCTACACAATGGAGTGTATGATGAAACTGGACAGCAAAGGAAATCCATTTTCTGACCAGGAAAGCGCGGGGGCAGGCTTTGAACTGAATTCTGACGGAAAGACTTTGGAATTTTGGTCCAGACACGGCGGCAGCTACAAAAAACCCACGGCCCAGATCGATAAGTCCAAGTGGGTTCATGCTGTGGCGGCCTATGACGGTTCTGTCCTAAAGCTTTACATAAACGGGAGACTAAAGGATACAGTCACAGCTGATTTAGAGTGGACAATACCCGCAGATGGAGCCAAGTATTTTTTTGTGGGTGCAGATACAAATAAGACCGGTGAGATCCAAAACCCTGTTAAAGGGGAGATCGCATCCGCTAGGATCTACAGCAGGGCACTGTCCATCGGTGAGATCACCAAACTCTATTGGGGAGAGACAGACACGGAGATCTCGATTCCGAAAGATGCTTCTTTTACGGCGGCCCGGAGGAGTTCCTATACTGTTCCGAAAGCAGCAGCACAAATTATTTCCACAGGAGATACAAATGTCAAAGTGACGGAAGAAGTGAAGGATTCCAAAGGAAATACAGTTACACTTAGTGGCAGAAAATTCACAGCTGTGGATGACACTTACACGATTACGTACAGAGCAAACAATGTACAGCTGACAAAACAAGTGAAGGTCTATGAGCCTGCGGCGCCGTCTGCTGTCGGAAAAAAGGTCTTGGATGAGAAGGAAGGTTTCCGCATATCCATTAAGAACAAAACAGCAGATTCCAAGGTTTCTTACAAGAGCAGCAACGCTTCCGTGGCTTCTGTGAGCTCTTACGGATATGTGACGGGAAAGAAAGCAGGAACTGCAGTGATCACCTCTACAGTAGTCCAGAATCAAAAAACATACATATTAAAGACAACGGTATCAGTTGTGAAAAAGCCTTATATGACCTCTAAGAAGGTAATTTATGCCTCTAAGGGATATAGGGCAGCAATAGGAAACAAAGGAAAAGGAGCTAAGGTCTCTTATAAAAGTTCCAATAAAAAGACGGCCTCAGTGAGTTCGTCTGGATATGTGAAAGGAAAGAAAGCAGGAACTGCTTATATCACAGCTAGTGTGATGCAGAACGGAAAGACCTATACTTTAAAAACAAAGGTAACGGTCAAAGCTTATATTAAAATAACCAAAGCGTATAAGAAGGTGAAAAAAGGCCGCAGTGTAACATTCAAGGCAAAGGCTTATGGCACCAGGAAATCTGTGAAATGGTCAGTTTCCAACAAGCGTGCTTCCATTTCCAAGAAGGGAAAATTTAAGGCCAGGAAAAGGGGAAAGGTTTATGTGGTCATGAAATCCGGAAACATTACAAAGAAGTATCTTGTAAAGATAAAATAAGACGAAAACAGCTGTAAAGCAAAAGCCGGAGACTGCCCTGGAAGGTCCAATTCCAGGGCAGTCATTTTTGTTGAAAACGTGTGTTCGGGTATGGTATAATGACAGAAGTGTAAAAGGAGAGATAAGAATGAAGCCAAGAGTGATCTTTCATATTGATGTTAATTCTGCGTATCTGAGCTGGGAGGCTGTTTATGGAATGCAGGAGCGGGGGGATGAGGTGGACCTGAGGCAAGTGCCGGCCATAGTGGGAGGGGATGAGTCCAAGCGCCATGGGATCGTGCTGGCTGCCTCCATACCAGCGAAGAAAAAGGGAATCCGAACGGCGGAGACCATCAGAGAGGCGTTAAACAAATGTCCGGATCTCATCATACGGCCGCCATGTCATCAGCTCTATGAGCGGTACTCCAGGGCTTTTTTAAATGAGGCCCTGACATTTTCCCCGGTCCTTGAAAAGTTCAGCATAGACGAGGCATTTCTGGACATGACGGAGACTGTAGGGAGATACGAGAGCCCTTATCAAGCGGCTTGTACGCTGAAAGACCGGATTTATGAGAAGTTTGGGTTTACCGTGAATATCGGGGTAGCGCCGAATAAGCTGCTGGCCAAGATGGCATCAGATTTTGAAAAGCCAAACAAGGTCCATACTTTATTTCCTAAAGAGGTCCCGGAAAAGATGTGGCCGCTTCCTGTGGAGCATCTGTTTTTTGTAGGCCCCGCTACAAAAAAGAAGCTGCACAATCTGGGTATACGGACCATTGGGGAACTGGCCCATATGGATCCAGAACTTCTAAAGTCTCATATTGGCAACAAGCACGGAATCCTGATCTATGAGTATGCCAACGGCATTGACAGGGATCCTGTGGAGGCAGAGCATGCCGATACGAAGGGGTACGGCAACAGCACCACCCTTCCGTCAGACATCACTTCCTTTGAGGCGGCAGATCCAATCCTGCTGTCTCTGTCAGAGTCCGTGGCATCCAGACTTAGGGCAGATCATGTGAAGACTTCCTGCATCACAGTGGAGATCAAGGACTGCTATTTCCGCAGAAGTTCTCACCAGAAAAAACTTCCCGCCCCCACGGATATCACAAATGAGATTGTACAGACGGCAAAGGAACTGTACCGGGAAAGTTTCCGTGGAATTCCTGTCCGGCTGATTGGGGTCCGTGCCTCAGACATCACAAAAGAGGAATTTTCCCAGATGGATCTGTTTGGAAACCAGAAAAAGGAGAAGCTTCGAAAGCTGGACCAATCTATTGACGCTATCCGTGACAAATACGGAATGGACGCGGTAAAACGTGCCAGACTGCTAGAGGGGGAGACGAACCAGAGAGCTGGAAGCGCCGGAAGAGAGCAGAAACTTGGAGATGGAAAATATATTATATAGTGCGGAGTAGAGACAGATGTCTGCTGGCTGAGGACGCTGGATCCACAGCTTTGTTTATGTAAATATTACAAAAGTATTAAAAATAGTACTTGCTTCTTGCGAGAAACCTTGTTATACTTCGAATTGTGGAGAAAAATGCGCATAGAATCGGAGGGAAACAGGATAATGAAGATTCTGAACATGAAACGCATCGTATGTGCAGTAATGTGCTGTGTTATGTTGGGCATGCTTTTACAGGTGACAAATGTATCGGCAGCAGAGGGTGACAAGAAAGAACTTGACGTTGTTTATTATAATCAGGCAGATTATCCAGGAAAGAAGATCGGAAAAAGCACCATCAAAGCAGCGGGATGCGGGCCAACCTGCATTGCAGTCTGTTACAGTTCACTGACTGGAAAGAAAGTCAGTGTGCCGAAGATGTGCAAGATCGCATATAAAAAAGGCTGGTACATTAATGGACAAGGATGTGTCCATGAAGTGATCCCGGGACTTGCAAAGGAATACGGATTAAACTGCAAAGGCCTGGGTACCGATTATAAAGCCATTACAAGAGCTCTGAAGAACGGCCATCCGGTAGTAGCCTTGGTGGGACCTGGAGACTTTACACAGTACGGCCATTTTATCGTAGTGACGAGAATGGTCGGAAAAGATAAGGTCAAGGTTGCCGATGTGGGAAGCCGTGCAAGGACTGCTGAGACATGGTCATTAAAGAAGATCGTAAGCCAGGGGAAAGAAGGCGCAGACGCTGGAGGACCTTTCTGGGAGATCAGCTATACCAAACCGGAAGAAAAACAGCAGGAAAAAGGAATTGACCACGGCCTGCTGAAGGTGGGTAACACTGTTGATCTGAAAAAACATATAGAAAATTAGAATCATCATAGCAGATGCTGTTTAGAAATACGGCATCTGCTTTTTTCTTCAGATGGACGAAGTACGAATGATAATGTTATACTAATTGTTGTAACTTTCACATAAGATGACAAGAAAAGGAGGACATAATATGTGGACGAGAGCTGAATTAAAAAGCAGAGGAAAAGAGTCGATCAAGAGGAATTACTGGATTGTGGTACTGGTAGCCCTGGTTGCGGGGATCATCAACGGCCAGCTGACCGGGAATGCATCCTACAGAGGTATGAAGAATGAAATAGAGAACGCGGGATGGGACGGGGGAACCATGGATCTTTTGACCAGCCCACAGTTCCTGGTGATCCTGACGGCGTTGCTGGGGATACTTGTGGTTTTCTTTGTGGGATTTACACTGATTAAGATATTTGTCGGGAATCCCCTGTTGGTGGGCTGCAACCGTTTTTTTGTGGAAAACAGTGACAGAAAGGCTAGATTCGGTCTCCTTGGCATGGCATTTCAGGGAGGAAATTATTCAAACATCGTGTTGACCATGTTTCTAAGAAATTTATTTGTATGGCTGTGGACCCTGCTGCTGATCATACCGGGCATCGTAAAATCCTATTCGTATTCGATGATCCCGTATATCTTGGCAGAGAATCCTTCCATCTCAAGGGAGAGGGCATTTGAGATCAGCAGGAAGATGATGGACGGACAGAAGTTTGACGCTTTTGTGCTGGATCTTTCCTTCATCGGATGGATGATCCTTTCTGCGTTTACATGCGGAATTCTAGACATTTTTTATGTGGTGCCGTACAGACAGACGACGTGGGCAGAACTATACAAGGTCAACCGTGAAATGGCTCTGCAAAACGGTATCGCATCACCAGAAGAACTGCGGGGATTCCCTTTTTATCAATAGTTACTAAAGAAAGATAAAAGAAATTGAGAAAAACATGTCGATTTAGAGAAAATAAATAGTTTTTGTGATAAAATTGAAAATATATTGTTAAAAACGTATAAAAATAATTAACAAACAAAATATTTTGTGGTACAATTAGTCCAACGACATACATTGTTACAACATACTATTTTAGGAGGTATAGACATGTCAACAAAATGGGTTTATCAATTTAACGAGGGAAATGCAGAGATGAGAAACCTCTTGGGCGGCAAAGGAGCCAACCTGGCAGAGATGACAGGACTTGGACTTCCGATTCCTCAGGGGTTTACGGTGACCACAGAAGCATGTACCAATTACTATGACTGCGGTGAAAACATCAGTGATGAGGTACAGGGACAAATTTTCGATGCTATGAAGGCATTGGAAAATATCCAAGGAAAGGAATTCGGAGACTTAGAAGACCCATTGTTGGTTTCCGTACGTTCCGGAGCCAGAGTATCTATGCCTGGTATGATGGATACAATCTTAAACTTAGGTTTAAATGACGTAGCTGTAGAAGGATTTGCAAAGAAGACCGGCAACCCACGGTTTGCTTATGATTCCTACCGCAGATTTATCCAGATGTTCGCAGATGTTGTAAAAGAAGTGGACAAAGCTAAATTTGAAGCTGTCCTTGACGAGATGAAGGAGGCCAAGGGAGCGAAATTTGATACAGATCTGACAGCAGATGATTTAAAAGAAGTCATTGTGCGTTATAAAGAGATATATAAAAACGAGTTAGGGGAAGATTTCCCTCAGGAGCCGAAAGAGCAGTTGTTAGAAGCGATTAAGGCTGTATTCCGTTCTTGGGATAATCCTCGTGCTATCTATTATAGAAGAATGAACGATATCCCTGGTGACTGGGGTACTGCGGTCAATGTACAGACCATGGTATTCGGAAACATGGGAGATACATCAGGAACCGGTGTTGCATTTACAAGAAACCCATCCACCGGTGAGAAACAGATTTACGGTGAATACCTGATCAATGCACAGGGTGAGGACGTGGTAGCAGGTGTGCGTACTCCGCAGCCGATCACCAGACTGAAAGAGGACCTGCCTGAGTGTTATGAACAGTTTATGCAGATTGCCAAGACTCTTGAGGACCATTACCGCGACATGCAGGATATGGAGTTTACCATTCAGGAAGGAAAACTGTATTTCTTACAGACGAGAAATGGTAAGAGAACTGCACCGGCAGCCCTCCGCATCGCCTGTGAGCTTGTAGACGAGGGAATGATCACAAAAGAAGAAGCGGTTTCAAGGATTGAAGCCAAAGCATTAGATCAGTTATTACATCCGCGCTTTGATCCGGAAGCGATCAAAGCTGCCGTTCCGATTGGGGAAGCACTTCCAGCATCTCCTGGAGCTGCTACCGGCAAGGTTTACTTTACTGCTGAGACTGCAAAGCTTCACCACGAGGCAGGAGAAAAAGTTATCCTTGTCCGCTTGGAGACTTCACCGGAAGATATCGAAGGTATGCATGCGGCTGAAGGTATCCTGACAGCACGGGGAGGTATGACATCCCATGCGGCAGTTGTTGCCCGTGGTATGGGTACTGCATGTGTTGCCGGATGCGGGGATATCCAGTTAGACGAAGAAAAAGGATTGTTCGTTCTGGGCGGAAAGACTGTCCGGGAGGGAGATTATATTTCGATTGATGGATCTACCGGTAAGGTTTACTATGGTGAGATCCGCACGATCCCAGCTACCATCAGCGGTAACTTTGACCGTATCATGACATGGGCAGATGAGATCAGGACATTGAAAGTCCGTACCAATGCAGATACACCGGCAGACGCACTGAACGCTGTGAAGTTCGGAGCAGAAGGAATCGGACTCTGCCGTACAGAGCATATGTTCTTTGACGCAGAGAGAATTCCGAAGATTCGCCGTATGATCTTAGCAAGAACCAAGGAAGCAAGAGAGATCGCTCTGAATCAGTTGATCCCTTATCAGAAGAAGGACTTCAAAGAGCTCTATGAGGTTATGGAAGGAAAACCGGTCACCATCCGTTTCTTAGATCCGCCTCTGCATGAGTTCCTTCCGACTACTCTGGAAGAGATCTCAGCTCTGGCAAAGGATATGAACGTGACCGTGGAAGAGATCAACATGACCCGTGCATCTCTGCATGAGTTCAACCCGATGATGGGACACCGCGGATGCCGTTTGGCAGTCACATATCCGGAGATCGCCAAGATGCAGACAAGAGCTGTCATGGAAGCTGCCATCGAAGTGAAACAAGAAAAAGGATTTGATATTGTTCCTGAGATCATGATCCCTCTTGTAGGAGAAAAGAAAGAGTTAGCGTTTGTCAAGAATGTTGTTGTTGAGACAGCAGAGAAGGTGAAAGCATATTATGAGTCTGACATTGATTACCACATCGGTACGATGATCGAGATCCCTAGAGCCGCTCTTCTGGCCAATGAAATTGCCGAGGAAGCAGAATTCTTCTCCTTCGGAACTAATGACTTGACACAGATGACCTTTGGATTCTCCCGTGATGATGCCGGTAAGTTCCTGGAGTCATACTATGACAACAAGATCTATGAATCAGATCCATTTGCCAAATTGGATCAGGATGGTGTCGGCCAGTTGATCGCTATGGCAGCAGAAAAGGGAAGATCAACCCGTCCGGATATCAAACTTGGTATCTGTGGAGAGCATGGAGGAGATCCTGCATCCGTTGAATTCTGTCACAAGGTTGGATTAAATTATGTATCCTGCAGCCCATACCGTGTGCCGATCGCAAGGCTTGCAGCAGCACAGGCAGCGCTGAATGATAAAAAATAAGATGTATAATGTATAGTAGAAAAGATCCTGAGCATATTGCTCAGGATCTTTTTTGCCTGCCATCATATCTGTTTTTTCTCCATTGTGGACATCCTTCTTTCGTACATCGTTTTTTCCAGCCGACAGTGATGCACAGTGAAGCCAGGAGCAGAAGGCAGATCATGCCAAATAGAACGGCACGGTAGCTGTCCGTCAGATCGTAGATAAACCCATAACCGGGAACTAACACAATGGAGGCAATGGGTGCGCCCATTGATATCTTGGCAAATATCTTTTCATAGTCTGACTGACCGTAAAATTTCAGTGTAAGGATCGGGGCTAAAACCATGATACCAGAGCTTACCAGCCCGTGAAGGAAAGTGGAAACAGCAAATACGACAAAGCTCCTCTGGCTTAAGAGAAATCCGGACACTGCAGTGATGCCGATGCCGATCATTCCGTAGCAGGTTTTGAGACTGCCGATCTTATCGCTGATGATCCCGATGGCAACGGAGCCGATGGCACTGCCGATGGAGGCATATGCCAGAGCCGATCCGGTTTTCCTAACACTGTAACCCAACAGGGAACCATAGGTAGGAATATGCTGGGTAAAGACACCGATCCCGGTGATAGCGATCATAAAAAGCAGCAGCAAATAAAAAGAGGCAGAATGCAGCGCAGTTTTTTCTGGAATCTCCAGCTGGTCCTTTTGGGTGAAGTTGGAGTTTTTTCCTGCTGTTTCAGTATCCGCGCCAAACGGAAGAAGATGTTTTTCTTCCGGCCGGTTTTTAAGAAGAATAAAAGCGGTGAAAAGTACCACGGCAAAGGTAATTCCACCTATGAAAAAATAACCTGTTCTCCAGCCAAACTGTGTGATGATATTTGAAGTCACCGGCTGAAGTACTGCACCGAACAGGCCTACAAAGGCCATCTGGATGCCGAGCATAGTGCCTGCATTTTTTGAAAACCATCGGTTGATCAGGATAGGTCCCAGCAGATTTACTAAAATGGTGGCGCCCATGGCATGGGGAATGGCCAGCAGGTACCATCCGTAAACTTTGTTCAAGAACCCAAAACCGGCGAATGAGAGAGCCTGCAGGACAGCTCCTGCCACAGCCATGATTCGGATATCATATTTGTTGATCAGACGGCCTGCGTAGGGGAGCCAAAACACCATGACAATGGAGGTGATACTTAAATAGATGGAAAGACTTCCAATTCCAACACCAATCTCCTGGGAAACCGGAGACAAGAAGAGGCCGGAAGTCATATTGATACCTCCGCCTGCAAATCCCCTTATAAGGATGACAGCCGCTAGGATAAACCATGCATAATGTAATTTTACTTTTTTCATGTTTCCTCCGTCTTTTTAATGATTAGTATCCTCGGTAGGAATGTGTTTTATTCATGACATTTTCTACATGATTTCCGTTCGGCTCTTAGAATGCCTCACTCCAATCATGTAGAAAATGGACGTAATGTCTGCTGGAGAAGGGCTTCTGTCAAAAAGGAGCCACTTTTCGAAAGTTATTCACCACTATTGAAGGAGCGCATTTCAAAAGCGCGACGGAAATAGTGGTGAATAACTCATGACATGTTCCATATGATTCCCGTTCGGCTCTTAGAATGCTTTACTCCAATCATATAGAACATGGATGTAATATCTGCTGAATAAAGATGGCGACTAAATAGAAGGTGTTTTCTACGATAGTTGTTTATTGAGAATAATTCCTTTTTAGAAATCTTGAGAATGCACGCTTCGTCTGATACACTATAGATAGTTAGCGATTGCTAACCTACAGTGAATAAATCATGGAGAACTCTTTTGCCCTGTGTTTCGCAGGGCAGAGGGGACACGACAGAAAGGATACAGTATGGATTATTTAGAGATTGAAAAGGTCATAGGAAGGGAAATTATTGATTCCAGGGGAAATCCTACAGTGGAAGCAGAAGTTCTTTTAGCCGGCGGGACAATCGGACGGGGCACAGCACCCAGCGGAGCTTCAACTGGAGAATTTGAGGCGTTGGAATTAAGAGACGGAGATAAGGAGCGTTTTGGAGGAAAAGGTGTGTCCAAGGCAGTTCATAATATTAATACGATCATTAACGATACTTTAAAAGGGATGGATGCATCCGATACTTACGCGGTGGACAGAGCGATGATCAGCGTAGACGGAACAAAGGATAAATCAAAGCTTGGGGCCAATGCGATCCTTGCGGTTTCGATTGCATGCGCAAAGGCGGCATCGGCAGGCCTGGATCTGCCATTATACCGTTTTCTGGGCGGTGTTAATGCCAACCGTCTTCCGGTGCCGATGATGAACATTTTAAACGGAGGTGCCCATGCGGCCAACACCGTCGATGTACAGGAGTTTATGATCATGCCTGTGGGAGCAGAAAATTTCAGGGAAGCACTCCGGTGGTGTACGGAAGTATTCCACGCCTTGGCAGCTTTGCTGAAATCCAAAGGGCTGGCAACCTCCGTGGGTGATGAAGGCGGGTTTGCGCCTGACCTTGCAAGTGATGAGGAAGCCATCGAATATATTTTGGAAGCTGTTCAGGCAGCGGGATATGAGCCGGGCAGTGATTTTGTTCTGGCTATGGATGCTGCTTCCAGCGAGTGGAAAGGCGCGAACAAAGGTGAATATATTCTTCCTAAGAGTGGCAAGAAATTTACCTCAGAAGAACTGGTGGACCACTGGAAATCACTTTGTGAGAAATATCCGATCAGCTCCATTGAGGATGGATTGGATGAGGAAGACTGGGACGGCTGGAAATACATGACCCAGGAGCTTGGAGAGAAAATCCAGCTGGTGGGAGATGACTTATTTGTAACGAATACGGAACGCCTTGGAAAAGGTATCAAGATGGGATGCGGAAATTCTATCTTGATCAAGCTGAACCAGATCGGTTCTGTGTCGGAGACATTGGAAGCTATTAAGATGGCCCATAAAGCGGGTTACACAGCGGTCACATCCCACCGTTCAGGGGAGACAGAAGACACGACCATCGCAGATCTCGCTGTTGCACTTAATACCGGACAGATCAAAACCGGTGCACCGAGCAGAAGTGAGAGGGTGGCAAAATATAATCAGCTTCTGAGGATTGAAGAGGAACTGGGGGAAAGTGCCGTATACCCGGGAGTCGGAACATTTTAGACTTCAAATGGTAAAATTCTGAGTTTATCAAATCATAAAAAACAGAGAGAGATACATATTTTGCTGTATCTCTCTCTGTTTTTTTCATAAAATTTATCGTTTCGGAGATTCTATGGAGTGAGAACAGTATTTTGAGTATAAACGATAATAATTCTTATTGTTATTATTGATATTGACCTGAAAACTGGAATCGTATATACTGCAGATAGTTAGTCAATACTAACCAATAAGGGAATTGAAAATAAAGGAGGACAACAGCATGTCATTAATAGGGAAAGAAGTTACAGATTTTAAAGTACAGTCTTACCAGGGAAATGAATTCAAAGAGGTCACAAAAGAAGATATCATGGGACAATGGTCCGTATTCTTTTTTTATCCGGCAGATTTTACCTTTGTCTGCCCTACGGAATTAGAAGATTTAGCAAATAAATATGAAGATTTTAAAAAAGCAGGCTGTGAGATTTATTCAGTGTCATGTGACACACATTTTGTGCACAAAGCATGGCATGATGCATCAAAGACAATAAAGAAGATCCAGTATCCGATGCTGGCAGATCCAACTGGTGTATTAGCCAGGGACTTTGATGTTATGATTGAGGAAAATGGACTTGCGGAGAGAGGAAGCTTCATCGTCAACCCGGAAGGAAAAATTGTTGCCTATGAAGTAATCGCCGGCAATGTAGGAAGAAATGCGGAAGAATTATTCAGAAGAGTACAGGCATCCCAGTTTGTAGCAGAACACGGTGACGAAGTTTGCCCTGCAAAATGGCAGCCTGGGGCGGAGACATTAAAGCCAAGCCTTGATCTTGTTGGATTGATCTAATTAAATATAAATGGAAGGTGATACGTTGAAAGAACTTGATATGAACAAACTCTATGACGGCATCATTATAGGCGGAGGCCCAGCGGGGCTGTCCGCCGCCATTTATCTCGCCAGGGCTAAATACCGTGTGCTGGTCATAGAAAAAGAAAAGATGGGCGGACAGATCACGATTACTTCGGAGGTGGTTAACTATCCGGGGGTGCCTGAGACCGACGGCACCAGACTTACAGAGAACATGAGAAAACAAGCGGAATTTTTCGGAGCGGAATTTATGATGGCAGAAGTCAGCGAAATCCATCCGGACGGGGACATCAAAGAAGTGGTCACAGAAAAAGGCACCTTCGAGACCCTGGGGATCGTGCTGGCCACTGGTGCAAGTCCTAGAAAGATCGGTTTTGAGGGAGAGACAAAATTTCAGGGACGGGGAGTGGCTTACTGTGCCACCTGCGACGGTGAATTTTTTACGGGCCTTGACGTGTTTGTTCTGGGTGGAGGCTTCGCAGCTGCGGAGGAATCCATGTTCCTTACGAAGTATGCCAGAAAAGTTACAGTCATCGTCAGGGAGGAGGATTTTACCTGTGCTGCCTCCATTGCGGACCAGGTACGAAACCATCCCGGGATTGAAGTGCATTACCAGACAGAAATTGTGGAGGCCGGAGGGGAGAGCACACTCCAATATGCAGTCTTTAAAAACAATGAAACCGGCGAGACCTGGAAGTATGAACCTCCGGAAGGAAAAAGTTTTGGTATTTTCGTGTTTGCGGGATACGCACCGGCCACAGCACTTTTTAAAGATTTCCTTGAGCTGAGCGAAGACGGATACCTGGTGACGGACATCAACCAGAAGACAAGCGCAGACGGTTTTTACGGTGCTGGTGACATCTGTGTAAAAAATCTGAGACAGGTTGTCACAGCAGTATCTGACGGGGCAGTGGCCGCAACCTCACTGGAAAAATATCTTTCCGGCATGTATGAAGCGCTGAGGCTTCCGGAGCGAGAGATCCCGGCACCAAAAAGGGAGAAACCTGTGGATGTGCCTGCAGATGAGACCAAGGATCAGAGCGGTTTCCTGACAGAAGAGATGAAGCGGCAGCTGAAACCGGTCTTTGAAAAGATGGAAAAGAATGTGATCCTGAAGTTCTATACGGATGACAGTGCGATCTCCAGGGAAGTGCAAGGTTTTGCCTCAGAGATGGAGGGACTGTCCCCTCATATCCGCTGTGAGTTGGAACAGGACGATCCGGAAGGTATGGAATACCCGGCGATCCAGATCTGTGACGGTGACGGGAATTATCTTGGCACCTCATTCCACGGAGTTCCCGGAGGGCATGAATTTAATTCCTTTATCATAGCGATCTATAATGCCGCCGGTCCTGGACAGGCAATTGACCGGGACCTGCTTGGCAGGATCAAAAAGATCGACAGGAACATTAAGATCCAGACAGTAGTATCCTTATCCTGTACCATGTGTCCGGAACTGGTCATGGCTGTGCAGAGAATTGCTCTGGAGAATCCCCGGATAGAGGCTGATATCTATGATATGGCCCATTATCCTGAGCTGAAAGACAAATACCAGATCATGAGTGTGCCGTGTATGATCGTAGATGAAAAGGACGTGTATTTCGGAAAGAAAAGTGTGGAAGAGATTCTCGGTCTTTTAGAGAAATAAAATGAGAAAGAGATTTTTATCTAAAAATGATAAGAGTCTCTTTTTTTCATTAGGATTCCCATGAAGCCTGTTTCGTGGTAGAAGGTAGGAAAAACACTTCAACATATATCGGAAGAAAGTTAAATATGATTGATATCTATCCGAATATGACTTATAATTAACGGAAAGAATAATCTTTATTTATGATTGGAGTTGAAGATTGATGAAAACTTGCAAAGAAATGGCAGAAGTGTGGAACGTTACAGAACGTACAGTAACAACATTCTGTAAATCGGGAAAGATACCTGGCGCCATAAAGGATGGAAGAATATGGAAGATTCCTGATGATGCCAAAAAGCCTGTTGATGGTCGAGTTTCATCTGGGAAATACATTAAGCAAGCTGTAGCCAAAGAAAAAAAACCACTTCCTATTGGCATTTCAGATTATGTACGTGCGCAGTCTGAATACTACTATGTTGATAAGACTTTGCTGATTAAAGAATTCTTGGATCAGAAACCGTTGGTGTCACTATTTACCAGACCAAGACGATTTGGAAAGACCTTGAATATGGATATGCTTAGAGCTTTCTTTGAAATTTCGGACGACGATACGAGTAAATATTTTAAGGATAAAGCTATCTGGAATTGCGGCGAAGCATACAGGTCACATCAAGGAAAATATCCAGTCGTGTTTTTGACATTTAAAGATGTGAAGTTTGATTCTTGGGATATGACATTTGCAAAAATCAGTGAATTACTGCAAGAAGAGTTTGGCAGACATATGGAATTATGCGAAAGTGATAAACTGGAAACCTATGAATTGGATTACTTTAAAAAAATTCTAGGGGGTCAGGCAAATGAAGTAGAACTCTCTTCATCACTGCAAAAACTTTCGAAGATGCTCACTGAGCATTATGGCAAGGCTCCAATTATAATTATTGATGAATATGATACTCCTATCCAGGAGGGATATTCGAAGAATTTTTATGATGAGATTATTGGCTTTATGAGAAATTTCTTCTCAGGAGCATTTAAGGATAACAAGAATCTTTCTTATGGGTTTCTTACCGGAATCCTTCGAATTGCCCAGGAAAGTATTTTCAGTGGATTAAATAATTTAACGGTGAATTCTGTAATGGATGAAGAATATGATAATTTCTTTGGGTTTACTGATTCAGAAGTACATGAGATGCTGGATTACTACAGAGTTTTAGACAAAGAAATGGAATTGAAAGATTGGTATGATGGTTATCTCTTTGGAAATGAGGAAATATATAATCCATGGTCAGTTATCAATTATATTTCAAAAGGGTGTATTCCCCAGGCATATTGGGTGAATACCGGAAAAAATGAAATCCTTGAGGATGTTTTGAAGGTAGCTACAGATGATATTACTGAAAGGCTATATGCTCTTTTGCAGGGAGAGAGAGTCATTGCAAGAATTGATCAGAATGTGGTTTATAGATCTCTTTCTGAGGATCCTGCAAATATTTATAGTCTGTTATTAGTAGCGGGTTATTTGAAGATACCAAAGAAAGAACTGCAGGCCGATGGTTCCTACCTATGTGAGGTGTCTATTCCAAACCGAGAGATTGCGGCAGTCTATAAAAGTGAAATACTGTCTCATCTGTTGCAGATTGGAGCAATCACAAGGACTACTGCAAACAAGATAGCAGAAAGTCTTTATGTAAATGATCTTAAGAAATTGCAAACAGCAATCGCCGAGTATATGGATAAAACTATCAGCTTTTACGATGCCGGAGCAGAAGGATTTTATCATGGATTAGTTCTTGGGTTAATTGCTTTGATGGATAATCAATATAAGATAAAATCTAACAGAGAGTCTGGAGATGGAAGATATGATATCAGCCTGATACCACGGGAGAAAAAGTATCCAGGAATTATCATGGAACTAAAGTGGAAGAAGGGGTTGGCAGCAGATGAACTTGAAACATTGGCGGAAGAAGCTTTAATTCAGATTGATAATAAGAGATATGATTTCGAAATGAGGGAAGATGGTATTGAAAATATTCTTAAACTGGGGATTGCTTTTTCTGGAAAAGAGATAAAGATTAAGACCGAGTAATTTGAAGGAGAACCAGCTTGATGAAGTTTGAAAGCGCTTGTAAAGATACAGGCGCTTTTATAATGGAGAAAAAGAGACTCTTATCTTTTTCTCCATTATTGATAAATATTGTCATCGTATCTCATTGACAGAAGGGATCAAGCGGGTTTAAAATATAACACGGAAGGATTTTACGGGTGGTATGACAGAATTCATAAGGATTATATGAAAAAACCTGTAAAAGAGCAGAATAGAAGAAATGGGCCGATTTACCAAACGGTATGTTCCGGAGATGGTTTCCCACGACATACCCTTGGAAAAAGCAGTGGAATATATGAAAGTGCTCGAAGATTTTCAGTATGCGGGATGGAGTGCGGTTCTGGGGCTTTAAAAGCCCCAAAAAATATAACCATGAGTTAGACTGGACTAACTAAATAGGAGGATGATAAGTATGAAAGAATTCAAGAACATTATGACTTCACTGCCGGAGGAAAAGGAACCGGGGCTGATGACCTTTGCCGGGAACCATCGCTTTCTCACCTATATGGGATGTATCCTGTCCGGGATCAGTGCGGTGTTTTCTCTGGTACCGTTCCTTTATATATGGATGGTCATACGTGATATGGTAAATGCACTGCCGAAAATGGCGGACAGCACCGTGCTTGTGCACTACGGCTGGATGGCTGTGGCATTTTCACTGCTCAGTATGCTGATTTACTTTGGGGCGTTGATGTGTACACATCTCTCGGCTTTCAGGACCGCCAGAAATTTGAAGACAGCGGCCCTGCATCACTTGGGCAGGCTTCCCATAGGATACTTTAAGACCAAAGGAAGCGGAAAGATCAGAAGGGTGATCGATGACGGAGCAGGACAGACAGAGACATTTCTGGCCCACCAGCTTCCGGATCTTTCAGGAGCTCTAGTGACTCCCGTGGCTGTCCTCGTTCTGCTGTTTACTTTCGACTGGCGGTTTGGGTTGATCAGCCTGATCCCCATGGTCATCGGAGTTCTGTTTTTGGGAAAGATGATGGGGCCTGGAATGAAAGACTGTATGACACAGTATCAGGCGGCTCTGGGTGATATGAATAACGAGGCTGTGGAGTATGTGCGGGGGATCCCGGTGGTCAAGACATTCCAGCAGAGTGTGTTTTCCTTTAAGAGCTTTCATGATTCGATCATGAGGTATAAAAAATGGGCAGTGAACTACACACTTTCCATGAGGATTCCTATGTGCAGCTATACAGTGAGCATCAATGCGGTCTTTCTGTTTCTGATCCCGGCAGGGTTTCTGCTGCTCGGCAATCTGGCAGCGGGAAGGACATACACAGACTGCCTGCTGGATTTAACGTTTTACCTGTTTTTTACGCCTATCGGTGTCAGTATGATGAACAAGATCATGTGGACCAGTGAAAATACCATGATGGCAAAGGATGCCCTTGGGAGAATTCTTGAAATATTAAGAGAAGAACCCCTGGAGGAACCGGAAAAGCCCGAGTCTCCTGCCAGCTACCGCATCATATTCGAACATGTGACATTTTCTTATAAGGATGGAAATAAGGAAGCCTTAAAAGACCTATCGTTTGTCATTCCGGAAGGGGGCGTGACAGCCCTGGTGGGAAAATCAGGCGGGGGAAAGACCACCGCTGCGAGCCTGATTCCAAGATTTTATGATGTGGATGAGGGAAGCATCCAGATCGGAGGTGTAGACGTCAGAAACATGAAGACAGAAGAGCTGATGCGCCAGGTGGCATTTGTTTTCCAGGACAGCCATCTGTTTAAAGACAGTTTGTTAAATAATATCAAGGCGGCAAGGCCGGACGCGTCCGCACAGGAGGTAGAGGAAGCTATAAAGCTTGCCCAGTGTCAGGATATCATTGACAAAATGCCGCAAGGACTTGAGACAGTAGTCGGGACAAAGGGAGTCTATCTGTCCGGCGGTGAGGCACAGAGGATTGCGCTGGCAAGAGCCGCGTTAAAAGACGCTCCCGTGATTCTGCTGGATGAGGCTACTGCATTTGCGGACCCGGATAATGAATACCGGATCCAGAAAGCGTTTCAGGAGATCACAAAGGGCAAGACCGTGCTGATGATCGCCCACAGGCTTTCCACGATCAGGAAAGCAGACCAGATCATTGTATTGGAAGAAGGGCAGGCACTGGAACAGGGAACCCATCAAAGCCTTATGGAACAGGACGGCATTTACGCAGGAATGTGGAAGGAATATCAGACAGCTGCGGAATGGAAAGTAGAAAAGGAGGCAGTGAAATGAGAGAATGGCTGCAAAAGAAATTTGCTCTTACAGAGCAGGGTGGAAAAGACCTGGCAAAAGCGGTCGGAGTCTGCACTTTGACTAATATCGGCCTTATGTTTCCTGTTGGAATTGTATATCTATTTTTAAGCCAGCTGTTTGCAC
Organism: Anaerostipes rhamnosivorans; assembly: GCF_005280655.1. NCBI lineage: Bacteria > Bacillati > Bacillota > Clostridia > Lachnospirales > Lachnospiraceae > Anaerostipes > Anaerostipes rhamnosivorans. Next base: position 1,017,916 of record NZ_CP040058.1, read on the forward strand.
CGTATTTTGGTGTTCAAATAAAATCCTACGGACTTGGAATTTATATAGTCATGGGGCTGCTGATGTTGGTATTGATTTATTTTCTGGAGTACCTGCAGTACAACGCGACTTTTTTAGCTTCCTACACAGAAAGCGCCAATATGAGAATCTCACTGGCAGAGCAGCTGAGGAAGCTTCCGCTTTCATTTTTCGGGAAGCGTGATCTCTCGGATCTGACAACAACAATCATGGCGGATAGTGCTTTCATGGAACAGGCATTTTCTCATTTTATACCGGAACTGTTTGGAGCCGTGATCTCTACAATTTTAGTAGCCGGGGGTATGCTGTCGGTCAACTGGAAGATGGCGGCTGCACTCTTCTGGCCTGTTCCTGTTGCGTTTCTGCTGACTTTGGGCACCAGGCCTTTCATCAACCGCAGGGAACGCAGGCAGAAAAAGAAAAGACTGGCAGTTTCCGATGGGATCCAGGAGTGCATTGAAAACATCCAGGACTTGAGGGCTAACAATCAGAGCAGAGAGTATCTGAATGGATTGGATGAGAAGATCATAGAGGTGGAGAAATCCACCATCGCTATGGAATGGATCAACGGGGTGTTTGTGACAGCATCACAGATGGTGCTGAAAATAGGGATCGCCACCACTGTTCTGTGCGGTATCGGCCTGGTGATACAGGGAGAGATTGATTTCTTCCTGCTGCTGATGTTTCTGATCGCCGCCACAAGAGTGTATGATCCGTTAAACAGTGCGCTTACCAATCTCTCAGCCGTATACAGTACGCTCCTTGTGGTGGAACGGATGAAGAAGGTACGGGAAGAGCCTGTACAGGAGGGAGAAACCTACATGGAACCGGAAGGCTATGACATCTGCTTTGAAAATGTGGGGTTCTCCTACAGCGGTGAAGAGGCAGTGCTTAATGATGTGAGTTTCACTGCAAAGCAGGGAGAAGTGACGGCTCTTGTAGGCCCTTCCGGAGGTGGAAAAAGCACTGCGGCTAAGCTGGCGGCAAGATTTTATGATATAACCAGGGGAAAGATCACTCTGGGCGGAGTGGATATCAGCAAGATCGATCCGGAAGAACTATTAAAGAATTATTCAATTGTATTCCAGGATGTTGTGCTGTTTAACAATACAGTGATGGAGAACATCAGGATTGGAAGAAAAAAAGCCACTGATGAAGAAGTGATGGCAGCGGCCAGGGCTGCCCAGTGCGAAGATTTTATTAAAAAGCTGCCGGACGGATACCAAACAGTCATCGGAGAAAACGGGGCATCCCTCTCAGGCGGAGAAAGGCAGCGTATTTCTATCGCCAGGGCACTGCTGAAAGACGCTCCTGTAGTTTTACTGGATGAAGCTACTGCATCTCTGGATGTGGAGAATGAATCTAAAGTCCAAAAAGCGATCTCTACTCTGGTAAAAGGGAAGACTGTGCTTTTAATAGCGCACAGGATGAGAACGGTTGCGGGAGCTGATAAGATCATTGTTTTAAAGGAAGGAGATGTGGCGGAACAGGGAACGCCGAAAGAACTGATAAAAAGAGAGGGGGGAATTTACAGGCGCATGACAAGACTTCAGTCAGAAAGCCAGAAATTTGTACTGAATGTATAAAGTGATACCAGGGCCGGCGCAAGCTGGCCTTTTTGCCCTCCATATGTTAAGATAAACAAAAAGTGTGACGGGGGGATGTAAGAATGAAAGAACAAATAAGGAGCCGTTATCTTGTCCTTCTTTTTTGTTTGTCTCTCGTCATAGTTATAGGAGCTTTCTTTTACAGTAAAAAGGCTTTTGTGACTGATAATATCAGAATCAATCAGGAGGGAGAGATCGAAACCCTGTCAAAAGGCTGGTATTATATAGAAGCTGGGAAGAAAATACAGATACCAGGACTTCCCGCATACATAGAAGACGACGGCAGGAAAAGCCTGACCATATACCGGGATATGACAGGAACAGTTCCGGAGGATGCTGTGCTCTGTATGGAAAATCACCACCAGATGGTTGAAATATTTGTTGGAAAACAAAAGGTATACTCTTACGGGAAAAAAAATAAAGGGCCGATAGGGTGGATGCTGGGAAATGTATGGAATGTGACAGATCTGCCGGAGGTTCTGCATGGAAAAACATTGGCTGTTAAGATTACCGCTCCGTATACCCCGGGAAAATGGAAGCTTCCCCAAGTCATTCTGGGAAATCATAACACAGTGACGCAGATGATCAGGGATGACTGTCTGGATATCGTTTTGTTTTCGGTGCTATCTACGGTGCTTGGTCTGTTTTTCCTTCTTGTGTTTTTTTTATTGCGTTGGAAGAAGCTGGACTTTAACAAACTGGATTTTTTGTTTCTCGGTATCTTTATTCTGATTTCTACCCTATGGATCCTGACAGATTCAAAGATCCCTCAGTTTTTGACAGAACAGTTTGCCCCGGTGTATATTCTATCGTTTTTATTGTTTACTTTGCTGCCGGTGCCATTTCTGTTTTTTCTCCGTCAGATCTGCCGCCATGGAAGGGAACTGCTGGACTTCTTGAGCCTTTTGTTTATTCTCCAGGCGATTTTTTGTGCGGTGTTCTATATGGCTGGCATCGTTGACCTGGTCAAAATCCTGCCAGTCACTCATATCCTGATGGCGGCGGCTACGGTGTTGAGTATTTTTTTGTGTCTGAGGGAGCAGATTCGCTACCGCAACAGAGACACCTTTTTTGTTCTGGCGGGTATTACCGCGTTGGCTGTGGGAGGCATGGTCTCTTTGCTGGCATTCCGTCCTCAGGACAGCGGGGATAATTCACTGTTCTTCCGCTGCGGGCTGATCGTGTTTTATGTTTTTCTCTGCTATGGCAGCCTGAAAAGGGGCGTGGGACTGCTCAAGACTAGTACGGAGGCGGAGGCCTACAGAATATTGGCGTATAAGGACACTATGACAGGACTTGGCAACCGTGCGGCATTTGACCGGGATGCGGAAGCCCTGCAGCTAAAGGGCGGACTGGGAGTGTTTGCTGTGGCGGTGTTTGACATTAACAATCTGAAGCACACCAATGATACTTACGGACATACGGCAGGGGACCGCCTCATCAAAGATTCCGCCTGTTTTATAAAAAAAGCTTTCTCAGAATTGGGAGAATGTTACCGCATCGGAGGAGACGAGTTTGTTGTCATTATGGAAGGGATAACGGAAGAGCGGATCCTGAAGGCATTTGCCGATCTGGAAGAAAGTACCCAGAGATCAAGTGAAGGGAATGCAGAAGGGCTTCATGTGGCCGGAGGGTATGCGTTGGGAAGCAGTGACAAGTCAGCTTTCGTATATAAGCTGTTCCGGGAAGCAGATGCCAAAATGTACGGAACAAAAGAGAGGACAAAGCGTTAAGTCAGATAAAAAGGAGGCGCCGGCAAGGCACCTCCTTTATTTTACGTGTTTTTTTATAGCTTCAAAGCTTTCTTTGCTGATAACATGTTCGATCCTGCAGGCATCTGCTGACGCAATATCTTTATCCACGCCAAGTGTTATGAGCCAGGATGAGAGAAGTTTGTGGCGCTCATAGATCATCTCCGCGATCTCTTTGCCGGACTCCGTAAGATAGATATATCCTTCTGGGGAAACCGTGATATGTTCATTCTGGCGCAGCTTTTTCATCGCTACGCTGACACTGGACTTCTTGAATCCAAGCTCTGTCGCGATATCCACGGAACGGACTACAGGACGTGATTGACTCAGGACTAATATAGTTTCTAAATAATTTTCAGCAGATTCATTTGCATGCATGAATTTACCTCATTTCTAATTTTTATATTTTATTTAAGCATGAAAAAGTATAACATATTTTCAAAACAACATCAAATTGAGAGTTAATGATAAAAAGTATCAATTGGAAATATTGACTACTAACTGATGTTAGAATATACTAATTAGTGAATGGAACGGAAATGATAATCAATACCAATAAAGAAAGAAGGAGAAATGATGCCTTTAACTATGATGAGTGAAGGGGAAGCAAATGTCATCTGTAAAGTCGGCGGCAAGGAAGAAACCAGAAGATTTCTGGAGAATCTCGGATTTGTAGTGGGCGGGATCGTCACTGTCGTATCTATCATTGGCGGAAACGTTATTGTGAATGTGAAAGATTCCAGAGTGGCGATCGGAAAAGACATGGCGAATAAGATTATGGTGAACTAAAAAGGAGAGACGATGAAGACGTTAAAAGAAGTTGCATGCGGAAATACTGTGAAAGTGAAAAAGCTGAATGGAGAAGGTCCAGTTAAGCGCCGTATCATGGACATGGGAATTACAAAAGGCGTAGATGTTTTTGTGAGGAAGGTTGCACCGCTGGGTGATCCTATAGAGATCACAGTGCGCGGATATGAATTATCTGTGAGAAAAGCGGATGCGGGAATGATCGTAGTTGAGTAAAAGTTACTCTATTTTACTTATTGGTTAGTTAAAACTAATATATATAAGTTTAAGCAAACAAGCATATATGAAAAGAAATGAGGTAAATGCAAAATGTCAATTAGAATTGCGTTAGCTGGTAATCCGAACAGCGGAAAAACAACGCTGTTTAACGCTTTGACGGGATCAAACCAGTTTGTGGGTAACTGGCCTGGTGTTACAGTAGAAAAGAAGGAAGGTAAGCTGAAAGGATACAAGGATGTCACGATCATGGACCTTCCGGGTATCTATTCCCTTTCTCCGTACACTTTAGAAGAAGTGGTTGCCAGAAATTATTTGATCGAGGAACGTCCGAATGCCATTTTAAACATCGTGGACGGAACCAACATCGAGCGGAATCTTTACTTATCAACTCAGCTCATGGAACTTGGAATCCCAGTGATCATGGCGGTCAATATGATAGACGTCCTCCAGAAAAGTGGGGACCAGATCCATATCAAGCAGCTCAGTGAAAAGCTTGGATGTGAAGTTGTAGAGATCTCTGCGCTAAAGGGTACCGGAATCAAAAAGGCGGCAGAAAAAGCGGTAGCACTTGCCAATAACAAAAAGGCGGCTCCTCCGGTACATACATTTGACTCCAGAGTGGAAGAAGTGCTGGATGCGGTGGAACTGAAGCTGGGCAGCGAGATTCCGGCAGAGCAGAAACGTTTCTTTGCCATTAAGATGCTGGAAAAGGACGACAAGATCCAGGAACAGATGAAGGTGGTTCCGGATGTGAGTGCCGAGATCAGGAAAATTGAAGATATCATGGATGACGATACAGAAAGTATCATCACCAATGAGCGTTATACATACATTTCTTCTATTATCGAGAAATGCTTCACAAGAAACAGAAAAGACAGTATGACCACATCTGACAAGATTGACCGTTTTGTTACAAACCGGTTTCTTGCACTGCCGATCTTTGCGGTTGTCATGTTTGTTGTATACTACGTTTCTGTTACGACCATCGGAACATGGGCTACAGACTGGGCAAATGACGGAGTGTTTGGTGACGGATGGAAACTTTTCGGACTCAGCGTGCCAGGAATCCCTTCCGTGATCGAAGCCGGACTGAATGCTGTCGGATGCGCCGGATGGCTTCAGGGATTGGTTCTTGACGGTATTGTTGCCGGTGTAGGTGCAGTCTTGGGATTTGTTCCTCAGATGTTAGTACTGTTTCTTTTCCTTGCGTTCCTTGAGTCCTGCGGATACATGGCCAGGGTAGCGTTTATCATGGACCGTATTTTCCGTAAGTTCGGTCTTTCCGGAAAATCCTTTATCCCGATGCTGATCGGAAGCGGATGCGGTGTGCCGGGTATCATGGCGTCCCGTACCATTGAAAATGACCGTGACCGTAAGATGACGATCATGACAACAACATTTGTTCCGTGTGGTGCGAAACTTCCAATCATTGCATTGATCGCAGGTGCACTGTTTAACGGTGCATGGTGGGTGGCCCCGAGTGCTTACTTCGTAGGTATCGCAGCGATTATCTGTTCTGGAATCATCTTAAAGAAAACAAAAATGTTTGCAGGAGAACCTGCTCCGTTCGTAATGGAACTTCCGGCATACCACATGCCGACTGTGTCTAATGTATTGAGAAGCATGTGGGAGCGTGGATGGTCCTTCATTAAAAAAGCGGGAACGATTATCCTTCTCTCCACCATCTTTGTATGGTTTACAACCTACTTTGGATGGATTGACGGACAGTTCAGAATGCTCACAGATATGGAACTTGACCACAGTATTCTCGCTGCTATCGGAAACGGAGTTTCCTGGATCTTTGCGCCGCTTGGCTGGGGTAACTGGAAGTCAGCGGTAGCTGCGATCACAGGATTGGTGGCAAAAGAAAATGTAGTAGGTACCTTTGGTATCCTGTTTGGCTTTGCGGAAGTGGCAGAAGACGGTGCCGAAATCTGGGGAACTCTCGCAGGAAGTATGACCACTGCGGCAGCATATTCTTTCCTTGTATTCAACCTGCTGTGCGCACCTTGTTTTGCGGCTATGGGAGCGATCAAGAGAGAGATGAACAATGCAAAATGGTTCTGGTTTGCCATTGGATATCAGACAGCTCTCGCATATGTAGTTTCACTTTGTGTATACCAGATCGGAACACTGATCACCACAGGAGCCTTTGGAATCGGTACAGTGGTAGCCTTTGTACTGGTCATCGGATTTATCTATCTCTTAGTGAGGCCGTATAAAGAAAGCAAGACGTTAAACGTAGACATAAATGGAGTGACCGGGGCAAAATAAAACCGGTAGACATGGGCCTGCATCGAATGTGCAGGCCCAGACTTTAAAGGAGGTTCAACATGGGAACTTTAATCGTAGGTTTGGTTGTTCTTGGCATCGTAGGCCTGGTTGTCAGAAGCATGGTGCGGGATAAGAAAAAAGGAAAGTCAATTCAATGCGGAAACGACTGTAAAAACTGCGGAGGGCATTGCGGACACTAGGGAATCTGTAAGTCTAATTCAGGCCCTTTATTTTGATATGACAAAATTCCAGAATTTTTGTTCCAGAGGCGGGTAATAATCCTTTTTCTTTCTAACGATATAAAAGGTATTTTCCCAGGAAGGTTCCGTCAATGGAATTGCCTTGATTCCTTGTCTGTGTATGGACGGAAGCTCTGGCATAACGGCTATGCCGAAGCCGTAGGCAGCTAATTCTACCATGACCCGGTCTTCTGCGATCTCATAGGCAATGTGAGGCTGACAGCCAATGGATTCAAAAAGCTTTGACACATCCGTACGGATTCCGCATTCTTTTGCAAAGATGATCTGGGGATACGGCAGGGTTTCTTTGAGCGTGACCTTATCTTTATTTTCCAGAGGATGGCCGTCAGGGACTATGACGACCATCTGCTGGGTCTGGATAGGGTAAAACTCCAGGGAAGACTCTGGCTTTACTTTGGCACAGAATCCGATATCACAGTTTTCTTTTTTGAGATCTTCAATAATTTCCTGGGACAGTCCTGTGGTCAACTGGAAATCACCAGACATCCCGGACAGCTGCTGTTTAAATTCAGACATATATTTTGGGACAATGGAGACAGCCATAGAGTCTGCGCTGGAAAGTCTCAGCAGACCTCCGCCTTTCTGGATCATGTGGAAGTTGTGCAGGCTCTGCTGTGCAGTATCAAGAATTCTCTTTGCATCCTGTTCAAAGATTTTTCCATACCGGCTTACCGTTATGTTTCTTCCTCTCTTTTCAAAAAGAGGAACTCCCAGTTCGGATTCCAGAGAAGAGATGGCGTGGCTCAGTCCAGGCTGGGAGATGGACAGCTGCTCTGCGGCCCTGCCGTAATGTTGCTCCCTCACAAGGACTAAGAAGTACCTTAAATATTCAAGATTCATGGAAAACTCCTTTCCTGACTGTATCAAGCAGTATCAAGAATGATAAATGAAATCAATTCTGATTATGAATTAATTCATTCAGATCATGTTATAGATTTAATGAATTGATGCTTCTATAATACAGCATATAGGAAAGAAGGAGAAGTAAAATGAATCAAAAACTAAGAATTCCCGGTGAGCTGGGATTACTTTTTACAATTATATTTAATAGTCTGGCAGTTGCTCTGATGACAAAAAGTGATATGGGGATTGCATCTATATCCTCTGTGCCTTATGTGTTCAGCATTGCCTTTCCGGTACTTTCTTTTGGAACCTGGAATTATCTGTTTCAGACACTTCTGGTTCTCTCACTGATGATCCTGAGCAGAAAAATCCAATGGGAATATGGTTTTTCCTTTGCCGTGGGGATCGCCTTCGGCAGAATGATTGACTTACACAGCGGATGGCTCGTTATGCTTCCGGATTCCAGGTTTATGAGAAGTCTGTATTTTATCACCGGATTTTTTGTGATGTGCATTGGAATCTGTACTGCAAATAACAGTCTGATGCCGATCATCCCTACCGATACATTCCCGAGAGATCTGACCAAGCTGCTGAAAAAACCATACAATAGAATCAAAACAACATTTGATCTCACCTGCCTTACAACAACACTGATCATATCCTTGTTTATTCTGAACAGACTGGAAGGTATCGGGGCAGGCACAGTTTTATGCGCGCTGTTTGCGGGAAAAACCATTACAGTTATACAGAAATGGTTTGACCGGCACATCAAGTTTTACTGTTTCTCTTACAGAGCAAAAAAGAGAATGATGAGACCTATATTTAGTTTTTATAGAACACTGAGATAGGAAATGGATCGAGAGTTTTCCCAACCGGATCCTTCGTGCAAATGGCTGGAAGGCGCTTAAAATGGCGGGTTGAAGGCAATAATAGACGAAAAGCTCAAAAGTTTAAAAGTTTAAGGAGGTTGGGAAAAAACGATGGAAACGTTGATTTTATCAAGAAAACTGACTATAATAAAAAGAAGGAATGACGGAAAGACGTTGGATTAACAGTAACAAGAGTTGTATTGAAATAACGGATGATCGTCTGACATATAAAAATATACTGATGATTAACAGTAACAAGAGTTGTATTGAAATAGTGTAATGTAATCTTTCTCAAAACTGTCATACAGTGATTAACAGTAACAAGAGTTGTATTGAAATAGCATAAGGGGTGTGCTATCTGTGGCAAGCCTGGGATTAACAGTAACAAGAGTTGTATTGAAATGTGATAGGTTTATCAATCCAGTCTGGATTCAGGCCGATAAACAGTAACAAGAGTTGTATTGAAATAAAACAACAACTTGCTCACTATCCTGTACTAAATTGATTAACATTAACAAGAATTGTATTGAAATTGTTGACGATAATACAAATCAAACAGATCTTGATATGATTAACAATAACAAGAGTTGTAAAAATTCGTTATCCTAATTAATTTTAATATATCAAAACGGACAATAGAGACTATCCAACTTTATTTAAATTAAATAATTATTATATGTAGGGACAGGGACATTTCTGTCCCTGATTTTGTGTTGTACTAAACTGCTATATTCATGTTATAGTTTCCTGATTTCTTCATCCTTATATCTCAAGGAACTAACTTACAAAAGTTTTCACCAATTTGGAGGATTGCTTTTGAACCAGGCCGGGAGCATTGGTGAAAATTCATAGGTTTTATGTTATGATAAAAAGGTATAACACAAAGGAGGATTTATGAGATTTGGATACGATATTCCGGATTCTTTTTGGAGCTTATTCCGCTCTGTGAACCGGGATCTTTACATAGAGGCGCTGTTGAAGATCAGCGAAGAATATGAATACAACAACTACTTTTTGAGCAGGGAAGTCTGTATCCAGGTCCTGAGTGACTGGAACGCGGACAAGCGTATCTGGCTTCAACGAGAAGAATTTGAGTCAGAGCTGGATGTGTTGGAGACTCCGCCCAACCGGATTTTAAACTGGCTCATAAAGACCGGATGGCTGAAGAAGCTGGACGATTTTGCCACACTCACATCCAACATCGTGATCCCGGACTATGCGGCTGTTTTTCTGGAGGCTTTTGAACAGCTGGTGAATCCACAGATGGAGGACACCGAGATTTATATCCAGAACGTGTATGCTACCCTATTTTCTTTTCAGAATGATAAAAGGATCAACCTGGGCATGCTGAAAACCGCCCTGATTAATACAAAAAAACTCAACAAAGCACTTCAGGATCTGCTCCATAACATGGATAAGTTTTTTGGACGCCTGTTAAAACAGCAGTTTTACGGGGATGTCCTGTCAGAACATTTGGAAGGATATGTGGAGGAGATTGTCAAGAAAAAGTATCATATGCTGAAAACCAATGACAATTTCTATCTGTATAAAATGGATATCAAGAGATGTCTGCAGCAGATGAGGGAGGACGTAGTTTGGATCGAAAAGGTCCGTGCCAAAGCCAGGGCAGAGGGCCGGGATGAAAAGGAAGATGTGCTGGAAACCCTGGATGCCATAGAGCGCGGTTTTGACGATATAGAGCACAGGATCGCCAATATGGACAAAGAACATTCCAAGTATGTGCGGGCTACGGTGACGAGACTGAACTACATGCTCAGCGGCGAGGCGGATATGAAAGGATTGGTCGTGAGCCTGTTAAAGCATTTGGAAACAGACAGGGCAAAAGAAGAGAGGCTTACAAAGGTGGCGGAAAAAATGAATCTTTCCCGGCTTGAAGTCCTCTCAGAAAAGTCTCTGTACAGAAGGAAAAAAAGAAAAGATTTTATCAGCAGGCTGGAACCGGATGAGGACATGCCGGAGCTTACCAGAGAAGAAGTATTAAAGCTGAATAAGATCCATACCAGATACAGTAAAAAGGAGATTGAAGAATTCCTGGAGAGCCATATGAAGGATGGATATATGGAAATGAAGGATGTGGAGATCAGCGATAATGAGGCTTTTGAAAAGCTGATCCTGGCCTACGACTACTGTACCAGAAAGAACAGCCGCTATCAGGTAGTGGAGAGAGAAGAAACGATGCTGGAAAATGGGAAATACCGTTATCCGGATCTGTTATTTGTGAGGAGAAAGGCATGATCGAATATTACGAACGGTTAAGCGATGAGGAAAAAGACGATATCAAGCGCATCATCCAGCTCTTGTTCCGTCAGACCTTCGTGCTGGAACGAAAATACGAAAAGAGGAGCGGCAGATTTACGTTTCAGAAGGATTTCAGGATATTGAATCAGCACCTGGAATTTCTAAGAGAATATTTTGCCATAGCAGGGTTAGAGTTGCACGAGAGCAGTCATATGGGGATTTTCTATATACAGGGGGAGACAGTGCTGGGGGAAAAGCTTCCGAAGCTGGCCACCATTTATCTGCTGATCCTTAAGCTTATTTATGATGAGCAGATGGAGGCGGCATCCACGAGCAGCTACGTGTACACATCTCTGGGGGAGATCAACGAAAAGATCGGGGATTTTCATCTGCTGAAAAACCTTTCATCCGCGACAGAGATGAGAAAGACCATTTCCCTGCTGAAACGGTATCAGATCATAGAACCTATGGATGTGCTGGAAGACCTCAACGAGGAAAGCCGGATGGTCGTATACCCATGTATTAATGCGGTCTTGCTGGGGGATGACGTGCAGAAGCTGATTGAGACATTTACAGAGGAGGACGAACGTGGAGAAGACGAAGGAGAACAAGCAGGCATTCAAAGCACTATCGAAGATCTGTCTGAATAACTGGCATTATATTGAGAAAAAGGTGCTTTCCTTCAGCGAAGGCATCAATTTCTTTACGGGACATTCCGGGAGCGGAAAATCCACAGTCATTGATGCCTTGCAGATCGTCCTCTATGCCAATACAGACGGAAGGGGATTTTTCAACAAGGCGGCGGCTGATGACTCAGACAGGAGTCTGATCGAATACCTGAGAGGCATGATCTCTGTAGGTGACAACAATGAGGTCAAATATATAAGAAACAAAAATTTTTCTACAACCATTGTACTGGAGCTTGAACAGACGGTCACCCGGGAAAAGGAATGTGTCGGTGTTGTTTTTGACGTGGAGACAGCCACCAATGAAATCTCCAGGCTGTTTTTCTGGCATAAGGGAGGGATCCCTGAACACCACTACCGGAAAGAGGGCCGAGCCATGGCCACCAGTGAAGTGAGAGAATATATCCAGACCAACTTTGCCAGAGAGGAGTTCTATTTCGGTACAAGCAACGAACGGTTCAGGAGACAACTCTACGATATTTATCTGGGAGGTTTAGATGCAGATAAATTTCCAAGGCTTTTTAAGCGGGCCATACCGTTTAAAATGAACATCAAGCTGGAAGATTTTGTGCGGGAATACATCTGCATGGAACAGGATATTCAGATCGAGGATATGCAGGAAAGTGTCCTCCAGTACGGAAGAATGCGGAAAAAGATCGAGGACACTTTAAAGGAGATCACAAGCCTGAAAGAGATCAGGGACGGCTATGGCCATTTTACTGAAGCGGGGAAAGACGTGGAGATCTGCCAGTACCGTCTTGAAAAACTCATGATGCTCCAATTAAAAGAGCAGATTAAGGATCTGAGGGAAAAGATGGAGAAGGCAGAGGGAGATAAACAGCAGCAGGAGGAGAGCAGGAAAAAGCTGTCTGACGAGCTGTCCGTCCTTGCCGCAGAATATGACGATCTGGTAAAACAGATCGCGAACAGTGGTTTTGAGAATCTCAAAACAGAGCTTACAGGTGTAAACGAACTGCTGGAACAGCTCACAAGGAATAAGGCGGCATGGCAGCAGACATGCGCCCAGCTGGAGCAGTGGAAGGACCTGGATGTGACACCAAACCAGACGATCTGGGATATCGAAAGCTTTTGTAAGGGAAATATAAGTCTTGGGGAGCTTCGGAGACTCCGTCACAGCTTAAAGACGATCCGGGAAGAAGTGGAGAATGACCGGCAGGAGGCTTCCTCAGAACTGAGGAGGATCAAAAAGCGGGAAAAGGAGATCACAACAGAACTTGCCGAGCTGAAAAAAGGAAACAAGGCTTATCCGAGAGAGCTGGAAGATGCCAGGTATGAGTTCCAGACTCGTTTAAGCACCAGGTTTGGCAAGGCTGTAAAGGTTCATATCCTTGCGGACCTTTTGGATATGAAATCAGAGACATGGCATAAAGCGGTGGAAGGATATCTGGGCTCTAATAAGCTGTCTATGGTTGTGGAGCCGGCCTATGCAAAAGCAGCCATGGAAGTTTACAGGGAGATGGACGGAAATAAGTTTTTCCGGGCCTCTGTGTTAGATACAGAACGGGTTCAAAAAGAGAAACCTGTTGTTGCAGTCCAGGCGCTGGCTGAGGAAGTTATCGCAAAGGAGCCTTATGTCCGTGCTTTTGTGGACCTGCTTCTGGGCAGGGTTATCAAGTGTCATACCATCGATGAACTCAGGCAGCAGAGGACAGGGGTGACACCGGACTGCCTGCTCTATAAGAATTTCCAGTTAAAAAGGCTGAATCCAGCAGACTATACCAAGCGGTCCTATATCGGTGAGAGCAGTATGAAGCAAAGGATCAAGGATCTTAATCAGGAGTTAAAACAGCTGGAGGCCAGGAAACAGCCGTTTGCGGATATGGTGTCGAAGTCAGAAGAGATACTGGGACTGGAAACTCTGGGGCGTTCTGAGGAAGAGTACATAGAGCAGCAGAAAGCTTTGGCTGTGATGAAGGAAAAAACAGAGCAGAAAAAGCATCTGGAAACCAAAATGCTGAAGATGAAAGAGGAATCCATCGACGCATTGGAGGAACGGCAGCGGGAAAATAAAGAACTTCAGGCAAAGAAACAGGAATTGCTGAGCGAAGTGACAAAGGCTGTCTGGAACCGGGAAAGACAGATTGAAGACTGGCAGAGGCTTCACCTTTCCACAAATAGTGAGCTTACGGAACGGGAGCGGAGCTTCCAATTCAATGAAGAACTGGAACAGGCATTTGAGGACTACATGAAAGACCGGAGCGCTTCTAACTACGAGAATCTGAAAAATGGGACCATCCGAAAGATCAGACAGGCAGAAGAGAAAAAAGAGGAAGTGTACAGAGAACTGGTAGAACTGCGGTCCGCTTATTTAAGAGAATATCCCAACCGGACATTTTCACCGGCGATCGAGTACAATGAGCCGTATGAGAAACTTCTGTCCACATTGGAATGTGACCACCTTTCCGACTATCAGGAAAGAGCCAGGGAGCAGGCCAGATCAGCGGCGGAACATTTCAAGGATGATTTTATCTCCAAGATCAGATACGCTATACTGGAGGCTTATCAGAGAAGGGACGAGCTGAACCGCATTATAAGCAGACTGGACTTTGGAAAGGATAAATATCAGTTCCGTATCACAAAAAACAAGGGACCGGATGGAATTTATTATCCGATGTTTATGGATGAATCCCTGAAGATTGATCCTTCTACGCTGGACGCATCTATGGACCATCAGATGAATCTGTTTTCCATGGAACATGAGAGCCGGTACGGGGAGGTCATGAGCGACCTGATCGATATCTTTATACCGCCGGAGAATGCATCACCGGAGGAGCTTGATGAGGCCAAACGGAACATGGAAAAATATGCAGATTACAGGACTTACCTTTCATTTGATATGGAACAGATTGTAGAGGGAGAAGAAAAACTCACCATTGGACTCAGCAGAATGATCAAGAAAAACTCAGGGGGTGAGGGGCAGAATCCTCTCTATGTTGCACTGCTGGCAAGCTTTGCCCAGGCCTACCGGATCAATCTGTCTCCTAAGATCAGAAGAAGCCCTACCATACGGCTTGTGGTCCTGGATGAGGCATTCTCAAAGATGGATGCAGAGAAGGTGGCAAGCTGTATAGAGCTGATACGGGGACTTGGATTCCAGGCCATCATAAGCGCCACCAATGACAAGATCCAGAACTATCTGGAGAATGTAGACAAGACCTTTGTCTACGCCAATCCAAACAAAAAGAGCATATCAATCCAGGAATTTGAAAAACGGGAGTTTGACAGTCTTTTGGAGGAAGCGGAGAATGAAGAGGGAACTGCTTAACATTATCATAGAAAAAACAGAACGGTCATCTTTGGACTGGAAGGAAGGAGCGCAGGGAAACCGCTCCTTCCTGGTCCATCAGGAACTGTATGACCAGGTGGGAAAGACAGAGTTTATAACACAGGCAAAGGAGCTTGAGAAACAGGGATTGATCACCATTCAATGGGAGAGCGTGGGGAATGATATCCGTAAGATTTGCTATGCTCTCCGGGATCTTCCACGTATGTATGAACAGTTGGGAATTCCTCCTAAGTCACAAGTCATAGAAGAACAAAGACGGGCTGTGGATGAGTTTTCCTTATCCGTTGAAGGAGTGTGGATAAAAGAATACCTGAACCATTGTCTGACACGTCTGGAAAAAGGAAATGTTCCCTCCGAATTTTCAAAAAGGGATCTGTTGTTTCAATGTCTTAAAGAGATGGACCGGTTAAAGGAGCCATTATATAAAAGAGTGTTCAGTAAATACTGTCTGGGAGACTCTAAGGTTTTTGAAAATGAGTTCCAGAGCACTGTGCTCTCCATTGCCAGAAAATTTCACCCGGGGATAGAAGAGGGAATGAATGATACCCAGATCTTGTCCCAGCTTTTGATCGAGGAATATTCTCAGGAACTGGCATTAAAGGGGCCTCTGTGGATCAGAGTGGACGGGAAGAAGATAAATCTCGGGGAATTCCGGTTTGGTGCGGTTCTGAATTCGCTGACGCTGACTCACGCAATGCCGGAAAAGGGAGAAAACATCAAAAGAGTCCTGACCATAGAGAATAAGGCAAATTATATGGCCATGCCGTATGATGAAGAGATGTTGATCATATATAGTCATGGGTTCTTTACTCCGAAGGAGAGGGAATTTCTGATCAATCTGCGGGATATGCTGCCAAAAGGGACTCAATATTTTCATTCCGGCGATCTGGATTACGGAGGCATCCGGATTTATTCGTATATCAAACAGAAAATATTTCCCGAGGTAAAACCATGTCAGATGGACACAGAAACCTACCGGAAATATGAAACATATGCAGTTTGCATGGAGCCAGGGATATTAAAAAAACTGAAATGTATGGATATGGGTGAAATACCTGAATTGACTGTACTCAGAGACCTGTTGGCCAGAAAAGGCAAAGCACTGGAACAGGAGAGCTTTTTACTAATACCAAAAGAAGATGTGGATATTAGTAAAAAACACTGTCACTGATTTAGTCCTGGGTTCCGAAGATGAGACTGTGCAGATTGACATCTTTTAATTCCTTTTCCAGGGATTCCTGTACCCTGATGAGGCCTTTTTTTATGTGGCATGGGTCTTCACAGACAGAAGCCCTGGTGCATTCATAACCTTCTTGAAAGCAGGCATTGATGCAGAAGTCACTTCCGAGGCCGTGGATCAGGTCATAGAGGCTTACATCGTGCAGGTCGGCTGTCAGCCGGCAGCCCCCCTCTGCCCCTCTCATAATGATGATCCATCCGGCTTTCTCTAACTTTTTAATAATGCGGTATGCAAACTGCTTCGGTGTGGCTTCCAGACTGCATATCTCTTCTATGGAACGTTTTTCTCCGTCACTTAAAGCCCTTAAAATCCGCAGGGCATAATCGGTTTCTCTTGAAATCAGCATACGGTTCTCCCTCCTTATCTTAGTGAAAATATACCAAACTAAAAAATACCTGTCAATGGAACCGGGCAAATTCTTTCAGAGAAAAAATCCAAGTCTGCAGAAAATTCTGCAGGCCTGGATTTTTTTAAATGGGTTTTTACTGTTTCATAGATTCTATCAGGCCGTCTGCCAGCGTATCCATATCATCTCCATTATCTTCTGTCATGGAGGACATAAGGGTTACCTGCTCATCCAGCACATCCATCTCTCTCATGTCATCGATAAATTCTCTCATAAGGGAACCGGACTTGCAGGCCCAGGAGCCGTTTTCAATGACGGCAAAGGTCCGCTTCTGAAGGTTTAACGCCTTCATATCCATCAGATAATTATGCATCAGAGGATAGATGCCCAGGTTGTAGGTGACTGAAGCCAAAACAATATGGCTTAACCGGAAGGTCTCAGAGATTAGCTGGGATACATGGGTGTTGGAAACGTCATACATCACAACATTGGTCATGCCCTTTTCACAAAGCCTGGCCGCCAGATTCTGGGCGGCGGCCTCCGTGTTGCCGTACATGGAAGCATAGACGATCATCACACCCTGTTCCTCCGGCTCATAGCGGCTCCATTTATCATACTTTTCCAGGAAATATCCCAGGTCACTCCGCCACACCGGTCCGTGTAACGGGCAGATCATTTTAATATCGATGGTTCCGGCCTTCTTCAGCAGAGACTGCACATGAGGGCCATACTTTCCTACGATATTTGTATAGTATCTTCTGGCATCATCAATCCAGTCCCGGTCAAAATTTACTTCATCGTTAAACAGTTTTCCGTCCAGGGCGCCGAAGGATCCGAAAGCATCGGCGGCGAACAGGATGCCATCCGTGATATCAAAACTTACCATAGCTTCCGGCCAATGGACCATCGGGGCGGATACGAAGGTCACTTCGTGTTTTCCGAAGGACTGCACATCGCCTTCCGTTACCTCGATCATGTGGCCATCCACGTCAAATCCAAACTGGCGCATAAGCATAAATGCTTTTTCTGTACTGATGATCTGCACCTCCGGGTGGCGCAGCAGCACTTCCTCAATGGAAGCGCCGTGGTCCGGCTCCATATGATTGATGACCATGTAGTCGAGAGGCCTTCCGCCAAGAACATATTCTATGTTTTCCAGGAACTGACGGCCAATGGACCAGTCTACGGTATCAAACAAAACGGTCTTTTCATCCAGCAGCAGGTAGGAGTTGTAAGAAACTCCTCTGGGAATGGGATGGATATTTTCAAACAGGGCCAGGCGGTGGTCATTGCCGCCAACCCAATATAAATCTTCGGTTACTTTTCTAACACAATGCATGGATCATACCTCCTTTTGATCTGTAATCCAACCTTGGGATATTTATACTTCAATAAACATGTCTTTTGATTCACCGCAGTCCGGACAGATCCACTCTTCCGGCAGCTTTTCAAACAGAGTGCCCGGCTCGATCTCACCCTCCGGATCTCCATTGGCCGGATCATATTCATATCCGCATCCATTACAGACATATCGTTTCCAGGTAGGTACGGTCTTTTTAGGCTTAGCGCGTTTCATCTTCTTCATAGGAGGAGCCGGCTGTTTCGGTTCCCCGTTATCCAGGGCCTGTGTCAGCAGCGGAAGGATTTCTTCCACATCTCCCACGATGCCGTAATCTGCATTTTTAAAGATCGGAGCATTGGCGTTGGTATTGATGGCCACAATCGTAGTAGCATCTTTAATACCTTTCAAATGCTGGCCGGCTCCAGAAATACCGCAGGCGATGTACAGGTTTCCGTTAAATTTCTGACCTGACATTCCAACGTAGCGGTTGATCGGCACATACTTTAAGGTCTCCGCCACCGGACGGGAAGAACCAATAGCAGCCCCGGCCTGCACAGCCAGATCTTCGATGAGTTTCATATTTTCTTTGGGTCCGATGCCCTTTCCAGCACTGACCACGCGGTCCGCCTTGGAGATTGGGGTATCTAAGTCAATTCCAACTGTAAAGTCATATCCATCTTTTTTTAAGGCTTCTACCACAGTCTCAACCCGTTCCTGGGCGGAACCGTCTTTTAAGATCATTTTCTTGCGGGCGCCTGTCAAAGGATCTTTCTTCCGTGTGGTCTGTGTCTTCGGCATCTTTCCGATGATGTGGGAAGCGATGACAACTCTCTGGATCTCATTGGTGCCCTCATAGATCGTACAGATTTTTGCATCCCTGTACGCTCGTTCCACATCCATTCCTTTCAGATAGCCAGTGCCTCCAAAGATCTGGAGAGCATCATTTACGACTTCCAGGCAAATGTCTGAGGTGTACTGTTTTGCCATGGCAGATTCCAGACCATATGGCTCATGATTCTCTTTTAAGTCTGCAGCGCTGTATACGAGCAGGCGGGCAGTTCTTAATTTGGTAGCCATGTCAGCAAGTTTAAAGGCGATTGCCTGCTGTTGGCAGATGGGACGCCCAAACTGCTCTCTTTCTTTGGAGTATTCCAGTGCGTTTTCATAGGCTCCCTGGGCAATGCCAAGCGCCTGGGCAGCGATACCGATACGGCCTCCGTCCAGTGTGGCCATGGCGATCTTAAAGCCTTCCCCTTCTTTGCCCAGAAGATTCTCTTTTGGTACTTTTACATCGTTAAAGATCAGCTCAGCGGTGGAAGAGGAACGGATGCCCATCTTGTCGTAGTGATCCCCGAACGTAAAGCCTTCCCAGCCCTTTTCAACGATAAAGGCGCTGATGCCGTGGGTTCCGATATCCGGGGTAGTGACCGCAAAGACTACATAGGTGTCGGCTTTGTCGGCATTGGTGATGAAGATCTTGCCGCCGTTTAGTATGTAGTGGTCCCCCTCCAGAACTGCTGTGGTCTCAGTTCCTCCGGCATCACTTCCGGCATTAGGTTCTGTAAGGCCGAATGCGCCTAGTTTTTCTCCTGACGCAAGCGGTACCAGATATTTTTGTTTTTGTTCTTCTGTTCCAAAAGCAAAGATCGGATAGCTTCCAAGGGAAACATGGGCGGATAAAATGACACCTGTTCCGCCGTCCACTCTGGAGAGTTCTTCTACGGCAATGGCATAACTGAGCACATCAGCCCCGGCCCCGCCGTATTCTTTTGGATATGGCAGCCCCATCATTCCCATCTTCGCAAACTTCTCAATAGCCTCTGTTGGGAATTCATTTTCCTTGTCTAAGAGGAAGGTGAGAGGTTTCACTTCGGTTTCTGCAAATTCCCTGACTTTCGCGCGCAGGGCTTCATGAGCTTCGGTTGTTTGAAATAACATATTAAGCCTCCTTTGATTCGGTACCCTCTGGGACACACCCTGGTCTCATGCCTTTTGGGCAGGTGTGTTTCATACGATAAGGTACTTAAAATACTATGATAGAAACGTTGAAAATATAAACTTGATTGATTAAGTAAAGTATATGTTGCTTCCAGTATATACCTATGATTTGTGGAAGTAAATAGCTTTGAGATAAACTTGATTAAGTTTGTATAGTATCACAAAAAAAGAGGAGAAATACTGTTAGTATTCACGAGGATTTTTATCCATTATCTCCAGTTAAATCTGGAAAGGTGTCCTTCCGATCATGGAGAAAAATAGTTGGAGGTGGCGCCTTTTGGTTGGAAGCTTTCCTGGGACGACAGAATTAGGTGAGGAGATTATTGAGTGATCTTATATTTTAAAAGTGAATATGATCCACAATGGTGATTTCCCAACCTGAAAATTTGAAAAGACCCGGGGAATCCCCAAACTAAGCCAATGAATGGGTTTTTGGCATTAAAATTAAAAAAAATGAAATCGGTTGGGAAAAAAGAGAGCAAACATTGATTTTATCAGGAAAACTGACTATAATAAAAAAGAAGAATGGCTTAAAAGCGTTGGATAAACATTAACAAAAGTTGTATTGAAATTTCCAGCGGAAATTAAGGATACAGCATCCTTTACTGATAAACATTAACAAGAGTTGTATTGAAATCGTTTCCATTTGCGTCTGTTGTAGCAGAAGTGATGATAAACATTAACAAGAGTTGTATTGAAATGCAATATTACCGCCAAACCGGCCCGTTTCGCAACTCGATAAACATTAACAAGAGTTGTATTGAAATGTCATCTGGAAACAAAAGATGACGGCCGGCAGAAGAGATAAACATTAACAAGAGTTGTATTGAAATCAGCGAAAGCAAAAGAAATGGGTGCTGCTACAAAGATAAACATTAACAAGAGTTGTATTGAAATCAACGAATTAAAGCTACTTTCTAATCGGGTACAAGCGATAAACATTAACAAGAGTTGTATTGAAATGATGAAGTTCGATTGCACTGATTGTTAGAACTTACGATTATCATTAACAAGAGTTGTATTATAGCTAAGTCCCAGGAACTCACGAATATCAACTTACGGTCATACTTCGCTGGATGACAGACTTTTCTTATTCATTACCCTATAGTATCCATGGCAGACTTAGGTTTGACCTTCTGTAGATTTAGGGAAACTATTATTTATAAATCCGGCATTGCCGGATTTTTTGTTTTTTACATTACCAAGGTGATTCAAACCTCCCTCTAAGCAAAATGCACACAAAGGTAACATTTTCCCCATGATTTCCGTTCGGCTCTTAGAATGATTCGCTCTAATTATGTAGAACATGGACGTAGTGTTTGCTGGACATGGATGACGGCTAAACAGAAGGTGCCATTCTGCGATTTTCTCAAAAAAACTCTTTCACTCTTTCTTATTTCTATGTTACAGTATAAATTAGTGTTTTCTGTCCGGAAACGGTGAAAAGTGTCGGACAGAGAATGATTTTATCAAATGACGATGGAGGAGATTGAATTGGTAACAATAGCAAATTATCTGAGGCCGGAAAGTCTTGAGGAAGCCTATGAGCTTAACCAGAAGAAGGCAAACCGGGTTCTTGGGGGGATGATGTGGCTTAGGCTCTGTTCACCGCGCATACAAAATGCCATTGACTTGTCCGGACTTGATTTAGACTATATAAAAGAAACAGAAGAAGCATTTGAGATCGGGGCAATGTGTTCTTTGAGAGGCCTGGAGACGCATCAGGGACTGGAAGCCTGTTTTGACGGAGCAGTCAGGGAGAGTCTGCGCCATATCGTAGGTGTACAGTTCAGGAATCAGGCTACAGTTGGAGGCAGTATATACGGCCGGTTTGGATTTTCTGACGTGCTGACCTGTCTGCTGGCCCTGGATACGGAAGTAGTCCTGGTCCATGCAGGAAAAATAACACTTGCTGAGTTTATAAGCAGGAAAAGGGACCGTGATATCCTGGAAAAGATCATCATTAAAAAGGATCAAAGAAAGATTGTTTATTTATCCCAGAGGGCAACCAAAACTGATTTTCCAATGGTGGCCTGCGCTGTTTCCAAAAAAGAAGACACGTGGTATATTTCCATCGGAGCCAGACCGGTCAGGGCTGAACTGGCTGTCATCAGCGGGGAGCCTGTATCGGCAGAAGCTTTAGCGGGGCAGGCAGTTTCAGAAATGAAGTTCGGAAGCAATATGAGGGGCAGCAGCGAGTACCGACAGGCGGTGGCAGAGGTGCTCGTGAAGCGTGCAGCAAAGATGATTTTGGAGGAAGCATAAGGGATGAAAGTTAAATTTCAGTTAAATGGAAAACAGCAGACTGCTGTCATTGAGCCGGACTGCATGCTGCTGGATTTATTGAGAGAATTGGGATGCTACAGCGTAAAGAGAGGCTGTGATACTACTAACTGCGGGCTGTGTACTGTCTTGGTAGACGGAAAGCCGTCTCTGTCCTGTGCCATGCCGGCAGCCAGAGCAGAGGGAAAAGAGATCACAACATTGGAAGGGATTCAGGAAGAAGCAGCGGACTTCGGAAGTTTTCTAGCAAAGGAAGGCGCGGAACAGTGCGGATATTGTTCTCCGGGATTCATTATGAACGTGATCGCAATGACCAGAGAGCTTGAAGATCCAAGCATGGATGAGATCAAAGAATACCTGGCAGGCAATCTGTGCCGTTGTTCCGGTTATGAGGGGCAGATGCGCGCCATTCAGAACTATATGAAAGAAAAAGGAGGACAGTCATTATGAGATCAGTCAATACCTCTGTCCCAAAAGTAGATTCTATGGCATTGGTGACCGGAAAGCCGGTCTATACAGATGACCTGGCGCCGAAAGACTGCTTGATCGTAAAGGTTTTAAGAAGTCCGCATGCCCACGCGGTCATTAAGAAGATTGACACCGAAAGAGCCATGAAAGTGCCGGGAATCGAATGTATCCTGACCCATGAGGACTGCCCGGACAAAAGGTTTACTATGGCAGGACAAACATATCCGGAGCCGAGTCCTTATGACCGCAGGATCTTAGATGACCGGGTGCGTTTTGTGGGGGATGCGGTGGCTGTCATCGCAGGTGTATCCGAAAAAGCAGTGGAAAAGGCTATGAAGCTTGTAAAAACAGAGTATGAGATACTTGAGCCGGTCCTGGATTTCAGAAAGGCCAAGGATCAAAAGATCCTGGTGCATCCGGAAGAGAACTGGAAGGCTTTATGCGAGGTCGGAGCGGATAACAAAAGGAACCTCTGTGCCAGCCATGAAACGGTAGAGGGTGATATTGACCAGGTGCTGAATGGATGTAAGTATTATGTGGAAGAAACCTATCATACGAAAGCCAACCAGCAGGCAATGATGGAAAACTTCTGCACGGTTACCCATATGGACACTTACGGAAGACTGAATGTGGTTTCCTCCACCCAGGTTACCTTTCATGTGAGAAGGATCCTGGCCCATGCCCTGGATATCCCAAAGTCCAGGATCCGTGTGGTAAAGCCAAGGATCGGGGGAGGCTTTGGGGCAAAGCAGACTGTGGTGACCGAAGTATATCCGGCACTTGTAACCTTAAAAACAGGCAAGCCTGCCAAGATTGTCTATACAAGAGAAGAGTCCTTTATCGCATCCAGTCCCCGGCATGAGATGGAGATGAAAGTGCGGATCGGCGCAGACGAAGATGGGATCATCAAGGGGATCGATGTCTATACACTGTCCAATACCGGGGCATACGGGGAGCACGGGCCCACGACTGTGGGGCTTTCCGGCCATAAGTCGATCCCGCTGTACGGAAAGGCCGAGGCATTCCGTTTTGCATATGACGTTGTATACACCAATGTGATGTCAGCCGGGGCTTATCGGGGATATGGGGCTACTCAGGGGATTTTTGCCGTGGAGTCCGCAGTCAATGAACTGGCCCATAAGATGGGAATGGATCCGGTTAAGCTGAGGGAACTGAACATGGTGAGAGAAGGCCAGATCATGCCTGCCTATTATGGTGAGACCGCCACAAGCTGCACACTGGACCAATGTGTAAAGCGTGTGAAGGAAATGATCTCATGGGATGAGAAATATCCGAGAAAAGACATGGGAAACGGGAAAGTCAGGGGTGTCGGACTGGCGCTTGCCATGCAGGGGTCTGGGATTTCCAATGTGGATACGGCAGCAGTTTCAATAAAGGTAAACGATGACGGATTTTACAGTTTGATCATCGGCGCATCTGATATGGGAACCGGGTGCGATACGATCCTGGCCCAGATGGCCGCTGACTGTCTGGACTGTGATATGGAACAGATCATTGTCCATGGGGTGGATACTGATGTCTCTCCGTATGACAGTGGATCCTATGCGTCCAGCACGACCTATGTTACGGGAATGGCTGTGGTTAAGACATGCGGAGTCTTAAGAGAAAAGATTCTGAAAAAAGGTGCCCAGTATCTGGAATGTCCGTTGGAAGAGGTAGATTTTGACGGGAAAAGGGTTTTCCACCTGGAAAGTGGAAAGGAAATATCTTTAAAAGATATTGGAAACCAGGTCATGTGCGGCAATGAGGAGGCACTGCAGGCCAGCGAGTCCCACTCTTCACCTACATCACCCCCGCCGTTTATGGCAGGTGCAGCGGAAGTAGAAGTGGACATGGAGACAGGAGCCGTAGAACTTATTGATTTCGCAGCTGTAGTGGACTGCGGAACGGTGATTAATCCAAGCCTTGCAAGGGTTCAGACAGAGGGCGGCCTGGCGCAGGGAATCGGAATGGCATTATATGAAGAAATTCTTTACAATAAAAAAGGAAAGACATCGGCCAATTCTTTTATGCAGTATAAAATTCCTACAAGACTGGACACCGGAAATATCCGGGTAGAATTCCAGAGCAGTTATGAGCCGTCAGGACCTTTTGGAGCCAAATCTATTGGGGAGATCGTGATTAATACTCCAAATCCGGCCATCGCAGAGGCAGTGTATAACGCCTCAGGAGTAAGAGTGAGAGAACTTCCGATCACAGCGGAAAAGATTTATATGGGAATGAAAAAAAGATAGAAACCTAAAAAACTTTGTTCCGAAAAGAAGAGTCTATGAAAGAAATTTTATAGAACTCTTCTTTTTTCTTTCTGGCTTTTAAAGAAATAAGGCTGCAGCGCAGTATACAAGCAAAAGGGCCATAATGATGTTAACAAGCTTCATGTGTTTGGAGAAAAATTTACAAAATGCCGCTCCGAACAATGCCCATACAAAAGAACCAGAAGCACCGATTATAGACAATATTGCAGTGAAGCCTATTAAGGCTGTGGTAGAATGATAAACAGGTAAGATATAGAGCGACATTGCAGTAATCGCATAGATGTAAATTTTAGGATTGACAAATTGTAATATCATACCTGAAAGAAAACTAGCCTCTTTTCTACCATCCGCACTTAATTCAGAAGAACTATTCCAAACTTTCCATGCAAGGTACAGCATGTAAGCTGCCCCCAATATCTGCATGACGATTTTTACTTTAGGGAGAACTGAGTAAAGGGTTGCACTAAAGGCCGTACAAACAGACATAACAACTGCAAATCCGGCTAGTATGCCGAGATTAAAATGAATGCTCCGGCGGAATCCCAGCCGGATTGCATTACTCATGGAAAGCAGATTGTTTGCTCCCGGTGTATAGGCAGTGATAAAACAATAAATTAAAAAATCAAATAAATGGAACATATATAACCTCTTTCTGCTAAAGTGATGAAAATGTAGTGGCCTCATTGTTCTGACCTGGTTCCTCTTGGCTTTACAAAACAAGATCAAAATCGTATAATAATACAAAACGAATATTATATTGTACTTGTATGATATAATAATATATTTTGTGCGTTATAATGTCAATGGGAAGGAGAGATTTATTTTGGATTCAATGAATATGATCGTTGCTAAGAATATAAAAAGGATGCGGGAAGAAAACAAATTAAGTATGGAGGAGCTCGCAAAGTTGAGCACTGTCAGCAAAAGTATGCTTGCACAAATTGAACGAGGTGATGGCAACCCAACCATATCTACTTTATGGAAAATTTCAAATGGAATGAAAGTGCCGTTTGACGCTTTGACTGTCCGTCCAAAAAGTCCATATGAGATTGTAAAAACATCAGAGATTCAGCCAATACTCGAAGATAATGGAAAAGTTAAAAACTATTCAATTTTTCCGGATAATGAAAACCGCAGATTTGCGGTATATTATCTGGAATTAGATGAGAGCAGTTATTGGGAATCTCAACCCCACTTAAAGGGGACCACAGAATTTATTACAATCTTTACAGGGGAAATTGAGATCTATGCTGACGGTCAGAGATTTATAGTTAAAAAAGGCGAGAGTATACGTTTTAAGGCCGATGCCATTCATTCGTACAAAAATATTGGAAAAGAAACGGCCAAGTTACACATGATATTATTTAATCCATAAGTATGACATTTTCCACATGATTTCCGTTCGGCTCTTAGAATGCCTCACTCCAATCATGTAGAAAATGAACGTAATGTCTGCTGGACCATGTTGCTGCAATACTAAAGGCACCATCTATGATAGTTTTTCTCCATTGTCGGAAGGAGTCCTTTCCAGAGTCGACTGGAGACAATGGAGAAAAACTATCGTACTTATAAAAACTTTTGTTTACTTTTGTTCGGTTATGTATTGCACTATCATGTTACCTGTGGTAATATATAGCTATAAACACAAGGAAACAAAAATAAACGCAGGTGAACGAAATGGAGGGCTCAGAGATGAAGATCACAGCAGAACAGTTGGCAAATATGGTGGATCACACGAATTTAAAGGCGTTTGCAGACAATGGGATGTTTGAAAAGCTTTGCGGAGAGGCAAAACAGTATCAGTTTAAGATGGTAGCCATCAACCCGGCTCAGATAAAACGGTGTAAAGAATTGCTTCAGGGAAGCCCGGTGCATGTGGGAGCGGCGATCGGTTTTCCTTTAGGGCAGACAACACTGGAGTGCAAAGTCTTTGAGACAGAGGATGCCATTTCAAAAGGAGCAGATGAGATTGACTATGTGATCAACGTGGCGGAAGTAAAAAACAGGAATTATGAGTACATAAAAGAAGAGATGGAGCAGATCACAGAGGTGTGCCGGAGGGCGGGTGTCACCAGCAAAGTGATCTTTGAGAATTGTTATCTAACCGATGAGGAAAAGAAAAAAGTGGCGGAGATCGCAAAAGAAGTAAAGCCTGATTTTATCAAGACATCCACAGGCTTTGGTACCGGCGGGGCAACGGTGGAGGATGTAAGGCTTATGAAGTCTGTGGTAGGAGATGCAGTGAAGGTAAAAGCTGCCGGAGGCATCCGGGACTTAGAAACTGCACTTGCTATGGTGGAGGCCGGAGCAGAAAGGCTTGGAACCAGCGCAGGTGTTGAAATCGTCAAAGAAATGCAGAGTCAAGGGAGGTAGCACAATGAAAGAAGTCAAGGTTTGTCTGATCGGATCAGGAAGGGCCGGCATGGTCCACGCACACAATTATACGGGAAGTGTTCCAAACGCAAGGATCATCGCAGTCTGTGATCCTATGGAGGAGACCGCAAAAAGTGCGGCAAAAGAACTGGGGATTGAACTGTATTATACAGATTACAGAGAAGTCCTGAAAAATGAAGAGATCAATGCTGTCTATATTGTGACTCCCACAAAGTACCATAAAGAGATTGCCGTTGCAGCAGCTGCTGCCAAAAAGCATATTTTCTGTGAAAAACCGATGGCAATGAACGAGGAAGAGTGCGATGAGATGATCAAAGCAGCCGAGGAACATCAGGTCAAGCTTCAGATCGGATTTATGAGGCGTTTCGACGAGAGCTTCCAGGAGGCGAAGGCTATGATCGCAGAAGGAGAGATCGGAGATATCGTTCTGGTCAAGTCCCATTCCAGAGGACCCAGCAAGCCCAAAGAATGGATGTATGATATCAAAAAGAGCAACGGTCCTTTAGCAGAGGTCAGCAGCCACGACATTGACACGGTCCGCTGGTTTGCGGAGAGTGAACTGAAAAGTGTCTATGCCATCGGCGGGAATTTCAGAAATAAGGAGATCAAGGAGCAGTACCCTGACTTTTATGACAACGTGATCATGACCGGTGAGTTTGAAAACGGGATCCATGCCTGTGTGGAAGGGGCTCAATATGTCCAGTATGGCTATGATGCCCGAGTGGAGATCCTTGGAACAAAGGGAGTCATCTGTCTTGGAGATATCCACGAAAAGAAGATTCTCACTTGTACGCCAAACCATGAGCTGAAACGCCCGACGACCCGGAGTTGGAAGTTCTTATTTAAAGATGCCTACTTAGCGGAAGACAGGAGCTTTATCCGTTCTATTTTAGATGATACAGAGGTGGAATGCAGCGGCCTGGACGGAAAAATGGCCGTGAGGATCGTAAAAGCAGGTAACGAATCCATTGTAGAGAAAAAGATTGTGACATTATAAAGGGAGAGACTGACAGGAGGACCGTATGTTTGCAGAGGAACGAAAAGAAGAGATTATGAGACTTTTAAAGGAAAATAAGAGGGTGAGCAGTGCCGAGTTGTCCAGCCTCTTTGAAGTAAGCGGAACTACGGTCCGCACGTACCTGATGGAACTGGAAAAGGCCGGGAGGCTTACGAGAACCCACGGCGGGGCTCTGTTAAATGAAGATATTTTAAATGTGGAAGAATCCATTGCCACAAGAAAGCAAAAATATCTCAGGGAAAAACAAAAGGCGGCCCAGAAAGCCAGAACAATGATATCCGACGGAGATACGATCCTGCTTGACAGCGGGACCACCATGTTAGAGCTTGCGAAGCTGTTAAAGGATGCAAAGAAATTGACGGTTGTGACCAATGACCTGCCTGTTGCAATGGAACTCCAGAAGATAGAGGGAGTTTACTTGATCCTGATCGGCGGGCATGTGCGGACGGCCTTTGAGAGCACTGTGGGCAGCATGGGGATGAAGTTTCTCGAAAACATATCGGTTGAGAAAGCATTTATGTCATCGGATGGGGTTTCTTTGTCCAAGGGTGCGACCACTCCCAACATAGACCAGGCAGAGATTAAAAAGGAAATGATGGCGGCGTCCGACCACAGTTATCTGGTCTGCGATACGTCCAAAATAGGAAAACGGACCATTTGTACTTATGCAAAGATTGAAGCCTTTGACGGATTTATCCTGGATGAATCCCTTCCCAATGAATTAAAGGAGGCGTTTGAAAGCCTCGGCACTGTCATTTATTAAAACATTGAAGAAATCGTTCATGGTCTAAGGATGCCCCCTTCTTTTCCACCACTGCAGCAGAGATAAGATTGGCTGTTTGGACCGCTTCTGGAAGAGAGCAGGCAAGTTTTCTAAGTGCGATAACAGCTCCTATGTGGGCGTCACCGGCTCCGGTGGCGTCCACTTGTTTTGCATTTCGGGACGGCAGAAAGCGGCCGTTTTCATGCTCCAGGCAGTAGGCACCCTTTTCTCCTAGCGTAATGACCACATCCTGTTTGGTTTTTGCAAAGATTGCCCGGGCGGCATGGTCTGTGTCTGCTGCGCCTGTGAGTGTTTGCGCCTCTGTTTCACTTAGATGTACGACAGGATGCAGAGCAAAAATGCGGTCCATCAGCTCCTTTGGCTGTTTTTCAATCCGTGGACCCGGAGCGTAATAGATCTGAATACCGGGATTCTGTTCTAAAAATTCAACGATATGTTCCCCAGTCTTTTCTTCAATCTCCAGGCCGCACACATAGACCGTGTCAAACTGTGAGACATCGATCAGATCAAACCATTCTTTTTGAAACAGATATTCAGCTCCGTGAAAGGAGGCGAAGGACCGTTCTCCTGAGGAATCTACAAAACAGTAACAACAGCCGTTTGGGGAATCTGGGACCGGAAGGGCCGGTGTGATCCCACGCTTCTTCCATTCCTCCCTGATAAAATCGCCGTAAATCCCGGTGCCGGCCGGGGAGAACAACAAATGCGGTATCTGGAAATGCCGGATGATATCGGATACGTTAAAGGCACAGCCTCCGATACACAGCCGCTGATCTATAATATGCACATCTTCGCCGGACCTGGGCAGTCTTTCCACATCTATGATCACATCCGCCACAGAAGAGCCGATAATTAAAACTTTCTTTTCTTGGTTCATATTTTTTCCTCCATGTCTTATGATATAATAAAACATAAAAAAATCAAACAGGATAGAGGAGAATCGAAAAAATGAGAAAAAAGATTTTGACCGTTGTTCCAATGAGTGATACATATAAAGAAAAACTGGAAGGGATTGCAAAGGACTGTGACATTACCTATTCCTCCTATGAGGATGTGAACAGAGAAATGGTCCAGGAGGCCAATATCATCATTGGAAATGTTCCCGCATGGATGATCGGCATGTCTGGACGCCTGGAGCTTCTGCAGCTGAATTCCTCCGGGACAGACGCTTACATGGGAGTGAATATTTTAAACAGAAAGACTATCCTGACCAGTGCCACCGGGGCATACGGAAAAGCTGTGGGTGAGCATATGTTCGCCATGCTTTTGTCCATACAGAAAAAACTGCATGTGTACCGGGATAACCAAAACCGATGTGACTGGTCCGATGAAGGCCAGGTTCTTTCACTGACCGGAAATAAGGTGCTGATCGCGGGAGTTGGAAATATTGGACTGTCCTTTGCCAGAATGATGAAAGCATTTGATTCCCATATCATCGGGATCAAACGGAGAATAGGGGAGTGCCCAGAAGGGGTCGATGAGCTGCATACGATGGAGGAACTGGATGACTTGCTGCCCAAGGCGGATGTGGTCCTGTCAATTCTTCCAAACACACCGGCGACAAGGAATGTTTTTGGAAGGCAGCAGTTTAAGAAGATGAAAAAGTCAGCTATATTTATGAACGCTGGACGGGGAAATGCCGTAAATACGGAGGATTTGTGCAATGCTCTGATCGCAGGGGATATTTATGCAGCGGGACTTGAGGTGACCGATCCTGAGCCGCTTCCTCAGGAACACCGCCTGTGGAATATTAAAAATGCGGTGATTACACCCCATGTCTCAGGAGATTTCCATCTGCCGCAGACCCTGGACTTTATTGCGGATATTGCAGTAGAAAATGTCAGAAGGTATCTGAATGGAGAGGAACTGTGTCATGTGGTAGATTTTCAGACAGGATATTGTAAATAATCATTGTAGTTCACTGGGAAATAATATATAATAATAGTAATCGTTACTAATTATATATTATTTAAGGGGGAAACCAATGAGCAGACATTTACCAGTAGATGTAAGAGTACCAATCGACTGTGACAATCCATCTATTATGAGACAGGAAGAAAAGTGCATTCAATGCGGCCAATGCAGGAATATTTGTAAAGATTACATATCTGTGCTGGGAACGTATTCACTTTCCCAGACCGGGGACCGGGCAGTCTGTATCAACTGTGGACAGTGTGCCAACGTCTGTCCAGTGGAGAGCATCACAGAGACCTATGAATACCAGGAGATCAAGGAGGCTGTCAAGGATCCGGAGAAGATCGTGGTCGTCAGTACATCGCCTTCTGTCCGGGCAGCTCTGGGCGAAGAATTCGGCATGGAGGATGGTGCTTTTGTCCAGGGGAAAATGGTAGCGCTTCTGCGCGCACTGGGGGCTGACTATGTGCTGGATACCAATTTCAGTGCAGACTTGACCATTATGGAAGAAGCAAGCGAACTGATTGAAAGGATTACAGAGGGAACAAAGCCGCTGCCTCAGTTCACCAGCTGCTGTCCTGCCTGGGTAAAGTTTGCCGAGATATATTATCCAGAGCTTATAGACCATATTTCTACGGCCAAAAGTCCCATCGGTATGCAGGGTCCTACAATCAAGACATATTTCGCCAAAATGATGGGGATCGATCCAGAGAAGATCGTAAATGTAGCACTGACCCCGTGTACTGCAAAGAAATTTGAGATCCGCAGGGAAGAGATGAAGGACGCAGGAGGATACCTTGGAAAACAGGACATGAGGGATATGGACCATGTGATCACTACAAGAGAGGCTGCCCTGTGGGCTAAAGAAGAAGCTATTGATTTTCTGAGCCTCGAAGATTCAGATTTTGATAAATTCATGGGAGAAGGCTCCGGTGCAGGCGTGATTTTCGGAAACTCAGGGGGAGTCATGGAAGCTGCACTGAGGACTGCATATAAGTTCATCACAAAGAAAAAATCACCGGAATTGCTCTATGATCTGAAGTCTGTCCGGGGAATGGAAGGTGTCAAGGAGGCAAGTCTTGATATTGACGGGCTCACTGTCAATGTGGCAGTCGTATACGGTACAGCCAATGTAAGAAAGATGATTGAGAAGGTAAAGGCATCGGATAAACAGTATCATTTTATTGAAGTGATGACCTGTCCGGGAGGCTGCATCGGCGGCGGAGGACAGCCGAAGGATAAAGAATTCAAAGGTGAAATCATACAGGAAAAAAGAATCGAAAGCTTATATAATAGAGACAGCGGCATGAAGATAAGGGCCAGCCATGAGAACAAACAGATCAAAAAATTGTATGAAGAATTTTACGGAGAGCCGCTCAGTGAACTGGCGGAGCAGATGCTTCATACGATGTATCACGATAGGAGTGAGGAACTTGGAGAATCAAAAAACCTGGAGTCTGCCGAAGAAACCGTGGCTGAAAAAACTTATGTGTGCAGTGTATGCGGATATGTGCACCGGGGAGAGGAAGCTCCTGGGGAATGTCCGGTCTGTCATGTGGGGGCTGATAAGTTTCTTTTGCAGGAGAATGAAAAGACATGGGCGGCAGAACATGAGGTCGGGGCTGCCAAAGGTACGCCTGACGATATCATAGCTGATCTGCGCGCAAACTTTGAAGGAGAATGTAGGGAAGCAGGGATGTATTTCGCTATGGCTAGAAATGCCCACAGGGAAGGTTATCCAGAGATCGGACGATATTACGAAAAGGCAGCCAGGGAAGAGGCAGATCATGCAGCTAAGTTTGCCGAGCTTTTAGGAGAAGTTGTTTCTGATTCTACAGAAACGAACTTGAAAATGCGTGTGGATGCAGAGTATGGAGCTGCGGAAGGAAAAACGGAGCTTGCCGCATGTGCCAAAGCAGAAGGGCTTGATGCCATTCATGATACAGTCCACGAAATGGCGAGGGATGAAGCCAGACATGGGAAAGCTTTTGAAGGATATTTAGATAGGTATTTTAGTTTATAAGATACGGGGTGCCCTTTTGGGTATGTTAATTCAATATAGTACAAAGAAAGTGCATTGGTGGGATCCGATGCACTTTTTTGTACTACATAGAACATGTCCACATTGCCCCTGGTCATCATGTTATATTTTTTATAGAGATCATGATCTAAGAAAGAGGAGCTGAAGTTTGACGTATATTATCATTGGCTTTATAAAGGTGAAAAACCAGGGGGTAAGGGATATGAATATTTGGGAAAACACAGTATTGACAGATCAAGGAAAGGCATTACAGGCTAAGCTTTTAGAGGGTGAGTCATTAAAGATCAGAAGGGTGGCTACAGGTTCAAAAAAAGTACCAGTAGTTGATCTGAGGCAGCAGACAAGTGTCACTGAGGGAGGATATGATATTACACTTCAGCCAGCCAGAACAGAAGGAGACACTGCAATTCTTCCAGTTTTGCTGGAAAATAGGGGAATGAAAGAAAGTTATGAATTATGGCAGGTAGGATTTTATGCAGCAGATCCAAAGGAAGGGGAGATCCTGTTTTGTATTGCACAGGCATCACAATCTAAAAACATCCCTTCGGAAGCGGAAAGTCCTGGTTTTTCTATTACGTGGGATTTCTATTTCAATACATCGAATACTGTACCATTTGAAGTGAAACTAGAATCAGCGGGGTTGGTAAATATAGAATCGTATGAGATTCATACAAAAGCAATCAGCAATGTGAACGACAGAGTTGACCATTTAAATGTGGATTTAGGAAATATAAATAAAAAGATAGATTCAATAAATGATGGCGGTGTCTTTGCAGGAGATGCAAATACACTGAAAAACAATGGTGTATTTGTCTATAGGACGTTTACTGGATGCACTAATTGTGAGCCTAACAGTGTACTCATTTCTGCATTTACAGCTAATGGAGACGTAGGTATGCAAATTCAGGCTGACTCAGGCTATAATTTTAAAACTCGAAGATCCTGGTATGGAAATTGGTCACCCTGGAAATAGGAATTTAATTAACTACCAGTATACTATTACATAAATGAATTCTTACAGGGTATATCATTATAAATCCAGAAAATATCAAGACTAATAAATAATGAAAATTAACTATGCTTACTAGCCTTTGTCTTTTTTTACTACTTTTTCAACAGAATATGTAATTCCCATTTCTTGACACGGTTTGTATATTAGAATACAATATCCAAGAGAACTATTTATGAAAGATGGAGGATACATATGAAAACCTTACAAAAAATCAGCAGAGTGCTGTCCAGTAAAACATCTGTTTTTGTTATTTTAGTAGCTATTGCAGCATTTTTTGTCCCGGATATTTTCTCATGGGTTCAGGGAAATAATCAGAGTCTTGTTCTGGGAGTTATCATGTTTACGATGGGGTTGACACTGACAACAGAGGACTTCAAAGTATTGGCAAAACGCCCGTTGGACATTTTTATAGGAGCAGCAGCACAGTACCTGATCATGCCATTCCTGGCTTATGGAATCTCAACAATCCTGCGGTTACCAAATGAAATTGCCATTGGACTGATCCTTGTAGGATGTTGTCCGGGAGGGGTTTCATCCAACATTATGTCATATTTATGCCATGGGGATGTTCCGTTCTCCGTTGGTATGACCACGGCATCTACACTTTTATCACCGATTATGACACCTATGATGGTGCTCTTTTTAGCGGGGGCGAGAATAGAGGTCAATGCAGCTTCGATGTTCATGTCCATTGTAAAATCTGTGCTGCTTCCGGTCTTACTCGGGTTTATCCTGAATACCTTATTTGGAAAAAAGAAAGCATTTAAAGAAGCGCAGCTGGTGATGCCTGGGATTTCGGTGATCGGCCTTGCTCTTATTGTCGGAGGTGTTATCGCGCTTCAGGGAGCAAACTTCTTTAAATCTGGCGCTGTGATCTTTGTGGCAGTACTGCTTCACAACGGTCTAGGATATGCACTTGGTTATGCAGTCGGTAAATTGACTGGAATGAACACGGCAAAGAAACGTACAATCTCTATTGAGGTTGGCATGCAGAATGCAGGTCTTGCAACGAATCTTGCAACAGCTCACTTTGCGGCAGCACCTCAGGCGGCTATGGCTAGCGCTGTTTCCTGTGTATGGCATTCAATCTCAGGAACGATACTGGCCGGAATTTATCTTCAGAGAGATCAGAAACAAGAAGAGAAGATAGAACAAAAAGCTGCGGCAGAAGCAGAATCATAACATAATAAATTATTTGAGCTTGTTCAGAAGTTTTATGACAGAGAGATTGGACAAGCTCTTTTTCTATTCCGTTCGTAATACAGACAAGTGTGGAAAGAAATCATTTGACGCCTGTGATATCAGGTTCTATAATAACAAGGATACTAATAATGAGAAAACTCACGATAAGAAGGGAATTCATCATGGAACATTCTTTTCATTATATGCTGATGGTCAACCAGTCCATTTTTCATAAAAAGCTGTTTGACTATCTCAAGCCCTCAGACCTTACCTTGGGACAGCCGAAAGTACTGGACTATCTAAAAGACTTTGACGGTATGACACAAAAGGACATTGCAAAAGCATGTCAGATAGAACCTACGTCCGCAGCTAAAGTACTTCAAGGGATGGAAGAAAAGGGAATGATTGAGCGCAGGATGCTCAATGGCAACCGAAGATCACTGCATGTTTTTCTCACGGAAAAGGGGAGAAAACTTCAGAAGGAGGTAGAAGATGCGTTTCAGGCGCTGGAGAGGGAGGCGTTCCGGGGAATGGAAAGAGAAGAGATCAGCCGTTTTATGGAATCCTTTTTTACAATATATGAAAATCTTCAGCGTATGGGTGGGCAAAAAGATAAGTAGAGAACGGGGGACATTGGTATATGGAGAAATGTAAGAGGTACAGTTTATTTTTGATCGGATTATTTATCAGTTCTTTTGGAGTCAGCCTGATCACAAAGGCAGATCTGGGAACATCACCAATCTCATCCATACCATACGTGATGAGTCTTGGATACAGATTTACTTTGGGGCAGTTTACCATTGTATTAAGCCTGTTTTTGATCATGCTGCAGATGATTATACTGAAAAAAAGGTTTAAAAAAGAGGACCTTCTTCAGATACCGGTATCGGTATTGTTTGGATATTTCATTGACTTTACAATGCTGTTGATCCAGAACTTCCAGCCAGAAGCTTATATAGTAAAACTTGCGGCGTTGCTGGCCGGATGCCTGGTGCTTGGTTTTGGCGTGTATATAGAAGTGCTGGCCAATGTGGTTATGCTGCCCGGAGAATCCTTTGTCAGAGCAGTCTCGTCCACATGGAACACAGACTTTGGGATGACCAAGGTCTGCTTTGACGCGGCTATGACTGTTTTTGCCGGGGCGATGTCATTTGTTCTATTCCACAATCTGCATGGAGTCAGGGAAGGTACAATCGTGGCAGCGCTGGCCGTTGGGATCATTGCGAAATTCTTTGGCAGAATCTTGGATTTTGTTGAACCGAAGCTATTTAATGTATGACATTTTCTACATGATTTCCGTTCGGCTCTTAGAATGCCTCACTCCAATCATGTAGAAAATGGACGTAATGTCTGCTGGAGAAGGGCTTCTGTCAAAAAGGAGCCACTTTTCGAAAGTTATTCACCACTATTGGAGGAGCGCATTTCAAAAGCGCGACGGAAATAGTGGTAAATAACTCATAATTTCGCCTCCTCTATGATGGGGGAAATACTGTCCCGGTCTACAAAATCTGCGACAGCCCCATAAGTATCGAGGATTCCGTTGTCCTCCTCCGTCCGTTCTTCCGGCTTTTTCTTCAAGAGCATTTTTTTCATCATCCACATCATGAGCCGATGCTTTGGCTTCAGAAGATCATAATTCATTCTGCCCCGCAGATGGTAGAAGGAGATCAGCTGCTTTAATTCTGCTGAGAAAACAGAATCTAATGAGGATAAAATATGTTCTACATTTTTGGGATCCTTTGGATCGGCAACGCCGCATGTGAAGACAAAGACTTTTTTGTCCCGTATCAATTCCGGATGCTTGGAGATCAGTGAGATACCGCTGACACCTCCGGCATAGAGACCGCCTCCGTAGATCAGTAGATCATATGGCTTAAGGACTGATGCGTCCAGGTTTTTGTTTTCATATAAGTCAGCGGAAAGAGATTCAGCGATCCAATGGGCGTATTCTTTTGTTGATCCATAGACAGAAGAGTATATTACGGCAGTTTTTTTCATAGGTCACATTCCTCCATATTGTTTATCATGGTATTCAGAGTTTCAAGTGCAGTGTGAAGCTGGGACTCAGATATATCCTTAAATAATTGATCCAAAAATTGAGTTTCCTTAGAGGCATAAGCCAGCTGCAGTTCTTTGAACTTTTCGGTAAGGTGGATCCGGCTTTTTCTCCGGTCAGAAGCGTCAGATTCTATTTTTACATAGCCTTTCTGCTGGAGCTTAAGGGCAATCTGTTTTACATTTTGATGGGAGCTGCCCATTAGAGACGATAGTTCATTAAAAGTGGGGGCCTCTTCAAATGTAGAAAGGGCAGCCAGAAGGAACCATTGTTTTGTGGTAATTTCTTCATAAAAGCGGTCACCGATGGACTGCAGTTTATTGTTAACAGCAAATAAAGTTCCAAACAACAGATGTCTGCTATCATAATTTTTAAGTTTCATAGATACTTACACCTCCTATATGTAATATATTACATAATTATGATTTCGTCAACAGCAGTCCTTGTGAAAATAGAGCTCTTTGTATTTACAGTTGCACAATTTGTCAAATCGTCTTACAATAAAGTCAAGAATGAGGAAAGGCAGGATACACGATGCCAAAAAAAATAACAATGGCTGATGTGGCCGAGATGGCGGGAGTAACAAAAAGTACAGTTTCCCGTTTTTTTAATGGGGGATATGTCAAAAAGTCTACGAGGGATAAGATTCAAAAGGTGATCGAGCAGTACAATTATGTACCGAATACATTTGCGAGGCTGAAAGCCAAAGAGAGCAGTGTGATCGGCGTGGTTGTCCCTACTTTGAATTCAAAGGTTACAAGCCGTGTCATTACAAGCATTGACCGTTATCTGAGAGAGAGAGGATACACCACATTGATCAAGAATTCTGATCATGATATCGACCTGGAGCTTCAGAATATCCAGAAGCTGATTCATTTGAATGTGGACGGGATACTGATCAGTTCAATCGCCATGACCAAGGACCATAAGAAGATTTTTGAGGAGACTCAGATTCCCGTGGTGGTACTGGCCCAGGATTATGAGGAAGGGATCTCTATTATTGACGATGACTATAACGCTGGAAAATATGTCGGTGAATATATTGGAAAGACCGGCCATAAGAAAGTGGGATATATCGGCGTCTACGAAACCGATGTGGCAGTAGGACTGCACAGGAAAGATGGAGTTCTGGACGGTTTAAAGGCCTACGGGATTGTGGAACCGGTTCTGGCGAAAAGCGATTACAGCTTTATCGGAGGACAGAAGTGCACAAGGGAGATCCTTGAGGAAGAAAAGGTGGATGCCATTATCTGTGCCACGGACCGTCTGGCATTCGGAGCCTACAAAGTTCTGCAGGAGAAGGGCTTAAGGATACCGGAGGATGTATCGGTTGTGGGGTTCGGCGGATATGATGAGAGCAGTCTGCTGACTCCGGAGCTCACGACCTTAAAGTTTGATTCCTATGGTATGGGATACCTGGGAGCGGAGACGATTCTTAAGATGTTAAAAGGGGAACCGGTTTCCAAGAAACAGATCGTAGAATATGAATTCATACAGGGGAACAGCGTAAAACTTGAGGATTTAAAGGATTATAACAAGGGATAACTCCCGTTTTTGTGTAAGGCTCCTAAAAAGGGGCCTTTTATTTTGTGCAATTTTTTGTGGAACCGATACCGCAAAGGTGTTGACGAACAGAGAAAAAAGTCCTATAATTCAATTATGGAACCGATACCGGAAATTTAAGAAGGAGGATAAGGAAAACTATGGATTATGCAAAGATTGCAAGCCAGGTCATCGCCAATGTGGGCGGTAAAGAAAATATTAAATCTGTGGCACACTGTGCGACCAGGCTTCGTTTTCAGCTGAAGAATAATGATTTGAGGAATGAGGATGCCATCAGTGACCTAGAGGGGGTTAAGGGAGTGTTTTTGACACAGTCCCAGTTCCAGATCATCTTTGGTTCCGGACTAGTGAATTTGGTCTGTGATGAAGTACAGAAACAGATTGGGGATGTACCTTCCACAGCCGGCGAGGAGGAAAAAGAAGAGAAACAGGGATCAGTGATACAGCGTTTTGTAAAGATGCTGAGTGATATTTTCGTTCCGATCATCCCGGCCATTGTAGCAGGCGGTCTGTTGATGGGGCTTAACAACATTTTAACAGCAGGATTGTTTGACGGAAGATCAATCATTGAATTATATCCACAGTGGAAGGGTCTTACAGATGCAGTCAATACATTTGCAAATGCACCGTTTACGTTCCTGCCGGTGCTGATCGGATTCAGTGCCACTAAGAAGTTTGGCGGCAATCCGTTCTTAGGTGCGGCCATGGGTATGATCATGGTTCATCCGGACCTTTTAAATGCTTATCAGATCGGGATTGGACAGGCGCCGGTATGGGATATCTTTGGATTCCACATCCAGGCCATCGGCTACCAGGGAACGGTACTCCCTGTATTAGCAGTCTCCTGGATCCTGGCACAGATTGAAAAAAGACTTCATAAAGTGACGCCTACCTGGCTTGACAATCTTACAACACCATTGTTATCTATCATTGTTACGGCATTTTTGACCTTCATCTGCGTAGGACCGGTATTAAGAGAAGCAGGAAACTTATTGGCAGACGGTATCACATGGGTATACAACACACTTGGGGCAGCCGGCGGCGGGCTTTTCGGATTGGTCTATGCGCCGATCACTATGACTGGTCTTCATCACAGCTTTATCGCCATTGAAACACAGCTGCTGGCAGCTAAGGCAGTCACCGGCGGAAGCTTTATCTTTACAACAGCAAGTATGAACAACGTGGCACAGGGAGCGGCAGTTTTGGCAGTTTTGTTCCTCACAAAAGACCAGAAAATGAAATCTATCTGTTCTGCATCAGGCGTCTCAGCATTGCTGGGAATTACAGAACCAGCCATGTTCGGTGTGACACTGAAATTAAAATATCCTTTCTATGCGGCCATCATCGGGTCTGCTGTGGGAAGTGCATATGCGGCGGCAACAAAAACACTGGCACAGGCACTTGGGGCAGCGGGGCTTCCTGGATTTATCTCCATGAACCCGGATCACTTCCTTCACTTTGGTATCGGATTGGTCCTCTCTATGGCAGTATCAGCAGGGCTTACCGTGGTCTTCTGGAAGAAATACAATCTTGGAGGTACACCAGATACTGTAAAACCGGCACCACAAGTTGAGCAAAAACCAGAAGCTATTGAGACAAAACAGCCAGAAGTGAAAGAAACCGTGCTTTATTCTCCGATGAAGGGGGAGGTGCTTCCGATCACAGAGTCAGAGGATCCGGCCTTTGCTTCCAAAGCCATGGGAGACGGAATCGCCGTGAATCCTTCTGAGGGGACCGTATATGCTCCATGTGACGGCACAGTTACGATGATATTTCCGACAAAGCACGCAGTTGCCATACAGGCCGAGACTGGAAACAGCTTTCTGATCCATGCGGGTATTGATACGGTGAAAATGGAAGGGGAAGGCTTCGAGACCTTCGTGGAAGCCGGAACAAAGCTAAAACAGGGAGACAAGATCCTTACATTTGATATGGACCTGGTGAAAGAAAAAGGCTATAGTACCCAGACTATGATGATGTTAGCGGAGGGCGACGGCCAGGTGGAAGTCATCTCAAAGACAGATGCAGATACAAACACACAGGTAATGATTGTTAGATAAGAGGGAAATCATGTTTAAGAAGTATAATAAAGTATTGAAAGAAGACTATGAAAAGTGGTATGCTGAACATGAAAACGACAGAGAAGCAGTAGCAAAAGATCCGATGAGGCTTAAGTTTCATCTGATGCCGAAAACGGGATGGCTCAACGATCCCAACGGACTGTGCCAGTTTTGCGGGACTTACCATATCTATTATCAGTACACCCCGTTTGAACCTACTGGAGAACTAAAGCTTTGGGGACA
Organism: Anaerostipes rhamnosivorans; assembly: GCF_005280655.1. Lineage (NCBI taxonomy): Bacteria > Bacillati > Bacillota > Clostridia > Lachnospirales > Lachnospiraceae > Anaerostipes > Anaerostipes rhamnosivorans. The sequence goes on from NZ_CP040058.1 coordinate 1,059,036, forward strand.
TTATACGACGAAAGATTTTGTTTCCTTTGTAGATGAAGGACCGGTCCTGTTCCCGGATTCGGAGTTTGACGCCCACGGCGTCTACTCCGGTTCCGCCTTTGTAAAAGGGGACACCATTCATTACTTCTACACCGGGAATCTAAAGTATTTTGACAGGGATGATTATGATTACATCAATTCAGGAAGAGGCAGCAACACTATTCATGTAACCAGCAAGGACGGGTATCAGTTTTCTAAAAAGGAACTTTTGATGACAACCGATGACTATCCCCAAGATATGAGCTGCCACGTGCGTGATCCCAAGATCATTCAGAAGGGTGACGATTATTATATGGTTCAGGGAGCCAGGGATAAAAACAGCCAGGGGCTGATTCTTATGTTCCACTCCAAGGACCTAACCCATTGGGAGTACTTTGACAGGATCGTTCCGAAGGAGCCATTTGGTTACATGTGGGAATGTCCTGACCTGTTTGAACTGGACGGACAGATGATGCTGGTTACCTGCCCTCAGGGGGTAGAGGCGGAAGGGATCAACTATCAGAATGTCCATCAGTGTACAGCCATAAGGATCAAATATGATTTTGAAAACAAGTCATATGAGATCAGCGGGAATGATGAATTCCAGCAGTTGGACAGGGGATTTGATTTCTATGCGCCGCAGACGTTTGAGGACGAACAGGGCAGAAGGATCCTGATCGGATGGATGGGAATTCCGGATGCCCAGTATACCAACCCTACCACGGAGCGGGGATGGCAGCATGCACTGACGATTCCAAGAGAACTGCATATGAAGAATGGAAGGCTCATTCAGCAGCCAATCCGTGAGATTGAGAAGCTGAGAAAGGGCGAATTGGTTTGTTCATTCTCTGATAAAGGCAGGATGGAAAGTAATCTGAAGCTCTATGAGGCTGAATTCCATTTTACTGAATGCACCGATGCGGTTCTGACATTAAAGAAGGGTGTTACCTTATCCTACAGAGACGGACTGCTGACACTTGATCTGGGTGACTGCGGAGCCGGAAGGACAACCAGAAGCGTTAGGATCGGGGAACTGAGAGACTTAAGGATTTTTGCGGATACGACTTCTCTAGAGATTTTTGTAAACGGCGGTGAGGAAGTTTTCACCACCAGAGTATACAGCAGCCAGGGCGAGCTGAGCATAGATGGTGACTGTGCAGGAACCATGAAGATCTACTGCCTGCGGCCTTTAGAGATAGGAGAAAAAGAATGAGCAGAAAATTATGCGGAATCGGGGAAGCACTGATTGACTTTATACCCGAAGTCAAAGGACAGAGATTAAAGGATGTGCCGTCATTTACCAGAGTGGCTGGAGGGGCTCCTGCCAATGTCGTGGGAGCGGTGACCAAACTTGGGATTCCATCCAAGTTTTTGACCAAGCTGGGAGATGACCCGTTCGGCGATTACATTGTTGAGGTGCTTGATCAGGCAGGGATTGACACCAGCCAGATTAAAAGAGATAAAGAAGCGGAGACAGCACTGGCTTTTGTTTCTCTTGCATCAGACGGAAACAGGGATTTTAAGTTTTACCGTAAGAACAGCGCGGATCTGCGTTATAGTGTGTACGATATTGAACAGGATGTTCTGGATGACTGCGGAATGATCCATTTCTGCAGTGTTGACCTAGTAAAATCCCCAATGAAAGAGGCACATAAAAAATTGATTGATATGGCCAACGGAAAAGATGTGCTCGTCTCATTTGATCCGAACCTCCGGTTTTCCCTGTGGGATGACTTGCAGGAATTAAAGGAGACGGTCAATGAATTTCTGCCGTTTGCAGATATCATTAAGATTTCAGATGAAGAGCTAGAGTTCATCACAGGACATACGGACATAAAAGAAGCGGTCTCTGACCTGCTGAACGGAAGAACCAAGTATGTTATTTATACAAAAGGAAAAGACGGCGCAGAGATTTATACTAAAAATGGAATGACAGAAGCACCGGGATATACGATTGAAGTGAGAGATACTACCGGGGCTGGTGATTCTTTTATCGGAGCATTTTTATACCAGCTTCTGAGAGATGATGTCACGGACTTGGAAGCTGTGGATTTTGATACATTAAGGAGTTACTTGGATTTTGCAAATGCATATGCAGCCTACACGACCACGAAAGAGGGAGCATTGGCGGCTATGGCTACGGCAGAAGAACTGGAAGCGTTCAGAAACAGCCTATAAGAATATAAGTTAGAATCAAAATAAAAAGCCATTTAAGACTGCTGGGTGCAGGATTAAATGGTTTTTTCTTATATATAAAGAAAAGTTGTGTTTGTATGTAAAGTCAAGACTTGTAACAATTTTATAAGTATTTATAATTGTAGATAGGAAGGGGGATTTTAGGTATAATAACAAAATTTTTAGGACAATACGAAAGAAAAGAGGTAGAACATGAAAGGAAATAAACGAAGAATATTCAAATTGGCCACAGCATTTTTGCTGGTGTTGTCTTTTGGTATTACATCAATCACTGCAGGAACAGAGCAGGTATATGCTGCAAAGATTAAAATCTCAAGTAAAAAGATAACATTGATTAAGGGGCAGAGCAAAACATTAAAGGTAAAAGGTACAAAGAAAAGGCCCAAATGGTCCAGCAGTAAAAAGTCTGTTGCTTCTGTTTCGAAAAAGGGAAAAATAACTGCCAAGAAAAAAGGAACTGCTACGATCACAGCAAAAATCGGCAGAAAGAAATATAAATGCAAAGTAAAGGTTGAGACTCCCAAATTAAATAAAAGTTCTATATCAATCAGTGAGGATACCTATTATCAGCTCAAAGTGTCTGGAAATACACAGAAAGTCAAATGGAGTTCAAGCAACAAAAGCATTGTAACTGTAAACGGCAAAGGATATATCTATGGCAAGAAGACAGGAACTGTATCTATAACAGCAAAGATTTCTTCTAAGAAATTTAAATGCAAAGTTACAGTGAAGCAGGAATCTCCAAAGTTTGCTGTACAATTTGTACATACAGACGATGGGGCAAATACACGGGTAGTAGGAATCAATATTAACAACCGGTCCAGGACAGGAATCTTTGTAAATGAATTAGGATATGTAACAAATCCTAGATACAGCAGTTTGGATCAGTATGTTTATTTATGTGATCCTGATGAAGATGGTGTGTCTTTTCTGGAATACTACAGGGTAGATCCTGGAGAGACTGTATTGCTGCCATTTGTTGAGCTTGCTTTTGGATCGTTTTATGCGGATGATGATTCCATCTTTTTCTTTAACTTTGATTTTAGAGGAAGAACTTATATCTCCTATGTAGATGTATATGGAAATGCTGTATATGAGTTAATGGATTAAGATTTTTAATAAAGATATATTTTAGGTTAGGCCATGGTTCGTAAAAGAACCATGGCCTTTTTATGTCATAGGAAATTCCTACGGAATCTCCTATGACATAAAAAACGCTCTGCGAGGATGCACACAGAATGCGTAAGGAAATCATTTGACTACGTCAAATTGCATTTGGCGCGCAAAGCGGAGCAAGTCCCTCATGATTGAGGGATTTAGGGAGTTGACGCTGACTTGTCCGCTTTGTTCAATAATAACTTAATTACCTCTTGACACATTATACTATGTAATATATAGTATAATGCATAAGGAGGCGATAGATTGAATGCACAGTTAAAAAAAGGCTTTTTAGAGTTTTGTATTTTAGCAGCACTCTGTAAGGACGATTCTTATGGATACCAGATCATTAAAGATGTATCGGGATGTATTAAGATCTCAGAATCTACACTATATCCTATCCTGAAACGGCTGGAAAACAACGAATATCTGGATACTTACACGGTGGAGCATAACAGCAGGCTGAGAAAGTATTATAGGATCACAGAAAAGGGAAGAGACCATACAAGAGAATTTTTAGATGAGTGGGAGCAGATTACAGGTATATATAAGTTTGTGAAAGGAGCGGTGGAGAATGAGTAAAGGAGAGTTTTTACAGAGCCTAGAGCGGCTTTTAAAAAGTCTTAGCAAAAGTGAGAGGGAAAAATCTCTTTCTTATTACAGCGAGATCATCGATGATTATATGGAGGACGGCTATTCAGAGGAAGACGCAGTGGAACAAGTCGGCAATCCGGGAGTGATCGCACAGGAGATCTTAGAGGAACAGGAAGGCAAGGAGGGGAGACAATTGTCCGGCGGAATGAAAGGGTTGATCGCTGTTCTGCTGGTCCTTGGGTTTCCACTTTGGGGATCTCTGATGCTGGCAGGGGTATGCCTTTTATTGGCAGCGGCTTTGATGGTAGTATCGGTATATATTGTTATCTGGTGTATTCCGGTGTGCACAGGGGCCTTCTCCGTGTCAGGTCTGGTGCTTTCGGTAGTCAGTATGGGAGGCGCAGCCATTATAGTATTCCAGAACCCAGCGGCAGGAGTCATACAGCTTGGAGTCGGAATGGTATCCGCGGGAATCTTTGTTTTGTTTGGTCTGCTGACCTGGATTTTAGGAAAGATTTTTGTGGGAGTCACTGCCAGGTTCAGCCGATGGCTGGCTGGTATTATTATCAGGAAAAGAGGTGAGAAAGCATGAGTATCAGCAGTTTTAAGAAAAAGTGTATGTTGTTGGGAGCGGCCTTTTTGATTGTTGGAATGATCCTGGTCGGCGCTGGCTGGGGAATGGCAGATTTTCAGCGGGAAAACCTGAAAGAACAAGGACAGCCAAAATGGTACCAGACGATTCATGTTGGAGAGCACAGTACATGGGTAGGGATCAAACTAAAGAAAGGGGTCTACATGCTCACATTCGGAGGAAGCGAGCCAGACTGATTTGTAATATATCTAACATAGTTTTGTTACAAAAATCTCCTTTGATTTTGATATAATAATCAAATAGACAAGTCAACAGGAGGAATGGTTATGAAGAAAAGATGGAAACAGCTGATAGGAATTCTGCTCTCTGCTGTGATAGCGGCAGGCAGTTTTGGGATTCCGGTTTCAGCAAAGGATAGGACAGATTTAACAGATCTGCTGAAAGTAAACGGAGAAAAGATTCTCAAAGCGGGAAAGAAGGTCTCAGGGAAAAACCAGCCGGAGATCCATGTTAAGAGATACCGCAGTTTATCCGAGATCCCGGATAAGGATGGATATGCATATAATTCATCATGGCAGGGAAAGACAGTTAAAATATATGCAGAACAGGCAGGAGTCTTAATGATCGCAGGAGAATCTGATGACGATGGCGAAGTATTTGGAACCTTGTATGATGCCTCCGGAAAAGAGGTAAGGGAATACCAGAAGGAAGGCGCTTTGATAAAGTCCGTTCCAGCCGGAACCGTATACTCACTGAGACTTCCTAATAAATGTAAGAGTTTTACTGTGGAAGCGATCTTGACAATGGATCATGTCAAAACCATGAAGTCAGATGATTTATATTTACAGACGGGTAGTGGAAGCTATTTCTATCATGAATTTACAGTGAAAAAAAGGGCTATGGTAATACAGCCTTCTCTTCCTCTGAGTGGTCAGGGATTATCGTATAATATACAAAAGAAGACAAAATCCGGATGGAAGAAACTTTCAAAGGTTAAAACAGCTGCAGTTTCCAATGAAAAAGTCTTGGTTCAATCCATTTATGGACTTTCTAAGGGCAGCTATAGAGTTGCTGTAAAAATAAAGTCAGGTCAACCGTATATGGTCGGTTATTCTCCAACGCCGATTCCGAAAAAGTACAGGACGAGAAAGTCCAAAGCGAAGAAGATCACGCTGGATTCCCAGATGATCGATCTATATACGGATACAGAAAAAGCTTCCCGGTGGTATCGCGTGAACAGAAAGACTGCGAAGAAGAAACGTTATATCGAGACAGCTGTATTTATGAATTCCGGCAAAGTAAAGATTACGATCTACAAAAAAGGCAGCAAAAAGCCGCTTAAGACCTATAAGCTGTCAGGTCAAAAGGAAAAGAAATACCGCCTGAAAAACGGGGCAGGTACCTACTACATTAAAATATCCAAGATCGGAAAGAATACAAATGGTGTCTATTCTATAGGTTATGAATAAATTCAAAAGGAGACGACTATTGTGGAATTTCAATATGAAGAACATCGGATTTTCGCTGAAGATGAAAAGGGAAAGACGATAGCAGAAATTACATTTCCTGAAGTTTCAAAAGATACAGCTTTGATTGACCATACATTTGTGGACAATTCTCTCAGAGGACAGGGAGTTGCCGGAAAGCTTGTGGAAGCGGCGGCAGAACAGCTCGGCGAAAAGGGGATAAAAGTAATTCCAACTTGTTCTTATGCAGTCAGCTGGTTTCAAAAGCACCCGGAATATCAAAATCTTCTGAAAACAAAATAATACAAAGAGTGGCAAGCAAACTTAAAGTCTGCTTGTCATTTCTCCATTTCTGGTTTAAGATCATTTCAGAAGGAGATTGACGTCATGAATGCAAAAAAGATATTTGACCAGATAGAAAAGGAACAGCAGGAAGAAAAAGAACGGCAGACCAGGATAGAAGGCGAGTCTTTTAGTATTCTGTTCACGCTGGCAGTAGGCCTGTTGATCGTGATCTGGAATATCGCTCACGGAATACCCACAGGGGATATCTTCGCAATGTTTTGGACAACTGCATTTGGCTGTGCGGCCTACGGTTATTTAAAAGACAGAAGGAGAAAGTCTCAGTTATGCATCGCCGCAGTATCCCTGGCTTTGATCATTTATAATTTGATCCGGTATTTTGCGGGCATCTAAGGCAGGAAGGAGGTAGGTGTATGGGAATCTGGATGAAAAAGCACTGACAGCAGGGCTTTTACTTATATGAATTTTATCTTGTTTTAAGGCCCTGGATGTCTGACTGGAACGGTGAAAAATCAGCAGATCAGGAGGGCAGAGATGTCATATTTTAATTATCATTCAAAGAAAATTTATTATACAGAGACGGGAAAAGGAATACCGGTTTTACTTCTGCACGGAAATACGGCTTCGTCCAAGATGTTTGAGCCGCTGCTTCCGCTTTATACGGAACATTTCAAAGTAATCCGGATGGATTTTCTCGGAAACGGAAGGTCAGAACGGATTGGCCGGTTCCCAGCAGATGTATGGATCCAGGAGGGAAAGCAGATCATTGCGTTGCTGAGACATCTGAACTATGAAAAGGTTCATTTGGTTGGAACCAGCGGCGGAGCGTGGGCTGCAGTCAATGCAGCCCTGGATTGTCCGGAGCTGATCGGAAAGGTTATTGCGGACAGCTTTGACGGAAGGACACTTCACTTGGGTTTTGCTGAAAATCTCAGAAAGGAACGCGCGGAGGCGAAGCAGAATGAGGAGGCAGCACAGTTCTATGAATGGTGTCAGGGAGAGGACTGGGAAATGGTCGTTGATCTGGATACGGAATGTCTGCTTTGGTGCGCCGGTGAAAACCGGCCTTTGTTTCACAAGCCATTAAGCTCTTTGGCGGTTCCCATAATGTTCATGGGAAGCAGAGAAGATGAGATGGTGAGGGAAGACCTTGAAGAGGAATATGAGCAGATGGCAGAGCAGATCAAACAATCCCGGATCATTTTGTTTAACAAAGGGGGCCATCCCGCCATTGCGTCCAATGCTGTTCAGGCGGCAGAGCAGATTCGCAGATTTTTTTTGGAGATATAATTCAGCTTTACAAAATACACATATGAATAAAAAAGACATGAGATTCTGTGAAATATACAGGGGCTCATGTCTCTTTTTATATTTAAAATACCTTGTGATCGGACAGTTAAATTATGGAAGTACAAATTGTATTGACTTTTGTACAAAACTGTTATATCATAAGGATGAACAAAGTAACAGTATATGTTCAAATGAACAAAAGGGAGTGATGACATGGATATGCAGAGAAGAACCATGACACTGATTAGCAAGTTATATTATGAGGAAAACATGACCCAGCAGCAGATCGCAAAGCAGACAGGGTTGTCCAGAATGAAGGTCTCCAGGATTCTTCAGAAAGCCAAAGAGGAAGAGGTTGTAAGGATTATCATAGATTACTCCGGCGTCTATCCGGAGCTTGAACAGGATGTCAAGAAAAAGTATGAATTAAAGGATGTGGTGGTCATAGACACATCCATCGGGAATTCTTCAAAAGAACAGGTAGCGTCCGCGGCAGCTTACTATCTGGAGAGACATCTGGAAGGCGGGGTGACAGTCGCTGTGGGATGGGGCTCCACCATGAGGCTGATCCCGGATTATGTCCAGAAAATGAATCATCCGGATCTATTGTTTTCCCCTATCATCGGAGGACACGGACAGAGCGAACTGGATATGCACGCGACAACCATTGCATCGACTTTGGCGAAAAAAGCCGGAGGCAGATCATTGTCACTGATCGCTCCCGCTCTTGTGAACAGCAAAGAAGAAAAAGAGTTTTTAATCAACGACGAGCAGGTAAAGAAGGTGATTGAAAAGACATCCCAGGCAGAATATGCAGTGTTCAGTCTCGGTAATCCATTGGCCAAGGACAGCAGTATCAGCAAATCCGGCTACATATCTGAACAGGACCTTAAGCAGCTGGGAAAAGAAGACGCGATCTGTGATGTGGTCTCTGTTGTATTCTTGGACAAGGACAGTGAAATCTGCTGTGAGAATATCACAGAACGCTGTATCGGTATTACTGAGAAACAGCTGAAACAGATACCAAATAAGATCTGTGTCGTCGAGAGTGAAGAAAAATATGCCTCTGTAAAGTCAGCTTTGGAGGCAGGGTACATTGATATTCTGATCACAGACCAGAATACTGCACAGTACCTGAGTAAATGATTTTTAGGACTGGTATCCAGTTTTAAAAATAAAGAAGAAAAGAGAAAGGAGGTAGAAGGATGAAGGAATATCATATTTTGATCGCCTGCGGAAGCGGTATTGCCACCAGCACAGTGATTGCCAACCGGGTCAAGAACTTGTGCGAGGACAATGGATTCGCTGTTAAAGTACAGCAGGTAAAGATCGTGGAGGTTGAAAAAATGGCTCCTGAATATGACTTGATCGTTGCCAGCACAAGAGTTCCGGATACGGTAACCACACCGTCAGTGTTTGCAATCAATTATCTGACAGGAATCAAACCGGAAGCAGTGGATGAGCAGATCTTGGATGTCTTGAAGAAGCTCAAAGAATAAGGCAAATGTATGGAGGTATGGTATGGAATATGTAACTATGGCGGAAGGTCTTGAGTTTTCCAGAGTCGTTCTTGGCTTCTGGAGGCTCCTGGACTGGAACCTTTCCACGGATGAGCTGATCCGTTATATGGAGGAATGTCTGGATCTGGGGATCACAACTATGGATCACGCGGATATTTACGGAGACTACACAGTGGAAGAAAAGTTCGGGGAGGCCATCAAAAAGAGACCGGATCTGAGAGAGAAGATGCAGATCATATCAAAATGTGGCATTGTCTATAAATCAGAGACTGCACGTGTCAAGTATTATAACTATGGCACTGAGTACATTATCGGACAGGTTGAGAAGTCACTGAAATATATGGGGACCGATCACCTGGATACATTGCTTCTGCACCGGCCGAGCCCGTTTATGGATCCGGAGGAGATTAGCAGAGCATTTGAAATATTGTTAAAAGAGGGAAAAGTGAGAACCTTTGGGGTTTCCAACTTTCTGCCTGACGAGTTCCGCCTGTTGAAATCTTATCTCACAGTGCCTTTAATCACAAATCAGATCGAACTTTCCCCACTCCGAATGGAAAACATGGAAAATGGAGTGATGAACCTGTGCATGGAGGAGAGGATCCATCCGATGCTCTGGTCACCGCTTGCGGGAGGAAGAATCTTTACAGGAGAAGGAGAGGAAGAGGTAAGGCTTCGTAAGGTGCTGGAAATCATCCGGGAGGAGATCGGTGCAGAGGATATAGACGAAGTTGCTTTTGCATGGCTGTTCTCGCATCCGGCGAAGCCAATCCCGATCACAGGATCAGGGGAGATCGGCTTGGCCGAAAGACCGGTTAAAGCGTTGAAATACAAGCTTACGCCAGAACAGTGGTTCATGGTCTGGACCGCAGTCAAGGGCCACAAGGTACCATAAACGATTGAAAGGTACAACGGGAGGAATTGTATGGAAATATTGAATTTTATATTAGGATTAGGTTCCACGGTCATGCTGCCCATCATTATCTTCGTATTCGGGCTGATCATGAGGGCAGGATTCTCAAAATCATTTAAATCCGGAGTAACGATCGGAATCGGATTTACCGGGATCAATCTGGTCATCACACTTCTGACAGACCAGCTGGGACCGGTGGCCCAGGCTATGACCCAACGGCTGGGGCTGGATTTACAGGTCATTGATATCGGATGGCCCGCCATGTCATCTATTTCCTGGGCCTGGGCGGCTGCAGGATTGATGATACCAATTGGACTTGTCATCAACTTTGCCATGCTGACCCTGAAACTTACAAAGACGATGAACGTGGATATTTGGAACTATTGGCAGTTTGCATTTGTCGGGTATGCAGTGACGACGGTGAGTGGAAGCCTTCCCATGGGAATTGTAGCAGCCAGCGCACTTTCCATTCTTGCATTGATACTGGCAGATTACACCCAGCCGTATGTGGAGAAGTTTTTCGGAATGCCGGGCATCTCTTTTCCGCATTTGACAGCACTGGGATTTCTGCCGCTGGTGGTGCCTCTAAACTGGCTGATCGATAAGATTCCGGGCCTGAATAAGCTGAATGCCAACCCGGAGACCATCCGGAAACGTTTTGGTATCTTTGGAGAGCCAATGTCCATGGGACTGATCATCGGTCTTGCGCTTGGCCTCCTAGGGGGACAGAAAATTGATGCGATCTTACAGCTTGCAATCACGATGGCGGCGGTCATGTATCTGATGCCGAAAATGGTTGCAATCCTGATGGAAGGGCTGATCCCCATTTCAGAAGCGGCCAGGGAGTTTATGGCAAAGCATTTTGGGGACAGGGAGATCTTCATCGGACTGGATGCCGCAGTGTCACTGGGAGAGCCGTCTGTTATCGCTGTGGGACTTTTGTTAGTGCCGATCACCATATTTTTGGCGATCATCCTGCCTGGCAATAAGCTGCTGCCATTTGCGGATCTGGCGGTCATCCCGTTCATCGTGTGCCTGATCACAGCCATGTCCAAGGGAAATGTTATCCGGGCGCTGATCGTGGGAACTGTGGTTATGGCCTGTGTGCTGCTCATGGCTACCAACCTTGCACCTATTGAAACCCAGATGGCACTGACCGCAGGAATCAAAATGCCGGCAGGAGCTTCCCAGATCGGAAATCTGGACCGGGCAAACTTGATATCGTGGCTGTTCGTCAAGATATTCTCACTATTTGGCTAAACACACACATTTTATAATAAAAGGAGAAAAAGATTATGGAAATGACAAAACAAGAATTATTGAGCAAAGTAGACCACTCTCTGTTAAAGCCGCAGCTGACAAGAGAAGAGATCATGGAAGGGCTTTTGTTTGCAAAAGACAATCATTGTGCGTCTGTGTGCATCAACCCATGCAATCTGGACATGGCGAGAGAAGTGCTGGAGGGTACAGATGTCAAGATCGGAACAGTCATCGGATTCCCATCCGGAGCACATACCACTTTTTCAAAAGTAGCGGAAGCTGTGGACGCTTATGCTAGAGGAGCAGTGGAACTGGATATGGTCATTGACATCGGAGCTCTGAGGAACGGCGAGTACGAGGATGTGAAAAAAGATATTGAGGCAGTGGTAAACGCTACCCCGGGTATCGTCAAAGTGATCCTGGAAACCGCATTTCTCACAAAAGAAGAAATCAAAAAAGGCTGTGAGCTGTCAGAAGAAGCCGGAGCCGCTTATGTGAAAACATCTACAGGATTTGCACCGTCTGGAGCCACAGCGGAAGATATTAAGCTTATGAGAGAGACCGTGTCTGAGAAGGTTCATGTAAAAGCCGCAGGAGGGATCAACAATTTGGCAGATTGTATCGCGATGATCGAGGCGGGATCTGACCGGATCGGTATCAGCAAGACCAAATCCATCCTGGAAGAATTCTAAGAGGAGCGTGATGTTATGAGAGAGACTTCTTTACTGCTGGCAGGAGGCATGAAAAAGGAAAAGGCCGAAAAAGCAGCAGGTCTTCTAAAAGAAGGATTGAAGGAGAGAGACATAAAGGCTGAGGTGACGATTGTCAATACATATGAGGTTACCGACATAAAAGGCCTGGAAGAGGGACGCGATATGGTGATCTCCACAGCTACAGGAAATCTGAACACATCACTCCCAGTACTTCAGGGACTGTGTCTGCTGTATCCGTGGATGGGGACCGGAAAACTGTACGAAGAAGTGGAAAAGAACCTTGACGGCAGATAAAGGAGGAGAACGCATGGAGCAGATTTTCAGGGAAGATTTCATCTGGCTGGATGAGACATTTAAAGACCGAGACCAGTTTTTTGAAGTGATCGGAAACAGACTTTGTGAAAAAGGTACAGTCAAAGAAAGCTTTGCTGACGCACTGAAAAAACGGGAGGAAGTATATCCAACGGGGCTTAAGACTGAAGCATTTGAGATCGCGATTCCACACACAGATGTGGAGCATGTAAATGAGGCGTCCATCTCCTTTGTCAGATTTAAAGAACCGGTTTTGTTTTCACACATGGGGGAGCCTGAGATTCAGGTCAACGCAAAATTTGCTTTTGTTTTGGGGGTCAAGGAGCCAAGCCAGCAGGTTGAAGTGCTGAGCACACTTGTTTCGCTGATTTCTGATGAACATGAGATGAAACAGCTCAAGGTCCTTCAATCACCGGAGCAGATCAGTACACTGTTAAATCAATTTTTTACAGATCATATGTAGAAAGGTTTGTTATGAATGTTATAATGAAGAAGAAAGAAAAAAGAAACACTCATAGACAGTCTTCATTTGGGGCGAAGCGTCGTCAGAGCATTTCTTTCTTACAGATAGTATTATAGCATAAAATGAAAAAACCGGACACTAATTTTCAGGGACTTGCGATGCAGGTCCCTGTTATCTCTATGAAAGGTAGGTTAAAATGAAGGTTGATTTAAACCAATTCAGGGGAGCTTGTTCCTGTAAAAAAGAACACAATATTGAAATCGACACGATTCTTTTGGAGGAGGGGGCCGTAAAAAAACTTCCCGGGATCTTAAAAGATACTGGTTTTAAAAAGCTTACAATGATCTGCGATGAAAATACCTATGAGGCTGTTGGAAAACAGGCAGAAGATTTACTGACAGGACTTACAAAAGTCCTGTTAAAGGGGGCGGATATTCATGCAGATGAGGCCAGCGTTGGACGTGTGATGGACCAGCTAAAGGATCAAGGACGGCCGGATGCGCTTGTGGCCGCAGGATCGGGGACCATTCACGACATTACAAGGTACTGTGCTTTTGATATGGATCTTCCATTTATCTCTATACCTACTGCAGCCAGTGTAGACGGTTACACATCCACGGTGGCCGCAATGACGCTCCAGGGATTTAAGAAGACGGTTCCTTCCTGTGCACCGAAGATCATTGTGGCAGACAGCGACATTTTGAAGGAAGCTCCTTTGAGGCTGACGGCCTCGGGAGTGGGAGATCTGCTTGGAAAATATACTGCGCTGGCAGACTGGAAGATCGCACATCTGATTACAGGAGAATATTTCTGCCAGGAGATCTGCCGGATGGAAGAGGAAGCCCTTGAAATCATGTGCAGCAGTCTTCCAGGGTTGAAAGAGAGAAATATAGCTTCATATGAACAGCTGATGTATGGACTATTGCTGTCCGGTCTCGCAATCCAGATGACCGGGAATTCCAGGCCGGCATCGGGAACAGAACATCATATGTCCCACCTTTGGGAGATGGAGGCTGTCAATTCTCACCTTGATTTTTATCACGGAGAAAAAGTAGGTGTTGGACTGGTCCTCTCATCAGACATCTACCACAAAGCAGCCGAATATCTGAAAAAGGGAGATTATAAGCTAAAGGATGCGGTACCGTTTGAAGAGGAATTGATCCGAAAATGCTTTGCAGGCAGGAAATTGGATGATATTATAATAGAAGAGAATCAACCGAATCTGTTGGATGAAATTTCTCCTTCTATTTTGAGACAAAAAGAGGAGCAGCTTACAGAGATTCTGGAGCAAGTGCCAGAGGATGAGCAGCTAAAAGCATACCTTAATCAGGTAAATGGAGTATGTTCGCTTACGGATCTTGGACTGGAACAGAGGATGAAAGAACGGACAGCCAGAGTATCCCCATATGTCCGACAGCGGCTGACCTTTATGCGGTTGTTGAAGTTTTACGATTTTTACGAGTCAGTGATTCGAGGATAAGGGAAAGGAATAGTATGAGGACAGGGACATTTTGCAGGCAATGCTTGTATAACAGTGAACAAAGAAAAGTGGAGCAGGAGCACGAGGAAGAAAAAAAACAGCAGTTTCTTGATCAGGTGAAGGAAATCTTAAAAGATGAGGAGATGGAACTGTCTCCGCCAGAATATCTGGCTGAGTTTACAGAAGTGTATGAACAATACTTTGGGACTCAGACTGCCTTTGATCCTCTGAAACGGCATTTTAATGATCTGATGCTTTCAAAGGAACAGGAGATCAAGCAGAGGATCGAAGATTCTGAAGATCCCATCGTCACTGCGGTCCAGGCGGCTCAGGCGGGAAATTATATTGATTACATAGCTCTAGGAGAGATCGACAGCGAGCAGCTTGAAAACCTTTTATTTAACAATGGGATCAAGGGGCTTAAGCCGGAGGTCTACCAGTCCTTCCGTCAGGATCTCGCATCGGCACAAAGTCTTGTCTACGTGACAGATAACTGTGGTGAGATCGTGGTGGATAAGATCCTGATCCAGGAATTAAAGAAACTTTATCCTCATCTTCATGTTACGGTGATTGTCCGGGGGGCAGGCGTGGCCAACGACGCATCCATGGAGGATGCCAGGCAGGTGGGAATGCCTGATGTGGCCAATGTCATCGGAAACGGTACCAGAATCGCGGGCACCAGTATGAAAAGGATCAGCCATGAGGCCAGAGAGGCATTAAACGGCGCGGACGTGATCATAGCAAAGGGGCAGGGCAATTATGAGACCATGTCTGGATGCGGACTGAATGTCTACTATCTGTTCCTGTGCAAATGCGATTTTTTTGTTGAAAAATTCAAGAGCGAGTATCTGGAGCATATGTTTATAAAAGAAAGATAAAGATCCATAATAAATAGTATCCTGGTGAACCAGGGTACTATTTTTTTATTGGAGGTGATCTTTATAACATCAAATGTATATGGATATGCCCGCGTATCCACAAAAGACCAAAATGAGACTAGGCAGCTGTTGGCCCTGGAAGCATTTGCGGTGGAAAAACAAAACATATATTTAGATAAGCTGAGCGGAAAAAACTTTGAGCGGCCCAATTATAAAAAACTGGTAAGAAAGCTTAAGGAGGGTGATGTCCTCGTGATCCAGAGCATTGACCGGCTGGGGCGCAATTATGGAGAAATACTGGAACAATGGAGGATCGTCACAAAGGAGATCAAGGCAGATATCGTGGTACTGGATATGCCGCTCCTGGACACAAGAAAAAAACAAGATGATCTCACAGGCACATTCATAGCAGATCTGGTACTCCAAATCCTCAGTTATGTGGCCCAGACAGAAAGAGAAAACATTAAAAAACGCCAAATGGATGGAATCAGGGCGGCCAAATTAAGGGGAGTCCATTTTGGAAGGCCCAGAAAGCCTATACCGGAGAACTTTGATAAATTAAAACAACAATGGGAAAACGGTGAGATTTCTTCCAGAAAAGCGGCCAAACAGCTGCACATTGCCCAGGATACCTTTCTCAGATGGGTGCGCAGAAAGAAATAAATGAAATGGTAGAGATTATCATTCGGTTCATTTTGTACATAAAACTGCTAAAAACGACCAGATTACAAGAGATAAAACTGTTTCTTTCAGTATACATTGGCCGAACGAAAAAGTCTACTTTATCATTCTTTGGAGGGAAGTAATGATACGAACGAAAAAGGATCAAAACAACAAACTTCTTGAATATCTGGTAAAAGAAGCGGGATGCCAGGAGCTGTCCGATCTGCCCTCGGGGTTTTGGTTTCCGGTGGCATGTTTTATCGCGGGATCCGTAAAGGCTGACCAATACAGCCTGAGGGAGTGGAATGAAGCGGTCCGGTACCTGACAGGAGCGAGAGTACGGTTTTTCTCTCCCCAAAAAGCACAGAAGTTCCTGGAGGAAAACAAAGATAACTTTTATACCGAAATAGAGGTTAAGAAGCTGTAGATCTTAAAAACCTTTACTGTTGCGGAACAATATCGGATGCGTTAAAATAATGTAGCAAGAAGCATGCTATTTTCCACATGATTTCCGTTCGGCTCTTAGAATGCCTCACTCCAATCATGTAGAAAAACTCATAGTAAATAGGACATTCAGGAGGTTTTATGAGATCATACAGGGAAGAACTGCATTTCCACCTGCCTTCCAGGCGGGGCATCATAAATATTACAGATCAAGTCCAGGAGGCCATTGATAAGAGCGGCATCAGAGAGGGCATGGTCTTGGTAAATGCTATGAATATCACTGCCAGTGTATTTATCAACGACGATGAGACTGGTCTGCATCACGATTATGAAAAGTGGCTGGAGAAGCTGGCTCCGGAAAAACCGTACAGCCAATACCAGCACAATGGTTATGAAGATAATGCAGACGCACATTTAAAGCGCACAGTCATGGGAAGAGAATCCGTCGTGGCGGTGACAGAAGGCCGTCTGGATTTTGGGACTTGGGAACAGATCTTTTATTTTGAATTTGACGGCAAACGGGACAAGCGTGTGCTGGTCAAAATTATTGGAGAGTGATATGGAAAACCAGTGGATCAGAACAGAATTGCTTTTGGGAGAAGAAGCAGTCCAGATATTAAAGCAGTCCCATGTGGCTGTATTCGGAGTCGGGGGAGTCGGGGGAGTTGTTGCGGAAGCCTTGGCTAGGACCGGAGTGGGTACATTTGATCTGATCGACAGGGATACTGTCTCAGTATCTAACATCAACCGTCAGATCATCGCAACCCACAGTACCGTGGGAAGAGTCAAAGTGGAAGTGATGAAAGAGCGTATTTTGGAGATTAATCCAAATGCACAAGTCAACATCCACAAATGCTTCTTTTTGCCTGAAAACGCAGACGAATTTGATTTTCACCAGTATTCTTATGTAGTGGATGCAGTGGATACGGTAACCGCTAAGATTGAACTTGTACTGCAGGCCCAAAGGGCAGGAGTGCCGGTTATCAGCAGCATGGGAGCAGGCAACAAGTTGGATCCCACAAGATTTGAGGTGGCAGATATTTACCAGACATCAGTCTGCCCATTGGCAAAGGTTATGAGAAAAGAGCTGAAAAGGCGTGGCGTAAAAGAGCTGAAAGTCGTTTATTCTAAGGAAAAGTCTTTGGAGCCCAAAGTTGATCTGTCCGGAGAAGAGGGCAGAAGAGCTGTACCCGGCAGTGTTGCGTTTGTGCCCTCCGTGGCCGGGCTCATCGCAGCAGGGGAAGTCATCAGAGATCTAACGTCAGTGTAAAGACAGGTAAAGAGGAATGGGAGCAGAAATATTGGTTTTCTAGCTGGCATAGATAACATATACAGATTTTAAAATTTTTATAACAGCAAATAAAGAGAGGTATAGATTACCTCTCTTTTTATGATGTAAATCGATAGGACAGCTTATAAGATGCCGATGAAGCTTTGGATCACTAAACTTACCGCTGCAATAGCAACCCAGCAGCAGAATCCCATGAAGATCGGTTTTCCGCCGGTTTTAACAAGTTTGACGATATGTGTGTTCAGCCCAATGGCAGCCATGGCCATGACAATAAAGAATTTACTTAATGTCTTTAACGGATCTGTCACAGCTGCAGGCAGGGAAAATACGGTCGTAACTACGGAAGCAAGAATAAAAAACAGGACAAACATTGGGAAAACCTGTTTTAAGCTGAATTTAGCTCCATGTTCCTCCAGTGCCTCCTCTTTTTTGCCGGCACGGTAAATAGCGAGAGCAAGGGTGATCGGGATGATCGCCAAAGTTCTTGTAAGCTTTACGATGGTAGCGGCGTTTAACGTATTGCTTCCATGAATACCGTCCCATGCAGAGGCAGTGGCAGTGACGGAGGAGGTATCATTGACTGCTGTACCAGCAAACAGGCCAAACCCCTCATTTGACAGGTGCAGCATACTTCCAAGGGCAGGAAATACGAGTGCCGCGATCACATTAAAGAGGAAGATAACAGAAATGGACTGGGCGATTTCCTCATCATCTGCTTCGATTACAGGAGCGGTGGCTGCGATGGCGGAACCTCCGCAGATGGAAGAACCCACACCGATCAAGGTGGAAACTTTGGCATCCATATGCAGCAGCTTATATAAAAGGAAGGACACGATCAAGGACGTTGAGATGGTAGATATAATAATGGGAAGAGACTGCCTTCCTTTTGCCAGTATATCTGTCAGATTCATTCCAAAGCCGAGTAGAATGACTGCATACTGGAGAATTTTTTTTGATGTGAACGCAATGCCGGGCCGCATACTCCCTTTGTCCTTTATTATCAATGTCAGAATCATGCCAATGAGTATTGAAAAAACTGGACCTCCGATAACTGGAAATAAATTCCCGAGGAACCATGCAGGGACGGCGATCCCAATGCATAGCAGGATGCCAGACCAGTGTTGTCTTACAAAATTCATAGTTTAAACCTCTTTCTTTTCTTCAGAATCTTTTTAATTTTAGTTTTCTTTTTCCAGAAATGAGTATATCATGAGAGTATGATAATACAAAATTATATATTTTTATAATAAGATAATATTTTGTTATTGTTTGGTGCGGCAAGTGTGATCATTTTTTGTAGAAAATCCTAAGTGAAATATAAACTAAGATAATAGTTGATAAGAAGAGGAAAGCATGGTAAAATATTTATATAAAAAGACATTAGCATTTGGAGTATAATAAATTCATGATCCAGAGTTTTCTAATCAACTCCTGAACATTAGAAAGGTGTGATCAAAATACAGGAAGTGAAATGGTTTCTGTGAACAAAAAAATATGTTATAGTAATACAGTGAAGTGGCAATGAAGTGTGCGTGTAAGAATAAGGAGAATTATTTGATGGGAGAAAGAAAGTTAACAGACGCAGAACAGGTCGTCATGAGATGTGTTTGGAATTACGGTAAGGACGAGATACCATTTTTGACTTTGATAGAAGAATTAAGAGAAAAATATGACAAGGATTATAAGCGGACAACCGTACGTACTTTTTTGTTTGACCTGGAGGAAAAAGAATATGTCAAGGTTGAGCGCAGGGGGAAGTTTTCTTATGTCGTACCGGTGGTCCAAAAGGAAGATTATCGGAGGAATCAGGCGGAGGAGATGCTTGATATTTGGTTTGATGGTTCTCCCAAGAGCTTTATCAGTGCTCTAAGCGGGAGATTATCTGAAGAAGAAGGGGAAAAACTAAAAGGGCTGTTAGATGAGCTAGATGCCCAATGATATATGAATCAATATTTCTGTGCAGGAACAAGGACATTCAAATATATTTTGATGTCCTTTTTTGCTGGGAAAATGTAAAATTGGATGCAGTGTGTTAAAATACAGATAGCGATAAAAGAAGGATAAGCAGGAGGAGCCATATGCTGGATTTTAGGATTTTAACGTTTCTTGAAGTGTGCAGGCAGATGAATTTTACGAAAGCCGCCAAGAAGCTGAATATTACACAGCCCGCGGTATCCCAGCATATAAAATGGCTGGAAAGGGAATACAGAATCAGGCTGTTTGAGATGGAAGGGAAAAAACTGCAGCTGACTCCTGAAGGAGATTTGTTCCGTAATGCGGCAATGACGTTTCACCATGATGAGATGTATCTGAAACGCAGCATTCAGGAGATGAAACAGGAAAAAAGAAAGATCAACTTTGGGGCAACATTAACCATCGGAGATTTTATCCTGTCAAAGGCAGTGGCAGAGTACATAAAACAGAATCCGGATACAGAGGTGTCTGTGAAAATAGCAAACACAGAGGAGCTTCTCAGACAGCTGGACGGTGGACAGATTGATTTTGCAATGGTGGAAGGCTATTTTGAAAAAAGAGAGTACGACTACCGGATTTATTCCAGGGAAGCGTACACGGCAGTGTGCGGCAATTCCTACCTGTTTAAAAAGGAGCCGGATGTACTGGAAGATCTGCTGGGTGAACCATTGATCACAAGGGAGCCTGGGTCCGGTACACGTGAGATTTTGGAAAAAAGCCTGGAGGGACGGAATCTGAATGTCCAGGATTTTAAAATAAGACATGAGATCAGCAGCCTTCATATGATAAAAAGGCTGGTATCAGAAAACTGTGGCATTACATTTCTATATGAAGCGGCAGTGAGAGAAGAATTAGAAAACGGTACTTTGAGAAAACTTAAATTAAGAGATTTTTCTGTCGTACACGACTTCACATTTGTATGGCGTCGTCATAGTATTTTCTCACAAGATTACCTTGATATATTCAACAGTTTGCACAAAGATGACATGTATACAATATAAATAGACAATAGATTAACGAAAGCTGTTGACACAACTTTCACAAAGTGATACTATTAGCTCACGAATATTTAGCTTACAAAGTATTGGCGGGCTAATAGTATGGATGCTAATAAGTTTTAATGTAAGAGCAAACAGGAGGAAAAAAGAAAATGGTTGAATTTAAATTGACAAAAGAACAGCTGCTTGCACAGCAGATGTTCAAAGATTTCGCAGAGACAGAAATCAAGCCAATTGCTAGGGACATGGATGAAACAGAAGAATTCAGCATGGAACTGCTTGAGAAAATGAAAAAATTCGGTCTTATGGGAATTCCATATTCCAAAGAATACGGCGGAGAAGGGGCAGACGTTTTAACTTATACACTCTGTATGGAAGAGATGTCTAAGTTAGATGCTTCCACAGGAATCACAATTTCCGTACATACATCATTGTGCTGTTCCTGCATCAATGATTTTGCTTCAGAAGAGCAGAAACAAAAATTTTTACGTCCGTTGGTTGACGGTTCTAAAGTGGGATGCTTTGGTCTTACAGAGCCGGGAGCAGGTACCGATGCCAGCGGTGTGAAGACAAATGCCGTATTGGACGGCGATGAATATATCTTAAACGGACAGAAGGTGTTCACTACAAACTCAGGCTTTGCCGATACATTTATTATTTTTGCAGTTACAGACAAAACTGCAGGTACAAGAGGTATGTCTGCATTTATCGTGGACAGGAATACACCGGGATTAGAAGTCAGCAAGAATATCCCTCGTATGGGTATCCGTGCTGCGTCAAACTGTGAAGTTGCTTTAGTTGATGTGAGAGTACCGAAGGAAAACCTGATCGCGGGCGAGGGAAAAGGATATAAGATCGCTATGTCAGCGCTGGCAGGCGGACGGATCGGAATCGGCGCTCAGTCCGTAGGAATCGCACAGGGTGCTTTAAACGAGGCCATTGCATATGTAAAGGAAAGAAAACAGTTCGGAAAACCGATTTCTAAATTCCAGAATACACAGTTCCTGATCGCAGAACTCCAAGTGAAGATCGACGCTGCGCGCCTTATGGTATGGAGAGCGGCAAAATCAAAAGACGATCATGAAAACTATGCTCCTCTGGCAGCAGCGTGCAAACTGTTTGCATCTGACGTGGCAGTGGAAGTGACAAGAGCAGCCGTACAGCTTCTTGGAGGATATGGATACTCCAGAGAATATCCGGTAGAGAGAATGTACCGTGATGCTAAGATCACAGAGATTTACGAAGGTACATCTGAAGCTATGAAGATGATCGTCGGCGGCGGACTTTTAAGATAAGCGTAAAGTGGAAGGAGAATAAGAGATGAAAATCGTTGTTTGTGCAAAACAAGTACCAGATACAACTGAAGTAAAATTAGATCCAAAGACCAACACTCTGATCAGGGATGGTGTTCCGAGTATCATCAACCCAGATGACAAAGCCGGAATCGAAGCTGCCCTGCAGTTAAAGGAAAAATGCCCGGGAAGCACTGTGACTGTTGTTTCCATGGGACCGCCTCAGGCAGATGTGGCATTGAGAGAAGCACTTGCTATGGGATGTGACGATGCAGTTCTGGTTTCTGACAGAGCATTCGGAGGAGCAGATACATGGGCAACATCTTCCACTATCGCGGCAGCGATCAAAAAATTGGATTACGATGTCATCATCACAGGACGCCAGGCGATTGACGGAGATACCGCTCAGGTAGGCCCTCAGATCGCAGAACATCTTGGAATTCCTCAGGTGAGCTATGTCGAAGCCCTGAATGTGGAAGGGGAAGACACTTTGATCGTCCAGAGGCAGTTTGAAGACCGCCATCAGATCATTGAAGTAAAGACTCCTTGCCTGATCACTGCTTTGGCTGAATTGGCAACACCTAGATATATGACAGTCCACGGTGCATTTGACGCATACAGAGAAAAAGAAGTCAGCGTCTGGGGACTTGCAGACTTAGAAGACACTGTAGACCAGGCAAATATCGGGTTAAAAGGATCTCCTACAAGAGTAAAGAAATCCTTTACAAAACAGGCCAAAGGTGCAGGAACTATTTTAAAAGATTTATCAGCAGACGAAGCTGTTGCATCCATTGTTGATAAACTTCAGGAAAAGCACATCATTTAAGCGAGGAGGAGAAGATAAAATGAGCAGAGACGTATATGTATTCGCTGAGCAGAGAGACGGCGAACTTCAGAAAGTCGGAATCGAATTAATTGGTAAAGCAAGAGAATTAGCAGATGATCTTGGACAGCAGGTCGTTGCCGTGCTGCTTGGGGCAGGCGTAAAAGAAAAAGCCCAGGAATTAGTTGCCTGCGGTGCAGATAAAGTTGTTGTCGTAGATGACATTATGCTGGCAGATTATGTGACAGAGCCATACACAAAGGCACTGACAGCTGTGATTAACGCAAAAGATCCTGAGATCGTGCTTTATGGTGCATCTTCCATCGGACGTGACCTTGCCCCAAGAGTATCTGCAAGGATCCATACTGGATTGACAGCGGACTGTACTGCACTTGCCATTGATGAAGAGACAAAGCTCCTCATGATGACCCGTCCGGCATTTGGCGGAAATATCATGGCGACCATCGTGTGTGAAGACTTCCGTCCTCAGATGGCAACAGTCCGTCCAGGAGTAATGAAAGCCTTGGAAAACGATGCATCCAGAAGCGGTGAAGTGGAAGAGTTCAAAGTAGAATTCTCTGATGCAGACATGAATGTAAAAGTCCGTGAAACTGTAAAGACAGCACATAAATCTGTAGACATTACAGAGGCTAAGATCCTTGTTTCCGGTGGGCGCGGAATCGGAAGCGCTGACAAGTTCAAGGTGTTAGAGGAACTGGCGGATGTCATGGAAGGTGAAGTGTCTTCTTCCAGAGCATGTGTAGATTCCGGATGGATCAGTGCTGACCGCCAGGTAGGACAGACAGGAAAGACTGTGCGTCCGGAATTATATCTGGCCTGCGGCATCTCAGGAGCGATCCAGCATGCAGCCGGTATGGAGAACTCAGAGTTTATCGTAGCCATCAACCGTGATGAGGATGCGCCGATCTTTGATATTGCAGACCTCGGCATCGTTGGAGACTTAAATACCATCGTACCGAAACTTACAGAAGCTGTGAAGGCGGTAAAAGGAAAATAAAATACATACTGTTATATATAAAAGGAGGTTGTGATATTGTGGTGATATTACAACCTCCTTTTTATTTGTTATTGACAACGTATGGGTAAAGTGATAATATTAGCTCAAAAGATAATCAAAATATAACCAAGAGGTTGGGAAGTGTCATATGAACAAGAAAAAACGGAATGCAATGATGGTTTTTGGAGCCTTTGCTATATTATTTACAGGCTATCCCCATGTATGGTCGATTTATCAGCCTTACGTGATGAAAACTGCCGGATGGAGTACCGGTCAGGCCTCCATTTGTTTTTATCTGCCGACTATGTTTTTTGTATTGGGAAACGTTCTCGGAGGCAGGCTTCAGGATAAAAAGGGACCTGCACCCGCTATGTTCTTAGGCGGGGCAGTCTTTACCGCCGGCGTATTGAGTTCAAGATATATGCTTCTTTCTTCACCTGTGTGGATGTACCTGACATTTGGAGTGATGCAGGGAATCGGATCGGGAATGATCTACGCACCGATTCTTTCAACTGCTCAGAAATGGTTTCCGAACAGGACAGGATTTGCGTCCGGGGTGGTGATCACCGCAAATGGGATCTGCGGCCTTATCATGGCACCGGTGAGCAAAACACTCTTGGAGACGGGAGGTCCCAAGCTGGCATTTCTGACAGTTGGGCTTCTCATAGGAATCTCATGGATTCTGGGAACCTTGTTTATTAAAAGTCCAAGTGAGGCGGCAAAGAAGGAGACACCGGTTTCCTATGGAGATCAACAGCAGTACACCTCCGCTGAAATGATAAGGACAAAGAAATTTTACTACCTGCTGTGTACCATGATGTGCGGTCTCATGGCATACTATCTTACCTCGCCGTTATCGCAGACACTTCAGACAGACAGAGGTGTCAGCACGGCGCTTGCGGTAGGATCCGTCATGGCGGGATCTATATTGAATGCAGGGATGAGGCTTGTGCTCCCTTCCCTTTCAGATAAAATCGGCAGGATCCAATGTATCAAGGGAGTGATCCTTCTTTCCATGGCAGCGATGGCATTTCTCGTGTCAGGCCAGAAGCTGCTCACCACATTGGCAATCGTGCTGATCTACGGCTGTTTCGGAGGCATTATGGGAAGTTTTCCATCTCTGTCAAGTTCCATTTTTGGACTGAAGCATTCGGGACAGAACTATGGGATCGTGATGTTTGGGATCATTGTTGTCACGGCATTATCACCCTGCATCACAAACTTTATTACAGCAGAGCAGTTTCCGGTCAACACCACATTTTTCATCGGTTTTGCATTTTCCGCGGCGGCGTTTCTGTTTTTGACAAAGCTGGAAAAAGAGATCAAAAGTGAAGAACAGGCAAATGTGAAACAGGAAGTAAAACCACAGATAAAATTACAGTAAAAAAATAAAGAGAAAGGAAGTATCAATCATGGCATTAGTCAAAATGAAACAGTTATTAGAGCAGGCAAAAAAGGAAAACAGAGGATGCGGTGCATTCAGTGTGGGCAATATGGAAATGGTCAAAGGGGCGATTCAGGCAGCGGAGGAGATGAATACACCGATCATCCTGCAGATCGCTGAAGTGCGGCTCGCCCATTCACCGCTTCATCTTATGGGGCCGATGATGGTGCAGGCGGCAAAAGAGGCAAAGGTGGATGTGGCAGTTCATCTGGACCACGGACTTAACATTGAGACTGTAAAAAAAGCGCTGGAACTGGGATTTACCTCTGTTATGCTGGATGCATCCAGAGATTCGTTTGAAGAAAATATCAGAAAAACAAAAGAAGTTGTCGCTCTGGCAGCACAGTACGGAGCAACCGTGGAAGCGGAATTAGGGCTGGTAGGCGGAAGCGAAGACGGAAAGAGTGACCATGGAATCCAGTGCACCAAGCCTCAGGACGCCAAGGTCTTCTGTGAGCAGACCGGAGTGGATGCCCTGGCCGTTGCCATTGGAAATGCCCACGGGGACTATCCGGTAGCTCCGACTTTGGAATTTGGTGTATTGGAAGACATTCACAATATTACTGCCAAACCATTGGTGCTTCACGGCGGAAGCGGTATTACAGATGAGGATTTCAGAAAAGCCATCTCTCTTGGAATCTGCAAAGTGAACATTGCAACTGCAAGCTTTAACAGCCTGACAAAAGAAGTGGAAAACTATCTGGAGACAGAAGGAAAACATAATTACTTCGATATGAACGAAGCTATGGTAAAGGGTGTCTATGACAACGTAAAACGCCATATCCAGATCTTTAACTGCAGATAAACATAGGCAACAGCACAGTGAGTTTTTCTTTATTATCTCCAGTCGGCTCTGGAAAGGCCTCCTTCCGGCAATGAAGAAAAACTATCGTAGATGCACCTTCTGTTTCGCCGTCATCCTTATCTAGCAGACACTACGTCTATGTTCTGCATGATTGGAGTGAGGCATTCTATGAGCCGAACGGAAATCATGTGGAACATGACATACCCACAGGGAACACCGTATTCTATGCCTTCGGGCTTGGTGTGCTCCACATAATAAATTATATTTTGTTAATAGAAAAAGTCCTCAGGGTATTCCAGAGGATTTTTTCTTTATTCAACACATGAAGAAATTGCATCTCCGCTCCAGTGTGCTATAATAAAGCTATTGATGCGTGCACGGGAACGCGAAAGGAGAAGGGAAATGGCAGTTACAATACAACAGATCGCAGATTTGGCAGGGGTGTCCAGAGGGACTGTGGACAGGGCCTTAAACAACCGAGGTAGGATCCGGCCGGAGGTGGCAGAGCGGATCAAGGAAATAGCAAAGGAGCTGGGCTATCAGCCCAATATGGCGGCGAAGGCTCTCTCTACGGCCAATCATGCCCTTCAGATCGGAGTGATCATCCAATATGCGGAGACTCCCTTTATGAAAGCCGTGCTGGAAGGGACAGAGTCCGCAAAAGAAGAGGTGGAGCGATTCGGAGGACATGTGTTTGTTGAGCGGATTCATGGAGGAGATGTGAAGAAACTGCTGAAGATCATGCATGATTTTAAAGAGGCCGGAGTAAGGGGAATCGCACTGGTGCCAACCGACGATGAACTGCTCAGGAGAACGATTAATCAGTACGTGGAAAAAGAAAATATCTCTGTGATCACGATCAACTCTGACCTGGAGGATACAAAGAGACTTTGTTTTTTCGGACAAGATTCCTATGCCAGCGGCAGAGTGGCCGGGGGGCTTATGGGAGAGATTATTCCGGCGGACGGTAAAGTGATGATCCTCTCCGGATCCCAGGAAAATGTAGCAACTATGAAGCGTACAAAAGGATTCCTGGACGAACTGGCACACCATTATCCGGGCATACAGACAATGGAGCCAAGATACGCATATGATGACGACTGGGTAGCGGGAAAGCTCCTGGAAGAACAGCTGGAAGAGACACCGGACCTGGCCGGTATATACCTTACGGCCCAGGGGGAGAGTGGTGTGTGCGACACCTTGAAAAAGTACAGGCTGGAAAAAAAGATCAAAGTGATCGCCCACGATTACGAGGGAGAAAACCGGGAAAATTTAAGAAAAGGAGTCATTAATTTTATCCTCAGGCAAAACTCCTATGTGCAGGGATATGAATCTGTTATGGAATTATTCCACACTCTGTGCGGAAATCCTACTAGAAAAGGAGAGTTCTGGTATACAGATATCGTGATTAAGACAAGATGCAATGTATGAGTTTTTCTTTATTGTCTTCAGTCGGCTCTGGAAAGGCCTCCTTCAGACAATAAAGAAAAACTCTTGTGGGAGGCGCCTTCTGTTTAGCCGTCATCTTTTTTATGGATCTTGCATGGGTGTTGTGACAGCATTTGTTATAAAACTAATAAAAATATAACCATAACTTAACAAACTTTTTGGGGTGGTTATACAAAATGTATAAATATTGATACAATATCGGTGTCCGGTATTGTATTTTTTGTGCAGAAAAGATAGTCCAGGTGAATTTATCTAAAGTTTGTTTGGAATTGTTGTGCATGTTGTTTATTGCGTGCACGCGCACTCAATGTTATCATAAGTTCACAATCTAAATGAAACAAATAATCAGATAACAAGCATATGGAGGTAGAACAATGTTAAATGTAGGTGTAATCGGATGTGGCGGCATGGGAAAAGATCATATTAAACGTCTCACAAACAAGATCCAGGGAGCAAAGGTAGTGGCAGTTTCTGATGTCTTTGAAGAAGGAGCAAAAGAAGCAGCGGCATTGGCAGGAGGAGCTAAGGTATATACAGACGGAAAAGATCTGATCAATGATCCTGATGTGGACGCTGTATTTATTGTATCCCCAGGATTTGCACATACAGACTCTCTTCTTCAGGCGATTGAAGCAGGAAAAAGGGTGTTTTGTGAAAAACCTCTGGCGACAACAGCGCAGGACTGCAAGAAGATTGTAGATGCGGAGGCTGCTTCAGGAAAACATTTAATTCAGCTTGGATTTATGAGAAGGTATGATAAAGGATATGTTCAGGTGAAAGAAGCGCTTCGGTCAGGAGAATACGGTGAACCGCTGATCCTTCACTGCACACACAGAAATCCGGAGGTTGGTACAAACTATAATACTCCGATGGCAGTACATGATACAGCGATTCATGAGATCGACACACTTCACTGGTTAGTGGATGATGAATATGAAAGCGCTCAGGTCATTATGCCGAAGGTGACAAAATACTCTCACTCTGAATTAAAGGATCCTCAGATCATGCTGCTCCGCACAAAGAGAGGAATCTGCATCGATGTAGAAGTATTCGTCAACTGCAAGTTCGGATATGACATCAACTGCGAAGTAGTATGCGAAGACGGTGCCATCAAGATGGCGGAACCTTCTTATCCAAGCATCAGAAAAAATGCGGCAGTATCCACAACGATTGATACAGACTGTTTTGTAAGGTTTGAAGATGCATACGACACAGAAGTTCAGAATTGGGTTGACTGTGCGAAGCAGGGAGTGATCAACGGACCTACCGCATGGGACGGATATCTGGCAGCTGTTACAGCAGATGCGTTAGTAAAAGCACAGGAAACAGGACAGATTGAACCGATCGTCACAGAAGAAAAACCTGCATTTTATAAGTAGGGTGCAGAAACTGCAGGACTGCGCGAGGGCATGGAAATAAGATCAATACATAAATCAGGAGGAATAGAAATGAAAATCGGATTTAACGAAGCAACTGCACTGGAATGTAAAGGACAGTCTCTGATGGCTGACTTAGAAGCGTGTGAAAAATACGGATTTGATTACATCGAGATCAGATTTGACTGTGTAAAGGATTATTTGAAAGAACACACACTGGAAGAACTGGCGGACTGGTTTAAAAACCATCATTTAAAACCATGGGCTTATAATACCTTGATCTTTTTTAACCAGAGAGACGAAGCCGGAGAAAAAGAGATTGACGAAGAGACTGATTTTATCATTGAAGTGTGCAAGGCCATCGGCATGAAGATGCTGATCACTGTTCCGTCCTTTGATGTAAAGGATAAGAGCATCACAGAGATCAAAGAGGAAGCAGTAGAACGTCTCCGTTATTTATCCGATAAGGTGGGAGAAGATATTAAGATATCACTGGAATTCTGCGGGGCGCCGAACTGCTCCATCAACCAGTTTGGGACAGCTTACGATGTAGTGAAAGCAACAGACCGTGACAATGTAGGGGTAACAGTGGATACCTTCCATTTCCATGAGATGTGTTCTAAGTTAGAAGATTTAGAAGCAGCGGACGGAAAGAAGATCTTTGCTTACCATCTGAATGACTGTGAGGATCTGCCTCTGGGATCATGCGGTGATGATAAACGCCTGTGGCCGGGAGAAGGTGTGGTAGATCATGCAGGAATCGCAGCTGCCTTAAAGAAGATCGGATTCGACGGGGTATGTACCATTGAAGAATTCCGTCCAGAATATTATGAAATGTCCCATGACGAGAATGTGAAAAAGTCTGCTGAAGTGACAAGGGATTTCGTAGCAAAATACTTTGCATAAAGCATAAGGGGGACAAAGATGTCTATGAGTGAACAAACTTTAAAGATGAACATGAATGCGGAAGAAAATTATGAGGAACTGGAAGGCGAGTTTGCCAAAGTAAAGATGTCAGAGAAGCTTGCGTACTGTGTGGGTGACCCTGCGCTGACGGTTGTATATACATTGGCCAACACTCTGCTGGTTTACTTCTATACAAATGTGATCGGGCTTTCCGCAGGAGTCATTGGTATGATCATGCTTGCTTCCCGGGCATTTGACGGAGTGTCTGATGTCATCATGGGAACCATCATTGACCGGACGCATTCTAAATATGGAAAATCCAGAGTTTGGATCCTAAGACTGGTCATTCCCTATGCGATTGCCGCGGTACTGTTGATGACAGTGCCGCACGGCACAAAAACTGTGCAGGCAGCTTATGTATTTATTACATATAACTTATTAAACACAGTCATGTATACGGGAATCAGCCAGCCATTCCACACCCTCGGTTCTCTGATGAGCCGGGACAAACATGAGAGAGAGACCATCAGCAATATCCGTATGTCTCTTTCCATTACAGCCAGCATGGTCGTCACGGCATTAACGCTTCCGATCATCAACTGGGTGGCTGTAAAAATTGACAACACCCAGCTTGCCTGGATCATTGTCACAGCAGTGTTTTCTGTCATCTCTGTCCTCATTCTGTTAAACACATTCCGCTGCTGTAAAGAACGGGTAAAAGTATCAGCAAAATCAGAAGAAAAACTTCCAGTGTTCACAGCCCTGAAGCTGATGATAAAAAACAGATATTTTCTTATTTCCCTGGGATTGATGCTGTTTTATACCATTTACCAGATCATTCTCGGAATTGACCTTACTTACTACTGCCAATATGTTTTAAATGATGTAAATCTGGTCATGCCTTTATCTATGGCTGAGAAAGTGCCGATGATCTTTGTCATTCTTCTTCTGCCAAAGCTCATACCGAAGTATGGAAAGAGAAATATGATTGTAGCCGGGTGTATTCTAGGGATTGCTGGGCAGATCGTCTTCCTGTTTAACATCACAAGTGTACCACTGGCAATTTTCTCCTCGATTATCCGTGGTATCGGAATGTCGCCGTTCTATGGAGTTCAGTATTCACTGCCGAGTGACGCCATCGAGTACGGTCAGTGGAAGTCAGGAAAACGGATCGAAGGCCTGATGTTCTCTTCCATGAGTTTTGGTCAAAAGTTTGGAGCTGGAATCACCAATGCCGCTCTCGGAGCAGCATTGTCTTATGTGGGATATAACGGAATGGCCCAGACAGCGGCTGAGCAGGCACCGGCTGCCATCGCAGTCATCAAAGCCACTTATCTGTACGTGCCGATCGTGGTATGGGTTGTCATGATGCTGATCGCACTGTGCTATAAGCTGGATAAGACATATAAAGAAATGATAGCAGAACTGACGGTGAGAGAACTCTCAGGAAAACTATAGGAAAGAGGTAATAATAGAAATGTTGGATAAAAATAAAGTGAAATTGGGCATAGCTCCGATCGGATGGACCAACGATGATATGCCGGATCTGGGAAAAGAAAATACCTTTGAGCAATGTGTCAGCGAGATGGCATTGGCCGGGTTCACAGGTTCCGAAATCGGAGGAAAATACCCAAAAGATATTAAGACCTTAAAAAAGGCATTGGATATCAGAGGAATCGAAATCTGCAACTGCTGGTTTTCAAGTTTTCTGATCTCCAGACCGTATGAAGAGACAGAGAAAGAATTTATCGCACAGACAGATTTTCTAAAGGCAATGGGCGCAAAAGTGATCGGTGTTTCCGAGCAGAGCTACAGCACCCAGGGAAAAGACCAGCCTATCTTTGTAGGGAAATATGTGATGAACGATGAGGAATGGAAGCTGCTTGCAAAAGGACTGAACAAGCTTGGAAAGATCGCCAAGGATAAGGGCATGATGCTGACCTTCCATCACCACATGGGAACTGTAGTCCAGACAGAAGAAGAGATTGACCGGTTTATGGAAGAAGTGGACCCGGATCTGGTTTACCTTTTGTTTGACAGCGGACACTGTTCCTTTGCAGGGATCGACCCGATAAAAGTGCTTGGAAAATACATTGACAGAACAAAGCATATTCATTTAAAGGACCTCCGCTCAGACGTGGTGGCGCAGTCCAGAAAAGAAAGCTGGAGCTTCTTAAAAGGAGTGAGAGAAGGAACCTTCACAGTACCGGGAGACGGAGACGTGGATTTTGCACCGATCTTTGACATCATTGAGAAAAGCGGATATGAAGGATATGTGGTAGTGGAGGCTGAGCAGGACCCGGCAGTTGCCAATCCGCTGGAATACGCAATAAAGGCAAGAAAATATATTGCAGAAAAAACAGGTTTATAGATTTTCAGAAAGGAGTACCGCTTTATGAAAATAGCATTTGACGTGGATGTGCTGGCAAAGCAGATGGATATCAACCGGATGGTGCATCAGGTGGCAGACTGGGGTTATAAATACATTGAACAGTCCCCACATCCTAGGATCAACCCATTCTATAAACACCCACTGTTCTCTAAGGAATGTGAGGCAGAATACAGGAAAGCACTCCGGGAAACCGGAGTGGAGATCTCCTCCTTTATCGTGGTGTACCGCTGGTCCGGACCTACAGAGGAGCAGAGACAGATGGCAGTAGCCAACTGGAAGCGGATGATTGAGATTGCCGTGGACATGGGTGTGCCGGTAATCAACACGGAGCTGTCCGGGGATCCCAACCAGCAGGAGATCTGCAACGGCATGTGGTTCCGTTCTATGGAAGAACTTCTGCCGGTCATTGAGCGGGAGGGACTCCGGGTGGAGATCCAGTCCCATCCGTATGACTTCTGCGAGCTGAACAACGAGACTTGTGACCTGGTAAAATCTTTCCGTTCTCCGAACCTTGGGTATGTGTATTCTTCTCCGCATGGCTTTTTCTATGATGAAGGCAAAGGGGATGTGCGCTCCATGTTACAGTACGCAGGGGAAGAACTGACCCACGTACTGTTTGCGGATACGTTCAACCAGACCATGGACTGCCGCTATATCGCCAACCCGCCGTGGTTAAACGGAAGAGGGAAAGCGGATGTGACCATCCACCAGCATTTAGCCATGGGAGAGGGAGATGTGGACTTTGACGGGATCTTTGAGACGTTAAGAGAGATGGACTTCGCAAACAGCCAGTTAAGGGAAGATGCGCCGAAAGCCGGAGGAGACAACATCGCATGTGTATCCATGTTCGGATTCCCGGAAAAGATGGAGAAGCAGGCGCCGGAGGCAAGAGAACGTATTGAACGGGAACTTCTCTAAAGAAAGGATGAATCATATGATCTATCATACAACAGTGAAGGCTGTAGGAAGTGATGTGTCTGCATTTGCCAAAAAAGGTTTTTTGATCACGTTTGGTGAACCGGCACTGGTAAGTTTGAGAGATTTTTGTTATTTTGTTGAAGTCAATCCGGTAGTTGGAGAGATAAAACCGGGGAGTAGGCTGGTCATTGATGACAATGAATATAAGATCACGGAAGTAGGAAAGATTGCTGCCCAAAATCTTGGAAAACTGGGCCATTTGACGGTATTCTTTAACGGTGACAGAGAGTGTCTGCCAGGAAGTATCTGTGTGGAAAAAAGTGAAATGCCGGAATTAAAAGCAGGAAGCCGGATATCAATTATAGAATAAATATAGGAGAAATCTTGTCAGTAGAAAAAGCAGGCAGGATTTCTTTTTTTAGGTTTGTTCACTTTGTTCTATATGAATGAAGATGGATAGAAATTGGTTACAATAATCAGATAGAAAGGAAGTGGTACGATGTGCGGCAGATATTTTATCGATGAGGAAACGGTAAAAAAAGCGGAGGAATTAGTAAAAATGATTGACATAAGTCTTGCAGGGAAAAGGGAGATTTATCCTTCCAGCCAGGCTCCGGTCATTTTAAGATATGGACAGGAGATGGCCGGGGAATTGTGTTCCTGGGGATTTGATCGCTTTGACGGCAAGGGGCTGATCATCAATGCCAGGGCAGAAACAGTCCTGGAAAAAAGAATGTTCAAAAAATATGCACAGGGCAGCCGCTGTGTGATCCCTGCGGCAGGATTTTATGAATGGAGCCGTGACAAGGTGAAGCATGCTTTCTATCAAAGGCAGCAGCCTGACATGTATATGGCAGGGATCCTTCGTGAGAGCAAAAAAGGACAGCAGTTTGTGATCCTGACCACAGAAGCCAATGAATCTGTCAAAGAGATCCATTCCAGAATGCCGCTAGTCCTTAAAAAAGACCAGGTAGAACAATGGGTACTCTCCGATGATGCGGTTGAATTTCTTCTGCATCAAAGACCGGGACAGCTGGAACAGAGACGGGCCCGATCCGGAAAGTTAAGAATACGTGCGAAATTTCAAGATATGATTGGTGGCGTTTCTTACGAGAACAACCTATACTTATCTTATAACAGATAAGGAGGAGGTAATGTATATGAGTTTAGGAAATAGCTTATATAACGCAAGAAAGAAAAGCGGATTATCCCAGGAAGAAGTTGCGGGGAAATTAGGTGTGAGCAGGCAGACAGTCTCAAAATGGGAAACAGATGAGACCCTTCCTGATATCCGCCAGTCTAAAAACCTGGCTGTACTGTATCGTCTGTCATTGGATGATCTGATAGAATTTGATCCAAATATACAAGAAATAGAACAGGTCATTGAAAATACAAGCGAAGAGATGCAGAACAAGATCGACTGGACAAAGGTCTGGGGTAAAAAATATCCAATCCTATCCACGTATCAGAAGGAAGTCCAAATCCGCGGGTATGCCGAGCAGCTGAAAGCAATGCTGGATCGTTTAAAAAGGGATTATGGTTATAATGATACCGATGCGTTTCTGGTATTAAAAGATATCATGTCCAGTGTATGGAAACAAAAGAAATAGCATAACAAAGCCAGAGGGCACTTAAAACAAAAAAGCTGATGTACCAATGAGATGAACTCATTGATGCATCAGCTTTTAAAATAAAAAGAATGCAGTCGGAGGGACTTGAACCCTCACCCAGTTAGCCCGGACTAGATCCTTAGTCTAGCGCGTATGCCAATTCCGCCACGACTGCACAACACAGTTATAATATCATGGATTTTATGGAAATGCAATTAAATTTTTGTATTTTTTGAAGAACATAATACCTTTTACATTTAGGCTCCTATGATTTATAATAAGAGCTGCAATTTATTAAATCAAAGAAAAGGAATGAGAATAGATGTTAATAGGATCACATGTAGGGATGAAAGGCAAGGAAATGTTTCTGGGATCTGTAAAGGAAGCATTGTCCTACGGAGCAAATACATTTATGGTGTACACGGGTGCGCCTCAGAACACCAGAAGAAAAGACGTTAGTGAGCTTAGGATTGAAGAGGCCTCAGAGCTTATGAAAGAATCGGGGATTGAGACATTTGTTGTCCATGCGCCGTATATTATTAATCTGGGTAATACAGTAAAGCCGGAGACCTTTGAGCTGGCAGTAGAATTTCTGGCGCTGGAGATCGAACGGACGAAAGCCATGGGAAGCAGTACCTTAGTGCTTCATCCGGGAGCACATGTGGGAGCCGGGGAAGAAGCCGGGATCGCCAGGATCATTGAAGGTCTTAATGAGGTTCTGACAAGAGATACGCCGCTGTATGTGGCACTGGAGACGATGGCCGGGAAGGGCAGTGAGGTTGGAAGAAATTTTGACGAGCTGAAGCGCATTTATGACGGTGTGAAACACAATGAAAAGCTGAGAGTATGCTTTGATACCTGCCACACCAGCGACAGCGGATTGGATATTGTTGAAGATTTTGAAGGTGTTATGGATTCCTTTGACCGGGCTGTGGGAAAGGATCAGATCGCGGTTTTCCACATCAATGACAGCAAGAACCCGAAGGGTGCTGCAAAGGACAGGCATGAAAATATCGGGTTCGGTGAAATAGGGTTTGATGCACTAAATCACATCGTACACCATAAAGATTTTGAGCAGGTTCCGAAGATTCTGGAAACCCCGTATATCAAGGAAGATGGGACAAAAAATTCTTATCCTCCTTACAAATATGAGATTGAAATGCTCAAAAAGGGAGTGTTTGATCCACAGCTGAAAGAAAAGATCTTGGAGTCAGGAGGTAAATAGACGATGAAAGTTACATTTATTGAACACAGCGGTTTTTGCGTGGAACTTGAAAAGACGGTGTTGCTGTTTGACTATTATAAAGGGAAGATTCCTGATATGCCGAAGGAGAAAGAGGTGTATGTCTTTGCTTCCCACAGCCATCCGGATCACTTCAACCCCAAAATATTTAATCTGGAAAAGACTTATCCGCAGATACACTATATTTTATCAGAGGATATCTCTGCAAAGGCTTTGGGAGACACAACCAGAATCAGGGAACATGAAACTAAAGATATCGGCAGCATCCGGGTGGAGACTTTGAAATCGAACGATGAAGGAGTGGCATTTCTGGTCACTGCAGAAGGGAAAACCATCTATCATGCAGGAGATTTAAACTGGTGGTACTGGAACGGGGAGCCGGAGGAAGACAATGAATATATGATCCGGTCCTATAAAGAAGAAGTAGAACGGCTCAGGGGCCGGGATATCGATCTGGCATTTCTTCTGCTGGATCCGAGGCAGGAAGATAAATACTGCAAGGGAATCAACTATTTTATCGAAGAGATTCATCCCAAAGTAGTATTTCCGATGCATGCCTTTGGAGAATATAAGATATCAAGGCACTATCTGAACTGTGATGACGGAAGGGCTTATCAGGGAATCGTAAGGGAGATAACAAGAGCGGGAGAAGAATTTACGCTATGAGAGAGAAGAGACTCCGCCTGGTCGTTGCGTTTCCCAATACGACCAGTGCCATGGCTATGGAAAAGCACTGCAGAATAAGCGGTGTTGAGGGGCGTCTGATCGCAGTGCCCCCGGTGATCACTGCTGGGTGCGGAATGGCGTGGTGCGCGGAACTGAAAGAGGAGACTGCGATAAAGGAGATTCTCAAACGGGAAGGTATAGAGACGGAAGGAATCTACCAGATATTGTTGTAAGGAGAGTATGTATGGGAAAAGAGAATATTGTGTTCTGCAAGAGCGGCGGCTGTACAGCAAAACTTGGACCCGGAATGCTGGACCATGTCTTGAGTAAGATACCAAAAAATAAGGACGAAAATCTCCTGGTCGGGTTCGATCACGCAGACGACGCGGCGGTTTACCGAATCAGCGAGGACCTGGCAGTTGTCCAGACGCTGGATTTTTTTCCGCCTATGGTGGAGGATCCGTATACCTTTGGACAGATCGCGGCTGCCAATGCATTAAGTGACATTTATGCCATGGGGGGGACAGTGAAAACAGCACTGAATATCGTATGTTTCCCGGAGCAGATGGATCTCAACATATTGGGTGAGATTCTGCTTGGGGGGAACTCTAAGGTGACGGAGGCAGGAGGTACCCTGGCAGGAGGGCATTCCATCGCGGACTCAGATGTAAAGTACGGAATGTCAGTGATGGGAACCATTCATCCGGACAAGATCCTTACCAATAACGGTGTGCAGGACGGAGATATGCTTCTGCTGACAAAGCCGCTGGGTGTGGGCATTGTGCTGGCGGCCAGCCAGATGAAGGATGCCTCTAAGGCCGCTTATGACCAGGCGGTCCGTTCTATGACCACCTTAAATAAATATGCGGCGGAAATCCTGTCGGGTTATGAGGTCCACGGATGTACCGATGTGACCGGGTTTGGATTTTTGAAGCATTTGTCTGAAATGTTGGGGGAAGCTCAATCTGCGGACATTGATTCGTCTGTTATCCCATTTATTGAAGGTGCGGATCATTATGCAAATGAGTTCTACCTGACAGCGGCAGGGCAGAGAAACCGGAATGCAGTGGGTAGTGACGTGGAGTTTTTAAATGTGCCTTTCTGGATGGAAGAATTATTATTTGACCCCCAGACTTCAGGAGGGCTGCTGGCCAGCGTCAGACAGGAAGATGCCCAAAGTGCTTTAAAAGAGTTAAAAGAACTGGAACTTCCGTGTGCGATCGTGGGTAGAATCACGAAACGAAGAGAGAAGAAGATCACAGTGCGATGAAGGAAGGAGCATAAGATGGAAAAAAGAATCAATGCAGTGGGGAAACAGTGTCCGATGCCGGTGATCCTGGCCAAGAAAGCGTTGGAAGAGTCACCGGAAGGCAGCACGGTGATCGTGACAGTGGATAATGATATTGCGGTGCAGAACTTAGGAAAGCTGGCTCTGCAGAAGGGATACGGTTTTTTATCCAAGGAACTGAATACGAACCTTTTTGAAGTGAGTATGACGGCAGGACGCACAGAGGCCAATAAGCTGTCAGAGAATCCTCAGGTACAGGACATGGAAGTACCGGCGGAATTCTCAGACATTGTCGTTGTCCTTTCTTCTGACAAGATGGGAGAAGGAGATGAGGTTCTTGGAAAGATGCTGATGAAGGGGTTTGTGTTTGCGCTGACCCAGCTGGAGCAAAAACCAGATACCGTCCTCCTTTTTAATAATGGAGCGAAGCTTTCCTGTGAGGGTGCAGACACATTAAATGACTTAAAGACCTTGGAAGCCGGGGGATCAGAGATTCTTACCTGCGGGACCTGCCTGAATCATTATGGACTGGAAGAACAGCTTGCCGTCGGGGAAGTGACCAACATGTATATGATCGCAGAGACTATGATGCAGGCAGGAAAGATCATCAAACCTTAGATCATCCCGGGAGGTGCTTATGATTTATTTAGACAGTGCGGCCACCAGTTATTATCGCCCTGATTCTGTGGCTCTTGCAGTGGCAGATGCCGTGCGGCACATGGGAAACAGTTCCAGAGGGATCCATGACGCCGCTCTGGACGCTTCCAGAACCATATATCAGGTAAGGGAGAAGCTGGGGGAAATGTTCGGCTGTGGCCCCTCTCAGATTGCCTTTGCCTCCAATGTGACGGAGAGCCTCAATACAGCCCTCTGCGGCCTGCTTCGTCCAGGGGACCACGTGGTGACAACAGTCCTTGAACACAACAGCGTTCTGAGGCCTTTGTACCGGCTGGAACAGCAGGGAGTGGAACTTTCCATAGCAGGTTGTGATACGCTTGGGACTGTCTGCCCGGAAGATATACAGGCTCTGTTTCGACCAAATACCAGAGCGGTCGTCTGCACACATGCATCGAATCTTACAGGCAATCTTATGGATATCCGCAGGATCGGAAAAGCGGCCCACGAGCGGGGCATTCTGATGATCGTAGATGGCGCGCAGACAGCTGGGATCTTTCCTGTGGATCTTAGGAAGGACCATGTTGATGTCTTTTGCTTTACAGGCCATAAAAGCCTGCTGGGTCCCCAGGGCACCGGAGGCATGGCAGTGCGGCAGGGACTTTTGATCGAGCCTTTAAAGGTTGGAGGGAGCGGTATCAAAACCTTTGAGAAAGAACAGCCGGAGCAGATGCCGGAGGTTTTAGAAGCCGGGACTTTAAACGGCCACGGAATCGCAGGCCTTGGCGCGGGAATCGATTATATCAGCAGTAAGGGAATGGACAAACTTAAGGAGAAAGAACTCTGCTTGGCAGAGATGTTCTATGAGAGGGTCATTCAAATTCCAGAAGTAAAGGTATACGGAAGTTTTACAACGAAGCAGAGAGCGCCCATCGTCAGCCTGAATATAAAGGAACTTCCCTCAGGGGAAGTGAGCAGCATTCTGATGGAGGAGTATGATATCTGTACCCGGTCAGGCGGGCACTGTGCCCCTTTGATGCATAAAGCTTTTGGGACCGAAGTACAGGGAATGGTGCGTTTCAGTTTTTCCAGCTTTAATACGGAAGAGCAGACAGAGCAGGTGGTGAAGGCCGTAAAAGAAATTGCAGAAGAAAGATGAAGGTGATGATGTATGCTGGCTGTGATCTTGGCACCGTTTTATTTATTGCTGAACTATTATTTATATAAAAGAGGTCTTCATTGGCTCACGGTATATGTTAGTATGTTTCATTCCAGGAAACCCCGCATCCTATATACGGTCTTATACTGGGGCACGGCAACATCCCTTCTGACGGCATTTTTGCTGCCTCAGTCCCAACTGCAGAGGATTTTTAAAGTTGTCAGCAACTATTGGATTGGGATGTTTTTCTGCGCTGTCTCACTGACAGCCGCTGCAGATATGATCGGATGGATCCTGAACAGAAGGAGGCAGAAAAGGAAACGAGGGATATCCTTTTGGGCAGGTGTATTTATTTTGGCAGCCGTCCTGTGCTTTACTGTCTATGGCAGTGTCCATGCCAGACATGTTGATACCACCAGTTACCAGGTGACAGTGGACAAAGCCTGTCCAGGCAG
Organism: Anaerostipes rhamnosivorans; assembly: GCF_005280655.1. NCBI lineage: Bacteria > Bacillati > Bacillota > Clostridia > Lachnospirales > Lachnospiraceae > Anaerostipes > Anaerostipes rhamnosivorans. The sequence continues at coordinate 1,099,021 of NZ_CP040058.1, forward strand.
GGATCAGTTGAAGATCGTTTTGATCGCGGACCTGCATCTGGGCTATAACAGTGGACTTTCGCAGGTGCGCAGGGTTGTGGAAAAGACAAATGAGGGAAAACCGGATTTAGTCTGCATTGCCGGAGATATTTTTGACAATGAATACCGGGCTGTAAAGAATCCGGATCAGATAGAGAAGGAACTTGCCAAAATAAAAAGTACCTACGGTACATATGCATGCTGGGGCAACCATGATCTCAATGAAAAGATCCTGGGCGGATTTACATTCGGCACAAAGAAGCACAGCTCAGATGACAGACAGATGAGAGCGTTCTTAACACGTTCCAAGATCAAAGTCTTGGATGACAAAACAGTTCTGGTAGGGCAGAGTTTTTATCTTGCAGGAAGAAAAGACCCATCTAAGGCGAAAAAAATGGGAGTTGAAAGGAAGAATCCAGGAGTTCTTCTGGCAGATTGTGATTTGAGCAAACTGGTGATCGTTATGGACCATGAACCAAAAGAGCTTAAGGAGCTGTCAGAAGAGGGAGCGGATCTGGACTTATCCGGCCATACCCATGACGGCCAGATCTTTCCGGGAAATGTGCTTACATCCCTCATGTGGGAGAATTCCTGTGGATATAAGAAAATAGGGGCTATGAGTTCTGTGGTCACATCCGGTGCGGGGGTCTGGGGACCGCCTATGCGGGTGGGAACCAAGTCAGAGATCTGTGAGATCACGGTCCGCTTCACCGGGAAATAACCCCTGGCGGAGTGCAGGACCCCAGACACTGACCAGGCGATTAAGAGACCAGGCTGCGTTGGCCGGGCTTGTGGAAGGAAGTTTTACTGCCTCTCTGTTCAGGGACGGCTCCAGATATTTATGAAACAGTTTGTGTGAGGTCCCGCCATTGGTATAGATGGTGCGCACCGGTGCCAGGGCCAGCAGATTGCTCAGATCGTTGGGAGTCACATTGCGGATGGAACTGTCGCTGGAGCCCTGGATATCGCAGGATGCGATCACATCCCACACGGCGATATGGTTGGACAGCAGAAAGATTGTCTTTTCTTCCACTGTTCCAGGGACAGGCTGTCCAAGGCAGGCGGCCAGCACCTTCCAGAACCGGTTCTGGGGATGATGGTAAAAGAAGTGTCCCTCCCTGGACTTTACAGAAGGGAAACTGCCCAGGATCAGGATTTTGGATTCGTGGTTAAAGACAGGTTTGATTTCATGAATCATATGTTCCATATGAAAACTCCTTTGCATATTTTTCTTAGATTTATGTTAAGGGATTTCTTTCTCAGATGCAAGAAAAGAAATTCTTGCCATTCTAAAATAGCTGTGTTAATATCTTAACGTATGTATATGCTACATGCACTCTGGAGAGTCTCAAAGGAAGAGCGCCGAAGGTGTACGACAGCATCGCTGTTTATCTCTCAGGCAAAAGGACAGAGAATACGTGCTTACTCTTTCTTAGGTCAAACTTTCGGTTTGGCTTTTTTTATTCCATAGGAAAGTGTGCCCTATGAAATAAAAAACGCTCCGCGAGGATCGTTATAGGCACTGCTTTTGAAATGTACTATAATATAAAAACCTCGGAGAAATCACATATTTTATAGAAGAATACAGGAAACGAAAGAGGAGAAAAAATCATGTTATCACAACTAAACAATTTTATCATTTGGCTTGACGATGTGGTGTGGGGAATCCCGCTGATCGTACTGATCTTAGCCGTAGGAATCTATCTGACAGTCCGGCTGGGGCTCCTGCAGATCAGGCATTTGCCAAAGGCATTAAAATATATGGTGAAAAATGAAGACGGAGGATCCGGAGAAGTGACCAGTTTCGGGGCGCTCTGCACAGCGCTCTCAGCCACCATCGGAACCGGAAACATTGTCGGAGTAGCAACAGCGCTCTGTGCCGGAGGACCAGGTGCCTTATTCTGGATGATCCTGGCTGCGTTTTTCGGTATGGCCACCAAATATGCCGAGGGACTTCTGGCCATTAAATACCGGACCATCGATGAAAAAGGCCATGTGCTGGGAGGACCTTTTTATTACATAGAAAATGGAATGGGCCGAAAATGGCGGCCTTTGGCAAAGATCTTTGCATTTTTTGGTGCAGGGGTTGGTTTGTTTGGAATCGGTACATTTACACAGGTGAACGGTATCTCCGGGGCGGTAAAAAACTTCTTTGATCCGAACAATGCCCATATGATCCGCCTGTTTGGTAAGGATTATTCTTATATGGTGCTGGTTGCCAGCGTGATCATCACGATCTGTGTGGCGGCGGTTGTCCTTGGCGGTATTAAAAGAATCGCGGCGGTTTCCCAGGTCGTAGTGCCATTTATGGCAGTGGCCTATGTCTTGGCTGCCCTTAGCATCATTATCTTTAATATACAGGCAGTGCCGGCAGCTATCGTGCTTGTTGTAAAAAGCGCATTTGGAGTCAAAGCAGTGGCCGGGGGAGCATTGGGAACCATGCTGGCAGCCATGCAGTCCGGTATTGCCCGTGGTATTTTTTCCAATGAGGCAGGCCTTGGAAGTGCCCCCATCGCGGCAGCGGCAGCCCAGACAAAAGAACCGGTGCGTCAGGGCCTTGTTTCCATGACAGGTACGTTTATTGACACTATCGTGATCTGTACGATGACAGGACTCAGTATCGTCATTTCAGGGACATGGAATGTTGGCCTTGAGGGAGTTGAGGTGACAACAAAAGCATTCCAGATGGGAATGCCGTTTCCGCCGGTCGTGCCGTCCTTCATTTTAATGCTCTGTCTTGTATTCTTTGCATTTACGACCATCCTTGGATGGAACTATTATGGTGAGCGGTGCCTGGAATACCTCACTAACGGTAAGATGAAGATCGTAATGGGGTACCGTTACCTGTATATCTTAGCTGTCTTCATCGGTCCTTTTATGACCGTGGAAGCGGTATGGAAGATCGCGGATATTTTTAACGCGCTGATGGCTCTTCCAAACCTGATCGCATTGGCGGCCTTAAGCCCAGTGGTTATAGCAGAGACAAAAGCATACTTTGCCAAGTTAAAATTTGAACAAGAAAACAGCGGTGTGGACACAAACTGTGAACAGACAGCTGAATAGAACAAATGTAAAACGCCTCCGGTCTCCGGGGGTGTTTTGTGTTATATGGCCTGCAACGCGGTTATTGAGAAACTGGTACTATTAAAAATATAAAAACTGGATATTTTGACAATGCCAATAAACTGTATAATGAATTACAATATCAGTCTGATACGTGAACTTTTAGGGAAACAACTTTGGAGGAAAGCAGCAATGAAAAATGAACGTTACCAGTTAAATAGACAGTTGGCGCAGATGTTAAAGGGTGGAGTCATCATGGATGTGACCACTCCGGAACAGGCAAAGATTGCGGAAGAGGCCGGTGCATGCGCTGTCATGGCATTGGAACGGATACCGGCAGATATCCGTGCCGCAGGCGGTGTATCCAGAATGAGTGATCCGGAGATGATCCGGGGGATCCAGCAGACAGTGTCGATTCCAGTGATGGCAAAGGTCAGGATTGGACATTTTGCAGAAGCTCAGATTCTGGAAGCCATAGAGATCGACTATATTGATGAGAGTGAGGTGCTCTCACCTGCCGATGACGTATATCATATTGATAAGACAAAGTTTCATGTTCCATTTGTATGCGGAGCAAAGGATCTATCAGAGGCCCTTAGAAGGATCAATGAAGGGGCATCTATGATACGGACCAAAGGGGAGCCTGGAACCGGAGATATCGTTCAGGCTGTGCGCCATATGAGAAGGATGAACCGGGATATTAGAAGAATCGTATCTATGTCTGAGGACGAATTGTTTGATGAGGCAAAGAAGCTTAGTGTGCCGCATGAACTAGTCCTGAAGGTACACAAAGACGGAAGGCTTCCTGTGGTTAACTTTGCAGCGGGCGGTGTGGCAACCCCGGCGGACGCCGCCCTGATGATGCAGCTGGGAGCAGAAGGAGTTTTTGTGGGTTCCGGTATCTTTAAATCAGGAGATCCTAAGAAGCGGGCACAGTCCATTGTAAAGGCTGTGACAAACTTTCAAGATCCCACCATACTGGCTGAACTGTCTTCCGGCCTTGGGCCAGCCATGGTCGGCGTCAACGAGGATGAGATCCAGCTTCTAATGGCGGAAAGAGGCAGATAATGAGAATCGGAGTACTGGCCTTACAGGGTGCGTTTATAGAACACCGGAAAAAGATAGAGGCTCTAGGCGCAGAGAGTTTTGAGATCCGCTCCGGGAAAGACTTAGACAGACAGCTGGATGGGATCATACTGCCGGGAGGGGAGAGCACAGTCATGGGAAAGCTTCTTTTAGAGCTTAATATGACAAAAACGCTGATCCATATGATCTCAGAAGGAATACCTGTATTCGGTACCTGTGCCGGATTGATCCTCATGGCGCAAAACATCGTGGGGGAAGAGAGAACTCATCTTGGAACAATGGACATCACCGCCAGGAGAAATGCCTATGGCCGCCAGCTTGGAAGTTTCTGCGCAAGTGGATGCTTTGGAGATGAGACAGAAATCCCTATGACATTCATCCGTGCGCCATATATTCAGGAGACTGGCAAAGAGGTAGACATTCTGTCCTCTGTAGACGGACGTATTGTCGCCGCCAGACAGAAGAATCAGCTTGTGACAGCCTTTCACCCTGAACTGGATGATGACAACAGGGTGTATCGGTATTTCCTTGATATGGCAGAGAGATCCTAAAAGTCGACAAACCATCTCCGCTGAATTATAATACTCTTATCGAGCATTCAAAAAAGGAGAAGGAAATGAAAACTTTGATATTGGCATCCGGATCTCCGAGGCGGAGAGAAATATGGCAGCAGGTCGGCCTGGAGTTTTCTGTGGTCCCCAGCAGCAAGGAGGAAGTGATTACAAGGCAGGATCCGAGAGAAGCCGTGATGGAACTGGCACTTATGAAAGCGGAAGACATTGCAGGGCAGACAGAAAGAGGCAGTCTGGTTGTAGGCGCAGATACGGTAGTAGTCAAGGACGGAAAGATCCTGGGCAAACCGGAGAACGAGGAGGATGCGGCCCGTATGCTCCGGCTGCTGAGCGGCGGAAGGCATCAGATATGTACAGGGGTTGCCTGTATCTTAGACGGGCAGAAAAAGGTATTCTGCGAAGAGACCTCTGTAGAATTTTATGATCTCTCAGAGGAGGAGATCAAAGAGTATATAGACACAGGGGAACCGATGGACAAAGCCGGTGGCTATGGGATCCAGGGAAGGGCAGCAGGCTTTATCCGGGGCATCGAAGGAGATTATTATAATGTGATGGGATTTCCGATTGCAAGATTTCTTCATTTGTTAAAAAAATGGAACAGATAGCATGGCAGCCAAACAAAAAAGTTTGGCTGCCAATTTTTTTGATGTTTTAGGTTAAATATGGTATTCTTATATTATATTTTTACAGGAACTGATGATAAATCAAATAGGGGGAGTAGTATGAAAAAAATAGCGGTTTATTTCCTTGCCTGCCTGATGGCAGTGTCACTGCTGACAGGATGCGGGACAAAAAAAGAGGAGGCAAAGACAGTAGAACTGGATAAGGACAATCCGACGGTCATCTCTGTCTGGCATTATTACAACGGAGCCCAGCAGGAAGCGTTTGAGAAACTGGTGGGACAATTCAACAATAAGGAAGGTAAGGAACAAGGGATCTATGTAGAGACCTATGCCCAGGGAAATGTCTACGACCTGGAGAAAACGGTACTTAATTCAGCCAATAAAAAAGCCGGCGCAAGTGAAATGCCGAATATTTTTGCGGCTTACGCGGATACCGCATATCAGGTAAACAAACTTGGCCTTGTGGCAGATCTGAATGAATACCTGACAAAGTCCGAGATCAGTGAATATGTAGATAACTATATTGAAGAAGGAGAACTCTCCAAAAAGGGTGAATTAAAGATCTTTCCTGTAGCCAAAGCCACAGAGGTTCTTGCGGTAAACCAGACAGACTGGGATAAGTTTGCCAAGGCGACTGGTGCCAAGACTTCTGATCTGAGTACAATAGAAGGTCTCGTGAAAACAGCTGAGAAGTATTACAAGTGGACAGATAAGGCAACCAAGAAGCCAAATGACGGAAAAGCATTTTATGGAAGAGATGCTATGGCAAACTACTTCTTTGTGGGTGCCAAGCAGCAGGGTGTGGATCTTTTGAAGATCGAAGACGGCAAGTGTACCGTAAATTTTGATAAAAAGGTCGTGAGAAAACTTTGGGATAATTATTATGTCCCTTATATCAAAGGTTATTTTACTGCCAGCGGCAGATACAGAAGCGATGACATGAAGATGGGCAATCTGATCGCTTTTACCGGATCCAGCTCAGGAGCTGCGTATTATCCGAAAGCCGTTACGGTCAATGATGAAAAAAATTATAAGATCCAGGTGAAATCCTACGAAGTTCCAAAGTTTGCGGACGGCGAGGATTATGCAGTGCAGCAGGGTGCAGGAATGGTTGTAACCAAATCCTCAGACAAAGAAGTATATGCATCTGTCCAGTTTTTAAAATGGTTTACTGAATCCAAACGTAACTTTGAGTTTGCCAAATCCTCCAGTTATCTGCCGGTGAAAAAAGAAGCAAATAAAGAAAAGACTGTGGAAAATGCAATGAAGGATGAAAAAAATGAAGACATCAAAGACACAGTCAAGACGGCGGTTAACACGGTCAATAACAACAAGATGTATACGCCAAAGGCAGCAAAGAACGGCAGCCAGATCAGAAATATTTTAGAATATTGTCTGTCAGATAAAGCAGGTCAGGACAGGAAAGCGGTAGAAAAGGCCATTGAGGGCGGCATGTCTTATGATGCAGCGGTAGGAAAATACAATACGGACAAAAATTTTGATCAGTGGTATGAAAAAACATTAAAGGAACTAAAAGCATTGGAAGGCTAACGGGGTTTAGATTCAGGGTATGAGACGGTTAAGACAAAATTCAATTTTGAAAAGAATATTGGTACCCCTGCTGCTATTGGTCATTCTTCAGGTAGCGGTCCTTACAGGGCTTTTGTTTGGGGGCGGAGTGATGAAGCGGCTGAATCAAAATTCTGTAGATATCATTAATGAACGCGTTATCAACCGGAAAAACTACATTGAGGATGAGATGCTCAAGCGTTGGTCTAACTTGGATTCTGCCCTGAATGCCATCAATGAGTCAGCGGAGAAGATGAAAAAACAGGACCCGGAAGGGTTCCGAAAGATTCAAAGCAACAGTTCTGTATATACCAAACTGTTGGATGGAAGCACAGAAGAACTGATTTCACTGATGCGTCAGAATATGGTGACCGGTGCTTTTGTTGTGCTGAATACGGATGACCTGTCAAAAGATCAAAAGGAAGGCAAGTACCGTAACAAACCGGGGATCTGCATCAGGGATTACGACCCTGTTGCATCTCCTTCTGCAAACAACACGGATCTTCTGGCTGAGCGGATGCCCTCAGAGCTGGTGAAAAAATGGAAGATCGGTATGGATACCGGATGGAATTCAGGATTTGGATTCGGGGATTCTAATACTCCCTACTATTCCTTTTTGTATGAGCCTTATATGGCAGCTGTAGAGAATCCGGATCTTAAGACAACTGATTTGGGTTATTGGAGTCCTACCTATACACTGAAGGACAACACCTCGGAGGTAATCTCCTATTCTGTGCCTCTTAGACTGGATGACGGTACTGTTTACGGGGTATTGGGCGTAGAATTGTCCACGGACTATCTTAAGAAGCTGATTTCTTTTAACGAACTCAGTGAAAATAAGACCAGCGCATATATCCTTGGAGTGCAGGACGGCGGGGAAGGAAAACCGTTTCAGAATGCAATGGTCAGCGGCCCTGCGTACAATATGTATATGAAGCAGAGTAAAGAAATGCAGCTTACGGCATCCGAAGATTATAACAATGCTTATACGATCAGCGGCGAAGACTCTGACATCCTTTGCAGCAATATTCATTACTTGAAGCTCTATAATACAAATACCCCATTTGTGGAACACAAATGGGCGTTGATCGGTGTGGTTCCCACAGATGAGCTGTTTGCTTTTTCCAATAAGTTCAGCAAAACTCTTGTGATTGTGGTAGCGGCATTGTTTACTGCCAGCGCGATTGGTGTGCTGGTCATCAGCATCCTGATCACACGGCCGGTGATCAGTCTGGCTTCCGATGTAAAAAACAGCGACCCCAACCGGCCGATTGTTCTCAGTAAAACAGGGATCAAAGAACTGGATGAGCTGGGAGCCTCTTTTGAAAAGCTGAGCTCGGATGTATTTGAATCCGCCAGAAAGTTTGCGCAGATTCTTCGGATGGCCAGCATCAAGATTGGCGGTTTTGAAATCGACCAGAAGGAAAACCGATTCTTTATGACAGATGATTTTTTCAGGGTTTTCCACTGCAATAAAACGTGGGATCATATGTCGGTGGAAGAATTCTCAAAAAAAATGCATCAGTTTGCACCGTATATCAGCAAGCGGAATGACCAGTACCACATTTATATATTTGAGATACCGACAGAAAAAGATCCTGTATGGGTGCGCTTAAGCGTTCAGTATGGGGGAGATAAGATCGTCGGACTGGCAGAGGATATCACGAAGGAAACTCTGGAACTGAAAAAAATGGAGTATGAAAGAGATTATGATCTTCTGACCAACATTCTGAACCGAAGGGCATTTAACTCAAGGCTTGACCAGCTGTTTCAACAGGGAGAGAGTGTCCTCAAAAAGGCTGCTTTGATGATGATCGATCTGGACAATCTGAAATTTCTCAACGACACTTATGGCCATGATTTTGGAGACAAGTATATCCAAAAGACAGCTGTGGGCCTTAAGAATTATACGCCGGAGAATGCTGTGGTCGCCAGAATGTCAGGAGATGAGTTTTTTGTATTTTTCTACGGATATGATACAAAGGATGAAATACGTGGAGAGATAAAGCGCTGCTGGTCTAAAATGGACGCAGAATATCTGGTGCTTCCCAACAAGCAGAAGTTTCGTCTGAGGATGTCCGGCGGTATCGCATGGTATCCGGATAATACGATGGATTATACAATGCTTATTAAGTATGCGGATTTTGCTATGTATAAGGTAAAGAAGAGAGGAAAAGGAAGATACGGTGAGTTTGACAGTGAAAGCTATTATGAAGATGCATATCTGCTTCAGAATAAAGAAGAGCTGAATCATCTCATAGAAGAAGAACTAATCGAGTACTATTTCCAGCCGATCATTGACGTGGCAACAGGAGAGACATTTGCATATGAAGCATTGATGCGGTCCAGGCTGGATTCTATTCCAACTGTTTATGAGATCCTTTCTCTGGCAAAGCAGGAATCCAAGCTATATGAGATCGAACGGCTCACATGGTTTAAATCTATGGAGTCCTTTGTGGATCTGATACAGAGCAGAGCAGTCAAAAAAGGGACTAGGATCTTTATCAATTCTATTCCGAATCAAGATCTGGACGACAAGGATGTGGAGTGGTTTGAATTCCATTATGGAGAATATTTGAATTTAATCGTACAGGAGATTACGGAAGAGGAGCGCGGAAACCGTGAGATGCAGGCCAAGAAGGAAGAACGGATGCGCAGATGGGGAGGAAGTATCGCCATTGATGATTATGGCAGCGGATATAACAGTGAGCATTTACTGCTGAGCGTATCGGCACAGTTTCTGAAGATCGACATGAAGATTATCCGGGATATTCATAAGGACCATAATAAGCAGCAGATCGTAAAGAATATTATTTATTATGCCCATGAAAGACAGATCAAGATCATCGCAGAAGGCGTGGAAACTTACGAGGAGATGCAGACGGTGGTCAAGCTGGGAGCAGACTATATCCAGGGATACTACTTTGCTAAACCGAGCCTGCTGGTGCAGGGGATTGATGAACAGAAAAAGAGAAAACTTCTGGAACTGCACAATGAAAAACAAAATGGGCAGGCCCACATTATCTTCCCATTCCCTCACTCATAAGGTGGTTGACAATCTTGATCGTCAAATGATTCCCTTTGATATAAAAAACCTTCGGCTCCGGCTTTTGATCAGCCGTTGCCGAAGGTTTTTTCGTAGCACAGGAAATAGGCTCAGGCCTTACTCCTCTTCGTCATCCTCTTCTTCCAGGATGGCATCAAATGCTGCGGAAACCATCTCATATTCCTCATCGTCCTCGATGTTATCCAGCTGGACTTCATCATCCGGCAGTTCTTCATAACGGTAAAGGAGAAGCTCGCTCTCTTCTTCATCGTTTTCAAGGTCTTTTACAGGAACCAGGGCGATATAATCTTGTTCTTCAATACCGAAGATACAAATCACAGCGCAGTCGAGCTGGACCCCATCCTCCATTTCCAGATGGATGATTGGATTTTCTTCCTCAAATACGTCAGCTTCTACGTTGATTTCATCACTCATTAGACTACCTCTTTTCTTAGAATTTTACTGGTAATTGACAGAAATTCTACTAATTTTATTTGCATTTTTGAGCTGTTCTTAATATACTAAATAATAAGGGAAAAAGCAAGGGGACATAAAGATTGTTATAGGTTTGACAAGTGTTTTCCTGTGTGATACGATACCATCGAATATTGGCGCGGAGGCTATTTATAATGGAAGAATACAGATACTTATTGGATATAGCGGTGATACTGGCATTGACGAAGTCTTTCAGCCTGTTCTCGCGGAAAGTGAACATGCCTCCGGTGGTCGGAGCACTGATCGCAGGCATTATCCTCGGGCCGGTGGTGTTGAATGTGATCGAACCCTCTGATACGATCCTGAGCCTGGCAGAGATTGGGGTCATTGTCCTGATGTTTCAGGCGGGGCTGGAAACGGACATCAGGGAGTTAAAGCGCAGCGGGAAAGCCGCCATGGTGATCGCTCTGTGCGGAGTGGTCGTGCCTTTGGCAGTGGGAGCCGTCATCTCTTACATGTTTGAGAAGAACCTGATGGAAAACATCTTTGTGGGTGTGATCCTTACAGCTACATCTGTGAGCATCACAGTGGAAACACTTCAAGATATGGGAAAGCTCAAGGGCCGGGTAGGAACCGCTATCCTTGGTGCGGCGATCATTGATGACATCCTAGGGATTATCCTGCTCTCGGTGATGACAAGCATCGGGCGGGCCGGAACTGTGGAGGTCACAGGAGTTTTGATGATCATAGGAAAAATGGCGCTGTTTTTTGTACTTTCAGGGGCAGGCGGTTTTTTTGTGTACAAGTTTTTCCGCAGAATGTCTATGATGAAGGTCAACAACGAGCAGGTGCACAGGAGAAGGGTGCCGGTGCTGGCGTTGGCATTTTGTCTTTTTTTAGCGTTTTTGGCAGAATTGTTCGGGATTGCTGATATCACAGGTGCGTACCTGGCTGGGATCATTCTGTGCAGGATACCAGAAACCTACTATATCCACCGGAAGGTGGAATGTATATCCTATATGCTGATCACACCGATCTTTTTTGCAAGCATCGGACTGAAGGTGGAAGTCGCCGGCATGACCCAGACTTTGATTATTTTTACAGTGCTGATCAGTATTGCCGCTGTATTGACGAAGATCATCGGTTGCGGTGTCGGAGCAAAACTTTGTAGATATTCCTACAAGGAGTCACTGAAGATCGGAGCCGGCATGGTCTGCCGGGGAGAGGTGGCCCTGATCGTTGCACAGAAAGGAATCCACGTGGGACTGCTCAGTGAGGACCTATTTGCTCCGATCGTTATTATGGTGCTGGTCACAACACTTTTGGCCCCGATCCTTTTGAAGCTATTTTTCTCAGATTGGTTTAACAGATTAAGCTACAGGACAGGAAAGAGATAACAGCATGATTGAGACAGTGGTATCAGTAAAGCTTCCAGTGCGGGAGACACTGAAAATTAAGAAGAATTCCCTGCATCCGGATGAGATGACGGGAAAGGAAAAGAGGATCTGCCTTGTCTCCGGCCTATATGGTGACGAGCTGGGCGGACAGTATATCTGCGGAGAGATCATCAAAAGAATCAAGGAAGACTACGATTCCCTCTCAGGAATCGTGGATGTTTATCCTTCGGTCAATCCGCTGGGGCTGGATGCCAGGAGCCGAAGCATCCCTATCACCCAGGAGGATTACAGCACTGTATTTCCAGGAGACCTGACGGGGGAACTTGGAGAGTATACGGCGGCTAAGCTGCTTAAAGACATGGAGGACTCTGACTGTGTCATCGACATACATTCCAGCAATATTTTTCTGCAGGAGATTCCCCAGGTGAGATTAAACGGTGACGCGGATCAGCGGCTGCTCAGCCTGGCTGGATATATGAACACAGACCTGATCTGGATCCATCCTTCGACAACGGTGAACGAAGGAAGTCTTGCGTATGCACTGAACAAGCGGGGAGTACCGTGTATGGTCACCGAATCAGGGGCTGCGTTTAGGATTAAATACGACTTTTGCAGACAGATCATAGAGGGTGTTTTTGCCACTATGAAAGTCTTGGGTATCTGGCAGGGAGAGACGGCAGAGCCAAAACAGGCACAGATTGTTCACGATGACGGGATCCATTATCTGAACTGTGAGACAAACGGACTGTTTGTGACCCACAAAAAAGTGAAAGACCGTGTGAGACAGGGGGAGGTCATCGGCAGCATCACCAGTCCCATTCTAGGTGCTGTGGAGGAAGAGATCATTGCGCCGGTGGACGGCATCCTGATGACGGTCAGAGAACACCCCGGGGTGACGGAAGGATCCCTGATCGCAAGAGTTGTGGGAGGTGCCTGGGTATGATCAAAGAGACGTTGTATTCCACAGATTCTTATCTGAGGGAAGAATTTAAGGTAGAAGGATTCCGCTTTGGGAACACCGGAGAAGATGCAGACCCGGCAGCCTGTATTATCGGATCCATGAGGGGGAACGAATTCCAGCAGTTGTTTATCTGCTCTCTGTTGGTCAAAAGACTGAAGGAACTGGAGACATCCGGAGCCATCGTCGGGGACCACGAGATCCTTGTAATCCCGTCCCTGAATAATTCCTCCATGAATGTAGGGATGAGGTATTGGGTTTCCGACAACAGTGATATCAACAGGGAATTCCCGGGGAATCCCCAGGGAGAACCTACCAGCCGTCTGGCTGCCAATATATTTGAGAAGGTAAAGGGATACCGCTACGGGATTCAGTTCCCTTCTTTTTACCGGAAAGGGGATTTTATACCCCATGTCAGGATGCAGCCTACCGGAAAGGAGAGTGCAAGCCTGGCGAATTTATTCGGACTGCCCTATGTGATCACGAGCAAATCCAGGAGTTTTGATGTCAAGACATTAAACTACAACTGGCAGATCAATGGGACAGATGCATTTTCAGTTTATTCCGGGGATACAGGGCACATCAATGAACTGACTGCAAAGCAGGCAGTATCCGCTGTTCTGAGGTTCCTGACAAGAATGGGAATTTTAAAATATAATTGCCATAATGGATATATTGCTAGTATTATAGAAGAAGAGGACATGGCGGAGGTAAAGACGAAAGCATCCGGCTTTTTCAGACGCCTTGTCAATGTTGGTGAAGAAGTGCACAAAGAACAGCTCCTGGGAGAGATATTGGACCCTTATGAGGGGGATATCATCTCTGAGGTGCATTCCAACGTGGACGGAATCGTTTTTTACGCGAAGAAGGATCCAATGATCTTGGAGAACGCTTCCGCGTTTCAAATCATAAAGAAGCTGCACGAATAGAGGAGGACCATATGGGACAAGTAAAGAGAGTTTATGTGGAAAAGAAACACGACTATGCGATCAAAGCAAAGGAACTGCTGGAGGAAGTAAGGCAGTATCTGGGTCTGGATGTGGAAAAGATCCGTGTTCTGATCCGCTACGATGTGGAAAATGTTTCTGAGGAAAGCTATCAAAAGGCGCTGGGCACAGTGTTCAGTGAGCCTCCTGTGGACGAGATTTACGAGGATGCGTTTCCTATGGAAGAAGGGGAAATGGCATTTGGCGTGGAATTCCTCCCAGGGCAGTTTGACCAGAGAGCGGATTCTGCCCAGCAGTGTCTGAAGCTGCTCAACGAAAGCGAAGAACCGATCATCCGGAGTGCGACTACATATGTGGTAAAAGGAGAGATCACTGAGGATGAATTAAAGCAGATCAAGGAATACTGCATTAACCCTGTGGATTCCAGAGAGTCTTCGAATGAAAAACCGGATACCCTTGTGATGGAATTTGAAGAGCCGGAGGATGTTAAGACCGTAGAGGGGTTCAGGGAAATGGAAGAGACGCCGTTCAAAGAACTGTATGATTCGTTGAACCTGGCTATGACCTTTAAAGATTTTCTCCATATCCAAAAGTACTTTAAAGAGGAAGAGCAGAGAGATCCGTCTATGACAGAGATCCGTGTGCTGGATACCTACTGGTCCGATCACTGTCGCCATACGACCTTTTCCACAGAGCTTAAGAACATTAAGTTTCAGGAAGGATTCTACCGTGCTCCTTTGGAGGCTACCTACGAGCAGTACATGCTGGACCACAAGAGTATTTTCCAGGGTAGAAAGGACAAGTTTGTATGTCTGATGGATCTGGCCCTGATGGCCATGCGCCGCCTGAAAAGAGAAGGTGCTTTAAATGACATGGAGGAGAGTGAAGAGATCAATGCGTGCAGCATTGTGGTTCCTGTGTCTATTGACGGCAAAGAGGAGGAATGGCTCGTAAGCTTTAAGAATGAGACACACAACCATCCGACAGAGATTGAGCCTTTCGGTGGTGCGGCTACCTGTCTTGGCGGAGCGATCCGGGATCCTCTTTCAGGGCGTTCCTATGTATATCAGGCTATGCGTGTGACCGGAGCAAGCGATCCTACAGTTCCTTTGAAGGACACCTTAAAGGGAAAACTTCCTCAGAGAAAGATTGTGACCGGAGCAGCTCACGGATACAGCTCTTACGGAAACCAGATTGGACTGGCGACCGGATTTGTGGATGAAATCTATCATCCGGATTATGTGGCAAAACGGATGGAGATCGGTGCTGTCATGGGTGCGGCGCCGAGAAAGAATGTAGTCAGGGAAAGTTCAGATCCGGGAGACATCATTGTACTTCTGGGTGGAAGAACTGGCCGTGACGGATGCGGAGGAGCCACTGGATCTTCCAAGGTCCATACAGAAGAATCCATTGAAACCTGTGGTGCTGAGGTGCAGAAGGGTAATCCCCCTACAGAGAGAAAGATCCAGAGACTGTTCCGCAGGGAAGAAGTCAGTACTCTGATCAAAAAATGCAACGACTTCGGCGCGGGCGGTGTCTCTGTCGCCATTGGAGAGCTTGCGGACGGCCTTAAGATTGATCTTGATAAGGTGCCGAAAAAGTATGCCGGACTTGATGGGACAGAGCTTGCGATTTCTGAATCCCAGGAACGTATGGCCGTGGTTCTTGATCCGAAGGATGTAGATGCATTCCTTTCTTATGCAGAGGAAGAAAATTTGGAAGCTGTGGCCGTGGCCGTTGTGACAGAAGAACCTAGACTGGTGCTTTCATGGAGAGATAAAGAGATTGTGAACCTGTCCCGCGCATTCCTGGATACCAACGGAGCACATCAGGAAAATGATGTCTATGTGGAAATCCCTCACCGTGTCAGCAGTTACTTTGACCAGGAGATTCCAAAGACCTTTACTGAGGCATGCATGAATACACTCAAGGATTTGAATGTCTGCTCTAAGAAAGGCTTGGTAGAGATGTTTGACAGCACCATCGGTGCGGGAAGTGTCACTCTGCCTTATGGAGGAAAGTATCAGATGACTCCGGTCCAGACTATGGTAGCTAAGCTTCCGGTTCTTGAGGGCAAGACGGATACGGTGACCATGATGAGTTATGGTTTTGACCCATACTTATCCAAATGGAGCCCATTCCACGGAGCAGTCTATGCGATCACACACTCCATTGCTAAGATCGTGGCTGCCGGCGGTGATTACAAGAAGATCCGTCTGACATTCCAGGAATACTTCAAGCGCCTGGGAGAAGATCCGGAGCGTTGGGGACAGCCGTTTGCAGCTCTGCTGGGAGCATACCATGCGCAGATCGGATTCGGTCTGGCATCCATCGGAGGAAAGGACAGCATGTCCGGTACCTTCAATGACATTGATGTACCTCCGACACTTGTGTCTTTTGCTGTGGACGTGGCGGACGGAAACCATGTGATCACTCCGGAACTGAAACGCGCAGGAAACCGCCTTGTACGTATCTGTATTCCAAGGGATGTTTATCATCTGCCGATTTACAGAGAGGCGAAAAAGGTATACAAACGTATCCACAAACTCATTGAGGAAGGTGCCATCAAATCCTGCTATGCTATTGGATACGGCGGAACTATCGAGGCTGTAGCTAAGATGGCGTTTGGAAACGGTCTTGGCGTCATCTTTGACCAGGAAGTTGAGTTGAAGGACCTGGTAGAAAATCATTATGGATCTTTCGTAGTGGAGATGGATACAAGGGATATCAGAAAACTTGCCATTCCGAGCCTTCTCTTGGGAGAGATCACAACAACTCCGGAACTGGTGCTTGGAAACGAAGTGGTTCCTCTCAGAGAGGCTGTGGATGCATGGACCAAACCCCTGGAAGAAGTATTCCCGACCCGCTCTGAGGGCAGCCAGGATGCGGTGGATACAAGAAATTATACAAAGGGCAAGGCATACTTTGCTAAGAATAAGGTGGCAAAACCAAAAGTATTTATTCCGGTATTCCCAGGTACAAACTGTGAATACGATTCTGCCAGAGCTTTTGAAGAGGCAGGGGCAGAAGTTATCACAAAGGTATTTAAGAATCTGGATGCCCAGGGAATCCGTGATTCCGTTGATGAATTTGAAAAGGCCATCAAAGAATCACAGATGATCATGTTCCCGGGAGGATTCAGTGCAGGTGATGAGCCGGAAGGATCTGCCAAGTTCTTTGCCACCGCATTCAGAAATGAAAGGCTCAAAGAGGCTGTGATGGACTTACTGACAAACCGGGACGGTCTTGCACTGGGTATCTGCAACGGATTCCAGGCATTGATCAAGCTTGGACTGGTGCCTGAAGGAAAGATCGTAGAGCAGTCAGAGCAGTCACCGACTCTTACAATGAACCGTATCGGACGCCATATTTCAAAGATTGCATATACAAAAGTGACCTCCAACCTGTCTCCATGGTTCCATGAAGTCAACGCAGGAGATGTCTTCAGCATTCCTGTCTCTCATGGAGAGGGACGTTTTGTAGCTAATGATGATGTGATCAAGAAACTATTTGAAAACGGACAGGTGGCTACCCAGTATGTTGACTTAAATGGAGATCCGACCATGAACGAAGACTTTAATCCAAACGGATCTTATTATGCCATCGAGGGCATCACAAGTCCGGATGGAAGAGTATTAGGAAAGATGGGTCATTCAGAACGTATGGGACGTTTTGTTTCCAATAACATCGCCGGAAATAAGAACCAAAAGATCTTCCTTTCAGGAGTAAATTATTTTAAATAATCAGATCCCGGTATCATAATAAGAACCCCGCAGAATACACTGCGGGGTTCTTATATTTAATGAAAAGAGAGGATTAAAAATATATATGAAAAACGATTGCCTCAGGGACATGCTGTGTTTCATGTCTTATGAGGTATGTTTTTAGTATAGCAGGATTACCGTAGGAAACAATGGATAGAAAATAAACAATTCTAAATGAAATATAAACAAATCTTACAGAATTCTTGTGTTTCTGGAGAAAAAGTAAAGGTTGATGTAAATGAAATGATAATATGTTGATTAAAATTAGGATTATCTATTGAAAATATCACCAAGATATACTAATATATAATCATTATGTAACCAACGACTTTCTCATGAAAGGAGTCTTCTTTATGTCAGACGCAAAAGGAAAACTGTTTGAAACTAGTGAAAAATTCCCGCAGACCGAATACTGGAACGATTCTTGTGCGGTAAAAGAACTGGAGTATGCCATCGACCGTGGAGCAACCGGGGCTACCACCAATCCTGTGATCGTAGGAAATGTATTAAATCAGGAGATGAATCTCTGGGAAGATACTCTTATAAAGTGGATCGATGAAATGCCGGACGCAACAGAGGAGGAGGTTGCATGGCGCCTGATCGAACAGATGGCAGTGCGCGGAGCCAAACTTCTTAATCCGGTCTATGAAAAGACAAATCATAAAAAAGGAAAAATCTCCATCCAGACCAACGCAAAATTATACAGAAATGCAGACGCAATGGCAGAACAAGCAATCGGATTCGGGGACCTGGCACCGAATATCATGGTTAAAATGCCGACTTCTGCAGCGGGAATCAAGGCATTTGAGGAAGCTACCTTCGCAGGTATCAGTATCAACGCTACCGTATCTTTCACTGTGGCACAGGCCATAGCAGTGGCAGAGGCAGTAGAGCGCGGATTGAAACGGAGAGAAGAAGCGGGACTTTCTAACGAGAATATAACACCGGTGTGCACCATCATGGTGGGACGCACGGATGACTGGGTAAAAGAAGCAGTGAAACGGGACAATCTGTGCCTGGATCCGTGCGCATTAGAGTATGCGGGAGTTGCAGCATTCAAGAATGCATATAAAATCTATCAGGAACGCGGATATAAGACAAGACTTTTGGCCGCTGCATACAGGAATTATTTCCACTGGTCAGAGTTTATCGGTGGTGACGTGGTGCTCACCATCACCCAGCCTTGGCAGGAGAAGATCAACGGAAGCGACGTGGAAGTAAAAGAGCGTATGGACCGCCCGGTTCCGGAAAAATATCTAAATGAACTGAAGAAGATCCCTGATTTTATTATGGCATATGAGGAAGACGGCCTGAAACCAGAAGAATTTGTACACTACGGAGCCTTTGTAAAGACCATTAACCAGTTCCTGGGAGGGTATGAAAGCCTTCTCGGAGTGATCAGAAAACTGATGGTTGGAGAACCAATTAGAAAATAAAATACATAGACGGCAAAACAGCAGGTATTCTATGGATCATACCTGCTGTTTTACTGTTTCATTGGTTCATTAGATGTTTCATCGTTCTGCATGTGTACCTCACATTCTCTTCTTATGCGTTATATAGTAATGACCGCCGTTCATTGCTGTGATTCCGGCGTTGATGACATCACAGTTATCAATTAAATATTTTTTCACTTTCTCCTTCAAGGACAGTTTTGCTGTATTGGCTGGAGAAGTGCTTGCTGCACTCATCTGTACTGCTTTCGTATTTGTCATATCGGTTCCTCCTTTCTTTTAAAATGGATGTTTTTCTTTTACGGTTCCTATGATATCATTGTATACAAGGATTGATTAGATGATTTTTTGACCAGTTTTTAGGGCAATATTGACATGGAGGCTGGATGATAGGAAAGGAAAACGCTGACATATGTATGAAACACTCTACAGACTTGAAAGGACAGGCATAGATATCAGGTATTGGACTAACAAGGGACAGTATACCCCTCCCCATTGGCATACGGCCATCGAGCTGATCTATGTGCTGAACGGTACGGGATCTGTGATCTTTGATGGGAAAGAGTATCTCACAAAAGCGGGAGATCTACTGGTCATTGACTCCAATAAAATCCATGAGATGAAGTGTGCGGAAGTGTCCATGATGATCATAATCCAGTTCTCCAGGAAAAGGATGAAGAACTACGTCAAGGACATTGACAGCTTCCGTCTGTCCTGCAGCCGGGAGAGCGCGGAGCATGGAAAAGAAAAGGAATACCATTCGGTCTGCGGACTTTTGCGTAAGCTTCCCCTTTTGTATGTGAGACAGCCCGTGGGATATGAGCTAAAAAGCCAGGCAGTCGCTATGGAGATTCTGTATGAGCTGCTGAATCATTTCGGGGAAAAGGATATCGGGAGGACTGCAGAGAAGGAAGGGGCTTTAAAACGTCTGGGTGCAATCACGGATTATATTGAAGAGCATTACAGAGATCCGATCCCGCTGGAAGAGATCGCTTCTCATTTTTATCTGAACCGTGAGTATTTCAGCCGCTTTTTTAAAAAGAATATGGGAGTGTCTTTCTCAAGATATGTCAACCAGGTCCGTCTGCTGCACATATACTATGATATCTGCAACACGGAAGAGGGGATCATGGATCTTATTGAGAAGCATGGATTTAAAAATTATAAACTGTTCATCAAAATGTTCCGGGAAATCTATGGGAGCACACCGAGGGAAGTCCGCAGTGAGAGAAAAGGACAGACATAAAACAAAAGCAAGCCTGCAAAGAATAAGCAAGCTTGCTTTTGTTTCTTTTATAAAGATTGTTTTTCCCATGGGTTATCTGTATACTAAGTCGGGAATTTGGAAAAGAGATAGACTTTTGGTGATAAATTGAGTATAATTAGAATATATATTTATAATATATTTGAATATTGTTAGATAACTATTGCAAATTATGAATATATTATGATAATTTTCTAAAACCGAGATTGGAAAGGAGAAACTATGGAAAAAACATTGATCACCATCAGCCGCCAGTACGGAAGTGATGGAACAAAGGTTGCGCAGGTTTTGGCAGACAAGCTGGATGTCTGGTACTATAACAGAGATATCCTATATATGGCTGCTGAGAAGATCGGCGTGGATGATCTGGATGAGAAATCGCTGGAAGAACTGAATTACAAAAAAAGCTCCCGCTATGTGGAGGGACTGAGTGTTATGATGGGAACACCGGGACACATTCCGGTCTACAATCAGATGTTTAAGGAACAGTCCAAGATCATTCGCAAGCTTGCCGGATATGGCTCTGGAGTCTTTCTTGGAAGATGTGCAGATTACGTGCTGAAAGATATGGATAACGTTTATACAATATATCTCTATGCAGATGATGAATTCCGTATAAGGCATTTGTCTGAGGCGGAAGGCCATGAGGTCACAAAATCAGAATTGAAGAAGGAAGATAAGACAAGAGAATCGTACTATAACTATTACACTGGACAGAAATGGGGCGATGTACAAAATTATGATCTGGCT
Source organism: Anaerostipes rhamnosivorans (assembly GCF_005280655.1). Lineage (NCBI taxonomy): Bacteria > Bacillati > Bacillota > Clostridia > Lachnospirales > Lachnospiraceae > Anaerostipes > Anaerostipes rhamnosivorans. The sequence goes on from NZ_CP040058.1 coordinate 1,119,967, forward strand.
GTCAATATGACGAAGATCAGTCCTGAAAACTGTGCGGATTTGATTCTTGAGTACATAGAAAAACGACAGAAATAGTCAACGGTAGATCAAGGCAGAGCATCATGAAAACCAATCTTTGGTTTTTGTGGTGTTCTTTTTCTTGTGGGGTCTGCTGTATCAGGTTATAATGTTCTCGAAGCAAAAGTTTCAAAAAAGGTGAAAATCGAAAGACGTCAGGAGGACTTTGACTTGAGTCATTTTATGTTTGAAAACAAACAAGTGTATTATGAGGAAACCGGCGCAGGAAAGCCTTTATTATTCCTCCATGGGAACACGGCATCTTCAAATATGTTTTGTGAGATTGTGAAAATGTATCAATCCGACTTTAAGGTCATATTAATTGATTTCCTGGGGCATGGGAGATCTGAACGATTGCAGGAATTTCCAGCAGATCTGTGGTTCTACGAGGCAGAACAGGTCATTGCATTTTTACGAGAAAAATGTTATACAAACGCTAATATTATTGAAAGCAGCGGCGGAGCACTGGCAGCCATCAATGCTGCGTTAGAAGCTCCGCATCTTGTCAATAAAGTGATAGCAGACAGTTTTGAAGGTGAAAAACCTCTGGAACCATTTATTGCAAATATCAAAGCTGACAGAGCGCTGTCTAAACAGGATGAAAATACAAGAATGTTTTATCTCAGTATGCATGGTGCTGACTGGAAACAGGTTGTTGATAATGACACAAATGCTGTCTTTAAACACAGCCAAGAGATCGGAACCTTCTTTCATAAGCCACTGCAGTCCCTAAAACCTGATATTCTTTTGACAGGAAGTAAGAAAGATGAATTTATATCTGCAGAATCTCCGGATTTTTTTGAAGAAGTTTATGGGGATATACTCAAAAAGATCGGACACGGAGAAATATATTTATTTCCTGAGGGAGGGCATCCTGCTATGCTTACAAATCCAAGTGATTTTTATCAGTTGAGTATGAAGTTTTTAACAAAATAATACGGGAAAGGCAGAGAGAGGTTTTGAATAGAGACAAAAAGAAGGAACGGATTGAAAATTTTGAGAGACAGAGAGAAAAAATGAAAAAGGCAGGATATAAGGAATCCTCTGGGATCATTTCCGTGTTGAGGGCCAATGTTTTGGCGTTTGCTACTGCCGGACCAATTTGCGTTGCAGCTTATATCTTATATTTCATCCGCTGGAGGGAAAGCGGGTGGACCATGAATGGAAGAAATCTGATCTTCTTTTTTGCACTATTTTTTGCATCCATATTTGTCCATGAACTGCTTCATGGTTTAGGGTGGAGTCTGAATTGTAAAGATGGATGGAAAAGTATTGCATTTGGTGTGATGTGGAGTTCGCTGACTCCATACTGTCACTGCAGAGAACCATTGAAATTCGGCAGTTATTCGGTGGGCTTATATCTGCCTTTCTGTGTGTTAGGTCTGGGCCTTTTTGCAGTTTCCATGATCGTTCCCAATAATACGGTTTTTTTGCTTGCAGTCCTGAATATGCTGTCTGCAGGCGGGGACCTTACCATTGGATGTTATCTTCTGAAGCATAAAAATGGGTTGATCCTGGATCACCCAACCGACTGCGGATTTATTTCATTTGAAAAATAAAGTATTGTATAAACTTGACAAGAGCCGGACTGATTTTTACATAAACAATGATCAATTCACTAAAAATAAAATTTACTATAGTATTCTGAGGATCAATTGAGTATAATGAGAGCGGAAACAGGAAATTAAGGATGATAATAGTGATAAGTCATAAATAAGATGGGTATCTTATGGTATACCCGCAAAAGTAAATCAGAAAGGAATTGAAAAATGAAAAAAACATTGATCACGATCAGTCGTCAGCATGGAAGCGGTGGAACTGAAGTAGCGCGGATTTTGGCAGACAGACTTGGGGTATGGTATTACAATAGAGAGATTTTATACATTGCGGCAGACAAGATTGGATTTGACTCCCTGGATGAGCAGGCCATGGAGGAACTTAATTACAAGAAGAGTTCTAAGTATATGGAAGGCCTGAGTGTCATGATGGGAACACCCGGTCATATTCCGGTGTATAACCAGATGTATAAAGAACAGGGAAAGATCATACAGAAGCTGGCAGGCTATGGGTCCGGTGTTTTCCTCGGAAGATGCGCTGACTACATCTTAAAAGATTTTGAGAATGTCACATCTGTTTATCTATATGCAGATGATGAATTCAGACAGAAGCGTCTTTCAGAAGCCGAGGGACGGGAAGTGCCTATGGCTGACATCAAAAAGGAAGATAAGACTAGAGAATCTTACTACAATTACTACACAGGACAGAAGTGGGGCGATGTGATAAACTATGATCTTGCGCTGAACATGGGTAAGATCAGTTTTGAAGAAGCAGCAGATGTCATCTTGTCGTATATTGAAAAACATAGGTAATGACAAGTGATGTCTTTTCTAGCTATGATAAAAAAGGACAGAACCGGTTTTGCCCGGAGCTGTCCTTTTTTTATAATATAGGCTTCTTAATCAATGGTTTCCACTGTGATGGAATTGGAACGGCAGAAATCTGTATACTCTTCCTGGGGAAGCTGGTCCGTAAGGATATAATTGATCTTATCCAGCGGGCAGTAAGTCATCAGAGAAAAGATGCCGAATTTTGAGTGGTCTGCCAGCACATATCGCTGCATGCTGTTGGAGACAACGGCTTCCTTTACCCGATATTCCTCCTCGGAGGCGTTTGTCAGGCCGTTTTCAATGGAAAGGCCGGTGCATGCCATAAAGGCTTTGCCAATATTAAAAGCCTTAAGATACTCAGAGATCTTCGCATCCACAAAGGAGAGGGTTTCCCTTTTTAAGTAGCCTGGAAGGGAAATAACGGTCAGATTCTCATAAGGAAGAGCTTTCAAAGAAACCTGCAGACTGTTGGTGATGATGGTGCATCGTTTATCAGAAATATAATCCACAATATTGTGGCAGGTTGTTCCTGTGTCGATATAGATAATGTCATCATCCTCTATATGATCGGCTGCAAGGCGGCAGATGGCCTTCTTTTCTTCTACGAATTTTTCGTGGCGTTCTGCAAAAGGAAGCAGCTTTTTCGACGGAAGAGTGTCATTTAATGTGACTCCTCCGTACACTTTTTTTATTTTTCCTGCTTTTGCAAGCGTGTCAATATCTCTTCGGATGGTGTTTTTGGAGACTTGGAAAATATCGCATAAGGTATCCAAAGAAACCGACTTTTCTTTTGTAATATACTGTTCTATTTCATCAATTCGTTTTGTACGCATATGAAAACTCCCTCTCGTTTATTTGAATTTTGGCCTGGTCTGGTCATAAAAATAAAAGCTTTGTTTTATTATAGTATATTATGAGTAAATTGAAAAGAAGCATTTGGTAAGTTGTGATAAAGTTTAAAGATCTAAACTTCGTCCTGTTTTTTATCAGGGAGGATTAGATTTTTTCTGTATAATGCGGTATACTAGGTTTACAGTAAGACGGAAATAATGATTGAGGGAGCGGGCATGAAGATTACGATTAAACAGATTGCTGAAATGGCCGGAGTGCACCGGTCGACGGTTGACAAGGTATTACATAACCGTGAGGGTGTCAGTGAAGAGGTAAGACAGAGGGTCCAGAGGATCATTGATGAATACGAATATAAACCAAATCCCATCGGACAGGCTCTGAAAATGCAGAAAAAAACCATAAGGATCGGCATTATCCTGTTGAAGGTGGATGCCGAGGAGATTGTCAGGGAAGGGATACGGCGGGAGCTTACATCCTATCAGTCTTTTGATATCCAGCTGGACTACCACAGTGTGATGTATCCTGACATCAACGGGCAGCTGAAGCTGATCCATCAGATGATTGAGAAAAAGGTTGACGGCATCATTTTAAGCCCTATCAACTCCGAGGAGATTGTCCATGCTATTAATTATTGTATGAGCATGAAGATCCCGGTGGTTACGGTCAACTCTGATATAAAAGGAAGCCAGAGGTTCTGCTTTATCGGGCAGGATGGCTCCAGGGCAGGCAAGGTTGCAGGCAGGCTCATGGGAGAGTTTTTAAACGGCAAAGGCAGTGTGGCGGTTTTCACCAGCGACGGAGATGCCAGGCAGTCTTTCTTTTTTGACAAAAGGGAAGGGGGATTCAGGGGGCTTTTGGAGAAGGAGTATCCGAAGATCCATATGCTCAAGAGCATCCGTACAGACGAAGATCCTGCGATCATTGTGCAGGAGACAAAGAAGCTTCTGGACAAAGAAAAGAAGCTGGATGGTATTTTTATTACCTGCGGAGGCGTCAAGGAAGTAGGCAAAGTGCTGAGGCAGGAGAAAAGGGAAGATATCAAGGTGATATGCTATGAAGACTATCCGGAGGTGTTAGATCTGGTCAAGGAAAAAGTAGTAGACGTGACCATTGCAACAGAGCTTAAAAAGCAGGGCGGCCAGGCCCTGGACGTGATGATGGACTATCTGATCTATGAAAAGAAGCCGCCGCGCAAGCACTTATATACAGACATGAAGATCATTTTAAAAGAATGTATTGAATAGAAAAAGATCTGGGAATGCTGAAAACAGATTCCCGGGTCTTCTTTTGTTTTTTCATATTCTTAATAAAAGACAATTACTCCAGAAAAAGAGCACGAGCTCTTTTAAAATGATCAAAAAAATATATAACAATTGATATAATCGCATTTTTTGCATGCCAAAAACAAGAGTATTATTTGGAAACTGGACAATTATACCAAAAACAAGGTTAAATTCTTGTGAACTTTGTTTATTGTGTTTTGAAAAAAAACTGATATAATAAAAACATAAGTTAAGAGCACGAGCTCTTTAATATAACTCATAAATGGCGAATAATAAAGGAGTACGAACTATGGATAACAAAGAACTGAGAATCGGAGTTGTTGGAGTTGGAGCGATTGGAAGAACGCACATTGAGAGGATCAATGACCAGCTGCAGGGCGGCAGGGTAATAGCGTGTTCTGACGTCAATACAGAATTCGGGAAAAAGGTTGCGGAGAATTATGGATGTACGTTTTATGAAGATGGGGAAGAGATGATCGCCTCCGGAGATATTGACGCAGTTATTGTCACAACCATAGACCCATACCATGAGCAGTATGTTATGGCGGCGATCAAGGCAGGCATCTATGTATTCTGTGAAAAACCGCTGGCACCGGAAGCCGAGGCGTGCAAAAGAATCGTGGAGGCAGAGATCTCAGGGGGTAAACAGCTGGTCCAGGTCGGATTTATGAGAAGATATGATCAGGGATACCGTCAATTAAAAGAAGCGATCAAGAACCGTACATATGGAGAACCTCTTCTTCTGCATTGTGCACACAGAAATCCTGCTGTGGATGAGAGCTATGACACACCGATGGCAGTGGAAAATTCCATGATCCATGAGATTGATGTACTCCGCTGGCTTCTTGATGAAGACTATGACACTGCAGAAGTTGTATTTGCTAAGAATACAAGAAGGACCCATGCAAACCTGATGGATCCGCAGATAATGATCCTGACTACAAAATCAGGAGTGAGAATTGACGTGGAGGCATTTGTCAACACAGGGCACTGCTATGATATTAAATGTGAAGTGTGCTGTGAGGATGCGATCTTAAATCTTCCTGAACCGTCTAACATTGAGGTATGCGCCAATGCTGTCCGTGGACATGCAATCCACAGTGATTGGTCCACAAGATTCGTAGATGCCTACAACGTAGAAATCCAGGAATGGATCAATTCCACAAAAGAAGGACGTGTGGACGGACCGACAGCGTGGGACGGATATGTTGGACAGGTGACAGCGAAGGCTGCTTCTAAAGCAAGAGATAACCAGACAGTAGTTAAAATTGAAATGGAAGAAAAACCTGATTTTTATAATTAAGGAGGGATGTAAGAATGAAAATAGCGTTTGACGTGGATGTGCTGGCAAAGCAGATGGATATCAACCGGATGGTGCATCAAGTTGCAGACTGGGGTTATAAATACATCGAACAGTCTCCGCATCCAAGGATCAATCCATTCTATAAACACCCGCTGTTCTCCAGGGAATGTGAGGCAGAATACAGGAAAGCACTCCGGGAGACCGGAGTGGAGATCTCCTCATTTATCGTGGTGTACCGCTGGTCCGGACCTACAGAGGAGCAGAGACAGATGGCAGTAGCCAACTGGAAACGGATGATTGAGATCGCCGTGGATATGGGTGTGCCAGTAATCAACACGGAGCTGTCCGGGGATCCCAACCAGCAGGAGATCTGCAACGGCATGTGGTTCCGTTCTATGGAAGAACTTCTGCCGATCATTGAGAGGGAAGGGCTCCGGGTGGAGATCCAGTCCCATCCGTATGACTTCTGCGAATTAAACAATGAGACTTGTGATCTGGTGAAATCCTTCCGCTCCCCGAACCTTGGATATGTGTATTCTTCCCCACATGGATTCTTCTATGACGAGGGAAAAGGGGATGTGCGCTCCATGTTACAGTACGCAGGGGAAGAACTGACCCACGTACTGTTTGCGGATACGTTCAACCAGACCATGGACTGCCGCTATATCGCCAACCCGCCGTGGTTAAACGGAAGAGGAAAAGCGGATGTGACCATCCACCAGCATTTAGCCATGGGAGAGGGAGACGTGGACTTTGACGGGATCTTTGAGACGTTAAGAGAGATGGACTTCGCAAACAGCCAGTTAAGGGAAGATGCGCCGAAAGCCGGAGGAGACAACATCGCATGTGTATCCATGTTCGGATTCCCGGAAAAGATGGAGAAACAGGCGCCGGAAGCAAGAGAACGCATTGAACGGGAACTGTTAAAATAAAAATCAGAGAAAAGAAAGGAAGTAAGATTATGAAATTAGCTCTTTGCACAGATGTATTAGGAGATTTATCCTTTACCAAAATGCTGGATAAGGTGAAAGAACTAGGAATTGACGCCGTGGAGATGACTGCGGGAGGCTGGGGAGGCTGCAAGCATGTACCTACACAGGAACTTCTTGAGGATGAAAACAAGCTGGCTGCATACAAAGCGGAGATTGAAAAAAGAGGGATGGAGATCGCGGCCCTTAACTGTTCTGGTAATCCTCTTTCACCTGCAGAGATGGGAGAATTACATACGAAGTCTATCTATGATACCGCTGTGCTGGCCGGCAGACTGGGAGTGGAGAAATTAGTCATGATGTCAGGGCTCCCGGCAGGCGCGCCTGGGGACAAGACTCCAAACTGGATCACATCCACAGTGTCATGGCCGGACTATATGGTAGAAACAGTCCGCTACCAATGGGAGGATGTAGCAATCCCTTGGTGGAAGAAGTTTGTAGAGCACTGTAAAAAGCATGGAGTAAAACAAATCGCCATCGAAGAATTCCCGTGCCAGCTGGTTTACAATCCTGAGACACTGCTGAAATTAAGGGATGCCGTTGACCCGATGATCGGCATGAATATGGATCCTTCCCATCTGATCGCCATGGGGGCGGACCCAATTGCCGCAGTGCGTGCACTAGAGGGATGCATCTATCATGTACACGGAAAAGATGCTAGAATTGAACGGGGACTGTGTGACATCAATGGACTGGCAGAGTCCAAACCGGTAACTGATACAAAGAACCGCACATGGAACTATGTTGCTGTGGGATGCGGACAGGATCTTCAGTGGTGGAAAGAATTCTTCTCTGTATGTCACATGATGGGGTATGACGGACATGTTTCACTTGAGATGGAAGACTTGACTATGAGCGTGGAAGCCGGACTGGCCACTTCCATTGACGCCTTGAATCAGACGATCAGCAAATAGGAGAAGAGGTGAAGGAATGAATCTCAACGGATATAACAAATGGACCCAGAAGGACCGTGTTACCGGATTTGAAAAGTTTGCGTACGGATGTGGAGAAATCTCTACAAACATTGTCTTTACCATAGCGACCAGTCTTCTGGTCATGTTCTACACAGATGTGGCACATGTTTCACCGTCTGTGATCGGAATGATCATCGCCATATCCCAGGTGTTTAACGGGGTTTCCGACATCACAGCAGGATTTATTGTGGACCGCACCAGGTCCAAATACGGCAGGGCCCGTGTCTGGATGCTAAGAATGTCCATCCCGTATGCGGTTGCAGCGGTTCTTTTAATGACAGTTCCGCAGATTGCGCCGATGGCTCAGGCTGTTTATATCTTTATTACCTACAATCTGATGCTGACCGTGGTATATACTCTGTTTCAGCTGCCGTTTGCCACGACTATGACTTATATGACCAGAAGCCAGGATGAGAGGGCAAAGATCAACATTGTCCGCATGGCAATGAGCCCGGTTGGAAATATTCTGGTAACTCTGCTCTTTACAAGGATTCTCGGCATGATGCCGGGAGGCGGAATGGACTCCCAGAGAAACTGGGTTGTGCTGACTGCTATTTACGCTGTGTTTGCAGCGGCTATGATGCTGTTCTGCTTTGCTTCCGTCAGGGAGAGAGTTGTGGTGAAAGATGACATGGCAGGTGAAAAGATCCCGCTGAAAAAGGCCATACCGGCATTATTTAAAAATAAATATTTTGTCATGCTGTTCCTTTTCTTCGTATTCTTCGCCATGTATCAGACCTTTTCAGGGACAATGGCCACCTATTACTGCAAATGGATCGTAGGTGATACTAATATCATCGGAAATGTAAATACAGCATGCTACGGGATCACGATCATTGCGACTCTGCTCCTTGGCAAGGTCATGGACTTTACAACCAAGAAAAACTGGTGTATGCTGGGCGCCCTGTTTATCATCGGAGGTTCCTTGATCCTTCTGCTGAACCCTACGAGCATTGCCCTTGTAACCTTCGGCGGTCTGTTGAGAGGAATTGGTATGACACCGATCCTGGGCATGATCTTTACAATGATCGCAGACTGCATTGAGTATGGACAGTGGAAAACAGGGCTGCGTACTGCAGGTGCCATACAGTCGGCCGTTACTTCAGGACAGAAGTTCGGTCAGGGGATCGGCTCTGCCCTCATCGGTTTTATTATGGAGGCAAATACATACAGCGGAAATGCATCTGCCCAGAGCGCACAGGCTCTGAGTACCATTTCAAACCTTTTCATCTATGGGATTGCAGTGCTGGGAGTTATTATGATCTTCATCCTTTGTTTCTATCACCTGGATAAAGAATATCCGAAGGTTATGAAAGAATTGCTGGAACGGGAAGCTAAGATCGAGTTAAAAGAAGATAAATAAAATTGTTTGATTCATATGTTTGTTAGATTGTATAGACGAAAAGGCCTTTCTGTGTGATGAAATCAGCGGAGAGGTCTTTTCCTGGTGTTTTATCTGGAGTATAATGAAGCAGGAACAGATGAATTTAGCAAGAGGTTCTCAAGGGTATAAAACATGCTGAAAGGAACAGTGGGAGACGGGATGAAAGAACAGGAAATTAAATTGATCGCCATGGATATGGACGGGACACTTCTGACCAGCCAGAAGGAAGTTACACAAAAGACAGTAGAAGTATTAGAAGAGGCAATGGACAGAGGAATTCAGATCGTCCCGGCCACCGGGCGGTCAGTGAACGGGCTTCCGAAGGAACTGACGGATCTTAAGAGATTAAGATACTGCATACTGAGCAATGGGGCCAGGGTTTATGATTTACACGAACAGAGGTCGATTTACAAAAACCAGTTTGACACAGATCAGATCCTCAAGCTTTTGGAAGCGGTCAATCCGTACCATGCTTTCCGGAGCATAGCAAAGGATGGAAAGGTATACTGTTATAAAGAAGAGCTTTATAGGCTGGAATCATTTCACCTGGGAGAGTATTCCGAGGAGATGATCCGTGCATCCAGGACGCCGGTAGAGGATTTAAAAGAATTTATCCAAAAGGAAGGCGGAACTTCAGAAAAAATGACGCTGTTTTTTGAAGACCAGGAAGAACGGGCAAAGGCGAGGAAGGAACTGACAGAATGTGGTTTATATGCTGTTGTGGCTTCCTTAAAGAATAATTTGGAGATTTCTCTTCATTCCTGCAATAAGGGTGATGCGCTGGCCCATCTGATGGAGCACCTGGACTTAAAGAAAGAAAATATCATGGCCTGCGGCGATGCCGAGAATGATTATCAAATGATCGAGGCGGCAGGGATCGGGGTTGTCATGGAAAACGGCAGTGATGAGATGAAAGAGATTGCGGATTATATAACGGACGATCACAACAGTGACGGAGTTGCCAAGGCAATTGAAGTCTTGGCTTTGAAAAATTAAAGTGCGTTTCGTGCTAATGAATAAGCCAGTTATAATCCTTCCGGCAGTCGAGAATATATTCGATGTACACTGTTTTATCTTGAATTTGATAGAGAACAAGATACCATTTTTCAATAAACATCTTATGATATTTGTTTGAAGGAATATACGTTTCCTCAAAGTAGGGAAATCTTTGTGGCATATGTGAAAGGGAATGCAGGGCGGCTGTTATCTGTTTCTTTTTAGCCGTCGCTGCTTCCTTATGAACCTGTGCTATAAAACGGATATGAGTTCCTAACATTTTTACCGCCCTGTCGGAAACAACGACTTTGTATTTTTCATATTCTGTCATATTTTATACCTCTGTAATCACATCATCAAGGTAAGTGTCTAACTCATCCAGAGTGCAGCCGGATCTTCCGGCAAGCCGGTCTTCCTCAATTGATAGAAGTTCTTCTCTGAGTTTTAACATTTTCTCCCTTCTGCTATAGGTTTCGATGTCCATAACAACCAAATCTCCTTCACCGTTTTTGGTAAGAAAAACCGGTTCGGAGGTCTTTCTGCATATATCAGCAATCTCATTATAATTTTGACGGATTGCCGCAGATGGACGAATATTCATACTGATTCCTCCTTTTAAGATGATAGTAATATTCTATCTATATTATAACTGTTTTATACAATATAGTCAATTTGGCAGAAAGATATCTGTATCAAGATATAAAAATACCTCTAAAGCAGTTTTGGCTGTCTGCCGTGTCTGCTTTAGAGGTATTTTATTGTAAGAGCAACCCTATTCTAGCTAGATTCGTTCAAAATCAGAAGCGCCGTGTTTACAGATCGGGCATACAAAATCGGCGGGGAGTTCTTCACCCTCGTAAATATATCCGCAGATTTTACAGCGCCAGCCGGTTTTCTTTGTTTCCTGCGGCTGGGGTTTGATATTCTTGTGATAATATGCGTAGGTAACAGAAGGTATATTTGATAAGACTTCTCCGTCTGTGACATCGGCGATAAACATTGTGTGTGTGCCCAGATCAACTGTCTCTGCCACAGAAGCGCTGAGAAATGCGTTCGCATATTGGCTTAAATAAATAATCTCGTTGGAGGAACGGTCATAGCCGGAGAAATCCTTCAGCTTGTCAACATCCCTGCCGCTCTGGAATCCGAAATGCTTAAAAATATCAAAGGGAACCTCCTCGGACAGGATGGATACATTAAAGGAACCGGTGTCCCGGATCATATCATGAGTGTAATTGCCTTTATTGACTGCTACGGAAATACGGTTCGGTGTGGTCGTGACCTGCTGGACTGTGTTGACGATACAGCCGTTGTCCTTGTCTCCGTCTTTTGCTGACAGTACAAACAAACCGTAGCTTAGTTGAAACATTGCTGCTTGATTCATATAAAAACCCCTTTCTATACTTGATGAGTATTGTCAATATATTCGAATTATAATCCCTTTATGACACATTTGCAATGCCCGAATGGGATATTGCTTTACTTTTCAGAAATGCGCGGTTATAATAAAACAAATGCGTGCAATGTGTCAAATAAAAAGGAAAAGTGAGGAAAGCACATGGCAGGAACAATCAAAGAAATTGCAGAGCGTGCCGGGGTCTCCCGGGGGACCGTGGACCGGGCACTTAATAACCGGGGCAGAATCAAGCCGGAAGTGGCAGAGCGGATCATGGCCATCGCCAAAGAACTAGACTATCATTCTAACAGGAAGACAAAAAAGAACACGCAGAAAGCAGACAAAAATATAAAGATCGGGGTCATCACCCAGCTCTCAGAAGCCTCCTTTATGATCCCTGTTAAAGCGGGGATCCGTGATGCAGAGCGGGAGCTGGAGTATCTGGGAGTGGAGCTTTTATTGAAGGATATTGAATCCGTAGATGAAGAAGCCCAGATAAAAGCCATTGACGAACTGGAAGCGGAGGGGATCCACGGCCTTGCCATCATGCCGGTGCAGTCAGAGTGTGTCAGGGAACGGCTGAACCGCTTAATGGAGGAAAAGGGGATCCCAGTGGTCACATTTAACTCCGATATCGTGGGCACCAAGCGTGCATGTTTTGTGGGACTGGATAACAAGAAAAGCGGGTGTACCGCCGCAGGGCTCATGGGAATGCTGACACGAGGAAAGGGCAAAGTCCTCGTGATCACGGGATTCTTTACCAACAGTGTAAACAGTCTGCGTGTGGAAGGCTTCGTGCAGGAGATCAAGAATTCCTATCCGGAAATGGAACTGCTGGGCGTCCAGAGCAGCTTTGATGAGACAAAGGAAGTGGAAAAGATCATCGAAAATACAATGGCCATTGCACCGGATCTGGCTGGAGTCTTTGTGGCATCCGGCGGACAGGCTGGAGTATGCCTGGCTTTTGAGAAGCTGAAGCTTGATAAGAGGCCATATGTCATAGTCTATGACGCTACGCCTAAGAATACAAAAGCCCTTAAAGAAGACCGGTATGATTTTCTGATTGACCAGGAAGGCTACGAACAGGGTTACAGGCCTCCGAACCTGCTTTATAACATGATCCAAAAAGGAGAAATGCCGGAGAAGGACCATATCTATACCGATATAAAAATCAAGAACAAATACAATGTTTGAGTTTTTCACCACAATCTCCAGTCGGCTCTGGAAAGGCCTCCTTCCGATTGTGGTGAAAAACTCGTGTTGTCGGCTCCTTCTGTATTTCGATATCTGGAAAAGTAACTGAAAGTAGTGGTGAATAACGAATTAGAAACATTATTTCTGCCGTCTCAGGCTGTCGCAAAATAAAAGGTGCTATCCTATGAGAGTTTTTCTTCATTGTTTCCAGTCAGCTCTGGAAAGGCCTCCTTCCAACAATGAAGAAAAACTCTTAGAGGCGGCGCCTTTTGTCTTGTAGCAGCCTGCTCCAGCAGACATTACGTCCATTTTCACCAGTTCGGAGGCCTTGCATTCGAAGGGACGTTAGTTTTTCTTCTTGAAGCAAAGACTCGGAGGCGGTGCGCATCGCGCAGTGAGGCTGTCTGAGCGTTAGCGAGTTCCGAACGGGCCGCCGGAGAGACTTTGCTGAAAGTTAGAAAATCTTACGTCCCTGAGACAGCAAGCCGGAGAACTGGTGAAAATGTCATACATAATAAGTTCAGGAAGTGTCCATCCTAAGGTTATACTAATAACCAAAGGAAGGAGCGGCCGGATGAATTGCCGATTAGAGCTTGGCAGGTTCACATATAAAAATGATGTGCAGATGAAGATTGCGGCTCACTGTGCACAGGTGTTTGCTGGAGTAAAGCCTTCAAATGCGGTGACTCTGGACAGGGAAGAAACATTTTCCCTGACGCAGGCGCTGAAAGACACTGGAATTCAATACAGACTGTTATATGCCGATGCGAAACGGTGTGTCTGGCTGTTGTACAGGGAACAAGAACTTGAACAATATCTGATGAAAAGAGAACATGAAACATTTATGAGGGATTGTGGATATGATTCTGTTCAGCTAAATGACATGTTTACGATTTTATGTAAAAACTACTGGGAGTACAAAAACGGTAGAAAAGGATTTCCCCATGAACTGGGTCTGATTCTTGGATACCCGCTGTGTGATGTAAAAGGATTTATCCGACATCAGGGGCACAGTTATCTGTTTTCAGGGTATTGGAAGGTTTACGGAAACCCGGAGGACACCAGAAAACGGTTTGAAGTATATGACCTTGTGAGGTATCAAATCATCAAACAGGTACAGCACAAAAAGCCTTTGGCGCAGATTGCAGCTTCCTACACCAATTACAGGATCCATAAACAATATTAAAAAATATACCCGCAGGGCACACCGTATTTTATATCCTCCGATAGGCGTGCTACGCACGATAAGGTATGAGTTTTTCTCCATTATCTCCAGTCGGCTCTGGAAAGGCCTCCTTCCGACAATGAAGAAAAACTATCGTAGGATGGGACCTTCTGTTTAGCTGTCGTTCTTATCTAGCAGACACTACATCCATTTTCTACATGATTGGAGTGAGGCATTCTAAGAGCCGAACGGAAATCATGTGGAAAATGTCATACTTTTAATTTGATAGAAGAGTGAAACACATATGGTGTCTTGCTCTTCTTTTTTTGCGTGTACTTGCGTGCTAAATAATTGTGCAATAATGACGAAGAAGTGTGTATACATTTGTGTAATGTAGCAAAAACGATCTTTTTTATAAAAAGTGCTTGCACATAAATAGCGTGCGTGATACTATAAGCACATAAGAAAAGCACATAAAACGCATTGAAAGAGAACAAGAAAAATAATGAAACACGCAAATAACACGCAATGTGCGTAAAAAACAAAACTGAGGTGAAAGTTATGAAGTATGTTGAATTTGACCAGACAAGACCAATGGATTTAGTACTCATCGGAAGGGTAGCCATCGATTTTAACCCGGTAGATTATTTCCACCCGTTATCTGAGTGCACTACCTTCAAGAAGTATGTGGGAGGATCTCCGGCAAACATCGCAGTGGGCATCACAAGGCACGGAAAGAAAGCCGGATTCATCGGCAAAGTTTCTGATGACCAGTTCGGAGAGTATGTAGTAGACTTCTTCAATAAAGAGGGAATCGATACATCCCATATTACAAAATGTACGAACGGAGAAAAGCTTGGACTTACCTTTACAGAAATTCTTTCCAGAGAAGAAAGCAGCATCTTAATGTACCGCAACTGCATCGCAGACTTACAGTTATCTGTGGATGACATTGACGAAGAATACATAAAGAACACAAAAGCAATCCTGGTTTCCGGAACAGCATTGGCACAGAGCCCATCCAGGGAAGCAGTGTTAAAAGCAGTGATGCTTGCCAAGAAAAATGATACAAAGATCATCTTTGACATTGACTATAGAGAATACAACTGGAAAAATTCCGATGAGATTTCAATCTACTATTCTTTAGTAGCCAGAGAAGCAGATATCATCATGGGATCTAGAGAAGAATTTGACCTGACAGAAAAACTGATAAAACCGGGCAGAACAGACAAAGAATCTGCACAGGCATGGAACACTGAAAATGCAAAGATCGTTGTCATCAAACATGGCAAAAAAGGATCTACAGCATATACCAATGACGGAAATGACTATTCAATCAAACCGTTCCCGGTTGAGGCGTTAAAAGGCTTTGGGGGCGGAGACGGATATGCATCCGGCTTCTTATATGGAATATTTGAAGGATGGGATATGATCGAGTGTCTGGAATTCGGAAGTGCGGAAGCGGCCATGATGGTGAGAAGCCATTCTTGTTCTGAAGAACTTCCAAACCCTCAGGAAGTCAAAGACTTTATCCGCGAGACAAAAGACAAATATGGCGAAATGATTGCGAGAGTATAGGAGGATATGAAAATGAGTACAACCAGAATGACAGTAGCACAGGCTCTTGTAAAATTCCTTGACAATCAGTATGTGGAATTTGACGGGGAAGAAACAAAATTTGTAGAAGGTTTCTTTACTATCTTCGGACACGGGATCGCCGTTGGTCTCGGAGAGGCATTGGACAGCAATCCTGGGAGCTTAAAGGTTCTTCAGGGAAGAAATGAGCAGGGAATGTGCCACGTAGCGACAGCTTACGCAAAACAAAATAGAAGAAGGAAGATCATTCCTTGTGCATCTTCTGTAGGACCCGGAGCGGCAAATATGGTGACAGCAGCGGCTACAGCTACAGTGAACAATATTCCGCTTTTGGTAGTGCCTTCTGACACATTTGCCACAAGACAGCCGGACCCGGTGCTCCAGCAGTTAGAAAAGAGTGACAGTCTCTCTACAACAACAAACGACGCATTCAAACCGGTTTGTAAATATTGGGATAGGATCATCCGCCCGGAACAGCTGATGACAGCCATGGTCAACGCTATGCGTGTTCTCACAGATCCGTCAGAGACAGGCGCTGTGTGCATTGCACTCTCCCAGGATGTAGAAGGAGAATCTTATGATTTCCCTGACTATCTGTTTGAAAAACGTGTACATAGGATCACAAGACCTTGCGCGGTAAAAGAAGAGATCGAGGACCTTGTAAAAGTCATTAAAGAAGCGAAAAATCCGTTAGTGATCGTGGGCGGAGGTGTGAAGTATTCTGAGGCAGGAGAAGCTGTAGAAAAGTTCTGCGAAGACTTTAACATCCCGTTCGGAGAGAGCCAGGCAGGAAAAAGTGCCTGCAAGTCAAGCCACCCTTACTGCTTAGGAGGAATCGGCGTCACAGGAACCCTGGCTGCCAATACCATCGCTGATGAAGCTGATGTGGTCATTGCAGTGGGAACCAGACTTTCAGACTTTACAACAGGATCTAAAGGACAGTTCAAAAATCCTAATGTAAAAATGGTGACGATCAACAACAATAAATATCATGCATATAAAATGGATGCAGTAAAAGCTGTCGGAGACGCGAAAGTGACAGTGGAAGCTCTTTCTGCTAGACTGAAAGAGGAAGGATACAAGTCTGCTTACACAACAGAGATCCAGGACGCAAAGGCAGCCTGGGATAAAGAAATGGACCGCCTTGCGAATATTGAGTATACAGGCGATGACTTTGAGCCGGAGATCAAAGCGAGAGATCCGCGTACGATTCCTGAATTCGTAAAACTTACAGGGGGACTTATCACTCAGACTGCAGCATTGTGCAAAATCCGTGAGGTCATTGATGAAGACGCTAATATTGTGACAGCAGGGGGGAGTCTTCCAAGCTGTATGCAGAGAATCTGGACCACAGACAAACGAGGCGGATATCACGCAGAATACGGATATTCCTGCATGGGATATGAAGTGGCGGGAGCGCTCGGCGTAAAGATGGCAGAGCCTGAGCATGAATCCTACGTGGTTGTGGGGGATGCCAGCTTTCAGATGCTCCACAGTGAGATTATGACAGCGATGCAGGAAAAACAAAAGATCAACATCCTTGTATTTGACAACTGCGGATTTGGCTGTATCAACAACCTTCAGATGAATCATGGAGTGGGAAGTCTTGCAACAGAGTTCAGATACCGCGATGAAAACAATGAGATCAAGGGTGATCTGATCCCGGTTGACTATGCAAAAGTCGGAGAAGGATACGGACTCAAGACGTACAGTGTAAGAACGATCAAAGAGCTGGAGGAAGCATTGATCGATGCTAAGAAACAGGACGTTGCCACATTGATCGACTTGAAGGTCATTCCGAAAACAATGACAGACGGTTACAAATCATGGTGGAACGTAGGTATTGCGACAACTTCTGTGAAAGAAAGCGTGCAGAAAGCATGTGAAGGAGTATTGGAAGGCCGCAAAAACGCAAGACAGTATTAGAAAAGAGGTATGACAATGGGTAAAGTATTCGGCTATCCTGAGTTTGATGTAAACGGGGAAAAGGTTTTAACAACATATGACAATGATTATAAAGAAATGCTGATGGACATCCGCGTCTTCCGCTTAAAAGCGGGAGATGTGAAGACCTTCTGCAAAGAAAAAGAGGAGACCGCGGTTCTTTTACTAAAAGGGGATGTCGTATTCTCATTTGATGAAACTTCCAAAGAAGTCACAAGAAAAGATGTATTTACAGAAGGACCTTGGGCAGTACATATCTGCACAGGAGCCAAAGTCATAGTGGAAGCAAAGGCAGACTCTGAAATCTTGGTACAGTCCACAATGAATGACCAGACATTTGAGAGTAAATTGTATGCGCCGGAAGATGCTCCTTGGGGATATTCCTGTGTAGGAAAGTTCGGAAATGTGGCTAAACGCCGTGTCAATACCATCTTTGACCATGACATTGCACCATACTCCAACATGGTATTAGGTGAAGTCTTAAATGACCGCGGAAACTGGTCAGGATATCTTCCTCACAGACATCCGCAGCCGGAAACTTATTACTTCCTGTTTGACCATCCGGAAGGATTTGGGGCAAGCTTTGTGGGAGACCAGGTATTTAAGAGTACAGACGGAAGCTTCTCAGCGATTCCAGGGGGAGAACTTCATCCTCAGGCAGTGGCTCCGGGATACCAAATGTATACTTGCTGGATGATCCGTCATCTGGAAGGGAACCCATGGCTTCAGACAGACAGAAATGAAGACGAACGCTACGTTTGGCTTCATGACGCAGAATTCTAAGATAGAAAATCAGAAGAAAGTATAGGAGGATAAGAACATGGCAAGAGAATTTATCGCGCCGGGCCAGATTTATACTGGTGAGGGTGCACTGGATATGGCAGAAGGAAAGTTAGGAGCTCTCGGCAAAAAAGCGCTGATCGTCACAGATAAGGTGATGGTTGATCTTGGAAATGCAGCAAAGGTAGAAACTGCTTTAAAAAACCAGAATATTGAATATGTGATCTACAGCGAGATCAACGGTGAGCCGACCGACACAATGATTGAAGGCGGACTGAATCTTTACAAAGAAGAAGGATGTGACTTTATTGTCGCTCTCGGAGGCGGCAGTCCAATTGACTCTATGAAAGCGATTGGTGCACTTGTAACCAGCGGCGGACAGATTTCAGATTATATGGGAAAAGTGATCACAGAGGAAACACCGACACTTGTTGCCATTCCCACCACAGCGGGGACAGGTTCTGAGGCAACTCAGTTTACCATCATCACAGATACAAAAAATGATATCAAGATGCTGCTCAAAGGCGCTGTTCTAATGCCGGATCTTGCCATCATCGATCCACAGTTTACAATGACTGCACCTCCTAAGATTACTGCGGCTACAGGACTTGACGCCCTGACTCATGCGGCAGAGGCTTATACATCAAAGCTGGCACAGCCATTATCCGATACATTTGCTCTTTCTGCTATTAAAAGGATCTTCAAATATCTTCCGGTTGCATTCAAAGACGGAAAGAATGTTGAAGCCAGAGAACAGATGTCAATAGCAGCACTGGAAGCAGGAATTGCATTTAACAATGCATCCGTGACCTTAGTCCACGGAATGAGCCGTCCAATCGGTGCTATGTTCCATGTGGCACATGGACTTTCCAATGCCATGCTGCTGAAGGAATGCTTTATCTATGCGCTGGACGGGGCTTATGACCGCTTTGGCGAGCTTGGCAAAGCGATCAATGTGGCGGCAGAGACTGACACAGACCAGGCAGCCAGTGAGAAATTCCTTCAGGCAGTTGTGGATATCTGCGATGAGCTTGAAACTCCTTCCTTAGAGGAATATGGAATCAATAAAGAAGAATTCTTCAGTGTGATCGACAAAATGGCCAACGATGCCATGGACAGCGGAAGCCCGTCCAACACAAGAAAAGCCATCACAGCAGAAGATGTCAAAGAAATTTACCGCAATCTGTGGTAATCACAATGTAGTAAGTACGTGCGTTTAACGTACTTAAATATAGATCAATGCAGATTTATGCCACTGAAACTCCTAAAAAAATAAAAACAATGAAACAAAAATACCCCGAGCCTGACCCTCCAATACCTGGCTCAAAAATGAATTGTTATTGTGTAATATCTGCATTACAAAAGTATGGACCTTTTTTCTCCTAGGTCCATACTTTTTTTATGTCATAGGAAATTCCTACGGAACCTCATATGACATAAAAACGCTCCGCGAGGATACACAGAATGCGTAAGGAAATCATTTGACTACGTCAAATCGCATTTGGCGCGCAAAGCGGACTTGTCCGCTTTGTTCTTTTATAGTCCGTTCTTGACAGTTTTGCTATTCTGTATTATTATATAGCGATAGTAAGTGTTACAAGATACTAGTTGTGTTCACAGAAAGGAAACTGCAGTTGGAAAACTTAACGGAAATGTTAAAAGGGGTGCTTGAAGGGTGTGTCCTTGAGATCATCAGCCTGAAGGAGACTTATGGCTATGAGATCACGCGCCAGCTCAACGCTCTTGGGTTCACAGACGTAGTGGAAGGTACGGTCTATACCATTTTAGTGCGGCTGGAAAAAAATAAATTGGTGAGCATAGAAAAGAAGCCCTCTACTATGGGACCGCCCAGAAAGTTTTACTCGTTAAATGACAGAGGGTATGAAGAACTTCAGCTGTTCTGGGCAAAGTGGGATTTTATTACATCAAAAATGAAACAGTTAAAGGAGAAAACATAATGAATGAATTTTTTAATAAATATTTTAAT
Organism: Anaerostipes rhamnosivorans; assembly: GCF_005280655.1. Taxonomy (NCBI): domain Bacteria; kingdom Bacillati; phylum Bacillota; class Clostridia; order Lachnospirales; family Lachnospiraceae; genus Anaerostipes; species Anaerostipes rhamnosivorans. Next base: position 1,140,254 of record NZ_CP040058.1, read on the forward strand.
ATCAAGAATATAATGGAAGAAAAACGTGCGTATAAACAGCAGATGGCCCGGATCGAAGCGCTGCCTGAAGACTACCAGTACACATTCAAAAAGATACAACAACATATGTGGTCGTTTGCTTCTGGGGATGGATATGATATGCTGGAGTTGCAGTATGGATTGATCGATTTGTTTGAAGATTGTGCGGCAGATGGTAAAAATGTTTTGGATGTGACAGGAGAAGATGTTGCAGGGTTTGTAGATGAGCTTTTGAAAGATGTGAAAACATACACGAATCGCTGGCGCGATAAGCTGAACCGTGACATTGCGAAAAAAGTAAAAAGATAGTCAAGACAGATGCAGAAGGTGCTGCAAAAAGGAGTGTTGGAATGAAGATCAATGGGTTTTTGTTATTGATCCCATTTTTGCTTATCAGATTCGGCTTTTTATCGATTTTGAGCAAAGGGGCGGTAAAACGGGCGGCGTACTTTCCGCCCATGAACGGAAGTGAAGTGCCGGCATATTGGATTTACCAGATTTCAAATGCAGCGATCTTTATCTATTTATGGTTTCTCACAGTAAAGATAGAAGGTACATGGCTGTTTGTTGCAGGTCTTGTGATCTATTTAGCAGGACTGGTACTGTGTGCGGTTTCAATGCTGGATTTCTCGGCTCCTTCAGAGACGGGATTAAATTATAAAGGTGTTTACCGTTTTTCGCGCAATCCTATGTATGTATCTTATTTTGTTTGTTTTTTAGGATGCGCTGTGCTGACGCGTTCCCTGATCTTATATGGTTTTGTCCTTATCTTTCAGATTACTTCCCACTGGATCATTCTATCAGAAGAGAGATGGTGCATTGAGAAATTTGGGGAAGTGTACAGGCAGTATATGAAAAAGGTAAGGCGCTATCTTTAAAGCTTACAACAAACAAAGCGGGCAAGCCATCTCATCTCCTAGCCGCTCGTTCTTTAAGGGGATTGAAGGAAAGCGGCAGCCGGTGACATGTAACACCAGCTGCCGCTGTTATATACAAAATTTACAGTTCCCCGGTCAGAAACTGGGCCTTTCCGAATCCAAAACTCCAGTCCGCATCCCCATTTTCCACGATGGAGACCAAGAGATCCTGGGGTTCGATCTGGCATCGGTCTTTTAACCTCTGGCCAAGCAGAGAATAGAGCAGCTCTTTTTTATCCTGAGTTCTCTGTTTGCTTGTGACCCGGATGACGATCTGGTTCTTTGTTCGTTCAAACCCAAGGCCTGTGTCTAACAGGATCATTTCTTCAGGATCATGCTGGTTCACAATCTGGTAGCGGTCCCGTTCTGGTATATCAAAAGCTTCTACGGCACACTGGTGGATCGTATCAAGGATGTTTCTCAGTCTTTCTTTATCATTTTGTTTTAACAGATCTACTTGAATTAATGGCATAACGAAATCCTCTCTTTCTATGATTGACATATAAAAATAATAATGGTAATATAACAGTATCAATTAATTAGCATACGAACTAATGGTATGCGAATTAATTTGTATGGGTATCATAGCACAGCAATTTTTAAGAGTCAACTTAAATTTTTTCTGGATAAAATAAAAACATGACGGTGAGGGGAGTGGATGAAGAATGAGAATTTTGGTTTATTTAAAAGAAATACCGCCGGAAGAAGAACGGGATCTGTACCAGGATACAGAGGGGATCAATGACAGTGATCAGAATGTCTTAATGGAGGCACTGAATCTGAGGGACAAGGAAGGCGGAACTGTGACGGTCATGGTCATCGGGCCGTCCACAGGAGAGAAGACAGCAAGGGAGGCGCTGACCTGGGGAGTTGACAGGTCAGTCCTGGTTTTAAAGGATGGAAAGGCTACAGGGGATATCCTGGAAAGTGCAAGAGTGCTAGCAAAAGCCATAGAAGCGGAAGGCACATTTGATGTAATTTTGTGCGGAAGACAGGCGATAGATGGAGATGCGGCCCATATGGCGGCTATGACGGCGTCCTTTTTAAATATCCCGCTTATTGCCTTCTCCAAAAAAATGGAGATCTCGGACGGAAAGCTGTACAACTGGTGTATGTCCAAAGATGGGACAGAACGGACAGAGTGTTGTATGCCAGCACTGGTCCTCTCAGTGAAGGAAGACAACAAACGAAGGCACCCCAATGTCTGTGATATTATGTCAGCTTATGCCGGGAGCACTGTGATCCCGGTTATAAAACCAGAGAGAAATACACCGGAGAAGATCATTAGACAGGTTGGGCAGTATACGCCCGGCAAAAAACACAAGAAGGGAATGATGCTGGCCGGAAAAGATGAACAGGAACTGGCGGGACAACTCCGGCAGATATTAACGAAGTTCACGGCAGCAAAATAGGAGTAGGCTGTATGGAAAGAGTATCAAAGATTTTGATTATTGGAGAAATACAAAATGGACAGCCAGCCCCGGTAACTCTGGAATTATTAGGGGAGGGAGAGAAGATAGCCTCTTCTCTGAACGCAAAGCTTTTACTGGCTGTAGCGGGCAGCGGTATTCAGGAGATCTTAAGTGAGCTTTTGCAGTATCCTGTAGACAGGATCATTGCAGTGGATCATCCCAGGATGGAATTGGATCAAACGGAGACCCACGCCAGAGTTTTGGAGGCCGTGATCCGGGAGCACGAGCCGGATATGATTCTGGGAGGAGCAACGTTGTCAGGAAAGGTGCTGCTGCCAATGCTGGCTGCGGTTCTTGGAACAGAAGTGGTGACAGACGCGGCTGACCTGGAGATTGACAAGGAAACAGGGAAACTTCTGATCAGCAAGCCGGCGTTTGACGGAAAAAGAATGTCTATAGTATCGATGCCAAAGGCCCACGTACAGATCGTTTCTGTAAAGCCCGGGATTTTTGAGAAGGCCTGCAGGACGGAAAGAAAAAGAGGCGGTATCACCATGGTGGCGGCTGACTGGCTGGAAGATATCAAAGAGCGGAAAAAGATGCTGGAGCTGATCACAGAAGACGGCAACAAGATATCTCTGGAAGATTCAAAGATCATCGCAGCCGGCGGACGGGGACTGAAAGGGCCTGAAGGATTTGAACTCCTTACACGGTTTGCAAGAGAAATCGGTGCCCAGGTGGGCTGCACAAGACCATGTGTGGATGCAGGATGGACCTCGCCGGAGCAGCAGATCGGCCAGACCGGATTCACAACCAAACCGGATCTCTATCTGGCTTTTGGGATTTCCGGTGCGATCCAGCATATGACCGGAGTCCGGGCAAAGACCGTGATCGCAGTCAATAACAATCCAAATGCGGCAATTTTTAATTATTGCGACTATGGGATCGTCGGGGATGCCCAAAAAATATTGAGAGAACTACTAAGAGAATAGAAAGAAGATCCGGTATTTCACGGATCTTCTATAGATAAGTTTATAGTCCAAAAGAAGCTAAAACGATAAAGATTCCGCAGGATATAAATGGTATGATAATCTGCGTAACCGCAATATCCCAGTAGGCTTCCTTATGGGTCATTTTACAAATGCCGAGCAGAGTGATCTGCGCTCCCTGGTGAGGAAGGGTATCCAATGTACCAGCGGCAATTGCGGAAATCCTATGTACATAAGGCAGAGGAATTCCCATCTTGATATAGGTAGACTTCAGTGCATTGAAGGCAACGCCCATCCCGCCGGAAGCGGAACCGCAGGCTCCTGCACAGACAGCCACAGTGATCATTACAAATACCAGAGGCGGCATGCTCATATCTTTGAGAGCAGCGACCAGATCTGTAAACCCCTGTGTTTTCTGCACAACGCCGCCGAATCCTACGACAATGGCAGTATTCAGGATAGCGACACCGGAATCAGATGCCCCTTTGTTAAAGACATTGATCCATTCGTTGATGCCTTTGACTCTCTTGAACATCAGAACTGTAGCCAGAGCCACGCCTGCAAATACGGATGTCTCTACCGGCAGCTTTACAATGTTAAAGAGTACCAGGATTACAATGATCGGAAGGATAGCGATGGCAACATGAGGAAGATCTTTGTTTTCATCAATTGCCGTCTCCTCTTCACTTAATTGATACTTTAAAGATTTGTCAATAAAGCGGTATCCCTTTTTTGTAAACTTTCTTGCGCGCATTTCCAGCCATACAAAGATCATTAAAAACATAGCAACCGTTGTGATCAGAGATGGAACAAATGCGGCAGTTGCCGGTGTACCAAGGTTATCCATAGCAATAACGTTCTGAATGGAAGGAGAACCAGGGCCGCTCATGGACCAGGTCCAGCATCCGGCAGAGATTGCAGCCGGGATAAGCCTTCTCGTAAGGTTCGCCTCTTTAAATAAGTTCAGAGCGATCGGATAGATAACAAAGAATACAACAAAGCCACTGACTCCTCCAAAGGTCAAAAGACCGGTGATGATCATGATGATCGGTGCCACGAACTTTCCGCGGCAGAGACCTGCGATGGCTCTGGCAATGGATTCTGCGGCTCCAGTATACTGGTAAACAGAACCAAACAGTGCGCCGACAAAGAAGACAAGGAAATACTTTGTCACGTAGTCGGACGCTGCAGGCATGAACGCATTTTTTAACGAGTCCAGAATTGGGAGTTTCGAGCAGATGACAACAAAGATCGTGACAAGCGGAGCCAGGATCAAAGCGCTCATCTGTTTAAATGCCAGAACTCCAAACAGGACAATCGCCAGGACTAAGACTAAGATTTGTAAATTCACAAAAACCCTCCTTTATTTGTGGATCGTTAATCGTGCTTCAGGCCCATCAGCTCATCTTTGAAGATTCTTTCATCCATGAACTTTGGCGTTCCTTCCATCTTTGGAGCAAATCCCATATGATCGATGATCTGTGTCTGGATATCGATACCAGGGGCAACCTCTGTCAGATAGACGCCGTCCTTTCTGAGTTCGAATACAGCACGTTCTGTGATATAGAGAACCGGCTGGCCGACTTTATTTGCGTATTCACCGCTGAAGGTGATCTGTTCTACGGTATCCAGGAATTTGTTTGATTTTCCTTCCTGGTCAATGATAAGTTTCCCGTCTTTTACGGATGTCTTCAGACCTCCTGCAGTAAAAGTTCCGCAGAAGTAGCAGCGTTTTGCGTTCTGGGTGATATTGACGAAACCGCCGCAGCCCGCAATCCTTGGACCGAACTTGCTTACGTTGATATTACCGTCTTTATCTGCCTGTGCGAGTCCTAAGAATGCATAGTCAACTCCGCCGCCGTCATAGAAATCAAACTGGTACGGCTGATCTAGGATACATTCAGCATTGACAGCGCCTCCGAATTTAGCTCCTCCCTGAGGTACACCGCCGATTGGTCCGGCCTCTACAGTCAGAGTCATGTAATCTCCAATGCCTTCTTCGTTGGCTACCATGGAGATGTACTCTGGAATACCAATGCCTAGATTTACAACCGTGTTTTCTGTCAGTTCCATGGCTGCTCTGCGTCCAATGATCTTCTTGGCGGAAAGAGGCGGGTACTCAAGACTGCTTAACGGAACCCGGAAGTCTCCGGTCATGGAACCATCATAATCACAGCCCACGCATTGTTCGTGATCCTTCATGTCTTCTACTTCCACAACGGCATCCACATAAATTCCAGGGATCTTGACTAATTTTGGATCTAAGGTGCCGTCTGAAACGACCTTTTCTACCTGTACAACGACCTTTCCGCCGCTGTTCTTTACGGCCTGAGCCATGGTTGTGACCTCTGTGGTGGCACATTCGTGAGACAGAGTTACGTTGCCGTGTTCATCTGCATATGTACCGCGGATAAATCCGATGTTGATCGGGAACGATTTGTACAATAATTTCTCTTCTCCCAGGATTTCAACTACATCGACGATATCTTCGGTTGTAATGTCATTTAATTTACCGCCCTCAATGCGTGGGTCAGCAAATGTATTTAATCCTACATGACTGATAACGCCGGGTTTGTGACCTGCGATGGCACGGTATAACTGTGCCAGTGTTCCCTGAGGCAGATTATAGCCTTCGATTTTATTGTCCAGAACCATCTGTCCCAGTGCAGGAACCATGTTCCAATGTCCGCCTATGACACGTTTTGTCATACCTTCATGGGCAAAATGATCCGCGCCGCTTCCGTCACGGTTTCCCTGGGCGGCAGCATAAAACAAAGTCAGGTTTTTGGGGGATCCGGTTTCTTTGAATCTTTTTTCCAAAGCTTTTGTGAGAGCTTCCGGCATTCCGCTGGCAACAAATCCGCTGGTTGTGATCGTTGTATGATCCTCCACCAGGGCAGCAGCCTGATCTGCTGTGATAATTTTAACTTTTCCCATAGTCTTTCTCCTTGATAAAATGGTGTTATGTAATTCCTAGAAATCTTTTAAATCAGCTTTACGTTTTTCAAGGAATGCTGTCATACCCTCTTTTTTGTCAGCAGTGGAGAATGCAAGTCCGAATAAGTCAGCTTCTAATGTAAGACCGCTGCTTAAGTCTGTGTCCATTCCTGTGTTGATCGCTTCTTTTGCAAGGGAAATTGCGTAGCTTCCTTTGGACATGATCTTTGCAGCCATCTTCTTACAGTAATCGATCAGCTCCGCCTGAGGCACTACTTTGTTTGCAAGACCAATTCTGTAAGCTTCTTCGGCATCGATCTGGTCACATGTAAAGATCAATTCCTTTGCGCGTCCTTTTCCTACTAAACGGGAGAGACGCTGTGTTCCGCCGAATCCCGGAAGAATTCCAAGTCCTGTTTCTGGCTGTGCGAATTTTGCGTTTTCCGCAGCTACACGGATATCACATGCCATGGAGATCTCGCATCCGCCTCCCAGAGCGTAACCGTTGACGGCAGCGATGGTTACCTGAGGCATTGTCTCTAACTTAAGAAATGCTTCTTTTGCCAAAAGACCCATCTGTCTTCCTTCTGCAGGAGTTGCATTGACCATTTCAGAGATATCAGCACCAGCTACAAAGGATTTTTCGCCTGATCCTGTGAGGATCACCACTCTGATGTCCTTGCGTCCTGAAATCTCTGTAAAGCACTGGTCTAACTCAGCTAAAGTTTCACTGTTTAAAGCGTTTAATGATTTTGGTCTGTTGATTGTTACAACTGCGACTTCGTTTTCTACTTCCATTAATAAATTGTTCATTACAAATCCTCCTAGAATAACATACAGATTACATTTGATAAGTTCTCGTTAGAAAATTAACATATTGGCGCACAAATATTTGGGATACAAAATATTATTTATGCTTATAATATGGACTATATTCGCCTGGTTGTCAATGGTTTATCAATATGTTTTATGTAAATTGTATATAAGTATAAAAAAATATAAAATTTTATTGACAGTATGCACAAAGAGTGATATATTTAGCTTACAAAATATTAGCGTGCAAATACATGGATATAAAATGATAATATTTATATCAAGTTTATAGTCTATTTTGGGTGAAAGGAGTAACTATCTATGAATTTTGAATTAACAGAGCAGCAGGCAGCCATTCAGGAAACAGCAAGGAACTTTGCTCAGACAGAACTGCAGCCAGGTGTGCTGGAGAGAGATGCAAACAGTGAGTTTCCGGTAGATCTTTATAAGAAGATGGGGGATATGGGCCTGATCGGTCTTCCATATCCGAAAGAAGTCGGAGGACAGGGAGCCGATTATCTTTCTTATGCACTGGCAGTGGAAGAGATCTCAAAAGTAGATGCCTCTGTGGGTATTTCCTATTCTGTTTCCACCTCTCTGTATGGCGGAAGCATTATGAACTCTGATGCTTCCGTTGAGAAAAAGAATGAATTTCTAGCACCGGTACTGTCCGGACAGCATTTCGGATCCTTTGGACTCACAGAGCCCAATGCCGGATCAGACGCAGGCGGATGTGTCACTGTGGCTGAAAAAGATGGGGACGAATACATATTAAATGGTATGAAGTGTTTTAACACCAACGGACCTTTGGCCGATTATACAGCGGTATATGCCCTGACAGAACCTGAGAAGAAAGCAAAGGGTCTTTCCTGCTTTGTAGTAAAAAAAGGAACTCCTGGATTTTCTGTAGGCAAGGTGGAGGATAAGATGGGAATCCGCTCTGCGCAGGTCTCTGAGATGATCCTGGAAAATGTCAGAGTACCTGCAGAGAATATGGTCGTTCCATCTGGGGACGGATTTAAGCTGGCCATGAAGACTTTGGATGGAGGACGCATCGGCGTTGCCGCGCAGGGGCTTGGTATCGCGGAGGGCGCATTTGAGATCGCAAAAGAATACTTAAAGAGCAGAGAACAGTTCGGCAAACCATTATATAAAAACCAGTATCTTGCATTTAAGATGGCGGAACTTGAAATGGAGATCGACGCTGCAAGATACATGCTTTACAAAGCGGCTACAGATAAACACGAGGGAAGATCTTACTCAATCCCGGCAGCAAAGGCAAAATACCTTTGTACAGAGGCCGCTATGCATGTGACAACAGAAGCAGTACAGATGTTAGGTGGAAATGGGTATATGAAGGGTTACCATGTAGAACGTATGATGAGAGATGCGAAGATCACTCAGATCTATGAGGGAACCAATGAAATCCAGAAGCTCGTTGTAAGCGGAGCTATCTTCAGATAGGCCTAATATAAACTCTGGATCTTTTGGGGATGTCATTTGTGGCATCCCTTTTGTGTTGCCAACGTTGTTCTAGGTCAGGCAATTATTTCTTTGTCTTCTTGACAGAAGTTTGGGTAACAGATATGATGAGATATATAGCATGCTAACAGTTTGTGGTGTCAGTATGCAGTTTTGTGTAGGAGGGATAAGGAACCGATGGAATTGAATCAATGTATCAACTATCTTTTGACTACAGCGCAGCATGCGGTGTTTCAGGAGATGAGTTCACAGCTTGCTAAGTATGACGTGACACCAGTTCAGTACGGCGTTATGTACTGTCTCTGGGTAAAGAAGAAAAACAGCCCGAAGGAGATTGCGGAGGAGCTGAAACTGGAGAACTCTACGATCTCAGGGGTTCTTGAGAGAATGGAAAAAAAGGGTCTGATCAAGCGAAAAGTCAGCAAGGAAGACCGGCGTTTTGTGGAGATCATTCTGACAGATAAGGGAAATGACTTGGAAGAACCGATTCTGGACACAGTGGAAGAGGTTAACAGGATTGTACTGAAGGATATGGGACATCAGGAACAGGAAGCTTTGAAGGCTTCACTGAGACATTTGGCTGGAATAAACGAATAGTTTAAAAGAGAAAATGCAGCGGAAAGAACTCTTTCCTGCTGCTATTTTTTTCATCGAATTATTTGGTTAGAAGGAAAAAAATAAATTTTTATATGAAATGAGGAAAATTTAATAATATGAGAATAAATCTTATGTTTACTGCAATTTATATATTGATACTAATATTCAGTTTATATTTCCAGACAAAATTATCTAAAGATGAAAGTGGAATAAAAAGACTGATCATACCAAGTTTAATTTTAATTTCTATACTATTAATATGGATCATGAATGATTTTGATGTTATGAATGCTTTACCTGTTTCTATTATATTATTTATGATTTGTATTATAAATTTATCAGTAGCTTTATTTATTAATGAAACATAATAAAAGTAATTTTATAAAGAAATTTGCACGTGACTTTCTTTTGACACTCTGTTTTGTTAAAATAGCAGAGAATAGATTTCAGACTGTGTTGTTTATCATAAAGGAGGCAGGTCATGTCAGATCAAATCAACGGACAACTGTTCCGTTTTATAGAAAAAAGTCCGTGCAGCTATTTTGCTGCAGCTCAGATAGGAAGAGAGCTGGTGGAGAACGGGTTCCTGGAACTGAAGGAGAAGGAGGAATGGAGGATCCAGGAGGGAGGAAAGTATTTTACCCAGAGAAACGGATCTTCCGTTATCGCGTTTTGTGTGCCGGAGAAAGAGTTCAAAGGGTTTCACATCACCGCGTCCCATACGGATTCTCCTTCATTTAAGATAAAGGAACACACGGAGATCCAGGTAGAAAAGCACTATACGAAGCTGAATACGGAAAAATACGGGGGAATGTTGATGGATTCCTGGCTGGATCGTCCTCTGTCTGTTGCAGGAAAGCTTGTTGTGAGGGAAGGGGATGATCTGAAAGAAATGCTGGTCCAGATTGACAGGGACCTTCTTATGATCCCGAGACTGGCGATTCATATGAAAAGGGGAGCAGAGGATGAGGCCTTAAATGCCCAGATACAGATGCTTCCGCTGTTTGGGGATGAAAATGCCGGGAACACATTTCTATCTGAGGCCGCTTCTGCGGCTGGCGTGGAAGCGCAGGATATTCTGGGAATGGATTTATATTTATATAACCGGATGCCGGGCACCATATGGGGAGCCAAAGGAGAATATCTGTCAGCGCCAAGGCTTGATGACCTGCAGTGTGTTTTCGCATCCCTGCAGGCCTTTGTCAACAGCGAGGGTAGTGAGTATATGAATGTGTACTGCGCGTTTGACAATGAAGAGGTGGGAAGCGGAACAAAACAGGGAGCGGGGTCTACTTTCCTTATGGATGTACTGTTCCGCGTCAATGAAGCGTTGGGGAGGACTTCACAGCAGTACCGCATGGCAGTCGCGGACAGCTTTATGATCTCTGCGGACAACGCTCATGCCGTTCACCCGAATCTGCCTGCAAAAGCAGACCTTACTAACCGGCCGTATATGAACGGGGGGATCGTCATCAAGTACAGCGCCAATCAAAAATATACAACAGATGCATATTCTGGAGCAGTGATGAAGCATCTCTGTGAAAGGGCAGAGGTACCGTATCAGACATTCCATAACCGTTCGGATCTGCCGGGAGGATCCACCCTTGGAAATATCCTGACCGGTCAGGTGTCATTAAAGGCCGTAGATATCGGTCTTGCACAGCTTGCCATGCATTCTTCGTATGAGACTGCAGGGACAAAAGATACGGAATATATGATCAGAGTTTTACAGGAGTTTTACCGCAGTTAAGGGAGGTTGGTTCAGTGAAACAGCATAACAAGATCCAGATGTCTGAGGCCTTTCAGCTGGGAGCGGTCCTGGCGGTTATCGGCGGTTTTCTGGATGCGTACAGTTATCTTCTGAGGGGAGGCGTATTTGCCAATGCACAGACCGGAAATATTGTGCTGCTTGGCATCAGTCTGCAAAAAGGAAAGTGGCAGGGGGCAGTCCACTATGCCATACCTATCCTTGCCTTTGCCGCAGGGGTTATTGTCGTGGAGATCATTAAAAAGTATTTTAAACAATACCCAAAGATCCATTGGAGACAGATCATTGTTATGATGGAAGCTGTGTTGATCTGCCTGGTAGCACTGATTCCTTCGGGGGACTTGGATATGATGGCCAATGTGATCATTTCCTTCGTCTGCGCCATGCAGGTGGAGACCTTTAGGAAGGTCCACGGAAATGCCTATGCCACCACCATGTGTACGGGGAATTTGAGAAGCGGCATGGAAATCCTGTTTAAATACAGCCAGACGAAGGACCGTGAGCTGAGAAACAAGAGCCTGAAATATTTTGGGATCATTTTGTTCTTTATCATAGGGGCGGCACTGGGTACGGCGGCGGGGCGTATTCTTTCCCACAATGCGATTCTGATCTGTTCCGCGCTGCTGCTGGTAGTATTTTTTATGATGTTCATGGAAACAAAAAAAATTAAATGAGAATCTGTTGAATATCCAACAGATTAAAAAGATCCACTCTTGTATACTCAAGGAGACACAACAGAAATCAGTATCAGGAGGATAGATCAATGGATCATAAAATGTTTTGTTTTCAATGTGAGCAGACGGCAGGATGCAGCGGCTGTACAGGCGCTGCCGGAGTCTGCGGGAAGGATGCCCAGACATCAGAGCTTCAGGATCAGCTGACGGGAGCTCTGATCGGCCTGGCGCGCTCGTCTGAAGGAAACCAGAGAACAGAAAGTACAGACAGAGCTATGCTGTCAGGTCTTTTTACAACTGTGACCAATGTGAATTTTGACCCGGAGACCATAAAGGAACAGATCGGGCTTGTGCACAGAGAAAGAGAAGCGCTGGTTCCTCTGTGCAGCGGATGTGCATCGTCCTGCGGCAGAAACGATGACTATGATATGGCAGACCTATGGGAGGAACAGGAAGATATCCGTTCCTTAAAATCCCTGATCTTATTTGGATTAAGGGGGATGGCGGCCTACGCCTATCACGCTATGGTGCTCGGCTATTCAGACCCGGAAGTAAATCGATTTTTCTATGAAGGAATGGCATCGATCGGATATGACCTGCCCCAGGATAAGCTGCTGGCCATGGCCCTGAAGCTGGGGGAAGTGAACTTGAGGTGCATGGAGCTTCTGGATCAGGCAAACACGGAAACCTTCGGCCACCCAAGCCCGGAAACCGTTTCTTTTAAAGTGGAAAAGGGACCGTTCATCGTCATCACAGGCCATGATCTTTATGATCTGAAGCTGCTGCTTGAGCAGACAAAGGATCAAGGGATTCATATTTATACTCACGGGGAAATGCTGCCGGCCCACGCTTACCCGGAACTGAAAAAGTACTCTCACCTGAAAGGGAATTTTGGCACTGCTTGGCAGAACCAGCAGAAGGAATTTGACAGTATCCCGGCACCAGTTCTGTTTACCACCAACTGTCTGATGCCTGTGAAGCCTTCTTATGCGGACCGGGTATTTACCACAGAGGTTGTCTCTTATCCGGGTATGGTCCACATCGGGGAGGACAAAGATTTTACTCCGGTGATAAAGAAGGCATTAGAGCTGGGAGGATACAGCGAGGACAGAGAATTTACCGGCATCAACGGCGGAAACAGTACAGTGACAGGCTTCGGGCATAACGCTGTATTGTCCGCGGCAGACACCGTTGTGAACGCAGTGAAGGACGGGGATATCAGCCACTTCTTTTTGGTAGGAGGATGTGACGGGGCACATAAGGAGAGAAGCTATTACACAGATTTCGTGAAGCAGGCTCCAAAAGACAGTGTGATCCTTACATTAGCCTGCGGGAAATACCGCTTTCATGATATGGATCTGGGACAGATCAGGGGACTGCCCAGGATTATGGATATGGGCCAGTGCAATGACGCCTACAGTGCGATCCGCACAGCTCAGGCGCTGGCAGAGGCGTTTTCCTGCGGCATCAACGATCTGCCTCTGACTCTGGTCTTATCATGGTATGAGCAAAAGGCTGTATGTATCCTGTTGACCCTCCTGCATCTGGGAATGAAGGATATTTATCTCGGGCCAAAGCTGCCTGCATTCCTGTCCGAAGGCGTGTTGGATATCCTTGTAAAGGAATACCGGATACACCCGGTTACTGATCCGGAAAGCGATCTGAATGAAATCCTCCATTAAGATATGGAGCAGAAAATAGAATCATACATGAAACAGAAGGAAGAACCTTAACACAGGAGCTTCCTTCTGTTTTTTTACCAACATTTAACATGATGTTCAAATGAATTCAAACTTTCGGTGCTAGACTAAGCCTTGTTCAAAGAGATTGAGTCGATGAAGAAAGGAATGGAAGTATATGCTGAAGTTACAAAATATAAAAAAGTCTTATGACGGCACCACTGTGCTGGACGGAATATCACTGGAGATCCCGGATGGAGAGATTGTATCAATTTTAGGGCCTTCTGGCTGTGGAAAGACTACGCTTCTGAATATGATCCTGGGGATCACAGAACCGGACAGCGGAAGTATTGAGTTTAATGGAGAGGATATCACAGACTCTCCGATGGAGAAAAGAGGATTTAATATCGTGTTCCAGGATTATGCTCTGTTTCCGAATCTGAATGTATACCAGAACATTACATATGGGCTGAAAAACAAGCCGGATATTTCTTCCGGGGAGGAAGTGGAGGAATTGATCGGCCTGCTCGGCTTGAAGGAGCATCTTCCAAAGAAGATCGAACAACTCTCAGGAGGGCAGAAGCAGAGAGTTGCCCTGGCAAGAACTCTGGTTATGAAACCGAAGATTCTTCTTCTGGATGAGCCGTTGAGTGCCTTGGACGGAGTGATCAAGGAATCCATCAAATATAAGATCAAGACCATAGCAAAAGAATTCCATCTCACAACAGTGATCGTGACCCATGATCCCGAGGAGGCGCTGACGCTTTCAGACCGGGTGCTGATCGTAAACGAGGGACGGATTTCCCAGTACAGTGAACCGGAGCAGATCGTCAACGCTCCTCAGAATGATTTTGTGAAAAACTTCATTTTAAACCAGCTGGAGATCAAAAAGAACAATATCTTTACCCTGTTTAAGAATCAGCTGAATCTTCAGCCTGGAAAGGAAAGCCTTGTGTCGTAAGGCGGTAAATCGAAGATGAAACATAGAAAAGAAAAAGAGATTAAAATAATATTTGCCGGAATCCTGGCCATTTTCCTGTCATTTTTGGCAATCCCCATGATTCAGCTTCTTTTGAAGTCCGTCACAACAGAACAGGGTGCTCTGACTCTGCAGAATTTTAAGTCCGTCTTCACAGGAAAAGACTTCTTTGGAATTCTGAGGAACAGTTTCGGCGTGGCAGGGCTTAGTGCTGTGCTAACCACACTGCTGGCATTTTTTCTGGCTTATACGATCCACTATACCAATATACCGAAACAGATCAAACGGTTCATCAAGACAGCGGCCGTTCTTCCCATGTTTCTTCCCACCATCACCTACGGGTTTGCCATCATTTATTCTTTTGGAAAGCAAGGGCTGCTGACCCGCCTGTTCGGACATCAGCTGTTCAATATTTATGGTTTGAACGGGCTGTTGATCGGCTACGTGGTTTATACGCTCCCTATTTCATTTATGCTCATCAACAATACTATGGGATATATCGATAAGAAATATATGGTCGTCTCAAGGGTCATGGGGGACAGCGCGTTTGCCAATTTTAAAATGACTGTTCTTCGCCCGCTTTTGGGCACGCTGGCGGCATCTGTGATCCAATCGTTCTTTTTAAGCTTTACGGATTTTGGTATCCCGGCGGCAGTGGGAGGAAAGTTCCAGACGGTTGCGGCGCTGCTGTACAGTGAGATGCTCGGGAGCATCCCAAATTTCCAGAATGGGGCAGTGGTGGCCGTTGTCATGCTGGTTCCGTCTGTGATCAGTATCACTGTTTTAAAGATCTTGGAAAAATATCAGATCAGATACAACAAAATTTCAAATATAGAATTAAAGAAAAACAAAGCCAGGGACGTCCTGTGCGGGGGAGCCGGTATCCTGCTGACGATCGGTGTCCTGTCTATATTCGCGGTTATCTTTGTGATCCCTTTTGTGGAGGAATGGCCATACCGGCTGAGCTTTACTTTGGATAATTTCAAAAGTGTTTTTGAGGATCCGAACCTTTCCAATGTCTATACGAATTCATTATTTGTGGCAGCGGCAACGG
This sequence comes from Anaerostipes rhamnosivorans, assembly GCF_005280655.1. Taxonomy (NCBI): domain Bacteria; kingdom Bacillati; phylum Bacillota; class Clostridia; order Lachnospirales; family Lachnospiraceae; genus Anaerostipes; species Anaerostipes rhamnosivorans. Next base: position 1,155,573 of record NZ_CP040058.1, read on the forward strand.
CTGCACTGGGTACCCTGGCCGCTTATGGAAGCGCTCTCGTGACAGCGAGGAGCAAAATAAGCGCCAAAGCAAAAGACGTGATCGAGGGCATTGCGTTGGTGACAAACACGATCCCTGGAATGGTGCTAGGCCTTGCATTTTTGTTTCTGTTTACGGGAACCAGCCTTCAGAATACATTTTTGCTGATTATCGTCTGCAACGTGATCCACTTTTTTTCCACACCGTACTTGATGATGAAAAGTTCCCTGGGAAAAATGAATGCGTCATGGGAAACCACAGCGATGCTCATGGGAGACAGCTGGGCCAAGACGATCCTAAGGATCGTGACACCCAATGCACTGGGCACGATCATCGAGGTGTTCAGCTATTATTTCATTAACGCAATGGTAACAATCAGCGCTGTGATCTTTATCGTAGGGGCCAGGACAATGGTGATCACAACAAAGATCAAAGAGTTGCAGTATTATAACAAATTTAATGAAGTGTTTGTGCTTTCTCTTCTGATCCTCGCTACCAATATCATAGGAAAATTTATTTTTACAAAACTTGCGGGGATGACAGAAAGAGGCACAATAAAACAGTTCTTTAAATTACATATTAGAAAAAATAAGGAGAGAAGTTTATGAGAAAGACATGGTTAAAAAGGGCGTCCGTGATGTGTATGGCTGCTATGCTGGCAGCGACGGGAGTTTTTGCCTCAGGATGTTCCAGTAAAAAACAGGAGGATCAGGTTGTGATCTATTCCAACGCAGATGATGAGGCAGTGGAAGCAATGAAGAAAGCCCTGGATGGAAATGGATACGAAGGAAAGTACATTCTTCAGACCTTCGGCACCTCCGAACTCGGAGGGAAGCTGGTGGCGGAAGGAGGGAAGATCGAGGCTGATATGGTGACTATGAGTACCTTTTATATTGAAAGTGCCCAGGATAAGAATAAGATGTTTGCCGATCTTACATTTGACCGGAATCTTCAAAAAGAAGATGACTTCCAGAAGTATGAATCACCGATCACCGCACAGGAGGGAACCTTGATTTTGAATACAGAAGTCATGAAGGAGAAAAAGCTCCCGAAACCTGCTTCCATTAAGGATCTTGCAAAACCTGTGTATAAAGGTTATATCTCTGTGACGGATGTGAAAGCCTCATCCACCGCATGGCTTTTAATTCAGGGGCTGGTCTCTGAGTACGGAGAAAAAGAGGCAAAATCAATTCTCCACGACATTTACAAGAACGCGGGAGACCATATTGAAGATTCAGGGTCTGCTCCGATCAAAAAGGTACGTGCAGGAGAAGTGGCTATCGGATTTGGGCTTAGGCAGCAGGCTGTAGCAGACAAAAAGGACGGGCTTCCAATCGACTATGTGGATCCGAAAGAAGGAAATTTCTCTCTGACCGAGTGTGTGGCAGTTGTAGATAAAAAAGACAGCGACAAGAAAAAACTGGCTCAGGAAATGGCGGAATGCATCATCAAAAAAGGAAGAGCTGACTTGATCAAGACTTATCCAATCCCGATCTACAACGGCGAGAAAGAATCCAGCGAAAATAAATCAGGAAATCCAAAAGTATTTAATGAAAAACTTACCTTGGATCTACTTAAAAAACATCAGGAATTATCAGAAAGTGCAAAATAAGAGGAAGGTACAAGATGAACCAGTATAAGTTATTAACTCCCGGACCGCTGACGACAACAGATACCGTAAAAAAAGAAATGCTGTTTGACCACTGTACATGGGATGACGATTACAAAAATATTACACAGAAGATCAGAAAACAGTTGCTTTCCCTGGCTCATGTCTCTGAGGATGGATATACTGCCGTCCTCATGCAGGGCAGCGGGACCTTTGGTGTGGAAGCTGTTATCACCAGTGTGGTTGATGAGAACGGTAAGCTTCTGATCGTTGCCAACGGTGCTTATGGGGAGCGGATGGAGAGCATCGCGATCCATGCCAATATTTCATATAAGATCTACAGGGAAGATTACCGGAAGGTGCCTTCTGCGGCAGTGGTTGAAAGGATGCTGAGAGAGGATCCAAAAATCACTCATGTGGCCATGGTACACAGCGAGACAACCTCAGGGATTCTCAACGATATCGCCTCAGTGGCTTCTGTGGTGAAAAGACACGAAAAGACATTGATCGTGGATGCTATGAGCAGTTTCGGAGGCGTGGATATCCAGGTTGGAAAGCTTAACATCGACTTTCTCATCAGCAGCGCAAATAAATGCATCCAAGGTGTGCCTGGCTTTTCTTTTATCATTGCCAACAAAAAGAAATTGATCAACAGCAAGGGGAAGGCCAGAAGCCTATCCCTGGATTTGTATGAACAATGGGAGACTATGGACCGGGACGGAAAGTGGAGATTTACCTCACCTACCCATACGGTGCTGGCATTTGCCAAAGCATTGGAGGAGCTTGAGGCGGAGGGTGGAATCGGGAAACGGTCAGAGCGTTACAGGGAAAACAACCGTATCCTGATCGAGCGGTTCCGAGCTATGGGAATGAAACCGTACATTGACAGCAGGAACCAAGGACCTTTTATCACAACATTTTATTATCCAGAAGATGCTGACTTTACGTTCAGTGAGATGTATCATTATATCAAAGAGCGGGGATATGCGATTTACCCTGGAAAGGTAACAGAAGCTGAGACTTTCAGGATCGGTACGATTGGAGAAATCTATCCAGACGATATTGAGAAACTTTCTCAGATCATGGAGCAATTTTTAAAGGAGAGAAAAGGATGAACAGACGTATAGAAGCAGTGATATTTGACTGGGCAGGGACGACGGTGGACTATGGGTGCTTTGCTCCGGTGCAGGCTTTTGTGGAGGTATTCAGGCATTTTGGTATTGAGCCAACGATGGATGAGGTAAGGGAACCTATGGGGATGCTGAAGATCGACCATATCCGCACTATGCTTTCCATGCCCAGGATTCATGATCTGTGGGTCAAAGAGCACAAAACGGAGCCTTCTGAGGAACACGTAAGACAGATGTATGATCTCTTTGAGTCTAAACTGATGGGAATCTTGGAACAGTTTACAAAGGTCAAGCCATATGTGCTGGAGACGGTGGAGATGCTCAGGGAAAAGGAGATCAAGATTGGTTCCACTACAGGTTATACCGATGAAATGATGGAGGTAGTAGTAAAAGGAGCCAGGGAACAGGGGTATGAGCCAGACGCATGGTTCTCACCGGATTCAACAGGAGGGATCGGGCGGCCGTATCCATATATGATATTTAAAAATCTGGAAGCCTTAAAGATCTCATCTGTGAAAAATGTAGTTAAGATCGGTGATACTGTTTCTGATATAAAAGAGGCGAGGCATGCAGGTGTCATTTCTGTTGGAATTGTGGAAGGAAGCTCAGAGATGGGACTGACGGAAGAAGAATATACAGACATGACAGACTCGCAGAGGGAGAACGCCTGCAGGAAAGTGAAGGAAACATTCAAAAATGCCGGCGCCCACTACGTGATACAAAATATGTCGGGATTAGAGGAGCTGTTGAAAAAACTGACCCAATAAAGGCTTTTATGTTTTCCTAAGGATTGCACATAATACTAGAATATGAAATAATAAGTCGTGCCTATATAGGGATGCCCTATTGGGTATGGCTTATTTTATTACGTTTAGTTTTATGGAAAGGAATACTTATTATGGAAGCTTTAAAATGGGCGGCCGCCGGAACAGGTTTTACGTTTTTGATGACTGCACTGGGCGCGGCCACTGTATTTTTCTTAAAAAGTGATATTCACGCAAATATGCAGAGGATTTTTCTTGGATTTGCAGCGGGAGTTATGATCGCGGCCTCCGTGTGGTCATTGCTGATCCCAGCCATCGAGGAGGCCAAAGCCAATGGGCAGATCGGCTGGATCCCGGCTGCCGGAGGTTTTGCGCTCGGAGGAGTTTTTTTGCTTTTGATGGACCGGCTGATGCCGCATCTGCATCTGGGGGAGAAAAATCCGGAAGGTCTTTCCTCATCCTTTAAACGCACCACGCTGCTTGTGCTGGCTGTCACCTTGCACAATATCCCGGAAGGTATGGCGGTAGGTGTGGCCTTTGCTGTGGCAAGCGGACACGGAGGCGTGGGATTCAGCGGCGCGGTAGCGTTAGCCGTTGGGATCGGGATTCAGAATTTTCCCGAGGGAGCAGCCATCTCACTGCCACTTAGAAGAGAAGGACTTTCCAGATTTAAGTCCTTTGTCTATGGAGCACTGTCAGGGATTGTGGAATTTATATTCGGTGTGCTGGCGGTTCTTGTGGCAGGAAGACTTGGCACCTATATGCCGTGGCTTTTATCTTTTGCGGCGGGAGCGATGATCTATGTGGTGGTGGAAGAGCTGATCCCGGAGGCCCATTTGGGAGAACATTCCCATACAGGGACATTGGGTGTTATGGCGGGATTTCTGATCATGATGATCTTGGATGTGGCTTTGGGATAGTCTGCATTGGCTTTTAGGAAAAGAGAAAATATCTCAGTGAGATATTGATTTATAGGGAATTTCAGAAAATCTTGTGAAATAAAAACAGGCGGGATTTTATCTCCCGCCTGTTTCTGTATATTCTTCCGGATCCACATCTATGGTATCCTTAAATACCTGCTCCACAAGATAGCAGTATTCATTATATTCATGGAATTCAGAGAATTCTTCGAAACATTCGATCATACTCTTGTAATACCAGCCCTGCATATTCTTATCTTTCATATTAAAACGCTGCCACAGCTCGTCCCCCAGAAGTTTATAATCTCGGGCAAGTGAGCGGACATTGGCCAGCTTGTCCCCCAGAGCGATAACTTTGGCGGGGCGTTTAGCCCGATGTTTTAAGAAATTGATCGTATGGCTCTTTCTTTCGATCCAGGACTTGCTTTTATCTTCACTTTCCATCAGGACATAATCCGCTACTTTATCCCCGAATTCCCTGCGAATATCTTCTCCGGTCACATCCCGGCAGTCTTCGATAACATCATGGAGAACCGCAGCGCACATCATCTCTTCATCTGGCGTGATACCGGCAACGATCGAGGCGACTTCCAGTGGATGGATCATAAATGGAATATTTGTTCCCTTACGCTTCTGGCCGGAATGGGCATTCGTTGCAAAGATAATTGCTTTTTCAAACATGGGTTTCTCCTTTTTTGCGGACAATTTTACATACTTATCATAAATCATTTTCACTTCTTGGTCAATGAAGGAATTTTCCACTTTGTTACTTTAAAGTGACGATGTGTTGACTTTTACCCAACAGCACGGTAAAATAAACCTTATCGTGTGAAGCACGCCCACCCGAAGGGTATGGAATACGGGATGCCCTGCGGGTGAACCTTATCGTGCGAAGCACGCTTACCCGAAGAGTATAAAATGCGGGTTATCATTTAATACAAGGAGATCTATATGTCAATAGAGACAAATTTTACAATCGGTTTTATTGGGCTTGGACTGATCGGCGGTTCCATAGCTAAGAATGTACGCCGTGTATTTCCTAATTACACGGTGATCGGATATGACACAGACAAAGAAGCGCTTAAGAAAGCAGTTGAGGAAGGAATTCTTGACCGGGCGGCCTCTGAGCTTAAAAGTGATTTTGCCGAGTGCAGCTATATCTTTTTGTGTGCACCGGTACAACATAATCTTCAGTTTTTGGAACAGCTGAAGCCATATATTAAAGAAGGCTGCATTCTGACAGATGTAGGCAGCGTCAAAGGCGGAATCCATAAAAAGGTCAAGGAACTTGATATGGAGTCCTGCTTTATCGGGGGACATCCTATGGTGGGATCGGAGAAAGCCGGATTTTCCTACAGCTCTGACCGTCTGATTGAAAATGCGTATTATTTTATTACGCCAACCGAGGAGGTTAGTGAAGAAAAGGTAAAGGAATTTACTGCTTTTATTGAGGAATTGGGGGCACTGACGATTTTGCTGGACGCCAAACGCCATGATGCATTCACGGCGGCCATCAGCCATGTTCCGCATATTATGGCAGCAGAACTTGTACATACAGTGAAGGATATGGACACGGAGGATGGTATATTAAAACAGCTGGCAGCAGGAGGATTTAAGGATATTACACGGATTGCATCCTCTTCTCCTGTCGTTTGGGAGCAGATCAGCCTTTCCAATAAGGAAAATATAAAAGAGATCCTTGAGCAGATCAAAGGCAGTATTGAGGGGATGATCGATGCCCTGGACAGGGATGACCACAGCTATTTAAACAAGTATTTCAAAGAGGCAGGGGAATACAGGGAAACGGTTCCTGACAGCGCTGTGGGACTGATGGAGAAATCCTACGAGATCTTTGTGGATATTCCGGATGAGCCGGGAACCTTGTCTACCACCACAACCCTGTTGGCGTTAAATAATATCAGTATTAAAAATATCGGTATTATCCATAACCGAGAGTTTGAAGAGGGAGTGCTAAAGATCATGCTCTATGATGATGTCTCAGCAAAACGCGCCAGGGAGATCCTGCAGGATAAAAATTACAGTGTATATGAAAGGAACTGACAATGAAACTTAGGAAAGTAAAAGGACTAAATGGCACCATAGCAATACCAGGAGATAAATCCATCAGCCACAGGGCAGTGATGTTCGGATCTCTGGCAAAAGGCACCACCCATATCACAAACTTTCTCTCAGGAGCCGACTGCCTTGCGACCATTGACTGTTTCAGGGCAATGGGAGTTGAGATTGAACAGGACGGGACCGAAGTCATAGTCCACGGAAACGGTCTCCATGGGCTGAAAAAACCGGAAAAGCAGCTGGATGTGGGAAACAGCGGCACCACCACCCGTCTGATTTCTGGTATATTAAGCGGGCAGGATTTTGATGTCACACTGTCAGGGGATGAGTCTTTAAATAAGCGTCCCATGGGACGGATCATGAAGCCCCTCTCAACGATGGGAGCGGACATTCAAAGTGTCAACGGTGACGGGTGCGCTCCGCTTAAAATCATCGGGAAGCCTTTGAAAGCCGTTCACTATGATTCACCGGTGGCATCTGCCCAGGTAAAATCCGCCGTTTTACTGGCAGGACTCTATGCGGACGGAAAGACCAGTGTCACAGAGCCTGCTTTGTCCAGAAATCATACGGAACTGATGCTTCAGTCTTTTGGAGTTCAGGTGTCATCCCAGGGAACTACCGCGGAGGTTACCCCGCCAGCAGAAATGACCGCTGCTGATATTGTTGTGCCGGGAGATATTTCTTCTGCTGCATTTTTTATCGCTGCAGGACTTGTGACTCCGGATTCCTGTATTACCTTAAAGCAGGTAGGGATCAATCCAACGAGAAATGGAATATTAAAGGTATGTGAAGCTATGGGGGCAGATCTCGTACTGTCCAATGTAAAAGATGACAGTGGAGAGCCTACGGCAGATATCACGGTAAAGACCAGCAATTTAAAAGGAACTGAGGTAGGCGGGGACTTGATTCCGGCATTGATCGATGAGATCCCGGTGATCGCTTTGATGGCTGCGTTTGCGCAGGGAGAGACGGTCATCAGGGATGCGGCAGAACTCAAAGTGAAAGAATCCAACCGGATTGACCTTACGGTAGACAATCTGGTCAAGATGGGTGTGGACGCAGAGGCAACAGAGGACGGGATGATCATCCGGGGCGGAAATCCGCTCAAAGGGGCATCCATCCACTGCAGATATGACCATCGGATTGCTATGACATTTTCCATTGCGGGGATTAACGCAGACGGAGAGACGGTGATCGAGGATGCAGAGTGCGTGGACGTATCATATCCAACCTTTTATGAACAGTTACAGATGCTGTCTGGACAATAAGATTCTCTCATTGACAAGCTGGAAAATTCTTCATACAATGGAGACAGCAGCGAACAAAACATGAGAGAAGCATATATGGGAAGGGAAGGATCGCAGAACATGAACGAGACAAGGGTGAGATTACTCCGTCTGACGGCATGGCTGGTTGCCAGCGCCATGTTTGTCAGTCTGAGCAGTGAAGCGGTGGTGCGGGCAGCACAGAGAAGAAACCAGGTTGCAAAGGTTCAGCCAAAGACCACGGTGACTGAGACAGCAAGACAGGCGAAAAAGACAACGGTATCAGGCGAATACAAGGCATTTTGGTTTTCTTTTTACGATTATGATGAGTACCGTGACGCCTATAAAAAGAACAACGCGGCAAACTTCAAAAAGTATTTTACCAAGGTGGTCAACAGAGGAAAAAGTCTTGGCATGAACCGTGTCATTGTACAGGTAAGACCGTTCGGCGATGCCATCTACAAGTCCAAGTATTTCCCTTGGTCCAAATACATCTCAGGAAAACAGGGCAGAAGTCCAGGATATGATCCGTTAAAGATCATGGTGTCCGTGGCTCATCAAAAGGGCATGGCCATCGAGGCATGGGTCAATCCATACCGGGTGACCAAAGGCAGTACCAATTACAATAAACTATCCAAGAACAATCCGGCCAGAAAATGGCATGCCAAAAAGTCAACCAGAAGGAATGTGTTATCCTACGGGGGAAACCTTTACTACAATCCCTCCAAAAAAGCAGTCCAGAATCTGATCGTTAATGGCGCCAAGGAAATCGTGCAGAAGTACGATGTGGACGGCATCCATATGGATGATTATTTCTACCCAAGTTTTACAAAAAAGAACGTAAAGAAAGCATTTGACGCAAAAGAGTACAATAAGTCTTCCTACAAAAAGAAGAAAAAAAGCATTTATACCTACCGCAGGGCCCAGGTCAATAATCTGGTCAAAAGGATGAAAAAGACCATTAAGAAGGTAGATCCGAATGTGACCTACGGCATCAGCCCGGCAGGAAATATCGACAACCTGACAAGCAAGTATTCATATTATGTGGATATTTATAAGTGGCTGAATTCCACGGCTTATGTGGATTATATCTGTCCACAAGTATATTGGGGATTCAAGCACCCAACCGCAGCCTTTGACAAGGTGACGAGACGCTGGGTAAAAGCAGCGAAAAAGAAGAAAGTTAAACTCTACATCGGAATCGGTGTTTACCGCGCAGGCCACAATGTGGGCCAGAACCGGGCGGAGAGAAAAGAGTGGAAGAGCGACACCAAGGTGCTGAAAAAGCAGGTGCAGTACGCAAGAAAGTACAAGGTGGACGGATTCGCATTCTTTGATTACCAGGATTTAAAGAGCAAAGCCAGCAGAAAGGCTGTGAACCAGCTGAAAACAGTCTTAAAATAAGAAACCAAAGAACCGCCAGGGTTCTGCAGATAAAGAAGCAGAACCCTGGCGGTTTTTGTATGAGTTATTCACCACTATTTCCGTCGCGCTTTTGAAATGCGCTCCTCCAATAGTGGTGAATAACTTTCGAAAAGTGCCTCCTTTTTGACAGAAGCCCTTCTCCAGCAGACATTACGTCCATTTTCACCAGTTCTCCGGCTTGCTGTCTCAAGGACGTAAGATTTTCTAACTTTCAGCAAAGCCTCTTCGGCGGCCCGTTCGGAACTCGCTGACGCGGGGGCAGCCTCACTGCGCAATGCGCACCGCCTACGAGTCTTTACTTCAAGAAGAAAAACTAACGTCCCTTCGAATGCAAGGCCTCCTTCCGACAATGAAGAAAAACTATCGTAGGATGGCACCTTCTGTTTAACTGTCATCCTTATCCAGCAGACACTACGTCCATGTTCTACATGATTGGAGTGAGGCATTCTAAGAGCCGAACGGAAATCATGTGGAACATGTCATACTTATATTTCTGCAATGAGCAGTTCTTTTAGATCATTTTGAATGCTTTCGGCATCTTCCTCCCGGATATTAGAATCAGTGATCAGCAGGTCAATATCTCGGATTGAGTTGCCCTGGAAGGCTTTGTGAAGGCCGATTTTAGAAGAATCAAGCATGAGAACCTTGTATCCTTCCATTTCGCAGATGATCCTGATTGTGCTCATCTGGATTTCATTTGCGCACTGCATTTCGTGATTGTTGTGATTGTGAAGACCCAATGCAGAAAAAAATATTTTTTCTGGGTAAATTCTTTTCATATTTTCCAGTGTCAGATTTCCGGTGAGGGAGTAGTTGGAGGTGGAGACCTCTCCTTCAAGAGCATAAACACGGGAAATATTAGGCCGTGGACCATAGTGAATGATTGCCAGATTTGGAGTAAAGACCGTTACATTTTTTGCAGTGATCTCTTTATAAAGCAAAAAACAAGTGGAGCCGGTATCAAGGTATACTGTGTCATTGTCGTTAATCAGCTTAGCTGCAGAACGTACAATGGCATTTTTTTCTTTCTCGTTCATCTTTTCGCGGATATTAAATTTTGTGATCCGGTCATCCGAAAGGGCACGGGCACCTCCATGGATGCGTTCGATGAGCTTTTGTTCATCTAAAGTAGAGAGATCACGGATCATCGTTGATTTTGAGACGTGGAATTCATCCAGCAGCTGTGTGATCGGTACATACTCATAGGTTTTAATATAAGATAATAAATCATTTAAACGTTTTTCTTTTTTTGTCATAAAACTTTCCTTTCTAAGCAAGAAATCCCAAGATATATAAGGATCAAAGTATAGATGATGTTAGTTCTATAGTAATGAAATGACACGAAAATGTCAATATCTTATTCAGAATGATATCTAAATATCAAAAAAATGAAGAATTTATTTAAAAATAGTTGACAAAGTACGACTGTGAAGGTAATATTGAGTTAAACAAGTCATTAAAATGACAAAAACATTTCAAAATTATGAAGTATAAGCATAATGGAGACATCAATGATAAAGAAATGAAACAATAGTATCAAAAAGATGGGAGGTGAATGTATGGCTAGAAAAATGAAAGCAATGGTTGCCTGTGGAAGTGGAATTGCGACTTCTACAGTTGCAGCAAACGCAATTCATGAAATATTTCAGGAATTGGAAATAGACGTAGAGATCATAAAAGGAACTGTGCCAGAAATTTCTGAAAAGGCAGATGAGATGGATATTGTGTTTGTGACAAACTGCTATCGGGAAGAGATACCATGTCCAGTGGTCAATGTGACAGCATTTCTGACCGGGATTAAAAAAGACAAAAAGATTGCAGAAATTAAAAACATCATTGTAAGTCTGAATGAAAAGATCAACGGGTAGGTTAAAAAACAAAGGAGGATTACATGGAACTGATTAATACAATAGTAAAGTTTATTTCAGATGTAGGAGCTTCTGCGATGCTGCCGTTTGTGATCGCAGTTCTGGGCCTTTATTTTAGGGTAGGGATTAAAAAAGCGGTTAGAAACGGACTGATGGTCGGAATTGGTTTTCTAGGCATCAATACAGCTCTGGGGATACTCACCAGCGCTATGGGAAATATCTCAGGATACTACCAAAGTCTTGGGAGCGGCTTTACAGTCATTGATGGCGGCTGGCCGGCACTGGGAGCAGCGGGCTGGTCTACTCCATTTGCGATGCTGGTGATCCCATTGGGATTTATCTTGAATTTCATCCTTGTAAGATTGAGGTTTACCAAAACATTAAACGTGGATCTTTGGAATTACTGGCATTTTCTTATCACTGCATGTATGGTCTATTATCCCATGAGACTGGGCGGCGCATCTATTTTTGCCGCGGGGCTTGCAGGGACGGTAGTCGCGCTTGTATGTTCGGTCATTGTGCTGAAAGTTGCCGATGCAACGGCAGACAGCTGGCAGGATTACTTTGGGCAGGAAGGAACAGCGGTTACCACACAATTTGCTATGGTAACGGCATACCCCATCGCTAAGATCACAAACTGGATCCTGGACCGGATCCCTAAAGTGAAAGATTCCAGATTAGACTTAAATACATTGAGTAAAAAACTGGGCATTTTCGGAGATACAGCTGTGATGAGTTTCGTGATTGGGATCATCCTATGTCTCATCACAAAACAGTCTGCGGCAAACACACTGACCATCAGTATTTCTATAGCAGGAGCAATTGTACTACTTCCGAAAATGGTAGCGGTACTGTTAGAAGGATTAGGCCCCATCGGACAGGCTGCCTCTGAATTTATGCAGAAAAAACTGGGAGACAAGTATGACATTAATATTGGAATGGATGTGGCACTGGGACTTGGAGACACTTGTGCGATCCAGACAGCCGTAATCATGATTCCAATTACCATAGCCTTAGGATTCATAGTTCCGGGAGTAAACTTCTTCCCGATCGGTTTGGTTGGAGGAATGGTCTATACAACAACAGTTTCTTCCTGGGCATCAAAAGGGAATGTACTGAAGACATTAATTTCAGCAGTGGTAGTCACAGTATATGAAATGATCGCTATGAGCTTTATGGCAGGATTGACGACGCTTGTTGTAAAAGCAGCGGGCACTATGGATTTGTCAGGCGGGACTCAGGTCGTAGGTACCGTCTGTGACACCATCTATAATGTGATCATTGCCATCATTGCAAAACTTGCAGGGTTGATTTAGGCAACAATTATTTATTGTATGCAGATAAATATTTATCAATAAACATTTAAATTTTAGGAGGTTAAGTTATGAGCGAAATTCCAGCAACAATGAAAGCAGCATTATGGTACGCACCTTTGGATGTAAGATTTGTGGATGTTCCGGTACCGGAGATTGATGATAAAGGTGTATTGATCAAGACAAAGGTTACGTTAACTTGCGGAACTGATGTGAAAACATATAAACGTGGATATCCAGGAGAAAAGCCGGGTGCGACTTTTGGACATGAAGTTTCAGGGGAAATCGTAAAGGTTGGAAAGGATGTAACTGGATTCAAGGTGGGAGACCGTGTGGTAACACACAATACAGCACCTTGTGGAAGCTGCTATTACTGTAAGATCGGCAGGAATGACGGAGAATGTGAATCTCTGGTGAGGATCAAAGGGGGACATTCCCAGTATGTGGCGGTGCCGGATCAGATCGTAAGAACGAATCTATTTCATATTCCGGAAGGAGTTCCTTACAAAGCGGCGGCATTGGTAGAGCCATTCTCCTGTGCAGTTTACGGCGCTGACATGACTCCTGTGCATTTTGGAGATTATGTAGTGATCTTAGGAGCAGGGCCAATTGGCCTTATGATCGCAATGCTGATGAAGAAAAAGGGAGCAAAGGTCATTCATGCAGACTATAGCGCAGAACGCCTGGAAGTCAGCAAATCGTTGGGAACTGATATTGTATTTGATCTGAACGGTGTGGAAGATCCGGTGAAAGAGATCAGGGCTTTGACTCCGGATGGAAGAGGCGCAGATTCTGCCATCGATGCTTCCGGGCAGCCTGCGGCATGGGAAAATGCAATTAATATTGTAAGGAAAGCCGGGTTTGTCAACCTGTTTGGAGGATGTAAAGCGGGAACAACGATCACCGTTGATACGCACAGAATCCACTATGACGGAGTGACCTTGACAGGCTTCTATCATACCACACCAAGACATGTACAGATGGCGGTTGACATGATCATCAACGGAGAGATTCCGGTGGATACCTTTGTTACTGGTGAATATCCTTGGGAACAGCTGATTGATGCCGTAGAAGCACACGGAAGACAGGAAGGGATCAAAAATGCGATCAACTGGGATTAGAAAAGGAGGAAAATGATGTCTGAAGCATTAAAGAGAGCAAAGGCTCAAGTTGTCCGTGCCTGTAAGATCATTTCAGGAAATGGTTATGTTCTTGGAACAGCGGGAAACGTATCTTCCATTGTAGAAGGGGAAAACCTGTTTGTCATCACGCCATCTAGTTATCCTTATCAAATCATGGAGGAAAAGGATCTGGTTGTGGCGGATCTGGATGGAAATATTGTAGAAGGGGATAAGAAACCGTCGATTGAGTTTACCATGCACCGGGGCATTTACCTGGAAAGAAGAGATGTAAAAGCAATCGTCCATTCGCATTCTCCGTATGCCACCACAGCGGCCAGTGTAGAAGGGATCACCCACATTCCGGCAGTTGATATAGAAGCGGCCTTCGGCCTGGGAGGTGATATGGAGATTGCTGGCTTCGCCCCTCCGGGGAGCCCCGAACTGGCAGAATTTGCAAGACAGGCAATCGGAGAAAAAGGCGGTGTCCTGCTGGCAAACCATGGAGCCATCGGCGTAGGGAAAAATATGGATGAGGCGCTGCTGGCCAGTGACAACATTGAAAGAAACTGCAGGATGTTTTTAAACATTATCTCTGTGGGAAAAGTAAAACCTATGCCAGCAGATTTTATGGAGTTTTCTTCTTCCATTTTTAAAGAAGTCAGCGGTATTTCAAAATAGGGAAATACATAGAATGAGGAATGCTTATGATAGAAAATGTGTTTGTGATAGAAGGAGATGCAGGAAACAAGGAAGAGGCGCTTATGCTTACCTTCCAAAAATTATACGGGGAGGGCTGCGTGGAAAACAGCTTCTATGAAGGCTGTATCCAGAGAGAAAAAAAGTTCCCTACAGGATTGGAAACTGAGATTCCGGTGGCGATTCCCCATACAGACTCCATTCATGTGAAGTCTCCGGCAGTCTGTGTATTAAAACTGAAAAGACCGGTAGCTTTCTCTCTGATGGAGGATGATTCCAGGCAGATCAAAGTGGATTTTGTATTTAATATGGCACTGAAATCAAATGACGACCAGCTGGGGATGCTGAATAAAATCATTGGTACCGTCCAAAATGGGGAATTCCTTCAAAAAGCAAAAACCATGTCCTGTGAGGAGCTGGAAGCTGTGCTTGGCAGCGAGTGGATCAAATAGGAAAGGAGAATCATGGATAATTTTACATTCTACGGTCCCACGAAGTTTTGTTTTGGAAAAAATTCTGAACGAGAACTTGGAACTTTGCTAAACTGGATCCAGTCCAGGAAAGTTATGATCTTTCATATGAGCGGACCAGAATTAAGATCAGGAATTCTTGAAAGAGTAAAGGAGACTCTGGATAGAGAAGGAATTGATTATATTGAAATGGGCGGTGTAAAGGCAAATCCAAGGCTTGATTATGCCTTGGAGTGCATAGAAACAGCAAAAAGGGAAAAGGTTGATTCTGTTCTTGCCATAGGTGGCGGAAGCTGTATTGACACGGCCAAAGCCACTGCAGCAGGAGCTTTATGTGAAGACGACTTCTGGTCCCATTTTAAACAGAATATTCCTTTCACCAAAGCGCTTCCCATTGGAGCCATCGTTACCATAGCGGCATCCGGGAGTGAAGGGTCTGAGGCATGCCTGTTAAAAGATGAAGAACGTAATATAAAAGTTGGCCTGCACAGCGAAGTGTTCCGGCCAACGTATGCCATCGAGAATCCGGAGCTTACCTACAGTCTCCCATCATATCAGACGGCGTGCGGGATCACAGATATCATGATGCATGTCATTGAACGTTATTTTACAAATACAAGAGGAACAGAACTTACCGACCAGCTAAGTGAAGGAGTGCTGCGGACGATGATCAAGTACGGTCCAATAGCATTGAGAGAACCGGATCATTATGAAGCAAGGGCAGAGATCATGTGGGCAGGAGTCATCGCCCATAATGATATCTGTGGAGTCGGAAGAGAAATTGATCTGGCAAGCCATATGATACAGGATGTGATCGGAGGATTGTATGATTCTGCCCATGGGGCAGGACTTGCAACCGTGTGCCCGGCGTGGATGAAGTATGTATATACACATGATATCCCAAGGTTTGTGCGGTATGCGACAGAAGTATGGAACGTGAGTAATGATCCGTTTGACCAGGAAGCCGTGGCTTTGGAAGGAATCAAAAGAACCAAAGAGTTCTTCCAGTCCCTTGGCATGCCGGTGACATTGGAGGAACTTGGTGTCAATGAAAAAGATATGGACTTTCTATGTGGAGGCCGGCTGGTAGGACATTTTGTAGAACTTGAGGAAAAGGATATCAGAAACATTTACGAGCTTGCAAAAGGGTAATGGAGAATCACGATGAAAGTGTTAAAGAGAATCAGCAGCAGGCCGCAGGATATGAAGTTTTTGGACATACCAGAGCCTGTGATCCCAAGAAAAGACTGGATCAAGGTCAAGGTTGCCTACGCGGGAATTTGTGGTTCTGATATTAAAATGTTTCACAAGGACTGTTCC
The DNA here is from genome assembly GCF_005280655.1 of Anaerostipes rhamnosivorans. Taxonomy (NCBI): domain Bacteria; kingdom Bacillati; phylum Bacillota; class Clostridia; order Lachnospirales; family Lachnospiraceae; genus Anaerostipes; species Anaerostipes rhamnosivorans. The sequence continues at coordinate 1,171,568 of NZ_CP040058.1, forward strand.
GAAGCTGACAGCAAATTAAAGCCGCCTGTGATCCCGGGACATGAGTCAAGCGGGATTGTGTGGGAGACGGGCAGTGAAGTGTATCATGTGAAAGCGGGGGACCGGGTGGTATGTCATACGATGGCAGACCCTTGCGGATGCTGCGAATATTGTCTGACAGGAAACTGGGGACTCTGCAGCAAAAGAAAGGGTATCGGTTCCGACATTAACGGGGCTTTCGCAGAGTATCTGATTTGTCCGGCAAAAAATGCTATCAAGATTCCAGACCAACTATCTCTAAAGACAGCAGCTTTGACAGAACCATTGGCATGTTCGATCAGAATGATAGAAGAAATAGGAAACATAAGAAGAGGAGAAACAATCGTTATCTTTGGCCCAGGTCCTATTGGGGCATGCTGTGCACTGGCTGCGAAAGCAGCCGGAGCTGTTCCCATGATGGTGGGAACGGAGCACTCTGGGCATCGTATGAAGATTCTTGCAGATTTAGGGATCCAATGTGTTACAAATGATGAAAACTTAGCTTACAGGGTAAAAGAAATATTTGGAGATCTGGCAGATGCCGCAGTGGATGCCGTGGGCAGTGAAAAGGTTTTTCACCAGGCATTCCAGGTGGTAAGAAAGCTTGGGAGGGTCATCATCGGTGCGGCAGACGAAGTAAATAAGGATTATTCTGTTAATATGCAGAAAGTATTCAGTCGGCAGATTAAGATTCTGCCGGCATGTTCCTCCACACCAAAGGGCTGGCATGAGGCCGTCAATATGCTTAAGCAGTATCAGGATGAATTTGAGAAGATCTTAGGAAAAGAGTATCCGCTGCAAATGTGGAGAGATGCATTTCAAAAGGCAGAGAGCAGGGAAGATTTTAAAATTATGCTGAGACCATGACCTGGCTCTGTAAAAAAGAACTAATCTTGAGTTTAGGGGGATTTCTCCTGTGGCTTCGCTGTTAAATTTGTATTATGATAGTAATATCAATCAGCGTACCGTCACAAAGGAGGAAGAGAATTGAACAGACCAGTAGAAGCCATGGTAGCATGCGGAAGCGGAATTGCGACTTCCACAGTTGCGGCAGAGCAAATTCAGGAAATCTTTGATGAGATGGGGATCAGGGTTAGGATTACAAAATGTTCTATCACGGATATCCCTTTGAAACAGGATGATATGGATGTGATCTTCGTGACAAATAATTACCGTGAAAAGGTGAAGTGTCCTGTGATCAATGTGACATCATTTATTACAGGAATCAGGAAAGACAAGACGATAGACAAGATCAAAGAAGTTCTGCTTGAGATTCAGGAACACAAATAATGATATGTTACGGGGCTGTCGCACTAAATGATGGAATGAATCATCATTAGTGTGGCAGTTCCGTTTTTGTCTTTTTCGGGTTTTTATATTGACTTATTATAGAAAAAAGCATATTATATATCATATAGTATTAATAAATTTATAATATGGGAGCGTGTCTATGGTATTTAATACAGGAGCTGCTTTGCTGGACGCGATTGTTCTGGCAGTAGTCTCAAAAGAAGAAGAAGGATCCTATGGGTATAAGATTACCCAGGATGTAAGAAAAGTCCTGGATGTATCAGAGTCTACTTTGTATCCCGTGTTGCGCAGACTCAGAAAAGAAGGCTGCATGGAGGTTTACGACAGGCAGTGCGACGGGAGAAACCGCAGGTACTATAAAGTGACCAGTCAGGGTATGATTCAACTGAACTTATATAAGACAGAGTGGAAATCTTACTCATTTAAGATTACGAAAATATTTGAAGGAGGGGCAGTCCATGAGTAGAGAAGAATTTCTGGACCAACTGGCATATTTGCTTCAGGACATTTCACCGGAGGAACGGGACGATGCAATTGGATATTATGTGGATTATTTTGAGGAGGCAGGACCGGAAAGAGAACAGCAGGTAATCGAGGAACTGGGCAGTCCCGAAAAGGTGGCTGTGATGATCCGCGATTCTCTGAAAGGAACGACCGGGGAGGATGAATATACAGAACATGGATATCATAATCAAAGATATGATGAAAATACAAAGATGCCTGAAAAGGCAAAAAAGAAATCAGGTTTCCATTTTCGGGGGAACCGGGACCGGAATCTTGTACTGATCATTCTTTTGATCATCGGGGCAGTCATACTTGGACTGCCGCTGATCGGAGCTGTTGGGGGAACCGCCATAGGCATCGTCGGAGTGTTTTTTGGCATCGTATCTGCGGTGGCCGGAGTGAGCGTCGGGCTGCTGGCTGGAGGTTTCGGCATATTTGTGGCAGGAATCGTAAAGATGTTTACACAGCTTCCTACAGGGCTGATGATGAGCGGCGGTGGACTTCTGATGATGGCAGTGGGGCTTTTGTTCTGCATCTTGTTTGTCTGGATCCTCGTGAAAGTGATCCCGCCTTGTATCCGGGGAATCGTAAACCTGTTCCAGCGTATATTTCATAAGGGGGGAGAAACATCATGAAACGATTTTATAAAATCTGTCTGATCCTTTGTCTGGTGTTTACTGTCGCAGGTGCAGGATGTATTATAGCGGCGGCAGCCATGGGATTTTCATTCACGGATTCTTACAATTATGTGAGAGAAAAAATAAATGGTTATACAAGGCGGGATCTAGATTCTGTTGAAGAGAAGCTTGAATTTCCGAAAGAGAGTGTAAAACGGATAAGTATTACAGTGGGCAGCAAGGATTTGTCCATCGTGAGAGGACAGGGAGACCAGATTGTACTGACAACGGAGGGAGGACGGAAGCTTTTCCGGTCTGAACTGGATACAAACAACAAGGAGCTTACAATCAAATCCATATCGAGAAGAACCCATTGGTTTTTTTACGACTATGGTTATGAACGTGCTGTTTTGAGTATACCAAGAGATGTGAACCTGGATACTTTCCGCCTGGACGTGGGAAGCGGCGATTTTTCATCGGAGGAACTCACATCGAAAAGTATGAACATCCAATGCGGAAGCGGGGATATTAAATTAGACGGGATCCGGTCTGAGACCATCGACATTCAATGCGGAAGCGGAGACATCGGGGCAAATATATGGGACAGCAGGGAGAATTACAGATATAATATTACTGTGGGAAGCGGAGATGTGGTCTTAGATGGACATGAGCTGGAACACGATAACAAAAGAGGGGCTTGGGGAAAAGGAACCAAATCAATCGATGTGAACTGCGGAAGCGGGGACATCGACATAAACTTTTTAAACAATATATAAGGAGGGGCTTGTTATGAGCAGTAAAAGATTATATAAATCCAGGGATGACAAAATGATCTGCGGAGTTTGCGGAGGGATTGCCGAATACTTTGACGTGGATCCTACTTTGGTCCGCCTGGGAGCAGTGTTGCTGGGATGTTCCGGAACCGGTCTGGTCGTTTATATTGTGGCGGCAGTGATTATTCCAGAGAAGCGGTATTGAAAATAGTAATTGCGCCTGATATGGAAATTATGCTATAATATTATCCGAAAAAGACCAAGTCAAAAGGCTTGGTCTTATATTTTGACAAAGAGGAGAAAATCATATGAAAACACCAATTCTGATCGCCATGATCGCTTACATGGCAGTGGTTGTCTATATCGGAGTGATTTACAGCAAAAAGAATAAGACATCTGAGGACTACTTTCTTGGGGGAAGGGGTCTGGGACCTTGGGTGACAGCCATGAGCGCAGAGGCATCCGACATGAGCAGCTGGCTTTTAATGGGACTTCCTGGGCTTGCCTATGCTTCTGGATTCAGCCAGGCGGGCTGGACTGCCATCGGCCTGATCCTGGGAACCTATTTAAACTGGAAGATCGTTGCAAAACGACTCCGCCGGTATACGGAGATTTCCAATAACTCCATCACGGTGCCGGATTTTTTTAGCAACCGGTTTAAGGATGACAAGAATATTTTAATGTTCATCTCATCAGTCATGATTCTTATTTGCTTTACTGTTTATACAGCATCTGGATTTGCGGCCTGTGGAACTTTATTTAATTCAGTCTTCGGGCTGAACTACCAGGCGAGTATGATCGCGTGTGCAGCCGTTATTGTGATTTACACATCCATCGGAGGTTTCCTTGCAGCCAGTACCACAGATTTGATTCAGGGCCTTTTAATGTCCTTTGCCATTGTGACCGTACTGATCGTGGGAGTCATCGCCGTAGGAGGCGTCGGAAACGTGGTGGAACACGGAAAGTCTTTGGAAGGTTTTTTTGATGTCATGAAATATCATGATCCGGCAACAGGACATGCGGTGTCCCAGGGTGTCATTCCGATCTTATCAGGACTTGCATGGGGACTTGGATATTTTGGGGTTCCCCATATCCTTGTAAGATTTATGGCTATCAGAAACATCCATGAGATCAAAAAGTCAAGAAATATTGCTATGGTATGGGTTCTCATTTCCCTGACCGTTGCAGTATGTATTGGATTTACAGGAGCAGCCCTCTATCCAAATGTACAGGAGCTTGCAGGGAGTGGAAACCAGAGGATTTTTATCTATATGACCATGCATTTGTTTAAGGGAGTGATCCCGCTGCTTTTTGCCGGTATCATCCTGTCCGGAATTCTTGCAGCGACCATGAGTACATCCGATTCCCAGCTTTTGATCGCCTCTTCCTGTGTGGCAAAGAATATGTACCAGGGCTTTTTTAAGAGAAAAGCATCTGAGAAAAAGATTCTTGTTATTTCAAGAGCCACGACCGTTGCCATTGCCGTCATTGGAGTTCTTGTGGCGCTTGACGAAAACAGCTCTGTATTTAAACTAGTGGAAAATGCGTGGGCAGGCTTTGGAGGAGCATTCGGCCCGTTGATCCTGTTTGCTCTGTTCTGGAAACGCACCAACTTAAAGGGTGCAATCGCAGGAATGGTCAGCGGAGGAGCAATCGCGCTTGTATGGCCTTATACCTTTGCAAAACTTGGAGGCATCTTTGAGATCTATTGTCTTTTGCCTGCATTTATCATCTCTTCCCTTCTGATCATTGTAGTCAGCCTTTTGACAGAAGAACCGACCAAAGAAATGCAGGAAGAATTTGAGGAAGCCAGAAAGCCTCTTTCATAATTTACATATTTTTGGTATGATAGGGATGCTATAAAAAAGTGAAGCAACGAAAGGGGAAGCCATATGTTAAATGAAAAAGTAGCAGAATTAATGAACGACCAGATTAATAAGGAGTTTTATTCTTCCTACCTATACTTAGATATGTCCAACTACTATGTGGAGAAGAATTTGGATGGATTTGCCAACTGGTTTAAGATTCAGGCTCAGGAAGAAAGAGACCATGCGATCTTGTTTATGGAATATCTCCAGGCCAACAACAGCAAGGTGACATTCAGTGCTGTGGCCCAGCCGGACAAAGTGTTTGAACAGCCGGTTGATCCGCTCAAGGCAGCTCTGGAACACGAACAGTATGTTACATCGCTGATCAATGCTATCTATGACGCAGCATATCAGTGCAAGGACTTTAGGAGCATGCAGTTCCTGGATTGGTTTGTGAAAGAACAGATGGAGGAAGAGAACAACACAGACTCCCTTGTTCAGAAGTATGAGATGTTCGGAACAGATCCTAAGGGCTTGTATATGCTGGACGCAGAACTTCAGACTAGAGTTTACACAGCACCTTCACTGACTGTTTTATAAAAATTAAAATTCAATAAATATTTCCGGGATTGCCTGATATTTAGGCAATCCTTTTTTTGGCGTTCATGACTCTGATCTCATAATATAAATAGGATCGGCTCTGCACATTCTAATATTGTTCACATAAACTGATATTATCAGAATTGAAAGGAGATATTTCGTTGGAAAAATACAATCAGCAGAGATGCTCATGCGGACAGCCGGCACCATTTGAGATGGAGCGATCCTGCGGTAATAGATCAAAGATGAGAAGAAATGATCATATGGGTCACCGTCATGACGGTGTTGACTCCATGCCGATCGCTATGGCCTATGTACCATGGCAGCATTGGGACCAGGTCTTTTGCCCAGAAGAAGGATTAGCATGCGGCACCATTTTCCCGGAATTAAAAAAACCATTTTATGGGAAGGCGGGGTGTAGACGATGAACAAATATGACCAGCAGAAACTTTTGAGCTATATCGACGCGGTGAGCTTTGCTCTGATCGACACAACGCTGTACCTGGACACTCATCCGGATGATCAGGAAGCCATCAGTCATTTTAATCAATATCAATGTGCAAGAAATAAAGCTGTTAAAGAGTATTCCCAATACTTTGAGCCTTTAACCATTGATTCAGCGGAGATCACAGACACATTTACCTGGGCAACCAGCAGTTGGCCATGGCAGAGAGGGGGATGTTAGACTATGTGGAATTATGAAAAACGTTTGGAATATAAAGTCAACATCAAAAAATGTGATCCAAAGATAGCAAAAGTCATCATGACTCAATATGGCGGACCGAATGGTGAGCTTGGCGCATCCATGAGATACCTTTCCCAGAGATTCGCCATGCCTTATAAAGAAGTGTGCGGAGTGCTCACAGATATTGGAACAGAAGAACTTGCCCATTTGGAAATGGTATGTTCGATTGTCCATCAGCTGACCTGCGATCTCACACCGGAACAGATTCAGGCGGCTGGATTTGATCAATACTATGTAGACCACACAACTGGTATCTGGCCTCAGGCAGCCAGCGGAGTAGGATTTACTGCTGATTTCTTCCAGTCTGTAGGAGATCCTATTACTGACCTTCATGAGGACCTGGCTGCGGAGCAAAAAGCCAGAACAACGTATGATAACCTGTTGCGCCTGATCAAAGATCCAGATGTCAGAGATCCGATCGCATTTCTTAGAGAAAGGGAAATCGTTCATTACCAGAGGTTCGGCGAGTCGCTCAGAAGAGTGCAGGAACGTCTGGATTCCAAAAACTTCTATGCGTTTAACCCTGCTTTTGATTGTGGCCCAAACTGTTAAACCAATATTTTCATAAAAAGCGGCAGAAAATTTTTCTGCCGCTTCTTTTCTGTTAAAAGTATGATGCAAGGCATTTATTTTTCATGTTGTTCCAAAAATTTTTCTATGTTATATACGGTCTCTTTATTTATAAAGTGTTCGATTTTTTCCACCTGTTCCAATTCATCTTCACTTTGATTGATGAGACACAAAAACCGGTTTAGGATGTCATGCCGGAATAAAAGATAATCTCCTGCATGCTTTCCTTTGTCTGTCAGACGGATATAGCCGTATCTCTCAGATAAGAGATAGCCGTCATCCTTTAGGTTTTTAACCATCTTGGAAGCGGAAGAAGGCTGGACATGCAGCATTAAGGCCAGCTGGCTGACCCGCACGACTTCCTCTGATAAAAGCAGGCGGCAGATCATTTCCAGATAGTCCTCCATGGAGGCTGTCATGCTCTCTGGTTCTCCCTTTTGATAGCCCTTCAGTGTATAAAACCCTTTCTTTTTTTCCATCTGACCATTCCTTTTTCTTAGTTATTGTAACGTTTCATTTTGTCCCTCAATATAATAGCATTGTGAAATAAAGTTTCCCTATCCTAATTTCTATTAAGGAGCGTATCGGTTTATGAGTGAGAATTGCAGTTTAAATGAATTAAATCCAGGCCAGACGGCCGTGGTGGAAGAATTGAAGACAAAAGGGAGCATCAGAAGGAGACTTCTGGATATCGGCCTGGTGAGGAATACCATGGTGGAATGTGTGGGCAGGAGTCCGGCTGGAGATCCAACAGCCTTTCTGATCCGGGGGGCAGTGATCGCCATCCGTTCAGAAGACCTGAAAGATATCGTTGTAAGAAGGTAAAAAGAGAGGACTTAGAGTATGGAACTGACTGTGAAAAAACAGAATCCAAATGACAGGATCATTGCCATCGCAGGAAATCCCAACGTGGGGAAAAGCACGGTGTTTAACAATCTCACAGGGATGAGGCAGCATACAGGGAACTGGCCCGGAAAAACAGTGGCAAACGCACAGGGATACTGTAGTACACAAAACAATTCCTATGTGATGGTTGACATACCGGGGACCTATTCTTTGATGGCACATTCAGCGGAGGAAGAAGTGGCCAGGAACTTTCTCTGTTTTCAGAAGCCCGATGCGGTGATCGCCGTCTGCGATGCCTGTTGTCTTGAGAGAAATATGAACCTGGTCCTGCAGATTCTGGAGATCACAGACCGGACAGTGGTGTGTGTAAATCTGATGGATGAGGCGAGAAAAAAAGGAATCTCCGTGGATGTTGAAAAACTGAGTGAAAAACTGGGCATTCCTGTGGTGTCGGCAGCGGCAAGAAGTGGGGAGGGACTGGATGAGCTGATGGAAGCGGTGGACTGTATGGCAGAAGGCAGATGGAAAGCGGCAGCCCTTCAGACACGATACGAACCTTGCCTAGAAGAGGCTTTGGATATGATGGAGCCTGCACTTGCAGAACATATTCCCGAGAACCTCCCAAGCCGCTGGATCGGAATGAAGCTTCTGGAGGGAACATCATCCCTTTTAAAAGAGATGGAGCAGAGGAGCGGAAGACCATTCTCAGAGGATCCGGCGGTCGCCGGGGCTGTCGACAGGGCAAACGGCATTCTATTTAAGGACGGAGGGCCGCCGGAAAAGCTGGAGGATATGATCGTGTCGGGTCTGGTAAATACTGCACAGGACATCTGCTCAGATACGGTGGTATACCACAGAAAAGATTATACAAAAAAAGACCGGAAGCTGGATTACATATTGACTAGCAAAAGGACTGGATATCCTGTGATGATCGGGCTTCTGGCCGTGGTCCTCTGGCTGACCATCGTGGGAGCCAATTACCCGTCGGAACTTCTTTCAAAGGGACTGTTCTGGATCGAGGACCGTCTCAGCGAGGTATTTCAGGCCGCAGGTGTGCCTGGATGGATCAATGGGATGCTGCTGTCTGGTGTTTACCGGGTTCTTGCATGGGTCGTATCCGTGATGCTGCCCCCAATGGCGATCTTTTTTCCTTTGTTTACGCTTTTGGAGGATGCCGGTTATCTGCCCAGAGTGGCCTATAATCTGGACCGTCATTTTAAGCGCTGCTGTACATGCGGAAAACAGGCACTCACCATGTGCATGGGGTTCGGATGCAATGCGGCAGGGGTCGTGGGATGCCGGATCATTGACTCGCCAAGGGAAAGGCTGATCGCGATCCTTACCAATGCCTTTGTTCCATGCAACGGAAGGTTTCCCACGCTGATCCTTCTCATCAGTCTGTTTTTTATTGGAACAAAGCAGGGAGCGGCAGCTTCCGTTGGATCAGCCCTGCTGTTGACCCTCGTGATCCTGCTTGGGATTTTTATGACGCTGATTGTTTCAAGACTGCTTTCAAAAACTGTGCTGAAGGGAATACCGGCTTCTTTTACCCTGGAACTGCCACCATTTAGGAGACCTCAGATCGGAAAAGTGATCGTACGTTCTGTATTTGACAGGACACTGTTTGTTCTGGGCCGGGCAGCGGCAGTGGCTGCCCCGGCGGGACTGCTCATATGGATCCTGGCAAACGTGTCTGTGGGAGGAGTCACTTTGTTAAATGGGTTCACTTCAATGCTGGACCCGCTCGGAAGGCTGATCGGACTGGACGGAGTGATCCTTGCAGCCTTTATTCTGGGCTTTCCAGCAAATGAAATTGTAGTTCCAGTGATGATCATGGCGTACCTCTCCCAGGGGACCCTGGCTGAACCAGGAAGCCTTGAGACCATCCGCAGCCTGTTGGTACAGAATGGATGGACCCAGACCACAGCCCTTTGTATGATTTTGTTTTCCTTGATGCATTGGCCGTGTTCCACGACCCTTCTCACGGTTAAAAAAGAAACAGGAAGCATCAAGTGGACATTGGCGGCATTTTTAATTCCCACAGCTGCCGGATGCCTGGTTTGTTTCGCCGCAAAGAGCCTAATGCAGATCATAGGATATCTTTTGTAAAATAGGGGAGTTTTTCTTTAGGCCTCTTTCCGGCAATGAAGAAAAACTCCCCTATACGGCTTTTACTGGCGGCCGGTTTTTAAATACTTCCTCTGAAAAACATTTTTCCCAAATTCTATGTTACAATGATAGAAATAATAGAACGTAAACGCATACGCATTCGGGAGGAGAGCGCTTATGAAGAAGCAGAGGAGAAGAAACATTGTCGTTTTTATTTTGCTGGCAGGCCTTTGTCTGGCGGTGACCGCAGCAGGAAGGTTTTTATGGAAAAACCACAAAGAAACCGTTATTTCCTATTCCGAGAACAAGAATTTTAACACGAAAGATTATCTGCCTTTTTCCGAAAATTCTAAGATCGTACGCCTTGTGGACAAGCCAACACTGCGCCTTAAGAAAAATCTGCCTGTGCTAGACGGGGCGGCTGCATTGTTTCCGGTCTATTCAGCCGTAATCAACGCAGTATACCCATCCGGTACAAGGCTTAAAGAAGTCGACGATAAGAACTGTGCCTTTGTTTATAACAATACAGTGGAGGGATATTACTATCTGCTTTATGGGGAGACAGACATTTTTTTCGGTGTATGCCCGTCAGAGGACCAGCTCGCTGCATTTAAGGAAGAGGGGAAGGAGTGTAAACTGACCCCGATTGGAAGGGAGGCCTTTATCTTTTTTGTAAATAAGGATAACCCGGTGGACAATCTGACCCAGCGTCAGATCAAAGATATCTATTCCGGTAAGATCACCAACTGGAAACAGGCAGGGGGCAAGGATGAGAAGATCACTGCCTATCAGAGAAATGAAGACAGCGGCAGCCAGACTGCTTTCCTCAGGTTCATGAAAGATGAGGTCGTGATGGAACCGCCCACTCATCAGGTGGAAGACTTGATGTCAGGAATGATAGAGGAGGTGGCAAAGTATAAAAACAATACCAAATCCATAGGTTTTTCTTTCCGTTATTATACAGAGGAGATGATTGCAAATCCTCAGGTGAAAATTCTCTCTGTAGACGGGATCAAGCCGTCTAAGGAGACCATAAGGGACGGAAGTTATCCTCTGGGTGTTTCTATATATGCCGCTACCTTAAAGAGCAATCGCAAGAAGAACGTGAAAAAGCTGGTGGACTGGATGTTATCAGAACAGGGACAGTATATCGTGGAAAAAACAGGATATGTGGGCGTGAAATAGCTGATTTTGATAACATCTTATTTTCTATGTTGTAAAATGAACCGATTGTTGTTACGATACTGATATCTGATTAAAATATAGAACGAATTTTGGGAAAGAAGAGGGAAGTATGAATATTATTATCGTAGGCTGCGGAAAAGTCGGCCGTTCTCTGGTAGAGCAGTTAAGCAGTGAGAATCACGACATTTCAGTGGTGGATCCAAAGGCTCATGTTGTCCAGTCATTGGTCGATATGTATGACGTATTTGGCATTGTGGGAAATGGGGCCAGCTATAATATTCTGAAGGAAGTAGGAGTGGAAGAGGCCGATCTTATGATCGCTGTGACCAATTCAGATGAATTAAATCTATTGTGTTGTCTGATCGCAAAAAAGGCGGGCAGATGTGCGACGATCGCCAGAGTCAGCAATCCGGTTTACTTTGAGGAGATCAATTTTATCAAGGAAGAGATGGGCATTTCCATGATCATCAATCCGGAGCTTGCCGCGGCTTCGGAGATGTCAAGGATTTTGAGGATCCCCACCGCTATGGAGATCAATTCATTTGCAAAAGGAAAAGTGGAACTCCTCAAGTTTGTTCTCAGGAAAAATTCCATTTTAAATGGGATGGGAATGAAGGAAATCGGTGAGAGAATGCACGGCGAAGTGCTTGTGTGCGCGGTAGAACGCCAGAATGATGTCTTTATACCTTCTGGGGACTTTGTTCTGCAGGAAAACGACAGGATCTCTATTGTAGCTTCACCGGGAAGTGCCAGCAGGTTTTTTCATAAGATTGGTGTTCAGATGAACCCGGTCAGGAATGTTATGATCGTGGGGGGAAGCAAAACAGCGTACTATCTGGCTAAAAAGCTGCTCAAGATGGGAATCTCCGTAAAGATCATTGACAAAGATTTTGACCGGTGCGAAGAGCTGAGTGTTCTGCTTCCCAAAGCAGTCATCATTCACGGCAACGGAAGCGACCAGGAAGTTTTGTTGGAAGAAGGCCTTTTGGAGACAGATGCTTTTGTCGCGCTGACCAATTTTGATGAGGAAAATGTATTTCTCTCCCTGTTTGTAAAGGGACAGACGCCGGCGAAGCTGATCACGAAGGTCAAACGGGTCAGCTATAATCATATTATTGACGGCCTTGACCTGGGAAGCCTGATCTACCCGGAATATATCACGGCCCAGTATATCATCCAGTATGTAAGGGCAAAGCAGAATTCCATCGGGAGCAATATTGAGAATCTGTATAAGATCGTTGACGGCCGGGCAGAGGCGCTGGAGTTTCATATTGAGGAACACGCACCGGTTATCGGTATCCCGCTACAGTCATTGCCGCTGCGGGACCAGATTTTAATCTGCAGTATCAACCGGAACGGAACAGTGATCATACCAAAGGGACAGGACACGATACGGATCGGGGACACCGTGATCGTTGTAACGACCAAGACCGGACTTCATGATATCAGTGATATCTTGAGAAAAGAATAAGAATGATGGGAGTAAAAAGAATATGAATTATGGTGTTATCCGGTACATATTGGGACTGGTCATGCTGTTTGAGGGAGCGTTTCTCTCCCTGCCGTGTATCGTGGCATTAATATACAGGGAGGCAAGAGGAATCCCGTTTTTTGCGGTCATGCTGCTCTGCCTCTTCGTAGGTTTTCTTATGAGCCATAAAAAACCGAAAAGCATGCAGTATTATGCAAAAGAAGGATTTGTTGCGGTAGCGCTGAGCTGGATCATGATGAGCTTTTTCGGCTGCCTTCCTTTTGTATTTAACGGGGATATTCCGTCTTTTACCAATGCGATGTTTGAGATGATCTCTGGATTTACTACTACAGGAGCCAGCATTCTGGACGATGTGGAGGTGCTGGCTAAGTGCAGTCTCTTCTGGAGAAGTTTCAGCCATTGGATCGGAGGCATGGGGGTGCTGGTCTTTATCCTGGCAATCCTTCCCATGGGAGGAGGACAAAATCTCCATTTGATGAAAGCGGAGAGCCCTGGGCCGTCTGTAGGAAAACTGGTGCCGAAGGTGCGGCAGACTGCCAAGATCCTGTATGGGATCTATTGCTTTATGACGGTGGTTGAGATTGTAATTCTTATGTTCGGAGGCCTTCCCCTCTTTGATTCCATGCTGCTGTCTTTCGGAAGCGCGGGTACCGGAGGCTTCTCCATCTTAAACTCTGGATTTGCGGATTATTCGCCTTTCATCCAATATACTGTGACGGTGTTTATGATTCTGTTCGGCGTAAATTTTAATGTCTATTATTTCATACTGATCAGAAAGTTTAAGGACGCGTTCAAGTTTGAAGAATTGAAATATTATCTGTTTGTCATCGCGGCAGCCATTGCCTGTATCACCTACAATATCAGGGATCTGTTTCCTACACTGGAATCTGCTTTCCGCCACGCTTCCTTTCAGGTGGGATCCATCATCACTACCACCGGGTATTCTTCGGTTGATTTTAACACCTGGCCGGAGTTTTCAAAGGTGATCCTTGTCATGCTGATGTTCATCGGGGCTTGTGCAGGAAGTACGGGAGGCGGTATTAAGGTATCCAGGGTGATCCTGATGTTAAAGACCGTAAAAAAGGAAATGTATTTCTACATACATCCAAGGAGCATCCGGAAGATCAAATTTAACCAGCATGTGGTGGAGCATGAGGTTATGAGATCTATCAATATCTTTCTGATCACTTATATGATGATCCTTTCGTTTTCTACTCTGCTGATCGCCCTGGACGGATATGATCTGATTACAGATTTTACCGCAGTTGCGGCCACGCTGAATAATATCGGTCCGGGACTTGAGCTGGTGGGTCCCACCAGCAACTTTGGCATGTTCTCAGACTTTTCCAAAGTGGTCCTGATGTTTGACATGCTGGCTGGAAGGCTGGAGCTGTTCCCGATGCTGGTGCTCATAAGCCCTATCACATGGAGAGATACCAAAGTGTTTAAGAAAATCCCTAAGTATAAGGGACGGGCTTCGGATATATAGAAAGTGTGATCATCACCTGGGACGGCAGGTAAAAGATCCACATCCCAATCTGTGCAAAGGAAAGCAGAGATTCCGGGACTGACAGAACAGCCAGGGACGGGAGATTGGTAAGGCCAACACAGAGGTCGCAGCAGACAAAGAAAAGGAGACCGGCTGAAAACAAGGTATAGTGAAGGTTTATGCGGCGGAGGAAAAGGCTTTCTGCCGCATTTAACAACAGCTGGAGAAAATAAAAGGCGGCTGCTGCCGAGAGAGAGTCCCAGATATGGAGGACTGCCAGTATGGGAAAGATGCATCCGCTCAGAAGAAAGCGGACAGGGAGAAAGGGCAGCAAAGTAAAACCTCCTGCGCTGAGGAGGCGGATATAATACAAGATCTGTACACCTAAGAAGCATAGAATGCCGGCCAGATAGTGTCTGTCTAAGAGCAGCAGAAAGGCATCAGCGATGACGGTAAGCCCCAGGGCAGACGCCACCAGGACGCGGTCCGGAGATCTTTCAAATATCAGGCTGAAGCCAAAACACAGCAAAACGGAGCAGTATTTCAGTGCCGTGCTCAGGCCGTTTAATGACGACGTAAGATCCAATATTATAAAGGTAAGATAAAACACAGCCTCCATAAAAAGAAAAGAAATCAGAATGGACCCGCAGGGGTCTGTTTTTTTCATTTTAACCTGCCTTTCTGAAAACGCCATGGATTTTTTTGCTGTTTTATAGTATTCTTATTAAAATGAGAATTTATACAAGGAGGTCGATTATGAGTCGAGTATTTAAGTTCCACAACGATGTGGATACGGACCAGATCATAGCATCTCAGTATTTGCTTCTGCCGAATATTGAGGAAATGAAAGTATATGCGTTTGAATCCATTGATCCGGATTTTTCAAATAAGGTACAGGAAGGCGATATTGTTGTGGCCGGTGAGAATTTTGGCTGCGGATCTTCCAGAGAACAGGCACCGAGTGTTTTAAAGGCACTGGGCGTGAAGGCCATTGTCGCAAAGTCATTTGCCAGGATCTTTTACCGTAATGCCATCAACATCGGTCTTCCGGTCGTTGTGAGCGGGGATCTGTATGACAAAGTGGAACAGTTAGATGAGATCGAACTTAATCTCACTGAGGGAGTGATCATAACCAAGGATGAGACATTGCCTTGTACAAAGCTTCCGCCTTATATGCAGAATATTTTGGACCACGGCGGATTGATCAACTTTTTGAATGAAGGCGAGGTATAGGCTATGGGAATGACGATCGGAGAAAAGATTATTGCAAGGGCGGCCAAAGTGCCGGAAGTCAAGGCGGGGGAGATCCATACAGTGGAACTGGACCGTCTCATGAGCAATGACGGAACTACACACTTGACCATTGATATGTTTCACAACGATCTGAAGCATCCAAAGATCGCGGATAAGGATAAGCTGGTCTTTATCATCGACCACAACATCCCGGCGGAGAATCCCAAGACTGCGGAGGCTCATAGGAAAATGAGAAACTTTGCCAGAGAGCACAAAATTGCTTTTTATGAGGGCAAGGGGGTCTGCCATCAGATCATGGTGGAGGACTATGTTTGTCCGGGAGAACTTATTATGGGAGCGGATTCCCACACATGTACATACGGCGCACTGGGCGCTTTCGGAACAGGGATCGGCTGTACAGACTTTTTGTACGGCATGGTGACAGGGACTTCCTGGGTCATGGTGCCTGAGACGATCCGGTTTGAACTGACTGGAAATTTAAAAGAAGGCGTTTATGCCAGGGATCTGATTCTTTCAATCATCGGTATGGTGGGGGCCAACGGATGCAATTATAAGATCATGGAATTTGCAGGAGAGGGCGCTCACAACCTGAGTATCAACGAACGTCTGGTGCTCTGTAACCTGGCAGTGGAAGCCGGAGCGAAGACAGGGATCGTGGAGCCGGATGAAAAGGTTGTGGAATATGTGGAATCCAGGGGCAGAAAAGCAGAGAATCTGTTTATCAGCGATGAGGATGCCCATTTTGAAAAGGTGTACCACATTAATCTGGATGAGATTGAACCTGTTGTGGCAAGACCGCATTTGATTGATGATGTGGTTCCTGTGGAGGAAGTGAAGGATGTAAAGATTGACGAGGCTTTCTTAGGGTCCTGCAATAATGGGCGCATCGATGAGCTGCGTCTGGCAGCAGAGATCCTGAAAGGGAAAAAGGTCCATGAGGATGTGAGATTTCTTATTGCTCCTGCTTCCAATGAGGTGTACATGCAGGCGCTGGATGAAGGTTTGATCGATGTATTTATGGATGCCGGGGCTATGGTCATGAACAGCAACTGCAGTGTCTGCTGGGGAAGCTGCCAGGGCGTCATCGGCGAAGGAGAGGTGTTGATCTCTACCGGAACAAGGAACTTTAAAGGCCGCGCGGGACATCCGGATTCTTATGTATATCTGGGATCTGCCGCAACAGTGACCGCATCAGCCATAGCAGGAAAAATCGTGAGAAGATAAAGGAGTTTACATATGGAAAAGTTTACTGGGAAAGTATGGGTCCTTGGAGACGATATCGACACGGATATCATTATCCCCACAGAATATCTGGCACTTCCGTCGGTGGAAGATATGAAACAGTACGGATTCTCCCCGCTGCGCCCGGAGCTGGCGTCACAGATCGGGGAGGGCGATATCATCGTCGCAGGGAAGAACTTTGGCTGCGGATCTTCCAGAGAGCAGGCGCCGGAGATTATCAAGGCATTAAAAATAAAATGTGTCATAGCAAAATCTTTTGCACGGATCTTTTTCCGCAATTCCATCAACAACGGACTCCTGCTCATAGAAAATGATCAGATCCAGGAGCATGTGAAGGAAGGGGATATGCTGGATGTGTCACTGGGCCAGTCGATCATCCATGATGGAAAAGAATATCCGGTCCAGTCACTACCGCAGAATCTGATGGATATCATTGAAGCCGGAGGGCTGGTGGAAGCCATGAAGAAAAGGAACGGGGTGAAATAGATATGGGAAATACAATCATTGAAAAGATCATTAAAAAGAATACAAAAGCGGAGGCCGTTGCTCCGGGACAGATTGTCACAGTAAATGTGGACCGTGTCATGATCCATGATATTTTTATTCCGTTTGTCGCTGAAAAGTTTGAAGAGATGGGATTTACGAAGCTTTGGGATCCAGATAAGGTTGTGTTGATCTATGACCATCTGGTTCCGGCCAGCGCAGTGGAGGACATTCGACATTTTAAGATCGGGGATGCATTTGTTAAGAAATACGGTCTTAAGAATATCCATCGAAGCGACGGGATTTGCCATCAGCTTATGACAGAGTGTGGTTACGCAAAGCCGGGGGATATCGTATTCGGAACCGATTCCCATACGACAACCTATGGATGTGTGGGATGTTTCTCATCCGGCATCGGCTATACAGAGATGGCTGCGATCCTGGGTACCGGAGAGATGTGGGTGAGAGTTCCGGAGACGATCAAGGTTGTCATTGACGGTAAACTGCCGGAAAATGTTTCATCCAAGGATATTATTTTAAGGCTCATCGGAGATCTGGGAGCTGACGGAGCTACCTATAAGGCCCTTGAGTTTTCAGGAAGCACGGTGGAAGAGATGAGCGTGGCATCCAGAATGACCATTTCCAATATGGCCATCGAGGCGGGAGCCAAGGCAGCCCTCTTTGCTTCGGATGAAAAAACAGCGGAATATTCTGAGGTAGACCTCTCTGATGTGGATTGGATTTACGGAGATGATGACGCCCAGTACTGCAGGACAGTGGTTTACAAGGCAGAGGACCTGGTACCTGTTGTGGCCTGTCCGTCCCAGGTAGATAAGATCAAGCCGGTATCTGAAGTGGAAGGAACCAGCCTTGACCAGGTGTTTATCGGCTCCTGTACCAACGGAAGACTGGAAGACTTGAAGGCGGCAGCAGAAATCCTTGATGGAAAAAAGGTTGCAGACTATGTGAAGCTGATTGTCACACCTGCCAGCAGAAAGATCTATATGGAGGCATCCAAAGCCGGGTATCTGAAAACTCTGGCCAAAGCCGGGGCGATCATCACTCAGCCGGGCTGCGGTCTCTGCTGCGGCAGAGCCGGCGGAATCCTTACTGACGGGGAAAAGATCCTGGCTACCAACAACAGAAACTTCCTGGGAAGGATGGGGACTTCCAAGGTGGAGATTTATCTTGGATCGCCGAAGACAGCGGCGGCATCGGCTGTTGCGGGAAAGATTGTAGCGGCAAAATAGTGTTGGCAGATCAGTTTCGTTCTATCGGCTATGTGGAGGGATCTTCTGCGGGCTATCTGGTAAAAGATCTCATCTTAAACGGGATTTGGTCTGCTGTCTGTTGATACATAAAGTCTATGCTGGCAGAAAACATTGAGATCCTTATTCTTCCAAGATCAAAAAGCTCCTGTAAGAACGGCGGTATTTTAGCTGTCCTTACAGGAGTGTTTTTATTCAATAGGAAAGTTCTGCGAACCTCCCTATGGAATAAAAAAGCCCTGCGGGCATTATGCACACAAATGCGTGAGGAAACTATTTGACTGCGTCAAATCGCATTTGGTGCGCAAAGTTGCCAAGCCCCTCAAAGAGTGAGGGGTTGGGGTGTTGAAGTGGGCTTGCCCACTTTGTTCTGTCTGGAATGACTAATAGATGAGCAGCCCGATGATCCCTGTAAATATGATCACGAACACCGGAGGCTTTTTAAACTTTCTCAGCAGGACCACAGCGGCTCCAAATAGAATCGCCGCAGGCAGCTGGAAAGAGGAAAGCACCACATGCTCGTCAGTTCCGAACAGAGTCAAGAGCAGGATGGAAAAGGCGGCTGCCAGCACAAGACCCAGGGAAGAAGCCTTCAATCCGTCTAGTACAGCAGACATATAAGAAGAATCGCTCTTTTTCTGGAAGAACCGGTACAGCAGGATGGAGATGACAAAACCTGAGATCACACACCCCACAGTTGCCACCACAGCCCCGGGGATTCCTGCCACACGGATTCCTACAAAAGAAGATGTGTTGACTGCGATGGGGCCAGGAGTCATCTGGGAGATGGTAATGATATCGGTAAACTCCTGTCCAGTGAGCCAATGTTTTGCCAGAACTACCTGTTCCTTGATCATTGGAAGAATGGCATAACCTCCTCCGATGCTGAACAGGCCGATCTTAAAGAAGGTTGCAAACAGGCGGGCAATATTTAAGAGCATGTTTCACACCTCCTTTTCTCATGAAGCCATACTCTGAACAGACAGAGTGCGGAACAAACGATCAGGATCAGCATGGCATTTATATGGAACAGAAGACTAGACAAAAATGCAGCAGGCACCATCAAAGTGAGAAAGATGGATCTCTTTTTTAGTATCATTCTGCTCATATCAACAATATAGTCGATGATCAGAGCCGCCGCGCCGGCCTGCATACCAAGAAGAACAGCGGATACGATATGGCTGCTCCTGAATACTTCATATCCTGCGGATATAATGGAAAGCAGGATCAAAGGAGGCAGGATCGCGGCGGTACAGCTGATGACTGCGCCGGGAAGCTTCCCGATCTTATAGCCTGTGAGAGCAGAGAGATTGATCGCAATGGCTCCAGGAGAAGACTGTGCGATTGCGGCGATATCAAAAAGTTCTTCTTCCGAGATAAGTTGCCGTTTTGTGACAAAGTATTTTTTTAACATAGGGACGACCACGTAGCCGCCGCCAAACGTAAAAGCGCTGACTGTCAGATTGACCCGGAACAGCCAGGCGTATTGTTTTAATAGGTTTTTATTCATAACGGAAATTCCCCCTTTTGTATAGTATACGTTCTTATCATATATAAATAAAATTATATTATTTTATGGATAACATGCTAAAATAGTAATGATAGGAGGAAGACTCTATGACGATAAGACGGTTATATATATTTAAAACGGTATGTGAGGAAGGAAGTATCACCAGGGCCGCTAAAAAGCTTTACATGACCCAGCCCGCGGTATCCCACGTCATCCATGAGCTGGAGGAAGAGCTGGGAACGGTTTTGTTTGACCGCATATCCAAAAAGGTATTTTTAAATCAGACAGGAAAACTGTTCCTGAAAAAGACAGTGAGGATCCTGGAGTTATATGAGGACTTGGAGAAAGGAATCTATGACTTGGAGAAACAAGCTGTACTCCGGGTGGGTTCAAGCATTACGATCTCGAACTTCTGGCTGCCGGGAGCCATGAAACAGTTTAAGGAAAAATATCCGGATACCCCGGTGAGTGTCCAAGTAAACAAGGCATCCGATGTACTGTCCATGCTGCAGAATAATGAGATTGATCTGGCATTGATCGAGGGTGCTGTGTCAGAGGGAATGGTGGACAGCACTGTCTTTTCTTCCTTCCGCCTGTTTGCCTTTTGTTCTTCAAAGCATCCGTGGGCGGACACGGAAGAAGTGGAATTGGCGAAGCTTTTAGAACAGCCGCTTTTGCTCAGGGAGAAGGGAAGTGCGACCAGAGATGTGCTGGACAGTGTACTTCTCCTTCATGATCTGAAAGCTGAGCCATTCTGGACCAGTGTTAATTCCCAGGTACTCATGCAGGCAGCCATGGAAGGCCTGGGGATCACGGTACTGCCGGAACGCCTGGCGGAGGACGAAGTTTCAAAAGGGAATCTAAAGAAAATCAGGATCAAAGATATCGAGCTGAAGAACGATAATCATATCGTTGTCCACAAGGATAAATACCGAACAGAACCAATGAAAGAATTTATTAATATTTTGTTGAACGGAAATGAAAATAATTGTAATTTGTGATACAATGAAGAATATTTCATGTAAAGGGATGAGGAATTATGACAGACTTATTAATATCATTATTTATTAAAAATAAAGACGACCTGAAAAACCATAAAGTCCGCCAGGCCTATGGAACCATGGGAGGAGCGGTCGGAATTTTCTGCAATGTTCTTTTATTTTCGGGCAAACTGACAGCAGGGATACTGACGGGAGCCATTTCTATCGTCGCGGATGCGTTCAACAATCTGTCTGACGCGGCATCCTCCATCATTACACTGGTGGGATTCCGCATGGCAGGACGCCCCGCAGACAAGGACCACCCATTCGGACACGGAAGGATCGAATATATTTCAGGATTGCTTGTATCTTTAGCGATCCTCCTGATGGGGTTTGAGCTTTTAAAATCCTCTGCAGAGAAGATCTTAAGCCCGGAAGCTATTATGTTCCGTCCACTTTCCATAGGGATCCTTGTCGTGTCGATTTTGGTGAAGTTCTGGATGGCAGGTTTCAATAAAAAGGTCGGCAATCTGATTGATTCAGAGACCATGAAGGCTACAGCCACAGATAGTTTAAGTGACTGCGTGGCCACAACGGCAGTTCTCGGCGGAATGCTCATCTTCCGGTTCGCAGGAATCAATGTGGACGGTTATGTGGGGATCCTTGTAGCTGGATTTGTCATGTGGGCAGGATTCGGAGCAGCCCGGGATACTCTCTCGCCCCTGCTCGGGACAGCACCGGATATTGAACTGGTGGAAGACATACAAAATGAAGTGCTGAATAATGAGCTGATCGTGGGGGTTCATGATATCATTGTACATGACTACGGCCCGGGCCGCCGGATGATCTCACTTCATGCGGAGGTTCCCTATAATGTAGATATTCTGGAGGCCCATGACGTGATCGACAATATTGAATACCGCCTGATGCACAAATTCAACTGCGATGCCACGATCCATATGGATCCGATTGTCACCGATGACAAGGAGACCAATGAGGCAAGAGAACTGGTGGAGCGGATTGTCAATGAGTGCGGAAGTGAGCTGTCCATTCACGATTTCAGGATGGTGGAAGGAAAAACGCACAACAATTTGATTTTTGATCTGGTGGTGCCGTATGAGTACGACCAGGAAGTGGGAGATATCACGACGCATATCAGAAAGGAGATCAGGAAGCATCGGGACAATTACTTTGCAGTGATCAAAGTAGACCGGAGCTATATCTGAGGGAAAATATGAGCGAACAACTGACCAATGACATGAGTGTGGGAAATCCTGCAAAGAAGCTGTTTTTCTTTGCGGTCCCCATTGTGCTGGGGAATCTGTTTCAGCAGCTGTATAACATCATAGATTCCATGGTGGTGGGAAGATTTGTTGGGGCACAGGCGCTGGCGGCAGTCGGTGCCTCCACTGCGATCGTATTTTTATTTGTTGCCGTGGCTACGGGCTCAAGCATCGGATATTCGGTTGTCATATCCCAGCTGTTTGGCGCAAAGGACCATGACCGAATGATGACAGCCATCTATACGGCCCTGATCTCTACCTTTGTGCTGGGCTTTTTATTGATGATCATCGGTGCAGTTGGAACAGAAGCAATCCTGGTGCTCATGAGGACACCGGCAGATATCTATCAGGATGCGGCGGATTATCTGAGGATCTATATGTTCGGTCTTGTATTTTTATTTATGTACAATACTCTGAATGCGGTCTATAACTCCCTTGGTGCCTCAAAGATCCCACTGTATTTTTTAGCAGGATCCTCCGTTTTAAATATTGTTCTGGACTTGTATTTTGTCATTCAGCTTGGAATGGGAGTCACTGGCGTTGCATGGGCGACACTGATCGCACAGGGGCTTGCGGCGGTCATTTCTTTTATCAATCTTCTGTTCCGTCTGAAAGCTATGAAAACGGAAAAAAGGCCGGTGCTTTTTAATTATAAGATTCTTCTCCAGATGGGCAGGATTGCAGTTCCGTCCATGGTACAGCAGTCCATTGTCTCTTTTGGAATGGTGTTTGTCCAGAGCTTGGTCAACAGCTTCGGCTCTGTTGTACTGGCCGGATATACGGCAGCGACAAAGATTGATTCCATCGCCATCATGCCGATGGTGAACGTGGGAAATGCGGTATCCACCTTTACAGCACAGAATATCGGGGCAAAGAAGCCGGAGCGGATCAGAGAAGGGCTGAAAGCCGGAAGACTGATGGCGGCCGGCATTGCTGTTGTGATCACTGCCATTTTGTTTTTTAAAGGAGATGTGCTGGTGGCTCAGTTTGTGGATAAAGCGGTCAATGCCCAAGTCATTGCCGTGGGCGTGGACTATCTCAGAGTGGTTTCCGTGTTCTATGCACTGATGGGGCTTATGAATGTGGTCAATGCAGTCCTCAGGGGAGCAGGCGATGTCGGTGTTTTTATGGCGGGGACCCTGTGTAATTTTGGGTGCAGAGTGGCTTTTGCATATATTCTGGCCCACTTTTTGGGGGCATCCGGAATCTGGTGGTCGATCCCGATCGGATGGGTCGTTGCGTTCATGATCGGAACCATAAGATACCGGAGCGGAAAGTGGAAGGAAAAAGGAATTGTTGAGTGAGGAAAAGATTGTAAAGGATCTGGAAACGAGATATAATAACAAAAAGGTGCCCTTTATAGTATGACATTTTCTACATGATTTCCGTTCGGCTCTTAAAATGCCTCACTCCAATCATGTAGAAAATGGACGTAATGTCTGCTGGAGAAGGGCTTCTGTCAAAAAGGAGCCACTTTTCGAAAGTTATTCACCACTATTGGAGGAGCGCATTTCAAAAGCGCAACGGAAATAGTGGTGAATAACTCATGACATGTTCCACATGATTTCCGTTCAGTTCTTAGAATGCATCACTCCAATCATGTAGAACATGGACGTAGTGTCTGCTGGATAAGGATGACAGTTAAACAGAAGGTGACATACTACCAGTAGAAGAACAGTTGGAGGCAATGAATGATGGAAAATCGCATTAAAATTCACAGAGAAAATTTTGAGTATTTGCCGAAACGGTTTGTAGATAAGATAGAGATGGATCTTGAGTATCTGGTAAAGTCACAAATTCCAGGTTTAAAAGCTGTTTACTTATTCGGAAGCTGCGCGCGTGGAGATTTACGGAGCGGAAGTGACGTGGATTTACTGATACTCACAGAGAAAAAGCTGGAAGACAGGACATTGGCTGCTGATATCAGATGGACTTTGGATGAGGAAATGTCAGGTGTTGCCACAGACGTAGTTTATGCCAATGAGGAATCGATAAAAGAGAATACAGTCTTTAAAAATATTATGAACAGGGATAAAAAATTAATATTGGAGGTGGTTAAATGATAAAAAACAATTATTTGGACATTGCGAAAAATGATCTGGCTTATCTTGAATCTGTTCTTGCCAGCGGTAACACATTTTATAATCAGCTCGCAGTACAGTGCCAACAGGTGGCAGAGAAATATTTAAAAGGATATTTAGAAGCATGTTTTTTGGATGAAGATGTGTCTGATCTATTGAGGAAACATAATATGAAAAAGATCGCATCCAGAATGAATAGCTGGAAACCAGAACTTAGTCTCGATACCGTTGGACTTGCATATTTAACAGATTTTTATTATGATGCAAGGTATCCGGGGGATGATTTTTATACTGTCACAAAAGAAGATTTTGAAAAATGCCAGAGTATTATGTACGACACTATTTCGAAACTTAACGAGCTTCCAATCAATTAGCAAAATAGAATCAGGGGGAGAAGATGCCAATTATATTAAAAGCCTATCAGGATATTTCAAACAAACAGGTGATCGCAAATGTGTTTTCCAATCTGTTGGCAGACCCTGCCGGAGACCGGATAACAAATGATTATGTATTGACTTTGACCGATGAGGAACTAATGATCGAGCAGATCGGATATTCTGAATGGGGTGCTGTGCCGGAAGTCCGTCAGACAAAATGCCTGAAACGGGATAAGATTGAGAATGTCAGGCTGGAAGATGAAAATAAAATTGTGATCAAGACAACAAATGATCCAAAGGAGATGGTATTTCTTTATAAAGCACCGCAGAAAGAGTTTGCACAGAAGCTCTGCCAGGAATTTTTGAAGGAGTGACAAGGGGATACGGCCAAAAGGGAGCAGATATTAGTTTATCTGCTCCCTTTTTCTATTGTTATATTACCATAAAATGACTGTTTTTTCAAGTCTTGTGATCCCATAGCCGCAGCAGTATAATAAGTCTCCAAGCAAAAGGAAGGGGGGCACCTTATGGAAGAAAATATTTATGAACTGCTGACAAAGAAAAAGGAATCTGAGGAACTCCGGGCCATGGAAGTCTGCAATGAGAAGACTTATGAGAAATTTGGGCTGAGTTTGTCACAAGAACAGGCAAAAGAATTGATCGCAGGAAGAAACGCAAGTCTTAAAAAGTATCAACGGGTGGAGTTTGGCAAGGGAATTCTTGACAAACTCATGTATGTATTCTGTGATTCCCAGTATATAGACCAGGGGAATTACGCCCAAGTACTGGAAAGACTCCAGGATATCTTTTACCGTTTTAAAAATGAATCTATGGACCGGTTGACAGATGATGAGTTGCTGGAATTCATGAGGGAGCAGTACGAGAATGTGTGTTTCGGAGATCTGGACTATCTGGAAAATACCTGCCTGGAGAGATTTTCACGGGCTATACGGGCAGGATATGACGGCTGCAGGAAAAGCGGGGGAAAAGGTGAATACGGACAGTTCAGCGAGGAGCAGCGCTGGGACAGTGAACTCTATATGGATGTGCTAAAGGAAATGTTCTGGGAATAAGGGGAAAAGATATAGGAAGGGAGCAGCTATGGAATATCAGTTGGAAGAATTACTTCCGGTTACAGCCGGATTGGCCGAAAAGTTCACGTCAAAGGAAAGCAGTTCTGTCACCTATGAGACAGCACAGATGCTGATGGAGGCAGTGATTTATTGTATCAACGAATGTGAAAGAGACGGAGGCTTCGCGCTGCGGTCCGGTAAGGGGCTTCGTGCCATGGAAGCCTATCAAATAGGGTATGAAAAGGTGGTAAAAAAAGCAAAGAAAGCGAAGGCTGTCTACGACCGCCTGACTGCGGACTTTGAGGACTACGGGTGCAGCAATTACAGGGATACATTGATCATCGGCATGCCGGAATTCTTTCTTCGCTATGACGCCAGATTCTGCCCTCAGGACCACATCCTGACACTGGATTATCCGGCCATGAACAGCAGCAGGGAGGACAGCGGGGTCCGCCTTATTTATGAGTATCTCTGCCATGTGGAAGCAGAGAAGCGGTTTTTAGACTGCTTTGACAGACGGGCAGTAACAGATCTGATGAGAAACCTAGAAGAGAAGCAGGAGATCTATTATATGGGCAATATCTGTTCTCTGGTCCTGTTCCAGTCCATTGGATGTTTTGTCACAAAAAAGCAGCTGTCGAACCTGATCCTGACAAGAACAGACACCGAAGAAATACGCAGATTTTTTCTGGATGACACCGTGGAACAAATGGAAGATAAATTGCGGGAGATGATCGGTTTTATGGTCAAGCAGGCAGGACTTTCAGGACAGCAGAATTATTTTCAAAAAGAGGGAAAAGAATTTGCCGTGCGCATCCATAATGCGATAGAGTACGATGTGATGGATACGTTGTTTTTAATTTAACCAGATTTTTAGGACACTTTTTTTAACTGCCTGCATATATTAGCAAAAGGAAGTTGATTAGAGGAATTTTATGGCAGGCGTAATTTTAGATGCTGGGCACGGCGGATTTGACAATGGTGCCCAGTTTAATGGAAGAAGAGAAAAAGATGATACATTGAGGCTTACCCTGGCAGTAGGGGAGGCTTTGAGAGAAAGAGGAGTTCCGGTCCAGTATACCAGGCAGACCGATATCTATCAGTCCCCGACGGAAAAAGCCAGGATTGGAAATGAGAGCGGAGCGGATTTTTTTGTGTCTATCCACAGGAACTCCAGTCCCCTTCCAAATACTTATAGCGGTGTGGAGACGTTGGTGTACAATGACAGCGGGATCAAGGCAGAGATGGCCAGGAATGTAAACCGAAGACTGAGTGAGGTGGGATTTAATGATTTGGGAGTGAAAGAACGCCCCGGACTTGCGGTGCTCAGAAGGACGAATATCCCTGCGATTTTGATCGAAGTTGGTTTCATCAACACAGAAAAGGATAATGAACTGTTTGATTCAAGGTTCAATGACATTGCGAATGCCATCGCCGACGGGATCGTTGATACGATCGGATCAGGGCAGCAGGAGCTTGCCAGCACCTATCGGGTACAGATCGGACTGTTCCGGAACCTTTCCAACGCACAGTATGCGTTAAATGAAGCTCTGTCCCAGGGATTTGACGGGGAGATTGTGTACCAGGAGCCCTTTTATGCCGTACAGCTGGGAGAATTTAAGACATTAGATGAAGCAGTACAACTTGAAAATGAATTGAAGCGAAGAGGATATGACACTCTGGTCATTAAAAAATAAGGAGGATATGATTTGTTTTATGTGAGATCAACGGACGGAATAAAAATATCAGTTTACGATTATAATCCATTTGGTGAGGAAACTGTTGTTTTGATCCACGGATGGCCCTTGTCCCACCTGATGTATGAATATCAGATCGAACTTTTATGCCAATGCGGCTACCGGGTCGTAACTCTGGATCTGAGAGGGTTTGGAAACTCGGATACTCCCTGCTTTGGCTACTCCTATGATCAAATGTCACAGGATATTTTCCAGGTGGTCAGAAGGCTGAAATTAAAGAATTTTACGCTGGTGGGATTCTCCATGGGCGGCGCGATCGTCCTTCGTTATATGAGAAGATTCAAAAGCTTTGGCGTGAAAAAGCTCATTCTCTTGGCA
This sequence comes from Anaerostipes rhamnosivorans, assembly GCF_005280655.1. Lineage (NCBI taxonomy): Bacteria > Bacillati > Bacillota > Clostridia > Lachnospirales > Lachnospiraceae > Anaerostipes > Anaerostipes rhamnosivorans. The sequence goes on from NZ_CP040058.1 coordinate 1,199,261, forward strand.
GCGGCGGCACCGTCCTGGACAAAAAGAAAAGACTTCCCATATGGGCTGACCAGAGAATATGTCAACGAGCTAATCGAACTGGCAGAGACTGACCGGCCGCAGCTGTGCTATAATTTCAGCCATGAACAGCTGTTTGCAAGTCCCCAGTCAGATCCTGCCATAAACTGGTTTGAGCAAATCGCTCTCTCCGCATCGGGTTTGGGAACCATTCAAGCGGCAGTTTCTTTGAGAGACGAAGACGGAAGAGAAGATCTGAAGACTGTTCATGTGCCTACTTGGATTATCCACGGTAAAAAGGACGTTGTGGTGTCAAATGATCTGGTAAGGATCCAGCAGGAAAGTATCTGTGATTCCAAGCTGATACAGCTGGATGACAGCGGACACGGTATTGTGTACGATCAGCTGGAGTTATTTAACAAGTATTTTATGAAGGCGATCAGAGCATAAGCGGCGGATGGAAAGGCTGTTATAAAATGAAATGTTTCATACAGGTTATCAGAGCTTGTTGAAATCTTACATTTTGTAACAGCCCTTTTTCAGTGTTAAAGGCGGAATCAAACTGTGATATATCTAGTCTGTTTAACTTTTTTTAAGATGATTCAAAAGTAGGTTTCGCAGCTACCCTGATTTGTATCCTTCTTGTCCTGTTTGAGATTAACTTAAATGTAAAACAGATACGCTGATTATCGCCTAAACACTAGGGTTATAAGCAATGATGTAGAGTTTTAGAGCCTAGTTTACTACTAATTTACCACTTACGAAAGAACTTTGATATGACTACACAAATTAGACACCTTATTGGTGTCTTTTTATTTGGGAAAAGCGGTCAATCATATAGACTAACCGCTGTGGTACATTGCATATTTAGCTGACAAACTGAAAGTTGTCTATTGTTTATTTCTTCTACAATATGTACCAGAAGCGACAAAAACTAATAGCAATAATATAAGAATACATGGTAATCCTACACGAACAGCAAATGCTTCTGTGTCAATATATCCCGTTATTCCAATCACTATTGCCACCCCAAAACAAAACACGGAAAAACACCTGTTCAATCTTTTTTCATCGTACTTTGCTTTATCTTCATTACTCGCAGTATTATATCCAGCGATAAGATAGCCACCTTTACCAAACGCAAACACTATTCCCATTATTGCAAATACCACTGTAAGAATTATTATCACAATCATTTTATTTGTCCCCTTCTCAACTTCAAATTTATAGAGATATTATACAGCTATTATGTAACACTGGCAATGGTATCATAGTCATATTAAAAATTTCTTTTTACTTATCTTCAAATGCGGATTCGTTTATTTCTGGAAACGCTTCTTGGGGGCTGTAGAACCTTTGAAGCTCCATATGGAAACACCGTACAACACCCTATTGGAAACCCAGCGCTGGCTCAAAGAGGATGGCGTATTATCTGCAGTCAAGGCGTTTCATTTATTAGAGTTCAACAAGGCGTTGGACGATTTAGAACGGATGGAAGATAAGCTGAAACAGGTCAGATTCAGTTCTGCGCTCGGCAACAAGCTGACAGGTCATTTACAGCGGATAGATCATGAAGAATTGATATTCCCATGTGCAGTATGATATAAAGAAAGATTAGGTGGTTCTTATAGAAAAAAGCAACAGGGATATTCCAGTATAGGAGCGTTACACGCTGACCATAGAAGAAGCGTCACGCTACTTCCTCATTGGAGAAAACAAAATGCGGAAACTGGTGGAAGAAAATAGAAATGCAGGCAGGCTCTTTCCCATGCGGAAAGGAGCATGATAGCATGTCAGAAAAGAGAAGAGATAACAAAGGCCGCATTTTAAAGACCGGAGAGAGTCAGAGAACAGACGAAAGATAGTTATACAAATATATAGATACCTTTGGAGTACCGCAATCGGTGTACTTATGGAAACTTACTGCTACGGACACCGTACCGAAAGGGAAACTTGAATCCTAAGAGCTTACAGTACATCATGGGTCATTCCAATATCAATATCACGCTGAATCTGTATCCCCATGCGTCACTGGACGGTGCAAAGGCTGAAATGATAAGTATGATAGCTTAGGGAATTTACAACTTATTTACCACTTTCCAAAGGCAAAATATGAGAATTTATGAAAAGAAATGTGAAGTATCTACCGATAGTAAAAATGCCCGTAAAGCCGATAGAATAAGGCTTTACGGACATATAAAAAGTTATAAAGAGATAAATACTTGTTTTAAGTTTCTCTTTAAAACAAAAATATAAAAAAGCAGAAGAGAAGGAGAATCGGAACTGATGGCTGTTTTTTGTCCCATAGGAAAGTTCTACGAACCTCCCTATGGAACCTAAAAGCCCTGCGGCACTGTGTGCATCAATGCGTGAGCAAACTATTTGACAACGTTGTTCCTTTATAATGAAAATAGATGAGTTGCAATATTAAAGTAAATCAGGATGGAGCAGGTGTCCACCAGCGTCGTGATAAGCGGCGCCGCCATAATGGCCGGGTCCAGCCCGATCTTTTTTGCCAGCAGGGGCAGACAGCAGCCCACGATCTTGGCCAGGATGATCGTAGCGATCAGGGAAAGGCCGATGAGTACAGCCATCCTTAAGCTGTGGTACATGAGCATAATGCGCAGCCCATTGACTGCAGCCAGCACAAAACCGACTAAGATAGCCACCCGGAATTCCTTAAATACGACCTTGAAGAAATCGTGGAAACGGATTTCATCCACGGCGATTCCACGGATGATCAGGGTGGAACTTTGAGAACCGCAGTTGCCTCCGGTGTCCATCAGCATGGGGATAAAGGATACCAGCAGGGGAAGTGTCTGGAACGCATCTTCATACTTGGTGATGATAGCCCCGGTGATGGTGGCGGACAGCATGAGCACTAGGAGCCATAGAATCCTGTGCCTGGCATGGCTTAGGACAGAGGTACCAAAATAGGAATCCTCATTGGGCTGCATAGCGGCCATGATGGACATGTCTTCTTCCACTTCGTCCTGCCATACTTCCATCGCATCGTCAAAGGTCACGATGCCCACCATACAGTGTTCACAGTCTACTACGGGAATGGCCAGTAATCCATATTTATGGAACAGTTTGCTGACATTTTCTTTATCCTCATGGGTGTTTACATAGATCAGGTTGGTCTCCATGATATCCTGAATCAGTACATGTTCCTCATTGAGTAGAAGACTTTTGGCAGTCACGATGCCAAGAAGTTTCTTTTGTTCGATCACATAACAGGTATAAATGGTCTCCTGGTCAATTCCCACCCGCTTGATCTTTTTCAGCGCCTGTTCCACGGTCATGTCCTTTTTCAGGTCAATGTATTCCACCGTCATAATGCTTCCGGCACTGTCCTCCGGATATTTTAAAAGCCGGTTGATGGTCTGGCGGGTCTCCTTGTCTGTTACATCCAGAATCTGTTCCACTACATTGGCAGGCATCTCCTCAATGATATCTACCGTGTCATCCATATACATATCATCAAACAGTTCTTTGATCTCTGTCCGGGTAAAAGCATTGATCAATGTCTCCTGCATGTGAGAAGACATTTCAGTAAAGACTTCCGCTGCTTTTTCTTTTTGTATCAGGCGGAATAAAATAGTGTATTCTTTTTCTGTAAAGTTTTCTAATAAAGATGCTAAGTCTACGTTGTTCATAGAATTGAGCACAACTTTTAAGGCAGGATACTCCCGCCCTGTGAGCAAAGCTCTGATATTCTGGTCTCTCATGTTTCTTTCTCCTTTTCTGAAGTTTTGAAGATTAAAACATGAACGAAAATCCCTTCCCTGTATCTAAGAAACAAAAGGCAGGAGGTTTGGATTTTTCATTCATGTCGTATTGACTTCGGGGCGAATCCATTCTCTCACATCCTTTCTTTAATCATAGTTTTGGATTTTCACCATCCTTATCAGGATACCTTTCCGCGGAAAAACTGTCAAGAACAAGGGAAGAAAGTTGACAGTAAAACAGAAAAAGTGAGATAATATAAATACTGGAAAATCATTCAATTAAAGGAGGTATTTCTATGGACAGTATCGACTACAGGCAAGAGATAGGATTTTATCTAAATGGAAGGAAATGTGACTTTACCAAAGATGTGATGAATTCATTTCCACACAGAGATGCAAATGATCTCTGCCATGGCATCAGCTTTCACTGTATGGCGCAAGGTCTGGTCAATGCCATGAATTTTTATAATTTTTATATCCGGTCTTCTGACCATGAACGCAGTGAAACCCGGGCGATGACGCTCAGATTTATCATAGGAATGATCATTAGTACTAAGCGCATGAAGATGAAGGAGGAAGAAATTCAGAATTTTGTTGTGAACGGTATCAAGTCGGATACAGGAAGTCTGTTGAATGATTACCGTCCCCATCTGAGAGGGCTGATGTATAGTATGGAATTGCTGGATCAGACTCAGCAGGCCGCAGAATGGGTGATCGAGACGCATATGCACCATTGTACATACTATGTGAATCATATTTTAGATCTTCTTTATAATGAAAAGACAAATCTGGACTATGGATACTCCGTGTGGAACCGTTCCCTTCAGGATGCGTTTGATGCGTCTGCATGTAATTATGACAGAGCTAGTCAAAGATTTGTCATAACCAATGAACAGGATTGTATTGCTGTGAGCAATCTGTTGACGTACACATTGGGAGAGGCAGATGGATTGGAGAACACGGAGAATGCACTTTTCTTCTATATGACAGTCATTGGAGAAAACGCTATGTTGTATAGCAGCCGGAATGATCCGGGACTGTTCCAGCCGGCAACGGCAGTGGGACCATGCAGTGTGCAGATTTCGTACTATAATTACATAACAAATCAAATGGAAGATATCCCGATGGCCTGAAATGACATTTTCTAAATGATTTCAGGAGGGATTAGACGGAAAGATAGAAAGCAGTAGACTACGGTAGTTTTTCTCCATTGTCGGAAGGAGGCCTTTCCAGAGTCGACTGGAGATAATGGAGAAAAACTCATGAGACAATCTTTCTTCCCATATAATTAGTACATAGAAGATGAACAGGGGATGGACAGATTGAACAAGAAAAAACTGATCACAGGTTTTATATGTATCATAGTTTTAGGGCTGTCATTGCTCGGTGGAGGCAATGCGGCCCTTTCTGTCTGGAATCAAAATGTGAGGATCTTAAATCCTTCAGACAACAAGGAATTGCCTATTTACTGTGTGGATACGAAGAAAAAGGAAATCAGTCTGACCTTTGACACGGCATGGGGAAATGAGGATATAGACCAGATCTTAAAGCTGCTGAAAAAAGAAAATGTAAAGGCTTCTTTTTTCTTCTCCGGTGACTGGGTGCAGCGTTTTCCGGGAGACGTAAAAAAGATTGCCAAAGCAGGCCATGACATCGGGAACCATGGAGATAACCACAAATATATGACCAAGCTGTCTTCCGATGAGCAGAAAAAAGAGATCCTGGGGGCACACAGTAAGGTCCAGGCTGTCACAGGGGAACAGATGGTGCTTTTCAGGCCGCCTTATGGGGATTATGACGAGACTGTGGTGAAGACGGCCAGAGAACTGAATTATGAAGTGATCCAGTGGTCTGTGGACAGCCTGGATTGGAAAGATATCTCAAAGCAGGATATCATAAAGCGGGTATGTGATAATAAAAAAATGGAAAACGGAGCGATCATCCTGATGCACACCGGTACGGTTTATACCAAGCAGGCGCTGCCTGTTATTATCCAGCGTTTGAAGTCTGAGGGATACCGTTTTGTCCCGGTTTCCCAGATGATCTTAACAAAAAACTTCTATATTGACCCGGAGGGCAAACAGCGCAGAAAATAAATTCTTATACCAATTTAATGTGAAATATGATAACATCTAGGTATCGCAGAAACACTGTGAAATACAAGATTAGAAGGTGACTTAGATGGTATTTCGGTTTGATATGAATGATTTGAATCGGGTCAAGAATTTTAAATTCGGAAAGATGAAAAAGAAAACAATTGTCATGGGAGTGCTGGCTGTACTTATTTTAGCCGGACTGTATTTTTACGTTGCACTTCCTGCGCTTAACTTTCAGGAGACTGGTATCTGGATGGCGTTGATCGCTGTGTTGGGAGTGCTGACGGCGTGGGCGGCAGTAAAAGGGCTGGGTCAGAAGTCCAAGGTATTTACGCTGTTTTCTACTCTGCTTGTTGTCGTCATTCTCATATTTGTGGTGGGAATGATCCTCTCAAGCCAGTTGGTGTCCTCCAAGAAGTATGCCAGCAGACTGAAGGTAGAGAATAAGAAGTTTGAGAACGATATGAAAGAGACGGAAACGATCACGGATATTGCCCTGATGGACACAGAAGGTGCAAGGATTATCGGTGACCGTGCCATCGGTTCTCTGTCCGATGTGGTGAGCCAGTATGAAGTCAGCGATGACTATACACAGATTGATTACAACGGTCAGCCGATGAAGGTGGCGCCGCTTAACTATGCCAGCTTCATACGGTACATTAACAACCGCAAGGCGGGGATCCCGGGTTATGTCCAGGTAGATCCGATCAGTAACGAGGCAAAATACGTGAAGCTCAAAAAGCCTATGAAGTATTCGCCTTCCGCTTATTTTTCAAGGAATCTTCAGAGACATCTGAGATTCCAGTATCCTACTGCGATTTTCCAGGGATACTACTTTGAGATCGACAATCAAGGAAATCCATATTATATCTGGCCGGTGTTGAAGTCAAACGCGGGATTGTTCGGTGCCAAGGATGTAAAGGGTGCAGTCATCAGCGACCCGGTTACCGGAAAAAGCACCTATTATGATGCCAAGGATATTCCGAGATGGGTGGACCACGTGCATGATGGAAAGCTGCTCCTCCAGAAATATAACTGGAAAGGACTGCTGTCAAACGGATATATTAACAGTGTATTCGGGAAAAAGGGATGTAAGATTGCCACAGACGATTACGGCTATCGATCCATTGACGGTGATATCTGGGCTTACACAGGCGTCACTTCGGTAAACGGCGACCAGTCCAATATCGCGTTTGTACTCATGAATATGAGAACGGCCGAGTCTAAGTATTACGCGGTTTCTGGTGCCAATGAGCAGTCAGCTATGAAGGCGGCTGAGGGGCAGGTGCAGAACCTTAGATATTCCGCAGCGTTCCCTGCGCTGATCAATGTAAACGGAGAGCCAACCTATGTCATGATACTGAAAGATAAGGGCGGACTGGTGAAGATGTTTGCCATGGTCAATGTACGAAAGTACAATATCGTTGCCACCTCCACGACTCAGAACGGGGTCCAGAAGGAATATAAGAGGCTTTTAAAAGAGCAGGGCATTATTTCTGCCAAAGAAGCCGCAGCCGCAGAGTCTGTGACGACAAAAGAGATCACGGTTAAGAAGATTGATTTCATCCCGATCGAAGGGAATACCTATGTCTATATTACAGATAAGGACGGGAATATTTATAAAGAAGAGTTTTCTAAAAATGAGAAAGCGATCAAGTGGAGTGCCGGGGACAAGATCAAGATCACTTACGAGGAAGACGAGAGCGGCATTTATCAGATAACACAATAGCTGGCGGCTTTGTATTTGACAAAATACAAAAAAATACTTGATTTTTCAAAAGAATCATTGTATCTTATACCTAGCGGAGTAATGACAAAGGCGTCAAACGATTCGAGGATTGTTTGGCGTCTATTTTTTTATATACCGCAGGTTTTATCTAGTGTAGAACGTTCTGTGCAGAATGCACATTCGTATACCTTATCGCGCGGAGCGCGCCAAGCCCTGAAAGGGCATAAAATACGGTGTGCCCTGTGGGTATAATTTGAAGTCCATATCAGGAAAGGGAGAAATATCTTATGAGCGAAAAAAGAAGTGTTTCAGAAATGTTCGGATGTAACGTGTTTAACGACTGCGTTATGCGGGAGAGGCTTCCAAAGGCAGTGTACAAAGACCTGAAGAAGACCATCGAAGAAGGAACAGATCTAAATCCTGAAATCGCAGATGTTGTTGCCAACGAGATGAAGGAGTGGGCCCTTGAAAAAGGTGCGACCCATTTTACCCACTGGTTCCAGCCTATGACCGGTGTGACAGCGGAAAAGCATGATGCTTTTATCACTCCGACAGAAGACGGAAAAGTGCTTCTTGAGTTCTCCGGGAAAGAACTGATCAAAGGAGAGCCGGATGCATCCTCCTTCCCGTCAGGAGGCTTGAGAGCGACTTTCGAGGCAAGAGGATATACCGCATGGGATTGTACCTCACCGGCATTTATCAAAGAGACACCGGATTCTACCATCCTCTGTATCCCGACCGCTTTTTGTTCTTATACAGGAGAGGCATTGGATAAGAAGACACCGCTTCTTAGGTCCATGCAGGCCCTGGATATCCAGGCGACAAGACTGCTCCATCTGTTAGGAAAGAAAAATGTCAAAAATGTCAATACATCCGTAGGACCGGAACAGGAGTATTTTCTTGTAGATAAAGAAAAATATTTACAGAGAAAAGACTTGATCTTTACAGGCCGTACACTGTTCGGGGCGATGCCGCCGAAGGGACAGGAAATGGATGACCACTATTTTGGTATTATCCGTGAGAGAATCGGAAAGTTCATGAAGGAGCTCAATGAAGAGAGCTGGAAGCTGGGAATCACCGCAAAGACCCAGCACAACGAAGTAGCTCCTGCACAGCACGAACTGGCACCGATCTATGCGTCCAACAACATCGCTACCGACCACAACCAGCTTCTGATGGAGACCATGCGCCGTGTGGCAGAACGTCAGGGACTCAAGTGCCTGCTCCATGAAAAACCATTTAAGGGTATCAACGGCTCCGGTAAGCACAACAACTGGTCTCTTGTGACCAATACAGGAAAGAATCTTCTGGAGCCGGGAGAAACACCTCATGACAACCAGCAGTTCCTTCTGATTCTTTCAGCGATCATCAAGGCAGTGGATGAACATGCAGACCTGCTCCGTATGGCAGCCTCCACACCTGGAAATGACCACCGCCTGGGAGCCAACGAGGCACCTCCAGCGATCATTTCCATCTTCTTGGGAGAACAGCTTGAGGATGTGGTAAAACAGCTGGTGACAAGAGGAGAGGCTACAAGATCTAAGCACGGAGACAAACTGGCATCCGGGGTACATACTTTGCCTGACTTTGAAAAAGATGCCACAGACCGTAACCGTACATCACCGTTTGCATTTACCGGAAACAAATTTGAATTCCGCATGGTAGGATCCACCCAGTCCATCTCAGATCCGAACGTGGTGCTAAATACCATCGTGGCAGACGCACTGGCAGAGGTCTGCGATGAGTTGGAGAAGGTAGACGGAGATCTTCAGGATGTGATGATGGAAGCCCATGAGATTACGAAAAGAATGCTCACAGACCACCAGAGAGTCATCTTCAACGGGGATGGATACTCTGACGCATGGGTCAAAGAGGCTGAGAGAAGAGGACTTCCGAACATCAAGTCCATGGTTGAGGCCATCCCTGCATTGATCCAGGATAAGTCTGTTAAAATGTTTGAAAAATTCGGTGTATTCACAAAGGCAGAGTTGGAATCTCGTGTGGAGATCCTCTATGAGCAGTATGCACAGACCATTAACATTGAAGCGCTTGCGACGCTGGATATCGCCAAGAAACAGATCGTTCCTGCAGTTATGAAGTATCAGAAGACTCTGGCAGATTCTGTGGCAGTCTTAAAACAGACAGGACTGGACACAACGGTACAGGAATCTCTTTTAAATGATATTACGGAAAATCTGAAAAAATTATATGCAGCCATCGGTGTGCTAGAAACAGAGACAGATAAAGCTCAGTCCATGGAAGATGCAGCCGAGCAGTCTTGCTATTATCACGATGTAGTATTTGCGTGCATGGACAGTGTCCGTGAACCTGCAGATAAGCTGGAAATGCTTGTGGCAAAAGAAGACTGGCCAATGCCAAGCTACGGAGATTTGATCTTTGAAGTTTAAGAATTACATTTAACGATGTCCTGCCGGAGGAGATTTACGCCGGCAGGATATTTTTTTCTTTATAGGATTCGGGTGTCAAAAGGTCATCGATCCTTGATATAACTTTGTACCTTGAAAGCTTAACACGATATTCAAGTTCTACTTCCTTTTTGATATAATGGACTTATCAAAAAGAGGAGGTGGTTTCTATGGCTTTTGTTCCAAACAAGAATCAGCAAATGATACTGACCGACCATCTGTTTCATCTGACAGAACACGAACAGCGTTTTCTGGATCAATCATGGGCAAAAACTTTCGCTGACCATGTGTTTCCGGCGATTGATGAAAATATTTTTTCCGTACTTTATAGTGACAAGGCTTCACGTCCGAACACCCCTGTAAATGTCATTGTGGGAGCTTTGATCCTAAAAGAAGCACTCGGTGATACAGATGAGGAACTGGTTCAGGCACTCATGTTTGATATCCACTACCAGTATGCACTCCACACTACAAGTTTTCAAGAACAGCCGTTAAGTGACCGGACTCTGAGCAGATTTCGTGCCAGATGCCTTGCTTATGAAACCGAAACAGAAATCGATCTGGTCCATGAGTGTGTAACAAAATTGGCGAAAGAAGTCTCAGAATTCATGGGAATCACGCCAAATATGCAGCGGATGGACAGTTTTATGATCGCAGCCAGTATTCGAAATCTTGCAATGCTGGAACTCTTTTAAACCTGTGTAGCCAATCTTGTAAAGATCATGAAAGCGCGGGATACAAAACTGCCGGAAACTGTGCAGCATTACACAGAAAAAGATGACGGCAATCGTTTTGTCTATCACCAGAAGGATCTGGATGCCACACAGAAGACGGTCCTGGTCATGAAGGATGCCGAAATACTAGTTGGGATTTGTGACAGCACTGGAGATTTTGATGACACAAGTGAATACCAGCTTTTGATTCGTCTGCTGAAGGAGCGCACGATTCTGGGGGATGATGGTGTTCGGAGACTTCGAAAAAAGAAGAAGTTGAAGAACCATCCAAAGTCCTGCTGAATCCTTCGGATCCCGAAGCTACTTTCCGCAAAAAAGCAGGAGCAAAGCATTTGGGCTATGTCGGAAATATAACAGAGAGTGTTGGTGAAACTGGAAGCCTGGTCACGGATTACGCATATGAACAGAACATATACAGTGATAACCAGTTTTTAAAAGATCATTTGGAAGCACAAACGGTTTACGAAGAACCGGCGGTCTTAGTTGCGGATGGCGCATACAACGGCGAACGAAATGTTTCGAAAGCAAAAGAGCATAACATCCGGCTTGTGACCACAAATTTTACAGGATATAAACCTTCGGATGTATTCGCCGGATTCATCTTTGATGAAACCGGTCAGACACTGCTGGAGTGTGCCAATCATAAAAAGCCGATTCGCACATATTACGACGAACACAATGACAGATGCAAACAGTTTAGGGAAACATGCGCCAAAAACAAAAGCGGCATAAAAGTGAAACAAGAATCTCTCTCAATGCAACCGTACATATCTGTTTCTGATCTTAAAAAAGTCAAATCGTGTAAAATTTTCAAAGTACAAATAAAAATCAAGTTAATTTTAATGGATCTTTTGACACCCTAATCTTTATAGGAAAGTTCGATTTTTATCGAATTCCTGAATGAAAAAAGCCTGTACAAAGGTAGGCATGAGAATAAGACAACATTGTTTAGAAGATACAAAAGCCTTTTACACCGGCCTCATCGGCAAATAAATCGTCTTCGTTTAAGAAATAATCCATATCCGGAAGTTCATCCTCGCTCATATTGCGAATGTCCTTAGATGTCAGTCCTTCCGGGGGATTATCGGTGTATCTTTTGGGTAATTCCTCGATATCAGGTTTCATTGTACAGCTCCTCCTTTTAGAGGATCATATCACAGACAGACGTTATGCAGAAGAACGCTTTCCGAGAGATTTGGGCATTGCTTTCTCATAGAGTTCTTCGAGGGATACGCTGTTGTGATTATAATAAAGTTCCAAAATCAACATCGTATGTCCGCGATCAGGACATTGAAGTTTTGAATCGATCTTTTTGTGTCTTGCATAAAGACCACCATATCGCATCTCGCCGTCATATTGATCAATGCGAGAAGTGGAGATGACAGGATGTCCGAAATAGCGTCCAATCTATTTAGTCATATGTTTGGGGTCGCATTTGTTAGGTTTTGCATAAACAGAGAAGCCGTATTTATGATCGGAATAACATTTTGCTTTTACTTTTCAATTTAGATTCTACTACAATAGTTTTATGGTTATAGTACATGACAACCAGCCGTGTCTATACCCATCTTGTTGCTTAACTGTTAGAATGAATGGAGCAGTGGGTCTGGCGGCTAAATTCTTGGACTTCGCGTCCGTAAATTAGAATGTCAGCCGGCTCCTCATTCGCAGTATTCGTTTTATGCAGGTTGATCTGCTTTCCTACAGTACGTTCGAGTCACACCACAGTAGATTGAATAAGCAATGAGAGAAATGGTATTGATCCATTGTATTAATCCAAAGGAGAATTATTTTATGAACGCAGTAGGTATTGATGTTTCTAAAAGCAAAAGTGTTATCGCTATCCTTCGCCCTTATGGGGAGATTGTTTCTCCGCCATTTGAAATCAAACACATTTCCGGTAACATCCAATCTTTGATTGAGCAGATTAAATCTATCGACGGTGAATCCCGCATCGTTATGGAGCATACTGGTCGCTATTACGAGCCATTGGCTCATGAGCTTTCTCAGGCAAATCTTTTTGTAAGTGACATAAATCCAAAACTCATTAAAGATTTCGGAGATAATTCTCTCCGTAAAGTTAAATCAGATAAAGCGGATGCTATAAAAATTGCTCGCTATGCTCTTGACAGTTGGACTGATCTAAAACAGTATGGTCTTATGGATAAAATACGAAATCAGTTAAAATCTATGAACCGACAATTCACTTTCTACACAAAACATAAAACATCTATGAAAAACAACCTTATCGGTATCCTGGATCAGACCTACACAGGTGCAAATACCTACTTTGATAGCATCGCCCGCAATGACGGTAGTCAGAAATGGGTTGATTTCGCTGCTACATACTGGCACGTGGACTGTGTCCGCAAAATGTCTTTAAATGCTTTTTTAGACCATTATCAAAAATGGTGTAAACGAAAGAAGTATAACTTCAGCAAAGCCAAAGCTGAAAAAATCTATGGAACAGCCAAAGAGCTTATCCCTGTACTTCCAAAGAATGATTTGACAAAACTTCTTATCAAACAGGCCATAGAACAATTAAATATTGTATCCAAGACTGTAGAAGAACTCCGATCTCTGATGAATGAAACTGCATCTAAACTGCCCGAATATCCTGTTGTTATGGCAAAGAAAGGCGTTGGCAAATCCCTAGGCCCTCAATTGATGGCTGAAATCGGAGATGTAACACGCTTCACCCACAAAGGTGCCATCACTGCTTTCGCAGGTGTTGATCCCGGTATGAATCAATCCGGAACATATGATCAAAAAAGTATTCATGCTTCAAAATGAGGCTCAGCAACATTACGTAAGATATTATTTCAGGTTATGAGTATTCTTCTTAAATCCATGCCTCAAGATGATGCCGTTTATCAGTTCCTTGATAAGAAGCGTGCCCAAGGTAAGCCCTATTATGTCTATATGACTGCCGGTGCTAATAAGTTTTTGCGTATCTACTATGGCCGTGTAAAAGAGTATTTAACGGTCTTACGTAATCCAGAATAATCACAACCATTTTGGTATTCCATGGACCAGCGTAATGCGGTGGTCTTTTTGTGATGTCAAAAAACACTACATAAAACTTTAATAAATATTCTCTCTTTTCTATTGACTTTTTATTTGCAGGCTAATTCATTAAGAAGGGCAGTGCGAAAAGAATGACGTAGATAAGTGTAGTTGAAGTGTTTTATATGGCGACAAAAACCATCGTCACTGTAACCGCCTTCGGAAATCAGGCAGTGAATATGCGGATTCCATTTGAGGTCACGCCCAAAGGTTGATGAAAATCTCCGAGATGACTTTCTCAAAGACCGTTCGCTTCTTCATTGTCTCTTTCCCTCTGTCATAAGTGTGATTTCACGTATGTTTTTTACCATGAATCAATCTAAAAATTTTACTCCAGGTTTTATTATGGTTCTCCATCTTTGTAAGATATTCATAAGTCTATTATGGAGGAAAAAGGAACAAAAGGAAACTCCTATCTCCTCAAGAATGATGGAAAGGGGAGTTGAATAGGCGAAGGATATTTTTTATTTTGTTAAAACTGCACAAAAGGCAGATGAAATTTTTGAAATACAAGCCAAAAATCTGTAAAATAGAAATAAAATTTTTGAAACAAACAAAATATGATTGATTAAAAGATAATGATGTACTAAAATAAAGATATAACAAAGAAATACTTGCGGAAAGCAAGGATATAGGTGAAGAAAAGGAGAGAAATTATGCATGCTTTAAAACGTTTTGGAACAGCTTTTGGTGGTTACAAGATGATGGAAAATTATCCGGAGCCGACCTGTGGACCAGAGGATATTATTATTGAAATCAAGGCGGCAGCCATCTGTGGAGCTGATATGAAACACTGGGGCGTTGACAATGGATATGATGACACAAATATTACACCGGATCAGCAGCAGTCAGTAAGAGGACATGAATTTGCAGGAGAAATCGTAGAAGTCGGATCTGAAGTAAAAGACTGGAAAGTCGGACAGAGAGTAGTGTCTGATAACAGCGCTCATGTCTGTGGTGTATGCCCGGCATGTGAGCAGGGAGATTTCTTATGCTGTGAAGAAAAAGTAAACTTAGGATTAGACAACAATACATGGGGCGGCGGATTTTCAAAATACTGTAAAGTTCCGGGAGAGATCTTAAGAATTCATAAACATGCGATCTGGGAGATTCCTGAAAGTGTAAGCTACGAAGAAGCATGTGTTATGGACCCGATCTGCAACTCTTATAAAGCAGTAGTACAGCAGGCTCACTTAATGCCGGGACAGGATGTGGTTGTATTCGGAACAGGTCCGATCGGATTATTTGCTGTACAGGCAGCGCGTTTAATGGGTGCGGTAAACATCGTTATGGTTGGTCTGGAAGAAGATGTGGAGACAAGATTCCCGATTGCCATGGAAGTCGGAGCAACACACTGTGTAAACGGATCTAAAGAAGATGTTGTGGTAAGATGTACAGAGATCTGCGGAAGAGATAATTTAGGACTGGTGATCGAATGCTCAGGAGCAAACATTGCACTGAAACAGGCGATTGAAATGACAAGACCAAACGCTGAGATCGTTCGTGCAGGTATGGGATTCAAACCTCTGGAATTCTCTATCAATGACATTACATCATGGAATAAGAGCATCATCGGGCATATGGCATATGACTCTACCACATGGAGAAACTGCTTAAGACTGTTAGAATCCGGACAGATTCAGGTAAAACCGATGATTACACATCGTCTTGGATTGTCAGAGTGGGAAAAAGGTTTTGATTTAATGGCGAAGAAACAGGCAGTAAAAGTTATCTTCCATTATGACTACGAAGACTAAAAAATCCAAATAAAGAGGAAAATCAGATGAAAAGAAAATTAATGATTGCACCTTCCATGGGATGCTGTGATCTGTTTGATATGGAACGTCAGGTCCGTATCATTGATGAAAAATCAGATTTTTTACATATGGATATCAAAGATGGTGTTTATGTACCGAGTTTTGGTATCGGCCCCGGAATTTTTAGCGGCGCTGAAAGACAAGGTGACAACACCGATGGATGCCCACTTGATGATTAAGCATCCGCAGCAGTATCTGGAGACTTTTGCGCAGGCAGGGGCAGCTTATATTACGCCCCACACAGACTGCATTGAGGGAGATGCCTTTGTGACAATCAACAAGATTAAAGAACTTGGGTGCAAGGCGGGAATTGCATTAAATCCATCCGTTCCTTTGGAAACCATAGAATATTACCTTCCGCTGCTTGACAAGGTTACCATTATGATTGTAGACGCGGGAATTTCAGGGCAGAAGGTCATTGAGCAGACCTATGATAAGATTCGCAGACTGGTTTGTTTAAGGGAGGAAAAAGGACTTCATTTCCTGATTGAAGCAGATGGATCTATGAACCGTGATGTATACCGTCCGCTGTATGAAGCAGGGGCAGATATGGTTGTCTTAGGGCCTCCGGCTCTGTGGAACAAAGCAGATGACTTTGAGGAAGCATGGAGCATCATGGAAAACGAATTGAGAGATGTTATATAGACTTAGTTTTATACAAGGAAGGGGAAAACAAATGTCAAAGAGAACAAGTGCAAATATCGGAGCAAGGCTTGACCGCCTGCCGAATTCAAGCTGGCATGTAAAAATGTGGCTGATCACAGCCTTTGCATTATTGGTATGCTGGTCAAACGGTATTGGAGGAGCGGTACAAAATATCCTGTTAAATGAGATTCACTGGCTTGAGCCTGGGTCCAGCCTTCTGGCAATGTGGGGAACGACCTACACAGCTGGTCAGTTATTCGGAGCATTGATCGGCGGACCGATCGGTGACAAGATCGGTCGTAAGAAGAGTATTTTATTATATGAAGCAATTCACATTGTTGCAATGATCGGCGGAGCCGCTGCTCCAAATGTATACGTATTGTATTTATTCCGTCTGATTCAGGGATTCGGACTGGGAGCGCTGCTGGTAGTATTATTTGCAGGCTTCACAGAGTATGTACCTGGAAGAAACCGCGGTACATGGTCCAGCCGAAATTCCTTCATCGGAAACTGGGCACATCCGATTTGTAATGGTATCGCACTTTTAATTGTATCTACAGGAATCAGCATGAATATGAACTGGAGAGTACAGTATATCATTCCTTCTGTATTATCCATCCTTGCATGTATCTTCATTTACACAAAATTCCCGGAATCACCAAGATGGCTGGAAGCTCAGGGAAGAGTGGATGAGGCAGATGAAATTTTAACAAACATTGAAAAAGAAATCGAGGCGGCAACCGGAAAACCTCTTCCAGAGGTAACTGAAGAGCCAAAGGCTGTAAAACAGCTTCCGTATTCCGCATTGTTCAAAGGAAAATTGTTAAGAAGAACGATCGTAGGATCTCTGGTATTAATCGGTATGAATACAATTCAGTATACCTTAATGAACTGGATGCCTTCTATGTTATCTTCTTTAGGCTATGATACTTCACAGTCACAGTTTATGACGATGTTCGGTCTGTTCGGAGCGCCGTTTGGAATCTTTATCGCATCTTTGATTATGGATAAGTTCCCTCGAAGAGTTATGGGTGTTGCGCTCCTTGTATTGATGGCGGCTCTCGGAATTGTCACAGGACAGCAGACGACAATGAATGGATTGATCCTTTGGACTTTCCTGTTAAACACTGCTATTTACATGTATGTATGTTACGCATCTGCCGTATATGTACCAGAAATGTGGCCGACTTCTGCAAAACTGTCTGGTTCTGGATTTAGTAATGCCATGGGTCGTGTCAGCAATATCTTCTTCCCATTCCTTGTAACTTATGTTGCAAACAGTGTGGGAGCAGGCGGAGTTTTCGTATTAATCTCCATTGTGGCGGCAATTATCGCTGTCAGCGTCCTGATCTTTGGTGTAGAGACAAGAGGAGAATCTGTAGAGGACATCGGAAACATTGATTAAATCGTACGAATAGAATTATGAAACATTCCGGTATCTCCGATGAGGTACCTGAAGCGAAAAATAGGAGGTTTTTCAATGAAAAATTCAGAAGCAATTCTGGTGACACCAAAACAATTCGAAATTTTAGAATGCCCGGTTCCAGATCCGAAAGAACATGAAATTTTAATGAAAGTCGAGTATGTGGGAATGTGTGGATCTGATATTCATGGATTCGAATTCGGACCGTTTATCCCTCCGAAAGATCCAAATCAGAAGATCGGTCTCGGACATGAAGTGGCAGGAGAGGTTGTAAAGGTTGGAGCCAAGGTTACAGATTTCAAACCGGGAGATAAGGTATTGATCGAGCCGGGAGTACCGGATGATTCCTGTGAATACTGCCGTACCGGGCGATATAACATCTGCCCTGATGTAGATTTTATGGCAACACAGCCAAATTACAAAGGCGCTTTATGTGAATATATGACGCATCCGGCAGAGTGGACCTATCATGTTCCAGAAGGAATGTCTACGATGGAAGCTGCATTGGTAGAGCCGGCAGCCGTTGGTATGCATGCGGCAATTATGGGAGAGGCAAGACTTGGAAAGAGCATTGTCATCTTAGGAGCGGGAACGATCGGACTGATGGTACTTCAGGCTTGTTTAAGCTTGGGAGCAACCGATATTACCGTAGTTGATGTTATGGATAAACGACTTGAGTTTGCAAAGGAACTGGGAGCAGCGAGAACAATCAACGGAGCGAAAGAAGATACCGTAGAAGTTCTCCGTTCCAAAGAGTTATTCGGAGATCACGGCGTAGAACTTGTATTTGAATGTGCAGGATCAGCATTTACGGCAAATCAGGCAGTTCAGGTTGTGGCAAGAGGCGGAAAGATTATGATGGTCGGAACCCAGTCGAATCCTGTTCCGATTGATTTCTTAAAGATCAACCGTGAAGTTACGATTCAGACTTCCTTCCGTTACTGCAATAACTTCCCACAGACAATCGAGGCGATTGCAACAGGAAAGTTCAATGTCAAAGACATGGTAACACATATTTATGATTACAAAGACGTACAGCAGGCATTTACAGACGCCATTGATCCGGAAAAGAAACTGGACATGATCAAAGGTGTTGTAAAGGTAGCAGAGTAAAAATTAAGACAGGAAAAGGAGAAAATTATGATTTCAGATATCAGATATTGGGAACAGAAAGCATCCGAAGGACATTACGCAATTCCTCACTTTAATGTATGGAATGCAGAAATGTTAATGGGAGTCATTGACGCGGCAGAAGAACTCCGCGCACCGATTATTATTTCCTTCGGTACAGGATTTACAGGAAACACTTCCTTTGAAGATTACTGCTATATGATGGAATCTATGGCAAAGAAGGCAACCGTTCCGGTAATTCTTCACTGGGATCACGGACGCAATATGACGATCCTTCAAAATGCGGTAAATCATTGTATGAACTCTGTGATGAGAGATGCTTCTGCTCTTCCTTATGAGCAGAACATTTCGGAAGTCAAAAGATGTGTTGACTTCTTTCACGCATATAACATTCCGGTAGAAGCAGAGCTTGGACATGTGGGAAATGAAACAGTCTATGAGGAAGCATTGGCAGAATATGCCTACACAGACCCAGCACAGGCAAAAGATTTCGTAGAGCGTACAGGATGTGACTCTCTGGCAGTGGCAATCGGAAATGTTCACGGAGTTTATACTTCTGAGCCAAAACTTGCCTTTGATGTATTACAGAAGGTTCACGAGGAAGTTGATGTTCCCTTGGTTCTCCACGGAGCTTCCGGAATCGGTGATGAAGATATTAAGAAAGCGATCTCTCTTGGAATCGCAAAGATTAATATACATACAGAGCTTTGCCAGGCTGCAATGGAAGCCATTAACAAACATAAGGATGAACCGTTCTTAGCGCTGGAACGTGAAGTGAGACAGGCAGTGAAAGAACGTGCAATGTATAAGATTAAATTATTTGGAGATGACGGAAGGGCTGATGAATAAAGTGGAGAAGAAATTAGATGTAGTCTGCCTTGGGGCAGCGATTGTAGATATTCCTCTTCAGCCGGTATCCAGAGATATTTTTGATATTGAATCCTATCCGGTAGACCGCATTGCCATGACGGTAGGCGGTGATGCAATGAACGAGGCGACGATTATCAGCCGCCTCGGATTCAAGACAGGAATCATAAGCTGTATCGGAGATGATGCGGCAGGTCACTTTATTCTCGGTTCCTGTGCGAAAGATCACATTGACACAGAAGGAATCTGTATAGATGAAAAAATTGACACTTCCATGAATGTGGGACTGGTAACCGGAGACGGGGAGAGAACCTTTGTCACAAACCGTAACGGAAGTCTCTGGAAAACCTGTATAGATCATGTTGATTTTAACAAAATGAAGCAGGCGAGGATTCTTTCTCTGGCAAGTATTTTCAACAACCCATTGTTAGACGGGAATGCTCTGGTAAAGATTTTTAAAGAAGCGAAAAAAGAAGGAATGATCATCAGCGCCGATATGATCAAACCTCGTCTTGGAGAGACTCTGGATGATATCAAGGAAGCATTGAGCTATGTAGATTATTTCTTCCCGAACTTTGACGAAGCCAGTTTGATGACAGGAAAAGACAAGGTGGAAGATGTGGCACAGGTACTCTTTGACTGTGGCGTCAAAAATGTCATCGTAAAAATTGGAAAACGCGGATGTTATATTCAGAATAAAGAAGGAACCATGATTGTGCCGGCGGCAAAAGGAATTACTGCCATTGACACGATCGGAGCCGGAGATAACTTTGCTTCCGGATTTATCAGTGCGGTTCTTCAGGGAAAAGATATCCGGGAATGTGGAATTTACGCCAACTGTACGGCGGCAGTATCCGTACAGCATGTAGGCGCGACCACAGGTGTCAAAAACAAGGAAATGGTAGAAGAAATGCTTGCAAAATACCACAGTGATTATGGCTTATAAAGAGATCAAGAAAGGAAATCTGTAATGAAAACAATGAAATTAGGAAAAACAGGAATTGATATTTCAAGAATCGGTCTTGGAACATGGTCCATCGGCGGAGGTTCTGCCTGGGGAGGAGACCATGAGCTTCAGGGCGTGGTAGATACGATCAGAGAAGCGCCGAAGGCAGGAGTCAATCTGATTGACACTGCTCCGGGATATAATTTCGGAAACAGTGAAAAGATCCTTGGAAAAGCACTGGAAGGCATGAAACGTGAGGATGTTGTAATCATCACAAAGTGCGGTGTAACATGGGATCAAGAAATGAAGGGGGATCTGTTTAACAAAGTAAACGGAATTCAGTTATACAAAAACTTAAACAGTGAATCTGTAAAGAAAGAAATCGAGGAATCTCTTGAGCGCCTTGGCACAGATTATGTTGATGTATATATGACACACTGGCAGGCAATCGAGGGAAGTGAATATTACGTTCCGATTCAAAAGACTATGGATGTGTTAAATGAGTTAAAAGCACAGGGAAAGATTAAGGCAATCGGAGCTGCCAATGTGGACATCAATCACATTCAGGAGTACTTAAAATGGGGAGATTTGGACATTGTACAGGCGAAATATTCTATCTTAGACCGTGGAATCGAAGATGAAATCATCCCTTGCTGCCGTGAAAATGGAGTGACTATTCAGGCATATTCTCCATTGGAGATGGGATTATTATCCGGTACATTCCCAAGAGATTACCAGCCGGTAGGAGCTCAGATTCCGAAAAAATGGTTCCAGCCGGAAAATATGCATGCTGCCATGGACATGATGGATGCCTGGAAACCATTGTGCGAGAAATATAATTGTACCATTGCCAATCTGGCACTTGGATGGATTCTTGCTCAGGGAGACTTCCTGAATCTGTTAAGTGGTTCTACAACGGTAGAGCAGATCAAAGAAAATATAAAATCTGCGGAATTGGAATTAGATCCAAACGATGTGGCAGATATGCGTCAGATGGCAGAAGATATTGACAAATAGTTTCAATGCCTCCCGCCGTACAGGCGGGAATCTTCTCCAAATAAAATAAAAGAGATTCCCTGAGACAAAAAGTGTGGAAAATCAAAAAAATTTAGCAAAAAATTAGCAAAAGGTCTTTGAAGTCCACGCTCGCAATGATAGAATAAAGAAAAAAGGAAAAGTATTTATTCTATGAAATTGAGAAAAGGGGAGGAGTCCCGATGAAGAATCGATTAGAACATATTAGAGAACAAGTAAAAAATGAAAGAAAAGTCACAGTATCCCAGTTAAGTAAAATATATAAGGTAACGGAAGAGACCATACGAAGAGACCTTGAAAAACTGGAGGCGGAAGGATTTTTGACTCGGACATTCGGAGGTGCAGTGCTCAACAGTACGTCCCAGAAAGAGCACATTCACTTTTACCGAAGAATGTCCATCCAGCAGGAAGAAAAGAAAAAGATTGCGCGGGCATTCTATGACATTGTCAGTACGAAGAGGTCGATCTCGGCGGATGCGAGTACTACAGTTATGGAAATGACAAGGCTTTTAAAAAATCACTGCAATCTGACGCTGCTTAGCGTATCAACAGAAATTTTCCGGGAGATGGCAGGATCAAAAATTGGTATTATTTGTGCAGGCGGTGTGTTCAATGAGGGCTCCCTCTCTCTGCAGGGGAATCTGACCAAGGAAAATATTAGAAGATATCATGTGGATCTTGCACTCTTAAGCTGTAAAGGGCTGAACATGGAAAACGGCATTATGGATACCAGTGAGAGAGAAGCGGATGTAAAGACAGAGATGATAAAACAGGCAACGCAGGTAGCTCTTCTTGCAGATCATACCAAATTTGACAGGACAGCCTTTGTTCAGTTTATGGACTGGAATAAGGTCACATATCTGGTGACAGATGAGAGGCCATCAGATCAATGGGTAGAGTTTTGCAGACAGCATGAAATTCAGCTCATCTATTAGAAGAAAACAATTCGTTTAGTAAGAATCTGTGTTTGCATCATGAAGGAGATCCCTGTATGATAAAGCGGAGGTACCCAAATGAGTGAAAACGGAAAAAAGAAAATGCCGATTATGAAAAAGATCATGATTGCGATGGCTGGAGGAATTCTGGTAGGAAGCCTTTGTCTCTGGTTTCGTGAGACGCTGGTGGCAAACGGGAATGAAGAAGTCTGGAAATGGATCAACCGGATTCTCTTCCAGGATATCAGTGCAGAGAAGGGATTTTATTCCCTTGGATTGTTATATATTATACAGCAGTTGTTTATGAGAGGATTGCAGCTGGCCATTGTGCCTCTGGTATTGTCCTCATTGAGTCTTGCCATGTGCAGTATGGCAGATCCGAAAAGACTTGGAAAGATTGCGGGAAAAACAATTCTGAATTTTGTTGCCTTTTATTGTGTCGGGGCATTCTTAAGTGTATGTTTCTCCTTTTTCGTAAAGTCTATGGGATGGTTCAATGTGAACCTTCCTGCGGCCAGTACGTCCGGTGTGGCAACCATCGAGGCATACAATCCGCTGACAACGATTGTGGCGGCGGTGCCGTCAAACATTGTGGAAGTGCTTGGTTCCAATAACAGTATTATTGCGGTTGTTGTCATTGCCGCTGTTCTCGGAATCGCTATGAATGCACTGGGAGAGAAAGCGTCAACCATGAAAAAGCTGATGGAAGATCTCAGCAGCATTATTCAGATTTACATGGATTTTCTGATCAACAAGATCAGCCCGGTTGCGATTTTTTGTATGCTGGCAAGGACTTTTGCCATCTACGGAATTGAGTATGTAAAACCAACCTTTACCTATATGGTTGCGACAATTATCATGAGTCTGGTATTGGTTGTTACAATCTATCCGATCGGAATTTTCCTGACAACCAGATTAAATCCATTCAAGTTTGCAAAAAAGATATTTAAAGTAGGAATGTTTGCGGCGGCGACACAATCATCCGCGGCGACACTTCCTCTGAATACAAAGACCTGTGTGGAAGAGCTTGGATGCAGCAAGGACATCAGCAGTTTTGTGCTTCCTACAGGGATGACCATCAACATGAACGGTACCACTGCCATGCATATAGTATCCATTATGTTTATTGCCACAGCAGCCGGAATTACACTGACACCGGCACAAATGATTACAGCCGCATTTTTATCTATTTGTGTGGCAATGGGAACACCGTCAATTCCGGTAGCGGGGACAACCTTGATCTTCGTTATTATGTCAGGCCTCGGTCTGACTTCCGAACTTTGCATGGTGGGATATGCCCTGATTCTTGCAATCAGCTATCTGCCGGGAATGGCAGTTATTACGCTGAATGTAGTCGGGGATGCGGCAACCAACGTAATTGTATGTTACAAAGAACACGAATTAGATTTAGATATTTACAATTCCTGAGTACATTTGCTTATCAGGAAAAGAAAACTCCATATAATTCTTGCAGAAGTCATACATATTTGTATGACTTCTGTTTTTAGTTTGCGCGCCATGGGCGCGCTCTAACGGGTGCAAGTCCCAAACATGCCCAGGTAGTGGGAAATGTATAGCCGAACGGCAAGGGTGTCCATCGTGAGGTGAAATCTGAAGGAAGCCGAAGGCAAATCTCTGGTCCGACGGACAGAAATCGCATATAAGGCTAGGTTTCGAGAGATGAGTTGGCTAGAAGCAACAAAGTCTATTAACTACCACATTTGTAGAAACAGAGTAAATGCGGCGGACATATGGAGAGAAAGAGCGTGCACCTTAAGCGTGGAGGTCTCACAGCGGTTTCATTAGCCGAGTAACAACGAACTGTGAGAAGTCAGCCGAGCCCATAGTAGTGGAGAAGTTTCTGTAATGGAAATGGAGTGAAGGGGGGGGAACAATCAATCAGTTTTAGTAGAGTCTCGATTGCAGAAAAGACAACATCTGCCGTAACCAATCGGGTTAAGGATGGTCAATTCAAGCGAGACAGAAAGGAACGAACGCATGGATACAAGTAGTCTAATGGAGCAGATATTAAATAAGGATAATCTTAATACGGCATATCTGCAAGTCGTACGGAATAAAGGTGCCGAGGGTGTGGACGGAATGATGTACACAGAACTCAAAGAATATCTTGAAAAGAACGGCGAAATCATCAAGGAGCAGTTGAGGTCTAGAAAATACACCCTCAAACCAATACGGAGAGTGGAGATACCAAAGCCAGACGGAGGTGTCAGAAACCTAGGAGCGCCAACAGTAACAGATCGATTTGTACAACAAGCCATTGCACAGGTATTAACCCCAATCTATGAGGAACAGTTCCATGAACACAGTTATGGATTTAGACCGAACAGATGTGCACAGCAAGCCATCATTATAGCACTTGATATGATGAATGATGGAAAGGATTGGATAGTTAACATGGACTTGGAGAAGTTCTTTGACATAGTAAACCATGATAAGTTAATGACACTCATCGGCAGAACGATTAAGGATGGAGATGTAATCTCAATCATTCGAAAGTTTCTGGTAAGTGGAATTATGGTAGACGATGAATACAAGGAATCAGTAATAGGAACACTGCAAGGGGGAAATCTATCGCCACTTCTAGCAAACATCATGCTGAATGAACTCGATGGGAAAATGGAAGAACGAGGGCTCAACTTTATCAGATACGCAGATGACTGTATCATAATGGTTCAGAGTGAAATGTCTGCGAGGCGTGTAATGAGGAATCTTTCAAAGTTTATTGAAGAGAAACTAGGGCTCAAAGTAAATATGACAAAGAGCAAAGTAGATAGACCAGGAGGTCTTAAATATCTTGGATTCGGCTTCTACTATGACAGCAGAGCACATCAGTTTAAGGCAAAACCGGATGCAAAATCAGTAGTGAAGTTCAAAGTAAGAATGAAACAACTAACTTGTGGAAGTTGGGGAGTAAGTAACGGTTATAAAGTACAGAAACTCAATGAACTCGTTAGAGGGTGGATAAACTATTTTAAGATAGGCAGTATGAAGACCCTTTGCAAAGAAATGGATTCCAGAATCCGTTACCGATTGCGTATGTGTATTTGGAAACACTGGAAAAATCCACAGAATAGAGCAAAGAATCTGATGAAGCTAGATGTGCCAAGATGGGCAGCATTTAAAATCGCTTATTGTGGCGATCAATATGCGAGACCTGCCCATAATGGATGGTTACAGAAAGCAATAAGCAACAAGAGATTAACCTCATTTGGATTGGTCTCAATGTTAGATTACTACATTGAAAGGTGTTTTTTTTGTTAAGTTGATTGAACCGCCGTGTACGGAACCGTACGCACGGTGGTGTGAGAGGTCGGAATTTCTCAATTAAGAGAAATTCCTCCTACTCGATTATGTATAAATCTGATAATAACTGGGAGAGATAATATAGTATAGAAAGGATTATACCGAAATTATCTATAAAATGCCAGTATACTTTTTTGCCTTCCTCACATCCTATCATTGAAAGTGAGGGAGCGATTTTATGAAGCGAAAAACATATTTTGCAGTTGTCTGTGCATTATTTTTTATCGGTTTTATCCTGCGTTACGCGGCAGATCATTCTGATGGACTTTTTATAGCCAGCCAGAAAGAGGGCGAGAGCGGGTTGATGGCCGACAGCAAAATTACAAATAAGAAAGTATATTTGACTTTTGATGACGGGCCTTCGGAGAACACCGATGAGATCCTGGATATCCTGAAAAAGAATAAAGTCAAAGCAACATTTTTTGTTGTTGGAAAACAGACGGAGAAAGCCAGAAAACAGTACCAGAGAATCGTGCTGGAAGGACATACCCTGGCCATGCATTCTTACAGCCATAACTACGATCAGATATACTCCTCAGTGGATGCGTTCGGCAAGGACATCAAAGAGCTGCAGGAGATGCTGTACGAGATCACGGATGTAAAGCCGACGATCTACCGCTTTCCGGGCGGAAGCAGCAACTCCTGTGCCGGAAATATTAAGCCTTATATTGAATATATCAATAAAGAGGGACTTTTGTATTTTGACTGGAATGCTCTGAGCGGAGATGCCATCAATTTTAATTTAAGCCCTCAGCAGTTGAATAAAAATATATTAAATGATGTGAAAAAGCAGAAGGTTAGCATTGTTCTGATGCACGACTTGGCAGAAGCGGAGAATACAGTTAAGAGCCTGGACTCTCTGATCAAGACATTAAAGAAGGACGGCTATCAGATCCTTCCAATCACAAAATATACGCAGCAAATCCATCATGTGTCCGTTGACAAATAAATTGCGGTAATTTAGAATGATTATCAAGTGCGGCAAATGGACCGAAGGCTTTTGGCCTTTTGGTCCATCTGTTATGATAATGTACATAATGAGGTTAGGATATGAACATAATTGAAATCGTAATGATCGGTATTGGACTTTCCATGGATGCTTTTGCGGTATCTGTGGGAAAAGGGCTGGGCATGGGCAAGATTCGGAAAAATGAAGCTTTCTGGATCGCGCTGTTCTTTGGAGGATTTCAGGCCCTGATGCCTGTAGCCGGTTATCTGGCTGGAAAGCAGTTTGCGGGCAACATCATGCAGATTGACCACTGGATCGCCTTTGTCCTTCTTGTGATGATCGGCTTTAACATGTTAAAAGAAGGTATCTCAGGGAGTGATGATGATGACAGTGAAAGCAGTTTTTCTTTCCGTGAACTGCTGGTACTGGCAGTGGCCACCAGCATTGATGCCCTGGCGGTGGGAGTTACATTCTCATTTTTGAATGTAAATCTGGCGGAGGCAGTCACGGTCATCGGCTGCATTACTTTTGCCATATCTTTGGCGGGAGTTGTCATAGGCAGTATGTTTGGGGACCGGCTGAAGGATAAAGCGGAAATCATGGGGGGATTGATTTTGATCGTCCTGGGGTGTAAAATTTTGATACAGCATTTATTTTTTTAGAAAAGAGGAACACATATGAATCTATTGCCACACATTGCCTTTCTGGTTGCAGGATTTATTCTGTTGATGAAGGGTGCGGATTATTTTGTAGAAGGAGCTTCTATGATCGCGGCTAAGTTTGGTATCCCGCAGATCGTCATAGGACTTACCATCGTAGCCTGCGGGACCAGCGCTCCTGAGGCGGCAGTCAGTATTTCAGCGGCTTTTAAAGGAAACGTGGGAATCACGGTTGGTAATATCCTGGGAAGCAATATTATGAACATTCTGCTGATCCTGGGCTTAACTGCAGTAGTCTGCACAGTGGCTATAAAGGAAGGGACGGTGAAGGTGGAGATGCCGTTTGTTGTAGTGATCACCGTGATACTCACCGGCATGGGCATCGCCGGAGGCAGCCTTTCTCGTCTGGATGGAGTGATCCTCTGGGCACTGTTTTTTGGTTTTTTTGTCTACTTGTTTCGACTGACAAAAAAAGAAGGGATTGAGGAAGGCATAGAGGAAGTGAACGCGTCCCTCCTCAAAATGATCGTGTTTACCATAGGAGGGCTGATTGCTATTGTGCTGGGAAGTGATGTTACAGTAGACGCAGCAACTTCCATCGCCAAAGCCTTAAGCGTTTCTGACCGGATCATCGGCCTGACAGTCGTGGCGTTCGGCACATCTCTTCCGGAACTTGTCACATCGGTGACTGCGGCATTTAAGGGAAAAGCCGATATCGCGGTGGGCAATATTGTAGGAAGCAACATCTTTAACATCCTGTTTGTCGTAGGGACGGTGGCGGTCATTCATCCGGTTCCGTTTGATACAAGCTTCATCCCGGATGCGGCAGCGGCTATCCTCTCGGCACTACTCTTGTGGCTGCTCTCGTCCAAGGACCGGAAACTGACTAGAGGCAATGGCTTTATCATGCTTGTATGCTTTGCGGTCTATTTAGCACAATTATTACTCAAATAAGGAGATTACCATGATCATAAAATCAATCAATCTGGAAACGGTCTGCGGGATCACCAGTAAGCTTCCACAAAACCAGCTTCCGGAAGTGGCATTTGCCGGGAAGTCCAATGTGGGAAAATCATCCCTGATCAATGCACTGATGAACCGGAAATCCTACGCTAGGGTATCAGCCCAGCCGGGAAAGACCCAGACCATCAACTACTATAATATCAATGACGAACTATACTATGTGGATCTGCCGGGATACGGATATGCCAAGGTCACGGAATCAGTAAAAGAGCAGTGGGGAGCCATGATCGAGAGGTATCTCCACACGTCAAAACAGCTGAAGCTTGTGTTCCTGCTCATTGACATCCGTCATAAGCCTTCCAAGAACGATGTGATGATGTATGACTGGATCGTACATAACGGCTATTATCCTGTTATCATCGCCACAAAAAGCGACAAGCTGAAGCGCAGTCAGCTCTCCAAGCATTTAAAGGAGATCCGGCAAGAATTGTCACTGAACAAAGAGACACCGGTCTTTCCGTTTTCTTCTCTCTCAAAACAGGGAAGAGAAGAGATCTGGGACTTCATTGAAGAAGTAGTCATGCCTGAACAGGCGGAGGACATGCAGTCATAACAGCAGAACAAAGTGGGCAAGCCCACTTCAACACCCCAACCCCTCACTCTATGAGGGGCTTGGCAACTTTGCGCGCCAAATGCGATTTGACGCAGTCAAATAGTTTCCTCACGCATTTGTGTGCATAATGCCCGCAGGGCTTTTTCTTCCATAGGGAGGTTCGCAGAACTTTCCTATGGAACAAAAAAGGAGATCGATCCGTGTTAGGAATCGGTCTCCTTTTCTTCTGTGTGGGTCTGCTCCTGAAAGAGCAGGCGGTTGATTAGATAGGCATAGATATCGGAATGGTTGGATCTCCAGTGATCGCAGATATAGATCGCTTGATCCCTGGACACAACATTCAAGTTCACTTCCAGCAGCATACTGTCCTTTTCTTTGATCCTGAGCCTTACGGTGTACTCATCCCGCTTTGCAGGAAAATAATCTGCCTCCAGATTGGTTTCTTCTCTGAGCTGATATTCTTTTGTCGCCAAAAATGTCAAAATATCGTTGCGGATCGGTTCTGACAACTGGTATTCAAACATGTCGATGGCTTCTTTTCCCTCTTCTGTCAGAAAATAATGGCTGGCATTTCTCACAAGTTCGGTTCTCAGCATATCTTCGTCTTCCAGTTCGTGAAAAGCCTGCTGAAGCTTAAAATAAGTTGTATAACCCTTATCCAGGATAAACTCTGAAATCTGGGAATTGCTCAGCGGGAAATCTACCTTCTTGATCAAAAATAAAATCATTAATTTATATAAAGTCAGGCCGTTTTCTTCCATACAATCCTTCCTTTCCTTATGAAACTTGCATCTCTTAAATGATACCATCTGGATACTTTTCCTGCAAGGAAAGAATCCATGAATGAAATTCAAAAAAAGACAGATACTACAACTAATTTATCTCATAGAAATGGAGAGGTGATATTTATGAAGCAAAGAAAACAGTGGATGGTGATTGCTTTAGTCGTCATTCTTGCAGTATTATCCGTAATTCTTTTCTGTGACACAAATGAGGAGCAGAGAAAAGACGGGACCTTGGTAATGGAAAGGATGGAGCATCATGACCGTATATATCAAAGCGGAAGACAGCGTATGTATTCATAATCCGGATGTAAAAATAAAAGATGTTGCATCCATTTACTGTACCGACAAGGACATGGAGCAGAAAGTAAAAGAAGCAAAGCTCTTTCATTTTCAGAAACGGGGAAATGAAAGAGAGATTGTATCGATCTTAAAAGCAGTGGAAGTCATCAAAGAAATAGATAAAACTGCGGAAGTGGTCAACATGGGACCGGAAGATTTTATCATTTACTTAAAGGAAGTCACCCAGGAAAAGAAATGGGCCCATTACCTGAAGATAGCAGGTGTCTGCCTGGTAGCATTTTTTGGAGCCAGCTTTTCCATCATGAGCTACAACACAGATGTGGGGATCGACGATTTGTTTGCAACTGTCTATCAGCTGGTTATGGGAACACCTCCCAAAGGGCCTACGGTTCTTCATCTGGCATACACAGCTGGACTTGCCATTGGTATCATTGTATTCTTTAACCACGCCGGAAAGATCAAGATCACAGACGACCCAACGCCGTTTGAGGTACAGATGAGACTGTATGAGAGAGATGTCAACGACACATTAATGATTGACGCCGGCCGGAAAAAGGAGGAGCAGGATGTTTCTTCGTAATTTACTTTTAATCGTCTACGGACTATCCGCCGGAGCACTGATAGCCGGAAGCTTTCTAGCCTTTTTAAGTATGATCGGAGTCGTGCCGAGACTGGCTGGGCTGACCAAGACCATATCCCACGCCATGCTCTACGAAACCTGCATCACACTGGGAGGAGTATTGGGAACCGCAGCATTCATATACCGCTGGCACATCCCTCTGGGATACCCGCTGCTGATCCTATTCGGCCTATTCGGAGGGATCTTCACAGGCTGCCTCATCGGAGCCCTGGCCGAAATGCTCAAAAGTCTCCCGGTCTTTTCCAGAAGACTGAAAATAAGAGACGGAATACCACTGATCATCTATTCCATAGCACTAGGAAAAATAGCAGGATGCTGGATGCAATTTTTGCGTTAGCAACGAGCCGCGGAGGGGACTGTATATTAATCAGTTCATTCAGAGCTGAATATCCATGCAATGCATGGACAGGGAACGGCGTTTGACCGCTGAAAAGGCGGAAGCTTTTTCAGCGGTCAAAGGACGAGCCCGCACAGCCATACGCAGTATGGCATAGATTCAGCGACTATAGCCAAAAGATTATATAATAGCGAAAATTCTCTGCGGCGACTGCCGCAGAAACGGATGGGAGTAAAAAGCCCATCCGTATAAACTCACGTATTTGACATGACCCGATATCGAAAGGAGATAAATCTGTTATGCATAATGAACCGTCAAAGGAACAATACAATGAATATGTGGAACAGGTGACGCCGGCCAGCAGCTGTGTCATGAACTGTGTCCGCGCGTTTTTTGTAGGAGGAGCAATCTGCACGTTAGGACAGGCGCTGAAGCGGGCAGCCATGCACTGGCTCCATTTAGGAGAAAAAGATGCGCTGCTCACTGTCACTTTAGCTCTTGTACTGCTGAGTGTGCTGCTTACTGGATTTAACCTGTATTCTAAGATTACAAAATTTGGAGGAGCAGGAGGGTTGGTACCGATCACGGGATTTGCCAATTCAGTCGCGTCCCCGGCTATTGAATATCAAAAGGAAGGACAGGTTTTCGGAATAGGGGTTAAGATCTTTACCATTGCAGGTCCTGTGATCCTGTACGGAATTTTATCCTCCTTTATCCTGGGAGTGATCTATATGATATTAGTCAGATTGGGGGTTATGTGATGAAAGTAATGAAGGGAAAACAAAGCCTGGAATTTGAAAATCCGCCGTATCTGAAAGGATGGTCCTCCGTTGTCGGAGAAAAAGAAGGGGAAGGACCGCTGGGCCAGGCATTTGACCAGGTTATCGATGATCCCCTGTTCGGCGAGGAGACATGGGAGCTTGCAGAGGGAAGATTTATGCGCCAGGCAGCACTTCTGGCGATCCAGAAGGCGGAGATCACAAAAAATCAGGTGCGGTACGCCTTCGCTGGAGATCTTTTAGAGCAGATCATGGCCACATCCTTTGGTATCAAAGATCTTGAGATTCCTCTCTTTGGACTGTACGGCGCGTGTTCCACAGCGGGAGAGTCCATTTCATTGGCGTCCATGACCGTTGCCGCAGGCTATGCGGATCATGCGCTGGCTCTTGCCTCCAGCCATATCGGAAGTGCGGAGAAGCAGTTCCGTTTTCCATTGGAGTACGGAAGCCAGAGACCTTTGTCCGCAACCTGGACAGTGACGGGAGCCGGTGGTTTTGTGATCTCCAAGGAAAAGAGTCCGATCAAAGTCCGGGGGATCACAACCGGAAAGATCGTGGATTACGGTGTAAAAGACTCTATGAACATGGGAGCCTGCATGGCACCGGCTGCTGCTGAAGTCATCTATCAGCACTTTAATGACTTTGCTATGACACCGGATGATTATGATGCCATCTATACCGGGGATCTAGGGGAGGTAGGAAAAGAGATTCTGATCAAACTTCTGAAAGACAATGGATATGATATCTCAAAGGTACACGGGGACTGCGGGATCGAGATCTATCAGGACGAGACCCAGGATACCCACGCAGGCGGTTCAGGATGTGCCTGCAGCGCGGTAGTGCTTTCCTCCATGATCACAAGAAAGATGATAAACGGCGGCTGGAAAAGAGTACTTTTTGTGCCTACAGGTGCACTGCTGTCAAAAACAAGCTTTAACGAGGGCGAGACCGTGCCGGGGATCGCTCATGGAGTTTTGCTGGAAAGAGAGGAACTGTAAATGGAATATGTAAAAGCATTTATTGTAGGAGGCATCATCTGTATTCTGGTGCAGATTCTTATGGATAATACAAAGCTGCAGCCTGGTAGGATCATGGTCATCCTGGTTGTATCAGGAGCAGTGCTGGGAGCTCTCGGGATCTATGAAAAGATTGCTGATTTTGCAGGATGCGGGGCAACAGTTCCGCTCTCAGGCTTTGGATTTTCCCTGTGGAAGGGCATGAAAGAAGCCATCGACCAACACGGAGTCCTGGGGCTGTTTGAAGGCGGATTTACGGCAGCAGCGGTGGGAACATCCGCGGCGCTGATCTTTTCTTATCTGGCATCGCTGATCTTTCAGCCTAAGATCAAGAAATAGCCGCATGCCTGAATTTGATACTAAGTAATGCCGCCCAGGCGGCGGGATTGCTTTTTATATATATAAAAGAGCGTTTCTGATAACGGTTATGCTATCGGAAACGCTCTTATTTTTGAACTATTCTGCTTGGTTATTCTGGTGTATGGAGGCCGCACATGTATTTTACATAAAGGTCCGGGATCTGGTATTTGCTGTCATCCGTTGTTCCGCGGCTGCCTTTGGGCCTGGTGATATAGATCTTCCGGTACAGCTGATTGGCCGGGCAAGCGCTGTTAGCCGGATAACCGGATTCCTTACAAATATCCACGGCCACATGGACATCACATGGTTTGGTCGGTTTCGTTCCCAGAGCGAAGTATTCTGTCTTTACTGTACTTCCCCTTGGATCATGGTCACAGACACCCTTTACGGCCAGCTTGCCGGATTTAGTGCAGATTTGTGCTTTTACTATATTTTTAGGCTGAGTAAAATCTTTTTTTGTTTCCTTTTTTTCTTGGACCACCTGATCCATAACAAGTTTCCAGATCTTTTCGTGCTGTTTTCCGGAAGAAAAGGAAGTATTCCGGTCATAGCCCATCCAGACGGAAGCCGTGTGGTATGGAGTGTATCCGGTAAACCAGAAATCATAATTGTTGGAGGTGGTGCCGGTCTTTCCAGCAGCAGGCATTCCCGATGAGAGCGCCGCAGGTTTTCCGGTTCCCTTCTTTATTACATCCTTCATGGCATCCGTGAGAAGGAATGACGTGGTGTCCCTCATCACCGGCGTACCAGACGAAGAAGATTTTAGCAGCACTTTGCCGGACTGGTCCACAACCTTTGTATAGAGAGAGGGTTTGTAATAAGTTCCTCCGTTGGCAATGGCAGAGAAAGCCCCGGTGAGTTCCAGATTGGTCACACCGTAAGTCAGGCCGCCTAAAGCCATGGACTGGTTCAGATCAGAATATGTCTTGCCGTCTGAAGTGATCTTATTGTCCACAAGGGTGGTAAAACCAAGCTTCTGTAAATATTCGTAGGATACTTCCGGCGTCACGTCGGCCATGGTCTTAGCGGCGACAATGTTCATGGAATCTGTGATGGCCTCCCGAATGGTGGAAAATCCCCGGTAGCCTTTGTAATAGTTGCGGACCGGGCGTCCGGTATCCAGGTAGTCATAAGGAGCATCGTCATAAACAGTGGCCAGGGTCATCTTTTTAGCATCCAGAGCCGGCAGAAAGGTAGAAAGAACCTTAAATGTGGAACCTGGCTGCCTGGTCGTTTTAGTGGCACGGTTCAGGGAAAGGTTTTCGGCTTTTATGCCCCGCCCCCCCACGATAGCCTCCACCTGGCCAGTGTTCTGGTTCATAACCGTCATAGAAATCTGGGGCTGGATCACGGTGGACACTTGTTCGTTGATCACATTGACCCCGTGTTTCTTCAGTGAGTTTGTGTACTTGTGGGCAGTCTCCTCAGCGGCAGATTTATTTTTAAATATAAGGCTGCTTCCGAGTTTATGTTTTTTCATATAGCTGAGTACATCATTTTCAGAGTAGCTGACTTCCTTTCCGTGTTTGTCAGTGCCTGATAGAGAATAAGAGAGAGCAACTTTTGTGCCTGCCGGATAGTTGTCCGGGTCGTTTGTCACCTTGTCGGCGATTTTCTGTATCCCGGAATCCTGGGTGGAATAAATCTTTAATCCCCCACTGTAAATGGCATTGTAGGCCTTTGTCTCATCATATCCCAGCTGTTCTTTCAGATCATGGACAACCTGGAGGATCAGCGCATCATCAAAATAGGAATTGGCGGTAGAGTCTTTCTGCTGCCTTGCGTTGATCTTCTGGATTCTTTCATAAACATTATCATTCACTGCTTCCGAATATTCACTTTTTGTGATATAATGTTCTTCCAGCATTGTTTTGAGAATCGTCATCCTCCGGGACGCATTGTTGTTCGGATGGGTGATCGGATTCATCTTTGTTGGATTCTTTGTGATACCGGCTAAAACGGTGCACTCCGACAATGTCAAATCTGATACGTCTTTATGAAAATATTTTTGAGATGCAGTCTGCACACCCAAAGTTCCTTCCCCTAGATTGATAGCATTTAAATATTCTTCCAGGATCTTTTGTTTAGAAGTGATCTTTTCTAATTCAAGAGCTAGGGATTGCTCTTTAATCTTGCGTTCTATGCGTTCGATTGTGGTTTTTTCAGGCTGTATCCCTAAAACATTATTTTTGATCAACTGCTGTGTGATGGTGCTGCCTCCCTGGTCCAGAGTCTGTTCTTTCAGCCCCAGCAGAAGGGATCTGGCGATACCGCGCATATCAATGCCGTTGTGGTTATAGAACCGGACATCTTCGATGGAGATAAACGCATTCTGAAGATTGGCCGGGATATCATCCAAAGAGACGTAGACACGGTTGGAATCACTGGTGGACAGTTTTCTTGTCACATTGCCTTCGTTATCATAGATCATGGTGATATAACCTTTTGAATGGATAGAGTCCAGGGATATATTCGGGGTATTGTTGAGGATCCCGCGGATGAATCCGATGGACAGGCCTGCAGCCGTGACGATCAGGGCGATGATGACAACCAGTGCATATTTATAGAAAAAAAGCGTAAGGTGGGAACCCCGCCGTAATTTCGGCGAAGACAGGGATTCCCTTTTGCGCTCTGTTTTTTGCTTGTTAAAGTTCATGTAAGACCTCCTATGTTTAGCATTATAACAAATAAAAAATAACAAGTAAACAATACCTTATAGGGCTCCGCCTTGTTCTGTCATGCAGGACGCTTTGGGGGGATATGATTGGAATCACGTTTAAGGAGAGTTATAGATTTTTACAAAAGAGGAGGAACAAAAGATGAAGAAGGAGAAATTAGGAACCAATTATTTGGAGGATGGCAATGGGGACGGATTTGTAGTATCCTATTATATGCTGAACGATTCTGTGAAGGATATCTACGGTGCGGTCCTGGAGAGGACCACCAAGAAGCCGGAGGTGCTGGAAGTAGAAGAGGTAAGAGGGGCATTTGCCTCCAGGGCGCAGGCGGAGGCTATCGTCCGGCTGCTGATCAAATATGAAGTGACACCGATTTCTTTTTATGAGGCGGTTGACGCAGCGATGGAGTTGGAGGGAAACGATTGAAAGAACAGTATCAGACCATTCATAAGACTGGGGAATCTCTGGTCATAGAGAAAAAATCAAAGTTCATTGGGATCGCGGTGCCGGTTTCCAGCGAGGAAGAGGCACTGGCTGTGATAGCGGAGGAGAAGCGCAGGTACAGGGATGCCAGACACCACTGCAGTGCGTTTTGTGTCGGCATTGAACAGCCGCTTCAAAGAGCCAGCGACGACGGAGAACCAAGCGGGACGGCAGGAAAGCCCATGCTGGAAGTGATCACAGGCAATAATTTATGCAATGTTATCATTGTTGTGACACGTTACTTTGGAGGTACGCTGCTCGGTACCGGAGGCCTTGTGAGGGCCTATACGAAGGCGGCTGTGGAAGCAGTTGAGGCGGCTGGGACCGTCACTATGGGATTGGGGCACAGACTCAGGACCAGCTGTGATTATTCCACGGCAGGAAAGATTCAGTATCTTCTCGGTACAGAGGACATTTCGGTCTTAAACACGGATTATACGGATAAAGTGACCATGGAGTTCCTGGTACCGGAAGCCGGATGTGGGCAGATCCAAAAGAAACTGACAGATCTGTCAGGGGGAACAGCTTCTATAGAAGAAATAGGAATCGAGTATACTGTGACAGACAACTAAGAAACTCTAAAACAAGTGATCATTGTGGCCAATGAGAAAAAAGAGCGTCAGGGGCTTAGCCTGATGCTCTTTTTATTTTGTAAGAACGTATTATAAACGGTTGACTGCACTGATCAGCGCAAGCACGGAGGCAGTGATGATATCCTCATGGATTCCCGCACCCCATACGACAGTTCCGTTTGGCTGCTGGAGAGCCACATATGAGCATGCTTTGGAATTAGAACCTACATTGAGGGCATGCTCCTGGTAGCTTACGATGGAATAATTCAGGTCGCTGTGGCGCTGTATGGCATTGCTGACCGCGTCCAGGCGCCCGTTTCCTTTGCCGTGGTACAGCTTGTGGACACCGGCTTTGTCAAGGGAGATCTCTGCTTCAATGCCGCCGTCTTTCTGGATAAAGTGGACTTCTTTTAATGCGATAGGAGAATCAATATTCACATAGACTTTCTTAAATACGTCCAGAATGTCTTTCGGAACCAGCTCCCGGTGCTGTTTATCGGATACATCCTTAACCGTATAACCTACGTCTTCCCTCATCTTGCCTGGGATATGGAATCCAAAGTTCTCTTCCAGTACATAGCCGATGCCTCCCTTGCCGGACTGGCTGTTAATGCGTATCACATCACTTTCGTATTCCCTGCCGATATCTTTCGGATCAATCGGCAGATAAGGCACTGACCAGTAATCCGGATCCCGGTCATCAATCCAGTGCATGCCTTTGGCGATGGCATCCTGATGGGAACCGGAGAAAGCTGCAAATACAAGCTTGCCGGAATAAGGCTGGCGGTCGTAGACACTCATGCGGGTCAGGCGCTCATATGTCTTTGTAAGCTGTGGGAGATTGGAGAAGTCCAGCTTCGGATCTACTCCGTGGGAATACATGTTGAGTGCCACAGTGACGATATCCACATTTCCGGTCCTCTCTCCGTTGCCGAACAAAGTTCCCTCAACCCGGTCCGCTCCCGCAAGCAGAGCAAGTTCCGTGTCAGCGACGCCGCAGCCTCTGTCATTGTGAGGGTGGATGGAAAGCACTACGTTTTCCCGGTACTTCATATGTTTGCTCATGTACTCGATCTGGCTGGCGTACACATGCGGCATGGAAAGCTGTACGGTGACAGGCAGGTTGATGATTACTTTCCAGTCCGGAGACGGTTTCCAGACATCCAGCACGGCATTGCACACTTCCAGTGCATACTCCACCTCAGTCCCGGTAAAGCTTTCTGGAGAGTACTCAAACTGGAACTTTCCTTCGGTCTCTCCGGCCAGTTTCTTCAGAAGTTCAGCTCCATCTGTGGCAATCTTTAAGATCTCATCCTTCGACTTTTTGAACACCTGCTCCCTCTGTGCAAGAGATGTAGAATTATATACATGGACGATGGCGCGCTTTGCACCTTTCAAAGCTTCAAATGTACGTTTGATGATATGTTCCCTTGCCTGAGTCAGTACCTGGATGGTCACATCATCCGGGATCAGATCCTGTTCGATCAAAGTGCGCAGGAAGGTATACTCTGTCTCAGAAGCAGCAGGGAATCCCACCTCGATCTCCTTAAAGCCAACCTTCACCAGGTACTTAAAGAACTCTACCTTTTCGTCCAGGCTCATGGGAATGATCAAGGCCTGGTTTCCGTCTCTTAGATCCACGCTGCACCAGTCAGGTGCTTTTGTGATGTACTCTTTTCGTGCCCAGTCAAGACACTCTTCCGGGGGCATAAAGTATTGGCGTTTATATTTGTTAGAATTCATAGATATAAAATCTCCCTTCATAAAATGTGAAAAATGAAACAGCATACGGCGGTGCTGCGGAAAGAACAAAGTGGGATCGCAGGGCTTTCCTATGCAATAAAAAACCTCCGTCTCTGTCCATTTCTGGATAGAGACGAAGGGTTATGTACTCTCCGTGGTACCACTCTAATTCACGCATAAACCGCGTGCACTCACTACCGATACGAGTCAAAAAAACTGATATCTTCCCAATGTAACGGTTGGAACCGGCGTTGCCTACTAACAGTTCAGCAAGCTGCTCAGAGGCGAGTTCACATATACCGGGCAGCTGCTTTTCACCAGACAGCAGTTCTCTGGATGCCTTCTATATCTTACTATTCCTCTTCAAAGCATTTCAATTATTAATAATGATAATCTACCACACTTCATTCTATGTGTCAATGGCAGAATTATTCATGTAGGTATCGACTTCATCCTTCTCTTCCGGAGACAGGGCGCGGTAATAGCGGAGCAGTTTTTCTTCTTTGGCGGAAATGTTGCCGACGAGATAGTCGATAGAAACATCCAGATAATCACAAAGAATGACCAGATTCTCTAGCGTCGGCTGCTTTTTACCTTTTCTCCAGTATCCGATCAGGCTGTCCGACAGACCAGTGTCCTTATAAATCCGGTAGTTGGAAATATCATGGCTTTCCAGATATTCATTTAAATTTTCTGCAAACTTCATGTATTTCCCCTCTCTGTTTATGTAACAAATTTACTCGTCTATTGTAGCATAGATAAAATTTAGTGTAAACGAAGTTGTAACCAAAATACCGTGGAAAATTGTACCATTTTCTTGACTATCTCTACGTATAGAGATATAATTTATGTAAGTTTCTTACATTCAGATAAGGGAAAGGAGAGGCGAATGATAAAGTCGTACAGGGATTTTGAAAAATGGGTGAAGATTGAGATGATCCGTCAGGAGTTGACGCAGAGGCAGCTGGCAGAGAGAATGGGAATTGCCTACCCAAGGATCTCGGAAGCTCTGCATGGGAGGAAGACAGGACTCTCATATATCATCCCATTGATCGAGGAACTTGGGGGGAATGTGGAAGACTTCAGAGAATTTCTGGAGGAAAACCAAATAGGGCGTTGAGTTTTTCACTGGTTGTATTATAATCAACTTAAAAAGACGGGGGAACAGCATGGGATTTTTAGACAGATTCAAAGTTCATACGACCAGTGAATACGAAGAGGGAAAAGAGAGAGTGTACCGGCTCCATCAGGAGGCCGGCAGTCTTTCCTATGTGGAGGGAATCTACAGAGAGAACGGCCGCTTTTTGATGTCTGTATCCTTTGTAAAGGGAGTGCATAAAGAAGGTGAGGAAGCAGAGCTTTACGACTGCAACGGCCTTGCGGCAGCGACGGTCCATATCAGAGAGATCCGCCTTGGCTCCGGAGAAGACCACTCAAAGGTATCAGAAGCAGGAGAAGAGGGTATCATCGTATTTGATCTCGAAAAGGGAGAGGAACACTGGCAGGAGAAGGGACAGTATCTCGCAGGGCACTAACATAGGAAGGACGTAAAAACAGCCATGACCGGTTTTGCGGTGATGGCTGTTTTTATGTGATGATAAGGATTCCATGAGCAAAGATCCTTATTTTTGTGCCTGTTTCAGGGCATTTTTGATGGATTGCTTTAAAATGGTGTTGGTGTACTGGCTCTCGTCGTCAAACTGAATGTCATCGACAGATTTTACCTTGGGAAGCTGTTTGTTGATCTCACCGAGGGCCGGCTCGATCAGGGGATACATGGTTTTGACACTTTTATTTAAATGCTTTAAAGCGACATTATTAACTTTGTTGTCCTTGACTGTGACCTCCACTTCCAGCTCATTTTCTCCCAGTGTAAGAGGAGAGGAATATACCCCTTCTATGTACTCCATCGTCTCCGTGCTCTTCTTATGTTCCTTAGACGGAGCAAACATAAAAATCAAAAGCAGGATTAGCAAGATTCCAAGCAAGACAAAGATGCCGGTATAGATTAGTTCTTTCGCCTTAAACACGACGATTTTCGTTTTTGCTGACATAGGGTCCTCCTAAAAAGATTCTATTATAGTATATGGTCTGGACAGGCAGAATAGAACTATTTGTATCTAAGAAATAAAATATTTTTGATCGATGTTTTTTTGTCCATACATAAGAATATGACAGCGGGCCTGCTCCTATGAGTGGCATATGAATTTTTCGTATGTTAAGAATTCAGCCGCCAGAAAACAGAAGGAATTGTCTGTGGAGCAGGCAGAGTTTTTCATGTATAATAGAATCCATCCAAAAAGATGACAAGACAGGAGGTAGCCGATGGCATTGCAATGTGTTCTGGGCGCAGGCCGGACAGGAAAAACAAGTTATATCTACGAACAGATGATAAAGGAATCCATGGAGAACAGGAACGACAATTTCTTTTTTCTGGTCCCGGACCAGTCTACGTTAAACGCACAGAGAGAGCTGGTCACAAGACATCCCAGCCACGGTACTATGAACATCGATGTGGTTGGTTTTTACCGCCTCTCGTACCGGGTGTTCGAGGAGCTGTCTTATATCCCAAAAGAGCTTCTGGCAGATGAGGGGAAATCCATGGTCATAAGAAAGGTCATGGGGGAATGCAGAAAGGACCTTTTAGTGTTCGGCTCCAGCATGGAGAAGCAGGGTTTTATTGACGAGATGAAGTCCTTTTTTGCGGAGACCTATCAGTACGATGTTTCTCTGGA
Organism: Anaerostipes rhamnosivorans; assembly: GCF_005280655.1. NCBI lineage: Bacteria > Bacillati > Bacillota > Clostridia > Lachnospirales > Lachnospiraceae > Anaerostipes > Anaerostipes rhamnosivorans. The sequence continues at coordinate 1,240,775 of NZ_CP040058.1, forward strand.
AAAGCTTAGAAAGGCACTGGAAGCCTTTGAGGATCAGGACAGTCTGACGCTTAAAATGAAAGATATTGTCCTGGTGCTTAACAAGTTTGAAGAGTATATGAAGGATCGGTATCTGGTGTCAGAACAGCTGCTTGACGTGCTGGCACAGAAGATCACTGAATCAAAGAAGCTTAAAAATGCAGTGATCTATATTGACGGATTTACGGGGTTTACCCCCATACAAAATAAAGTGTTAGAAAGGCTGCTGCCTTATGCAAAGAAAGTCGTGGCGGCGTTTACAATTGATGAAAAAGAATTAAGAGGGCCGTACAGGGAATATGAACTGTTTGCACTGCCAAAGAAGGAAATCTATCATTTAAAGCAGATGGCAAAGGAGCAGGGAGTCAGAGTACTGCCTGATGTGGTGCGAACCCCAAAGACCATGGGCTCTAAAGAACTGCGCCATCTGGAACAAAATCTGTTCCGGTATCCGTTCCATGTATACGGAAAAGAGACAGAGGACATAAGGATCTGCAGGCTTAAAAATCCGAAAGAGGAAAGCCGGTTTATCTTAAGTTCGATCGAACGGCTTGTACGGGAAGAGGGTTACCGGTACAAAGATATGGTCGTGCTGACCGGTGATATGGAGACCTACCAGCCCGAGCTTGAAAAGTGCTTTGCCGATTCCGGCATTCCCTATTTTATTGACGGAAACAGGGCGCTGCGAAACAATCCCTGTGTGGAGACGATTCTGTCGGTCCTTAAAATGATCCAGATGGATTATTCCTATGATATGGTGTTCCGATATTTGAAATCCGGGTTTTCTATTCTGGGCCCGGAAGAGACGGATCTTTTAGAGAATTATGTGGTGGCCGCAGGCATCAGAGGCTATGCAAGATGGAACCGGCCCTTTAAGAGCCGGGCTTTTTCCAAGGAGGAGATGAAGCAGATCAACCAGTCCAGGGATGCTTTTATGAAGGAGACCGGACCGTTAAAGGAAGGAATCAAAATACGGGGGATCACGGTGCTGGAAAGACTCACCTGCCTCCATGACTTTTTCCTCACCCTGGACATCCAGGGACAGATGGAGAAAAAGAAGGAGGAGTTTGAGCTTGCAGGTTTTCTGGCACTGGCGAAAACTTACGAACAGATCTACGGTGAGGTCCTAAATATCATGGACCAGATGGCGGCTATCCTTGGAGAGGAAAAGCTGTCTTTTGATGAGTTTTGCGCGGTTCTAGAGACTGGGCTTTCGGAGATGAGCGTGGGTGTTATTCCTCCTGGCCTGGATCAGGTAATCGTAGGTGATATCGAGAGGACCAGAGTGGAAGGCGTGAAGGTTTTATTTTTTGCAGGCGTGAATGAGGGGGTGGTGCCGAAACCATCCTCCGGCGGCGGTCTTGTGACGGATTCCCAGAGAGAAAAGCTATTAAAAGCAGGAATTTCTCTGGCACCCGGAGCGGCAAACCAGGCTTATATGGAACAGTATTATCTGTATCTTGCCATGGCAAAGCCGGAAGATAAACTTTTTCTTACTTATTCCTCCATGGACCCGTCAGGCGACAGCAAAGCTCCTTCCTATATTTTAGGGAGAATCGAAAAAATATTCCCGAGGCTTAAAAGGGACGATGATCCAGCCGGGGATGCAGTTTATTCTGTGAATGAGGCAAAAGAGAGGTTTATTGAATTGCTGCAGGATTTAGATGAGCAGGAACCTGGACAGGAAATGGCGGCCATCTATGAGGTTTTGAAAGAAATGGATCAGGCCGCCCGGTATCTGGACGCCTATTTCTATCACAATGAGGAAGGAAACTTGGACAGGCATCTGACGTCGCTTCTTTATGGAAAAGAGCTGGAAAATAGTGTGACCCGTGTGGAAAAGTTTTCAGGCTGTGCCTTTGCCCATTTTCTCCAGTACGGGCTGAAACTCAGAGAACGGCTGGTCCATGAGATCCTTCCCATGGATATGGGACAGGTGTTTCACCGGACGCTCCAGTTTGTGGGAGAGGAAGGGAGCTGGGACTGGGAAAGTGACGAGGAACGGGACCGTTTTGTGGACTCTTTAGTGGAGCGGGCCCTCGATGAAGATCCGGATAAGAAAGAGATCTTTGAGAGCAGCAGCCGGAATCGGTACACAAAGGAGCGGATCAAGAGGATGGCAAAGAGGGCGGTCTGGGCGGTAGAGCAGCAGATTAAGAGGGGGGAGTTTACCCCGTATGAATATGAACTGGGATTTTCTGCTGATGACGGCCTGTCCTGCGCAAATCTTGCCTTAAAGGACGGAACGAAAATGAAGTTTACTGGGGTGATCGACCGGGTGGACTGTTATGAGGATGATGAAAATCTCTATCTGAAGATCATTGATTATAAATCCGGAAATATGCAGTTTGATTTTACCAAGATATTGAACGGCCTGCAGGTACAGCTGGTTGTGTATATGAATGCGATCCTGGAACTGGAAGGGAAAAAGCACCCTGAAAAACGGATGATACCGGCCGGTATGTTTTATTTTCATGTGGATGACCCGGTGATCGCACCGAAGACGGACGGGGAGCCGGAGATGGAGGTCCTCAAGAATCTTCAGTTAAGAGGTGTGGTAAATGAGGAATTCGGGCTTGTGGAGCATCTGGAACAGGAGGATGCGTACGGGATCGTAACCCTGCCAGTGACCAGGACAAAAACAGGCTACAAAAAGGGCTCAGCCCTGTTAAATACCACTGAATTTAAGAATCTGGGACAGAAGGTGGAAGAAAAGATGAAGCAGATGGGGGAAGCCATGATGGACGGGGATATTTCTATAAGACCTTATGAATACCAGACAATGCCCTGCGATTACTGTGCGTTTAAGAGCATATGCGCATATGAGCCGAAACTTACGAAACCGAGAAAGCTTACAAAGATTGGGCTTGTTGAGGCAAAGCAGATATTAGCGGAAGGAAAGGAGACAGACGATGCCTTGGACTGAACAACAAAAGCAGGTCATAGCGGAGAGAGATTGCAGCCTTTTAGTGTCTGCCGCGGCAGGATCTGGAAAGACGGCGGTGCTGGTGGAGAGGATCATTGAAAAGATTTCTGCCAAGAAAGATCCGGTGGATGTGGATCGGCTGCTTGTGGTAACTTACACTCATGCGGCGGCCAATGAGATGAAGGAAAGAATACGGAAAGCTATTGAAAAGAAGGTGGAGGAGGAGCCGGAAAATGAGCACCTCATCCGTCAGCTTTCCCTGATCCACAAGGCCCAGATTACAACGATCCACAGCTTCTGCCTGAACCTGATCAGAGATTACTATTATAAACTGGACCTGGATCCCAACTTTGCCATCGGTGACCAGGGCCAGATGGAACTTATGAAGCTGGAGGTACTGGATGATGTGCTGGAGGAAGCCTATGAGGAGCAGAGTGATGCGTTTGTAGAGTTTATCGAGAGCTATATTCCGGGCAAAAATGATGACAGGCTCAAGGACTATGTCCTTGGCCTCTATGAGAGCTCCAGAAGCCACATTGACCCCTTAGGCTGGCTGTCAGAGGCCAAGAAGGGTTTTCAGATCCGCACAAAGGAGGAACTACACCACGCAGTCTGGATGAAGGAGATATTAAAAGATGTCAAGGCAGTGGCGGCATCTGCCTGTGCGGTGATAAAAGAGGCAGTCGATACGGCATCGGAACCACAGGGCCCTTACTTTTATCTGCCCACATTATCTAAAGATCTGGAAGCGATGGAGCAGTTTCAGGCGGCAGAGACTTATGAGGAATTCGGAAATGTATTTCTTTCTTTTTCTAAACCACGTCTGAACGGGAGAAAGAAAAAGGACGATGTCATTGACGTCCGGCTTCAAGATGACTGTAAGGAACTGAGAAAGAAGGCGTATGATCTGATCGACTCCATCAGAGGCAGCTATTTTTATAAACCGGAAAGTGAGATCATCCGCCAGATTCGTATGGTCCGCCAGCCTATGGAAGGTTTTATAGACCTAACAAAGCGGTTTTACCAACGTTTTATGGACCGGAAAAAGCTTGATAATCTGCTGGATTTCAGCGATCTGGAACACCTGGCTCTGGAACTTTTGACAGAAGGCTTTGATGAGAAGGGGAATCCGGCTGTCAGCGCTATTGCCAGAGAAAAGGCAGAATATTACCATGAGATCTATATCGATGAATACCAGGACAGCAACTTTCTTCAGGACGCGATTCTGCAGAGTGTGTCTATGAAAAGTCTTGGCGGAAATAATGTCTTTATGGTGGGGGATGTCAAGCAGAGTATTTACAGTTTCCGTCTGGCAAGGCCGGAACTTTTCATTGAAAAATACCACGGCTATCAGCGGGACGGAAAGAATGCAAAGCTCATAGAACTGAGAAACAATTTTAGAAGCCGCAGGGAGGTTCTTAACACCGTCAATGATATCTTCTATCAGATTATGCACACCACTCTTGGAAATATCGAATATACCAAGGATGTGGCACTGGTTCCGAGTTTCCCTTATGAAGAGGCAGAAGGTACAGGCGGAAACGCCGAACTGCTTTTGGTGGGCAGGGATTGGGCGGAGGCCTCTGAGGATGATAAAGATGTTCTGGAGGCAAGGATGATCGCGGACCGGATCAGGAAACTGGTGGACGGACCTTCACCCCAGATGGTGCTGGATCATGATGAAAAGGGCAACGAGATCTACCGGAAAGCAGAGTACAGGGATATTGTCATTCTCCTGCGCTCTGTCAAGGGAAATGCGGAAAAGATCCAGGAGGTATTGATGGACGCCGGAATCCCGGCTGTTTCAAGCAGTCAGAGTGGATATTTTGATACAGTGGAGGTCCGTGTGGTCTTAAGTCTGCTCACAGTGGTGGACAATCTGTATGCGGATATTGAAATGGCCGCCTTTCTCCGTTCGCCGATGATCGGTATGACAGGGGAAGACCTGGCAAGGCTGAAACTTGATGGGAAGAAAATACATCTGTATGACTGTCTTAAAGAGACGCCGGAGGATCATAAAAAGGCCGCAAAGGCATTGTCAGTGCTTAAAAAACTCAGGGAGGCAAAAACCTATCTGTCCCTCCATGAGCTGCTTTGGATGGCCTTTGACTTGACCGGATATTATCATTATGCCGGCGCTATGCCCCAGGGAGCCAAACGCCAGGGCAACCTTTTAATGCTGGTGGAACAGGCTAAGTCTTATGAAGCCAGCCGTTATAAGGGGGTATTTCATTTTATTCGCTACATGGAACAGTGTAAAGAATACAACATGGATTTCGGCGAGGCCAATCCGCTGAATGGTAATGATAATCTGGTCACCATCACCAGTATCCATAAGAGCAAGGGGCTGGAATATCCTATTGTGTTTCTTTCCAAAACCCATAAGAAGTTTAATCTAAGGGATACCAGCGGAAGCCTTTTGTTCCACCCGGACTATTTTATAGGGCCGGATCTTGTAAATATCAGGCAGAGGACGAAACAACCGACCATTATGAAAGGTATGATCTCAAGACAGCTGATTAAAGATTCTTTAGGGGAAGAACTGAGGGTTCTGTATGTGGCTCTTACAAGAGCCAAAGAAAAGCTGATTATGACAGGGGTCCAGGGAAGCCGGCATCAGTTCAGAGAGGGGAGCGCCATCTCCTATGTGGATCTTTTAAATGCACGGTCTTATCTGGAATGGCTCCTCATGGCTGCCGGACATATGGATCAAAGTCCGTTGGAGATCCGCTTTTTATCAGAGGAAGATGTGGCACTGGCCAGCGTGGAGGAAGTCTTTACATCCTACAGAGACAAGGGAATACTGACGGATGCACTGGAATCCATGGCGGGGACAGAGGAGGCCCAGGATATGAAACGTGCCTTTGCCTACCAATATCCATATGAGCTGGAAAGAGACGGGAGGCTTAAGTACTCTGTGTCGGAGATCAAGAGAATGTCCCAGGCCGCAGAACCTTCCGAAGCATATCGGCCCCAGCAGGAAACAGAGCCGCTCTATCCGAAATTCCTAAAAAAAGAAGCAGAGATTTCTAAAGCTTCCCGGGGAACGGCGGTCCACAAGGTCATGGAGCTTCTGGATTTTTCATCGGAATATACGCCAAAACTGCTGGAAGAACAAGTCCATCAGTGGGCTTTAGAAGGCAAACTTGAGGAAGGTATGGAGACCTTGATCCCCAGGGATGATATCATGGCATTTTTGAAGTCAGACCTGGGACAGAGAATCAAAAAGGCAGCGGAAAGAAAGGAAGATTATAAGGAAGCGCAGTTTGTCATGGGGGTCAAGTTCCGAGAAATGGAGCCAGAGGCCAAAAGCGATGACTATGTTGTGCTTCAGGGTATTATCGACCTATATTTTAAAGAAGGAAAAGAGCTGGTCCTGGTGGATTACAAGACAGACAGGGTAAAGCCGGGAGAGGAAGAAATCCTCGTTTCCAGGTACCGCACGCAGCTGCAGTATTATAAAAAAGCCCTGGAACAGATGGAGCAAAAAAGAGTCAAAGAATGTTACATTTACTCAGTTCCTCTGAGGAAGGCTATTAGTTTATAATTATTTTACATAATATCAGCTAATTTTAAGAAACTGGGCATAGGGAAGTCACAATTCTCTGTTATCATTAGGACATGGAAAGCAAAGAAGGAATCAGACATGAAGAAAAGGAGTGATGACCATGTCAGAGAATGCAACGCTTTCAGTAGAAGAGTTGATGAAGAAGAGTTTAACATTTGCCCTGGCCGCAACGTTGCTGGCAGGCACATCAAACATCTCAACAGTGAAAGATAAGATAAAAGTAAGTGAGAATGAATCAGGACATATTGTGATAGAACAGATGAATGATTAGGCCTTTCTTTGGTTATCCTAATATATGACCGGCATAGAGCCGGAGGGATAAGAAGAAAGGAGTACATGATGTCCAAAGAAAAAGATTTTATGGAAAAATCCTACGAAGAAATGACGGAAGATGAGCGTTTAAAATACGAGATCGCAGTGGAGATCGGACTGGCTGACAAGGTCAGGGAGGAAGGCTGGAAAGCACTTTCTGCCAGTGAGACCGGAAGGATCGGCGGCCTGATGACCAAGCGAAAGAAACAGCAAAAGGCACAGGAAGCAGAAGACTGAGCCAATACACCAAAGAGGTGATTGACAGCAGAAATGTACTTTGATATGATGACTTTGTAATGAATACACCAAAGACTTATATATTCCTGGGATAACGGCCCAGGAGTTTCTACCAGGCTTCCGAAAGCCGGACTATGAGTTATTCCCTTTGATCTTTTATCAAAAGGGAATAACTCTTTTTATTCCATAGGAAAGTTCTTCGAACCTCCCTATGGAATAAAAAAGCCCTGCGGGCACTATGCACACAAATGCGTAAGGAATCTATTTGACTGCGTCAAATCGCATTTGGCGCGCAAAGTTGCCAAGCCCCTCAAAGAGTGAGGGGTTGGGGTGTTGAAGTGGGCCTGTCCACTTTGTTCTTCCATAGGAAAGTTCTTCGAACCTCCCTATGGATTAAAAAAGCCCTGCGGGCACTATGCACACAAATGCGTAAGGAAATCATTTGACTATGTCAAAGCGCATTTGGTGCTCAAAGTTGTCAAGCCCCTCAAAGAGTGAGGGGTTGGGGAGATGAGGTGGGCTTGCCCACTTTGTTCCTACTTACTGGAGGTTATTATCATGAAGAATTTTGCTTTAAAAGGAGATATTATTTTTACACCCACACCTGAAAAGTTTCAGTCAGCACAGGATTCTTATATAGTCTGTGAAGACGGAATGGTGAGCGGCATATGGAAGGAACTGCCGGAACGGTTTTCAGGTATCCGTGTTTTAGATTACAGCGGAAGACTTATTTTCCCGGGACTCTGCGATCTACATATCCATGCGCCCCAGTATTCGTTTAGGGGGATGGGAATGGATATGGAGCTGCTTTCCTGGCTGGAGACTTATACCTTTCCCGAAGAAGCTAAGTACGGTGATTTGGAATACGCGCAAAAAGCATATGAGATATTCACTAATGATTTAAGAAAGAGCGCCACATCTAGAGTCAATGTTTTTGCCACGATCCATGGAGAAGCTACGGTGCTGCTGATGGATCTGCTTGAGAAAGCGGGGATGAGAGGTTTTGCTGGGAAGGTCAATATGGACCGGAACTGTCCAGATTACTACAAGGAAAAGGATGCAGATACATCCGTACAAGATACATGGAGTTGGTATGAATCCGTGAAGGACAGAACGGGGATTCGTCCCATCCTTTCACCGAGATTCCTGCCGACCTGTTCTGACCGTCTGATGGAGCAGCTTAAAGAAGTTCAGAAAAAGACCGGTCTGTATATGCAGACCCATCTCTCGGAGAATCCGGGAGAGGTAGAATGGGTAAAGGAGCTGGCTCCGTGGTCAGAATTTTACGGAGATGCCTATGACCATTTCGGGATGTTTGGGAATCATGGAAAAACTGTCATGGCCCACTGTGTTTATTCAGGAAAAGAGGAACGAGACTTGATGAGCAAGAGGGGCGTCTACGTCGCGCACTGCCCACAGTCAAATCTGAATCTGTCCTCCGGCATCGCTCCGGTACGGGCAATGATGGAAGAAGGCCTGCATGTGGGCCTTGGGACGGATATGGCAGGAGGTGCCTCTCTCTCCATTCTGCGGGTGATGACCGATGCGGTACAGGTCTCCAAGATGTACTGGAGATATCTGGACCAGGACAAAAAGCCGTTGTCCGCATCAGAAGCTTTTTATCTGGGGACAAAAGGGGGCGGGAGCTTTTTTGGAAATGTCGGAAGTTTTGAACAGGGCTGTGAGTTTGATGCTGTGGTGCTTAACGACACACCGATCAAGACCGCTCTTGACCCGGACATGGAACAGCGGATGGAAAGGGCTATGTATTTAAGCCAAAATGAGCACATCATGGCCAAGTATATACACGGACAAGAGGTTTTCCGGCGCTGATGATACGAAAAAGCCATCCTGTAAGAACTGGTTGAGGAGTTCTTCAGGACGGCCTGAAATCATGAACATCTGTTTTGTCCAAGCAGATGGAGGAGATTCAACTTTGTTTCATCAGATTTTACTAAAAGATTATTTTTGAACTAAGGAATATGTACTTCTTTATAGCAACGATGTTTAACCATTGGGGGACAATCATTAACGAATTCAGTTTACTATGTTCGTACTGGAATCAAATGAAAAAGCATTTTTTCTATTTACTGTCCAACCATGTAGATCCACTGAAACAAAAGCAAATGTTATGATGTATTCTTTTTATCACAGTTAAGCTTTGTTGGACAGGAAAAGGCGCAAGAGGTATTGGAACCGGCGTGAACAGCAAAATTTTCTCTTGTTTTTTTGGGGAAACAGGATTATAATAATTTCTCGTAAGACAGATCATAGATTCTGTCTGATAAAATTTCATAAACAAGTAAAACTGGAGAGCCGATGTTATTGGCTGAGAGGAAGGTATAACCTGAAGATTCATGGAACCTGTTAGTTAGCACTAGCGTAGGGAGTTTTCAATCGATAGAACACAGAGATGGAGCTTACGCTTCATCTTTTTTTGTTCCATAGAATATTCCTAAGGAATCCCCTATGGAACAAAAACGCTCCGTGGGATGCGCACTCGCCCACTTTGTTCTTTGTTTGTCAGCTCTTGAAAAAGAAAGGAGAATCATCATGCGTGTCAATGGAAAGGAAATGCCGCTTGAGTCTGTTCAGACTCTGGAAGAATTTCTTCTGGGGGAGGGCTATCATTTAAAGCACATCGCGGTGGAGAGAAACGGGCAGATTGCCCCGAAGCAGGAGTATGGACAGATCATACTCTCAGAGGCGGACACTCTGGAGATCGTCAGCTTCGTAGGCGGTGGATGAGATGCTTTCAAGAGAACAGTTTGAACTTGAGCTGACCAGGCGCCAGACACCGGAAGTGAGGAAAAAGCTCAAAGAGGGATGTGTGGCCGTGGCAGGACTTGGAGGCCTGGGCTCCAATATCGCACTGATGCTTGCGAGGACAGGGGTTAAAAAGCTGTTTCTTGTTGATTTTGACACAGTGGACCCATCCAATTTAAACCGGCAGGCTTACACGATCCCTCAGATGGGAATGAAAAAAACAGATGCCATCCAAGAACTCATCAGGCAGGTGAATCCCTGGATGGAACTGGAGACGTTTGACGGCAGGGTCACGGAGGCAAATGTAGAAAAGCTGTTTGAACCCTATCCGGTCATATGTGAGGCGTTTGACACGCCGGAATCCAAAGCCGTGCTGGTAAACGGGGTCATATCCAGGCTGCCTGGATCTGTACTGATCTCAGGAAACGGGATGGCGGGTTCCTACAGCTCCAATCTAATCCGGACGGACAAGAAAATGAACCGCCTTTATGTGTGCGGGGATGGCGTCCACGGGATCTCAAAGACAGAATCCCTGACCGCCGCAAGAGTAAACATCTGTGCCGGACATGAGGCAAATATGGCGATACGATTGATCTTAGGAGAAAAAGAGGTATAAAAATGAAAGATACATTAAAAATCGGAACAAAAGAATTTACATCAAGGTTTCTGCTTGGAACCGGAAAGTTCAGCCTTGAAAAGACCGCTGAGGTGATCAGCGCGGCAGATGCCCAGATCGTTACCATGGCTCTGCGGAGGGTGAAAGAGGCCGGATCCAGCAACATTTTAGAGTACATACCGGATACAGTGACTCTGCTGCCAAATACGTCCGGTGCCAGGAACGCCCAGGAGGCAGTACGGATCGCAAGGCTGGCAAAGGCAGTAGGATGCGGGGATTTTATTAAGATCGAAGTGATCCGGGATACAAAATATCTCATGCCGGATAATAATGAGACTGTCAAAGCCACAGAGATTCTGGCAAGGGAAGGATTTACAGTGCTGCCATACATAAGCCCTGATCTGAATGCTGCCAGGGATCTTGTGGACGCGGGAGCCGCTGCGGTCATGCCTTTGGCGGCCCCGATTGGGAGCAACAAAGGACTTCTCACCAAAGACTTTATACAGATGCTCATTGAGAATATCGACCTTCCTGTGATCGTGGACGCAGGCATAGGCAAACCGTCTGAGGCATGTGCGGCAATGGAGATGGGAGCAGATGCCGTACTGGCAAACACAGCGGTGGCCACGGCAAACGACGTAGCGGCTATGGCAGGGGCATTCAGAATGGCAGTGGATGCCGGAAGAAAAGCTTACCTTGCAGGCCTGGGGCGAGTGCTTAATCAGGGCAGCGATGCGTCTTCCCCGCTGACAGGATTTTTGGAGGACTAGGATCATGGAAATATTAGATAAAGTACTGAAAGAATATAAGGAATATGACTATAACAGTTATACCAGAAATGATGTAGCATCGGCGCTTTCCAAGGATACCATTGATGTGGAAGACTATAAGGCTCTTCTGTCCCCTAAAGCCATGGAGTTTTTGGAGCCTATGGCAAGACGGGCCAAGCAAGAGACTATGAAGCACTTCGGCAACAGCGTCTGTCTGTTTACTCCCCTTTATATCGCCAACTACTGTGTGAATCACTGTGTATACTGCGGATTTAACTGTACAAACAAGATCCACAGAGCAAAGCTTTCCATGGAGGAGATCGAAAAGGAATACCAGGCCATCGCAAGGACCGGGCTGAAAGAAATCCTGATTCTCACGGGAGAGTCCAAAACGGCGTCCAGTGTGGAGTACATCGGAGATGCAGTGGAACTGGCCAAAAAGTATTTTTCCACCATTGGCATTGAAGTCTACCCGATGGATGTGGATGAATACGAATATATCCATAAAAAAGGTGCTGATTTTGTCAGCGTATATCAGGAGACATACAACACCAAAACTTATGACCAGGTCCATTTAAGCGGGCCGAAAAAGGTATTCTCCTATCGTTTCAATGCCCAGGAACGGGCGCTTCTGGGTGGAATGAGAGGGGTTGGATGCGGCGCCCTGCTGGGACTCGATGATTTCAGAAAGGATGCATTCGCCTCAGGCATCCATGCATCACTATTGCAGAAAAAATATCCCCAGGCGGAGGTATCATTTTCTGTACCAAGATTGAGACCGTATAAAAATAACGAAACAAACGATGCCAAAGATGTCCATGAAAAACAGCTGCTTCAGGTGATGCTGGCCCACCGTCTGTTTATGCCGTTTGCGGGCATCACCATCTCCACAAGGGAGCGGGCAGGATTCCGTGACAACGTGGTAGGCATGGCAGCAACCAAAATCTCCGCGGGAGTCAGCACGGGAGTCGGCGGACACGAGGAAGAGGAGAAGGGTGACGCACAATTTATGATCTCCGATCCGAGAAGTGTGGATGAGGTAGTCCAGATGCTCGGACATCGGGGGATGCAGGGAATTTATACGGACTATGTGAGGGTTTAGAAACGGAGGAGGAATGAACACACAATGGATCGCAGTGACCAACAGGAAGCTTTGTTTACAGGATTATTTAGAGGTCATCCGCATTTTAGCCGGACAGGGATTAAAGACCATCCTCCTGCGGGAAAAAGATCTTGATGAACGTGCTTATGAGCAGCTGGCCGCAGAGTGCATGGAGATCTGCCGCAGGGAGGGGGCATCCCTTACCCTGCATGGTCACTTGGAGGCGGCCAGAAAGCTTCACGCAGACCGCATTCACCTGCCGTTTTCTGTCTTTCGGGAAAGCCTGGGCAAGATGGATGAGTTTTCTCATGTGAGCACTTCCATTCATGCGGTGGAGGAAGCAGTGGAAGCAGAGCAGATGGGAGCGGAATTTGTCATCGCAGGACATATCTTTCAGACAGACTGCAAGAAAGGGGTTCCGCCCAGAGGCCTTTCGTTCTTAAGAGAAACGGTCCAGGCGGTATCCATCCCTGTCTATGCCATCGGAGGTATTACACCACTTAATATAGAAGAGGTTCTGACAGCCGGAGCGGCCGGAGGATGTATGATGTCAGGCTTCATGAAGTCGCCTAAAATCATTGACAAGCCTTAAGTGCTGGGGCATACTTGAAGGAGAAATATATCAAGATGGAGGGTACTTATGAAAAAGAAATATTGCTTTTTTGACATTGACGGAACATTGACCGACCGCTCGACAAATCAGGTAGTGCCCAGTGCACTGGAGGCACTGAGAAAGCTGGAAGAAAACGGACATTTTGTAGCCATTGCCACGGGAAGAGCCCACTATAAGGCAGATCTGTTCATCCAGTCCAATGGATTTAAGAACATGGTATGCAACGGGGGAAACGGGTTTGTCATTGACAACAAATTTGTGGAAAACATTCCTCTGGACCGAGAAGGATGCATTAAGATCATTGAAGAGACAGAAAAGCTCGGATATGGCTGGTGTATCGCCGTGGACGACACAAAGGATGTATACATGACCAATGACCTGTTTTTACGGCAGGTGGGAAAAAGAAAAGAACCGACCCGCTATATCATTGATGACACTATGGATTATCATGAGGTCGAGGATTTTTATAAGATTTATGTGGCGATCCCAAAAGAGGAAGAAGATGCTCTTACCACAAAGGAATTGATCGGAAATCTCCGGTTTGAGCCGGAATATCTGATGTTCCAGCCGGACAATAAAAGAGAAGGCATCGTCAAGATGATGCAGCACTTAAATGGGCCGCTGGAGGATGTTGTAGTATTTGGAGACGATTACAATGACCTGGATATGTTCAGCCCTCAGTGGTTTTCCATCGCCATGGGAAATGGATGCCAGGAATTAAAGGACAAGGCAGACTATGTGACGGACACCAATGTCAACGACGGCATTAAAAAGGCCTGTGAGCATTTTGGCTGGATATAAAAAGGACAAGAAGCCTTCTTGACACCGTTCCTTAAATCATTATAGAATAGTAAGACCAGAATTTTCTGGTCTTATTTTATTCCATGGGAAAGTTCTCTGAACCTCCCTATGGAACAAAAAAGCCCTACGGGCACTTGAGGGGCTGGGTAGATGAAGTGGGCTTGCCCACCTTGTTCTGTATAGAAAATTCCTGCGGAAGGCTGCACACTGCTGCGCTGGGAGAATGATTAGACATCAGGAGGGATTATGAAGTTTTTAAAAGTGATGAAAAAGGGCATATCGAAACTGCTGAAGGTCCTGCTGCGCAGGCTGGTGGTCGTCAGCGTTGTCATTGTGCTGCAGATCCTGTGGCTGATCTGGCTGGCTCAGATCATCGGAGAACATTCAAAGCCCATCGAATGGTGTCTTCAGCTTGTCAGCATCGCTGTGGTCGTTTATATAGTAAATAAGGAAGAAAATCCCGCCTACAAGCTGGCGTGGACGATCCCGATCCTGATCTTTCCTATTTTCGGCGGACTGCTTTATCTGACGCTGGGCAATAAGAAGCCGGCCAGGAAGCTGAGGCTTGAGTTGGAAAGGTCTTTGCAAGAGACAGATTTTCTGCTGCCACAGGATGACAGTGTCATGTACAACTTAAAACAGAGAAGTCCCCAGGCGGCAACTCAAGCCAAGTATATTGAGAGTTCAGGCGGTTACCCGATCTATCAGAATTCCTCCGCAAAGTATTACCCATCAGGGGAGTCAATGTTTGAGGAAATGATCGAGGACTTAAAAAAAGCGAAATATTATATTTTTATGGAATTCTTCATCGTGGAAGAAGGCTATATGTGGAACACGATCCTGGATATTTTGAAGGAGCGTGTGGACGACGGCGTTGAAGTCAGATTTATGTATGACGATGTGGGCTGCGTGGATCTGCTTCCTTATAAATATTACAAGGAGCTGGAGCGGTACGGTATTTCCTGTGTGGCCTTTAATCCGATCATTCCGCTGGTGTCAACGGCATGGAATAACCGTGACCACCGGAAGGTAGTGGTCATTGACGGGCACACCGCTTATACAGGAGGCCTTAACCTGGCGGATGAGTATATTAACCGGAAGGAACGCTTTGGCTACTGGAAAGACGCAGGCCTTAAGGTGATCGGGGACGCAGTCTGGAATTTTACCGTGATGTTTTTACAGGTGTGGAATGCTATCCGAAAAACGGATGAAGGATACGGTATGTTTGTGCCCCACGGCCATCATGAAGGGCGGTTTGTAGATGACGGTTTTATCCAGCCTTATGCGGATAATCCGCTGGATACAGAGACGGTAGGGGAGAACGTTTACCTGAACATCATTAATGCGGCTACAGAGTATGTATATATCTATACCCCGTACCTAATCATTGACAACGAGATGATGACAGCCCTCTGTCTGGCTTCTAAACGAGGGGTAGATGTGCGGATCGTCACCCCGGGAATTCCGGATAAACCGACGGTCTTTTTGCTGACACAGTCCTATTATGCCCAGCTTGTAGAAGCTGGGGTTAAAGTATACCAGTATACACCGGGATTTATACACGCCAAATGTTTTGTCAGTGATGACGTTATCGCAACGGTTGGAACTATTAATATGGATTACCGGAGTCTTTACCTGCATTTTGAGAACGGCGTCTTTATGTACCACTGTCTGGCAGTCACGGAAGTCAAGATCGACATGCTGAAGACCTTTACGCAGTGTGAGATGATTACCAAAGAAAAATGCCAGGGCAACATGGTGAAGCGTCTGATGCAGAGTGTACTCCGTGTTCTGGCGCCTCTGCTGTAAGGAGTAGAAACAATGGATGAGTTTACAAGCTATCAAAGCTTTGCCAGAGTTTATGATGAATTTATGGACCAGACGCCCTATGAACAGTGGGGCAGAAATATAAGGAAATTCCTGACCAAATATCAGGTAAAGGACGGTGCCAAAATCTTGGATCTGGGCTGCGGCACCGGGAAGATGACAAAAGTGCTCAAAGGTTATGGCTACCGGATGACCGGGCTTGACAATTCTCAGGAGATGCTGGAGATCGCGGCAGATTCAGGCGAGGACGGGATATTTTATATCTGTCAGGATATGAGAGAAATTTCTCTTCTCCATCCTGCCGATGCGGCGGTCAGCACCTGTGACAGCTTAAACTATATTTTAGAGCCGGAGGATCTTGTGCAGGTGTTTCACCGGGTGCGGGAAAATCTGAGCGAAGACGGAGTGTTTTTATTTGACATGAACACCCTCTATAAATACGAAACACTGCTGGCTGAAAATACGTTTGCGGAGGATCGTGAGGACTGCAGTTTTATCTGGCAGAACTTTTATGATCCGGAGGACAGGATCAATGAGTATGACCTGACGTTATTTATCCGCAGCGATTTGGGGCTGTACCAGAAGTTTGAGGAAGTACATTTTCAGAGAGCATATGAGAAAGAGGAGATAGTAAGCGCACTTCACTCGGCAGGTTTTTCAGTCCGGGAAGTGGTGGATGCGGACAACTTAGAGGAGCCAGATCCAGAGAGCGGACGGCTGTATTTTATTTCAACGATAGATCATGAGGTGGACAAATGAAAGATTATATTGTAAGAGGAACAGCGGCAGACGATCAGGTTCGTTTTTTTGCTGCTTATACAAAGGATATAGTGGAAGAGGCAAGACAGAGACATAATACAAGTCCTGTTGCCACAGCGGCCCTAGGACGGCTTCTGACGGCAGGAGCCATGATGGGAAGCATGTGTAAGAATGAACAGGACATGATCACACTGCAGATCCAGTGCAGCGGCCCCATCGGAGGACTCACGGTGACTGCGGATTCTAAAGCTGATGTGAAAGGCTATGTGGTTAATCCAGATGTGATGCTGCCGCCGAGCAAGGAAGGAAAGCTGGATGTGGGGAAAGCCTTGGACCTGGGCGTTTTAACTGTCATCAAGGACATCGGAATGAAGGAACCGTATTCAGGACAGACCCACCTTGTATCAGGGGAAATCGCAGAAGATCTGACCTATTATTTTGCGGCCAGTGAACAGATCCCTACTTCTGTGGCACTGGGAGTGCTGATGAACAAGGATAACACGGTGCGGCACGCCGGAGGGTTTATCATTCAAATGATGCCGTATGCGTCTGAGGAAGTCATCACTGCCCTGGAAAAGAAAATTGCGGAGTTTCAGTCTGTCACATCTCATTTGGAGGAGGGAAAAACTCCGGAAGATATGATGAACGAACTGCTGGGAGAATTCGGGACAAAGTTTTATGAGACCATACCGACAAAGTTCTCCTGCAACTGCTCCAAAGAGCGGGTGAAAAAAGCAGTGATCAGCGTCGGCAAAGACGAGATCAACGATATGATCAAGGATTGTGAGGATATCGAGGTAAACTGCCATTTCTGTAATACACACTACAATTTCAGTGTGGAGGAATTAAAACAGATGGCAGCGGACATCGAAGCCGGTAAATAAGAACAAAGAGGGCAAGCCTGCTTTATCTTTAGGGGCACTCACTTTGTTACAATGAAAAACCATGGGGAGCCGTGGTTTTTTTTGTTGGAAAATGGTATGATATGTGGAAAGGAGGACAAAAGATGAAGCTGAAACGATTAATGATAGTATTGCTGACAGCATGTTTGATCATATCGCAGGTGAGTGTGGTGAAAGCGGAAGAGATAACCGAAGATATGAATATATCTGTGACAAATTACACTGGCAATAAAATAAAAAATAAGAATGTTGTGACTTGGTATACTCTGTCTGCGGAGCGAAATAAAGATAATACCATAGCAGTCGGACAGGATAAAGTATTTACCATTCAAAATAAAGGAAATACAGACTATAGCAGTATATCTGTTGAGATGCAGGACAAGGACGGAGCAAAAGCCGATATTAAATTATCTTCTTCCACAGCGGCCTTAAAGTCAGGAGAGAAGATCCAGGTATCTGTAAATTTTTCAAGTAATAAGGTGGATCCTAAGTTAAATTGGACAGCCATTTACATAAAGGACGTTACAACAGGAAAGATCATCAGGAAGATACCATTTGCATATGATACACCAGGTGAATATGATGAACATTATACCTATGGAAACCAATGGAGTGGGATCTGGAGATATGGCTATAAAATGCTGGGTACCATGGATCTCTCTAAAAGTAAAAATGAATTAACGGTCAGTTTTAAAAACCTGGGTAATGAATCAGTACCTGTAAAATCGATTGAATTAGATCCCAAAGGATACTTTAAATTTTCCGATGGAACATATAAACATACAGGTTCCACAGCCCAGAACGCAGTGGGAGGTACTAATACATTTAAAATTGTACTGGATACGAACCGTCTTAAGTTAAACTTTTTTAGCCTTCTGAACAATGGAGATTATGAAGCCTATAATGACGATACCGTGATCCGTTCAATTCCTGAATTGGTTATTAACTATGAAGATGGGTGTCTGGAAGGAGGAAAAGCCAGTCAATTACCGGTATATATTTATATAAAAAATCCTCTTTATCTAAGTTCCAAGACAACAGTAAAACATGTGAGCAGGACATCATCTTCAGCTAAAATATCATGGAAGTCATTAAAAAATGTGTCTGGATATAGAATTTATCGTTCTACGAAGAAAAACTCAGGCTATAAATATTTAAAACAGGTTTCAAGTAAAACAACTTCTTATACCAATTCGAAGCTAAAATCTGGAAAGACATATTATTATAGAGTCAGAGCTTTTCGAAATGTATTTGACAAACGGTATTTTAGTCCGTACTCAACGCCTTTGAAATCCGGAACAAGACCGGGAAAACCAAAGGTGACAGTAAAGAAAAGCGGACGCCGCCTGAAGATCAAATATAAGAAGATCTCTGGTGCCAGCGGCTACAGGATTTATATCAGGACAGGCAAGAAGGGCAAGTACAAAAGAGTGAAGCAATACACCAGCGGAAAAAAAGTTTCTTATACAAGCAAGAAACTTAAGAGAAAGAAGACTTACTATGTAAAAGTAAGGGCTTTTAAGACGATTAACGGCAAAAAATATTTTGGAAGTTATTCCAAAGCAAAGAAAGTAAAAATAAGATAACAGGATGGGTTGCAGCATGGAAATTAAAGTATGTGAGACGAAACAACAGATTCAGGAACTGGCAGGATTGGCCACAGAGATCTGGCATGAATATTTTGTGGAGATCATTTCAAAAGATCAGATCGACTATATGGTGGAGAAATTCCAGAGCTATGAGGCATTGAGCAAAGCCATTGAGGAGGAACACTATACATATTTTCTCGGATATGAACAAGGGAAACTGATTGGATTCTGCGGGGTAAAACCCGACGGCGATCGTCTTTTTTTAAGCAAGCTGTATCTGCACAAGGATCAGAGGGGAAAAGGGCTTTCCAGTACACTCTTAAAAAGAGCACTGGCTTTTGCAGAGGAACAGGAAAAACAGGCAGTCTATCTGACTTGTAATAAATACAATCAGAACAGCCTGGACATCTACGAGGCAAAGGGGTTTAAGACTATTGATTCTGTAAAGACCGATATCGGAAACGGATTTATCATGGATGATTATATCATGCAGCTGGATCTTTAAGAAGAAAAACTCCTATGCTCTGAACTGCAGGCATAGGAGTTTTTTTATTGTTTATCATCTTCTTCTGTTGGTTCAGAAGTTTTATCTTTCTCGTCAGGGTCATCCTCAGAAGGAAATTCTTCTTCGGAAGTCTCTTCTTTTGTTTCTTCTTCATCTGTGATGTGGATGGAGAAGTAATCACGGCTGTCCTCCGCTGAATCCGGGAAGATGTCGTCATCGTCAAACTCTTCTGGGTCCCAGTCATCAAGATCTTCATCCTTTTCCTGGTCCTTCAGTTCTTTCAGCTTGTCAATGATTGCTTTGATCTGGTCTCTGGCGATATAAAGAATTCCGCCGATAGAGATGATGGCAGTCACAACTTTCATAAATTTTTTCAATTTCTTACCCATAGTGTCGTGCTCCTTTCTCATTTCTGGTATCCTCATTGTAATATGAAAAAAAAGAAAAAGCAACGCAATGGTTGACAAAATAAAGTTTCGTGATAAAATCAGATTAAGAAACATATTTTCTTTTAGAGAAAGGAGAAATCATGAAACGTCGGTGTGCAAAAGAAGCCGTCAGCTGGGCAGCAGGAAAAGGGATCATAGGCCTGGGAGGAGGACAAACCATCGGGTATCTGGCGGAGTATCTGAAAGAGGCAGAATTTAAAGGACAGATCGTGACTCCTTCCGAGCAGACGAAAGAGGTTTGTGAGCGTCTGGGCCTTTGTGTCACAGATACGGAAGAGGTTTCACATGTAGATATTGCTTTTGACGGCTGTGATCAAGTAGATCGCTGCCTGAACGCCATCAAGAGTGGAGGGGGTATCCACACAAAAGAAAAAATTATCGGAAAGATGGCTGATGAGTATGTTCTGCTAGTGGACGAGAGCAAGGTGGCAGAGCAGATTGACTTTACATTTCCAATCGTGCTGGAGATCGTTCCGGAGGCAAAGGGATATGTGGAATCAAAGATACAGGAGATAGGCGGACGTACATCTATGAGATCCAGGACTCTAATGGAGGTCTGGTTTGCAGAATTGAAGGAACTTGAGAGCTTAGACAGAGAACTGAAGCAGATGACCGGAGTCGTGGAGACTTCACTTTTTTATCATGTGGCAGCTAAAGCCATTGTAGCAGGAGAACAGGGAATTACAGTGATGGAAGCAGAAAGGAGAAACAAATGAGTGATTTAAAATGGGGAATTCTTGGATGCGGAGTGATCGCCAATGAAATGGCGCAGGCATTTGAGAAGATGGGAAGAAAGGTTTATGCAGTCAGCAGCCGGACCAAAGCCAAGACAGAGGCTTTTGCAGAGAAATACGGTGTCGAGAAGGTTTACGATTCCTACGAAGAGATGCTCGGGGATGAGGCGGTTGATGTGGTTTATATTGCCACTCCTCATAGTCAGCATTACGAAAACATGAAAGAGGCCATAGAGGCGGGAAAGCACATCTTGTGTGAGAAGGCCATCACGGTCAACGATCATCAGCTTAATGAGGTTCTCTCCATGGCAGAGGAAAAGGATCTGATTGTCAGGGAAGCTATGACTATCAGCCATATGCCGCTTTTTAAGGAATTAAAGTCCAGGATTAGCCAGGGTGCCATCGGGAAAGTTAAGATGGTGCAGGTCAACTTCGGAAGCAACAAAGGATATGATTCCACCAATCGGTTTTTCGCTCTGGAAGCAGCAGGGGGAGCGCTCCTGGATATCGGGGGATATGCAACTACATTTGCAAGGACCTTTATGGACGAGGCGCCAAATACGATTCTGACCACTGTGCAGTATGTGGAGACCGGAGTGGATGAGCAGTCCGGAATTATTCTGAAAAATGAGTCTGACCAGATGGCAGTGATCTGTCTGACCATTCGGGCAAAACAGCCTAAAAGGGGCGTTGTCACCGGAGACAAGGGATATATTGAGGTGTATGAATATCCGCGTGCGTCAAAAGCAACCATTACAAACACAGAGACAGGTCTCACAGAGACCATTGAGGCAGGAAACACAGAAGATGCCCTGGTATATGAAGTAAATGCCATGGAAGGGGCGGTAGAAGGAAGCCTTTCTGATAACAATATAGAAATTTCCAGAGATGTTATGAAGATCTTAAGCAGTGTGAGAACCCAGTGGGGAATGAAGTATCCATTTGAATAATGGTTGCCGTTTCCTTTTCCAGTTGATATAATAGTAGTATTGTCAAAAGGAGGGGAATCATGGTCAGGATATTTAAAACCTATGAGGGATCAAAAGAATTGAGGGAGATTACTGACATCGAACGGGAATCCTGGGTCATGATGACGGACCCCAGCGCGGCGGAACTGCAGATGGTGGCTGAAGAATATCGGATCGACTTAGACGATCTGCGGGCGCCTTTGGATGAGGAAGAGCGGTCCCGTCTGGAGCACGAAGACTGTTATACGATGATCCTGGTCAACATCCCGGTGGTTCGGAAGGAAGAGGGAAAACGGATGTATGAGACCATTCCTCTCGGTATTTTTATCACAGAGAAGGTGGTATTCACCGTCTGCCTGGAAGAGACAAATATCTTAAAGCAGTTTACAGACGGATTGGTCCCGAATTTCTATACATATATGAAGACAAGGTTTGTCTATCAGATTCTCTACAACAATGCGGCACTGTTTTTGATGCATCTGCGTATGATCGACAGACGGGCCAACGAGGTGGAGGAGATCCTGCATGAGACATCCAGGAATAAGGATTTGATCCAACTCTATGACCTGGAAAAGTGTCTGGTGTATTTTACAACCTCCTTAAAGTCTAATGAGGTTGTGTTGGAAAAGCTCAGAAAACACATTGGGCTTAAGCATTACGAGGAAGACCAGGAACTCCTGGAGGACGTCATCATTGAGAACAAACAGGCCATGGAGATGACCTATATTTACCATAACATCTTGAGGAGCACCATGTCACTGTTTGGTTCTATTATCGACAACAACTTAAACCAGGTCATGAAGTTCCTCGCCGCAATCACGATTGTTTTGGAACTCCCGACGATGATCTCAGGCCTCTATGGAATGAACCTGAATCCTGCCGGAATGCCGTTTTCGGGGAGCCCCATAGGATTCTTTATTGTAAGTGCGTTTTCGGTTGCAGTGTGCGTGATCGCAGTACTGATTTTGAAAAAGAAGAATTTATTGTGACATGTTCCACATGATTTCCGTTCGGCTCTTAGAATGTCTCACTCCAATCATGTAGAAAATGGAGAGAATATCTTGTTTAGAAACAATAATTACAAAGAATTAAAAAGATTGAGGGCGTCTGTTGCAGACGGCCCTTTTTCATTTCATAGGAAAGTTCTCCGTAAATAATAATGAATATTATTTTAAGGACAACAAAATGAAGTATAAATATACAGATTAACATTCTAGATTTTTTTCGCAGACCGCAAGATTTGTGAATCATCCTACTCCGCATTTTGTTATTCTAAGAGCAGGAGGTATTGGTATGGATAATAATTTACAGGTCATCAGGCAGGTGCTCGATTATATAGAGGAGCATCTCACTGAGGAAGAATTAAATTTGGATATGATAACAGAAGAAATTGGGTATTCTAAATATCACTTACACAGAATGTTTACGTTTGTTGTGGGTGTTTCCATCCATCAATATATCCAACGCCGCAGATTGACTGAGGCGGCCCGGGTGCTTGTTTTTACACAAAAGCCGTTGATGGAGATCGCGCTGTGTTCCGGTTATGACACCCAGCGTTCATTTTCCAGGAGTTTTAAGACCATGTACAATTGTTCGCCCAGCCGTTACCGGAAGAAGAGTAGTTTTATGCCGTTACAGCTGAAATATGATATGGAACAACGCGGAAAAATACCGGGTGACAGGGTCTTGAATATAAAAACAGTGGAGGAAGACAGCATCTATCTGGCTGGATATGACGGAAGCACGAAACATGGGTTCCGGGTCATCGGCCGTTGCTGGAATCTGATGCATAAATATAAAGACGAGATCATCAGCAGGACAGACAAGGATTTTCTTATCGGCGTCAACGATTATAAGGAGTATGAAAGCAACGGGCCGTTATTCCATTATATTGCAGCAGCCCAGGTGACTTCACTAGCGTACATTCCAGCACATATGAAAGCGTTTACCCTGCCGCCCAGCAGATATGCAGTTTTTACTTTTAGAGGGAAAAATGAGGACAGCCTTCAGCCTGTGGCAGAATATATTTATCAAGAGTGGTTTCCCAATTCCACATGTAGATTTAATGAAAGAAACCCATACGATTTTGCAAAATACGGGGAGACAGCGGATGAGCACGGGCAGAGTGAGATTCAATTCTGGGTACCGATTTTATAACATAAGAAAGGGGACATTTCTCTTCCAAAAAGAAATGTCCCCTGCCGTTTTAATCCAGATAGTGTTTCATATGATTCAGGGCGTTCTTTTCCAGACGGCTGACCTGCGCCTGTGAGATACTAATCTCGTCAGCTACTTCAGTCTGCGTTTTTCCATCAAAGAACCGGAGTTTGATGATGTTGTATTCCCGTTCAGGCAGATGTTCCATGGCATCTTTTAAGGCGATGGATTCTACCCATAATTCTTCTTTGTTTTTCTTATCTTTCACCTGGTCCATTAAAAACAGGGTATCGCCTCCGTCCTGGTACACTGGTTCATAGAGGGAGAGCGGAGTGGCAATGGCATCCAGGGCAAATAAGACATCTTCTTTTTTCATTTCAATCTCGTCTGCAATGGCTTCGATGGTCGGCTCCTTGTTAAATTTTTTGGTTAAGGCTTCCTTTGCCGTGATGGCCTTATAAGCGATATCCCTAAGAGAGCGGCTGACCCTCATAGAATTGTTGTCACGGAGATAGCGTCTGACTTCTCCGATGATCATCGGGACCGCATAAGTGGAAAATTTAACATTCAGCGTACGGTCAAAATTATCAATCGCCTTCATCAGTCCAATGCATCCTACCTGAAACAGGTCATCGGCATTTTCACTGCTGCCGGAAAAACGTTGAATGACACTTAAAACTAACCTTAAATTGCCCTTGATGTATTGTTCCCTGGCTTCCTGGTCTCCCTGTTCAATTCTTATGAACAATTCCTCTTTTTCTTCATTGGTGAGTAAAGGAAGAGAAGCAGTATTGACTCCGCAGATTTCAACTTTATTAAGTGCCATGATAATTCCTCCATTTGTAAATTGTTCTTGCGAACGATATATTAAAATCATTCACCAATCAAAATGGATTTATACGATGAAAAAATTGCCAGACTGTTTGACACCCCTATTTACCAATGATATTATGATAAAAAACAATCTATAGAAATGGGGAATCATATCATGAAAAAATTACTGACAATTTGTATGATGATATGTCTTATTTTTTGTTTAGGGGGCTGCAATCTCCCTTGGGATAAAAAGAAGACAGAGAATAAAGATGTAAAAAAAGAAAACATCACAGCTTCGGAAGTGAAGGATTCTATGAAGGGAAAAGAACTTGTCATAGGAGTATCAGAAGGTATGGCTCCATTTTCTTTCCGTGATGAAAAGACAAAGGAAATGAAGGGCTTTGACATTGATCTTATGAAGGGTATAAGCCAGTATCTTGGCTTTGAATATAAGCTTCGTGTGGCGCCTGTGAGAGAGCTTACAAAGCTGCTTCAGGAAAAGAAGATCGACCTTGCCATTTCCGGCATCTGTATCACGGACAGCCGTCAGAAAGAGTTCCAGTTTTCTGATGTTTACTTTGAGAATACACTGAAGATTATGGTCAATTCAGATAAAAATATCACGGATCGGAAAGAATTAGTGGGAAAAACAATCGGTGTGGAAGAGGGAACCTCCAATGCTGAATATGCACAGCAGAACCTCTCAGAAGAAAATAAGATCAAGACTTATTCATCCATGGAAAAGGTATTTAAAGACCTAGAAAAGGGGAAGATTGACGCTACTGTCTATGATACCACGGGTGTCGATTATTTTATGGACAACTATAAGGGAGATAAGATTTCTGCCCTGGATGAAAAGCTGAATTCAGCGGAGAGCAACTACGGTATCATGTTCAGAAAAAAAGATCCTTCTGTGGGTAAGTTTAATGTGACCCTGCAGGTGCTGAACACAGAGGGTACCTATCAGACCATCAAAAACATGTGGATTGGATCGGAAGACGAAGATTAAAGAGGGAATTTAATGAATATTGTTTCAATTGTATTCGGGCAGATCGTCATGATGTTTTTGATGATGGCGGTGGGGGCAGGTGCATATAAGACAGGCCTCGTAACCGAAAAGGGGAGCGCGGAGCTTTCCAATATCACCCTGTATCTGGTTATTCCGTTTGTGGTACTCACATCATTCCAGATTGACTTTGACGCAAATATCTTTCACGGCATTGTTATAACCTTTGTGCTTGGAATTATAGCCCATGGTCTGGCGATCCTGCTGTCCTACGGCCTTGTAAGAGGCAGGGATCAAGATCGCACTGCTCTTGAGCGGTTCAGTGTGGTCTATCCAAACTGCGGATTTATGGGCATTCCTTTGGCGCAGGCAGTGCTGGGTTCCAAAGGAGTTATCTACATAACAGCGTTTATTGCCGCACAGAACCTGTTCATCTGGTCCCACGGAGTGGCCAGCATGCAGGGATCTTTTAAAAAGGAATCGATCAAAGAGGTGTTTAAGGCGCCAGTGATGATTGCCACATTTGCAGGGCTTTTGTGCTATCTGCTTCAGATTAAATTCCCGGCGTTGGTGTTCAGACCGTTAAAGGCCATCGCGGATATGAACACTCCTTTGGCTATGATGATCTCAGGAACGGCCATTGCACAGACGAATCTGCTAAAGATTCTGTCAAAACCAAGGATTTATATTTTGACCGTGCTGAGGCTTTTGGTCGTGCCGTTTGTTATGTTTCTGATCCTGATCTTTGTTCCTGTGTCGAAGGATCTTAAGATTCTGTCACTGCTTGCCACATCGGCTTCTACGGCAGCCATAACGACCATGTTTGCGGTGAAGTTTAAGAAGGATGTGGGTTATGCGGCGGAACTGTTTGCCATATCCACCATTGCGGCGATTGCCACTCTTCCGCTCATGATTTCCCTTGGCGAGACATTTTTTTAAAGGAGTGACAAGATGACATTACAGCAGCTTAAGTATGCAGTTATGGTTGCGGAAAAAGGAACCATCAGTGAGGCGGCTAAGGAGCTGTTTATCTCCCAGCCCAGCCTCACCAGCGCAGTCAAGGATTTGGAAAAGGAAATGCAGATCACCATATTCAGAAGGACAAACAAAGGGGTGATTATTTCCAATGAAGGGGACGTCTTTTTAGGTTACGCCAGGCAAGTTCTGGAACAAGCTAATTTACTGGAAGAAAAGTATTTAAATGCAAAGAAGCAGAGTCCGCGTTTTTCTGTGTCCTGCCAGCATTATTCCTTTGCTGTCAATGCGTTTGTGGACGTGATCCGGGAGTTTGGCGGAGACCAGTATGATTTTACTTTGAGGGAAACCCAGACATATGAGATCATTGAGGATGTCAGCCGGCTTAAAAGTGAGATTGGTATTTTGTATACATCATCCATCAATGAACAGATTATTATGAAGCTCATAAAACAAAACGGTCTGGTGTTTGAAGAACTGTTTCTGGCAAAACCCCATGTTTTCATTAATTCAAAACACCCTCTGGCAGAGAAAAAAGAGCTATCCCTGAAAGATCTGGAGGACTACCCTTATCTGTCATTTGAGCAGGGGGATTACAATTCTTTTTATTTTTCCGAGGAGATTTTGAGCACCTTGGACCGGAGCAGAAATATCAAGGTCAGGGACCGGGCAACGTTGTTTAACCTTGTCATAGGCCTCAATGGATATACGGTCAGTTCCGGAGTCATAAGCGAGGAATTAAACGGTGTTAATATCATTGCAAAGCCTTTGTTGGTGGAGGAGCATATGAGGATCGGAACGATCCAGCAGAAGCACATGATGCTGAGCCGGTACGGAAAAGCATATATGGAAGCTCTGAAAAGACATGTTCTAAGCTGCCAGCTGTAAAAGAAGAAACAGCAGTTTGATATAGTTTTAAACTATATCAAACTGCTGTTTTTTTATATTTTTCATTGGGATCAATACAAAGTATACTTACAACATAGAGAAAATAAGACAAAGGGAGAATATACGATGAAAAATAAAGCACCATTTCGATTTGATATTGTGGGAAGTTTTTTGAGGCCAGAAGGCTTGAAAACAGCCAGGAAAGAATTTCAGGCAGGAAACCTTACACAGGAGCAGCTGAGAGAGACAGAAGACAAAGCAATCCTTAACCTGATTGAAAAGCAGAAGAAAGCAGGCCTGTCCGTGATCACGGATGGAGAATTCAGAAGAAGCTGGTGGCATCTGGATTTCATGTGGGGACTGAATGGAGTTGAGAAAAAACAGATCGAGAGCGGATATCAATTCCATGATGAAGTGACAAGAGGAGAGACAGCAGTACTGACAGGAAAAATCTCAGGGGAGAACCATCCTTTTGTAGAACATTTTCGTTTTGTAAAAGAACAGGAGAATGACACAGTCACAGCCCGTCAGACAGTTCCGGCCCCAGCACAGCTTCTTGCCGAACTGACAAGAGGAGACAACGCCAAGATCACTAAATCATTTTATCCAGATGAAGATGAACTGGTTGCGGATATTGGAGCCGCCTATCGGGAAGTGATCGGGGAATTATATGAGGCAGGCTGTAGGAATGTGCAGTTTGATGACTGCACATGGGGAATGTTCTGTGACGTTAAATATTGGGAAAACCGTCAGCAGGATGAGGTTTCCGTGGAAGAAATTGCGAAGCAGTATGTGAAAGTGAACAATCTTGCAGTGGAGGGAAGACCGGATGATCTTGTGGTCACAACACATGTGTGCAGGGGCAACTATCATTCCACCTGGGCTTCCAAGGGAGGTTATGCACCAATCGCGCCGTTCTTGTTTGGTGAAGAACATGTGGATGCATACTATCTAGAGTTCGACGATGATCGTTCAGGTGATTTTGAACCGTTAAAACATGTAAGTGAGAATAAAAAAGTTGTCTTAGGGCTGATCACCACGAAAAATCCGGTTTTGGAAGACAGAGAAGCTGTCATCAAACGGATCCGTGAGGCCGAACAATATCTGCCGCTGGACAGGCTGTGTTTAAGTCCTCAGTGCGGTTTTGCATCTACGGAGGAAGGAAACAAGCTCACAGAGGAAGAACAGTGGAATAAATTAAAATTGGTGAGGGAAGTTGCAGAGGAAGTCTGGAATTAATCCCAACTGTCTGACATAACAATGCCCCCGGCAGGAAAAACCAGCCGGGGGCATTGTTTATGTCATAGGAAATTCCTACGGAACCTCCTATGACACGTAAGGAAATCATTTGACTACGTCAAATCGCATTTGGTGCTCAAAGTTGTCAAGCCCCTCAAAGAGTGGGGGTCAGTTCAGAGGTGGGCTTGCCCACTTTGTTAGATTTTTAAGAAACTGTACAGCCAGTCGGCCTCAGCTTCGGTCAAGTGAGGGGAAAGTCTGTCGAAAACCAAACGATGGTAATCACGGAGCAGATGGAGTTCTTTCTCACTGAGCAGTGTCTCGTCAACCCCGTCCATGTCAATGGGAACCAAGGTCAGGTGTTCAAATTCTAAAAAGGAGCCGTACTCATTCTGTTTTTGCTTCCTGCACAGAAGCATGTTTTCTGTGCGGATTCCGTATTGTCCCGGCACATAGACCCCCGGTTCATCGGTGGTCACCATGCCCGGCACGAGGACCGCATCCAGCTGATTTTCCCTGATCTGCCAGCGGAAGGCATTCGGGCCTTCATGTACACCGAGGAAGTGTCCCACACCGTGTCCGGTTCCGCAGCGGTAGTCAATACCTTCCTGCCAGAGAGGCCCCCTGGCTAGAATGTCCAGGCTGCTGCCCCGGCAGCCCTGAAGAAACTTGGCGTCTGCCAGGGACAGCATGCTTTTTAACACAAGCGTAAAGTTTCTGCGTTCTTCGGCAGTGATGGAACCTAAAATAAAAGTTCGGGTTACATCTGTGGTTCCGGTCAGATACTGTCCGCCGGAATCGATCAAGAGAAGTCCTTCAGATTTCAGCTCCACATTGGATTCCTCCGTGGAGGAATAGTGCATCATAGCCGCATGCTCTTTGTAGGCACAGATGGTGTCAAAACTTGGCCCCTGGTATAAAGGCTGCTTTTTTCGCTCCTCTTCCAGACGGTCCGAAACAGAAAGTTCTGTCATGGGTACGGAGCCAATATTCTGTTTCAGCCAGCACATGAATTTTGTCATAGCGATTCCGTCGGAAAGATGGCAGCTGCGCAGGCCCTCAATCTGAACGTCATTTTTTACTGCCTTCATAGCATAAGAAGGATTTTCTCCAAAGAGGATCCGGTTTTTTTTCACCTCAAGGTAGAGCTTGTAGCTGACCGTATCCGGGTCCATAAGGATGCTTGCTTTTTGTTCTTTTAAGAATGTGCCGATATGTTCATAAGGCAAAACGGACACATGGTTTTTAGCTAAATAGTCTTTTACAGCGTCTGAGAGGCAGTGTTCCTTCACAAACAGAAAGCAGCCCTCCATAGTGATCCAGGCGTAGCTGTAAAACAGAGGAGTGCAGGCCATGTCATTTCCACGGAGGTTAAAGATCCATGCAATATCCGGCAGAGAAGAGATGAAATGGGCCTCGGCAGAAACTGCCTCCATGTGGCTTCGCACCCGTTTTAATTTTGAAGATACAGCTTCACCGGCGTATGCTTCATCGTGTATAAATATTTCAGAGGCGGCAGCGGCAGGCCGGTCAGTCCACAGGTCTTCAGCGAGTGTGTGGTTTGTCTCAAGAGATGCTTTTTTTGCGGTGGTCAGGGCGGAAAGCTTTTTGCCATAAGTTGTATTGATGGTGCGGCCGTTTAGGGCGAGGGTATCCCCCTCTTTTAGATGCTGTTCCAAATATTCCAGAACGGTGGGAACACCGGAGACGCCCATCTTCATCAGTTCCATCCGATCCCGGTCGATCTGTGATTCCGCCTGGGTAAAATATCTTCCGTCGGTCCAGAGACGGCTGCTGTCCTGTTCAGCGAGAACGGCACCGGAGGAGCCGGTAAAACCAGAGATAAACTGGCGGCATTTATAGTGATCATCGACATATTCTGATTGATGGGGATCTTCACTTGGAATCAGGTAATAGGTTAGATTTTTCTTCTTCATAGATTCCTGAAGTTTTGCTAAAGGTGTATTCATAATTCAGAGTCTCCTTTCTACAGTTGTGATTTTTATTATAACACGATATAATGAAAAATAGAATTTGTACAGAAATTTTGCAACTGAATGAGGAGGACATCGAGGATGAAAAACATGTTAGTGGCACAGTCGGGAGGGCCGTCGGCAGCAATCAACGCGACCATTACCGGAGTCATCGACACCGGTCTTGAATTCGAAGAGGTGGGGCATGTGTATGGTGCACTGAATGGGATCAAAGGAGTCTTAAATGAGAATTTTGTAAGGCTGGATGAAATATGCAAAGATCCGGCCACAAGGGAGCTGCTGGCAGTCACCCCGGCTGCCGCCCTGGGATCCTGCCGCTGGAAACTGAAAAATCCTGAGGAGGACGCGAGAGAATTTGAGGAGATCATCCGGATTCTCAGGAAGAACAACATCGGGTATTTTATCTATACGGGAGGAAATGATTCCATGGACACCGTATATAAGCTCTCCACGTATTGCAGAGAACACGGAGTGGATGACATTAAGATCATGGGCGCCCCAAAGACCATTGACAATGATCTGGGGGAGACGGATCACTGCCCGGGCTTTGGATCAGCGGCAAAGTTCATCGCCACTGCGTTCACGGAGATCGCATGTGACTGTTACGTTTACGATATCCCGTCTGTGACCATCGTGGAAGTCATGGGAAGGAACGCCGGATGGCTCACAGCCAGCGCAGCGCTTGCGAGAAATGAGGAGCGGAACGTTCCGCAGCTGATTTATCTTTGCGAGAAGGCGTTCAGTACAAAACAGTTTGTGGAAGATGTAAAAGAAGCACTGAAAAAAGAAAATAACATTATTATTGCAGTCAGCGAAGGACTGAAAGATGCCCAGGGCAGATATGTTGGAGAAGAGATGAAGTCCGGAAAGGAAGACGCTTTCGGACATCAATATCTGTCCGGAATCGGGAAGTATTTAGAGCAGGTGGTCACGGATCAGATAGGCTGTAAGGTTCGCTCTGTGGAACTGAATATTCTTCAACGCTGCGCCGGATATATGCTCAGCGAAACAGACATTATGGAATCCAGGAATCTTGGAGCTTATGCAGCTGTCAGCGCTATCCGTGGGGAGAGCGGAAAGATGTCCGCCCTCAAGCGGCTGCCGGGAAAAACATATGGGGTGGATATTGTACTTGCGGACCTGTCTAAGATCGCTAATGTGGAGAAAACAGTGCCCATTGAGTGGATTACAGAAGACGGTCATGATATCACACAGGAGTTGGTGGACTATCTGAAACCGCTGATCCAGGGGGAGGTACAGATACCGTATAAAGACGGTGTACCGCAGCACTTTATGCTCTAAAACCATACCCAGCAGGGCATCCCGTGTTCCATACCCTTCGGTTGGGCGTGCTTCGCACGATAAGGTATGACATTTTCCACATGATTTCCGTTCGGCTCTTAGAATGCCTCACTCCAATCATGTAGAAAATGGACGTAATGTCTGCTGGAGAAGGGCTTCTGTCAAAAAGGAGCCACTTTTCGAAAGTTATTCACCACTATTGGAGGAGCGCATTTCAAAAGCGCGACGGAAATAGTGGTAAATAACTCATAAAAAGAGAACCTTTTCTTGAACAAAACAAGAAAAGGTTCTCTTTTGTTATCTATGGTTTTTCATGAGGTACTGGTTTAATTCGGCTCCGATGAACAGAATCATCATACAGAAATAGAGCCAGAACAGAGTCAGCAGAATACCGGTCAAACCGCCGTACATAATGCTGAAAAACTTAAAGTTATCAAAATAAATAGAGAAAAGGGAGGATAAAATGATCCATCCCGCGGAGCTGAAGATCACTCCCGGCATTACCTGCTTTGCTTTAAAGTGTTCGCTTGGAAGAAAGCGGTACATGATAAAAAACACTAAAAAGAAAATAAAAAATGCGATGCCAAACCGAATGAGCAAAAATACAATGTGCTGTGTCGCTAGAATCGGATAAAACTGGTACAGCTGGTTCAGCAGGGTATTTCCGAATAAAAGCACGATGATCCCGATCAGCACGGCTACGGCGATAAACGCAATATATAATGTGGCGATAAACCGGAGTACAAAATAATTCCTCTTCTCAGGAATCTCATGGATCGTGTTCAGCCCGGTCATCATGGAAAGGATTCCTTTGGATGCTGACCAGAGCAAGGTGATGATCGTGAATGACATGTAAGTTGTGGTTATCTTTCCATATAAAGAATTAATGACCGCCACGAGACTTTCACTGTACTGTTCGGGCAGATAATAGTTCACAAGTCCGATCAGATCTGCCGGTGTCACAGGCACAAACCGCATCAGGCTCAGTACGACGATCAAAAACGGAAAAAAGGAAAGTACCGTAAAGAATGCCGCCTGGGCAGAAAAGGCAGTGATGTGATCCTTCTGGGCCTTGGCTATGACCGAATTCAGAAGGGCAATAAACTTTAACATATGAATACCTCTCAGATCATATTAATTGGGTAAAGCTTAATTTTATGCAAATAGTTCATATATTTTACCATAAGCACTATAAATACTCAAGAAAAAATGCTGGCAGACTGACAATTGCCGTAAACCGCATGTATAAAGGATTCCCGAACTTTTGAGAGAGTTTTTGTTGTCTGATAGAGAATAAATCTTAAAAATTTATAAAGAAATTATAAAGAAAGTGGTTGACATAGAGTGGCCGCTTTGATAAAATTGGAAATAAGTTAAGGGAATAAAGAAAGAAGGATTGTTACTGGTAATGCAGGCTAAACCAACTTATGGGATTTTTAGAGATAGATTTCAATAGGTGTGGTTTATTTTTTTTCTTAACTGA
This sequence comes from Anaerostipes rhamnosivorans, assembly GCF_005280655.1. Classification (NCBI taxonomy): domain Bacteria; kingdom Bacillati; phylum Bacillota; class Clostridia; order Lachnospirales; family Lachnospiraceae; genus Anaerostipes; species Anaerostipes rhamnosivorans. The sequence goes on from NZ_CP040058.1 coordinate 1,274,097, forward strand.
ATATTTTACAATACGGAGTGGAACTGTGCAAATTACAAGAATTATCAATAATAATATTGTAATTTCAGAAGATAACAGCCATCGTGAAGTGGTACTAATGGGAAGAGGATTGGGCTTTCAAGGACATCCGGGAGATGAGATCGACCCGGACAAAGTTGAAAAGACTTATATTATGAAAGACCATGGGATGACAAACCGCTTTCAGCAGCTGGTCGAGGACATTCCCATAGAGCGATTGGAAATATGTAATGAAATTATTCAATATGCCAAAGACACTTTGCAAAAGAATATCAATGACAATATTTATATTTCTCTTACAGACCATATTAATTTTGCCATTGAACGGGTAGAGATGGGAGTTCCCTTCCAGAATCCTTTTTTATGGGAGATCAAGAAATTCTACTACCAGGAATATTTGATCGGGCAGGCGGCGATCGGTATGATCGAGAGGAAACTTAAGGTGACTCTGCCCCAGGATGAAGCGGCGTTTATCGCACTTCATATCGTCAACGCAGAACTGGATCTGGATATGACAGAGATGGTTTCCATGACCAAGCTGACACAAAATATTCTTAAGATTGTAGATGATTGTTTCCCGGACCAGATGGATAAAGAATCTGTCTTTTACGAGCGGTTCATCACACACTTGAAGTTTTTTGCCCAGAGGATTTTTACGGGCAACGAAGTGGAAAGTGATGATACGGAGTTCCAGGAGATCATCCGGAACAAGTATCAGGAGTGCCTGGACTGTGTGGAGAAGATCAGGATTTATATAAAAAACACATGCAACCACGATATCACGGATGAAGAGATGATGTATCTCACTGTACATATTAAGCGGGTTGTCACAAGATAAAAGTTCATATTGATAAAGAATAAGGATTGTTACTGGTAATGCAGGCTAAACCTGATTCAAACCAAAGGATTTTTTAAATCCATATGTTTCGCAATAGTTGTCGGGGTGTATGGATCAAGAAAAGATTCGTTGTTTGAGTCGGGTTTTTTTATTCCATTAGGAAAGTTCTCCCTATGGAATAAAAAAGCCCTCCGGGCATGATGCACACGATGTGCCAAGGAAGGCTGCTTTGCAGCCGCACATCGGCGCGCAAAGCGGAACAAGTCCCTCATGATTGAGGGATTTAAGGAGTTGAAGCGGACTTGTCCGCTTTGTGCTTACATAGGAAATCACCCCCAGCGGGGGATTTTATAAATGGGATTGGAGTTCTCGGGGAACACAGAAGAACAAAGATTCCGAAAGATAACTAGAAAAGGAGGAATGTTTAAATGGTAGGAATTATTCTTGCTACGCATGGTGGATTTGCGACTGGAATCATGCAGTCTGGATCCATGATCTTCGGTGACCAGCCTGATGTGGCAGCTGTTACACTGCAGCCAAGCGAAGGGCCAAACGATGTCAAAAAGAAGATGGAAGATGCAATCGCTTCTTTCGAGAATCAGGATGAAGTGTTGTTCTTAGTTGATCTTTGGGGTGGTACTCCATTCAACCAGGCCAACGGTTTGGTATCAGGTCATGAGGATAAATGGGCAATAGTAGCCGGTTTGAATTTACCGATGCTGATTGACGCCTATGCTTCACGTATGACAATGGAAACTGCTCATGAGATTGCAGTTCAGATCGCAGGAAGCGGTAAAGAAGGGGTCCGGATTTATCCGGAATCATTGGAACCTAAGACAGAAGCGCCGGCTGCGCAGCCTGCACAGCCTCAGGGAGCAATTCCGGAAGGAACGGTATTAGGGGACGGACATATCAAGTTTGTGCTTGCCCGTATTGACTCCCGTCTGCTCCACGGACAGGTCGCGACTGCATGGACAAAGACAACCCAGCCGAACCGGATCATCGTTGTGTCTGACTCTGTAGCGCATGATGATCTTCGTAAAAAATTAATTCAGGAGGCTGCACCTCCAGGAGTACGCGCCAACGTTGTACCTGTTGACAAAATGATCGAGGTTTCAAAAGATCCGCGTTTTGGAAATACAAAAGCACTGTTGCTTTTTGAAACACCTCAGGATGCCCTGCGTGCCATCGAAGGCGGAGTGGATATCAAAGAGCTGAACATTGGTTCCATGGCTCACTCTGTTGGAAAAGTTGCAGTGAGCAAAGTAGTTTCCTTGGGAAAAGAAGATGTAAAGACCTTTGCAGAGTTAAAGAAAAAAGGAATTACCTTTGATGTCCGCAAGGTACCGAGCGATTCCAAAGAAAACATGGATGAGATCATCAAAAAAGCTGAAGCTGAGTTATCATAAGCTTCACACATTCAGATTATAGAGGAGGAATTATAATGTCAGTTATATCAATAGTATTAGTTATTATAGTTGCCTTTCTAGCTGGTATGGAAGGAGTATTGGATGAATTCCAGTTCCATCAGCCGCTGGTTGCTTGTACATTAATTGGACTTGTGACCGGACAGTTAGAGGCAGGTATCATCTTAGGTGGTACATTACAGATGATCGCCTTAGGATGGGCGAACATCGGAGCCGCTGTTGCCCCGGATGCCGCGTTGGCTTCTGTAGCTTCCGCTATCATCCTGGTTCTCGGAGGACAGGGTACAGCAGGTGTCAGCACTGCTATTGCAGTTGCAATCCCTCTTGCAGTTGCAGGTTTATTCTTAACAATGGTTGTACGTACACTTTCCGTAGCATGTGTTCACCGTATGGATGCAGCTGCTGAAAAAGCCAATTTCAAAGGTGTTGAGCTTTGGCATATCATTGCCATCGCTATGCAGGGTCTGCGTATTGCGATTCCAGCGGGAGCGCTTCTGTTTATCCCGGCAACAACCGTTCAGAAATTCCTGACATCTATGCCGGCATGGCTTACAGACGGTATGGCAATCGGTGGTGGAATGGTCGTAGCCGTTGGTTATGCGATGGTTATTAACATGATGGCTACAAAAGAAGTATGGCCGTTCTTTGCGATCGGTTTCTGCGTAGCCGCACTTTCAGATCTGACTTTGATCGCATTGGGAGCAATCGGTGTATCTCTGGCATTGATCTACTTAACATTGTCTGAGAGCGGTGGTTCTTCCAACGGAGGAGGAAGCAATACAGGTGATCCGCTTGGCGACATCTTAAATAATTATTAATTGAAGGAGGTATGAAAAATGGCAGAAAAAGTTACATTAAGTAAGAAGGAACGTTTGTCCGTTGCATTGCGCTCTACCTTCCTTCAGGGATCATGGAACTACGAACGTATGCAGAACGGTGGCTGGGCATTCTCAATCATCCCGGCGATCAAGAAATTATACAAGACAGATGAAGAACGTGCAGAGGCATTAAAACGTCATTTGGAATTCTTCAACACTCATCCGTATGTGGCTTCTCCGGTTATCGGTGTTACACTGGCATTGGAGGAAGAACGTGCAAACGGAGCAGAGGTTGACGATGCAGCAATCCAGGGTGTTAAAGTCGGTATGATGGGACCTTTGGCCGGTGTCGGTGATCCGGTATTCTGGTTTACTGTACGTCCAATTCTCGGTGCTCTCGGAGCTTCCCTGGCAATGACAGGAAACATCTTAGGACCGATCTTATTCTTCGTACTGTGGAACGTGATCCGTTGGGGATTCATGTGGTACACACAGGAATTCGGATACAAAGCTGGTGCAAAGATCACAGAAGATCTTTCCGGCGGACTGTTACAGAAAGTCACAAAAGGTGCATCTATCCTCGGTATGTTTATCCTTGGATCGCTGGTTCAGCGGTGGGTATCCATTAGTTTCCAACCGGTAGTATCAAAGGTAAGTTTGAGTGATGGAGCGTACATCGACTGGTCTAAGCTTCCGGAAGGTGCAAAAGGTATTCAGCAGGCATTTGAGCAGTACGCATCAGGTTTGTCACTGTCAGCGACAAAGGTTACAACCTTACAGAACAACTTGGATTCACTGATTCCTGGATTAGTTCCATTGTTATTAACATTATTCTGTATGTGGCTGCTGAAGAAGAATGTTTCACCAATCATTATCATCATTGCATTATTCTTAGTAGGTATTGGCGGACACGTTATCGGATTGTTATAGGCCAATGAAAAAAGTTCGGAGCAATCCGAACTTTTTTTCTTCCATTAGGAAAGTTCTGCGGGTTTTCCTAATGGAAGAAAATATTCTCCGGTGAACAATATCATGATATAATGTGTAAGGTACAAAAGCTGCGCAGTATGCGTGAGGAATAAATATAGAAATGGAGAGTTAGCTGCTATGGCTCAGTCAATAAACACAAAAGTAGATCTGGTGATCAACGGAACTTCCTATCACGGTCTCAACAGTTACGGAAAGATCATGATCGGGGATAAGGGTTTTGAATTTTATAATGACCGGAATGTAAATGATTATATTCAGATACCCTGGAAGGAAGTTGATTATGTGATTGCCTCAGTTATGTTCAAGGGAAAACATATTCCGCGGTATGCAATACAGACGAAAGAAAATGGAACTTATTCTTTTGCATCAAAAGAGCCGAAAAAGGTACTGCGTGCCATCAGTCAATATGTGGCATCTGACCATATGGTACGTTCTTTGAGCTTTTTTGGGGTGATCAAAAAGAAACTGAAATCTAAATTCGGAAAGTAAGAATTAGGGGGAACAAGATTATGGGACATATTCTAAAAATGAAACCGGTGTTTAAAGAAATGATCTGGGGCGGACATAAGCTTAAGGATGTGTATGGATACGAAATCCCCAGTGACCATACGGGGGAGTGCTGGGCGGTCTCTGCCCATAAAAACGGTGACTGTACGATTGAAAACGGTGAGTTTGCCGGCAAGACACTGTCATGGCTCTTTGAACACCACCGGGAACTGTTCGGCAATATAGAGGGAGAGGAATTTCCTCTGCTGGTAAAGATCATTGATGCCAGAGATGACTTATCCGTACAGGTTCATCCCAACGATGAGTATGCAAGGGTTCACGAAAACTCTCTGGGCAAGACAGAATGCTGGTATGTGCTTCAGGCAGATGAGGGCACTAAGATGGTCATGGGTCATCACGCAAAAACAAAAGATGAGTTTATAAAAGCAATCGAGGAAGATGACTATGACAATCTCCTGAATTCCTTTGCCATCGAGAAGGGGGATTTCTTTTATATTCCTTCCGGGACACTGCATGCCATCTGCAGCGGATCTTTGATCTATGAAGCTCAGCAGTCTTCCGATATCACTTACCGCGTTTATGATTATCACCGCAAGGATCAGGACGGAAATGAAAGACAGCTGCATGTACAGCAGTCCATAGATGTTACCAATGTGCCTGCACAGATTGGCAGCAGCAAATCCTTCTGTGAAACTCAGCTGGAAAACGGAACGAAAGTAAGATATGTTGAGAGTGAATTTTTTAAAGTGGACTGCTATCGGTTGACGGGTAAAAATACAGTAGAAAACCATGTGCCGTTCCAGATGGTCAGCGTGATAGAAGGAGAAGGGATGATCGATGGACAGAGTGTTAAAAAGGGAGATCATTTCCTGATCTGTTCGGATCAGAAAGAAACTGTTTTCGACGGGACAATGGATATTATGATCGCAACGCTGTGATCTGAATTATAAAGCCGAAAATCAGGTATGTCTTTGATATGAGGTATTTTAGGAGGGAAAATGTGAAAGACAAAATATTCGGTGTATTACAGCGTGTGGGACGGTCCTTCATGCTCCCAATCGCAATCCTGCCGGTGGCTGGGCTGTTGCTGGGAATCGGACAATCACTGACAAATGAAACAATGCTGAATGCCTATGGCCTGATGGGGGTTATGGGACCAGATACGATTCCGTACGCAATCTTGAAAGTCTGCGGAGACTGCGGAAATGCTGTGTTTGGGAACCTGCCGCTGATCTTTGCCATTGGAGTAGCCGTGGGTATGGCAAGAGCTGAAAAAGAAGTAGCTGCACTGGCAGGAGCTATCGCGTTCTTTATCATGCACACAGCCATATCGGCTATGATTTCTTTAAACGGAGGAGCAGAAGCCATGCGTGAGGGTGCAACGGCTTCTGTTCTGGGGATTACCTCCCTGCAGATGGGAGTGTTCGGCGGTATTATCGTTGGACTTGGAGTTTCTGCGCTGCATAATAGATTTTATAAAATCAAGCTTCCGGAAGTATTGTCCTTTTTCGGTGGGACAAGATTTGTGCCTGTGATCTGTACGGTCGTATTTGTATTTGTGGGAATCCTAATGTATTTTATCTGGCCTCCCATTCAGGATGCAATGTACGCGGCAGGGGGCATGGTCAGCGCTTCCGGGTATTTCGGCACGTTTATCTACGGGATTATGGAGCGGGCACTGATTCCGTTCGGCCTGCACCATGTGTTTTATCTGCCATTCTGGCAGACTTCGTTAGGCGGTACAATGGAGATCGGCGGAAAGATGGTCGACGGTGCCCAGAATATCTTTTTTGCCCAGTTGGCGGATCCTGGGACAACTCATTTTGCGGTTTCGGCTACTAGATTTATGACGGGCAAATTTCCATTGATGATCTTTGGACTGCCGGGTGCCGCATTTGCGATGTACAGGTGTGCAAGGCCGGAAAAAAGAAAAGCGGTGGCCGGCCTTCTGGCCTCTGCGGCGTTGACGTCAATGCTCACAGGTATCACGGAACCCCTTGAGTTTACCTTTTTATTTGTGGCGCCTGGATTGTATGCGATCCACTGCGTTTTCGCGGGAGCTGCATATATGCTCATGCATATTCTGAAGGTCTGTGTGGGCCTGACATTTTCCGGGGGCATCATCGACATGTTTCTGTTCGGCATCCTTCAGGGACAAGCCAAGACAAACTGGCTTATGTTCATCCCGGTGGGGATTGTATATTGTACAGTTTATTATTTTTTGTTCAGTTTTCTGATCAGGAAGCTGGATCTGAAGACGCCGGGGCGGGAAAAGGAAGAGCAGAATGTAAAATTATATACCAGAGCAGATGTGTCTGAAAAACCTTTGGAGGGTGACATAGATATTGACGGGTCTGATATATCGGCTCTGATCGTTGCCGGCCTGGGCGGTAAATCAAATGTGAAAGATGTGGACTGCTGTGTGACGCGTCTTAGGTGTACAATCTCGGATCCTGGCAAGGTAAACGACAGAATCTTGAGAGAGAGCGGCTCCCGGGGTATCGTAAAGAAAGGTGACGGGGTTCAGATCATTTATGGACCGCTGGTCACTGTGATAAAGTCCAACCTAGAAGATTATCTGGCAAGCAGCTTATCTGACAGAGTGGCGGAAGCACCGAGAGTCCCTGTGGCAGAAGAGGTGCCCGAAGTGGCAGCGGAAACTGTCTGTATGCCGGTCAATGGAGAAGTAGTAGAACTAGATGAAGTGGAAGATGAGGTCTTTGCGGAAGGGATGCTTGGGCAGGGGTTTGCCATAAGGCCTTCTGACGGAAAGGTAATTTCGCCTGTGGACGGCACGGTCACTGCAGTGTTTAATACAAAGCATGCCATCTGCATCACGTCCGGGGGCGGTGCTGAGGTCCTGGTCCATATGGGAATTGATACGGTGAAACTTGCCGGGAAATATCATCATGTGAAGGTAGAGCCTGGCATGAGAGTGAGAAAAGGGGACCGGATCGCAGAGTTTGATCTTGAAGAGATCAAACAGGAGGGCTATTTTGTCACAACACCGGTGGTGGTGAGCAACAGTGAAGAGTATACAAGCATTACCATAGAAAATACCGGGCACCTGGAAGCCGGAACAAAAGTGCTGACATTAAAAAAATAGAATTAGAATTTATATGTAAAAAAGATCTTTCTGCAGATGTCTGCAGGAAGATCTTTTTTCTGGAGAATTAATTACTTTAATTCTGTAAAAGTTGTATCATCGTGTCGGTTGCTGCATTTACGGTATTGATCTCAGACTCTTGTGAACGGGATGCGATATGGGCTGTCTGGATAAAGTGATCCATCTTGAGCAGCTCATCAATCCAAGGTTCCCTCTGGGGAGGTTCTGAGGTGAAGACGTCGGATGCACAGGCGTAGATCTCTTTGTTTTTTAATGCTATGTAAAGTGCATATTCGTTTACAATTCCGCCTCGGGCTGCGTTTACTAAAACAGCTGTGTCCTTCATTATTTTAAATTCTTTGGTTGAGATCATGTCCTTTGTCTCTTGTGTAAGAGGCACATGGATGGAGATAAAGTCACATTCCTTCAGGATTTGTTCCACAGATGTTTGTTGTGCGTTGTATTCAGCCAGTACATCTTGGGCAGCGTCAAACATATCATAGATCAGAACTTCCATTCCGATCCCATTTGCTATTCTTGCAACATGTTTTCCGATATTACCAAACCCGATAATTCCAATTTTCTTATGAAAGAGTTCCAGTCCTGTTGGTTTGTTCCAACCGTGACTTTTGACATTTATAGCATTACTCACAATATGCCTTGCAGCCGCAAACATCATTCCGATGGTGAGTTCTGCGACTGCATTGGAATTCGTTCCAATACAGCGGCCGACTTTAATCCCTAGTTCTTCGCAGACAGGAAGATCAATATTATCGGTCCCAACCCCGAATTTCACAATGGCTTTTAGGTGCCTGCATTCCCGGAGGAGTTCTTCATTCAGTTCGTCAACACCCGCGATGATCCCGGACGCCCGCTTTGCTTTTTCTGCAAACACGTCTTTTGGAAGTGGTCTGCCTGTATGATTGACGTCCATTTCATAGCCAAGTGCTTCTAAACGTTTTCCTGCTTTACTGCCGTATTTTGCATACCCTCTCGGTGTTACTAGAATCGTTTTCATAGGCTCATCCTTTTCTTACGTCTGTTACAATATCACGCAGCTTTTTTGCGTTTGCCGCAATTTCCTCTGTGGAACCTTTGGTAAGTAATCCGCCCAGGCCAACGCAGTCAGCTCCGTTTTCAAACCACTCTGCAAGGTTGTCGAAGTCAGCTCCGCCCGACGCCATGACCGGCACCTGGGGGCATGGCACTTTTACCACTTTAGCTAAGCTGGGGCCGTAGTAATTGGAGATTGGAAATGCCTTTATAAAGGATGCGCCTGCCTTTAGTGCCGTCAACATTTCCGTATAAGAAGTACATCCCGGCGCATATGGAATCTGGTATAAGTTGCAAATTTGCGCGACACCTTCGTCATAACAAGGGGCAATGATAAATTGTGCCCCGCTCATAATTGCAAGGCGGGCCGTTGTTCCGTCTAGGACGGTGCCCGCGCCGACCAGCAGATCCTCCTTATATTTCTTTTTTAAAGCAGAGATCACTTCTCCGGCGTTGTTGTTGGTATAGCTGATTTCAAGAACGTTGACTCCGCCATCCAGGCATCCCTGGGCGATCTCATAACCACGTTCCACGGTTTCCACCCGGACGATTGCCATTAAGCCGGTTTTTTTGATTCCTAAAATAATTTCTTCCTTTTTCATTTTTATCTCTTCTTTCTTTTATAAGTCTCTGGATGTAATAAATTTCATTTTGTCTAATTTGGCCTTTTTAAAACTATCTTCAAGATGCGTACCGCCTGTGTAGTTATCAATAAAATATCCCTCAACTAAAACAGGATGAACGTATACCTCTGCCTTCTTTGCCTTCATAAGCTGAGGATTCCGGCTTTTGCGGTTTTTATCAAAGGTGGCCACACTGCTGGAATAGTTTGCATGACGAAGATGCAGCTGATCCATTTTTTTCTTCCACTGGGCGCCGTAGAAATGCCGCCATTTACTCCCGTTAAAAAAACTGTTTCCAATGTAACGGACAGATTCAAATTTATATTTTTTTACCAAGGGCATCAATCCGTAAAGAACCGGAATATCATAAAATGCACAGTGGTGGGAGTCGATATTCATCAGAGAAAAACCTCCGCTTAGATACTTTTGGATCTGTGCTTCTAATTCCTCTGCGATGACATCTGTATAGATTGGAGTCACTCTGTGAAGAAAGTCTGGATGATAATCAAACAGATCTGATCTGGCATATTGTTTCAGTTTCTTGATCCCGGAGGTTAACGGGGTCCCATCGAACAGATTGATATGTAAGCCGACCTTGTGCTTAAAGTTATTTTTTTCTGCCAGGGACACTGCCTCATCAAAATAATTCGTGTTGGTCACCACAGAAGCCTGGGAGCAGAAACCTTCATCGAAGGCTTTTGCGATTCCCAGATTTGCTTCATGAGTCAATCCAAAATCGTCAGCATTTAGTATAATCTTCATGGTTTATCCTCTAAAAGAATCCGATCAGTGTTCCCACTGTGCCAATTAGGATCAGCACCAGTAATATGATGTTGACATTGACTTTTTTTCTCAACATAAATACAGTTAATAGGGTGATTCCCAACGGCAGGATACCTTTTAAGATACTGTCAAATACTGCAGTCTGCACGTCCAGTGTACCTGTGCTTAAATTTAACTTTAATCCGCAGGACACAGTTACATAAGATGCCACCAGTCCTCCCAGTACCGTTGCCCCAACGATGGTTGCTTTTTCGGTTACTTTGTTTAATAAACCGCTTCCGATGATCTTTCCGATTCCTTCGCGTCCCATATAGTAACCTTTGGTATAGGATAAGTAACCAAGGCCGAATAACACAACGCCAATGATTATCAGGTAGATGATCGGTCCTAAGAAGTTTCCGGCCTTTGCCATTCCAAGGATAATACCCAATGCTATGGGGGATAACGTTCCCTGCCAGATTGTGTCGCCGATGCCTGCCAGAGGTCCCATCAAACCTGTTTTGATGCTTGAAATCATTTCTTCGTCTACATCTTCACCGTTTGCTTTTTGCTCTTCTAAGGCAAGAGTAATCCCTAAGATACAGCCTCCTACATTAGGTTCTGTATTAAAGAACTCCATGTGCCGTTTGCATGCGTCTTTTAATTCCTGTGTCTCTTTTCCGTATAATTTTTCCAGGCTCGGCGCCAGGGTATGCAGTACCCCGGAGGCCTGCATTCGTTCATAGTTGTAGGTTGAATGGCTGAAGAATGTCCAGATCAGATAGGACTTGATGATATCTTTTTTACTTAATCTCTTTTTTTCTATGGTTTCCATGTTGATTCCTCCCTAACTTAAAGCTGAACTTTCGCTGTTCTGTAAAAGTGCTATAATCACTGCTAAAATACCGATGACCACCAATGGCAGGTTGATATAAATAGATAAAATAAAACCTAACAGCAGATATAAGTATGCTTTTGCCCCAGCGTTCGATAAGATGGCTTTAAAATTCATTGCAATACCAAGGGCAGGAAGAATTGTCCCGATCGTAGTCAATACATCAATCACGGGTGTTCCCTTTAATGCCTGCAGCATGCTTGTAATAACACCTGACCCACTGTATACGGCAATTGCCACCGGAATGGTATAAATGATGCACTTAAAAATCTGGGAAGGAACGATGTTATAGAAAATGATTTTCTTTACATCTCCTGTCTCCGCGATTTTATCGGTTCTATGGACAATGAAAATATCCCCTGTCATATAAATCATCCATAATAAGTTGCCCAGTAAGGAAATCGGTACTGCAAGTGTTACTGCGACTCCTGTGGACGCATTTGAGATGATTGCCAGTGCTGTTCCGACAGTTCCCGCCAGACCCTCATCCATGGTCTGGGCGCCGCCTGCTGTAATCTGTGCAAGATAGGTTACATTGATCGCCGCACCGACCATACAGCCTTTGACAGGATCGCCTAAGATAAGACCAACCAGGATCCCGGATATTAAAGGCCTTCTCAACGCCCAGCTCATGTTAACAGTAAGCCATGGTGTCCCATTTGCTCCCAAATAGTAGACCAGGCCAATCAAAACTGCCTGTAAAATTGAAATATGCATGATTCTCCCTCCGATTAAAGTATTTTATTTATCTCTACAGTTTCCATATTTGGCACGACCTGAATATAGACATGTACATGCTGTGCTGACAATTGCTTCAACATATCTCTTTCTTCATCACTTGCAGAAATATTTTTATATAATTTTTTTCGTTCTTGAGTAGAACCCATTCCGCCTAAATTGATTTCTTTTACTTGGACACCTTTTTCAAGCAAATCCAGAAAAACCTTGGGTCCCTTTGCTAAAATAATAATGTTTTTATCCTCATCTTTTATCTTTTCTAAATACTCTGCGGCGTCGTCAATAGTCATTGCCTGAGCGTTTAGGTGCTTTGGTACTGCACCTGTAATGACTGCGCTTAAAAATGGATCCTTTGCGACTTTGTCGTCGACGATCACAATTTCATTCCCTCCCACATGCTGGACCCATGCTGTCATGACTTGGCCGTGAATTAAACGGTCATCAATCCGTGATAATACTATTTTGCTCATAATGTCCCTCCTCTCTCCATATTTAATGATAATTTAGCAATTCCCTGTTTTCCGGTCTCAACAAGATAATCTGCCAGATCATCCAGTTTCATATCGTTTCTTTTCAAAGCTGCTTCCACCAGCATAGATAAATTAATTCCCGACACACAGATAACATGTTTGTCCCTGTTATGATGAATCGCCTGGGCTGCGGCATTGTATGGGCTGGCTCCTAATAAGTCTGTCATGAATAAGATATCGTGATCTGTGTCCGCGGCGAAAGAATCGACCCTTTTGATAAAAGTATCAATACTATCCTCATGCCGCAATCCAAGAAACCATATATTTTCCTGTTTCCCTATCATAAGTTCCAATGCATCGATCATACCTTCTGCAAGTCCTCCGTGTGTCGCCACTATAATGTCTGTCATCTACATCCTCCTTTATCCGTTAAATGGTAATTCGTTCTGTATGCGCTTACATCACTTGGGCATATCCTAACCCACAATCTTTATATACGCAAATTTTCTATATACACACTTGATTTACACTCTATTTGAGTTTTTTACTGTGGATTTTGCATAAATTTTAAGTTTCGTGTATGATAAGTGTATATTAATTACGTCTGATTTAATTTGTGTGTGTTATAGAAACACCGTAATCAGCACCAAATATACGCAGGAGATATGGCCATGTCTACGAATAAAGAGAAGATTTTATCCTATTTAAAAGAAGAAACCTTGCAATGCATCAATCATCATAATTTTACCTTTGAAAAATGCAATGCGCTTATCCTGTCGATGGAGTTATATATTGACAGGACAAATGTGTCACGTATCCTAAATGATCTGCACAAAGAAGGAAAATTAATCAAGAAGGCAGGACGCCCCACCACTTTTATTTCAAGAGAGATCATCCGGAACTCTTTTCCTTTTGTATCCATCCCTGATACATTGAATAAAAATGAAACCATTTCAGACTTCATCCGATATGACGTACCTGCAAAAGAACAGACCATCGTCCAGTCGTTTTCTATGGTCGGAAGTCAGCAAAATGGGTCCTTATATGAAGCTGTAACCAGAATCCTGCCTGTGTTTTATCTCCCTAAATATTTCTTTAAGATCTTTTTTATGCAGGGGGAAGCTGGGACGGGGAAGAAGTTTTTCTTAGAAGAAATGTTAAACCGTGCAAAAACGTTGGGATTGGCTGCCCGGGAATCATCGGTTTATTATATTGAATTCAGCGATATCTACGTCAATCTAAGGCAGAGCATAGAGATGATGGAAAAGGATCATAATATTTTTATCCTGGCAATCGAGTTTGTTCAAAAAAACGTAGACTTTGAAATCTTAAGCGGTTTTGTACATTCTCTTGAAATTCAATATAAAAATAAAAAAGACGCGCCGATGATCGCCTTTATTGGGGCATCAGAATTACAGTCGGACCTGCTTCATTCCATCAGTCCTGTCATCCTGAACTTTCCTTCCGCAAAAGACCGTCCGCAAACAGAGTTGATTTCGATTCTATTGAGTATGATCCAAAAAGAGAGCAACCGTTTAGATAAAACAATGTTGGTATCTTCCCAATTCATTCAGCTGGTTTTACATAAGTGCAGCAACCTGCATCAATTAGAAAATGAGATTTTATATACAATTTCAAGGATTCTCTATACATCAAGTACTGCAGGCAAAAACAATGAACTTATGTTAGATGCATCGGTCCTGCTTGATAATGAAAGGGATGATTTTATAAAATCCATTCCTGAACTAAAGGCAGAAATCCCTGACAAGATACAGATCAGACCAAACGGAGAAATTGATTTTAATAAATTGTTTCTTAACTCCCATGAGCCTTTAGCTGAAACAAAAAATATAGTTTCAGATTATTTTACAAAGCAGCTGCTGATCTGTTCCAGGGTGACTGGCGTTGTATCTGAGAACAGTTATTCCGGCGATAGGCTTATTTCGGGCATCACAAAGGCATTCAATAAAAGTGTATTCTGCCAGGACCCATTTTTAAAAGAAAAAGTGGAACATATGATCCTATCTGTATTCCGGAAAGATAAAAGTCTGGATATTGTGAAGGAAACCTCTTCTATGGATATTCAAACACCGCAGATGAAATCACTGTTCAACAATCTGCTTCAATTAGCACAGACAAACCACTGCAAACTGTCAAAAACCCAAGAAAAAATGATTCAATCTATACTGACATATGCCCACTTCATCATGAGTGATATCCATATACCTGTGATTATTACCTCCAAATATCATTTGCTGGCAAGCAATTACGCAAATATCTTCAATTTATTTTTTGACCGGAGAATCATACATACCTTTCCTGCTGTTTTATCCGGAAAAAGAAATGAGACACGAACGAACCTTGAGAACTTATATGAATTTGCGGTCAGTATTAATCGGGGGCAGGGGGTCCTGATCTTATCAGACGCAGATATGAAACAAACCATTACCAATTACTTTTTTCCTAAGACGAAGGTATTGTCTTATAATGTCCAGTTTCATTCCTTTATTCTGGTGAAAGAGATTTTAAGGCTGTCTGTGAAGAAAAATGCCAGCATTATTTCCATCATCCCAAATCTGTTAATAAGCCAGAATGATGAGATAAAGATATTAAAAGATAACCAGTTAAAGAGTTATACTTTAAGATCCGCGGATAAACATCTCTTGTTTGCGTCCAAGCTTACCCCCGGAATCAATACGTTTACAACGAATGAACTGTTTTTCCGTGCTCTGAGAGCAATTGCAAAGAAGCTTAATATTAAGTTAAATAACAGCCTGATCTTAGAATTCCTTTTTCATGCAAATTGTATCTTATTTCAGAAGAAACATGATTTTGATTTTTCCAAAAATGTCATGGATCACATGGATATTGATTATGCTGTCTTAGAGGTCATCCAGCAGAAGATACAGAAGCTGTCCTCGCCTGATTTTCATGTATCGGCATTTACCATGAAGGATTATCAGATTTTGTATGAGGCTGTTTTCCACAGTGCGCTGCAGGGCTGATGGGGAGATAAAGAATCGGTTTTCCGTCTTGACATTCCGCTTTTGTGTGATAAAATAAGGAATGATAAAGACAGAGAAGGTGCACAGTAAGGAAGTCTTTCCCGAATTTCACACCGGAGTCGTATCCCTGAAAGACCAGTAGGGGATAACGCCGCCTGCACGTTACGCAGGATACTAAGAGCCAGGTTGTTTTTGTACCTGGAATTAGGGTGGTACCGCGAGATGATTCCCGTCCCTTATATATAAGGGATGGGATTTTTTTAATTCCATAAAACAAGGAGAAGTGATTATGAAGGAGAAACTTGAGGCGATTAAAAAAGAAGCCTTGGAGAAGATCAACACAGCAGATGCCATGGACGCTCTGAATGATATCAGGGTAGCGGTTCTAGGCAAAAAGGGAGAATTGACCCAGGTATTAAAGGGCATGAAGGATGTTGCCAAAGAAGAACGTCCTATCGTAGGACAAATGGTCAACGATACACGTGCCGTCATCGAACAGGCACTGGAGCAGGAAATGTCTGTTCTTAAGAAAAAGATCATGGAAGAAAAGCTCAAAAAGGAAGTCATTGACGTAACGCTTCCGGGAAAGGTGCATGAAAAGGGCCACCGCCATCCGAACCAGATTGCCTTGGAAGACCTGGAGAGGGTATTTATCGGAATGGGCTATGAGGTTGTGGAAGGCCCCGAGGTGGAATACGATAAGTATAACTTTGAGATGCTTAATATCCCGGAGAATCATCCGGCGAAGGATGAACAGGATACCTTCTTTATCTCAAAAGATATCTTATTGAGAACACAGACATCACCGGTACAGGCCCGTGTGATGGAGACTGGTAAAATGCCAATCCGTATGATTGCGCCTGGAAGGGTATTCCGCTCAGACGAAGTGGATGCTACCCACTCTCCGTCCTTCCATCAGGTAGAAGGGCTGGTCGTGGACAAAGGAATCACTTTTGCGGATCTGAAAGGGACACTTGAACAGTTTGCCACTGAATTTTTCGGACCGGAGACAAAAGTCAAATTCCGCCCTCATCATTTCCCATTCACAGAGCCAAGCGCGGAGGTGGATATCACCTGCTTTAAGTGTGGAGGAAAGGGCTGCCGTATGTGCAAGGGAAGCGGCTGGATCGAGATCTTAGGCTGTGGTATGGTGCATCCAAATGTGCTCAGGGCATGCGGGATCGACCCAGAGATTTACTCAGGTTTTGCCTTTGGAATCGGTCTGGAACGTGTGGCGCTCCTGAAATATGAGATTGATGATATGCGCCTGCTTTATGAAAATGACAAGAGGTTTTTAAGCCAGTTCTAAAGCGGCAATTTCCGTTCGGCTCTTAGAATGCTTCACTCCAATCATGTAGAAAATGGACGTAATGTCTTCTGGAGAAGGGCCTCTGTCAAAAAAATGTGCTGCTTTACGATAGTTATTTACCACTATTGGAGGAGTGCATTTCAAAAGCGTGACGGAAATAGTGGTAAATAACTTATAATGATTGAAGGAGAATAGAGAATGAATACACCAATTTCATGGATCAAGGCATATGTGCCGGATCTTGACTGTACGATTCAGGAGTATGTGGACAAGATGACACTTTCCGGATCAAATGTGGAATGTTATGAGGAATTAGATAAAAACCTGGAAAAGATCGTGGTAGGAAAAATTCTTTCCGTTGAAAAGCATCCGGATGCAGACAAGCTGATCGTCTGCCAGGTGGATGTGGGAACAGAGACCATCCAGATCGTCACAGGTGCCAGCAATGTATCAGAGGGTGATCTAGTCCCAGTGGTTTTAGTGGGAGGAAGAGTGGCCGGAGGCCACGATGGAAGCCCGAACCCGGAAAATGGCATCAAGATCAAAAAAGGAAAATTAAGAGGTGTGGCATCTTTCGGTATGATGTGTTCAGTGGAAGAACTGGGAACAACCAAAGATATGTATCCGGAGGCACCGGAAGACGGCATTTATATATTTAAGAAGGATGTAAAACCGGGAGATGACGCTGTGGAGGCCATGGGTCTTCGTGACCAGGTAGTGGAATTTGAGATCACCTCAAACCGTGTGGACTGCTTCAGTATGATCGGCATGGCAAGAGAGGTGGCAGCTACATTTCACAAAGAGTTCCATCCGCCGGTAGTAAAAGAGACAGGCAACGATGAGGACGTCAATGACTATATCAAAGTGACCGTAAACGATACAGATCTTTGTCCAAGATATACAGCCAGAGTCGTAAAGAATATCAAGCTTGCACCGTCTCCGGAATGGATGCAGAGAAGGCTTGCGGCCATGGGTATCCGTCCGATCAACAATCTGGTGGACATCACGAACTATGTGATGGAAGAGTATGGACAGCCTATGCATGCCTACGACTTAGATACCATAGCGGGAAATGAGATCATTGTGCGCAGGGCCAAGGACGGTGACAAGTTTACTACCCTGGACGGTGAGGAGAGAAATCTGGACAGCGATGTACTCATGATCTGCGACGGGGAAAAGGAAGTCGGACTTGCCGGAATCATGGGAGGCGAGAATTCCATGGTAACGGATGATATCAAGACATTATTATTTGAAGCTGCTTGCTTTAATGGCACCAATATCCGTCTTTCCTCCAAAAGAATCGGGCTTAGGACGGACGCTTCCAGCAAGTTTGAAAAAGGGCTTGATCCGGAAAATGCCATGGCTGCTATGGACCGTGCATGCCAGCTGATCGAAGAACTGGGAGCAGGAGAAGTGATCGGTGGAGCCGTGGATGTATATCCAAACCCAAAACAGCCGGTGTCTCTTCCATTGGAGACGGACAAAATCAATGCCCTTCTTGGCACAAAGATTTCTATGGAAGATATGATCGAGTACTTCAGACGGATTGACGTGAAATATGATGTGGATACCAACAAACTGCTGATTCCGTCTTTCCGCCAGGATTTAAACTGCATGGCGGATCTGGCAGAGGAAGTGGCAAGATTCTACGGATATGATAACATTCCGGTCACTCTTCCGAGAGGAGAGGCCACCGCGGGTAAAAAGCCGTTTAAAATCCGTGTGGAGGATATTGCGCGCGACTCTGTAGAGAAAAACGGATTCAGCGGCGGTATGTGCTATTCTTTTGAAAGTCCAAAAGTTTTTGATCTGCTTCTGCTGCCGGAAGACGCTGGGGAGAGGAAAGCCATTAAGATTTCCAATCCGCTGGGAGAGGATTTCAGCATCATGCGTACAGTTTCATTAAACGGTATGATGACATCTTTGGCTAACAATTACAGCCACAGAAATCAAAATGTGCGCCTGTATGAGTTTGGGAATATCTATCTTCCGAAGGAACTGCCGCTCACTGAGCTTCCGGAGGAACGGATGCAGCTTACACTAGGAATGTACGGAGACTGTGACTTCTTTACACTGAAAGGGGCACTGGAGGATTTGTTTGGAGATCTGGGACTTGGCGGACAGGCTGAATATGTTCCGGTCAAAGACCATCCATTTATGCATCCGGGACGCCAGGCCGATGTGCTGATCGGAGGGGAAAGAGCAGCATATATCGGACAGATGCATCCTCAGGCTGTTGAAAATTATGATATGAAGGGGGAAGTCTATGTGGCAGTCATCGATATGCCGGTGATTTGTGAGAAGGCGACCTTTGACCGCAAATATACAGGCGTGGCAAAATTCCCGGCTATGAAGAGGGATCTCAGCATGGTTGTGAGAAAAGAAATCTTTGTAGGACAGATTGAGAAGATTTTCAGGGAGAAAGGCGGAAAGCTTCTGGAAGGCTTTGAACTGTTTGACGTCTATGAGGGCGACCAGATTGACAAGGGATATAAATCTGTGGCATATTCACTGACCTTCCGTGCCCAGGACAGAACACTGGAGGAAGCGGAGATCAACAAGATTGTCGATAAGATTCTGGATGAATTAAAAACATTGGGAATTGAGCTTAGGGCATAAGTAAGCCACTAGGGGCAATAATAAGAGGAGTAGAGGAAGTGCGATTACTGCAGTTTTTCTACTCTTCTTTTCATTTGTGTTAAAAATATTACAAAATAGTTACATATATTGTGAAGATATGATATAATACCGTTGAAAATGTCACAGGAGGATAAGAAAGAAATGAGCTATTTGAAAGGAATGATTGAAGAAATGCAGAAATCAGAGACAAAAAAAAATAAAAAGAAAAACATCATCATATGCATTCTGGCGATTCTGATTCTTATGGCAGCGGGGTTCTTCGGATACCGTATCTACGCAGATTATAAGGAAGAACAATTTTTAAAGGGTGTAAAATTAAGACAGATCAAGGTTACGCCAAAGGTATTGGAACACAAGGAAAAGGATGTGTTTACAGAAGCTTATCAACAAGAATCACAGGAACAGATTGATCAACAAAAGAAGAAAAATTATACCATCCAAAAACCTTTGGTGGTCCAGAATGCTTATGGGACCAACACTACAGCTCTATATTATTATGGAAAGACGGACCGCGCATCTTATGCCGTGTGCACCGTGGAGGCTCCCGATGCAGGGGCTGCCGTGTACAAGCATACTTTGAAAGCTAAAAAGAAATACAGCACAACCCATGAGTACCAGATCGTGGGACTTTCAGCGGGCACAAGAAATAAGGTGACCATGGAATTTTTTAATGAGGATAAAAGAGCCATTGAGAAGCAATATTTTTATGTGGATATCCCAGAAGATGATGTGATACCCAGAATTCTGAAAAAGACCAAGGGAAGTTCTGCACAAAAGATGGAGGACGGCCTGTTTGCGCTGCTCGGGCATGACAAGGCGCAAAACGCCAATATTTATCTCTATGACAACAATGGAGTGAACCGGGGCCGGATGCCTTTGAATAAATATCGTACAGACCGTCTGCTCTTTGTAGGAGATGACATGGCATATTCCTATGATTTTAACAAAATTGCTATGGTGAACCGGCTGGGCAAGGTCACAAAAACCTATGACCTGGGAGATAGATATGAATTTCATCATGACTTTCTGTACGCGGAAAAGCAGAATAAATTCATCTGTCTGGTAAACGACAAGGAACAGGATACGATCGAAGATGTTGTAGTGTCCGTAGATGTAAAGACAGGAGAGGTAAAAGAGCTGATCGACTTTGAGGATTACTTTAAGACCATGAGGAATCTGGCCTACCGTCCAAAGAAAAATACTTACGGCGGAACAGGCCTTGATTGGCTCCATTTAAACTCTATGAATATGATTGACGACGACAGCATGATATTCAGCAGCAGGGAGCAGAGCACACTCATTAAGATGAAAAATGTGTTTGAGAAACCGGAAGTGGATTATCTGATCCATGGAGGTACGGTCTACAATGGAACGGACTACCAGAAATATATGCTGAAAAAAGAAGGTAGCTTTGTGGGACAGGCAGGGCAGCATACAATTTCAGTGGAGCATGATAAATCGCTTCCACAAGGACAGTATTACCTGTATATGTTCAATAACAACTATGGTTATTCCGCAACGATCAAAAGCTTTGACTGGAGTATGTTTCCGGGGACCGGAACAATGAAGGAAGGGGAAAAGTCTATGTACTACAAGTATCTTGTGGACGAAAACAAAAGAACGTATAAGCTGGTGCAGTCCTTTGCGATCCCTTACTCCCCAATCGTCAGCAGCGTGGAACACATGAAGAACAACATTTCTTTCGGAAGCGGAACAAGCAAAACCTTTGGGGAATATGACAAGGACGGAAAGCTGATCTATTCCTTTGGCTACGATGCGGATAAGTATTCCTACAGAGTGATGAAGTATAATTTTGAAGGATATTTATTCCGGGACTAAACTAAGACATACACAAAATTATCACAAAACCATCAAAGTTTAACAAAATATTTCTGGTATTCTATTCCTGTCAGATCAAAGGAAAGGAAGGAGTATCATGAAGAAAAAGCATTATATTATTCTATTAGGACTCATTATAGCAGCAGGTTTCGCGTTCAGCCGGAACCTGCTGCCTCTTGTTTGGGCAGAACCTGCGCCTGAACAGATAAGCAGCAAGGTGAAAACTGTCAAACATAAAGAAACTAATATTTATACAAAGGCTTATCAGAAGGAGACAGACCAGCAGCTGGCCAAGTGGAAAACAAAACAGAAGTATACCGTTAAGGATCCGCTCCTCGTTATGAATCCGTACGGCACCAATACGGGAGCCCTATATTTTTACGGGACTTCATCCAAAGAAGTCACGGTAAAGTGTACGGTCCGGGCCGAGGGGAAAGATGACTATTCGTATACCCTGAAGAATAACAGCGGCAAGAAAGATGAGCAGGAGTTCTTGATCACAGGGCTTGTGCCGGGCAAGACGAATCAAGTGGTGCTTACCTTTTATGACAAGAATCAAAACATTTATTACAAGGAAGCTTTCCGGGTGACAACAGCGGCGGATTCCGAAATTCCTGCGGTTTCCAGTTTAAACAGCGGAAGCGGGACCACGAAGCTGTCCAATGGACTGTTTGCCATGCTGGGACATGATAAAACCGACAACGCCAATATTTATCTATACGACAACAGTGGCACCATCAGAGGAAAGATTCCTCTGAATTCCTACCGGTCAGACCGCCTTTTGTTCATCGACGGACAGATGGCCTATTCCTATGAGGAGGACAAAATCGCGCTTGTCAACGGACTGGGAAAGGTGACGAAGACTTACTCTATCGACGGATACGAGTTACACCACGATTTTGCCTATGACGAGGAAAGTCAAAAGATCCTCTGCCTGGTTAATGACAAGAATAAGGATACCATAGAAGATGTGTTGATCGCGGTGGATGTAAAAACTGGGAAGGTGGAGAAACTTATCGATTTTGAAGACTATTTTAAGGAGATCAGAAAGACGGCGAAGCAAAGGGAAGGTGGAAAAAACACATATGGGGGGACGGAGCTTGACTGGCTTCATCTGAATTCTTTTGACCTGCTGGAGGACGGAAGCCTTGTATTAAGCAGCAGGGAACAGAGCACGGTGATCAAGATGAAGAATATTTATAAAAGTCCATCCATCGATTATCTAATCCACGGGGGCAGCCTCTATGAAGGTACAGGGCTAAAAAAATACCAGCTGAAAAAGAGCGGCACATTTGTGGCCCAGGCCGGACAGCACACGATTACTTATGAAAAGGATGATTCCCTGGCAGATGGACAGTATTACCTCTATATGTTTAACAACAATTACGCAAGCTCCTCCGCTTACACAAGTTTTGACTGGAGTCTGTATCCAGGGACTGGAGAATTTGAATCCGGCACAAAGTCTATGTACTATAAGTACCTGGTCGATGAGAGCAAAGGAACCTACAAGCTTGTCAGCTCCTTTACACTGCCTTATTCCAGCATTGTGAGCAGTGTCCAGCATTATCACGGAAACATTACCTACAGCAGCGGCATGGATAAATCCTACGGTGAATACGACAGCAAAGGGAATCTGATCGGGAAATTTACCTATGACGCGGATAAATATGCCTACCGTGTATTAAAATATGACTTTAAGAATTATTGGTACAGCCAGGATTAAGAACTTTCAGAACAGAACAAAACCCGGATATGCAGAGGTTATGCTGCATATCCGGGTTTTGTTGGAGTTATGTATTTTGGTTTGTTTTCCTAGAGCTGGTCTTTCTTTTCCAGGATGGCGGCTACAGCTGCGCAGGCAGGGCAGTCGCAGTATTTAGCTCCGTTTGACTTGATCTCTTTGGCGTGTGCCGCAACATCTTTCGCTTTATCTGTCCCAAAAACCTGAGCTCCTGCTTCGGACTCTGCAAAACCGATCAATGTGTCAATGGGCATAATGTCTTCTTCCAACTCGGCAATGTATTTTTTTGTCTCTTCGGCTTCATTTTCGGTATCCACAGCATTCAGCCAGGCATTGGCAGCCTCCTTGGTCTCTTGGCTGCAGGTAGGGGAATCGATCAGTTCGTGGGTTTTTGCAACAACAAAATCTAATACATCTTTTTTCATAATGGGAACCTCCTCTTCCGTCTGGTTTTGTCTTTATTTTACTCTAGTACCTTGGTATTTGCAACGGCTTTTAAACTGTTGGCGTCATATTGTGGAATAAAAAATTTACTTATAACCGAAATCTGGATTTCCTGACCACTAAGGTGCGGCATTGACCAGAAAAACCCACAAAACGCAGTATTTCTGCGTCTTGTGGGTTTATTCAGATACTAATTATTGAATAAACATGGCATCTCCAAAGCTGAAAAAGCGGTACCGTTCTCTAACGGCTTCTTCGTAGGCGGCAAGAATATGTTCTTTGCCTGCCAATGCAGAAACAAGCATCAAAAGTGTAGATTCCGGAAGATGGAAGTTGGTGATTAGGGCATCAATCACTTTAAATTCATACCCCGGATAGATAAAGATATCGGTCCATCCACTCTTGGGCTTAATATGTCCGTCCATATCAGCAGCGGACTCTAGCGTCCTGGTACTGGTGGTTCCAACGGAAATAATCCGTCTGCCGTCCTCCCGGGTTTGGTTGATCGCCTGGGCAGCTGTTTCATCCACAGAATAGAATTCTGAGTGCATGTGATGATCCGTCACGTCTTCTACCTTTACCGGACGGAATGTGCCCAGTCCCACATGCAGGGTGACGTAGGCAAGCCTTACCCCTTTTTCTTCGATCTCTTTCAGAAGGTCTTTAGTAAAATGCAGGCCGGCTGTAGGTGCTGCCGCGGAACCCTCGTGCTTGGCGTAGACCGTCTGGTACCGGTTTTTATCCTCAAGTTGATGTGTGATGTATGGAGGGAGAGGCATCTGTCCGAGCTCGTCCAGCACCTCTTCAAAGATTCCCTCAAACTCAAAACGAACCAGCCGGTTTCCTTCATCTACAATGTCAGTGACTTCTCCTACAAGCCTTCCGCCGCCGAACGAGATCCTGGTTCCGGGTTTCGCTTTTCGCCCCGGCTTTACAAGAGTTTCCCAGACATTGTCCTGCCTTCGTTTTAGCAGCAAGACCTCGATTTTAGCTCCGGTTCCCTCTTTTTCTCCGATCAGACGGGCCGGTAGGACCTTGGTGTCATTTAATACGAGACAGTCCCCTTTTTTCAGGTAACTGACCACGTTTTTAAAGACCTCATGTCTGATCTCCCCGCTTTCTTTGTCCAATACTAATAATCTTGAGCTTGAACGGTCAGCCAGGGGATTCTGTGCGATCAGTTCCTCCGGCAGTTCAAACGTAAAATCTGATGTTTTCATAAATGCTCCTGCTTTCTTATAATTCTTTCAAACAGTATAGCATTAATGATAAAGTCCGGCAATGCCTCAAGAGAACGGAATTCAGGTTAGGAATTTAAAGATATGCAATTGCTTAAAATAATCTGATACTATATAATAAAACAAGGCTGCCAGGACGTATAAATAAGATTTATAATTGTGCCTTGTTTAGAGATTATCTATAAACAAATCTCAAGAAAATGTGGCAGCATTCAGTGTATAATGGAGGTATCAATGCGAGTAGACTTGACGAATGGCAGGATCGGCCGCTCCATCATTTTATTCAGCCTTCCTATGATCTTGGGCAATCTGCTTCAGCAGCTGTATAATGTTGCCGATACGCTCATTGTCGGAAGGACGATCGGGGCTGCGGCTCTGTCAGCGGTGGGATCGGCTTATGCGCTGATGGTGCTGCTGACGTCGATCCTTTTGGGACTCTGCATGGGCAGCGGGGTGGTATTTGCCCAGCTTTATGGGCGAAGGGAGGAAGACCGGATGAAGACAGCGGTGGTCAATGCTTTTGTCTTTATTTTTGCAGTGGCCGCTGTAATCACGGGGCTTGCGTTTCTGCTTCTGGATGAGATTATTCTTTGGCTTCATATTCCTCCGGAAGCGGCTCCTTTTACCCGGGAATATTTGTTTATTATCTTTTTCGGGATATTTTTTGTCTGCATCTATAACTTTTTTAGCAGTGTACTGCGCAGTATCGGAAATACAGTGGCGCCTCTGATGTTTCTTGCTGTTTCCGCAGTCCTGAATATCATATTGGACATGGTATTTATCTTAAAATTCGGAATGGGGATTGCAGGGGCGGCATGGGCTACCGTCATTGCCCAGGGGGTATCCGCAGCCCTGATTACGGTCTATTTTTTTGTAAAAGAAGGGGAATTGTGCCCCAAGCGCTGTCATATGTACTACAGCCGGGAGCTTTTGGGAATGATCATCAATAACTCCACTTTGACAGCCATACAACAGTCTATCATGAATCTTGGAATTTTGATGGTGCAGGGATTAGTCAACAGCTTTGGATTCTTAACCTCTGCAGCCTTTGCAGCAGTAGTAAAGATCGATGCCTTTGCCTATATGCCGGCACAGGATTTCGGCAATGCGTTTACCACGTACATTGCGCAGAATTATGGAGCGGGAAAACCTGACCGTATCAAAAATGGTCTCCGCTTGGCAGTGGGGATCTCTGTCTGTTTTTGTGCCGCTGCATCTATGATCGTGGTGGCGTTTGCCAGGCAGCTTATGCTGATCTTCATCAAACCGCAGGAGACGGAGATCATTGCCATCGGGGTAAAGTATCTTCATATTGTGGGCTGTTTTTATGCGGGTATTGGGATTCTATTTCTGCTCTACGGACTTTACCGGGGTCTGGGACGCTCTGCAGTTTCCATCTGGCTTACAGTCATCTCCCTGGGGAGCAGAGTTCTGTTAGCTTATGCTTTGTCAGCCGTTCCTGCCATAGGTTTGATTGGGATTTGGTGGGCAGTTCCCATCGGATGGGCTTTGGCGGATGTGTTCGGGCTTTTGTATTTTGGCTGCCGGAAGAAACGGCTTTTGTTGGAATGTAAACAATCTTAAAGATATAAAGGAGTTTTATGAGTCAAGTAATCGTAGTTGGAGGAGGGGCGGCAGGAATGATGGCTGCCATCTGTTCCGCGAAAGAAGGCAATCAGGTTGTCTTATTAGAAAAAAATGAAAAGCTG
This sequence comes from Anaerostipes rhamnosivorans, assembly GCF_005280655.1. Classification (NCBI taxonomy): domain Bacteria; kingdom Bacillati; phylum Bacillota; class Clostridia; order Lachnospirales; family Lachnospiraceae; genus Anaerostipes; species Anaerostipes rhamnosivorans. Next base: position 1,300,267 of record NZ_CP040058.1, read on the forward strand.
GGGAAAAAGCTTTTTATCACAGGAAAAGGAAGATGTAACCTGACCAATGCCGGGGATATCGAGGACCTGATGGGCCATGTGGTTACAAACCGGGAGTTTTTATACAGCGCGTTTTATTCCTTCACCAATGAGCAGATGATGGAGTGGATGGAACAGTGGGGATGTCCAGTAAAGGTAGAGCGGGGAAACCGCGTATTTCCTCTGTCTGACAAGTCCTCGGATGTGATCCGCGCTATGGAGAGAGAGCTTCGCCATCAGAAGGTCACTGTCAAACTGAATACGGAGGTACGCCGTATCCTGACAGAGAGCGGGAGAACCAGAGGTGTTGAACTGAAAGGCTCAAGAGTCATGAGAGCGGATAAGGTGATCATTGCCACTGGAGGCATGTCCTACCCTTCCACGGGTTCCACAGGAGACGGGTATGGATTTGCAAAGAAAGAGGGACACAAGGTGACGCATCTTTACCCGGCGCTGGTTCCGTTTAACGTGGATGGTACTGTCTGTTCAAGATTACAGGGGCTTTCCCTTAAAAATGTGGAGGCATCCCTCTATGCGGACGGCAAAAGGATTTATAAGGAGTTTGGGGAGATGCTATTTACGCACTTCGGAGTCAGCGGTCCCATCATCATCAGTGCCAGCAGCTATGCGGTACAGCATAAAGGAAAACAGCTGAAATTCTTGATCGACCTGAAGCCGGCGCTGTCAGAAGAACAGTTGGACCAGAGACTTCTTAAAGATTTTCAGGAAAACATCAACAAGGAATTTAAAAATTCTCTCGGAAAGCTGTTGCCAAAAAAACTGATCCCGGTTATCTTAGAACTGTCGGAGATTCCCGGAGAGAAGAAGATCCATGAGATTACAAAGAAGGAGCGGATGAGGCTTGCGGAACTTTTAAAAGCAGTACCTCTGTCTGTCACCAGTACCAGGGGATTTAAGGAGGCCATCATCACCCATGGAGGCGTGGATGTAAAGGAGATCAACCCAAGCACCATGGAGTCAAAAAAGGTGCAGGGATTATATTTTGCTGGAGAGGTTTTGGATCTGGATGCGCTGACCGGGGGGTATAATCTCCAGATCGCGTGGTCTACAGGATATTTAGCAGGAATGAATTAGGAGGATATCATACTATGTACAGTATTGCCATTGACGGGCCGGCAGGGGCCGGTAAGAGCACGATCGCAAAGACGATCGCAAAGAAATTGGAGTTTATCTATGTGGATACGGGAGCCATGTACCGGGCTATGGCGCTCTATTTTATACACCATCACATCGATGAGAAGGATGAGGCGGCTATCGATGAGGCGTGCAAGGACATTCATGTCCGCATTGCCTATGAGGACGGCATGCAGCAGGTGATCTTAAACGGAGATAATGTCACAGGACAGATCAGAACAGAAAAAGTGGGAAATATGGCTTCCAAGACCTCTGCCTATCCTTCTGTCAGGGCCACTCTTTTGGATCTTCAGAGAGATCTTGCCAAAACTGCGGATATTCTCATGGACGGAAGAGACATTGGGACCAATGTGCTGCCGGATGCGGATTTAAAAATATATCTGACGGCGTCCGTGGAGGTCAGGGCAAAGCGCCGTTATGATGAATTGATCGAGAAAGGGCAGGAAGCTGATCTTGCTATAATTGAAGACGATATTAAGAAAAGGGATCACCAGGATATGACCAGAGATATCGCACCGCTCAAACAGGCGGAGGATGCGGTTCTTGTGGACTCTTCTTTCATGTCCATTGAAGATGTGGTGGACACGGTCATCCGGGAATTTGAAAAGGTGAAATAAGAGATGGAAGTAAATTTAGCGAAAACAGCAGGATTTTGTTTTGGTGTCCGACGTGCGGTGGACAAGGTATATGAAGAAGCCGGGAAAGAAAAGGTCTATACATACGGACCGATCATCCACAACTCGGAAGTTGTCTCAGACTTGGAAAAGAGAGGTGTCAAGGTCCTAAAATCCCGGGAGGATTTAGAGAAGATCTCAGAGGGTACTGTGATCATAAGATCCCATGGAGTGGCAAAGGATATTTATGAGCTGATCCGCGGGAAGGGCCTGAATCTGGTGGATGCCACCTGCCCGTTTGTGTTAAAGATCCACAGGATCGTGGAGAAGGCCAGCGGGGAAGGAAAACAGATCCTGATCATCGGAAGTGCGGAGCATCCGGAAGTGGAAGGGATCAGAGGATGGTGCAGCGGAGAAGTCCATATTGTATCCGATGCAAAAGAGCTCTCAGGGGTCGACCTGGAGAGCAAACCGACCTGTGTTGTTTCGCAAACGACATTTAATTACAATAAATTTCAAGATATAGTTGAAATTATCAAGGAAAAGAGTTATCATATAGAAGTATGTAATACAATTTGTAATGCCACAGAAGAGCGTCAACTAGAAGCAAAATCTATAGCACACGATGTAGATGCAATGATTGTCATTGGCGACAGACAGAGTTCTAACAGCCAGAAGTTATATGAGATCAGCAAGAAGGAGTGTGGGAACACCTTTTTTGTGCAGACACTTAAAGACCTGGATTTGAAACTTTTTGAATCGACTGGTAAGGTAGGTATTACAGCGGGGGCATCCACCCCAGAGAAAATTATCAAGGAGGTTCATGCTAGCATGACGGAAAAGAGTTTTGAACAATTATTAGAGGAAAGTTTAGTTACGATTCGTAACGGAGAGGTAGTGGAAGGAACAGTCATTGACGTAAAGCCAGATGAGATCATCTTAAACATCGGTTATAAAGCTGACGGTATCCTGACACGCAGCGAATACTCTAATGATGCAGCTAACTTAGATTTAACAACAATCGCCAAAGTAGGAGATACGATGGAGACAAAGGTCCTGAAAGTGAACGACGGTGAGGGACAAGTGTTGTTGACATATAAGAGACTGGCAGCAGAAAAAGGCAACAAGCGCCTGGAAGAAGCTTACGAAAACAAAGAAGTACTCAAAGCGCCTGTAGCACAGGTTTTAGATGGTGGTTTAAGTGTCATTATTGATGAGGCGAGAGTTTTTATCCCTGCAAGCCTTGTTTCTGATTCTTACGAGAGAGACTTAAAGAAATATGACGGACAGGAAATCGAGTTTGTCATCAGTGAGTTTAACCCGAGAAAGAGAAGAGTCATTGGTGACCGCAAGCAGTTATTAGTAGCTGCGAAGAAAGAAAAACAGAAAGAATTATTCGAGAAGATTGAGCCTGGAATGAAGATTGACGGAGTTGTCAAGAACGTGACAGACTTCGGTGCATTCATCGATTTGGGCGGTGCAGACGGACTGCTTCATATCTCTGAGATGTCCTGGGGACGTGTAGAGAATCCTAAAAAGGTATTTTCTATCGGAGATAAGGTTACCGTACTGATCAAGGATATCCAGGGTGAGAAGATTGCGTTAAGCCTGAAATTCCCTGAAGAGAATCCATGGTTAAAGGCAGAAGAGAAATATAAAGTTGGCAACGTTGTAGACGGAAAAGTTGCGCGTATGACTGATTTCGGAGCATTTGTTGAGTTAGAATCAGGCATTGATGCTCTGCTTCATGTATCTCAGATTGCCAAGGAACATATTGACAAGCCATCTGATGTTTTATCCGTTGGACAGGAAATCACAGCCAAAGTCGTTGACTTCAAAAAGGATGAAAAGAAGATCAGCTTGAGCATGAAAGCATTGATCACTGACAATGCAGATGATGCAGAATAAGATATTGCCAAGGCGGTTTCCGATATAGGAAGCCGTCTTTTTTTGACCGATCGAAGGTTGTGGGGCAATCTACTATTGTAATATGATTTGTTTTAAGCTATAATGATTTCTAATACGTCTTACTGGCGCGGATTATTGTCCTGCCAGGAAAGACAAATTTTATATAAGGAGTAGTTTACCAATGCAAATAAAGAAATTTAAAAAAGTATTAGTAGCCAACCGCGGTGAGATTGCAATCCGTGTATTTCGTGCACTGAATGAGTTAGGGATTACGACTGTTGGCGTCTTTTCAAAAGAAGACCGCTATGCATTGTTCCGCTCCAAAGCGGATGAGTCTTATCAGCTGAATCCGGATAAAGGGCCGATCGATGCATATCTGGATATCAAGACCATCATCCGGATTGCCAAAGAGAAGAATGTGGATGCGATTCATCCGGGCTATGGATTTTTATCTGAGAATCCGGAATTTGTAGATGCCTGCGAGAGACACGGCATTACATTTATCGGACCGACTTCCGACATCATGAGAGCGATGGGAGACAAGATCTCTTCCAAGCAAATGGCGATCAAAGCGGATGTTCCGATTATTCCGGGTGTCGACCATGCAGTACATAGTGAAAAAGAGGTTCTTGAGATTGCAGAAAAAGTCGGATATCCTGTTATGCTGAAAGCATCCAACGGAGGAGGCGGACGCGGAATGCGTATCGTCCACACTGCACAGGAGATGCCGAAGGAGTATGCGGAAGCCAGAGACGAATCCAAAAAGGCATTCGGAGACGACCAGATTTTTATAGAAAAGTATTTAAAGAGTCCAAAACATATTGAAGTACAGATCATTGGGGATAATTACGGAAATGTGGTTCATCTGTATGACCGTGACTGTTCTGTACAGCGCCGCCACCAGAAGGTGGTTGAGTATGCACCTGCCTTCAGTATTCCGGAAGAGACAAGGCAGACCATCTTTGACAGCTCTTTAAGACTGGCAAAGGCAGTGGGCTACCGCAATGCCGGAACCTTAGAGTTCCTTGTGGATGCGGATAACAACCCTTATTTTATTGAGATGAATCCGAGAGTACAGGTCGAACACACCGTCACAGAGATGGTCACAGGAATCGACATCGTGCAGACCCAGATTCAGGTAGCTCAGGGATATGCCTTGGATTCTGATGAGATCCAGATTCCTTCCCAGGAAAGTGTTGAGACCACAGGCTATGCTATTCAGACACGTATCACTACAGAAGATCCGTCTAATAATTTCCTGCCAGATACCGGAAAGATTACGGTTTACCGTTCCGGAGCAGGAAACGGAATCCGTCTGGACGGAGGAAATGCGTATGCGGGTGCTGAGATCACACCGTATTACGACAGCCTTCTTGTAAAGGCATGTTCCCATGACCGCACCTTCTTAGGGGCTGTGATGAAGTCTACCCGTGTGTTAAAAGAGACAAGGATCCGTGGGATCAAGACGAATATCCCGTTCCTGATCAATGTGCTGAACCATGAGACTTTTAAGACCGGCCAGTGCTACACTACGTTTATAGAAGATACTCCGGAGTTGTTCCTTCTGCCTGAGAGTCAGGATCGTGCCACAAAGATCCTGGAATTCCTCGGCAATAAAATGGTCAACGAACAGAAAGCGGAAGAAAAACCGTTTTTTGAAGACCGTGTTCTTCCGAAGTATGATAAAAAGAAAGAGATTTACGGCGCAAGAGATGAATTCTTAAAACTGGGAGCCGAAGGCTTCACGCAGAAGATTTTACAGGACAAAAAGCTTTACGTCACGGATACCACGATGCGTGACGCTCAGCAGTCATTGATGGCAACCCGTATGAGAACAAAGGATCTTGCAGGGGCCGCCAAAGCAGCCAACCAATATATGGAGAATGCATTTTCCGTGGAAGCATGGGGAGGCGCGACATACGATACCTCATACCGATTCTTAAAGGAATCTCCATGGGTAAGACTCGCACTGCTGAGAGAGAGAATGCCGAATACGCTGATCCAGATGCTTTTAAGGGCATCAAACGCAGTGGGATACAAGAACTATCCAGACAACGTGGTCAAAGCTTTCATCGAAGAAGCATCTAGCCGAGGCGTGGATGTGTTCCGTATCTTTGACAGCTTAAACTGGGTTGAGAATATGAAGCTTCCAATCGAGACGGCCTTAAAGACCGGAAAGATCGTGGAAGGTGCCATCTGCTATACAGGGGATATTCTGAATCCGAATGAGACAAAATACACATTAGAATATTATGTGAAAAAGGCAAAAGAACTGGAAAGCCTTGGATGCCATATCTTTACCATCAAGGACATGGCCGGTCTTGTGAAGCCGTATGCGGCAGAGAAGCTTATCTCAGCCTTGAAGTCAGAACTTAACATACCAGTCAATCTTCACACCCATGATTCTACAGGCAACGGAGTCAGCACTCTGTTAAAAGCAACGGAGGCGGGAGTGGATATTGTAGACTGTGCCATTGGCTCTATGAGCTCTATGACCAGCAATCCTTCCATGAACTCTCTGGTGGAGGCTCTCTACGGAACAGATAGGGATACCGGATTAGTACCGGATCAGCTCACAGAACTGAGCCAGTATTATGAGAGATTGAGACCAGTCTACAAGCAGTTTGAAAGTGGAATGGATGCTCCGAATACAGAGATCTATAAGTATGAGATTCCTGGAGGACAGTACTCTAACCTGTTAGCCCAGGTAAAAGAAATGGGAGCTGCGGAAGACTTTGAGGAGATCAAAGGTCTGTACAAAGATGCCAATGACCTGCTTGGAAATATCGTGAAGGTGACGCCTTCCTCTAAGGTAGTAGGAGATTTTGCAATCTTTATGTTTAAAAACGGCCTGACCAAGGAAAATATTCTGACTGAAGGCAAGGGCTTATCTTACCCTGATTCTGTGGTAGAATATTTTGAAGGTATGATCGGACAGCCGGAAGGTGGATTTCCGAAAGAACTTCAGGACATTGTGCTGAAAGGCAAGAAACCGATCACAGTCCGTCCGGGAAGCCTGCTTCCGTCAGAAGACTTTGATCAGATCAAAAAAGGACTCAAGGAGTTCTTCTACAATGAATCCATGGAGGACGAGAAAACCCTTCACCGCAAGGCCTTAAGCTATGCTATGTATCCGAAAGTATATGAGGATTACTGCAGACATTTTGAAGCTTATAACGATGTCACAAGACTGGAAAGTCATGTGTACTTCTATGGTCTTAGGAAAGGTGAGGAAACGACCCTGACCATCGGAGCTGGAAAAGATCTTATCATTAAGTTTGTGGATATGTCAGAGCCGGATGAAAACGGTTACCGCCTGCTGGAATTTGAAGTCAACGGTTCCATGCGTGAGGTGAAGATCTTAGACCACAACCTTGAGGTTAAGGCTGACCACAGGATCAAGGCAGACAAGAGCAATCCGGCACATTTAGGCTCTACCATCCCTGGAACAGTCGGAAAGGTCCTTGTAAAAGAGGGAGATCCGGTCACTGTGAATATGCCGCTGCTCACGGTGGAAGCCATGAAGATGGAGACCACAGTTGTATCTAAGGTCAACGGAAAAGTAGATAAGATCTATGTCAAAGAGGGAGAACAGGTCAACCAGGAAGACCTGCTGGTATCTTTTGAAATCGGAGAAGAATAATCTTTCTCATAATGACAGAGAATAAAGGGAAGAAGCATTGCGCTTCTTCTCTTTTTTAAATTAAATAAAGTGAGGATGACAATATGAACGAAGATCAAAGAAATGAAGTGAGAGATACAGGGGAATTAGACTTGGGCGGCATCCATGTGATGACTGTCATAGGAGAGGTGGAAGGCCACCAGCTGTCTGCCCAGAATGCAAAGACAACCAAGTATGAGCATATGATCCCGGCCCTGGCCAAGGCGGAGTATTCTGATGATATTAAGGGTGTGTTGATTCTGCTCAACACTATCGGAGGTGATGTGGAATGTGGGCTTGCACTTGCAGAGATGATCGCTTCTTTAAGTAAGCCTACGGTAACCCTTGTGCTGGGAGGGAGCCATTCCATCGGAGTGCCTTTGGCAGTTTCCTCTGATTATTCATTTATTGTTAAAAGTGCGACAATGATGATCCATCCGGTCCGTTCCAGCGGTACCTTCATTGGCGTTTTGCAGAGCTACCGCAATATTGAAAAGATTCAGGACCGCATCACGCGGTTTATCAGCGATCATTCCGATGTTCCTGAGAAAAAGGTGGAGGAACTGATGCTCCATATCGGTGAGCAGGTAAAAGATGCAGGAACCATTTTAGAGGGAGAACAGGCAGTGGAGCTTGGATTGATCAACGAAATCGGAGGCATGAGCCAGGCCTTTGCAAAGCTTCAGGAGATGATCCAGGATACTCAGGGAAAATAAGGGAACAATTCTGGTTATTGTGTACAGAATAAAGTACAAAAAAAGCAAAAAAATCCTTTAATTTCGCTTAAAAGTAGTGTAGAATAAACATAGATTGTTTTTATTTTAACGAACATTAAAGGAGGAGCTATGAGAGGAATTGAGACCCCGGTCCGAGAGATCAGAAAAAAGGTGTTTACAGAGATTGCAAAATTTGCCTATGAACAACGAGACCTTGAAGAAATCGAGGATCTGCCATACGAATTAGTGAAAGGTGAACTGCCGACATACCGCGACAGTATTTATCGTGAAAGGGCAGTGGTAGGAGAGAGGATCCGTCTTGCCATGGGGATGTCTTTAAGGCCTGCTGATAAGCCTGCAAGAATCACAAAAGGGATCAAGGAGAGCAACATAGCGGAGAAGTACTATGAGCCGCCTCTTTTACAGGTGATCCCTGCAGCCTGCAACGCATGTAAGGATAGAGCTTTTATCGTGGGAGGAGAGTGCCAGGGATGTATGGCGCATCCGTGTATGGAAGTATGTCCGAAGAATGCCATAAGCTTTGTGGACGGATATTCCTACATTGACCAAGAAAAATGCATTAAGTGCGGACAGTGCCAGAAGGTATGTCCATACAGCGCGATCCATGAGAGAAAAAGACCGTGTGAAGTAGCCTGTGGAGTTGGAGCTATTGAGACTGATTACGCAGGCCGTGCTACCATCAATCCGGACAAGTGTGTTTCATGCGGTATGTGTATGGTCAACTGTCCATTTGGAGCCATCGCGGATAAGTCTCAGATCTATCAGCTGATCAAGGCAATGAATGAGGGTAATGAGGTTATCGCCATCTTAGCTCCTGCCTTTGTGGGACAGTTCGGCCCTAAGGCATCACCAGCTAAGGTAAAGGCAGCCCTGTTAGATATCGGATTTGCAGATGTATGGGAAGTGGCAGTGGGAGCTGATGCCGGAGCACTGGAGGAAGCGGACCACTATGCACATGGAGTTGCAACAGGAGAAGTTCCGTTCTTATTGACTTCCTGCTGTCCATCATGGTCTATGCTTGGCAAAAAGTACTTCCCAGAGGTGATCGACCAGATCTCCAATGCTCTGACTCCTATGGTTGCCACAGCCAGAGCGGCAAGGCAGACCAACGAGAATGCAAAGATCGTATTCGTAGGACCTTGTGTGGCGAAAAAGCTGGAAGCTTCCAGAAAGTCAGTCAGAAGTGAAGTAGATTTTGTCATTACATTTGAAGAGCTGGATGGAATGTTCTCAGCCAAGAACATTGATTTCAGTAACTACGACAAAGAAGAAGAGATGAACGATGCGTTCGGTGCAGGACGTGGATATGCGGTTGCCAGCGGAGTTGCCGCTGCCATCGAGGCATGTGTGAAAGAGTACCATCCGGGAGTGGACATAAAGATCGATCACGTAGAAGGTCTGGCAGAGTGCAAGAAGATGCTTCTTCAGGCAAAGGCCGGCAAGAAGAACGGCTACCTGATCGAAGGAATGGGCTGCCCTGGCGGATGTGTGGCCGGAGCGGGAACCAATATTCCGGTGGTTAAAGCAGGCGTACAGGTTAAGAAGTTCGTGAATGAAGCAGAGCAGTTTATTCCGCCTGAGACAGCCAAATATTAAGGCCGGCATCAAGAAAGAACCGTGATTGAAAGCGGTATGTACACAGCATTAAGAAACTCATAAAAACATACAAAAGAGCCTGAAAGGAACCAAAGAGTTCTGTTCAGGCTCTTTACATTTATTTAGGTTAATTGTAAAATAGGCATATAACTCTTTCAAGAAAGGGTTATTGAGCATTAAATTTAAGTAGAAAAGAGATTCCAGAAGAATGGCAGCTAAAAAAAGCAAGAAAAGAAGCACGGCACGAAAGAAGAAAAAGCAAAAAGATTTTGCAGGGTTCTATCAGGAAATTGCAGTTCTGTTAAGTTTTGCAGTTTGTCTTTTTTTATTTTTGAGTAATTTTGGGCTCTGCGGAAAAGTGGGGAGCACTGTAAGTTCCGCTTTGTTCGGAGTGCTGGGTGGTGTTCATTATGTTGCCCCTATCGTTATATTGATCATGATCCTTCTGCTGATTTCCAATCAGTACAACAGCATCTCAGTAAAAAAATCCTTTTTTATTGTTCTGCTTTTGTGCATGACAGCGGCCATATGGCAGATGGGCACAGACATCAACATGTCGGATACTGGTGTCCTTTACCGGTATGCTTCCTTAAACCATGCTGGAGGAGGAGTGGTCGGAGGTGTCATCAGTTCTTTTCTATATAAGGAATTGGGACTGGCCGGCAGTTATGTCGTTGTATTTTTCTTAACAGCCATTTCCATGATACTGATTACAGAGAGATCACTGCTTTCCTTTGTGAAGCGTGTGATCGCATTTTTTACACCGGAACGGTCTCCAGAGAAGAAAAGCAGGCCGTCTAAGAAAAAACAGCCAAAGGAAAAAGAAGAAAAACCAAAGTCCAAGATCAAGGCTCCGAAATTCCCTGAGTTGAAGCTTCATGGACGGGAGAAAAAGCCTCAGGTCTTAGACGACCTGACTCTGATGCCAGAGGAACCGGCAAAGGAATCTGTGAAGTCCTTTGACCTGGATGAGATGATCGGACATGCTGAGGAAGTCCCGGCAGAAGAACCTGAGCCAAAGCCAAGGACTCGGTCATTTGTGAACAAAGAAAAATCAGAACCAGAACCGCTTCCGGAGATCGCTATACATCCTGCCGCACTGGAGGAGGGGGACTATGTGTTCCCGCCAGTGACTTTACTGAAAAAGGGAAAGAAAGCAGGAGGCAACAGCCAGGCGGAGCTTAAGAAGACTGCGCTCAAGCTGGAGCAGACCCTTAGGAACTTCGGTGTCAATGTAACGATTACAGATATCAGCTGTGGTCCTTCTGTCACCCGGTTTGAACTTCAGCCGGAGCAGGGAGTCAAGGTTAGCAAGATTGTCGGGCTATCGGATGATATTAAGCTGAATCTGGCAGCGCCGGATATCAGGATCGAAGCGCCGATTCCAGGAAAAGCGGCAGTGGGGATAGAAGTACCGAATAAGACCAATCAGGTGGTCATGTTCCGCGACCTGATAGAGAATAATGATTTTAAACGGTTCTCATCCAACATCGCGTTTGCGGTTGGCAAGAACCTTGCGGGTAAGGTGATCATCTCAGATATCGCCAAGATGCCCCACTTATTGATCGCCGGCGCCACGGGCTCCGGTAAGTCTGTGTGTATCAACACACTGATTATGAGTATTTTATATAAGGCAAGCCCCAACGATGTAAAACTGATCATGATCGATCCCAAGGTCGTGGAGCTCAGTACATATCAGGGAATCCCTCATCTTCTGATTCCTGTGGTCACGGATCCCAAGCAGGCATCCAGTGCATTAAACTGGGCGGTCATGGAGATGGGTGACAGGTACAAGAAGTTTGCGGATGTCAATGTAAGAAATCTATCCGGTTATAACGAGAAAGTAAAAGAGATGAAGGAAAAAGGCATGGAGGGCGAAGACTTTCAGCCGCTGCCGCAGATCGTCATCATTGTGGACGAGCTGGCAGACTTGATGATGGTTGCCCCGGGAGAGGTGGAAGATGCCATTGTAAGGCTTTCCCAGCTTGCCAGAGCCGCAGGCATTCATCTGATCATTGCCACTCAGAGACCGTCTGTCAATGTCATCACAGGATTGATCAAAGCGAATGTCCCTTCCAGGATCGCTTTTTCCGTATCCTCCGGGGTGGATTCCCGTACGATCATCGATATGAACGGGGCTGAGAAGCTTCTTGGCAAAGGTGACATGCTCTTTTATCCGGCCGGATACCAGAAACCGGTCCGCATACAGGGGGCATTTATCAGCGATGAGGAAGTCGGCCGTGTTGTGGAATTCTTAAAAAGCCAGAATATAGAGGATGATTACGGCAGTGAGATTAAAGAAAAGATCGAGACGGCCAGCGTAAAGGCCACAGTCTCCGCAGACAGGGACGAGTATTTTGAGGATGCTGCTAAATTTATCATTGACAAGGATAAGGCATCCATCGCCAGCCTCCAGAGGATCTTTAAGATTGGATTCAACCGGGCGGCCAGGCTTATGGACCAGCTCTGTGAAGCCGGAATTGTCGGGGAAGAGGAAGGAACCAAACCCCGCAAGGTTCTCATGAGCCAGGAAGAATTTGAACAATATAAAGATGAGTATTTATAGAAGAAAGGAACCAACCAATGAAAACAGATATTCAGATTGCACAGGAAGCAGAGTTACATCCGATAAAGGAAGTCGCAGCAACTCTCGGGATCAGAGAGGATGACCTGGAGCTGTACGGAAAGTATAAGGCAAAGCTGTCTTCCGGATTTATGAATGAGATTAAAGATAACGAGGACGGGAAACTCGTCCTTGTGACTGCGATCAACCCCACTCCGGCAGGTGAGGGAAAGACCACAACCAGCATCGGACTGGCACAGGCGCTGACCAAGCTTGGAAAAAAGACCGTGGTAGCACTCAGGGAGCCCTCTTTAGGACCTTGCTTTGGGATCAAAGGGGGAGCGGCAGGGGGCGGATATGCCCAGGTAGTCCCGATGGAAGATTTAAATCTTCACTTTACGGGAGATTTCCATGCCATCACTTCTGCCAATAACCTTTTGGCTGCTATGCTCGACAATCACATCCAGCAGGGAAATACACTGAAGGTTGACACAAGGGATATCGTCTGGAAACGGTGCCTGGATATGAATGACCGGGCTCTCAGAAATATTGTCGTAGGGCTGGGCCGCAAAGTGGACGGCGTTGTGCGGGAAGACCATTTTGTCATTACCGTGGCGTCTGAGATCATGGCGATCCTTTGTCTGGCAAACGATATGGAAGACCTAAAGAAACGATTAGGCAAGATCATTGTTGCTTATAATATGGATAAAGAACCTGTGACGGCGGAGGATTTAAATGCCGTGGGAGCTATGGCAGCCCTCTTAAAGGATGCGTTAAAGCCGAACCTAATTCAGACTCTGGAGCACACACCGGCATTTGTCCACGGCGGACCGTTTGCCAATATTGCTCACGGCTGCAACAGTGTGCAGGCGACAAAAATGGCCCTGAAGCTTTCTGACATCACAGTGACGGAGGCAGGATTCGGCGCGGATCTTGGAGCGGAGAAATTCTTAGACATCAAATGTCCGATGGCAGGCCTCAAACCGGATGCGGTTGTTCTGGTCGCTACAGTCAGAGCCTTAAAGTACAACGGTGGTGTTCTTAAAGAGGATCTGAGCGAAGAAAACATTGATGCTCTGAGTAAAGGAATCGTAAATCTGGAGAAACATATAGAAAACCTGAAGCAATATGGAGTTCCCGTGGTGGTGACGCTGAACCAGTTTGTAACGGATACAGAAGCTGAATTAGACTTTATCAAACATTTCTGCCAGGAGCGCGGCTGTGACTTTGCCCTGTCAGAAGTATGGGAAAAGGGAGGCGAAGGCGGTTTAAGCTTAGGAAAGGCAGTGTTAAAGACATTGGAGACCAAAAAGAGTGAATACCACCCGCTGTACTCCTATGAAGATACTACAATCGAAGAAAAAATCGAAACCATCGCTTCCAAGATCTACGGGGCAGACAATGTGGTCTACGCACCGGCTGCGACAAGACAGATCAAACAGCTTTCAGAACTTGGATATGGCAGTCTTCCGGTCTGCATGGCGAAGAACCAGTATTCTTTATCCGATGACCCGAAGAAACTGGGGCGTCCGGAGCATTTTGACATTACGATCCGAGAGGTCTATGTGAATGCAGGCGCTGGTTTTATCGTTGCTTTGACAGGAGATATCATGACCATGCCTGGCCTTCCGAAAAAGCCGGCTGCAGAAGGAATTGACGTAAATGACGACGGTGCTATCACCGGATTATTCTAGAATTCACGAGAGGGAAGAGACATGACACAGATAATTGATGGAAAAAAGATCTCAGCGGAGATCAAAGATGAACTGAAACAGGAAGTGGCGGCTATGAAGGCAGAAGGTAAGGAGATCGCTCTGGCAGTGATTCAGGTGGGGGAAGACCCGGCTTCTTCTGTCTATGTCAGGAATAAGAAGAAAGCATGTGAATATATTGGAATTAAATCCGTATCCTACGAGATACCGGAAGATTCTACACAGCAGGAATTGCTTGACCTTGTGGAAAAGTGTAACAAAGATCCTGAGATCAACGGGATCTTAGTGCAGCTTCCGCTCCCTGGACATATGAATGAGGACGCAGTGATCCATGCCATTGACCCGAAGAAGGATGTGGATGGGTTTCATCCGGTCAGTGTCGGAAACATGGTGATCGGAAATGACGGATTCCTCCCATGTACTCCGGCCGGTATCATTGAACTTTTGAAACGCTCCGGTGTGGAGATCAGCGGAAAAGAATGTGTTGTCGTGGGAAGAAGCAATATCGTGGGGAAACCTATGTCTATGCTGCTGCTCAGAGAAAACGGCACTGTGACTGTCTGCCATTCCAGAACTAGAAATCTCCGGGAAGTGTGCAGCCGTGCGGATATCCTTGTGGTTGCCGTAGGAAAACCTAAATTTATCGACTCCTCCTATGTGAAGCAGGGAGCCGTCATCATTGATGTGGGTATCCACAGAAATGAACACAATAAGCTGTGCGGGGATGTGGATTTTGATGCGGTGAAGGAAAAGACGTCTGCCATCACTCCGGTGCCTGGCGGCGTAGGTCCTATGACCATCGCTATGCTCATGAAAAACTGCGTACAGTCTAAAAAATTATTTGGAGAATAACAGATGAAAATACTTTTTATTTCTCTTGGATGTGATAAAAACCTGGTGGACAGTGAAGTGATGCTGGGTCTTCTCACGGAGAGGGGATACACTTTGACCAACGATGAGGAAGAGGCTGATATCATTGTCATCAATACCTGCTGCTTCATCCATGATGCCAAAGAAGAAAGCATCAACACGATTCTTGAGATGGCGGCCTATAAGGAGCAGAATCTAAAGGCCCTTGTGGTGGCGGGATGTCTGTCTGAGAGATACAAGGATGAAATTTTAGAGGAGATTCCTGAGATTGATGCTGTATTGGGGACTACCAGCTATGACTCTATTGTTGAGGCGGTAGATGAAGCGCTTGCAGGCAATGGATATGTACATTACGAGAGCATCGACTATCTGCCGGATAATTCCGGACACCATCGTGTGGTCACGACGGGCAGCCATATGGCTTATTTAAAGATCGCTGAGGGATGCGATAAGAGATGTAGTTACTGTATCATCCCAAAGATCCGGGGAAGATTTCGGAGCGTCCCGATGGAAGAACTTTTAAAGAGCGCCAGGGAGCTGGCAGCCTCAGGAGTTACAGAGCTGGTTTTAGTAGCTCAGGAG
Source organism: Anaerostipes rhamnosivorans (assembly GCF_005280655.1). NCBI lineage: Bacteria > Bacillati > Bacillota > Clostridia > Lachnospirales > Lachnospiraceae > Anaerostipes > Anaerostipes rhamnosivorans. The sequence goes on from NZ_CP040058.1 coordinate 1,315,683, forward strand.
ACAACTCTGTATGGAAAGGACCTTACGGGCAAAAAGGAGCTTCCTACACTGCTCAGGGAACTGTGCAAGGTGGAAGGAATCCAGTGGATCCGTCTGCTGTACTGTTATCCAGAGGAGATTACGGATGAACTGATTAAGACCATAAAGGAAGAAGAAAAGGTTGTTCATTATATTGACATGCCGATCCAGCACTGCAGTGACGGCATTTTGAGAAGGATGGGCCGCAGGACTTCCAAGGCGGATATAGAATTCATCATTGCAAAGCTCCGCAGAGAAATTCCGGATATGGCCATCCGTACAACGCTGATCACTGGATTCCCGGGTGAGACGGAGGAACAGCACCAGGAGCTGGTAGACTTCATAAGCAGACAGAGATTTGAACGTCTGGGCGTATTCACCTACTCCCCGGAAGAAGACACGAAAGCGGCAGAATTTGAGGGACAGATCGAAGAAGAGGTGAAGGAAGCCAGAAGGGATGAACTGATGGCTCTGCAGCAGCAGATTTCCCGTGAGCATACACAACAGATGGTCGGAAAGACCATCCGGGTTTTGATCGAAGGATACCTGTTTGAGGATGACGTATATGTAGGCCGCAGCTACATGGACGCTCCGAAAGTGGACGGCTGTGTATTTGTGACATCGCCGGAGGAACTGTTGACCGGGGACTATGTATATGTAAAGATTACCAAAGGAAATGAGTACGATTTGATAGGAGAGATGGACTATGAATTTACCAAATAAACTAACAATATTGAGAGTATTGATGATACCGGTTTTTATCTTTGTGCTGCTGGCCGAACCGTTTGGGGATATCAGTAAATGGATCGCTGTGCTGATCTTTATCATTGCCAGCCTCACTGATTTTCTGGACGGACACATTGCAAGAAAGTATAATCTCGTAACCAATTTTGGAAAGTTCATGGATCCCCTGGCAGATAAGCTGTTAGTCTGCTCTGCAATGATTGCCCTTGTGGGTATGAACCGCCTGGCTTCCTGGATCGCCATCATCATCATCGCCAGAGAGTTTATCATTAGCGGTTTTCGTCTGATCGCATCGGACAACGGAGTCGTCATCGCTGCCAGCTACTGGGGAAAATTTAAGACCAATTTCCAGATGTTTATGATCATTATGCTGATCATCGATTTAGGAACAGGCACAGCAGTGATCATTGAAAATATTTTGGTATACATTTCGCTTGTGTTGACCATCATATCATTGTTAGATTATTTAATTAAAAATAAGAATGTCCTGAAATAGAAGGAGACCATTATGACAGCAGAAATTATTTGTGTGGGAACAGAAATATTACTGGGCAACATTGTTAACACCAATGCTGCCTACCTGTCAGAACGCTTAGCCGCCCTCGGTATAAGCGTTTTTTTTGAAACCACTGTGGGAGATAACCCGGAGCGTGTGGAGGAAGTGATAAAGACAGGTATGAAACGGTCAGATATCCTGATCTTGTCCGGGGGGCTTGGACCGACGAAGGATGACCTGACAAAAGAGATCGCGGCTAAGGCATGTGGACAGAAGCTTGTGGAGGACGCAGAGGCAAAAGAGAGGCTGACGTCATATTTTACAAGTATCAAACGTCCTATGACAGACAATAACTTAAAACAGGCCATGGTGCCGGAAGACTGCACCGTACTGTATAATGGCAACGGTACTGCGCCGGGTATGGTAATCAACGGACCGGAGGGAAGAAAAGTCGTTCTTCTGCCAGGGCCGCCCAGTGAGTTGATCCCGATGTTCCATGAACAGGTAGAGCCGATCCTTTCTAAACTTCAACCGGGAATTTTATATTCCAAAGTCGTAAAGATTGACTGCCTGGGAGAAAGCTATGTGGAAACCCAGATCATGGATTTGATCGATGAGCAGAGCAATCCCACAGTAGCTCCGTATGCAAAACTCGGGGAGGTCCATTTGAGAGTCACAGCCAAGGCAGACACGGAAGAGGAAGCAAAGGAACTGGTTATGCCTATGGTCGAGGAACTGAGGTCCAGGTTCGGCAATAAGATTTATACCATCGAGGAAGAGGAGACTCTGGAGGAAGTGGTGGTAAAGATGCTGAAACAGAAGAAGGAGACCATAGCGGCAGCTGAATCCTGTACCGGAGGACTTTTGGCGGCAAGACTTATCAATGTTCCCGGCGCTTCAAATGTACTGAATGAAAGCTTTATCACGTATTCTAATGAAGCGAAGATGAAGTATCTTAGTGTAAAAGAAGAGACACTGAAAGAGCACGGGGCTGTCTCAGAGGAAACCGCCAGGGAGATGGCAGAAGGTGTCTTAAAGACCTCAGGTGCGGACATCGGCGTCGGTATCACAGGGCTTGCCGGACCGGGCGGAGAGACCGGAACGAAAAAACCAGGGTTGGTATATATCGGTGTATGCCGCGGAGGCCATACAGAGGTGAAAAAGTATGATCTCAAGGGAAACCGTGAAAAGATTAGGGAAGTTTCCGTATGCCGGGCACTGACAATGATAAGGAAAGCTTTGGCGGACTGATTGAAGAATATGTAAATATATGTTAAACTAAAAGAGGAAGACAAGTACGAACAAATATTCGACGAACACTTGTTTTTCTCTTTGTGCTATGATATAATCAAAACCAGTTCATAATAAGATTAAAGGAGAATACAGGATGCAACAGACAGAGAAGTTAAAAGCATTGGATGCAGCTCTTACCAAGATAGAAAAAGATTACGGCAAGGGAGCCGTTATGAAGCTTGGAGAATACCAGGCAGATATGAGCATTGAGACGACACCGACAGGTTCCCTGAGTCTGGACATCGCCCTCGGCGTTGGAGGGATCCCGAAGGGAAGAGTGATCGAGATCTATGGTCCGGAGTCCAGCGGTAAGACAACTGTGGCATTACATATGGTAGCAGAGGTACAGAAGAGGGGCGGCATTGCAGGGTTTATCGATGCGGAGCATGCCCTGGATCCTGTCTATGCGCAGAATATCGGAGTGGATGTGGACAACCTCTACATCTCCCAGCCGGATACAGGAGAGCAGGGGCTGGAGATCACGGAGACCATGGTGCGTTCCGGCGCTGTGGATATCATCATCGTGGATTCCGTTGCCGCTTTGGTTCCGAAGGCAGAGATCGACGGAGACATGGGAGATTCCCATGTTGGTCTTCAGGCAAGGCTCATGTCACAGGCTCTGAGAAAGCTGACAGCCATCATCAGCAAGTCCAACTGTACCGTGATCTTCATCAACCAGCTGAGGGAAAAGGTAGGAGTCATGTTCGGGAATCCGGAGACAACTACCGGAGGGCGCGCCCTTAAGTTCTATTCTTCCATCCGCCTGGATGTGCGAAGGATCGAGACGCTGAAGCAGGCAGGAGATATGGTCGGGAACCGTACCAGGATTAAGGTCGTCAAGAACAAAGTGGCACCTCCATTCAAGCAGGCAGAGTTTGATATTATGTTCGGGGAAGGAATCTCCAAAGTGGGAGATATCCTGGATCTGGCAGCCGGAGTGGATGTCATCAAGAAGAGCGGGGCCTGGTATGCATACCAGGGAGAGAAGATCGGACAGGGCAGAGAGAATGCCAAGACATATTTAAAAGAGCATCCGGAAGTGGCGCAGGAAGTGGAAGCTGCGGTCCGCAGGGAGTACGGTCTTGACGGAGGGGCAGAAGCCGCCCCGGAGGAGACACAGCCAGAAGAGCCACAGCAGTAAGCCACAGATATGAGAGTGACAATGCTGGAGCCAGTGGGCAGAAAACAGATCAGGCTTTATCTCGATGAGGAGCGTTATTGTCTCCTCTATACCGGGGAGGCCAGAAGACTTGGCCTTAAGGAGAATATGGAGCTTTCAGAAGTACAGAAGAACGAACTGGACAGCCTGCTGCTCCACCGGGCCAAGTTAAAGGCCATGAATCTGTTAAAGGTCTCCGACAGGACAAAAGAAGAGATACGCTCAAGGCTGAAATGCCTGGAGCTACCGGACACATGCATCGAGGGAGCAGTCTCTTATGTAGAAGGATATCATTATATTGACGATGAAGCCTATGTGAGACATTACATAGAGTTCAGGGGAGCCTCAAAGAGCCGTTTAAAGATCAAGCAGGAATTGTCCCAGAAGGGTATAAGCCCGGAGCTTTTTGAACGCATATGGGAGGAGTTTGATCTGTCGGAGGAAGATGTCCTAAGAGAGCAGATCAAAAAAAGGATCCGGCAAAAAGGTCCGGTAACAGAGGCAAATTTTCAAAAAACCCTAGCGTTTTTTGCCAGGAAAGGATTTCCATTTCATGAGATTTTAGAAAATCTTAAGGAATTTAAAGAGCAATAGAGTTGATTTTTCTAAAAATCGGGATATAATAAGATTAGAACCTGAGTTTACATGTCAAGTGTTTTAAGGAGATCGAATGAGGAAAAAATCACACATTTCACTGGCTGGACAAATTATGGACTCACTACAACTGGAAGAAGTATTTGACTATAAGTTACCGTTCTACATCGGAAGTATCTGGCCGGATTGCAGACCATCCTTTATAACAACGCCGCATACTTTTGATATCACGTATGATAAAATAGAGAATCAACTTGATGACTTTGTCGCAGACTATGATGCACTAAAAGGGATGAACATGCGGCGCTGTGCGAAGTTGGGAGTGATTATTCATTATATTGCTGACTATTTCACTTATCCCCACAACAGTTCTTATGAAGGTAATGTAAAGGATCACTGCATTTATGAGAGAGATCTTAAGCATGAACTGAAAGAATATCTGTCCACGGAAGAAGCTATGGAGCGTAAGGACAAGATTGTCCCGCTGAATTCTACAAAAGGATTGTCTGAGTTTATCAAGAATATCCACGCAGAATACATGCGCCGTGAACACAGCGTAGCAGACGATATCCAGTATATCGTGGAAGTATGCACCACAGTGGTAATGAGTATCTTAAATATCATTAAGATCAGCTTTGAGAATGTTGCTTTGAAAGTACAGTACGCATAAATACAAGAGCCAATGCCGCAGGATAGCTTTTTATGGAAAGTTATTCTGCGGTTTTTTGTTCCATAGGAAAGTTCCTCGAACCTCCCTATGGAACAAAAAAGCCCTACGGGCATTATGCACACAAGTGCGTGAGGAAATTATTTGACTACGTCAAATCGCATTTGGTGCGCAAAGCGGAGCAAGTCCCTCATGATTGAGGGATTTAGCGAGATGAAGCGGACTTGTCCGCTTTGTTTACGCTAAAAAGGATATAAATATATTGTAGTAGAAAGGAGTATGTAAAATGAGATTAAAGGATAAGGTAGTATTGATAACAGCATCCACAAGAGGAATCGGGCTGGCTGTCACAAAGGCGTGTGCTGAAGAAGGCGCTATCGTATATATGGCAGCAAGAAATCTGGAACGTGCTGGACAGAGAGCGGAGGAACTGAATGAGAAGGGTTTCAGGGTCAAGTATGTATATAATGATGCATATAAACCGGAAACTTATGTCAGCATGGTAGAAGAAGTGGTGGAAAAGGAGGGGCGTATCGATGTGCTCGTGAACAATTTTGGCACCTCAGATCCAAAAAAGGATCTGGATATCGGCCACACGGAATGTGAAGATTTTCTACAAATCGTCAATACAAATCTGACCAGTGTATTCGCCTCATCCCAGGCAGCCATCCGGCATATGGAAGCCCAAGGCGGAGGTAGTATTATCAATATTTCTTCGGTGGGAGGATTGGTGCCGGATATCTCCCAGATCGCATACGGTACGAGCAAAGCAGCGATCAACTATATGACTAAACTAACTGCAGTCCAGGAGGCAAGGCATAACATAAGGTGCAATGCTGTGCTGCCGGGGATGACAGCTACTGATGCAGTCCAGGACAACTTAAGTGAAGAGTTCCGGGAATTCTTTTTAAAGCACACACCGATCCGAAGGATGGGAAAACCGGAGGAAATCGCGGCGGCTGTAGTCTATTTTGCGGGAGATGAGTCCGCTTATACTACAGGGCAGATCATGGATGTATCCGGCGGTTTTGGAAAAGCAACGCCTATCTTCGGAGATATGGCAGAAATGAAGCAGAAGCGCTGAAAAACGAGCAGGCTCAAATTTCAATCATTTGAGCCTGCTCGTTTTCACTTATTTATTGGTTTTCTTCGTCGTAATTGGCTACCTGGCGTTTTCTTGCAGATGCATTGCTCTCCAGATAATCATCGTAGGTTCCGAGGAAGTCGAACATACCGCTGTCTGTCAACTCGATGATCCGGTTGGCAGTGGTCTGTACAAACTGATGATCCTGGGAACTGAACAGCAGTCCTCCGGTAAACTTGTGGAGGCCTTCATTCAGGGCAGTGATAGATTCCATATCCAGATGGTTGGTCGGTTCATCTAAGATGAGGATGTTGGCCCCGCTGATCATAAGCTTAGACAGCATACAGCGGACTTTTTCTCCACCGGACAAAACAGAAACTTTCTTTAAAGCTTCTTCACCGGAGAAGAGCATGCGTCCAAGGAAGCCCCGGACAAATGTGACATCCTTATCCTCAGAATACTGGCTGAGCCATTCTGCGATGGACATATCTTCGCTGAAATCCTTTGTATTGTCCTTTGGGAAATAGGACTGTGTGGTGGTGACACCCCATTTGTAGGTTCCCTCATCCGGTTCCATCTCACCGGAGATAATACGGAAAAATGTAGTGGTAGCCAGTGTATTCGGTCCCACAAAAGCGATTTTGTCTTCTGGATTCATGGTAAAGGAGACATTGTCAAGGACCTTCACTCCGTCAATGGTCTTGGAGAGACCTTCCACAGACAGGGCATCGTTTCCAATGTCTCGGATTGGTTTGAAGTTGATATAAGGATATTTTCTGCTGGAAGGTTTAATCTCATCCAGCTGTATCTTATCCAGCGCTTTTTTCCTTGATGTAGCCTGCTTAGACTTGGAAGCGTTTGCGCTGAACCGGGCGATAAAGTCCTGGAGTTCTTTGATCTTGTCTTCCTTTTTCTTGTTGGCATCCTTCATCTGCTTGGAGATCAGCTGGCTGGACTCGTACCAGAAGTCATAGTTTCCGGTGTAAAGCTGGATCTTAGCGTAGTCAATGTCAGCGATGTGGGTACATACCTTGTTTAAGAAATAACGGTCATGGGACACAACGATGACTGTATTATCAAAGTCAATAAGGAAGTCTTCCAGCCAGCGGATGGCTTCCAGGTCCAAATGGTTGGTAGGCTCATCCAGGAGAAGAATGTCCGGATTGCCGAACAATGCCTGGGCGAGAAGTACTTTGACCTTCTGAGATCCGTTCAGTTCTGACATTTTTGCATAGTGCAGGTCATTTTCAATTCCGAGGCCGTTTAATAAGGTTGCAGCGTCAGATTCTGCTTCCCAGCCGTTCATGTCAGCGAACTCAGCTTCCAGTTCGCTGGCCTTGATGCCGTCTTCTTCTGTAAAGTCTTCTTTTGCGTAGATCGCATCCTTTTCCTTCATGATCTCATAGAGACGGGTATTTCCCAGCATAACAGCGTCCAGCACTGTATATTCATCATACTGGTAGTGATCCTGCTTTAATACGGACAGGCGCTGACCATCTGTGATCGCCACTTCGCCCTGGGAAGGCTCCAATTCTCCGGATAAGATCTTTAAGAAGGTGGATTTACCTGCTCCGTTTGCGCCGATCAGGCCGTAGCAGTTTCCTTCTGTAAATTTGATGTTGACATCTTCAAATAATGCGCGTTTTCCAAGGCGCAGAGTAACGTTGATTGCTTGTATCATGTAAATAAAACCTTTCTTATTTAAATTTCGTTTGGGATCGTCTTTTTTCTATTTTACAGGAAAGTGAAACTTTTTCAAGTGATATTTCTTTGTAACCGTAAAATGTGCAAGGAAAAATACTTGACAAACAGGCTGATATCCGATAAACTGAATCACGGTAAAGGAAAAATACTTTACAGGAGATGTGACATGGAATGGATTGTAGAACAGACGCTCCTATATGATTTTTACGGAGAGCTTCTGACTGAGCACCAAAAAGAAATATACGAAGACCATGTACTGAACGATTTGTCTCCCAGCGAGATTGCCGGAGAACACGGCATCACGAGACAGGCTGCCTATGACATGATCAGGCGCTGTAACAAGATCCTCGCTGGATATGAGAAGAAGCTGCACCTTGTGGAAAAGTTTTTGAGGACGAAAGAAAAGGTAACAGAGATTCATCTTCTGGCCAAAAGCATTTTACATGCGGATGATCAGGAGGAGATCAAGATAGAGATCAGAAAGATTGAGCAGGTATCCAACGGGATTCTGGAAGATTTGTAACAGGTCGCCGGCATCTGCGGCGGATTCAGGAGGATGTTTATGGCATTTGAAAGTTTATCTGAGAAACTTCAAAACGTATTTAAGAATTTAAGAAGCAAGGGACGTTTGACGGAGAATGACGTAAAAGCAGCCATGAAAGAAGTAAAAAGGGCGCTTTTGGAAGCCGATGTCAACTTTAAAGTCGTAAAGACCTTCATCAAAGCTGTCCAGGACCGAGCAGTGGGGCAGGACGTGTTAAACGGACTGAATCCGGGACAGATGGTGATTAAGATCGTAAAAGAAGAGATGGAAGCGCTGATGGGCTCCACGACCACGGAGATCCAGTTAAAGCCCGGCAACGAGATCACAGTCATCCTGATGGCAGGTCTCCAGGGTGCAGGTAAGACGACCACCACGGCCAAGCTTGCGGGCCAATACAAACAAAAGGGCAAACGCCCGCTTCTGGTAGCATGTGATGTTTACCGCCCCGCGGCGATCAAGCAGCTGCAGGTCAACGGAGAAAAACAGGGAGTGCCGGTCTTTTCCATGGGAGATAAGATGAATCCTGTGGACATCGCCAAAGCATCCATGGAACATGCAGCAAAGAACGGCAACAACATTGTCATTCTGGATACGGCAGGACGATTACATATCGATGAAGATATGATGACAGAACTGATTGCCATCAAAAGCGCCATCGATGTATATCAGACGATTCTTGTGGTCGATGCTATGACCGGACAGGATGCAGTCAACGTGGCAAAAGATTTTAATGAAAAAGTCGGAGTTGACGGCGTTATCTTAACTAAGATGGACGGCGACACCCGGGGAGGAGCTGCTCTCTCGATCCGCTCCGTAACCGGAAAACCGATTTTATATATTGGTATGGGAGAGAAGTTGGATGACCTCCAGCAGTTTTACCCAGACCGCATGACCAGCCGGATTCTCGGCATGGGAGACGTGCTGACACTGATTGAGAAGGCGGAAGCTACCGTCGATGAGGAAAAGGCGCTGGAGATGCAGCAAAAGCTCCGTAAAGCTTCTTTTACTTTCGATGATTTCTTAGAACAGATGGAACAGGTGAAGAAGATGGGCGGGCTTTCCGATATGCTGTCTATGATCCCTGGACTTGGGAATCAGTTAAAAGGTGCAGACCTGGACGACAGCATGATGGATAAGACAGCATCGATTATCTATTCCATGACAAAGGAAGAGCGTGCCAATCCTGAGATCATCAATCCTTCCAGAAGGAAGAGGATCGCAGACGGAGCCGGTGTGCAGATATCAGAGGTCAATAAGCTCTGCAAGCAGTTCCAGAACCAGAAGAAGATGATGAAACAAATGTCAGGTATGTTTGGTGGCAAGGGCGGCAAAAAAGGAAGATTTAAATTACCTTTTTAACGCTTTGTTATAGATATTAATAATAAAATTTATGGAGGTGAAACAGATGGCAGTAAAGATGAGATTAAAAAGAATGGGACAGAAAAAGTCTCCTTTTTATAGAGTGGTTGTAGCAGATTCCAGATCTCCTAGAGATGGAAAATTCATCGAAGAAATCGGTACTTACGATCCGAACCAGGATCCAAGTGTGATCAAATTCGACGAAGACGCTGCAAAAAAATGGTTATCTCAGGGTGCACAGCCAACAGATACTGTTGCAAAGTTACTTAAAGTTGCTGGAATTGAAAAATAGTTAGGAGGCAAAACGCATGAAACATTTGTTAGAAGTGATTGCAAAAGCCCTCGTAGATCAACCGGACGAAGTAACAGTAATCGAGCGTGAGACTGAAGATGCTTTAATCTTGGAATTACATGTTGCCCCAGGAGATATGGGAAAGGTCATTGGCAAACAGGGAAGGATTGCAAAAGCGATTCGGACTGTGGTCAAGGCTTCCGTTGATAAAGGCGACAAAAAGATTGTTGTAGATATACAATAAAGGTTAAAATCCTGTAATCAAGGTGTTATACTGAGATTACAGGATTTTTTTATTCCATATGAAAGGTATCCCTGTGGATAAATATATGATGACAAAAGGAGAAAGACTATGATTCAGTTGGTATCATGGAATGTAAACGGGCTCAGAGCCTGTGTTAAAAAAGGGTTTTTAGATGTGATGGAGCAGCTGGATGCAGATATTTTCTGTATTCAGGAGACAAAGCTCCAGGAGGGACAGATTGATCTGGAGCTTGACGACTATTATCAATATTGGAACTATGCTGAGAAAAAGGGTTACTCCGGAACAGCGGTCTTTACAAAGATAAAGCCTATGTCTGTGAGAAACGGTATCGGAGTGGATGAATTTGACCATGAGGGACGAGTCATTACATTGGAGTTTGAAGATTATTTCCTGGTGACCTGCTATACTCCGAATTCCCAGAGTGAGCTTGCAAGGCTGTCCTACCGCATGGACTGGGAAGACAACTTCAGGGAGTATCTGCTGAAACTGGAGGAGGAGAAACCGGTGGTGCTCTGCGGTGACCTGAATGTGGCGCATACAGAGATTGATTTAAAGAATCCAAAAACAAACCGGAAGAACGCGGGCTTTACGGATGAGGAGAGAGAGAAGTTCACCAAGCTTTTGGAGAGCGGATTTATTGATACGTTCCGGTATTTCTATCCGGATATCACGGAGGCTTACAGCTGGTGGTCATACCGTTTCAAAGCAAGAGAAAAGAATGCGGGATGGCGAATTGATTATTTTTGTGTATCCGAGGAGCTTGAGGAGCGACTGGCTGAGGCAGTGATCCACACAGATATTTTTGGCTCCGACCATTGTCCTGTGGGGCTGTTTTTGGAATAAGAGAAAGGACTGAGGCGAATGATGACGCTAAAAAAAGCGGCGAAGGCAGCGGCAGTGGTGATCACCCTTCTTGTTTTTGTGTTTTTAGGGCTGCTGATCTTTGTCACAGTAAAGGAGTATCGGCCCCAAAAGAAAGAGACCGTAAAAAAGTCCCATGGAAACAAGACGATTACCAGAGAAGAGCCTTTTACGCTGTTAAGCCTTAATACCGGCTATGCCGGCCTTGGAAGAGACGAAGATTTTTTCATGGACGGAGGCACAAAGGTACGGCCGGACAGCAAAGAACAGGTGGAAGAAAATATGGCCGGGATTGCCGGTATGCTCAAAGAAAATAAGGCAGATGCCTATTTTCTACAGGAGGTAGATCTGAATTCTAAAAGATCCTATTCCACCAACCAGAAGACCTACTATGAGAATGCATTGGGGCTGGGCGGGATGTTTGCCTATAATTTTAAAGTGGCATATGCCCCATATCCATGGCCTCCTATCGGTCATGTGGAAAGCGGTCTCACTACGCTGACAAACAGTAAAGTAAACAGAGCGGAGAGAATTGCCCTGCCGGAATCTTTTTCATGGCCGCTGAAAACGTGCAACCTGAAGCGATGCCTTTTGAAGACCAGGCTGCCCATCGAAGGGTCAAAAGCTGAGCTTGTACTGATCAACCTGCATCTGGAAGCCTATGATTCCGGAGAAGGAAAAGAGGCACAGAGCAAAATGCTCCTGAAAGTGTTGGAGGAAGAATATAAAAAGGGAAACTATGTGATTGCGGGTGGAGACTTTAACCAGACCTTTGAGGGGATCACAAAGTATCCGATCCGCAATAAAAAGGACTGGGTCCCGGGTGCTATCGGAAATGAGATCCTTCCGGAAGGTTTTCGTTTTGCGGTGGACGATACATATCCCACCTGCAGGCTTTTAAACAAACCTTATGAAAAAGATTCACAGGTTTATGTAATAGACGGATTTATCGTTTCGCCGAATGTAAAAGTGGAACAGGTGAATGTCATAAACTATCATTTTCAATATACAGACCATCAGCCGGTCCGGTTAAAGGTGCGGCTGCAATAAATCAAAGAGGAGGCTCCCTGTAATATGTACAGGAGAGCCTCCTCTTTAATCGGCCTCTTCCAAATTGATCTTTTCTGAAGCTTGATAAAGCTTAATGATATCTGTTAATGATTCTTCCATTTTTTCCTGGATGCCTACAAGTTTATCTGGTTCCACATTGTAATTCAAAAACAGTTTTTCAATATTTTCTGTCACATGGTGTCCCAAGTGCGAGATGATCAGGAAGGTATCAAAGTTTTTGCTGTTCTTGGCATTTACAAAACGCTTTAAGTCACTTTTGATAAACTCAAGAATTTCACGGTCGCTGGCAAACTTTCCGTGGATCATAGCATAAGGCTGCACCCGTTGCAGAAAGTATTTGTTGTGCCTGGTGATGTTAAAGACATAGGATACGATCAGTCCGTCCCCTAAGTCAAATTCAGCGATATGCATGATGCTGTTATATTCTTTGATGGATGTGGCGCCCAGCTGGCGCAGGTTGATATTAATAAAATCGCCGGTTACTGTGTTTTCATTCATAAAAATCCTCCTTATAAAGTACATATGCTGGTAATGTTATACCCAAAAGAGCACCTCCGTAAAGTGGCCCCTTTTGACTTATATTATTTGACTTTTTTGTGTTCTCTAAGTGTTACATATTCGTTCAAGCTTACTGGTAACTCATTAGTAAATAGATGTAATATCTTTCGAAAAGTGGCTCCTTTTTTGACAGAAGCCCATTTCCAGCAGATATTACGTCCATTTTCTACATGATTGGAGTGAGGCATTCTAAGAGCCGAACGGAAATCATGTGGAAAATGTCACGCAAATTTAATCAGTAAAAAGGCAGAGCAAACGACGATGGAAACCAGCATCATTGGAAATCCCACTTTAAAATATTTTCCGAAGGAGATGGGATATCCGGCATTCTTGCTGATGCCCGCCAATACCACGTTGGCGGAGGCACCGATCAGGGTGCCGTTTCCACCGAGGCATGCGCCCATGGAAAGTGCCCACCAAAGAGGCTCTGCTTGGATCCCGCTGGCCTGCATTGTCAGAATCATCGGAATCAGGGTCGCAACAAACGGAATATTGTTCAAGAATGAAGAAATCAATGCGGACACCCATAAAATGAGCATCATAGTAAAAATCATATTTCCGCCGGTCAGGTTCATCAGGCCATGAGCCAGGATCTTGATGATTCCTACTTTATCCAAAGCACCTACTACAATAAACAATCCAACAAAAAACAGGATCGTGGACCATTCTACATTTATTATAACATCTTCCGGGTCTTCTTTTCCAAGAAACATCATAAGACATGCGGCAGTGAGGGCAATGGTCGCAGATGTCACATGCAGCTGTGAGTGGAAGATGAAAGCGACGGCCACAAGGATCAGAACGATAATACTCTCTACCATCAGACGTTTATCCTTGATGGATTTATGTTCGTCCAGCTGCATGACCTTCTGTATGTTCTTTTCATCCACTGTCAGGCTTTTTCTGTAGATAAACCGATAGCAGATAATAGAGACGATCATAACCAGAACAACAGCAGCCCCGGTATTCTGGATAAAGTCCATAAAACTTAAATTAGCCGCTGTACCGATCATAATATTGGGCGGGTCACCGATCAGTGTGGCAGTACCTCCGGCATTGGACGCCATGATCTGTGTCAGCATGTATGGCACCGGATCGACCTCCAATATATTTGTGATAGCCAAGGTCATAGGCCCTACGAGAAGAATCGTCGTGACATTGTCAAGAAGTCCGGACAAAACCGCGGTAATGATAATAAAGACAACCATGATCGGCCATGGGCGTCCTTTTGCCAGCTTGGCGGATTTGATCGCTATGTATTCAAAAATACCGGATGTCTTGATCACAGAGACCATGAGCATCATACCCACTAAGATTCCGATAGTCTCCGCGTCGATAAAGCCCACGCAGTCTTCTATTGAAAGAATATGGGTCAGGACAAGGAGGATGGCTCCAGAAACAGCAGCAAGGGTGTTATTGACCTTGTTCGTAATAATGGCCGCCATCGTAATAAGAAAAATAACAATTGCAAGAATTTGATCTGCAGACATAAAACCCTCCTTAATATAAAAATCTTTTTAATATGTTACGAGTAAACTTATGCAAACCTGATCAACAGGAAAATAGAGCATATCAATACGGATAAGATCATCATAGGAAATCCAACCTTAAAGTATTTGCCGAAAGAGATTGGGTATCCCGCATTTTTGCTGATGCCGGATAGAACAACGTTGGCAGAGGCACCTACCAGAGTACCGTTTCCGCCAAGACACGCTCCAAGAGAGAGTGCCCACCAAAGAGGTGTCACATCCACACCGTGGGACTGGATCGTTATGATCATCGGGATCAGAGTAGCCACAAACGGGATATTGTCCAGGAAGGATGAAACCACTGCGGAGATCCAGAGGATCAGGATCATTGTCATGGTCATATTTCCCCCGGTCACAGAGAGCAGTCCATTGGCCAGTACTGTGATGACTCCGACTTTCTCCAGGCCGCCTACTACAATAAACAGTCCTACAAAGAAAAGGATCGTCGGCCATTCCACACTTAAAATAATATCTTCAGGATCCTGTCCGCCGATGATCAGCATCAGGCAGGCGGCAGCCAGGGCGATGGTTGCGGACTGCATTTTGAGCTGGTCATGAAAAATGAAACACAGCGCCACGATCACCAGGATGATCACGCTCTGGATCAGCAGCTTTTTACTTTTGATGGCCTTGGATTCATCCAGCTTCATAACTTCCTTAATATTTTTGTCTTCTACAGTCAGGCTGTTTCCATATATAAAGCGGAAACAGATCAGAGCTGCAATAATGACAAAGACAACAGCGAATCCTGTATTCAGGATAAAGTCGACAAAGCTGAGATTTGCCGCGCTGCCAATCATGATATTCGGAGGGTCACCAATCAGGGTGGCAGTACCGCCGATGTTGGATGCCATGATCTGTGTGATGATGTACGGAACAGGATTGACACCTAAAATGTTTGTGATGGCCAAAGTCATAGGGCCAACCAGCAGTACGGTAGTTACGTTATCCAAAAGTCCGGATAAAATGGCAGTGATAAAAATAAAAGTGACCATGATTGGCCACGGGCGTCCTTTGGCCAGTTTTGCGGCCTTAATTGCAATATATTCAAAGATACCTGAATTCTTGACAATCGCTACTAAAAGCATCATTCCTACCAGAATGCCGATGGTTTCAATGTCGACGGCTTCTACACATTCATCGATGGTTAGAATATGCGCCAAAATTAAAAGGACCGCACCTGTGATTGCGGCTACGGTGTTGTGAATTTTGTCTGAAATGATCGCAGTCATGGTGATTAAGAAAATAACAACTGCGATAATCTGTTGTGGTGACATGATATTTCCCCCTAATCATTAAAATTTATTCATATTGTATCATTTACAATCAAGATTTTCACAGTTTCTTGGTATGTTTTTTATTCAGAACAAAGCTGCCTGTCTATATTTAACCAATAGGAATAAGATATTTCACATGTTTTATTCTAACTTTTATTCAAATGTCCTTCTCTTATAACGATTTATTTTATGGAATAACAATACGAGATAAAATTTAGGAGGGAATTTATCATGAAAAAGAAGTGGAAACGTCTTGCTGTCTTTTTGGCATTGGTGGTAATCGGTACGGGCAACCATGTTTTATTTGCCTTGGATCAAAAGGAAACTAAAGATAGTTCAGAAAATGGAGTCAGCACAGAAGCAGTGGCGGCAGATGCCGTTACTGGGACAGAGAAACATCAAGAAGGCCTGGTTAATGAGAGGACGACAGAAAACATGGCAGCTTCTGTTTCCGAAAAAATAGAGGGCAAAGCGAGACTTCCAGAAATTGGGGGGGGGGGGGCGAGCAAAAAGACAGAAGCGAGCCTTAAAAAATACAGACAACCGAAAAGTCCAAAAGAAGAATATAGGAACAAAAACAAATACGGGACAGACTCTGCTGGATGTAAGCCAGGGAGATATTACAATAACACTTCATGGAGCCGTGGTGACAGCATCCGGAGGATCAGAAATTCTCAATGAGTCAGAGTTAAATGTCAAGGGGTACCGGATTACGGGTACAACAACACAATATAATGTTCAAGTAGAGAAGGATGTGACGGTGGACCTTACATTGGACAACGTGAACATTACCTGCGATACGACAAAAATGGATTGTATTAATGTATCCCACGCCAATGTAACAATGACATTAGAAGGAACGAATCAATTAATCTGCAATGCGGGTACTACCGGCGATGCAACAGGCGGCCCGACTTATGGAGCGGCACTTGCAAAAGACGGGATGGACGGACAACTGACAATACAGTGTGACAGGACAGAAGAAAAAGGCCATAAGTGTGACGATAACTGTGGCTCTTTGCTGGCAAAAGGGAACCCTGATTTATATCATGCCGGAGCGATCAGCAATGCAATGAGAAAAATAAATACTCCAAGTGAATGTGGATTTGCAAACTTAACAGTGAAAGGCGGCAATATTGAGGCCTTGGCAGGAAAGCATTCTCCGGGAATCGGGTCTATCTGCATATCAGAACATCAGGGCGGAGGATATACAAAAAATATCCGCATTACAGGAGGAAATATAAGGGCAGTTGGGACTGAGTATGGTTCGGGGATTGGATCTGGTTATGGAAACAAAGTTGACGGAATCTATATATCCGGGGGAACAGTAAATGCAACAGGAGGTGCATATGCTCCTGGAATCGGGGCTTCCAAGTGTGGGAACTCCCCAGTCTTCCCTAATCAGTCCATGATCACAACAAACATTGAGATCAGCGGTGGAGATACGGTTGTTATTGCAGTTGGTGATTCGGCCAGTTCCATGCCGGGCATAGGTTCCGGAGCCGGTAATTCCAAAGTTTCCAATGTTCTTGCATCGCCGGAGCTTGGTTATCAAGGGTACATTCAGGATGGAACTACGCTGGACCACTATACCTTTATGCAGGGGACACCATTTGCATCCACTACGGCAATTACCCTGGGACAATTCTGTACTAAAGTATATTTTGGCCCATACCGGGATGTCAATGAGATTGATCCGGACACAAAGGATCAAATTGGGGCTAATCATGTTATCAGCAAGACCGGAGGAGAAGAGTTTACTCAGAGCCAGCTCAAGAAACTGACCAAGGTTAACGGAAAAGAAGAAGACGGAACAAGTTTTAATGTTGAAGAACTGAACTTTAAAGATCCTAAACAAGTAGAAGTTATAAATAAAGCAAAAAAAGAGGGGAAAATCGGAGAATATCCGTTGACCTATTGTACCCCAAACGGGACAGAGGTAACTGTGAGCATTTTCTTGAGAGACTGCGGTACCGATGCGGCAGAATTTGATCCAGAACACCCAACGCCGTCGATCGGGGCCAATGGTTTTGAGAAGGAGACAGGGGGGAATCCTTTTACTGAGGAGGAGCTTAAGAATTATGGAGCTGTCAAAGGAAAGGATAAAGACGGAAATACAGTGCCATTGGATGGATTTACTCTGGATCCAGGACAATTTCAACAGATCAATGCGGCCAAGACAGCCGGAAAAACAGGCAGCTTTGACCTGACATATACGGCAGACAACGGAAGCAAGGTTACAGTGAAGATTTCTCTGATTCATTATGATGAAGTGACAGAAGATCCAGAAAATGATGAGATCATCAAGGCAATGCATATCATCAGCAAAACTGGAGGGGAAGCTTTTACGGAAGAGCAGCTAAAAGAGTTGTCCATTGTGAGGGCATTTGATGAACATGGAGATGAGATTCCGAGAGAAGATCTGGTCATCTCTGATCCGGAACAGGCTCGCAGGATTAATGAGGCGAAAGTGGCAGGGGAAATTGGAGATTTTTTGTTATCCTTTCAGACACCAAATAAAACAGAGGTGACAGTCACAGTCTTTTTGCGGGAAAAAGGGAGCGACGGTGCAAAAGCTGATAAAGAAACACCTCAAAGTTTGATCGCTGCCAATAACATCAGCCATGAAACCAAGGGAAAAGCCTTCAGTGAGGCGGAACTGATTGCTCTGTGCAAAGCAAAGGGAAAGGATGCAAGCCGTAACAATGCTCAGGTGAAGGCCGATGAAACACAAATGTCCCTTATTAATAAAGCAAAAACTGCGGGTAAAACCGGAAGCTTTGATCTGACATTCTCACTGTCAGACGGGACAAAAGTGACGGTCAAAGTCAGTCTCACTGGAAATCACAATGTATCTTTTGATCCAAACGGAGGAGATTACATACCGGAAACTCAGATATTGAGCGGGGGAAAGAAGGCAATAGAACCAAAGGAGCCAAAAAGGGATGGATATACCTTTGAAGGCTGGTACTACAAGGATGAGACTGGAAAGGAAGTCCGATGGGACTTTGGGACACCGGTGCATGAAGATTTGAAATTAATTGCCAAGTGGAAGAGGATTCCATCCAATGGCGGGGACAGTGAAGAAAACGATGGAAAGAAAACAGATCCAAAAAAGAAGAAAAGCCCGGATAAAAGATGGAATTATCATGAGATAGAAAATACCCAAAACGGTTCAAAGGATAAAACGGCTCCCAGAACCGGAGATGAAGCCGAAATACCAGGATTATTTGGGATCATTGGATTGAGCGGCATTGGAACTATGACACTTTACTATAGAAAGAAAAAAAGGTTTAAGTAAAGAACATTAAAAATACCTCGAATACGAAACTGGGAGTATTCGAGGTATTTCCTTGTTATATCATGTTTAAATTTTGTCTACGATCTGATCGTATAAGTCCAGGCAGCAATGACATTCTTCTTCCGAGAAATGAGAACAATTGAGACAGCTCTCACATTTGGTATCATCACCGGTGCTGACGTTCTTTATGGAATGATCGCGTCCGCATGGACAGTATTGGCTGCAGTTAACTGCTACTTCTTCATATATCTTATTTTGATCTGACATCTGATAAAGCCTCCTTATAAAATAAAAGTTACTTTATCAGTATTGACGAATCTATTCTGGATAATTCAAATTCTTTTCATTCGCTTTATAAAGGGAAAAGGTTAAGTATTTATCCGCAAGAAACTTTGCCATAGGAAGATTCATATCAAGATAGTTTCCGCAGTCTTTGGGGGATGCTCCGGGGACTTCACCCTCAAAATCCCGTATGAACTCAAATGTTTCTGTGACAAGGCCA